>CASEMN010000001.1 GCA_949289045.1 uncultured Oscillospiraceae bacterium
AAAGCTAAGCCGGTCGAAATATTCCTCAATAGCTCAGTCGGTAGAGCATGCGGCTGTTAACCGCAGGGTCGTTGGTTCGAGTCCAACTTGGGGAGCCACTTATGACCTGAACATCAAGTTCAGGTCTTTTTGCTGTGTCTGAATGTTTTTATGAGCTTTTTGCAGACATTAAGAATTTGAGTTTCCTTTATTAATGTTTATGTGTAAGTGTTCTTTCTATGTATATATATATATATATATACCTCTTGCCTTGATGGCAGGAGGTATTTTGCTTTATGTATGATTATAAAGTTATAAAAGCAAGCAGATTATTTACAAATTAACTTTTTCAAATCTCTTTACTGATATTCTATAAGCTAATGTTATGCATATGCAATAGCATATTATACCGATTATAAGTATGGGGATTTGTTTTACTATATCTTGTGTATTATAGCTGTCCAGCCAATTTAACGCCGGTAAATGCACACAGGCTTCACCAAGGCACATTAGGGCAGTCATTGGTATAGTTGCAATAATAAATGCTTTTCCGGCTTTATATCCGCTCTTATAGAATATGGTAAGAAATATCAGGTCAAAAACAGAATAGACTATTAAACCGAAGCCATACCATGCTGCTGTTGCATCAATGCCTACCGGATTGTTTTCTATTCCAATCAGATTTCTCATTATTACGAACGGAACAGAGAACATTAACTGAAATAGCTGAAAGAAGACTGTAACAAGAAATTTTCCTTTTACAATTTCTTTTTTTGTTACAGGGAGAATTGATGTGTACCAAGTATCGTTAGTTTCACGTGAGTTTAAAAAAGTGAGATATGCGGCGAGACATCCGAACATGAAAATAACAGTATATGGATATGCAGGAACAAAAACCAGGCATCCTAAAAAGGCGAAGACAATTGAAGAGGGATGTGCTGCCAATGTTAGTTCCTTATATAGCAGTTTCATCATCGTATTCCTTCCTTTCTGTGCGAAGCATTATTTCTTCGAGCGTTAATTTACAGCTGTCCTGAGGCGTTCTAAGATGATTGAAAGAGTCCATGAATGTTTCTTTATCGCAGCTTTTAATTATTTTTCCGTTCTGTATATATGTAATGTCATCGGCGCATCGGTCAAGGTCGGAAGTGATATGTGTTGAAAATAGCACTGAGCGATTTCTGTCTTTAACAATTCTTTTGAATATATGCAGCAATTCATCACGGGAAACCGGATCAAGACCGGAAGTTGGTTCATCTAATATTAATAGCTGTGCGTGGTGCGACAGAGCAAGAGTAAGTAGATACTTGACTTTCATACCGTTAGAAAGTTCTTTGAATTTTTTACTTTCATCTAAAGAGAACAGTTTTATATATTTGCGATAATCTTCATCATCCCAGTTTGCATAAAAGCGCTTTGTGACGGCTGTGATAGATGATAGCTTTTTAAGAGGGTAGAAGTCGATTCCGCCAAATACAACTCCTATCTGTTCTTTGCTTTTCTTTTCATTATCATAAAAATCTGTTCCAAACATTTTAACTGTTCCACTGTCAGGGTGAACCATATTTAAAATTGCTTTGAGGGTGGTGCTTTTTCCTGCACCATTTTTACCTATAAATCCCATTATGCGGCCAGGAGCAAGACTGAACGAAATGTTATCCAGTAAAAATCCAGGATAACTTTTGCAAAGTCCTATAACTTCAATGAGTGTATCCATATTATTTTGCTTCATCACCTTTCTGAGTTTCTGTTATATCTAAGGCGGTTTTTAATATCTGAGCTATTTCAAGAAAAAAACTTTCCTTCATTAAGGCGATTCCGGGATGTTCCAATGATTCATCACCAAGCACAACCAGTATGTCACCGGAACTAATTTTAAATACATCTCTGGCTTTTTTGGGTAAGACAATTTGTCCACGTTCTCCTACTTTAACGGTTCCAAAAAGATGTTTTCCTTTCGGTGAAATAGGAATTTTGCTTTTGTTATAGTCGTGATGAATTAAATCTTCCAAGGTAACATTATAAAATTCAGCCAGTGCATCACAGTTAAGTATATCAGGAATTGTTTCTCCCAGGAATTGTTTCTCCGGTTTCCCATTTAGCCACTGCCTGACGTGAGACTCCTATCTTCTCAGCTACTTCCTCCTGAGAATATTTATGATATTGACGGAGCATTGAAAGATTATTTGCGATATTGTTTTTCTGAATTTTCATTTTTTTCATACCTCCTTTTTTAAATTATAACTTCTTTTTGTAGTTTTTCTACCAACCGTATAAAACATAAAATGTAATTTTCAGTTGCATAAGCGTGATATTCGTTTGTTTTTTAGAATTTATTTATTTTATTGTAAATTTGGTGCAATTCTTTTTACGTATATATACATAAAATCTATTCCTTTTTACGCATATATTACAAAAATTATTGCATTTAATAACAATAATTGTATTATTTTTTGTATTATGATATACTGTATTCATATTTTATTTTGAAAGAGGGCGGAATTGTGGGGGATGACAAAAAGTCATTGGTGACAAAGGTTAAGGACCTTGTTACCGAAATTAAAACACATTGGAAAACGCCTGCAGAAGGCAGATATGTCCCATACAGAGAATATGCGGATATCGTTGTGGCTGTAGGTAGCAATTATGTTGGAGAAAAAACGCTGGAATACATAAGCTTTTTTGCCGGCTGTTATCTAATGATGTATCATTATAAGCTGCCATATTTAACGTATTCCATAATCAATATCATTAATATGCCACTGACTTATATATCATCGCTTATTTGGTGGTTTGTCTGTGACAATCTTGGTTTTCTGCCGAAGAAAACCGAAAAGAAGCTTTATGCTGTGTATATATCAATGCTGATTTTTGGACTATCTTGTATTTTCTTTGACTGGTCCACGCTTTTTAATCCAACCAGTACTTTTATTACTTATCTCAACGGTCTTGAGGGTTTAAGTGCTACGGCATGTTTTAAAGTTTTCGGAACGCATTTTCTCTATACCGGCTGGGTTGGTGCTCGAAATATTTTCTGGCGCAAAAAGCTTATACCAAAATACGGAAGATACAAGTATTCCCTTTACTGCGATTATCTTCCTAAGTGCATAATGGTCATCCTTATTGGCTGGCTTCCGGTTTACAATGTTCCGGATGTTGCAACGAGAGTTTGGATGGCAAACCTTTTGTTTGCTTGCTATAATGTTTTCGGTTTTGCTAATAATCTTGAAGTATGTACACGCAGTATTAGTCCCAACCTTCGTGAACGTATTCTTGTCAGAAGCTATCCAATAAAGATATCTCATATCTTCAATTCATTACTTGGAATAATACTTCCTGCGATCATCGGTATGCTCCGCTATGATTGGGCTGATATAAATGTTTTCAGATATGTTATTCCGATAACATTTATTACTGCAGCAACCTTTACGATGCTATTTGCGGGCAGAATAAAGGAAAGAATACCTCAGCCGCCGCTGGAAAAGAAAGTTCAGATAAAGTTCTGGGACGGTATGTTTGGTGTTCTACATAATAAATATCTGTGGATTAATAATATAGTTGGTCTTCTGGATTCGCTAGGCAATGGTATGCTTGTGTTTACCACAGTTATTTATCTTTACACCTTCCGCCTAAGCGGACTGCTATATGGTCTTATTGTGGGACTGATTTCCTTTGCGGGAACTCCGCCGGATTTACTTTCACCGTATTTCCTGCGAAGATTCTCATACAAACAGATTATGATTTTCTATCAGCTTACCCGAGCAGCTGGATATTCCATAATAATTGCTGCAATTATTTTCTGTGGTGAAAACTTGATTCTCTGCGGTTCGATTTGCTGTGCGGTTCTGTTCTTTATGGAAATGACCAAGACTGTACCTACAACTGCCAGCCACGACATGAATATACGTATTGGCGACTATCAGATGTATTTGTCAGGTGAACGACTTGAAAACTTTGCCAGTGTTTTCGGATGGTTTACGGGCCCAATTACATCTTTTGTAGGACTGATTATCCCTGTATTGCTCCTTACCTTTGGTTTCAACAGCAACTGGGATGTATTGTTTGTTGATGCTTCGAGAATTAAGATAATCGCAATTCCCATGGCTATTGATATTTTAGGATATCTTCTTATGACAATTCCTTATTTCTTCTGGGATTATGACAGTGAGAAGCAGAATAAAGTTATGGCTGTTTTAAAACGCCGTGCAGAAGTTACGGAGAAACAGGCTGAAGAAGAAGGAACATCCATAGCCGGAAGTTATTTGGGATAATGGGGTGGTGAGTGCAATGAGAAAAAAGAAAAAAGTCAATAATACTCCTGATGAACCTGTAGTATTGGATATTAAAGATGATGAAATATGGACTTACCAGGTAGAGGGGCTTGCGGCGCCCCATATAAAAAAGTCATATAAGCATTATACATTAAAGAAAATAATATTCACTCTTGTAATTATTGTGGCTGTGTCGATTTCTTGCTATTTCAGTGTACGTACTGTGCAGAAAGAGACTTTTGAATACAGTAACATTACGGGTGAAACTTATCAGCTTACTAAATTCAGCAATAACGGATATATTACAGAGCTTGATATTGATAAGGTTATGTCTGTTTCACTGGATGAAAACAATCATAATCCTGAGACAAATTTTAAATTTTCGAAGGATGAAACTAAAACCGTAACTTCAATAAGAGAGTATGCGTTTAACTGCGATGAAAAGCTGAAAGTAATCAATATCGGGGCAGAGGTAACGGAAATTGAGAGCAAAGCTTTTTATTCCTGTTGGGCGCTGGAATGTATTTACGTAGATGAGAATAATCCGAATTATTGCGATATTGACGGCGTTTTGTATAACAAAGATAAAACAGAGGTTATATGTTATCCAATAAACCACGACGAATATCTCTGCGAGAAATACGGATTTACTCAGTATGATGAAAGCGGCAACTGGGCAGAGTTGACTGTCGAAGATCCGGAATTTGAACAGTACAAAAAAGATGTTCTGACATATGTAGTTCCTTCTACTGTCACTGAAATTGATGAACTTGCTTTTAATTACGCTTATCTTGCAGATGTATATTTCCCTGAAGGTCTTAAAACTATTGAAACCCTTGCGTTTTTTAAATCAACAAGACTTGAAAACGTGTATACTTACAAAACCGATGACGTTTATGAGGATACTCATTTTTCATCACAGGAACCTTTAGGCGAAGTTTATCTTTCTCTTCCTGATGGCCTTGAATATATAGGCTCAGATGCTTTTAGCTATAATCAGGCAATGTCGTATATTTATATTCCTTCATCCGTTACCTATATAGGTCACCATGCGTTTTGGGACACTGTTTATAAGGACGGAGGAGAACTTCGCGGAATAACAGCCATTAATGTTGCCGCCGATGAAGCAGCGTTCAAGGATAAAGTAGAGTTAGGCGATCAGTGGTGCCCGGAATACGATTATATGCTGTTTAAGAAAAAGGTGGATATAAACTATTCCGCTCAAAGGGCAGAGCTTACATGAAGACGTATGTAAACTGAATTAATAGAATATTCAAAAGAAGTATATAAAATCAAAAACAAGCTGCTGCGTATAAGCGTAACAGCTTGTTTTGTGTATATCTGCTATTTAGAAGATTGAAATTAAGGTTAAATTACGGTATCATAAATACAAATTTAATAATGAAAGGCGAAAAAACATGAGCAGTTCTTTAAAATATTTTAGTCTTAGTAATAATACACAAATACCTTCAATAGGTTTTGGAACTTGGCTTATCGAAAATGGTGATTCCGCTGTGAAGAACATTTCCGATGCACTTAAATGCGGATATCGTCATATTGATACTGCCGCAGCTTACGGTAATGAGGAAAGTGTAGGCAGAGCCATACGTGAAAGCGGCATTGACCGCAGCGAAATTTTTGTTACCAGTAAAGTCTGGAATACCGAAAGGGGATATGATAAAGCCCTTGCTGCTTTCGATAAGACAATGGAAAAGCTTGGACTCGATTATCTCGACCTGTATCTTGTCCATTGGCCCTGTAATGTGGGAAGCAGAGAAGAATGGTCAAAGGTAAACAGCGAAACCTGGCGTGCTCTTGAAAAGCTTTATAAGGATAAGCGGGTAAGAGCAATCGGCGTAAGCAATTTCAAGGTTCATCATCTTGAGGAGCTTTTAAAAAGTTGTTCCGTTGTACCTATGGTAAATCAGATAGAGTTCCATCCGGGATTCATGCAGAAAGAAATACTTGACTGCTGCCGGAAAAACAATATCCTTGTAGAAGCATGGAGTCCTCTCGGAAGAGGCAGGATGGCAGCAAGTGAGCTGCTTCAGGAGCTCTCCGGGAAATATGGTAAATCCATAGCGCAGATATGCATCCGTTGGTGTCTGCAAAATAGAGTTCTGCCTCTTCCTAAAACTGTTACCCAGTCAAGAATGGTGGAAAATGCAGATGTCTTTGATTTTGAAATTTCCGTGGAGGATATGAATAGAATCAACTCCATGGAGCAGTTCGGATGGTCGGGACATGACCCGGATACATTTGAATAAACAATTTCAGTGGTAAAAAATTATCGCCGCAACCGATAATTGCATAATAGTTGCTTGAAGAAATCGGCGCTTTTGATACAATGGACATAAGAGGTGATAATTATGACATTGGGTGAAAAACTTAAACAATACAGGCTCAATAAGGGATTTTCCCAGGAAAAGGTTGCGGAGCGTATAGGGGTCAGCCGACAGGCGGTTACGAAATGGGAGAACAATCAAACAACCCCGTCAGTGGATAATCTTATTGCCCTTTCTTCCCTTTATGATGTACCTTTGGAGGAGCTTGCGGGAACGAAAAACAAAGTTTCTCCTAAAGAAAATATAATACTGCGCACAAATCTTACTCTTCTTGCCATTATTTTTCAGATGGTTGCCCTTAATGCCTGCGTAAATCCGACGCCTCCAGAGGGTGATATATCAATTCCTTTTTTTCTTTTCTTCAAACTGCCTTTCCTTTTTCTATTTTCAATTTGGATGGCCTGGAATCTCCATTATGAAAAAGATAAAGAGCAGCTAAGAAAGAATATCAGAATAGAATTACTTTACTGTACCGTTATGATGTCAGTTGCACTTTTTGTGTTTTACAGTAAATTGTATTTTTTAGGGAATATTTTATTTATTGCAGTGTGCCTGTTTTATATTTTTGTAATCAATCCAAAGTACATGAACAGAACTTTAGTAAAGAGAAAATCTAAGAGAAAACAGTGAGCCTTTAGCTTTAAAATTTAACTGATACTTTAATGCCGCTTTACAGGAAAAACTTTCCGAAAGCGGCATTTTTCATGTAAAAAAGCATTAATATTTCACCCCTTTTTTTAATTTTCATATAATGCTTTATAAGGCGGTGATTTTGTATGAAAGGATTCGGAAAAAGGCGAAAAACAGGTGTCGCCTTAATTCTTACTGCTGTTTTGCTTCTTGTTTCTCTTTTGCTTTTTGAAATAAGAATAGTGCCTCTTGTGCGTAATGCAGCTAAAATTGCTTCAGTGAACCTTGCCGAAACGGCTATTAATGAAGCTGTACAGGAGGTACTCAGCGAAGAAGGGGTGACTTATGAAAAAATTGCTAATATTACATATAATTCTCAGGGCGAAATAACTGCTCTGTCCATAGACCCGGTAAAAATAAATACCCTCAAAAGCAAAATTTCACTTCGTATTGCGGAAAAAATTTCCGGTATAGATAATGAAGAAATTTCACTGCCTCTCGGTACAATTCTCGGTATGGAGCTTTTTGCCGGAAGAGGTCCGACTTTAAAATTTTATACCTCTCTTTCGGGAAACGCCATTACAGATTTTTCAAGTAAATTTGAGTCAGCGGGGATAAATCAGACACGTCATCAGATAATGATAGATGTCACATCAGATATTCATATACTTTCATCAAAGGGCAGTGCGGGGAAAATTACGGTTACAACCTCCGTCTGTGCTGCTGAAACCCTTATAGTAGGAGAAGTACCTTCAGTTTACGCAGGTATTGATACGGGCGGCATGATAACTCAAAAATAAAATCCTGTGTTTTGCATGTCGTTAAATGATTGCGAAACTTAGGCGGTTATACTATAATAAGTAAAGTGATTTTTAATGATGAGCCGTACTAAGCGGCTGAAAGAGGTAAAAAATGTCAGAGGATATTAGAAAGAAAATGGCGGAGCTTACCGCAACAATAAATTATCACAGCAATCGTTATTATAATATGGATGAACCCGAAATCGAGGATTATGAGTATGACAGGCTCATGCGTGAGCTTATTGATTTGGAAGAACGGTTTCCGATGTATGCTGATCCAAATTCTCCCACTAAAAAGGTAGGCGGAAAATCCAGCGAAATGTTTGCGCCTGTTGTTCATACAGTGCGTATGGAGAGTTTGCAGGATGCTTTCAGCCACGAAGAGGTTGAGGATTTCGATAATAGGGTACGTGACATAAACAGCAATGTAAAGTATGTAGTAGAGCCGAAAATAGATGGCCTTTCGGTATCCCTTGAATATGAAAACGGAGTTTTTGTACGTGGTTCCACCCGCGGTGACGGAGATACAGGTGAAGATATAACTGCCAATCTCAAAACCATAAAATCCATACCATTACGCCTTAAAGAAAACCTTGAATTTATTGAGGTGAGAGGCGAAGTCTATATGCCGAAAAGCGTTTTCTTAGAGCTTGTGGAAAAACAGGAGCTTAATGAAGAAAAGCCCTTTAAAAATCCTCGAAATGCAGCGGCAGGCTCTTTGAGACAGAAAAATCCAAAGATAACAGCCGAGAGAAATCTGGCAATTTTTATTTTTAACATTCAGCAGATAAGAGGTAAGGAGCTTCATTCCCATAAGGAGTCCCTTGATTATCTTAAAACTCTCGGTTTTACAACGGTGCCATTTTATTATCAGTGTGATACAATAGCTGAGGCATTGGAGAAAATAGAAGATATAGGCAATAACAGAGGTGGGCTTTCCTTTGATATTGACGGAGCCGTAGTAAAAGTTGATGATTTTTCACAGCGTGAAGCAATGGGAAGTACGGCAAAGTTCCCCAAATGGGCTGTTGCCTATAAATATCCGCCGGAAGAAAAGGAGACAAAGCTCCTGGATATCGAAATAAACGTCGGCAGAACGGGAGTGCTTACCCCTACGGGTGTCTTTGAGCCCGTGACCCTTGCGGGAACCAGCGTAAGCCGTGCTACTCTCCATAATCAGGATTTTATTTCCGAAAAAGATATACGAATAGGCGATACGGTTATAATCAGAAAAGCGGGAGATATAATCCCCGAAGTGCTTTCCGTGAAAGAGCACGGAAAAGGTACTGTTCCTTATGAGATGCCGGAAATCTGTCCTTCCTGCGGAGCAAAGGTTTTCAGGGAAGAAGGGGAAGCGGCAATAAGATGCACAAACCCTGAATGTCCCGCACAGCTTTTGAGAGTTCTCATTCACTTCTGCTCAAGAGATGCAATGGATATAGAGGGCTTAGGACCTGCAATACTGGGTCTATTTGTGGAAAAGGGAATAATTAGAACGCCAAACGATATTTATTCCATAACAAAAGAGGAGATTTCAGAGCTTGAAGGCCTTGGAGAGAAATCAGCTGACAATCTTCTTGGAGCGATTGAAAAATCAAAGAGCAACGATTTGTCAAAGCTTATTTTCGCCCTTGGAATACGACATATAGGTCAGAAAGCAGGTAAGCTTCTTGCCGGTAAGTTCGGCGATATGGATGCTCTTATGGCAGCTTCCGCCGAAGATATAAGCTCCATTGACGGGTTTGGTGAAATAATGGCTCAGAGTGTTGAGAATTTCTTTTCACTTCTTCAGAGCCGAGAGCTTATTGCGTCTCTTAAAGAGAGCGGAGTAAATATGAAGTCTGAAAACGTTCAAAAGGGAAATATATTTGAGGGCAAAACTTTTGTCCTTACAGGTACTCTTCCAACCCTTAAAAGAGCAGAGGCAGCAAAGATAATTGAATCTTTAGGAGGTAAGGCCTCATCCTCTGTTTCAAAGAAAACCGATTATGTTTTAGCAGGTGAGGATGCCGGAAGCAAGCTTAGAAAGGCAAATGAACTTGGCATAACCATAATAACCGAAGAAGAATTTCTCAAAATGACTAAAAGCGAAGATCAGTAAACAATAAAAGAAAAATGCCGCATCGAAAAAGATGCGGCATAATTTTTTGCAAATAATTCTTTTGTTTCGATATGTTTAAATTTAAGCAAGAATCTCGTGCTTAAGCTCATATCCCTTTCTGTCAAGGAACTTGTAAATTCTGTCAGCAGGGTTGAGAAGTGAGCTTACAGACATATCGTGGTTAAGAGTATCAATGATGTAAGCGATATATTTTGACATATCAACTTCAACATACCAGTCTCTTGAAAGAAGCTCAGGAGTTCTGTAAACAAGGTTTGTAGTAAATACCTTATCAATAAGTCCTTCCTCATAAGCCTTATCGAATGAAGCAAGTCCTTCGCAGAAAAGACCGAAGCAGGAGCAGACAAAAATTCTTCTTGCCTTGAGTTCTTTAAGCTTCTTTGCAACTTCGATCATTGATTCACCTGAGGAAATCATATCGTCAACAACGATGATATCCTTGCCCTCAACGTTTGTGCCGAGAAACTCATGTGCAACAATGGGGTTTCTTCCGTTAACAACTCTTGAATAGTCACGGCGTTTGTAGAACATGCCGAGCTCAATACCGAGAACGGTTGAATAGTAGATACATCTGCCCATGCCGCCTTCGTCAGGGGAGACGACCATAAGATTATCCTTGTCAATCTTGAAATCTTCAACGTTGTTGACAAGAGCTTTAATCATCTGATAAACAGGCTGAACGTTTTCAAAGCCTTTAAGGGGGATTGCATTCTGGACTCTGGGATCATGAGCGTCAAAAGTGATAATGTTGTCAACGCCCATCATGTTGCAAAGTTCCTGAAGAGCAAGTGCACAGTCGAGTGACTCTCTTGCGGAACGCTTATGCTGTCTGCCTTCATAAAGCATGGGCATAATAACTGTAATTCTGTGAGCCTTACCGCCGATTGCAGCAATAACTCTCTTAAGGTTAGCAAAGTGAGCATCGGGGCTTACAGGAACTTCCTGACCATACATTTTATAGGTGCAGCCGTAGTTGAAAACATCAACCACAATGAAAATATCAAAACCTCTTACAGACTGATTGATAACAGCCTTTGCCTCACCTGTGCCGAATCTGGGGAAAGAGGCGTTTATGAGATAGGAATCACGCTCATAACCTGCAAAAGCGATATTCTCCTTATGTTCGCTCTCTCTCTTTGAGCGCCAGTCAACAATGTACTTATCAATTTTTGCCGCAAGCTCTTCGCATCCCGGAACCGCAATAATACCGAGGCGACCGTAGGGAATGGTCTGGAAATCATTTGTAAAGTCCGGCATAATAACAAATCCTCCTAAACGAATTTTTCTTCACCTCTATTTTACAATATTTTTTCTTTCATTTAAATAGCAAAAACAAACTATCTGGTTAGAATTAGCTGCGAGAATAAAGAAGGCTTTTGTCACTTTTGCTAAAATTTCGACATTTTCAAAAGAGATAATCAATTTTTGTAATTATTGTGATAATATTTCTAAAAGCCGAAAATATTTCATGGCTTAAAAAGTAGTATTAATTTTGCAATATTTAATGGCATAATATTATACTTGAAAACAGGTTTTCGATGCAGTATAATACAAATAGAAAATTGTCAGGAGGTATATAGCTATGCAGATAGATAAAACAACCACAATCGGTGATATTCTTGATTATAACAGAGAAACTGCAACATTTTTCCTTAATATGGGAATGCATTGTCTTGGATGCCCTGCATCAAGGGGAGAGACAGTGGAGCAGGCCTGCCTGGTGCACGGCGTTGATGCAGATGAGCTTGTAAAGAATATTAACGAGTTTCTTGCGTCAAAATAAAAAGGGAAAGTGTGCCGCCCGTTTTCGGGCGGCTGATTTTTTTAGGTATAGTTTATGAAAAATACATCAGTAACTTTGCGGCCGAGGCTTAAAGGAGCGGCGGATTTTGTGAGGGTAGGAAGCAGTGCCGCCGATATAGGAACGGATCACGGATATCTTGCGGCATTTCTTGTAACCGAGGGGATATGTCCCTTTGTAACTGCGGCGGATATCGGTGAAGGCCCCCTTAATAATGCCAGGGAAACACTCAGGGAACTTGGAATAGAAGAAAAAGTAAAGCTCGTCCTTTCAGACGGACTTAAAAATATAGAGCCTTTGTCAGCTGAGGATATAGTAATCGCCGGCATGGGCGGAACGCTCATAGCGGGAATTTTATCCAGTTGTGACTGGATAAAGAATAATGAAATCCGTCTTATTCTGCAGCCCATGAGCCACGCCGAGGATGTAAGGGAATATCTTTATACAAACGGATTTTCTGTTATTGAAGAAAAATGTGTCTGCGATACAGGCAGGGATTACTGTATAATCTGCGCCGAATATACTGGGAAAAATACTGAAAACATAGCGGGACTTAAATACATAGGTAAGCTTTCGGATTGCAAGAATGATGTTGCTCAGCGAATAATTTCCCGCACAAAGGGTCATCTTGAAAGAAGACTGGAAGCTCTCAAAGAGGCAGGTAGGAATTTTGAAGAGCAGGCTCAGATAACTGAAAGTCTTAAATTTTTCTATGAAAAGAATCTATAAAGGAGCGGATACCATGACAAAGATAAAAGAAGTTCTTGAATATTTAAATAAGCTTTATCCTTTTGATACAAAAGAGGAATGGGATAACTGCGGACTTTTGGTAGGCGGCGGGGATAATATGGTTGAAAAAATCATGCTCACTCTTGACGTTACAACAGAGGTTGTGGAGCAGGCAGAGGAAGCTGGTGCCGACCTTATAGTGAGCCATCATCCTGTGATTTTTCATCCCATTAAAGCTCTTAAAGCAGGTACGGCTGTATTTAACCTTGCCTGTGCTGATATAGGTGTAATTTCCGTTCACACTCCTCTTGACGGAGCAAAAGGTGGAGTCAGCGAACAGCTTGCAAAGAAAATAGGTCTTAAGAAAATAGCTCACAGCGATTTTTCTCCTATGATTGTAACAGGTGAAATCCCTGCTACTGACGTTAAAAAGTTTGCAAAGAAGCTTAAATCAGCTTTGGGCGGCAGCGTTCAGTATTCCGCATTTGAAAGGGAAATTAAAACTGTGGCAGTGTGTTCCGGAGCGGGTGGTTCACTTCTTATGGAACTTCCAGAAGGTTATGCCGACGCTTATGTAACGGGTGAAGCCGCACACCATAATTTTATCGACTGCGAAGAGCAGGGAACGGCACTTTTTGTCTGCGGACATTTTGAAACGGAGAATATTATTCTCGATGAGCTCGAAAAGGTTCTTTCGGAGAAATTCCCCGATATTGAAATAGAAAAGTCTCAGCAGAAAAATCCGAGACTTTCAATCTGATAAAACCGAAAGGAAAAACAGTTAATGGCACTTGACGGCATTTTCCTGCACTATTTGTGCAGTGAAATAAACGAAAAAATGAAGGGAGCGAAGGTGGATAAAGTCTTTCAGCCCTCAAAGGAGGAGCTTGTTTTTCTCCTGAGAAGCCGAGAGGGGAACGCAAGACTTTATATTTCTTCGAGGGCAAATAGCCCCAGAGTAAATTTCACTGAGAATGCTCCCGATAATCCGGCGAATCCTCCGATGCTGTGTATGCTTCTTAGAAAAAAGCTCTGCGGATGCACCTTTGAGGGGATGAGCCAGTATGAAAACGACAGAGTTGCGTTTTTAAAGTTTACAGGTACCGATGAGCTTGGTGACCCGGCGGAATATACCCTGTGCGTTGAAATAATGGCAAAGCATAGCAATATAATACTTGTGGATAAAAAGGGAGTCATCATAGATTCCGTTAAACGTGTTGATTCCTCAAAATCCTCTTACCGAGTTGTACTTCCGGGAGAAAAATATATTCTCCCTCCAAAGCAGAATAAACTGATGCTTAAAGGTGAGAACGTAAGCACAATAATTACCCTTTTAAAATCTTCAGATAAATTTCTTTCCAAAGCTCTCCTTAACGTAGTGCAGGGACTTTCGCCTCTTTCAGCTCGTGAGATTGCTTTCGAGGTGCTCGGTAATTGCGATGTTTCCTGTGCTATTATGAGTGATGAAGAATGGTGCAGTCTTGAAGCTTTGCTTCAGAATATGTCTGAGAAAATATCCAAGGGCGAGAGCTGTCCCCAGGTTGTGTTCGGTGAGGACTCAAAGCCACGTGATTTTTCCTTTATGCCCCTTAATCAGTATAAAGGAATGAAAATGAGGGAGTACAGTTCATGTTCTGAGCTTCTCGACTTTTTCTATACGGAAAAGGACAGAGCGGAGAGAATACATCAGCGTGCTCAGGATTTGTTCAGGCTTCTTAGCAATACCATTGAAAGAGTCAGCCGCAGAATTAATATGCAGACAGCGGAGCTTAATGAAAGCGAAGATAGGGAAAAGCTGCGTATTTATGCGGAGCTTATAAGCGCAAATCAGTACAGACTGGGAAAAGGCGCACAGTTTTATGATGTTGAAAACTATTATGATGACAATAAGCCTGTGAGAATACCGTGCAGTCCCGCCCTTTCTCCCATTCAGAATTCACAGAAATATTTCAAGGAATATAAAAAAGCATTTGTGGCTGAGAAGAAGCTTACGGAGCTTATTGCTGAGGGTAAACAGGAGCTCCAGTATGTCCAGTCACTTATGGACATTTTAAGCAGATGTTCGGGGGAAGCGGACCTTTCGGCTCTTCGTGAAGAGCTTATACAGGCGGGGTACATAAAGATGAGAAGTACCAGCGGAAGAAAGGCGAGAAAGGAAAAGCCTCTTGCACCAATGCGCTTTGTGACAGATACGGGGAAGACGGTTTTTGTTGGCAGAAACAATCTGCAAAACGATAAACTTACCCTTAAAACAGCAGCCAAAAACGATATGTGGTTTCACCTTAAAAACGCCCCAGGCTCCCATGTTATACTGGAAACCAAGGGAGAAGAGCCGGAGGATATAGACATTTTTCAGGCTGCAACACTTGCTTCATGGTTCAGCAGTGCGAGGGAAAGCTCAAAAACGGAAATAGACTATACTCAGGTAAAAAATGTTAAAAAGCCTTCCAGTTCAAAACCGGGAATGGTTATATACGACCATTATAGTACGATAATAGTTGACCCCGATTCCGAAATGGTCAAAAAGCTTTCAAAGCAGTAAACACCCAAACTTAAAAGCCGATGCAGTTTTGCATCGGCTTTATCTTATATATCGTTATTTTCAAAAAAATAGCTGAGTGTGTCTACAAGAAGTTTTTCGTCATAAAGCTTGCGGATTTCTTCTTTGCTGAGCCATTTTGACTGTTCTACCTCTTTCGTTTCGGCTTTATCTAAATGAGCTTCACCGTCATACTCAAAGCACCATACGTCCAGTATATCGTTAAACTTTCTTCTGCCAAATGCTTTTCGCACTTTTGAGAAAATGAGTTTGCCTTTATCAGGGGATAAGTCAATTCCGACTTCTTCCTTCACTTCTCTTAATGCACCTTGTAAGCTGTTTTCTCCCTTTAAAACGGAACCGCCTACGGTTTCCCACATAAGGGGACAGGTGGGTCTGTCTGCCGCACGCTGAGAAATAAGATATTGACCCTTTGAGTTTTTAATCCAGACGTGAACAACTAAATGAAATAAATTTTCCGGCAGTTCTTTGCCTCTTACGTGGCTTTTGCCTGTTAAAATTCTGTCCTCGGTGTATAAATCCCACAGTTCCATTTTAAAGCCTCCCTTTTTGTTGGTTCAGCTATTATCTCACAAAAATAAAACTTCTACAAGTAAAAAAACAAAAGAAAAAGTCCGGTTAGAAGCCGGACTTTGATTTTAATATCTTACAGCTTTCTTGTCACTGTTTTATATCCCATTATCTTGCAGCCCTTCATTGCGTCGAGAACCTTTTTGGTGTTCTCCTTGGGCACTGAAACAATGGTGCAGGATTCAAGTATTTCAATTCTTCCGAAAGTTTTTCCGGGAAGTCCCGATTCTCCTGCAACAGCTCCTAAAATGTGAGCGGCACTTACTCTGTGCTTTTTGCCCACATTTATGCTGATTTTATCCATTCCGCTTTCGTCAGTGTGTTCACGGCGGGGAGCACGTGCTGCGCTTCTTGTGTTCTGCTTTCTTCTGTCGCCCTGCTGAGAACGTCCACGGCGGTCACGATCGGAATCGCTTCTGCGGTTCATTGTAAGACGGATTTTCTTACCCTCTTCCTCGAATGCTATATCATCATGCTTGTTGTGGGTGTTGTAGCTGCCTGTTTCAATCAGCTTCTTTATAAGTGCGCCGCAGATTTCAACTGATGAATAGCTTCCGAAAAGGGAGTCGAGAATTTCGTTAAACTCTTCAAGACCGCCTTCTTCGATTGTTTTGCTGATTTCTTCCGTAAGCTTTACATTTAAAGCGTCACTGAGTTCATCGCTTGTGGGTATACGCATAAGATGAATTTTTGATTTTGTGTATCTCTCAATGTCGTGAAGCTCATAAATCTGCCTGCGTCCGCATACAAAAGTGTAAGCAGTTCCCTGTTTGCCGATTCTTCCTGTACGTCCTATTCTGTGTACATAGTATTCGAGATCCTGTGGAATGTCGTAGTTAAATACCGCTTCAACATCGTCAACGTCAATGCCTCTTGCGGCAACGTCTGTGGCAATAAGAATACTTATTTTTCCCTTACGGTAGCCGTTCATTATTCTGGTACGGTCGTTCTGCTTCATGTCGCCGTGAAGTCCGCCTACACAGTAACCCATTGCGCTGAGTTCCTCTGCAAGATCGCCGACCTGTTTTTTGGTGTTGCAGAAAACTATGGAGCGGGAGGGATTATATCTGTCAAGCAGTCTGCTCAAAGCCTCCGTTTTCTTACCAGCGGGAATTTCGTAGTAATACTGGTCGATGTTTGGAACAGTGATTTCTTCCCTTGTGATTTTTACTATTTCCGGCTCATGCTGATAGAGCTTTGTAATCTCCATTATCTCGTCGCTCATAGTGGCTGAAAAGAGAATGGTCTGTCTTTCCTCGGGAACATCTTTAAGGATTGTTTCAATATCCTCTCTGAATCCCATGCTGAGCATTTCGTCGGCTTCATCGAGAATGACCATTTTAAGGTGAGAGAAAGAAATTGTCTTTCTGCGCATATGGTCCATGACTCTGCCGGGAGTACCAACTATAATCTGTGCTCCGCCTTTAAGAGCCTCGAATTGTCTTTCAATAGGCTGACCGCCGTAAATAGGAACGGTCTTTATAAAGCGTTTGTACTTGGTAAGCTTTTTAATTTCATCACATGCCTGAATTGCGAGCTCTCTTGTAGGACAGAGAATGAGAATCTGAGTGGCTTTTTTAAGAGCCTTGTCAATAATTTCAATGGCGGGTATGCTGAAAGCTGCTGTTTTTCCCGTACCTGTATGGGAATGGCCTATAACGTCCTTGCCGCTGAGTATAAGGGGAATGCTCTCCGCCTGAATACCTGTGGCTTCTTCAAAACCGATGTCGCTTATGGCGTGTTTTATCTCTTCGGAAATTGGCATTTCGGAAAACTGTTTAATAATCATAAGTTCCTCTTTTCAAAAATTTATCCCGGTTATTATACTACAAAAAACTGTAATCTTTAAAATAAAAATGCTCTTAAATGAAAAAACGGCAACTTTGCCAATAATAAAAGAAGATGCAGCTCTAATAATGTGACAATCAATAGTGAAAAAGGGGTTCGATTGTGACCAAAGGTTATTTTATATGTAACATAATTGTGAACTTTTAAAAAACCCCTTGATTTTTAATGCAAAAGTGTCTAAAATATGTTTTAGCACTCAAGGAGTTAGAGTGCTAAACTTAACTGGTACATAATTTCAAGGAGGAATATAATATGACTATTAAACCGCTTGCAGACAGAGTTGTTGTTAAAGCCGTTGAGATGGAAGAGACAACAAAGAGTGGAATCATTCTTGCCGCTTCCGCACAGGAGAAGCCCCAGATTGCCGAGGTTGTTGCAGTAGGACCCGGAGGAATGGTAGACGGCAAAGAAGTTGAGATGTATGTTAAGGTAGGCGACAAGGTTATAACAAGCAAGTACTCCGGAACCGAAGTAAAACTTGATAAAGAAGAATATACAATTGTCCGCCAGGGCGACATTCTTGCAGTTGTTGAATAATTAACTTTCTTTTGGAGGTAATGACTTATGGCTAAACAGATTATTTATGGCGAAGAAGCCCGCAAGGCTCTTCAGAAGGGTATCGACAAGCTTAGCGATACCGTTAAAATCACACTTGGACCCAAGGGCAGAAACGTTGTTCTTGATAAAAAATACGGCGCACCTCTTATCACAAACGACGGTGTTTCCATTGCAAAGGAAATCGAGCTTGAAGATCCCTTTGAGAACATGGGCGCACAGCTTGTAAAGGAAGTTGCTACAAAGACTAACGATGTAGCAGGTGACGGTACAACAACCGCTACTCTTCTTGCACAGGCTCTTGTTCGTGAGGGACTTAAAAACGTTGCAGCCGGAGCTAATCCCATGGAAGTAAAGAACGGCATCAAAAAGGCTGTTGATACAGCAGTTGAGGCTCTTAAAGCTAACTCAACACCTGTTAAGGGCACACAGGATATTGCTCATGCAGCAACTGTTTCTTCCGCTGATGAGTATATCGGCCAGCTTATCGCTGAGGCTATGGAAAAGGTTACAGCAGACGGCGTAATCACAGTTGAGGAGTCAAGAACAGCTGATACATCCGTTGACGTTGTTGAGGGTATGCAGTTTGACCGTGGTTATGTATCACCTTACATGGCAACAGATATGGATAAGATGGAAGCAGTTATCGACGACGCATATCTTCTTATCACAGACAAGAAGATTTCAAATATTCAGGAAATCCTTCCCCTTCTTGAGCAGGTGCTTCAGGCAGGCAAGAAGCTTGTTATCGTAGCTGAGGACGTTGAGGGTGAGGCTCTTGCAACACTCCTTGTCAACAGACTCAGAGGTACATTCACCTGCGTAGCAGTCAAGGCTCCCGGCTTTGGCGACAGACGTAAGGAAATGCTTCGTGATATCGCTATCCTTACAGGCGGTGAGGTTATTACTTCCGACCTTGGCCTTGAGCTTAAGGATACAACAATGGAGCAGCTCGGTAGTGCACGTCAGGTAAAGGTAACAAAGGAGAACACAATTATCGTTGACGGTATGGGCGATCCTGCTGCTATCAAAGCAAGAATCAACCAGATCAAGGCTCAGATCGAGGAATCCACTTCAGAGTTCGATCGTGAAAAGCTTCAGGAGCGTCTTGCAAAGCTTTCCGGCGGTGTAGCAGTTCTCAGAGTCGGTGCAGCAACAGAGACTGAGATGAAAGAGAAGAAGCTCCGCATTGAGGATGCTCTTGCAGCAACAAAGGCAGCTGTCGAGGAAGGTCTCGTAGCAGGCGGCGGTGTTGCACTTGTAAACGTTATCCCCGCAGTTGAGAAGCTTCTTGATACAGATAACCTTGACGAAAAGACAGGCGTTAAGATTGTTCTTAAAGCTCTTGAAGAGCCCATGCGCCAGATTGCCGCAAACGCAGGTCTTGAGGGTTCAGTAATCGTTGACGCTGTTAAGAAGTCAGGCAAGGTTGGCTATGGTTTCGACTTTGCTAAGAGCACATATATTGATATGCTTGATGCAGGTATCGTTGACCCCACTAAGGTTACACGTTCAGCTCTCCAGAATGCAGCTTCCGTTGCAGCTATGGTTCTTACAACAGAGTCACTTGTAACAGATAAGCCCGATCCTGCAGCAGATGCAGCAGCAAAGGCAGCTATGGCATCTCAGGGCGGCGGAATGTATTAATTTAAACAGTTAAACTAACTGTCGGTTTGTTTATCAGAGCCGGATACTGTAAAAGGTATCCGGCTCTTTTCTGTGTAAGATATATAATGCATTTAGGCTTAATTTGTGCAATGTAAATGAATGTACAAAAAAGATTAAAAATTGATTGACTTTTTAATTAAAATATGTAAAAATTAACTCCGTTAATAAATGACGGGCGATGTGATCGCTCGTTTTAAACTTTTATTGAGGAGAAGATGTTTTATGAGCATTGTGCAAAAACGTATTCTTATAGCTGTATTAGCAGCGGTTGCAATTATATTGATAATTGGAGTGACTATTCTCGTGCTTTGGTTTCCCGTAAAAGGCCAGGTCTCAAACGAGATTTGGCTTTCAACAAGTACATACAATCTTGAAGATACACAGGTTATTCAGAAAGAGCCCGGCAAGGATTTTAAAATTCTCAATCTTGCTGATATTCAGTACAGTGATCACCTTGATATTGGCAAAAGATCCTATACTGAGGAGACTATAAAAACACTTATTGAGCAGGAAAATCCTGATCTTATTCTTATGACCGGTGATCAGACATGGACAGCAATGCAGAAGCAGTCCATTAAGGATTTAATAAGGTTTATGGATTCTTTTAAAATTCCGTGGGCACCTGTTTTCGGCAACCATGACGGAGAAGGCAACGCAGACAAAAACTGGCTTGCAGACAGATATGAAGAATCCGAATACTGTCTTTTCAAAAAAGGACCCAATAATATCGGTGGTGTCGGTAACTACATAATCAACATTATGGAAGGCGACAAAATAGTAGAGTCCATTATTATGATGGATTCAGGCGCTGGCCGCACTTATCCTGATGAGAGCGAGCTTTTTATGTACAGCGACGCTCTGAAGGATGATTATGAGGGTGAAGAAGCATCAAAAAATTACAAGGAATATAAGCTCAACGATGGTGGAACACGTCAGCAGGCTCAGTACGGAACAAGTTATGATTTTATAAGTGAAACACAGATAGCTTGGTATAAATGGGCGATTGAAGGAGCAGCAAAAATTAATGGTGGAACAGCTCCCGAATCCACCGCTGTATTCCATATAGCACTTCCCGAATACCATGAAGCGTATCTTCAGTGGCTTGACAGCGGATTTGATACCAACATGGGATTTGGAGAAATGCGTGAAGCGGTATGTTGTCCAAAGGTGAACACAGGTCTTTTCGATGTTATGAAAGAACTCGGCAGCACAAAAAATGTTCTTGTAGGTCATGACCATGTTAACACATATTCAGTAGTATATGAGGGCATAAGGCTTACATACGGTCTTAAAACAGGCGACCGCTGTTATGTTGATCCCGATCTCAACGGAGGAACTGTCCTTACTCTCACGGATGAAGGTATAACCAACGTTGAACATAAGTTTGTAGAAGTTAAAGAGTAAAATTAAAAGATAAACGCCGGAGTATAAAACTCCGGCGTAATTTTATACCTACATTTGCAAATGCAGTAAAAATTTGATAAAATATAATGTCAATTTTATTATAAGAAGAATTGGAGATTGATTTAGATGTCAGGAAAGCTGATTGTAATAGAAGGACTTGACGGAAGCGGAAAAAGCACTCAGATGCAATGCCTTACTGAAAAACTGAATGCTTTGGGTGCTGCTTATAAGAGGATAAAGCTGCCTAATTATTCCAGTCCCTCCTGTTCTCTTGTCAATATGTATTTGAACGGTGAGTTTGGCAAGAAGGCTGACGATGTAAATGCATACGCCGCATCTTCATTTTATGCCGTTGACCGCTTTGCAAGCTTCAAGCAAGTTTGGGGAGAGGATTATTTAAACGGAAGCGTAATTCTTGCTGACCGTTATGCCACTTCAAATGCGGTTCATCAAATGGTAAAGCTTCCCGAGGAGCAGTGGGATGAATATCTCTCGTGGCTGGAGGATTATGAATATACAAAAATGGGAATACCAAAACCGACGGCTGTAATTTTTCTTGATATGCCAATAGAGGTTTCTCAGAAGCTTATGTCTGAGAGATATAACGGGGACGAAAAGAAGAAGGATGTACATGAAGCAGATACGGAATATTTAAAAAAGTGCCGCAGGGCAGCTTTTTATGCGGCGGATAAACTTTCCTGGACAGTTATAAACTGCACTGAGGGAGAAAAGGTAAAGAGTATAGAAAAAATTGCGGACGAAATATTTGAGGTTGTAAAAAAGGAGATACTGTAAAATATGCTTGAATTCAGAAATCCGGTTTTAGAGGACAAGCTTTGGGCAGGTAAGATTTTAAAATCATCATCTTTTTACGGATGTGAATATACTTTTGGCAATATAATGATGTGGCACGAGGTATACAAAAACAAAATTGCACGGTTTGAGGATTTTCTCGTAACCTGCTCTCAAGGTGAACAAATTATGTTTGCTTTTCCGGCAGGAGAGGGAGATCTCAAAAAAATTGTTTTAGAAATGGAAAACTACGCGGTTTCTTTCGGACAGAAACTTAAAATATTCGGCGTTACTGAAAAGTCCATGGATGATCTCGAAAAGCTTTTCCCAGGTAAATTTACCTTTACATTGCACAGAGGAAGCTGTGATTATATTTATCTAACGGAAAAGCTTGCTCAGTTAAAGGGCAAGAAATTTCACGGGAAGCGCAATCATATTGCGGCCTTTGAAAAAGCTTTTCCTCAGTGGAAGTACCACGAAATAGATAAATCAAACATCGACCTTTGCATCGACATGAACAGACGCTGGGAAAAGGAGAATTTAGAGCGAAATCCCAGAGACCTTTCCAATGAACAAAAGGCTATTTCCATAGCTTTTGAAAACTTCTTTGATTTAGGTTTAGTTGGAGGTTTCATCACTGCCAATGACAGCGTAGTAGCATATACAATAGGAGAAGAAATAAATAGCGATGTTTTCTGCACCCATATCGAAAAAGCTTTCGGAGATGTCAGGGGCGCTTATCCTATTATCAACAGGGAGTTTGCGAAAAATACAATCTGCTCATATAAATATGTAAACCGTGAGGAGGATTTAGGCGAAGAGGGACTGCGAAAAGCAAAGCTTTCCTATCAGCCGGATATTCTTCTTGAAAAATATACTGCGGAGGTGCAGTGATTTTGATAAGGTTTGCAGATGAAAAAGATATCCCACAATTAAAAGAAATCTGGCATATAAGCTTCGGCGACAGTGAAAAATATATAGATATGTTTATGGAGCATCAGTTTAAAAACGCTCAAACTGTTGTATATGAAGAGGACAGCAAAATCTTCTCAATGTTTTTCCTATTCAGATGTGGTTTCAGTATAAAGGGAAAAAATCATCCTGCTTTCTATCTTTACGCCGCCGCAACTTTGCCACAATATAGAGGCAAAGGGATTATGGGAAAAATGCTGGAGTTCTCAAAATCATATGCCGCCGAAAATGGCTTTGATTTTATAATCCTTTCTCCTGCAGAAAAGAGCCTTTACGATTATTACGGACGTTTCGGATTTAAGGCATGCTTTAAATCTCAAAAAATCTCTTTAAATATAAAAAGCAAAAAGAAATATACTCCGAGTTTTTCCGAAAAGGATTTTGAAAAAATGCTCATCTTGAGAAATATGGAAGTTAAAAAAGCGGACGGAGTTTTATGGGATGAAGAATTTTTCCGCTATGCCGTATATGAAAACGGATATACAAAGGGAAAAACTAAAAGCTCAGAAGGATGTTACGGTATTTATTTCAAAGAAGATGACCATATTATTTTTAAAGAATTTATCGGAGAAAACCCAGAGAAAGCTCTTGATTTTGTTTTAAACGTATGTAAAGATGAAAAGGTAAACAGCGCACAACTTACTGTCCCTGTCTGTTTTGAATGGACAGAAAATTCAGATGAGTGTATTTTGGTTAATACCGGTATGGCTGTACCGTTAAACTCCGAAGCTCTAAAAGCTTTGGAAAATTCAGATAAAAACGCCTATTTAGGACTTACATTAGGTTAAAGGAGAGTTAATTATGATTTATGTTTTACTCGCTGACGGATTTGAAGAAATTGAAGCACTCGCAACTGTAGATTTTCTTCGCAGAGCGGAGCTTCCTGTAACAATGGCCGGAGTCAACGGTCTTGAAGCCATTGGAGCTCACTCCATTACCGTTGCCTGTGACTGCATGGCAGAGGAAATCGAAAATATCGGTAAAGATGATGCAGTTGTTCTTCCCGGAGGAATGCCCGGTACACTTAATCTCGAAAGATCTCAGACTGTGCAGAATTTGATTGACGAAGCTAATGATGAGGGAAGACTTCTCTGCGCAATCTGTGCGGCGCCGTCAATACTCGGTCATAAGGGCCTTTTAGACGGCAAAGAGGCAATTTGCTTCCCGGGTTTTGAAAGCGAACTTTACGGAGCTGAAATTTCCCGTTCAAAGGTTTGCCGTGACGGAAAGATAATCACTGCCGCCGGAGCGGGAGTTGCAATTGACTTCGGCATGGAAATCGCAGCTGAGTATGTCGGAAAAGATACTGCGGCAAAGATTAAGGAGTCTCTCCAATGCTTGTAAACAGCGGCGATATTCGCCCCGTTAAAAACAAAATGCGTCAGGAGATTAAAGAGCAGAGAAAAAATCTCACTTGCGATGAACGGGAAAGGTGCGATTCGAAAATATGCGAGCGCCTTAGGCAGCTATGGCTTTATCGAGAAAGCAAAACTGTATTTACCTATGTATCTTTGGCGGACGAAACCGATACAAAAAAGTTTATAGAACGTGCTTTAGAAGACGGTAAACGTGTTGTTGTTCCGCGCTGCATTAAGGGTACCAGAAATATGGAGTTCTGTGTAATAAATTCGCTCAATGATTTGGAAGAAGGTGCTTTTGGAGTTCTAGAACCAAAGGTAGAATGTGAAGTATACACAGATTATTCAGACGGGTTTTGTATAGTTCCGGCTTTGGCTTTTGATAGAAAAGGCTATAGGTTAGGATACGGAAAAGGCTACTACGACAGATTTCTTGCGGATTTTTGTGGAAAAACCGTAGGAATATGTTATAATAGATTCGTTGTACCAGAGATTCCGAGAGGAAAGTATGACAAATCTGTTGATTTAATAATCACTGAGAAAAAGGTGATTTCTACACGCCAGGAGGTTTTGCCATGAGCGACGAAAATAAAAGACAGGAAGATAAGGAATATCAGGAACTGCTTAACAACTACAGCGGAGAGTATCTTGAAGAGCATAAAGATGCTTCAGAAGAAATTCCTGTAAGCCGAAAAGAGAGAGTTGAAAAGTTTTCTTTAAACTTTGACGCTAACAGTGAAATCCCAGATGAACCGGAGCAGGTTTCCCATGATAAGGGAATATATTTTGCGGCATATTCTCCCAAAGAGAAGCCGAAAGAAGAAGAGCCAACCAAAAATGAACCGAAAAAAAAGAAAAAGACTTCAAACGGTTTTGTAGAAAACCTGCGTTCATATTATCATGTTCTTAAAAAGAATACGGTTGCATATACCGCAACATATGTTGGTCTTATACTTATTGCCTCAATTTGTCTTTCGGTTTATTCTCTTTCCTGCCTAAACGATATTTTTGCTATAAGAAATTCAAATGAAATGGTAACTGTCACAATACCGGAAAATGCTACAACAGGTGACGTTATAGATGTTCTGCATGAAAACGGACTTATAAAGCACACTGTTTTTTGCAGAGTTTATGCTTTCCTTATGGGCTATGAGGATAACTACCTTAACGGTTTGCATCAGCTTAATGCTAAAATGGGTCTTGAAGGTATGCTTTTAGGAACCAAGGAGGAAAAATCCGGTGCAGAGACGGTAGACGTTACTTTCCCGGAGGGCTGGACTATTTCACAGATTGCTGAAAGGCTTGAGGAATACGAGGTTTGCAGCGCTGATCTTTTCCTGGAAACTCTGGAAGAAGCAAAGTTCAATTATTCTTTCTTGGAAACTCCTGCTGAAAGTACGGACAGGTACATGAAGTTTGAAGGATATCTTTTCCCTGCGCAGTACAATTTCTACGTGAATGAGGCGCCTGCAAGCGTTGTTAAAAAGTTTTTTGAAGCATTTCAGGAAAATGTTATGACTGAGGAAAATATAGCGAGAGCAGAGGAACTGGGTCTTACTATGGATGAAGTACTTACCCTTGCTTCTATTATCCAGCGTGAGGCTGCCAATACGGAGCAGATGTATCAGGTGTCTTCCGTCATTCATAACAGACTTAATTCAAACAGCTTCCCTCACCTTGGGTGTGAAGCGGTTGACGTATATTATCAGAGAGAGATTCTTCCCAATGTAAGCACTGCACTTTCCGACGAACTGTTTAACGGATACAGTGCTTACGGTACAGAGGGAATTCCAAATGGTCCAATCTGTAATCCGGGATTAGCGGCAATAGATGCGGCTCTGAATCCCGAAAAGTCTGATTACTATTTCTTCTGCCATGATTCAAAGGGCAATATCTATTTGTCAAGAACTCAGACTGAGCAAGATGCAAATATGGCAAAAATTATTTCCGGACAGACAGACGAATAATTTGCTGCGGAAGGATTAAAGAAAAATGGCAACAAATTTTGAAAATTTTGTAAAACCTGAGGTTTTAGCACCGGCGGGCGATATGGAAAGGCTGGGCGCTGCGCTGACTTTTGGCGCAGATGCCGTTTATGCCGGAGGAACAGCTTTCGGAATGCGTGCATCACCTAAAAATTTCGGTGAGGATGAGCTTAAAGATGCAATTGCATCTGCACATAAAGCGGGGGCGAAGTTTTATCTTACCTGCAATACTTTGCCAAGGAACGATGAGTTTGCCAAATTGCCTGCATTTCTCGAATTTGCCGAAGACTGCGGCGTAGATGCCTTTATAATTGCCGATATGGGCGTTTTGCAGTATGCAAAAAAATATGCGCCGAAAACAGAGGTGCATATTTCCACTCAGGCAGGTATAGTAAATTATGAAACGGCGAATTTTTTCTATAATTTAGGTGCTAAAAGGGTAGTTACCGCACGCGAGCTTTCTATTGAAGAAATCGCCGAAATCCGTGCAAAAACAAGCCCTGACCTTGATATTGAATGTTTTGTACATGGAGCAATGTGCGTTTCTTTTTCAGGAAGATGCCTTTTATCCAATTATCTTATAGGACGTGACGCCAACAGAGGTGAGTGTGCTCAGCCATGCCGCTGGAAATACAATCTTGTTGAAGAAAAGCGTCCGGGCAGATTTTTTCCCATTGATGAAGATGAAACAGGAACATATATACTCAATTCTCAGGACATGTGCATGATAGAGCATATTCCGGAGCTTGTTTCAGCAGGAATTACAAGCTTCAAAATTGAAGGCAGGGCAAAGTCTGCTTACTATACGGCTGTTGCTACAAATGCATACAGATGTGCAGTTGATGAGTTTATGAAAAATCCGTCAAAGGATTTTAAACCTTCGCCGTGGATTGTTGAAGAAATGGAAAAAATGAGTCACCGCCAGTATTGCACAGGTTTTTATTTTAACAGCCCTCATGAAAATGCCAATGTTTATAACGAGGGCGTGTATGTCAGGAACTGGGATGTCGTCGCCATTGCGAAGGGATGGAAAGACGGAATTTTAACTGTTTCACAGCGCAATAAATTTTATTCCGGCGATGTTATTGAGGTTATGCAAAAAGGTAAACCTCCGTTTTCAATAAAAGCCGACGAAATATTTAATAAAGACTTTGAGCCCATTGAAAATGCTCCTCACCCTATGATGGATGTGCTTATTAAATGTCCCGAGAAAATTGAAGAGGGTTCAATTCTTAGAATGATAAGAGAGTAAAGATGGACAAAAACTTTTTGCTTGATTTATGCAACAGAATAAACCTTGGTCAGGAAGAAACTCAGTGCGTTATAGGTACCCTGAATCTGGAATTTGCAAAAGTTGCCGCAATTGTAAAAAAATGCAGTATGCTGCCGGTAAATTCAGTTCTGCGTTCTGCTGCAGAGCATGAGCGGAATTACAGGAAAGGTGCGGCGCTTTGTTTAGCCTGTGTTATTGCCTGCTGTGAACGAACTTACGGTATCTACAAGGAAAAAGGGATACCGGATGAAGTCTTTTACGATACTATGAGCGATATATCCATATGGGCGGAAAATTTTAAAAATAAGTATGGCTATCCTGGTTTTGGTGCAATTGATTGGATTTCCAATCATTTAAATGCCACGCTTTTCCGTCTTGGCAGGCTTCAATTTCAGCTTTATCGCACTCGTTTTCCTAAATATACTGAAAGAACTCAAATAAGGCAGGCTCCGATAAAACTTGGAAAACGCTGTCTTTATGTTCACATTCCACAGGGCGGAAAGCTGGCATATGAAGAATGCATAAAATCTTTTGAAAAGGCAAAAGGTTTTTTCGCAGAATATTTTCCTAACTATAAGTATTCGGGATATATCTGCGAATCATGGCTTTTATATCCGGGAAATATGGCGGTTCTTCCTCCTGACTCGAATATAATGAAATTTCAGTCTCTTTGGACAATTGTTTCCTGGGATATAGACCAGTCTCAGGCTATTGAAAGGATATTTCAGCCTAAATGTATAGGTGATATGGAGTTTTATCCCGAGGACACCTCACTTCGACGTGCTGCAAAAAAATGGTTGCTTTCGGGCAACGTTTTAGGCATAGGTTTTGGAATGATAAAAGCGGACAGCGAGGACTCTTCTGAGGATTTAACTTTTCCGCAAAAAACGGTAAATAAGATACTTAGTTTTAATCCTTTAAAAAAGCAGGAACCGCAGGAATAATTCCGGCGGTTCTTTCTTATAAGATGCAAAAATCATCGTCATGTTTTTAAAGGAACGTGGCTTTTAGCTTTTTAAAATGACATTAGAGCTGATTTTCTTCAGTCCACTTTTTATTTCTTTCAACGTTTTCGTCATTTGGAATGGGAATTCCGGCATCTGCTGTACGATAATCAGCTTGGCTTATTGGCTGAGTTATATATGCTCCTTTTGTTTCAAGGGGGTTAATTTTTTTCTTTTTTCTCATAAATTTCACCTCAGTGTTATTTTTTCTAAAGTTACCGGTAATAGTCAAAAGGCATCATTTTTTAACACAATATTAACATTTCTTTTTAGGTGTAGCTTATTTAATTTGTTTGTGATACAATAATAATGTATATTTATAACCTGGTAATTACTTAGAAAGAGTGATATAACATGAACAACATAACAACCTTTTACCCAATCAGAAAAATAGCCAATATCAAGGATATGATAACTCAGAGTGCTGATTTGTTTGCGGATAAGCCTGCCTTTATGCTCAAAAACAGCAGCGGAGAATATTATAATGTTACATATAAAGAGTTTTACAATGAAATAAATTCATTGGGCTCAAAACTTATTTCTGACGGATATAAGGGCGCTCACATTGCGGTTATGGGTGCAAATTCTTATAAATGGGCTCTTTCGTATATGTCAATTGTATGCGGAACCGGTGTAGTAGTTCCGATAGATAAAGACCTTCCCTTTAATGACATAAAAAATATAATTGAAGTAGGAGAGGTAACAGCGATTTTTCTCGATAAGAAGGCGTCCAAGCTTTTTGCGGAGCATTTTGAAGAGCTTCCCGAGAATTTTAAAATAATATGTTTTGAAGATATAGGAGAAGAGATTCCGTCAGCTTTGTTTTTTGACGAGTATCTTGAGGATGGAAAAAAGATTTTTGCTGACGGATTTAAAGAATTTATTGATGCTGAAATAGATGCCGAAGCTATGGGCATACTGATTTTCACCTCCGGTACAACAGGAATGGCAAAGGGCGTAATGCTCAGTCACAGAAATATCTGTTCCGATATTTCACTTTTAAGCGGAGTTGTCAAAATTTATCCTGAGGACAGACTTCTTTCCATTCTGCCTCTTCATCATACTTATGAATGTACTTTAGGCTTTACAATGGTAATATATTCAGGAGCCTGCATTGCTTATTGTGAAGGACTCAGATATATTGTCCGTAATCTTCAGGAAGTCCAGCCTACAGTATTCGTAACGGTTCCCCTTATGCTTGAAAAATTTCATCATAATATTCTGAAAAAGGCAGGGGAGAAAAAAGGCGGAAAGCTGATGTTCAGCTTCGGTAAAGCCATTACTAACGCATCAAGCGCTTTGGGTATTAATGTCCGTGATAAAATATTCGGTGAAATTCAGAAGGTATTCGGCGGAAAGCTTCGCCTTATTATTACCGGTGCTGCTCCCGTAAATCCTGAAGTCGTAAAGGATTTTAAGAGCTTTGGTATCCATGTTTACCTCGGCTACGGACTTACAGAGTGTTCACCCCTTGTAATCGGCAACAACGACCGTCTGGAGCTTCCCGACTCCGTAGGTGTACCCCTTCCCGGAGTTGAAGCTAAAATAATCAATCCCGATGAGAACGGAATTGGCGAAATTTGCGTAAAGGGTCCCATGGTTATGATGGGATATTATAAGAATCCGGAAGAAACGGCAAAGGTGTTCGATGAGGATGGATGGTTTAAGACGGGTGATATAGGAACAGTTGACGAGCACGGACATTACAGAATTTCGGGAAGAATCAAGAACGTTATAGTTACAAAGAACGGTAAAAATATCTATCCTGAAGAGGTTGAGTTCTATCTCAATAATAGCCCTCTTATTAGCGAATCAATTGTTGTAGGTAAGGATGAGGGAGATAATGACGACGTAACGGTTACTGCAAAAATTTTCCCGAATTTTGAAGAGTTAACAAAAGCTCTCAAAAAGCCATCTCCTACTATGGAAGAAATTTCTTCTGCCATAAAAGAGGTTATTAAGGATGTAAATAAAAAGCTTCCTAAGTATAAGGCAATTAAAGATTTCGATATTAGAGAAACTGAGTTTATCAAAACAACAACTCAGAAAATTAAGCGTTATGCGGAAGAAATAAAGGATAAAGAAAAGGACGCAGAGCATAAAAAGAACGAAAACCAATAAAGGTATTGTTTTAAATTATGAATATACTGTGAACAATATTAACAAAAATCTTTCATTTTTAATTTAGTGTAAATCTTACCGGTTATCTATGTTTTTAGATAACCGGTAATGTTATAATGGCCACACATTAGGCTTAACCGATTAAAAATAATAAGCCTCATAAATTGAGAAAGAGAGATTTTCATATGTATAATAACGCTGCCTTTTATCCAATCAGAAAAACAAGAGATATCAGAGATCTTATTTACCAAAGTGCGGAGCTTTATGCAGAAAGACCTGCTTTCCGTCTTAAAAACACATCAGGTGAGTTTTATGATGTGAGCTACAAAACTTTTTTGCATGAAGTAAATTGCCTTGGAACCGAACATATAAGCAATGGTTTTAAAAAGGGAAAAACAGCAGTTATGGGAGCAAACTCCTATAAATGGATGCTCTCCTATATGTCTGTAGTCTGCGGAGCGGGAGTGGTTGTGCCTATAGATAAGGATTTGCCTGTTGATGATGTATGCAATATTCTTAAAGTATCTGATACAAAGGCTATTTTCCTTGATAAGAAATCAGCGGTAAAAATTTTAAAAGAGAACAGTGATATTGCAAAAGAAGTAAAATTTATCTGCTTTGACGATATACGCAGTGAATATCCTGATACGGAATATTTTGATGAATATTTTGCACGTGGAAAAGTGAGCTTTGAAAACGGAGACGATGAATACTTAAAAAGCGAGATTGACCCGGAAGCTTTGGGAGTGCTGCTTTTTACTTCTGGTACAACAGGTATGGCAAAAGGAGTAATGCTCTGCCAGAGAAACATCTGCGCCGATATATACCTTTTGAGCGGAGTAGTAAAGATTAATCCTACCGACAGAGTGCTTTCAATCCTTCCTCTTCACCACACATATGAATGTACCAGTCTAACTCTCATGCTTTATTCAGGAGCCTGCATAAGCTTCTGTGAAGGTTTGAGGTATGTTATGAAAAATCTTCAGGAGGTTCATCCAACAATATTTATTACTGTTCCGCTTATGCTCGAAAAAGTTCACGCCGGAATTATGAAAAAAGTTGGCGCTAAAAAAGGCGGAAAGCTTATTTTCGGTGTGGGAAAGGCTTTGTCAAATGTAGGTAATGCCTTAGGTATTGATATTAGCAAAAAGGTTTTTGCCGAGATTCAAAATGTTTTCGGTGGAGAATTAAGACTTATAATTGCCGGCGCCGCTCCCATGAATCCAGATATTGCAAAGGATTTCATGAGCTTCGGTATACCTCTTTATCTGGGCTACGGACTTACAGAATGTGCTCCTCTTGTAATCGGTAACAATGACCGTATTTCACTTCCCGATTCAGTTGGTGTGCCGCTGCCTGAGGTAGAGGTAAAGATTATAAATCCCGATGAAAACGGAATTGGTGAAATCTGCGTAAGAGGACCCATGGTAATGCTGGGATATTACAACGACCCTGAGGAGACAGCAAAGGTTCTCAGTGAGGATGGCTGGTTCAAAACAGGAGATTTGGGCAGCGTAGATGAAAACGGTCATTACCGTATCAGCGGAAGAATTAAAAACGTCATTGTTACAAAGAACGGCAAAAATATTTATCCTGAAGAAGTTGAATTTCATCTTAATAAAAGCCCACTTATAAGCGAATCACTTGTTGTGGGCATTGAGTCGGAGGAAAACGACGATATTCTTGTTGCAGCCAAGATTTTCCCCAATTTAGAGGAGATTACAAAAGAGCTTAAAAAGCAGTCTCCCACAATTGATGAGATCAAGAGTGTTATTAAAAACGTTGTAAGGGATGTAAATAAAAAGCTTCCCAGCTATAAGGCTATAAAGAGTTTTGATATAAGGGAAACAGAGTTTGTAAAGACCACAACTCAGAAGATAAGAAGACACGCAGAAAACCTGAAAAACTAAAAATATGGTTTTAAAACCCTCAAAGGATTTTACAATCTTTTGAGGGCTTTTCCTTGACTTAATTCAGTATTGGAGTAAAATTTTCTTAACAGTAAAAATCTTACCCTGAAATTATTTCGGAGGATTTATATGGATAAAATAAAGAACTATTTTCCTTTTTGGAACAAATTGACATCCCAGCAGCAAAGAAAATTATCTGATAACGCAGTGGAGAGAACTTTTAAAAAAGGCGAAAAAGTGCATGAGGGTTCTTCGGAGTGTACAGGTGTGCTTTTGGTAACAAAGGGCAGGCTAAGGGTTTATACAGTGACTGAAGAAGGCAAGGAGATAACTCTTTACAGACTTTTTGAAAGGGATATGTGTCTGCTTTCAGCTTCGTGTATAATCAACAGTCTGCAGTTTGATGTAACAGTTTCTGCTGAAGAGGATAGCGCTATTATAAATGTTCCCGCAGATGTCTATAAAGGGATTATGGCTGAAAATGCAGCGGCGGCAAATTATACAAATGAAATAATGGCTTCGCGGTTTTCGGAAGTGATGTGGGTGCTGGAGCAGGTTTTGAGCAAAAAGCTTGATACAAGAGTAGCGGCTCTCCTTTTAGAGGAAAGTGAATTTTCTGAAAATGGCATTATTACCCTTACTCACGAACAGCTTGCCAATCATATCGGCTCTGCAAGAGAGGTCGTAACGAGAATGCTCAAATATTTTCAGAATGAGGGCATTGTAAAGCTCAGCAGGGGAAGTATTGAGATTACAGACAGGAAGAGACTATCAGAAACCGCCTATCCGTCAATGAGATGAATAATGTGACAAAGTCACTGAAAGAATATTAAAGGCGTGATATTATAAGCTCACAAAATAACAAAAGGAGCGATGAAAAATGTCAGTTCTTTCAGTAAATAAAAACAGCTTTGTACAAGAGGTAATAAATTCCGATAAAACAGTTCTCGTAGATTTCTGGGCTTCCTGGTGTGGTCCTTGCAGAATGCTTTCACCCATTGTTGATGAAATCGCTCAGGAGCATCCTGAAATAAAGGTGTGCAAGGTAAACGTTGACGATGAACCGGAGCTTGCACAGAGCTTCCAGATTATGAGCATACCGTCCCTTATAGTTTTCAAAAACGGAAAAGCGGTTGCTAATTCCATAGGTTTCAGACCGAAGGCAGAAATCGAGGCGATGATAAAATGAGTTTTCTTGATTTATTCACAACTTCAAAAGTCAGCTTTGAGGATGGACTCAAAGAGCTTCAGAACGAGAAAAACGGGGTTCTTCTTGACGTAAGAACCCCGGAGGAATATAAGTTTGAAGGTCATGTTCCGGGCAGTGTAAATCTCCCTCTCGACAGACTTTCGGGAATAACAATAGATAAAAACAGCCATCTTTTCGTCTATTGTTACAGTGGAGCGAGAAGCGGTCAGGCTGTCCGATATCTCAAACAGCTTGGATATACCGTAACCGATTTGGGAGGCATCACCTCTTACAGAGGTCCCCTTGAATAAAAGGAGTGCAGAAAGATGAAAGTTGTAATTATCGGAGGAGTTGCAGGCGGAGCGACAGCGGCTGCCCGTCTTCGCAGACTTGATGAAAGCGCAGAGATAGTAATTCTTGAAAGAAGCGGATATGTTTCCTATGCAAACTGCGGGCTTCCCTATTATGCCGGGGGAGTTATAAAGGATAAAAGCGCATTGACACTTAAAACTCCTGAGGATTTTTATGAACGTTTCCGTGTTGATGTGCGTGTTAAAAATGAAGTTACCGCTATAAACCCTGAGAAAAAGACAGTTACAGTTCGTCGTCTTGAGGATATGAGCGAATATGAAGAAAGCTATGATAAGCTGATCCTCTCTCCGGGAGCAAAAGCGGTTCAGCTTCCTCTTCCCGGAGCCGACAGTGAAAAGATAATGACTCTTCGAACTGTAGAGGATGTTTTCAGAATCAGAGAGTATCTGGAAGAAAACAATCCCGAGACGGCAATAGTAATCGGTGGAGGATTTATAGGTCTTGAAGCCGCTGAAAATCTTATGCATTACGGAGTAAGTACAACACTCTTTCAGAATAGCCCCCATGTAATGCCGAACCTTGATTATGATATCGCAAGTCAGGTTAACTCCTATCTTCGCAGCAAGGGACTTGATTTAAGACTCAATAAATCCGTAAACGGTTTTAAAGAAGCAGACGAAAAAATAACAGTAAAGGTTGAAAATTCCGAAAGCGTCACTGCTGACCTTGTCATTATGGCAGTAGGTGTTGTTCCTGAAACACATCTTGCGGAGAATGTAGGACTCAAACTTGGTATCAGAAAAGCTATTGTTGTAAACGAACATATGGAAACTTCTGTTCCTGATATTTACGCAGTAGGTGACGCAGTGCAGATTAAAAACTTTGTCACAGGCGAGGATGCACTTATTTCCCTTGCAGGTCCTGCCAATAAACAGGGCAGAATAGCGGCGGATAATATCTGCGGAATCAGAAGCGAATATACAGGCGGGCAGGGTTCATCAGTTATAAAGCTTTTTGACATGACCGTTGCCTCTACTGGTATTAACGAAAAAGTGGCTTCTGATTTAGGTCTCGAATACGATAAAGCAGTGACCTATTCGGCGTCCCACGCAACATATTATCCCGGTGCGACAGATATGACCATAAAAACAATTTTTGTTCCTTCAACAGGCAAAATTCTCGGAGCTCAGATTGTGGGCTTTGAGGGAGTAGATAAGCGTATTGACGTTATGGCAGCGGCAATCAGAGGAGGTATGACTTCAACTGATCTTGAAGAGCTGGAGCTTTCATATGCGCCGCCGTTCTCTTCCGCAAAAGACCCTGTAAACATGGTGGGATACGTTATAGAAAATCTTCGCTCAGGGCTTGTGAAGCATCACCACTGGCACGACGTAGAAAAGCTTATAGGTGACGATTCGGTTATTCTTCTTGATACAAGAACAGTAGGAGAATACAGACGCGGAAGAATACCTGGTTCTGTGAATATTCCCCTCGACAGTCTCCGTGAGAGATTAGGTGAGCTTGATAAATCCAAGAAGATTTATGTTAACTGCTTTAGCGGCCTCAGAAGCTATATCGCCTGCCGAATCCTTACACAGAACGGCTTTGACTGCAGCAATCTGTCTGGAGGATTCAGATATTACGAATACATTGCAGGGGATAAAGCATACGATGAAGAGCCGACTCATCCCTGCGGAATTAAAATAGAAAAGTAAATATTGTTAAAACTGAGAAAGCCATTGGTTTTTATGACCAATGGCTTTAAAAATACATATTTGAAATAGCTGTATTGTTTTGTAAAGTTGTAATGTTGAAACCGGTAAACTTTTTCTGTGTTTATAACATTTTTCCTTATAAAATTGCATAAATTTACATCGAAGTTTATCGAAAATAAACTATTTATAAAATCATTTCTTCTCTTGTCAAAAGGTTTGACAATCAATTTTGCTTATGATACACTAAATTAAAATAGGTAAGTAAAATCTTTATAATGCTTACCGATACTATTGTAGAATAGACAAATATTGCTTATAAATTGCAGTATTGCTATAACTTAATAGTCAATAAGTCTGAATGCAAAAGCATTCGGATTTTTTTAACTTTCAATTTTAATTTGTTTTTTTGCATTAAAAAATACGGCTTGGGGTGGTCGCATTATGAGGAATAAAAAAGCAAAGGATAGTTTTCTGCAAAAATTTGCGACTTTTGCGGTAGATAAACGCTATATCCTTTTTGCAATTTATGCTGTTGGAATTATTTTTTCTATGTTTTCAATGAGTTGGGTGCAAGTTGAAAACGACTTGACTGTTTATCTTCCGGAAAATACGGAGACGCGTCAAGGTGTTCAGATTCTTCAGGAGAACTTTTTTACTCCTGCAACGGCAAGAGTCATGGTTTCCAATGTCACCTATGAAACCGCGGAAGAGCTCTATGAGAAAATATCAGAGGTTGAAGGAATACAGCTTGTAACCTTTGATAGCACTGAAAACCATTACCGTGATGCAAGTGCAATGTATGATGTAACTTTTTCAGGCGGTAATTTTGACAAAAGTGCTTTGGATGCTGTTGAGAAAATACGGTTTATACTATTAGATTATGACTCTGCTATCGATACACAGGTTGGTTATGATGAAAATACGGCAATAGGCGAAGAGCTTACTACGATTCTAATTTTACTAATAATTATAATTTTAATTGTTCTAACTTTGACTTCCCGTTCCTATGCCGAAATTTTAGTGCTTTTGCTGGCATTTGGAGCAGCGGCAATTTTAAATCTTGGAACAAACTTTATTTTCGGAAAAATAAGCTTTATTTCTAATGCTATTGCTGTAGTACTTCAGCTGGCTTTGGCTATAGACTATGCTATAATTCTCTGCCATCGCTTTTCTGATGAGCATGAAACAAAGGGTACCCGTGAAGCATGTATTTCAGCTTTGGCAAAGTCCATTCCTGAAATTACGGCATCCTCTCTTACAACTATCTGCGGTCTTGCAGCTTTGGCGTTTATGAAGTTTTCAATAGGACTTGATATGTCCATGGTGCTTATGAAGTCTATCTTTTTAAGCCTGCTTTCGGTATTTACCGTTATGCCTGGACTTATCATGGTATTCAGCGGTCTTATTGACCGTACCCGCCATAAGCGTCTTATTCCCAATATAACTTTCCTCGGCAAATTTGCCGTAAAGGTACGCTATGTCATGCCGGTGCTTTTTGTGCTGGTGCTCATTGGTTCTTTCTACCTTTCCAGTCAGTGCCCATATTGCTATAGTTATACAGATCTTAAAACCAGTAAGAGCACTGAACGTAAAGAGGAACATTTTGCTGTTAACGATGTTTTCGGTGTAAACAACATGGTGGCAATTGTAGTTCCAGGAAAGAATTACGAAGCCGAGAAAGCAATTTTGAAAGAGCTCGATTCTCGTCCGGAGGTAAAAAGCACAACTGGACTTTCTAAAATTGAAGCAATGAATGGCTATTGCCTTACCGATTCTTTAACTCCGAGACAGTTTTCGGAACTGGTAGGCCTTGACTATGAAGTCGCCGAAGCTCTTTACAGTTTCTACGCTGTAAAAAATGTGCAATATGGTGAAATTATAAGCGGATTATCAGAATATAAAGTTCCGCTGTTCGATATGTTCCTGTTTTTAAAGGATCAGATGGATGAGTACAATATTACCTTAGAAGGTGATATGCAGGAATATATCGGTGATATGTTCACTCAGCTTGAAAGCGCACAAAAGCAGATGGCTAATGACGATTACAGTCTTTTGGCGGTTTATTTGAATTTGCCGGAGGAAGGGGAAGAAACCCTTAATTTCTTATCTGAAATCAGGCAGATAATAGGTCAGTACTATGACGGCGATTATTATGTCATAGGAAATTCAACCAGTGCGAGAGACTTGGCGGATTCATTTGCCTCTGATAATATTATGATAAGCGTTTTGTCGGCTTTTCTTGTTATTTTGGTACTTATTTTTACCTTCCGGTCAATTGGATTGCCAATACTTCTGATAGCGGTAATTCAAGGCAGTATTTGGCTGAATTTCTCATTCCCGACAATTACTCAGCAGCCTCTTTACTTTGTAGGCTATCTAATTGTAAGCGCTATACAAATGGGTGCCAATATTGACTACGCTATTGTTATTTCAAGCCACTATCAAGAGGAGAAAAAACGTTTACCTCCTAAAAAAGCTATTATAGCGGCTTTGAATTCCGCTTTCCCGACGGTGTTTACATCAGGTACTATTATGGCATCTACCGGATTTTTAATAGGTAATATGTCGGCTCATCCGGTTGTATCAATTATGGGTAACTGTATGGGACGCGGTACTTTAATTTCAATGATTCTTGTTCTCTGTGTTCTGCCATCCATATTGGTTCTTGGTGATGCAATAATAGAGAAAACAAGATTCAAGTTCAAGAGCACTCAGCCGCCTGTACAGTCGGCAAGCGGTACAATAAAAGTAAGCGGACGCGTCAGAGGTTATATTTCCGGTATGGTAGATGCCGACTTTGACGGAGTAGTACACGGTTATTTTGATGCTTCCGTTTCATCGGACGGACAAATTACTACTGAAGGAGGCAATGAAGATGAATAAGTGTTTGAAGATTATAATAAGCTTTTGTCTGTCTCTTTGCCTCGTAGCGAGCGGTGTTTTAGTATTTTGTGCGGATAACACAGGCTTTTACGACTCAAAAGGACTGCACATTAGAAGCCTTAATGAATTTTTAGTGTTTGCTGATAACTGCCGCCTTGACAGTTACAGTCAGGATTTAAATGTTTATCTTGAAGTAGATCTTGACCTAAGTGAAACAGAGTTTTCCGGAGTACCGATTTTCTGCGGCACCTTTGAGGGCGATAACCATACTATTACTGGCCTTAGCATAACAAGTGACGGTTCGGTTCAGGGTTTGTTCCGTTATCTTACTGAAACTGCACATGTTAAGAATTTAATTGTAGAGGGTACGGTTACGCCTAAAGGCAGCGGTGAATATGTGGGCAGTATCGCCGGAGATAACGCTGGTAAAATTGAAAACTGTAGTTTCAAAGGAGAAGTTTCCGGAACTGACTGTATAGGCGGTATAGCGGGAACAAATAAGGTCACAGGTATTATAGAAAACTGTAATGTGGCCGGCAGCGTTTACGGTAACCATTTTGTTGGAGGTATTGCCGGCGAAAATTTCGGTACTGTTCGCAGCTGTGCAAATTTTGCTGAGATTAACGTAACCGAGAAGCAAAATACAGTTGATCTTTCAGATATTTCTTTGGATTCATTGACTGATTCAGAATCTGCAAATACCGTTACCGATATCGGCGGAATAGCCGGTACGAGCAGCGGAGTTATAAGAGAATGTAATAACCTTGGAAATGTTGGCTATCTTCGTATGGGATATAATATCGGCGGAATAGCCGGAAGCCAGGTGGGATACATAGCTGACTGTAACAATTTTGCTAAGATATATGGAAGAAAAGATGTAGGCGGTATAGTCGGACAGGCTGAGCCTACGTCTGAAATAGAGTATTCAATGGATACTCTTCAAATTTTCCAGCAGAAGCTCAACGACGTTTACGACCTTTTCCATCATATACCTGATTCTGTTGATCAGAGTAACTCATATTTGAACGGTCAATTTGAGATTCTCGGTAAGCAGCTTGAAGAGGCGGCCGAATATGTACCTGTGTTTTTCCCTGAAGAAGACGGAACAATGCCGGAACATGATACTGTTCAGTCTGCTGTCAACAGTCTCAGTGCGGATATGAACGATATTTATAAAACTCTCAGTGTAATGTATAGAGAGGCTGAGAGCACTGCCAATTCCATGTACAGCGATGCTCAGGAAATAAGTGAGCAGATTGATTCTATGGTGGCGCTGCTGTGCAATCCTTATGACAGCCTTGGAGTAGGTTTTCATGATATTTCCGACGAAGATACAGAAGATAACCTTACCGGTAAAATAGAAAACAGTCCTAATTACGGTTCTGTTTCCGGTGATTTGAATGTAGGAGGTATTGTTGGAACAATTGCCTGGGAAAACGATTTGGATGCAGAGGACGACTGGCAAATCAGCGGAGATATATCCATGAATTTCCGAGGAAAAGTTCGTGCGGTTGTTTTAAACAGCACTAATTATGCTCTTGTTTCAGCTACAAAGCGCAATGCAGGCGGTATAATCGGCTACATGGCTTTTGGTCTTGTAAAGGAATGTGTCAACGGAGGTAAAATTGATGCAGCCTCTGCCGAATATGTAGGCGGAATTGCAGGCGACAGCACCGGTTTCCTTCGTGGTAACAGCGCAAAATGTGAGCTTTCCGGAAGCGTCAGCGTAGGCGGAATTGCCGGAAGAGCAGTAACTGTAACTGATTGCATCAGCATGATAGATATAAGTGAGGCTACCGAAAAGACTGGTGCCATTATGGGAATAAAGGGAACCTCCTCTTTATCAGAAGAGGAAGGGGAGATTGAAGATAATTACTATCTTGTTGTCCATAAGGATTTCGGCGGCATAGACGGTATAAATTATGAAGGTGCTGCTGTTTCTCTTGACGAAGAGGAATTTTTTGATCTGCCGGAACTTGACGATATATTTAAAAGGGCTGCAGTGACATTTGTAGGCGAGGACGGAATAAGTGAAATTGTTTTTGTCCCCACCGGAGAAAGACTTAGTGCTTCTGAGATTCCTGCTGTACCTGAAAAAAACGGATATAACGGAGAGTGGGAAAATCTCGAGGATGCAGACTTATCAAATATATATTTTGATTTGATTTTCTACCCGGTCTATGATGCCTATCAGGTAACTGTTCAAAGTAGGCTTACCCGTTATGACGGAAAACCGATTCTTATCGCTCAGGGCAATTTCCCAGATATGGACTATTTCGAGCTTGAAAAAGTAACTCAGCTTCCCACTGTTGAGGAGAAGGAAAAAGCTGTTGAAGGATGGGTTATCCCGAATTTTTCAGAAGACAAAACTCAGCTTCGCTTTTTACTGCCGAGAGGTTGTGATGCCGATGCAGTAAAGATTTTAGTTAAGGACGAAGCGGGAGATTGGGAAGAAACAGCCTTTACAGTAAGCAGCAGTTATGTTGTATTTTCAGTTGATGGTTCAGACGATGCTTTTTGTGTTGTATCTGTTCCGGAATCAATAAGCTGGTGGGTATATGCAATAGGTGCAGTTGCAGTCGTTGCTATTATTACGGGTTCTGTTATTGTAATTAAGAAAAAGTCAAGAAGAAAAAGAGCGAGATAAATTTATTAAATAGTAATATTTATAAAATTTACTAAGAGAACGCCTGAAGGCTTATGTCTTCAGGCGTTTTTATACTCTATGTGTTCTGTTTGAATAATAAAATGTATTTTACACTTTTTTAGCCTTTTTATTGAAAAGTTTATATTATATGTTATAATTAAACAGAATTTAAAAATTGCTCATCATTGTTTTACTTATATATCGAATAAGAGTAAAATATTTGCTTTTAATTTAAAGAGCAATTATAAATAAAACGAGGACGATAAACCTAAATTTAAGGTTGTAAAATTTATCTTATTTTTTATGAAAAGGAGAATTATACAGTGAAAGGTGAAATGGTAAGTTTTAAGTCGGCAGGCAAATTATCCGTAGTGGTTGAAGAGAAGAAAGAAGAGTTTTTTCCGAAAATTGTGAATTCATCTGAAAACGCAGCTCAAGTAAAGGAAGCACTGGTTTTGGAGAAAAATATATCGGAGCTTGGCTTTTCTGAAAACGCCATGGTTTATTGTGAAGGCTATCAAAAGCTGACTTCCACTTATGTAAAGCTTGGAGATGTTTCCGAGAATCTTGGAGGAATGGACAGAGATCATTATAAACTGCCGCAAACTAAGGGATTTTTTACGGGTTATAATTATGTCTGCTTTTCTGAAAATGGACGTGTTTTGCTTTTTGGAGCCACCAGCTGTAGAAGATATTCCACAGAGGTTAGGATAAATCAGGAAAAGCTTCAGCTTGTTCAGATTACTGAAGGACGAGAAGTTCATGCAAATTCGGAGCTTTCTCTCGAAAGCTATACAGTAATTGAGGGAACAGATAAAAATTGCGTTATGGAAAAATTTGCTTCTTTTCTCACTGAACATCATCCAACTATACCTTTTAAAGAAGTCCCAGATGGTTGGTGCAGCTGGTATTGCTATGGTCCCAATGTAACCCAAAAAGACATTATGGAAAACATGGCCGCCGGAAAAAAATATCATGGATTAAAGTATATTCAAATTGATGACGGATACCAGCCGCATATGGGTGACTGGCTTTTACAGACGAAAAAATTCCCCTCAAAAATGAAAGATTTATGTTTAGAAATAAAGAATGCAGGATTTGAGCCGGCGATGTGGGTAGCTCCGTTTATTGCATCTGAGAAAAGTGAGCTGCTGAGAAATCATCCTGATTGGTTTATAAAGGATGAAAGCGGCAAACCTCTTTGCACTGCCGATGTAACTTTTAGAGGATGGCGTGATGCACCCTGGTATTTTCTTGATCCTACGCATCCGGAAGCGATCGAATATTTAAAGCACGTTTTTAGGGTTATGAAAAATGAATGGAAAGTAAATTACTTTAAACTTGATGCAAATGCATGGGGGGCATTGCCTTTCGGAGTGAGATTTAAAAAGGATGTAACAAGTGTTGAGGCATATCGTATTGGCATGGCGGCTATATGGGAAGCCTGCGGATCTGATACATATCTGCTCGGCTGCAATGCACCGCTGTGGCCTTCCATAGGTGCTGTAAACGGAATGAGGGTGACTGCGGATATTGAGCGAAATATGAAAACTGTAAAAAGTCTTGCAAGTCAGTGTTTCCACAGGAACTGGATGCACAACCGTCTTTGGATAAATGACCCTGACTGTCTTGTTCAGGAGGATATTGCCACAGGGTTCAGAGCAAAAATACCGTTTTTGAGAAATGTAAAGAGAAATCCAAAGCATGATGCCATGTATCGCTATGCGGCAGCTTTTGTAAGGGCAAGCGGCGGTATGGTGCTTAGCGGAGACAAACTGTTTTCTCTTAATGACTATGATGACAAAATTATAGATAAAATACTTTCTGCACCAAGAAAAGCGGCTGAATTCAATGAAGATTTTTCAGTAGGTATTACCGACACAGAAAAAAGCCGAGAGTATTTCCTTTTTAATTCTACGGATAAACCTAAAACATTTACCCTTCCTGTAACCGGACAGATTCTAAATCAGTTTACCGACGAAATTGTTTCATCTGACGGGAAATACAATGTTACTATAGGTGCTAATGATGCGCTTTGGCTGAAAGTCAAAAAGGATAAATAAAAATTCCACTTTAAAACAGCGGCAGTTATATTGCTGCTGTTTTTTGCTATATTTGAAATTTAAATATAAATACAGTCGGAATTTATGAAAAAGTGGATTATTTAAACAAGAATAATGTGAAAACTATGATATTTTTACTTGTTTTCACTTTTTGAAGAATGATATAATCCCTTAATAAAAGATAATTTTATTGTTCTTGATTTTTAAAAGGAAAGCGGTGTTTTTTATGAAAATTTTCCGAAGATTCACAGCAGCAATGCTTGCAGTGATGCTTATGGTAGCTTTGGCAGGATGCGGAAACAATTACAGCGAAATTGCGGCTCCGTCGAATCTTTCTGTAAAATCTGGGGAGGCACAGGAAAAAGTGATCGGAGATTATTATGTATCGGTAAACGGAAATGATGAAAATCTGGGCACAAGTCCCGATAAAGCTTTCAAAACAATTGGTAAAGCGCAGCAAACTGTCCGGGAGCGTATAGCTAATGGTGATGTACCGGAGAATGGTCTTACTGTTTCCATAATGGAAGGAAATTATAATGAGAATAATCTGCTTTTTGATGAAAAAGATTCTGGAAGTGAAGGTAAATCCATAACTTATGCCGCATATGGCGATGGCGAGGTAATTCTCAACGGCGGAATAGAATTGAAAGCAGATGATTTTGAAAATGTAAGCGGTGAAGCAGCTGAAAGACTTTCAGAAGACGCTGTTAAAAATATTAAAATGGTTGATTTGTCAAAATATAATCTGACAAAGGAAGATTACGGAATTCTTTATGCTTTAGGAGCTTACAACACCGCTGAATATTACGACGGAGATACTACAGGCCCTAATCCTTGCGAGCTGTTTTTCAATGATACACGACTTACATTGGCACGTTATCCCAACGAAGGCAATCTTAAAACAGGAGAAGTGCTTGATATTGGTGATGCCCATGAACCTAACGCTCCCGGACCCCTTGATGAAACATGGACTCAGAGAAGAAATCAGCGCGGCGGTACCTTTGTAATGGACGACGATACTTATGAAAGAGTAAAAAGCTGGAAAACCCTTGATGACGTTTGGGCATTCGGATATTTTTACTGGGACTGGGCTGATATGTCAACTCCCATAAAGAGCATCAATGATGATACCAAGAGCCTTACAACAAAGTATTGCAGCCCTTACGGTTTTAAAGAGGATTGTGATTACTATTTCTATAATGTTTTTGAAGAGCTTGATGCTCCCGGCGAATACTTCATTGACCGAGAGGCAAATATTCTTTATATTTATCCACCAAAGGCTCTTGAGGATAGCGATGTAAGCCTTTCCGTTACAACAAAAAGCGTTGTTGAAATTACGGAAAAGGCATCTTATATAAATTTAAAAGGCTTGACAGTTCAGGGTACAAGAGGCGACGGAGTTACAATTGCCGGTACAAACTGCACTGCGGAAAACTGTACTGTTAAAAACGCTGCCGGCTGCGGAATAAATGTAGCTGGAAGCAAAAATAAAATTGTTAACTGTGAAGTCAAGAGTATAGGCAAGGATGCAGTTCTTCTTGGCGGCGGGGATAATGAGACATTAACTCCAGGTGAAAATGTCGTAGAGAACTGCTATCTTCATGATTTTGGACAGGTTCAGAAAACTTATATTGCAGGTGTAAATATCAGCGGCGTGGGAAATACAGCTTCCCATAACGAAATATGCAACGCTCCTCATATGGGAATTTACTATACCGGTAATGATAATATCATGGAGTATAATAATGTCCACGATGTAGTGCTTCAGTCTTCGGATGCAGGTGCAATCTATACAGGTTTCAGCTTGAGTACATATGGCAACATTGTACGCTATAACTGTATTTATAATATAGGTTCAGGGGAATTTACTCCCAGCGGAATATACTTTGACGATAACTCTTCAGGACAAACTGCTCACGGAAATGTCCTTGTCAATATTCCTGGCTATGCCATTCTTGTAGGCGGCGGAAGAGATAATACAATTACCAATAACCTTGTTATAAATTCCGGCAGTGTGTTCCAGTACGATGACAGAGCATATGACGGTTATCATAATGACGGATGGTATGCGAAAAATTGTAAGGATCCCGACAGCAGAATGTGGGAGGCATATGATGAGGCAAAAACCCTTAATGAAAAATGGGGTCATAAATATGAGGGAATAGATAAAATGCATCAGGATTACAGCCGTGAAGATGATCCGGGATTTGCAGTAAATCCTGCCGGTTCTGTTGTAAAGAATAATATCATCATAAGCGAAAAAGGCGATATGGGCTTTGTAGCAGATAGTGTAAAAAAATATTCCGATGTAAGTAATAACGGTACTTATAAACTCAGCAGTGCACTTAAACAGTTTGAGGACGCTGAAAACGGAATTTATGTATTTAAATCCGATTCAAAAATACTCAGTGAAAATCCTGATTTTGAGCAGATTCCATTTGATGAGATTGGAATAAAATAAATTCCTTTAAAGGCAATATAATATTACAAAAAAGAATAGCATTTTACCTTGACCGGAAGAGCCCAGCTGTTATCATATAGACAACAGAAAGACGGAGGAAAAACATGGAGCCATTTAAACTTATTATTGATAGAAAAATAGACAAGTGGGATGAAGGCATCCCAATGGGCAACGGAGAAATGGGCTGTTTAATGTTTGGAGATGCGAAAAAGCTTGTACTTGCCCTTGACTGCGGCGACATATGGGATAGAAGCGGTTCACCTGAAAAAACAGAAGGCTTTACATATGAAAATCTTGTAAAATGGGCACATGCAGGGGACACAAAATCTATATGGAAAACCTTTGATGCACCCTATAACAAACCTACGCCTACAAAGCTTCCTACCGGCAGATTGGAACTGGAAATAGGCAGCGGTAAACAGAGCTGCTTTGAGCTTAATATGGAAACAGCCGAAAGTACATATACCTGTGATGATATCTGGTTTAAAACCTATACTCATGCAACCGAAAAGGTGGGTATGGCAAAAACTAACACTGACAATTTAAAGCTTACTATTGTCAATCCGAAATTCGGTAAGAAGTCGGCATTTGACAGTCTTTTCAGCAAATTTAATTTTAAGGGTGCCGTTGCGGGAAAACTTAAAAACGTAAAATATCCTCCTGCAAAATTTGGAGAAGAACAGAAGAAAAATGTTCTTGTAAAATATTTTCTTCAGCCTCTTAATGATGACGACTGCTACGGTGTCGCTATTGCCTATGAGAAAAAGGGCGAATTTTATGAAATGGCTTATTACGCCTATTATTGCCGCAGTGCTGAAGAACTTAAAAAAGTTCTTATAAATACAGTTGTCGAGGCTTTGAAAAATGGCTATGATAATCTCTTTGAAAGCCATAAAAAGTGGTGGGAAGATTATAATAATAAGTCCTCTATAACCGTTCCCGATGACTATATTCAGAACCGCTACAATATGGGCAATTACCTTCTGGGTTCCGCTTCACGCAAGGGATGTTATCCAATGCCCCTACAGGGACTCTGGACTGCCTGTGATGATAAACTGCTTCCTCCCTGGAAAGGCGATTACCACCACGACCTTAACACTCAGATGACCTACTACAGCTATCTTAAAGCAAATCATCTCGAACAGGGTAAAAGCTTTATTGATTATCTGTATTCACTTAAAGACAGAGCGGCAGATTTTGCAAAAAGATTTTACGGTGCAGAAGGTATTTGTCTTCCGTCAGTTATGGATATAGACGGCTTTGCTATGGGCGGCTGGGCAATGTACTCTCTTTCGCCCACAAATCAGATGTGGCTGTGCCAGTCTTTTGAACGCTATTATACTTATACAGGGGACAAAGAATTTCTCCAAAAAACCGCTTATCCCTATATGGAGCAGTCGGCACGTTTTATCCTTTCACTTTTAAAAGAGGATGAAGAGGGATATTATGTTCTGCCGATTTCAAGTTCTCCGGAAATACATGACAATACCTTAAAGGCATTTTTAAAGCCCAATTCTAATTATGATGAGGCAATGCTTCTTTATATTTTCACATCTCTTAAACGCCTTGCAGGTATATTGGAAAAGGAAGCGGATGAAAAACTTTGGACGGATACTCTCAGTAAACTTCGTCCTCTTGCGGTCAATGACAAAAATATTCTTCGTATTTCCCGTGATGAGGATTTAAATGAATCTCACCGTCATCAGTCCCATGCTATGTCAATACATCCTCTGAGACTTCTCGACTATTCAAATGATAAAGACAGGAAAATCATTGATGCCACTATAGCGAGAACTGTGGAGCTTGGTTCAAAAATGTATACAGGATATTCAATAGCATGGATAGGCGAATTCTTCACTGTTGTTAAAAACGGCGATGAAGCCCTTAAATATCTTGAGATATTCTGGAAGTATTTCTGCTCGGTTAATACTTTCCATTTAAACGGAGATTATACAAAGCAAGGTTATTCATCTTTTTCTTATCGGCCCTTTACTCTTGAAGGCAACTTCTGTGCTCAGGATGTCCTTCAGGAAATGATGCTTTATTCTGAGAACGGATATTATGAACTTTTCCCGGCTTTGCCCAAAAAGTGGAATAATGTATCCTTTAAAACTCTCAGAGGCTGGGGAGGCGTTCTCGTCTCAGCGGAAATTGAAAACTCATGCCTCAAAGGGGCTAAGTTCGAAGCGGAAAACGATGTAGAATTTATTCTTCGTACACCTGTTGACGGATTGGAGATTAACGGAGGCAAAACAGAGCAAACTGAGCAGGGACTCAAAGTAATTCTTAAAAAAGGCGAAACACTTTGCCTTTCAAAATAAAAGAGAATAAAAGCCCGTTGACGGGCGGGAGGGATTAATTATGACGCACCGTGAAAGAGCGATAATGGCGCTTACCTTACAGCAGCCGGATTATGTGCCGACCTTTGAGCTGGAATATCAGCTGGCGGATAAAGTATTCGGCAAGGATTTTCTTAAAGAAGACGATTTAAAAAATCTTTCTGAAAAAGAAAAGGAATTTGCAGTTAAAGAAAATGCCGAATATATGGTTCACGTTTACTCGGAACTGGGATATTCAATAATTCCCATTCATTATCTCTCTGATGAACATATTATGGAAACGGCAAAGCACATAAACCGTATTACTAACAACGAGTTTTTGCTTACGGTACACGGTGACGGAACTTTCGCGATTCCCGACGGCGACGGTATGCTGGATTTCGTATACAGAATTGCCGATGACCCTGAGGATGTCAAAACCAATGCGGCTTTTATGGCATATTTCGCAAAGGAGAAAAATAAAAGAATGAGAGAAGCCGGTATAGACAGCTTTATTCTCTGTTCTGATTATTGCTTTAATTCAGGACCTTTTCTTTCTCCTGCTATGTTCGAAGAGTTTATACAGCCATATCTTTACGACATAATAGACTCCATTAGGCAGGATGGAGCATATGCCATAAAGCATACCGACGGAAATATTATGCCCATTCTTCAGAATCTTGTTGATTGCCGTCCCCATGCACTTCATTCTCTTGATCCCATGGCAGGGGTGGATATCAAAGAGGTAAAGCGTCTTGTTGGAGATAAAGTAGCCCTTTGCGGAAACGTTCACTGTGCTCATTTGCAGACCGGAACAGATGAACAGGTTCTTGAAAGCTGCCGTTATGCAATGGAAAACGGAAAGCCGGGCGGAGGATACATTTTCTGTACAAGTAATGTACCCTTTAGAGGAATGCCTGTTGAAAGGTATCAGATGGTTCTCGATTTCTGGCGTGAGAATAGATATTACTGATATATCCCTTTAACATTTAACCAAAAGCTTTTTTAGCTTTTGGTTTTTTATATCATTTTTCTGTTTTAACTATCATATTTATTCTAAAAAGGATAAGGTGATATTATGGAGCGGGAAAATGATACAGTACGAAAGCGTCACAGAGTGGGAGAAGAAAATAAAAAGAACGATGACTCCATGCTTACGGTTATGATTGTGCAGACAGTTGTCTGTGCAGCCGTAATACTTATTTCACTGCTGATAATGAAAAGCGGAGGAGAGCTTTTTGAAAACTTAAAAAGCGAACTGTCCTATATTATGGGTAAGGATATAACCATAGGAGAAGCAGCCGATGCATTTAAGGAATTTCGTGATTTTATATTTTCCGTTGATTCAGAAAGCGAAACCACTGAACCTTCAGAAGAATCTGAAAGCAATACGGAGTTAGTGGGAGCCGGAGCCTCGACTTCTGCTTTAATTCCCTCTAACTCATCTGTCGCACCTTTTACGGTAACCGTAAAAGCAGTATGTCCTGTTGATGGTACTATTACTTCTCCCTACGGTTTCAGAAAAGATCCCTTTACAGGAAATCCGGGATTTCATTCCGGACTCGATATAGGAGCGCCCGAGGGAGAAAATATTGCAGCGGCATTTTACGGAAAGGTTATAGAAACAGGAACACACGACGAATACGGAAATTATGTAATAATTTCTCACTGCGATGGATTTTCAACCCTCTATGCCCATTGCAGCAAAGTTTATGTAAAAGAAAACACAATTATACGGGCAGGGGAGACTATTGCCGCAGTAGGTTCCACGGGACTTTCAACAGGTCCGCATCTTCATTTTGAAATACGGCGGGACGGTGTCAGATATAACCCGTCTTTCGTTCTGGGAGATTTTTTCAATGACCTTTAAAATTTTCTCAGTTCCTGTAAAAATAAGTTTTCTTTTTCCTGCTACAATCACTTTTTTAATGGTTACCTCAATGAAAGAGGCGGCGCTGATTTCTTTTGTCAGCGCCTTTTTTCATGAGCTGGGCCACCTTTTTGCTATAAAAAAACTAGGCGGTAAAATTAAAAATATAGAATTCGGAGCCTTCGGAGGAAGAATAACTTTATGCGGAGAAAACGGACTTTCACTAAAAGGGGAAATGGCTGCCGCTTTTGCGGGTCCCGCAGTAAATTTTATATTTAGTGCAGTATTTTTAATATGCTTTATTTCTACCGGTAATAAAGATTTCTTTCTTCCCCTTGCAATAAATCTCGGAATGGGATTTTTTAATTTTCTTCCTATAAGCACCCTTGACGGAGGCAGAATTTTTTCCGCTTTGCTGCATATGCGTTTTAGCGAGAGAACCTGCGATATTGTGCTTAATGCCGTATCCACAGTTTTTCTTCTGATTATTTTGTTTTTGGGCTTCCTTCTCATAATGCGTAAGGGCGGCAATTTTTCTCTTTTGGTTACCTGTTCTTATCTTGTAATATTCGGTTTTGTCCGTGCTGCCGATTGAAAAAGTAAGAAAAATACTGTAAAATAACTCTATAAAATTATTAGGAGAGAATTGTTTTGAATAAAAAGGTCGAAAAACTGCTGCCATTGGTTCAAAAGCCCGGACGATATACCGGCGGCGAACTCAACAGCGTTATTAAAAATCCAAAGGACGTAGATATACGTTTTGCTTTTTGTTTTCCCGACACTTACGAAATCGGAATGTCACATCTTGGAATGAAGATTCTGTACAGTCTTCTCAATAAGCGTGAAGATACCTGGTGTGAGCGTGTATTTGCACCGTGGGTGGATATGGAAGAGCTTATGCGTAAAAATAACGTACCGCTTTTTGCTCTTGAAAGCTCTGATGAAATTAAAGATTTCGACGTAATAGGTTTTACCCTACAGTATGAGCTCTGCTATACCAATGTGCTCAATATGCTGGATCTTGCGGGAGTTCCCGTTCGTTCTGCTGACAGAAAGAGCCTTACTCCTCTTGTAATCGGAGGAGGTCCCTGCGTCTGCAACGCCGAGCCAATAGCCGATTTCTTTGACCTCACTCTGCCGGGAGAGGGCGAAGAAGTGCTAAATGAGCTTATGAATCTTTTTAAAGAGTATAAGAAAAAGGGAGCAAGCAAAGAGGAATTTCTCAAAGCCGCTTCTAAAATTGAGGGCGTATATGTTCCCTCGTTTTATGAGTTCAGCTATAATGACGACAATACAATCAAAAGCGTAACTTCATCAAATGGAGCTCCTGAAAGAGTAAGAAAACGCATAATTTCAGACCTTGATACAGTCTTTTATCCTGAAAGCTTTGTAGTTCCTTTTATAGACATAGTTCACGATAGAGCTGTTGAGGAAATTTTCAGAGGATGCATAAGAGGCTGCCGTTTCTGTCAGGCTGGTTTTCTTTACAGACCCATAAGGGAAAAAAGCTCCGACACAGTAAATAAGCAGTGCCGCAGCCTTTGCGATACCACCGGATATGATGAAATTTCCCTTTCATCTCTCAGTACAAGTGACTATACACAGCTTCAGTCACTTCTTGAGGGAATTTTTTCATGGAGCGAAGATGACAAGGTAAGCGTATCCCTGCCGTCTTTGAGAGTGGATAATTTCTCAGATGAGCTAATGGAAAAGCTGCAAAAAGTGAGAAAAAGCGGACTTACATTTGCTCCTGAAGCTGGAACACAGCGCCTTAGAGATGCAATAAATAAGAATGTCACAGAGCGTGAGGTTATAGAAACATCACGTAAGGCTTTTTCCGGAGGATGGACAAACGTAAAGCTTTACTTTATGATGGGTCTTCCTACGGAAACCAATGAGGATGTTGTAGGCATTGCCGACCTTGCCCAAAAGGTTGTTGATGAGTTCTACAAAAACCCCAATAAGCCCAAGGGTAAGGGAGTTAATGTAAGTATCAGCGTTTCCTGTTTTGTTCCGAAACCTTTTACTCCTTTCCAGTGGGAAGCTCAGGACACTATGGAGCAGCTTAAAGCGAAACAGCATCTTCTCCTTGAATCAGTTAAAAGCCGTAAAATCAGCGTCAGCTACCATGACGCAAGGACAAGCTTCCTGGAGGGAGTTTTTGCAAGAGGAGACAGAAGACTTTGCGACGTTATGGAAAGAGCGTGGAGAAAGGGCTGCCGCTTTGACAGCTGGGATGAGTGCTTCAGCTTTGAAAAATGGATGGAAGCTTTTGAGGAGTGCGGTGTAGATCCGTATTTCTACACAAGCCGAAAGAGAAGCTATGATGAAATTCTTCCCTGGGATCATATGGATTACGGTATAAGCAATAAATTCTTCCAGAAAGAGTCTGAAAAAGCTTATCAGAGTGTCACAACTCCCCATTGCCGCGAAAAATGCAACGCCTGCGGCGCAAATAAACTGAACGGAGGTAAGTGCGATGCGCTCCGTTAGAATCTGGTTTTCAAAATATTCGAGAGCAAAATACATTTCTCACCTTGATCTTATGAGGTTTATGTCCCGTGCCGTAAGAAGAGCGGGAATACCTCTTTGGTATACGGAAGGGTTTAATCCCCATCCGTATATGACTTTTGCTTTGCCTCTTTCCCTTGGAACTGAGAGCAAATGCGAGTCAATGGATATACGCATTGAGGGTGAAATGAGCAATGACGAAATAATGGAGAGGCTTTCCGCTTCCATGCCTGAGGGTATAGAAATAACTGCTGTGACGGAGCCTCAGATGAAGCCGTCGGAAATTTCTTTTGGTGAATACGAAATAGAGTTCTTCTGTGACAATCCCGAAGAATTTTCCGAAAATCTTCAGGATATACTTTCAGAGGACGAACTCATTGTTAAGAAAATGGGTAAGTCAGGAAGAAAAAAGGTAGAAAAGGAGATAAATCTTCTTGAGAATATCGACTCGTTTTCCTGTACCTTTACTGATAAAAGCGCAGTTTTAACTATTATTTTACCTGCGGGAAATACTGTTAATATAAATCCTTCGCTTTTATGTACCGCTGAAAAAATAGAAAGCCTTGGAGCGGAAAGCTATACAATACTCCGCAAAAGGCTTATGACAGCAGATAAAAAAGATTTCGCATAAGTGTTTTTATTTTGCAAAACTATTGCATATTTAAAAGCGATGTGATATTATATTAAAGCATTTGTAAACCGTCGTTTTCCAAGACGTGGTTTGATGCCGGCATGAAAATGCCAGACATTAAAGTTGACGGTCCTCTTTCACTGTAAGTGTTATGAACGTCTGTAAATTATAGGAGGATTTCAGAATGGATGCATTGAAGACAATCACAGAAGGCCAGCTTAAAGCTGACGCTCCCGTATTCAAAATCGGTGACACTGTAAAGGTTCACGTAAAGATTCGTGAAGGCGAGAGAGAAAGAATTCAGGTCTTTGAAGGAACAGTTATTGCCAGAAAGGGCAGCGGAGTTTCCTCAACATTTACAGTTCGCCGTGTTTCCTACGGTGTAGGCGTTGAGAGAGTATTCCCTGTACATTCACCCAACGTTGCAAAGGTTGAGGTTGTAAGAAGCGGTAAAGTTCGCAGAAGCAAGCTCTATTATCTTCGTGACAGAGTTGGTAAGGCTGCAAAACTTAAGGAGCAGCTTGGCTAATCAATATCTGAATTTCTTAAAAGGGACAATCATGTCCCTTTTTTTACTACCGGTTTGTTTTCATATCTGTAAGGGAAGTGCACTCAATGCGAAAAGTAGTTGACTACGAAGTATATTTCGGCGAGCCGCCGGAGAAAAACAAAAAGCCCGTAGTGGCATCTATGCTTTATGAGTGGACGGACTCTGTTGTCATAGCCCTTGTAGTTCTAATGATGGTGTTTCTGTTCTTTTTCAGAATTGCCGGTGTGGAAGGTTCATCTATGGTTCCGACTTTGCATGACGGCGAATGGATAATAATCGGCTCTTTCAGCGAAGAGGCAGAGAGAGGAGATATAATAATTTCCGCTCAGCCCAATTATCCTAAGCCTATTGTAAAAAGGGTGATCGGCGTCGGGGGAGACACGGTTGATATTGATTTTGATAATCATACTGTTTCCGTAAACGGCGAAGTTTTGGATGAACCATATATAAATGAACCTATGACACTTAGCTATGATATTGAGTTTCCGCTTGTAGTACCTGAGGGATATGTCTTTGTAATGGGGGATAACAGAAACGACTCTTTGGACAGTCGTTCATCAAAGATAGGTCTTATAGATGAGCGTTATATATTGGGTAAGGCTTTAGTAAAGGCGTTCCCTTTTGAAAATCTTACAGACTGAAATTTGATGATTTAAATTTTATTGTTCGAACGGACGAAGGTATGCGGTAATAAAGTAAACGTGCCTGTGTTATAAAATTATTCGGTTAACTGGGGGCGATTTAAATGAATGAGAAAGATCAAATGACGGATATGGATAAGGCAAAGGCTTTGTTTGTGGATAATGTCTATGATATAGCAGATATTGCTGTTTCTGCGGTTATAGTAATATTTGTCATTTTTATTTTTCTTTTCAGAGTAGTGGGTGTAGTAGGCGATTCTATGGTTCCTACGCTGCATCAGGGCGACTGGCTTATGGTTTCGAGCAGCAGCTATGAACCGGAGGCCGGAGACGTGGTAATAATAACCCAGCCTAATGCTTTTAACGAGCCGATTGTAAAACGAATAATTGCTACAGAGGGACAGACTGTCAATATAGATTATTCTAAAGGTGAAGTATATGTGGACGGTCAGCTCCTTGATGAGCCCTACATAAACGAACCTACAACCGATGATACAGAAGCCGATATCAAAATGCCTGTAACTGTGCCAGAGGGGCATGTGTTTGTCATGGGTGACAACAGGAATCATTCTACTGACAGCAGGTCGTCGAGCGTTGGCTTCATTGATGAAAGGTACATATTAGGTGAAGTTTCGGGACGTCTGTTTCCGATTGGAGATTTTAAAGTAGAGTAAACAAAAAATATCCGCAGATATCTTTGCGGATATTTTCTTATATGGAGGCGATTAGTATGGGAGAAATGCAGCAAAAGCAGATTGTCCAGTGGTTCCCCGGACATATGGCTAAGACTCGGCGACTGATAAAGGAGAGTCTTTCTCTTGTAGATGCCGTTACTGAAATTGTAGATGCAAGAATACCCGAAAGCAGCCGTAATCCGGAGCTTGCTGAGATGATAGGCGATAAACCTTTGATTCTTCTTTTAAATAAAAGCGACCTTGCCGATAAAGATGCCACAAAGCAGTGGCTGAGTTATTATAAGGCAAGGGGAGTCAGAGCGGTTGCAGCGGACTGCAAAAGTGGAAATGGTCTTAATGGGTACCGTGAATGTGTAAAGCAGGCCCTTGCTGACAAAATCAAGTCAAATGCTGAAAAAGGAATGGCCGGAAGGGCGCTTCGCATAATGGTTGTAGGAATTCCAAATACTGGAAAGTCATCCTTTATCAATAAAATGGCGGGTAAGAACAGAGCAAAGGTTGCGGATAAGCCCGGAGTAACAAGACAGAATCAGTGGTTTGCAATAGGCGACGGAATGGAGCTTCTGGATACCCCCGGCGTACTTTGGCCGAAATTTGAGGATCCGGCAGTAGGGGATAAGCTCGCCTTTATAGGTTCCGTTAAAAATGAGGTTTTCGATCCCGAAACACTGGCTTTAAGACTTATTGATGTATTGGCTTCCGATTATAAAGTTCAGTTTTCTCAGAGATATAAGCTCGAAAAATTCGATATTTCTCAAATGGAGAATTATGAAATCCTTGAGCTTGTGGGAAGAAAAAGAGGTATGCTTATAAGCGGCGGAGAAATAGATACTCTTCGTGCGGCAAATATGATACTTGACGAATACAAGAGCGGAAAATTTGGAAAGCTTACCTTGGAGCGTCCCAATATGAATGAAGATAAAGGTGAATAAGATGAAAAAGTTTATTGAAAAGGTTTTCAAGGCTCTTTTTAACAAAGAGACCATAACCTACATAATATTCGGCGTGCTTACAACAGCTGTCAACTATGCAGTTTTCTGGGCGGGAATTGAGCTTTTGGGAGAGGATTATCATCTTCTCATAAATGCTGTGGCCTTTGTACTTTCTGCGGCATTCGCTTATGTTACCAATAAGCTTTTTGTTTTCGAAAGCAAGTCCTGGGCGTTTAAGGTAATAGCAAAAGAGATCCCCTCATTTTTCAGTGCAAGACTTGCTTCCTTTTTCTTTGAAGAGGCAGGACTGCTTCTCTTTGTGGATATCCTCAAGGTCGGGGAAAAAGAGATTTTCGGCATCAGTGGAGTAATGATTGTAAAGCTTGTGCTTGCCGTTATAGTTGTTATTGTAAACTACATTTTAAGTAAATTTCTTATTTTCAAAAAGAAGAAAGACTAACAGGTATGGATATTAAAATACGCAGCGATGAAAAGCTTTATATGGAAGAACTTAAAAGCTGGCTTCGTGAAGAAAGTGAAACGCCTCTTGAAGAAATGGGCAGCTTTTTTGAGAAGCGAGTCGGTGGTTATGAAGAGCATATGTCTGTTTGGAAAGAGGCGTACAGAAAAATGGCGCTTCTTGTACCGGAAGGCACAGAAAATATTCTTGATCTTGGCTGCGGAACGGGACTTGAACTTGATGAAATCTTTAAGGTTCAGCCAGAAGTTTACGTTACAGGAATAGATTTGTGTCCGGCTATGCTGGAAAAGCTTAAGGAAAAACACGGTGATAAAGAAATTAATATTATCTGCGGCGATTATTTTACCGTAGATTTAGAAAAAGAAATTTATGACCTTGCGATTTCCTTTGAAAGTCTCCATCATTTTACTTTGAATCAGAAAAAAGAGCTTTACAGAAAAATCTATAAGGCTTTAAAAGATGGCGGAATTTTTATAGAATGTGATTATATAGCCTGCTGCGAAGAGGAGGAGAAAATACTCTATTGTGAATATCTCAGTAAGCAGGAAAAAGCCACAGTGAATGGGTTTGTTCATTTTGATATACCGCTTACGGCTGAACATGAAATAGAGGCGCTTAACTTTGCAGGCTTTAAAAGCATAGATGTTATTGATTCTATAAACGGAGCCACTTTTATAAGAGCCGTTAAATAGTTCAACTCTAATTTAACAATTATAAATTTTCTTAAAATAACAAGCGTAAAACATAAACAGTATTTGTATATGTACACAAAACTAAATTGTCTAATTTAAACAGTTTTTCGGTTGATTGTTCGATATTTTATTGCTAAAATAATATCGGACAATTTTTTTAGGAGGGAAATTTATGTTTATCGTGAGCATTTTAAGAAAAGCTGTATCGGCTGTTCTGTCGTTTATTATTTTACTTTGGACTGGTATTTTCTTTGGCACAAGCGAAGCCGAAGTTCAGAATGTTGAAAATTGCAATTTGAATTTCACCGTTCTCTCCGATGTACATATGGAAGGCAATAACGGCAATACATTTAAAGTGTTTTCAAAAATACTTACCGATATAAAAAACAATGTCAAAAGCGATGCTATAGTTTTTCTTGGCGATGATACCATGAACGGACAGATAATAGAAAATCTACTTTTCCATGGTTTTATAAATCAGATTAAACCTGCCGAGAAAATTTATACGGTTATTGGTAACCATGATACAGGCAATGGAATCAATGAATACGAAAAGTTGTCCGAGCGTTTTTGGAGCTATTATAATAATTTTACCGGTGAAAACGTTACGGATAAGCCCTATTATTACAGAGAAGTAAATGGATATTACTTTGTTTTCCTTGGTTCTGAGGAGGATAACGTAAATACATCATTTGTTTCTCAGGAGCAGCTCCAATGGCTTGACGGAATCCTTGATTTAAATGAAGTAACAGGACGTCCAGTGTTCGTATTTAATCATCATCCTTATAATTATCTTGATAGTCGGGAGAATGCGTTGGAGCTCCAAAAGATATTGACAGAGCATAGCAACGTTTTCTATTTAAGCGGACACACTCACACAACGAAAATGAATTTTGAAAATTTAGATGAAGATTCTTACAGCATAAATCTGCCTCGATGCACAGATGAAAGCGACAATTTTGAAACAAATGATTCAGGCCTTGGCGTACAGATATATGTTTCTGACGACAAAGTTCAGATAAAGGCACGCAGATATTATGCTTCTCAATGGGAAAATTACGATTTTACTTATGATATAAAATAACGTTTATTTTTACCTACTGGGTGGTGGAGCATTAGTATAATTTTTAAGGAGTTTTTATTATTATCTTAGAGGAGAGCGACCGTGAAAAAAACGATTAAATATACTGAAAATGCCAGCTTTTTCTATATACATCTGAAAAAGCACTGCTGTCCGGAATGCGGCGGCAGAGTACAGGTGAGATATACTAGCAAATCCGTAAACTCAAAATCACCTGAAGCAAAAGATTATGATTTTTCATCTTTGACGGAAGAGATAGAACTGCGAACGATTTACTTTTACTGTCCAAAATGTAAGCAGAATATCTCTTTTGAGGACATGCAAGGCTTTGAGAAAAAAGATGTCTAAGCGAATACAGTAAGTAAAAATGGAGTAGCGGATTATGGGGTATTTTAAGAATAAACGTAACATTATTTTAATAGCGGTTTCTATTTGCGGATATATTTTTGATAATATAGTGGCGTATGTATTTAACTTATCTTTACAGGAAGGATGGTTTTCTTACATAGCTTCAGTGATAATTCTTTTACCGCTAATAGTTTCTTTTCTGCTTTATTCACGGGATGTAAAAGAAGAGAAACCTTTGAAAAGTAAGGTTTTTAAAATAGTTGGTTGCTATTTTATTGTTTTACTAATTGTTTTACTAATTGTTTTGTTTTGTTTAGGATTTTCCAATTAATCGGAGGCTTGGTGTTGAAAAAAATATATAAGTTGCTCTTTGCACTGATTGGTTTGAATTTTTTGATTGTATGTGTACTGAGTTCAAACAATATAGTAATTAATTCATGGATAGGGAATGCAGCTGGGAGCTTTTTGTTTTTTCTGCCTGTTGAGGTTTTATTGCACATTGCAGGTAAGGATGAAAAGTTTTCTGATGGTAAAAGAAAGTGCTGTAAATTTCTGTTTTGGTTTATAATAGTCTGCTATCTTGCTGGAGGAATAGCTACACTTATAAAATAAATAAGAAAATTGCGTTACTTAAATTATACAAATAAGTAAAAAATTGTTGAATTTGTAGCATTTTATGGTAAAATAACATCATAACAATTTGCAAAATGCTGCAAAATGCTGCTTTGGAGGTAAAAAATGCATCTCATATTGAATGATGTAAAGAAAAAGTTTTCGGAAAAGGAAGTGCTTAAAGGAGTAAATTTTTCTTTTGAAAAAGGGAAAATTTACGGACTTCTCGGACGAAACGGAGCGGGAAAAACAACTCTGTTTAACTGTATAAGTGAAGATATAAAATCTGACAGCGGAAAGATAACCGTAGAGGAAAACGGAAAGGAAAGGGATATAAATTCTTCTGATATCGGATATGTCCTTTCAACGCCCGTTGTGCCGGAATTTTTAACGGCAGGGGAGTTTTTAAAGTTTTTTCTCGATATAAATAAGCCCGAAAAATCAAATCCACAGGAGATGGATAAATATTTTGAGCTTATGAAAATTGCTCCCGAAGACAGAAACAAGCTCATGAAGGATTACTCCCACGGTATGAAAAACAAGATGCAGATGCTTGTAAATTTTATTGCAGATCCTGCAATTCTTTTACTTGATGAACCTCTTACTTCCTTTGATGTTGTTGTTGCAGATGAGATGAAGCAGCTTTTGAAGAGCTTAAAAGAAGAACATATTATTATTTTTTCAACACACATTTTGGAGCTTGCCCTTGATTTGTGTGATGAAATAGTTATTTTAAATGACGGTGTGCTTGAGGGAATAGCAAAAGAGCATCTTGATAACGAGGAGCTGAAGGATAAAATCATTGCTGCTCTGAGGGGTGACGAGGATGCTTAAAACTTTTGCCCATTCTTTCCGCCTTGCCAATGCATATAAAGTAAATACAGTAATTTACTCATTAAAATCAATACCTCTTATTAATCGTCTTTTGCCTGACAGTTTATATTCAAGTAAAGGGCTTAAAAGTTTTGCCGTTGTGATAAGTGCGATTTGGCAATTTATTATGATTTTTCTCGGCAAAGCAATTTACATAGGTTTAATGGTTTTTTTGCCTGCCAGTCAGATGAAAAATCCCGCTGAGGCATTTTTAAACATTCTTTTTTTCCTTACTCTGGCTGGTGGTATAACAAATAACGGACTTTTTGATCCATCACGTGATAAGTATTACGCAATGTTCATAATGCGTCTTGACGCAAGAGACTATACTGTCTCTAACTATATCTATTATCTTCTGAAGACATTTGTTGGCTTTATTGTCGTTACTCTTGTTTTTGGACTTTTATGCGGTGTAAATCCGTTTTATTGTATTGTAATTCCTTTTATGGTATGCGCCTTAAAGCCCATTTTCGGAAGTTTTAATCTTATGTATGACTCACGTCATATAACACATTTGAAACATGAGGGATTTCCGTATTCTGCTGTATTGGTAGTAGATGCTGTTTTTATTGCCGCAGCCTACATTCCCGCACTTTTAGGTGTCTCAATTCCTGGGCTTGCAGTTTTAATTGTAACTCTCGCTCTTTTGGTTGCGTCCGCTTTTGCTTTATCTTATATAATTAAGTTTAAAAATTACAGGACAATACAGCTCTTTGTTTTAAATCCTCAAAATCTTGCAATGAATAAAAGCGTTGAAACCCAGAGAACTCAGAGCATGTTCCAAAATAAAATTGATACCGACGTAAATATAACGAGCAATAAGACCGGATATAAATATTTCAACGAAATATTTATGAAGCGTCACTCAAAAATTCTTACTAAATCTGCAAAAAAAATAACTGCTGTTTTAGCGGTTATCTTTGCTGTTTTAATTGCTGTAAGCCTGTTTGTGCCTAATGTAAGCGAAGAAATAAACACTTTTATTTTAAATAAGCTGTCTTTATTTCTCATTGTAATGTATTTTATAAACAGAGGACGCACAATGACTCAGGCCATGTTTGTAAACTGTGACCATAGCATGCTTGCCTATCGTTTTTACCGACAGCCGGTTGCTGTTTTGAATTTATTTATACAAAGACTGAAATATATAGTTTTTGTGAATCTTATGCCGGCTTCTGTAATAGCAGTGGGCTTGCCGCTGCTGCTTTTCCTTAACGGCGGAACAGATAACGCTGCTCTTTATCCTCTTATATTTTTCACAATAATAGCAATGTCTCTTTTCTTTTCTGTTCATACTATAGTGCTTTATTATCTTATGCAGCCCTATAATGAAAATATGGAAATGAAAAACGCAGTTTACGGAATTGTAAATATGGTAACTTATTTTGTGTGTTATTATGTAATGGATAAAGAAATACCAGTAATCATTTTCGGAATAAGCGTTTGTGTTTTCAGCGTAATATATGTATGTGTTTCTTTTGCAATAGCTTACAGACTGGCGCCCAAAACATTTCGCCTCAGGCGCTGACATTAAAATTGTTTTTCTTGAGACCTGTCTGTTTTGCAGATGGGTCTTTTCGATTTCCTGGTTCTCAATTAAGCTTTTCAATTGGTTGGCGGTGTGACAAATCTTTATACTTTATAGATTAAACTTTAGCTATAATTTGCTTATTTTAACTACCATATTTTAGATTCAAGTATGTTTGCGAAAAATTTTTCGGTTGAGAAAATGATTTAGTTGTTTTATACTATTAAAAGTATAAAGCGAAAAAATAGCACATTTTGACGATATCGTCTTAAAATATTTAGGGAGATTGGAAGAATGTTGTTTTTCTATCTAAGCGCACTTGACACGCAAGAAGAACGTACAAAATTTGAAGAGATTTATAAAAAGCATGGCAAACTTATGAAGTACGTTGCCTATAATATCCTTCGTGACGATTCTCTTGCGGAAGATGCTGTACATAACGCATTTTTGAAATTAATAAAATATTTAGATAGAATTGATGATGTTGATTGTCACAAAACTAAAAGTTTCGTCGTTATAGTTACTGAAAGCGTATCAAAAGATATGTATGCGAAACGTAAAAGGGAAGCGACAGTTAATATTGAAGATAACGAGCAGGAAATGGTAACTGATCCACCCGATTTTGAAAGTGTAGATACGCAGGTTATAGCTGATGCCATAGGTAAACTTCCCGAAATTTATAGAGATGCACTTATTTTGAAGTATGTACACCAGTATAAGGATGCCGAGATAGGAGAGCTTCTTGGCATAAATCCGGCTGCGGTACGAAAAAGATTACAGCGAGCAAAGGAAAAATTGGCATTGATACTGGGGGAAGAAGGAGTTTTTAATGTATCGTGACTTTAAATCCGAAGAGAAATTGATCGACGCTCTCAACATCTATCAGGAAAAGTGGGTAGAATCCCTTCCTGATGATAGTGAGCTTGAGCATATTACTTTTTCTAAAAAATTTGAAAATAGAATTCATAAGCTTTTGATTAATAAGGAAAAAGAGCAAAAAGAAAATAAAGATGGTAGTGTTATATATTTTTCCACTACCTTTAAAAGAGTTACGTCTTTACTGCTTGCTTCGGTTATGTTTGTAGTTATTGTACTTTTTGGCGTAACGGCATTGAGGGAAACGTTTTTCGGATTTTTGAAAGAATATAATAGTAATGATACAGCTACTGTTATTTATCCGCTTGACGATCCTTCGTATAATCCATATATAGCTTTTGAGGAAAGTCATTTTGCTTACATCCCTACAGGTTTTGAGAGAACTACATATAATTACAGCACGCAATTTTTCCATCAAGAATATACTAATGAGGATGGAAATTATATTCAAATTCATCAAGAGCAAGTAGGCGGAGGCGTTCTTATATTAGATACTGAAAACAGTGAGATAATAAAATTGGATCTATTTGGCAGTAACGCCTTTTATTATGAAAAAAATGGAAATCACCTTTATTGGCAACACGGTTCCTCTTATTATTTAATGATTAGTGACATTCCGATTGAAGAAATGCTAAAAATTGCTCGATCGTTATACTAAATTGTTTATTTCTATATAGTTTTTCGTTATTAGCTGATTAACTAACTGAAAACAGCTTTATTTAAGTGTATTATAATTACTGCAAAACCACGTAAACGAATTATTTGTTTACGTGGTTTTTTGCGTGCTTTTTTGTGTGTTCTTGTAGTAATTCTGTCACGTTAGCGTTTTGTTGATTTTGTAGTGATTTTGTCACATTATCATTTTTCTTTTCGTTATATTAATGGGGAGTGGGAAATAGTTTAACTAAAGTGAAAGAGGGAGAAAAATGTTAAAAAAAATACTTTGCATTTTAATGTGTCTTGTAATGTTTATGTCTTTTAATACTATCGCTTTTGCTGCGGATCTCGATACCGCAGAAACTATGGAAGTACAACCTCGTTTCAGTTATATTAATTCTGTGTTTACAAGAATAGAATATGTGGGTAATGGTAAAGTAAATTGTTTCGCATATGCAACAGGATATGACGGTGTGACTACAAAAATGGGCATAGATGTATATCTTCAGAAAAAGGTTCTTTTATGGTGGGTAAATACCGATTATGAATGGCATACCCTTGCTCCCGGACATTATGCTGAGATTAAAGCTTATAACTATGTTCTTCCTTCTAAAGGAACTTACCGTGTAAAGGCGACTATCACTGCATATTATGGATCGGTAACTGAGACTTGCGAATCAGAAAGCAAGCAATATACATACGGCGGATAAACAAAACTGAATAAGTTTTCAGCGGCGCAGGATATAAAAGCTCCCTTATCCTGCGCCCATTTTTTTGCCTTTTTGACGATTCAATTCCACAAAAAGTAACTTTATTTTATAAAATATTGTCAACTTGTTTTAGATGATTTTCCTTGAAGTAAAAAACTCAATATTGTATAATATCAATTACGTACGAGTTTTATAAAAAAAGGATAAGGAGGTTTTTTCGGATGCCTTGTAACTGCAACGGAACTAACGATGTAAAGATGCAGCAGCTTCAGGCTGTTCTGGATCATTACAAAGAGGTGCCCGGTAGTCTTATTACAATTCTGCAAAAGACTCAGGACATCTACGGTTATCTCCCGGCTGAGATAATTATGCTCATTTCGAAAGAAACTAAAATCAAGCCTGCAAAGATTGTAGGCGTAGCCACTTTCTACGCTCAGTTCAGATTTGAGCCGGTAGGAAAATATCTTATTATGCTTTGTCAGGGAACCGCCTGCCATGTTAACGGTTCTGAGCGTATCGCCCAGACCATTGAACAGGAGCTTGGCATTAAAGACGGTGAAACCACAAAGGACGGACTTTTCACCCTTAAAAACGTTGCCTGCCTTGGCTGCTGCAGCCTTTCTCCGGTAATGATGATAAATGATGAAACATACGGCACACTTACCCCTGAAAAGGTAAGAAAGATTTTGGCCGAGCTTAAAACAAAGGGGGAAGAGGAATGAAAATAGTTGTAGGACAGGGAAGCTGCGGTATTGCAGCGGGAGCCGGTAAAGTTTACGAGGCTCTTGAAAACGCTATTAAAGCAAAAAATAGCTCTTCCGAGCTTACTATAACCGGTTGTATAGGTATGTGCTACCTTGAGCCCATCGTTGATATTTATGATAATAACGGAGAGCTCCACCGTTTTGTAAAGGTTGATGCTTCAAAGGCTGAAGCTCTTGTAGATGCCGCTGAATCAGGTGATTTTTCCGCTGTTGCAGATATTGCTATAACAGATGATGATAAAGCATTCCTCGACAAGCAGACAAGAATTGCTCTTCGTCACTGCGGTGTTATAAATCCTGAGGATATCGACGATTATATCGGCGATGACGGTTATCAGGGACTTAAAAAAGTAGTTTGTGAAATGACTCCCGAAGAGGTCATCGAGGAAATCAAGATTTCCGGTCTTGCAGGACGCGGTGGTGCAGGTTTCCCAACATGGTTTAAGTGGAACGCTGCAAGGAACTCAAAGGGCGATAAGAAATATCTTATCTGTAACGCCGACGAGGGTGACCCGGGCGCATTCATGGATAGAGCCGTTATCGAAGGCGATCCTCATAACCTTATTGAGGGTATGCTTATTGCGGCTTATGCAATCGGCGCAAGCGAAGCGGTTGTATATGTCCGTGCTGAGTATCCCCTTGCAATTAAACGTCTTGAGAATGCTATGGAGCAGGCAAGAGAGAAAGGCTATCTTGGACAGAACATTCTCGGCACAGGCTTCTCCTGTGATATGAGAATCAAGGCTGGCGCCGGTGCTTTCGTCTGCGGTGAGGAAACAGCTCTTATCGAATCCCTTGAGGGACAGAGAGGTATGCCCAGACTTAAACCTCCGTTCCCGGCAGAAAGCGGATACTGGCACAAGCCTTCAAATATCAATAACGTTGAAACCTTTGCAAACGTTGCGTGGATTATCATTAATGGCGGCAGTGCTTTTGCAGCAATGGGAACTCCCAACAGCAAGGGTACAAAGGTTTTCGCTCTTACAGGTAAAATCAACAGAGGCGGACTTGTTGAAATTCCCATGGGTAAAACTCTCCGCGACGTAATTTTTGATATCGGCGGAGGAATCCGTGACGGTAAAGAGTTCAAGGCTGTCCAGATGGGCGGACCCTCCGGCGGATGTATTCCCGCATCACTGCTTGATACTGTTATCGACTACCGTGAGCTTGCCGCAACAGGCGCAATCATGGGTTCAGGCGGAATGGTTGTTATGGATGAAAGCACCTGCATGGTAGGTATGGCTAAATTCTTCCTTGACTTTACCGCCAAAGAGTCCTGCGGAAAGTGTGTTCACTGCCGTCTCGGAACAAAGAGAATGCTTGAAATTCTCACAAGAATCGTAAACGGCGAAGGTAAGCAGGGCGACGTAGAGCTTCTTGAGGAGCTTTGCTACAGCATCAAGGACGGCGCTCTCTGCGGTCTCGGACAAACTGCTCCGAACCCTGTTCTTACTGCTATCAAGTATTTCCGCAGTGAATACGAAGCACATATCGAAGAGAAAAAATGTCCCTCACACGAGTGCGTTTCTCTTCTCACATATTCAATTGATGCCGATAAATGTAAAGGCTGCACACTCTGTGCTAAGAAGTGCCCCGTGGGTGCTATTTCCGGTGAGCTTAAATCTGCTCATAAGATTGACCCCGAAGCATGTATCAAGTGCGGACAGTGTAAGAGCGTTTGCCGCTTCGGCGCAGTTGACGTTGATTAAAGGAGGAGAAGCAAATGTCATTTGTCACAGTTAATATAGACGGATATGAAGTATCCGTACCTGCCGGCAGCACTATTCTTGAAGCTGCCGAAGCTGCAGGAATAAAAATTCCTACTCTTTGCTACGACAAGAGAGTCGCTCTTTACGGAGCCTGCGGCCTTTGCACAGTTGAGGCAGAGGGAATACCGAAGCTTCTCAGAGCCTGCTCCTCAAAGGTAAGCGACGGAATGGTTATCCATACTGATACAGAAAGAGTTAAGGGCTCCAGAAAAGTTGCTCTTGAACTTCTTATAACAGACCACGACGGCGACTGCATGGGTCCCTGTTCACTGGCTTGCCCTGCCGGAACTGACTGTCAGGGATATGTTGGGCTTATCGGAAACGGTGAGTATAAAGAGGCTGTAAAGCTTATTAAAGAAAAGCTTCCTCTTCCCGCATCAATCGGACGCATTTGTCCTCACCCCTGTGAGACAGCCTGCCGCAGACAGCTTGTTGAAGAGCCTATTTCAATTGCATGGCTCAAGAGCTTTGTAGCTGATAAGGATCTTAAATCAGACGATAAATATATGCCTGAGATAGCTCCTTCAACAGGAAAGAAAGTTGCCGTAATCGGCGGCGGCCCTGCTGGTCTTACAGCTGCATATTTCCTTACAGTAAACGGACATGCAGTAACTGTTTTTGATAAAATGCCCAAGATGGGCGGTATGCTTCGCTACGGTATTCCTCAGTACAGACTTCCTAAAGAGGTTCTCGACCTTGAAGTAAAGTCCATTGAGGATATGGGCGTTAAGCTCGTAAACAACTTTGAAATCGGTAAAGACGGCACATTCGCTTCAATCAGAGCTGAATATGACGCTGTACTTGTAACAATCGGTGCATGGAGTGCAAGCTTCATGGGCGTTAAGGGCGAAGATATTGACGGCGTTCTCGGCGGAATTGATTTCCTTCGCGATGTCATTCTCGGCCAGCCTGCTGATATCGGTAAAAAGGTAGCAGTTGTCGGCGGCGGTAATACAGCAATGGATGCCTGCCGTACAGCAGTACGCCTCGGAGCTGAGGAAGTATACGTAATTTACAGACGTACAAGGGATGAAATGCCTGCTGAGGATATTGAAATCACAGAGGCACAGGAAGAGGGAGTAATCTTCAAATTCCTTACAAATCCTGTTGAGATAATCGGCGAAGACGGCAAGGTAAGCAAGATTAAGCTTCAGAAAATGGAGCTTGGAGAGCCTGATGCAGGCGGACGCAGAAGACCTATGCCCATTGAAGGCGCATACGAGGAACTTGATGTCGATACAGTTATTATGGCTATCGGTCAGGGAATCAACGCCAAGGGCTTTGAAGAGCTCGAGCTTACAAGAAAAGGCACAATCGCAGCTGACGAAAAGACATTCAGAACCTCTATGGAAGGTGTCTTTGCAGCCGGCGACGCAACAAATAAGGGCGCAAGCATTGCAATTGAGGCAATCGGCGAAGCTCAGAAGGCTTCAACAGTTATCAGCGCATATCTTTGCGGTGTTGATATTGAGTATAAGAAGCCATTCTATGTAGAGCGTACAGTAACTGCTGAGGAATTTGCAGACAGAAAGAAGATGCATAGACCTCAGATGCCGCACCTTTCTCCCGATGAGCGCAAGCACAATTTCGAGGAGATAGTAAAGGGCTACACTGAAGAGATGGCAAAGCAGGAGGCTTCAAGATGCCTTGAGTGTGGATGCCACGACGTTCATGAGTGTAAGCTTGTAAAATACGCAAATGATTATGATGTTGTTCCTCAGCGTTTTGTTGGTGAAAAGCATATCCGCAAGCACGCACAGACTCATCCCTTCATTGAGCGTAACGAAGATAAATGTATTCTCTGTGGACTTTGCGTAAGAGTCTGCGACGAGGTAATGGGCAGAACAGCTCTCGGTCTTGTAGGCAGAGGCTTTGACACAGTTGTTGCTCCTGCATTTAACGTACCTCTTGAAAAGAGCGACTGCGTATCCTGCGGTCAGTGTGTAAACCTCTGTCCCACAGGTGCTCTTCGTGAAATTCTTCCCGTTGCAAAATCTGTTCCCGTTGCTGAGGATGTTACAAGAACAACCTGTTCTTTCTGCTCAGTGGGATGTCAGATAGACCTTACCTCAAAGGGAAATACACTCTTCAGAGCTATTCCTGCAGGTGATGACGGACTTCTCTGCGGCGGCGGACGTTTCGGCTACGGCGAAACACAGTCTGATAAGAGAATCAAGAGCGCAATGGTAAGAAAGAACGGTGTTCTTGAAAAAGCAGCTCTCGATGAAGCTGTTGAGGCTGTAAAGGATGCCCTCAAAAAGTATTCTTCCGATGAAATCGCCGTTTCAGTTTCCGAAAGATATACCCTTGAGGAAGCTTATATGATTAAGAAGTATGCAAATGAAGTTCTCGGTACTGATAATGTATTCTCATTTGCAGCTGTTAAGAGCGGAGTAAAGGATGTTCTCGGAGTAAACGCTTCTTATAATACTCTTGACGAGCTTCAGAAGACCAATCTTATTGTTCTCATTGGAGCCGACGTTATCGGAGCTGGTCTTATAGCCGGAATGAAGATAAAGAAGGCTGTTGAAGGCGGAGCAAAGCTTGTTGTAATCGGAAATAAGGATACACAGGCAGACGAGTGGGCATACAGAAAGTATTCTACAAATGATGTTTCATTCCTTACAGATGCCTATAAAGTAATAGCAGGCGAGGATGCAGGCGATGCAGATGTCAAAGAGTTTGCGGAGCTTTACATGAACGCTAAGAATGCTATGATAGTTATTCAGCCCAACATGGTATCCTATGACTGTGCAAAGGCTGCTGCTATGCTTGCTAAGAAGAGCGGTCATATCGGAAAGGCTCACAACGGACTTATCCAACTTAAGATGGGCGCAAACTCTCAGGGACTTGATATTCTCGGAGTTAAACCTTACAGTGATATTGATGCTTCAAAGGTTAAGGCGATGGTAGTATTCGGCGAAGTAATGCCCGACTCGGTCAATAAGCCTGAGTTCCTTGCTGTTCAGGAAGTGCTCATGAGCGCTTCTGCTGAAAAGGCAGACGTTGTTCTTCCTGCTTCAACCTTTGCTGAAAGCAGCGGTACATTTGTATCAGCTGACAGAAAGCTCAATAAGGTCAATAAGGCTATTGAACCTCTTTGCGGTGCAGATAATCTTGCAATTATCCGCAAGCTTGCAGGGGATGCAAAGGGATTTGCCTTTGAAAACGACTTCCAGGTATTCAGTGATATCTGCAAGAATGTTGAAGGCTTTGCCGGCGCTTCAAAATGTGCCTGCTGCGGAAAGCACAGTATCTATTGGCCCGTTTCTGGAAGTCCCGTACTTGTACCTTCTGATTGCGGCGAAGTTACCGAGCTTCCTGCAGGCGAAATAGCTGCTGCTCCCTTTAAAGCAAACGCTATAAAGAGAAGCTTCGCAGCTAAGCTTGGTTAATTTAATATCAATAATAAGCGGCCGTTCCGATAGCGGCCGCTTTGTAAGTTATACAAAGCTGTAATTTTTTTGATTTTTAAATTCTTTTACAGCGAAAAATAATATTTTTTGCAATATTTAGCAATTATTAATTAAATTATTAAATTTTTCTTGATTTTAATTTGCTTTAGTTGCATTTTATGGGCAATTATGATAATATTATGTGGAAAAAATTAATTGGAGGGAATACCTTGGCTAAAAAAGTTGTATTTCTTACAGGTTCTTCAGGAACCATGGGCTTTCAGGGTTTTAAAGAGCTCTATGCAAAGAGAGATCTCTATGACATCGTTCTCTTAAACCGCGGAAGTGAAAAGAACAAGGAAAAGTTCAAAGAGTATGAGAACGACCCAAGCGTTAAGCTTGTATGGGGCGACCTCATGAATTACGAAGACGTTCTCAAGTGCGTAACAGGTGCTGATTACGTTCTTCACGTTGGTGGTATGGTTTCTCCTGCTGCTGACTATTATCCCAAGCGCACAATGAAGACTAACACAACTGCTGTTAAGAACATTGTTGCAGCAATCAAAGCTCAGCCCGATCCTGATGCTATCAAGCTTGTTTACATAGGAACAGTTGCCCAGACAGGTGACCGTAATCCTCCCATTCACTGGGCAAGAACAGGCGACCCCATCAACATCAGCGTATACGACCACTATGCAATCAGTAAGACAATCGCTGAGAGCATTGTAGCTGAGTCAGGACTTAAGCACTGGGTATCACTTCGTCAGTCCGGTATCCTTTATCCTGCAATCCTTAAAAACTATGACCCCATCATGTTCCACGTTCCGATCAACGGCGTTCTTGAGTGGGCAACTGTTGAGGATTCAGGCCGTCTTCTTGCAAACGTCTGCGGTGACGATGTTCCCGAAGAGTTCTGGAGAAGATTCTACAACATCGGTAGTGGTGCTTCCTACAGAATTACTAACTATGAGTTCGAAGAGTATCTTCTTAAGGCAATCGGTCTTTCTTCTCCCAAGAAGATTTTCGACTGCAACTGGTTCACTCTTCAGAACTTCCACGGTCAGTGGTATGCTGACTCTGATGTTCTTGAGAGCTATCTCCACTTCAGAGCTAACATCCCTGTTGACAAGTATTTCGAAGAACTCTCAAAGACAGTACCTTCATACTACAAGCTTGCTAAGATTATTCCTCCTGCCCTTATTAAGAAGCTCGGCATGGAGCCCATGGCAAATAAGGCTAAGTATGGTACAATGACATGGATCAAGAACAACATTACTCCCAGAATCACAGCTTACTACGGAAGCTATGAGAAGTGGAAGAACATCGGTACATGGGATACATTCAAGATTGTTCATCCTTCTGAGGAAGTTACTTATCTTGACCACGGTTATGATGAGACAAAGCCCTTCGAGGAGCTTACAATCGAAGATATGAAGAAAGCAGCAGCTTTCCGCGGAGGCGAGTGCCTCTCCGATACAATGGAGAGCGTTTACAAGCCTCTTAAGTGGAAGTGTGCATTCGGTCACGAGTTTGAGATGACTCCCAACCTTGTTCTCCGTGGCGGTCACTGGTGCCCAGATTGTCTTCCCGCTCCCTGGAACTATTCTGAGATTGCAAAGGTTAACCCCTTCTTCGCTCAGGTTTGGTATCCGCTTCATGACAAAGATGAGCATTGCTACTACGATGAGAGCATCTTTGAGGGAATGGAAGGCTAATAAGCTTATAACCAATAAGATTTTAGGCAGCACAGATTTTTTCTGTGCTGCTTTTTTGTACTTTTTGATAAAATAAATAGAATGGATTATAAATTTACTGTATTTTTTAACTTTGTGAGCTTATTCTATTTACTTTTAAGTTTTAGTGTGCTAAAATTTTACAGAATTAAACTTTAATACTTAAAAGTTTGAAAGTGCTTAAAATATAGGAGGTTTTTTCATGAATTCCAAATTAAAAGACCCTAATATTGACTTTCTTTTTAAAGCCATACTTGAGTTAAAAACCATGGATGAATGTTATGATTTCTTTGAAGATTTATGTACAATAACTGAGCTTAAATCCATTTCTCAGAGAATTGTAGTTGCTCATATGCTCAGTGAAAAGCGTGTATACAGCGATATTGTTAAGGAAACTGGTGCGAGCACTGCTACTATAAGCAGGGTAAACCGTTCTCTTAATTACGGTAATGACGGATACGAATGTGTCTTTGAAAGGCTGAAAAATAAGTGAGCAGATACGGATCTTTTGCGGAATATTATGATTCCCTTACTTCTAATGTGTCCTATGATGAGACTGCAAAATATGTTGCGGATATCCTTAATGAAAACGGTATAAAGAAAGGAATACTCCTTGACCTTGCCTGCGGTACCGGTACTATGAGCGTACAGATGGCTAAGAGAGGTTATGAGGTAATAGGTATAGATAATTCTCCTGAGATGCTCAGTGAAGCCCGCGAAAAGGCTTGTGAAGCGGGGGAAGATATACTTTTCCTGTGTCAGGATATGTGCGATATAGACCTTTACGGAACGGTTGAGTGTACTATCTGTCTTCTTGACAGCCTCAATCATCTTGAAAGTGAAGAAGAGCTGTTGTCAGCTTTCAAGGGAGTATCTCTGTTTACGGTACCGGGAGGCTTGTTCATATTTGATGTAAATACACAGTATAAGCACAAATATGTTTTGGGCAATAATACCTTTGTCTATGATAACGATGATGTCTACTGTGTATGGCAGAATGAATATGACGATGAAAGCAAAACGGTGGAGATTTTTCTCGACTTTTTCGAGGAGGAAAATGGGCTTTACCGCAGAAGCAGTGAATATTTTACTGAGAGTGCTTTTTCGGATGAAACTATTAGGAGACTTTTAAAGGAAGCCGGATTTTCCGATGTAAAAGCCTATGGCGAGCTAAGCAGAAACGCCCCGTCTGAGACAGAGGAGCGGATATTTTACGTTGCAAGGAAGGATTAATAAAAATGGGTAAAATAGTCAGATGCATAACCGTTGACGGTTCTGTTGCCTGTATGGCGACAGACAGTACCGATATAGTTTCTGAAATGGAGCGTATACACAAAACCTCTGCAGTTAACACAGCGGCTTTGGGCAGACTGTTGACCGGTGCATCTCTTATGGGAGATATGCTTAAAAACCGTGAAGATAGTCTCACTCTGCGTATTAACGGTTCAGGTCCTGCGGGACAGCTTGTTGCGGTTTCCGACAGCAGCGGAAACGTACGTGGATATATTGAAAATCCGGTTGTAGAGATTCCTCTTAACAGCAGGGGAAAGCTGGATGTTGCAGGTACTGTGGGTCGAGACGGTTATCTTACAGTTATAAAGGATATGGGGATGAAAGAACCCTATGTGGGACAGGTTCCCATTGTTTCGGGAGAAATTGCTGAGGATATTACAAGCTATTATGCTGTAAGTGAGCAGATACCCACGGTCTGTGCTCTCGGAGTGCTTGTAAATCCTGATTTGACCGTAAAGGCCGCAGGAGGCTTTTTAATAAACGTTTTGCCTTTTGCCGAAGATAGTGTACTGGATAAACTTGAAAAGGCGATAGAAGGCTTAGAGCCTGTTACACAGATGCTCACCGATGGTTTAACTCCGGAGGAAATCTGTCGCCACGTAATGAAAGGATTTGAGCTGGATATCCTTGATGAAAGTGATGCTTCATATAAATGTACATGCAGCCGTGAGCGTATGGAGCGTGCACTTATAAGCTTGGGCAAAAAGGAACTTGAGGAGCTTTCAGAAGATCCCGAAACAGAAATTTCCTGTGATTTTTGCAAAAATTCTTATAAATTTACATCTTCTCAGATAAAAGACCTTGCAAAACAGGCTTCAAAAGAGTAAAATGGTAAAAGTTCAAAGAAGCTGTATCAACAGCTTCTTTGACTGTCAAAATTGTCCATAAATGCTTATAGGTTTTTCATGACTTTTAAATCTGCAAAAAAATTCAAAAAATTTCAAAATACCTATTGACTTTACGGTGACAATTTGATATTATTATTAGCGTCGCAGATGCGGGTGTAGTTCAATGGTAGAATCCCAGCCTTCCAAGCTGGTTGTGTGGGTTCGATTCCCATCACCCGCTCCATTTTTTTGTGCGCTTGTAGCTCAGGTGGATAGAGCAACTGCCTTCTAAGCAGTGGGTCAGGGGTTCGAGTCCCTTCAAGCGCGCCATATGGTGGATATAGCTCAGCTGGTTAGAGTGCCAGGTTGTGGCCCTGGAGGTCGTCGGTTCGAATCCGATTATCCACCCCATATTACGCAAAGCAATTCTTTGCTTTGCGTATTTTAATATAATAAGGAATATTGGGGTGTAGCCAAGGGGTAAGGCAACGGACTTTGACTCCGTCATTCGCTGGTTCAAATCCAGCCATCCCAGCCAGAAAAAGCGCTTCTTACGAAGCGCTTTTTTAAATACCAAGAACTTTCAAAAGGCTAAACCGCATCTAAACTGATGGATTACATAATTAAACCGCAGGTCGGTTGAGTATAATGAGCTGATATGATATGGTGGATTTAAGAAAAGGGAGGTATAACGATGAAAAAAACACTGGGTATGACAATTTCAGAATTGAGAAAGAAACAGGGCATGACACAGCTTGATCTTGCTAATTTAATGGGAGTGACGGATAAAGCAGTTTCAAAATGGGAGAGAGATTTATCCTGTCCTGATATAAATTCATTTCCTCATTTGGCTCAGGTGCTCCATGTTTCCTTTGATGAGCTTTTGCAGGTAAAAACACAGCCCAAGGTCAAAGAGAAGAAAAAAGTCAATGAAATAGTGAACGTAGCTTTAAGGGGCGTAGCTTTGGCAATGGGCATTGCTGTTGCGGTGCTTTCTATACTCGGAGAAACGGACTCAAAGACAGCTTTTATCATGCTGGGTATAGGTCTTGCAAGTCTCTCCGTTTCTGCTTTGCAGGAAAAGGGTGAAAAGTAACTGTCAGCACTGAATTAAATGGTGAACCGGAGCAGGCATTTTAGCTTGCTTCGGCTTTTTGTTTTTAAGGAAAAGTAAAAGCAACGTATGTATAATTCTGTTGTAAAAAATATTTTTGTGGTTTATACTGTTTCTTAGCAGAAAACAGTTAAAGGAGAGGTAAAAATGAAGCTTGCGGTAATAGGCGGCGGAGGAGTCCGCTCAATGTTTCTTGCCAAAAGTCTGGTTCAAAGCGCAAAGACTACTGGAATAAGTGAAATAGTCTTTATGGATAACAATGAGACAAAGCTGCGAATTTACGGCGGTATGGCAAAACAGGTGGCAAAGCGGATAGATGAAAGTATTAAATTTACCCTTACTTCTGGTGCGGTGGAAGCGGTAAAGGATGCCTCTTATGTTATTACAACTATAAGAGTTGGCGAAGACGAAATGCGTGTAAAAGACGAGAAAACGGCTCTTAATAGGGGGATTCTCGGTCAGGAAACAACAGGAGCGGCAGGCTTTTCTTTCGCTATGCGTTCCGTTCCGGCTCTTAAAGAATACTGCGAGCTCATAAAGAAGTATTCAAAGCCTTGCGTAAAGGTATTCAACTTCACAAATCCTGCCGGAGTTGTCTCTCAGACTCTTCGTGATATGGGATATGATTTTACATACGGAATATGTGATGCTCCAAGCAGTCTTCTCCATGATTTTGCTTCCCTTTATGGAAAAAGCCAGGATGAAATAACAGGAGAGTGTTACGGACTTAACCATCTTTCCTTTTTCAGCAGTATAAAGCTCTGTGGAAGGGAGATAATGCCGGAGCTTATTGAAGATGAGAGAATATATCATAAAACGGAGATGCGTTTTTTCGAGCCTGAGCTTGTAAAAAAGCAGGGATGCATTTTAAATGAATATCTCTATTATTTTTATTACCGTGAAAAAGCCGTTGAGAATATTTTGAAAGCCGGAAAAACAAGAGGCGAGGTTATCTGCGAAATAAACAGAGAAATGACTAAAGAGCTTTCAGATATGGACATTGAAAATGATTTTGATTCCTGTCTCAAGGTTTTTGAAAAATGGTATGGTAAACGTGAAAGCGCATACATGGCAAATGAAACAGGTGTAGCAAACGATAAGCCTCCCTTTAAATTTGACATTTATTCAAAGGATGAGGGCGGATATGCGGGAGTTGCCCTTAAATACATAAAATCAGTACGCAGCGGCAAGGATACCCAGATGATTTTGTGTGTTCCAAATAACGGAGCTGTAAAAGAGCTGAGAGACGATGATGTAATAGAGGTAACCTGCGATTTAGTAAACGGAGAATGTGTTCCCCATAAGTTTGAGAATCTGAGTGAAATAAATTTAGAACTTATAAGAAGAGTAAAGCTTTATGAAAGACTTGCTTCAAAGGCTATCAGAGAAAAAAGCATAGATGCGGCAGTTGACTGTCTGATGGTACATCCCCTTGTGAATTCATATTCTCTTGCAAGGGAACTGGTAGAAGAATATCTTAATTTGAATAAAGAATATAGCGGAGAGTGGAAATAATGAGTTTTGCGGCAGGAGTAGGATTTGCAAATGTAGATTTGCTTTATGGAGGAATGTCTGCAATTCCTCAGGAGAGCGAAGAAATATATGCCCGTGATTTTAATATGAAGCTTGGCGGCGGAATTCCGGCGACCATGATAAATCTCGGCAGACTGGGGGTTCCTGTACGTCTCGGAAGCTTCACGGGTCATGATTTCTTTTCAAAGTTTGCCGAAGAGAAGATAAGGGAAACCGGTGTTGAATATAGAAATTTATATTCGGGCGACGGTATGCCTGTTACTTTAACCAGTGCTATTATCACAGCCAATGACAGAGCTTTTGTTTCTTATACCGACGGAGCGGAAATAGACGAAAAAGTTATGGAGGATGTCTATTCGGTTATAAAGGGAGCTAAGGTTGCCGATATGGACGCCAATTTTATTGACGCATACAGGAGAGCCAATGCGGACGGAACAAAGCTTGTCTTTGATATGGGCTGGGACGGCGAAATGAGTTTGGATAAATACAAAGAATGTTTAGAGGTCGCAGATTTTTACACACCCAACACCAAGGAAGCTCTTAAAATCACAGGAGCCGATACAGTGGAAAAAGCGGCAGACATTCTTTCCGATTACTTTGAATACGTTATAATTAAGCTCGATAAAAAAGGAACTCTTGTCAAGCATAACGGGAAAAGCACAGTTATAGAGCCTTTGCCGGGAATAACCCGTGTTGATTCAACAGGAGCGGGAGATGCATTTGTGACGGGATTCCTTTACGGACTATATAACGATATGGATATAAATAAATGTGCCGCATATGGCAATGTTTTGGGAGGCCTTTGTGTTGCCGGATACGGATGCCTTATTGACAATCTCAGTGAAGAGCTCGTTAAGCAGCAGGTAAAGAAAATATTATAAAGGATGTTAAATTTGGATTGGTTTGAATTTGAAAACGCTGCAAAGGAAATAGGATATAAAACAGTTTGCGGAATAGACGAAGCGGGCAGAGGGCCTCTTGCAGGTCCTGTTTGTGCTGCGTGTGTGGTGCTTCGTGACGGTGAAATGATAGAGGGACTCAATGATTCAAAAAAGCTTACGGAGAAAAAGCGTGAAGCTCTTTTTAAGGAGATAACTGAAAAAGCAGTTGATTACTCTATTGCTATGGCATCGGAACAGGAGATTGATGAAATAAATATTTTGCAGGCAACTTTTCTTGCAATGCGCAGAGCTTTTGAGGGTCTTACAAAGGTATCTCCCGATTACGCCCTTATTGACGGAAATAAGACTCCAGGACTGCCCATTGAACAGGAAGCGGTAATAAAAGGAGATGCACGTTCTGCAAGTGTTGCAGCAGCTTCAATTCTCGCTAAAGTCACAAGGGACAGATATATGATGAATATTGATAAAGTCTATCCACAGTATTGTTTTTCAAAACATAAGGGATACGGTACAAAGCTTCATTATCAGTGTCTTGATGAATACGGACCTTCACCTGTACACCGTCATACTTTTCTCAAAAAGTGGCAGGAAGGTAAAGCAAAGTGAAAGGCGGAAAGGGAGCCTACGGCGAATATGAAGCGGCAAGGTATTTGAGGAAAAAGGGCTATAATATAGTCAGTGTAAATTTCAGATGCCGTTTCGGTGAAATCGACATTATAGGCGAAAAGGACGGATTTTTGATTTTTGCTGAGGTAAAGACAAGAGATGAAAATTCCTTTTATACTCCCGCTGAAGCCGTCACTTATAAAAAGATACAGAGGCTTGTAAAAACTGCTCAGATATATCTCATGCAGAATGAAACCTCACTTCAGCCGAGGTTTGATGTAATAGAGGTATATACATCCGGAGGAAAAGTAAAAAGGATAAACCACATAGAAAATGCCTTTGAAGGGGTGAATGGGTTTTGAATTTTTTTGATCTTCACTGTGACACAATAGGTGAATGTGCCAATAAGAACTTGCCTTTAAGAGAAAATAAGCTTCATATTTCCCTGGAAAAAGGGGCGTATCTTGATAACTGGGTTCAGGTTTTTGCAATTTGGATGCCCGATGAAAAGCGTGGAAAAGAAGCGGCGGATTATTTTGACAGTGTTTACGATTATTATTTAAATCAGCTCGGTAAAAACGAAGATATAATTTTGCCTTGCTTTACATCCGACGATATTTTAAAAGCTGAAAACGAAAATAAAACCGCTTCCATTCTGGCAGTTGAGGGCGGAAGTGTTTTACGGGGTGATATTGACAGAATAGAGCTTTTAAAGGAGCGGGGAGTAAAGATACTCACACTCACCTGGAACGGCGAAAACGAACTGGGAAGCGGATGTATGGCGAAAGAGGATAAAGGTCTTACTGCTTTTGGAAAAAGTGCCGTTAAGGAGCTTTGCAATGTGGGTATTGTGCCTGATGTCTCACATTTGAGCGAAAAGGGTTTTTACGATACGGCACAGGAAGTGGATTTTCCGTTTATAGCAAGTCATTCTGACTGCAATAAGGTATATCGTCATAAGCGCAACCTTACCGATGAACAGATAGATGAGATTATAAGGCGAAAGGGTCTTATAGGAGTGAACTTTTATAAGAATTTTCTTTCAGATAATCCTGAAAGCGGATTTGACGGGGTTTTACGTCATCTTTATCATATTTTGGAGCGGGGAGGAGAAAACGGCGCCGCCATGGGCTCTGATTTTGACGGCTGTGAAATTGCCGAAGAGCTTGGTGGAATAGAAAAAATTCCTCAATTATGGGACTATCTAAACAAAAACGGTATACCGGAAGATACTCTTAATAGTTGCTTTTATGGAAATGCGAGAAATTTTTTCTTTAATGTTTTACATCGCTGAAAATATGTGATAGAATAACAAGGTATACTTGGAATAAGGAGAATCAAAAATGGAATACACAAGTACGAGAAATAAAAATATCCGTGTGAGCGCTGCTCAGGCAATAGCTCAGGGAATTTCCGAGGACGGAGGACTTTTTGTACCCGTTTCAATTCCCTCTGTTTCCATGGATGAGATTATTGAGCTTTCACACGCAGACTATATTACAAGGGCAAAGAAGATTCTCTCTCTTTACCTCACCGACTTTACAGATGAAGAGCTTAATTACTGCGTAAACGGTGCTTATGAGCAGAGCAAATTCAGCTCACCTAAAATAGCTCCCCTTGTTGAAGTTGAGCCCAACACCCATGTTCTCGAGCTGTGGAGAGGTCCAACATGTGCATTTAAGGATATGGCTCTTCAGATTCTGCCCTATCTTCTCACTGTAGCCGCTTCCAAAACAGCTGGCGGCAAGGAGATTGTAATTCTTGTTGCAACTTCCGGTGATACAGGCAAAGCTGCTCTTGAAGGCTTCAAAGATGTAAAGAACACTAAGGTTCTTGTTTTCTATCCTGAAGACGGCGTAAGCCCCATGCAGAAGCTTCAGATGATGACTCAGGAGGGTGAAAACGTAGGCGTTTGTGCAATTAAAGGAAACTTTGACGATGCACAGAGCGGCGTTAAAAAGATTTTCACTGATCCCGCTGTAAGAGAAAAGCTTGCTGCTCATAATATGATGTTCTCTTCTGCAAACTCAATTAACTGGGGCAGACTTGTTCCTCAGGTCGTTTATTACTTCTCAGCTTACTGCGATATGATAAACGACGGCAGCATTGAGCCCGGCAAGGCGATAAATGTAGTTGTTCCCACAGGAAACTTCGGCAACATCCTTGCAGCATATTACGCAAAGAAAATGGGACTTCCCATCAGAAAGCTTATCTGCGCTTCAAATGCAAATAACGTTCTTACAGATTTCCTTACAAGCGGAACCTATGACAGAAACCGTGATTTCTATATGACCGCTTCTCCTTCAATGGATATCCTTATTTCAAGCAACCTCGAGCGTCTTCTCTTTGATCTTACTGGATTTAATGACGAGCTTGTAAGAGGCTGGATGAATGCTCTTTCATCTGATGGAAAGTACACGGTTACAGATGATGTCTTTGCAAAGATCAAGGATCTTTTCGTAGCAGGTTACTGCGATGATAACGCTACAAAGGCTACAATCAAAAAGGTATTTGAGTCTGACGAATATCTCTGCGACACTCATACAGCAGTTGCAGTAAACGTTTATAACGCTTATAAAGAGAGAACAGCAGATGCTACAGATACTGTTATTGCTTCAACAGCTAACCCCTATAAGTTCTCAGCTGATGTTCTTGAAGCTGTAACAGGCGAGCGTTCTTCTGGCAGTGAGTTCAGCGTAGTATCCGAGCTTTCAGTTGCTACAAATGAGCCTGTTCCGCCTCAGCTTGCTAATTTGAGCGAAAAGGCTGTACGTTTTGACGGAGTATGTGAAAAGTCTCAGATGGTAGACGAAGTATATAAAATGCTCGGCATCTGATTTTATTAAACTTCTGATAATATCTGGGTAGCCTTATAAATGAGCAGCCGCCTGCTTCTCAACGGAGTGGGCGGCTTTTTAAAAGGGGAGGTGAGTTATGTCTCTTTTTGCAATTGCCGATACCCATTTGTCCCTTGGAACGGACAAGCCTATGGATATCTTCAAAGGCTGGAGCGGATATGTAGATAAGCTCAAGGAAAACTGGGAAAGGGCTGTCACTGATTCCGATACCGTTGTAATAGCCGGGGATATTTCATGGGGAATGAGCCTTGAAGGAGCTTTGGAAGATTTCAGGTTTATTGATTCGCTTCCAGGGCAGAAGATAATACTCAAAGGTAACCATGATTACTGGTGGACAACAATGAAAAAAATGGACACCTTTCTTTCCCAGCATGATATAAAGACTATTCGTTTCCTTCACAATAATACGCTGACGGTTGGAAATATTGCAGTATGCGGTTCAAGAGGATGGTTTTTTGACGCTGAGGAGTCGGCAGACAATAAAGTGCTTCTTCGTGAAGCGGGTAGACTGAGAACTTCCATTAACCTTGCGAAAGAAACGGGTCTGGAACCGGTGGTATTTCTCCATTATCCGCCCATTACACAAAATATGGTTTGCGAAGAGATATATAACGTCCTTCTCGAAACCGGTATTAAACGGTGCTATTACGGTCATTTGCACGGCCCGTCAATGACAAGATCCATAAATTCAGTGCGGGACGGCATAGAATTTGCCCTGATTTCGTGCGATTTTCTCGCTTTTGCACCGAAACTAGTCCAAAATTTTTAATAAACATAAAAATTTTTAAAAAACAAGTAGAAAAATTATACAATATCTGATATAATATCCCAGTCATATTGCATAGTAACAGGAGGAAAAGGCAATGAGTTTAAAATCTTCAACTAAGGTTGAGACAAACGTCTATGAAATTGAGGTGTCTGTTGACGCCGCAAAATTCCAGGAAGCAGTTACAAAGGCATACAATAAGCAGAAAAAGAACATTACAGTTCCCGGCTTCCGTAAGGGCAAGGCTCCCAAGAGCATTGTTGAGCGTATGTACGGTAAAGAAGTATTCTATGATGAGGCAATCGAGATCGTTTATCCCGAGGCTGTCGAGTCTGCAATAAAAGAGGCTGAGCTTGATTTCATCGGAACAAGCGATGCAGAAGTTGTTTCCGTAGGCGACGAGGGACTTGAGCTTAAGCTTAAGGTAACTGTAAAGCCCGAAGTAGAGCTTGGCGAGTACAAGGGACTCAAGGCTGTTAAGAAGTCAACTGCTGTCACAGATGATGATGTTAAGGCAGAGCTTGATCGCAGACTTGAGCAGAATTCAAGAATGATAACTGTTGAGGACAGAGCTGTTCAGGATGGCGACCTTACAGTAATCGACTTTGAAGGCTTTGTTGACGGTGTTGCTTTTGAGGGCGGCAAAGGTGAAAACTACAACCTTGTAATCGGTTCAAACCAGTTTATCCCCGGCTTCGAGTCACAGATCATTGGCCACAACACAGGCGATGAGTTCGATGTTAACGTAACATTCCCCGAGGATTATGCTGAAGAGCTTGCCGGCAAGGATGCAACATTCAAGATTAAGCTTCATGAGATTAAGTTCAAAGAGCTTCCCGCAGCAGATGATGATTTTGCTAAGGATACAAGCGAGTTCGATACTCTGGACGAGCTTAAGGAAGATATCAAGAAAAAGCTTGCTGAGAGAAAAGAGCACGATGCAGATCATGACCTTGAGCATCAGCTTGTTGAGCAGGTTGCAAAGGGAATCAAAGCTGAAATCCCCGACATGATGATTGAAAATGCTATTGATGAGAACATCAAGAACATGGACTATCGTCTTCAGATGCAGGGTCTTACAATGGATCAGTATCTTAAATACACAGGTATGGAAATCGGAGCTTTCCGTGACGGATTCCGTGAGCAGGCAGACCTTCAGGTAAGAACAGACCTTGCTCTTGAGAAGATCGTTGAGGCTGAGGGCATTGCTCCCACTGCTGAGGATCTTGAGGCAGAGTATGCAAAGCTTGCTGAGACCTACAGCATGAAGGTTGAGGACGTAAAGAAGGCTGTTTCAGAAGAGAGCCTCAAGCGTGACCTTGCTTTCACAAAGGCAATCGACCTTATTAAAGAGACAGCTGTTGTTGAAGAGGAGAAGCCTGCAAAGAAGACAACAAGAAGAAAGGCTGCTCCCAAGAAGGCAAAAGAAGCTGCTGCTGAGGAAAAAGCAGAAGAAAAAGCTGAAGATGCCGAATAAATTTTAAATCGGTGTTATAAAATATTTACAAGTTGTTCAATAATAAAGCATATACTTTTCGGTACGGCTTCTTTTGCCGTACCGAAAAATAATGTTTAAGAAAATTGGAGGTGCATTGGTATGGCATTGGTACCATATGTAATCGAACAGACAAACAGAGGAGAACGTTCATACGATATTTTTTCACGTTTGCTCAACGACAGAATCATTGTTTTGTCAGACGAGGTTAACGATGCTACCGCAAGCCTTGTTGTAGCACAGCTTCTCTATCTTGAGGGACAGGACGCCGAAAAGGACATCAGCCTTTATATAAACAGCCCTGGCGGATCTGTAACTGCTGGAATGGCAATCTATGACACAATGCAGTACATTAAGTGTGATGTTTCAACAATCTGTATCGGTCTTGCTGCAAGCATGGGAGCATTTTTGCTTTCTTCCGGTGCAAAAGGAAAGAGATTTGCTCTTCCTCACAGCGAGATAATGATTCACCAGCCCTCAGGCGGTGCTCAGGGTCAGGCTACGGATATTAAAATTGTTGCGGACCACATCTTGAGAACAAAGCAGACACTTAATAAAATTCTTGCTGAAAACACTGGAAAATCCATTGAAGAAATTGCAAGAGATACCGAACGAGACAACTTTATGACAGCAGCTGAAGCTCTGGAATACGGCCTTGTTGATAAAGTAATCGACAAGAGATAACTTTTGTAAGTTTTTGGAGGTAATCTGATGCCGAGAGACATGGATAACGGCAATAAAACAATCCGCTGTTCTTTCTGCAATAGAACTCAGGATGAGGTAGATAAGCTTGTTGCCGGTCCGGGAGTTTTTATTTGTGATGAGTGTATAGAACTGTGCAAAGGAGTAATTGACGCTGGCGAAGATGATCCTTTGCAGCGCCGCAGAGGAAAAGTTAAAAACGAAGAAATTGTTCTGCCCAAACCGAGTCAAATAAAAGAAAAGCTTGACGAGTATGTTATAGGTCAGGACGAAGCGAAAATAGCGCTCAGTGTTGCTGTTTATAACCATTATAAGCGTATTTTCCTTTCCGAGAAAAGCGATGTGGATATACAGAAGAGCAATATTCTTTTGCTTGGACCCACTGGTGTTGGTAAGACAATGTTGGCTCAGACACTTGCCCAAACTCTGAATGTTCCTTTTGCAATAGCTGATGCTACAACTCTTACAGAAGCGGGATATGTCGGCGAGGATGTTGAAAACATTCTTTTAAAGCTTATTCAGGCCGCCGATTTTGATATTGAAAGAGCAGAAAAAGGTATAATCTATGTCGATGAAATCGATAAGATTGCCAGACGCTCCGAAAACCGTTCGATTACAAGAGACGTAAGCGGCGAAGGAGTACAGCAGGCTCTTTTGAAAATCCTTGAGGGTACAGTTTCAAATGTACCTCCTCAGGGAGGAAGAAAGCACCCGCAGCAGGAGTTTATCCAGATTGATACCACAAACATCCTCTTCATATGCGGCGGAGCCTTTGATGGCATAGAGAAGATCGTAGAGAAGAGAATGAGCAGCTCTGCTATGGGCTTCGGTGCAAAAATCAGCAGTAAGCAGGAGCTTGATAAGGATAATATTATGAGTAAGGTCATACATCAGGATCTTGTAAAATTCGGTATTATCCCTGAGCTTGTAGGCAGAATACCTGTTATTGCATCTCTTAAAAATCTTGACCGTGATGCGCTGATACGAATTTTAAGCGAGCCTAAGAATGCGATTCTCAGGCAGTACCAGTCGCTGTTCAATATGGATGATGTCGAGCTCGTTTTTGACGATAAGGCTTTAGTTGCCGTTGCGGACAAAACTCTTGAGAACGAGACCGGTGCAAGGGGACTCAGATCTATTATGGAAAAAATCCTCCTGCCGGTTATGTATTCTGTTCCGTCAGACGGTACAATAAAGAAGGTAATAATTACTGAAGATTGCGTTAAGGGAACTGGTGACCCGATAATTGAGCGTGATCCCTCAAAAAAGTCTGTTGAATTAAAGATGAGCAATAAATCTTCAAAAAACGGCAGAAAAGGCAAAGTTGTGTAACGTTATTGGCGTTTGATTTGGGAAATTTAGATTAAAACAAAAAATAATCCTTTCATAGTAAAAGTGAAACAGCTTTTATTATGAAAGGATTTTGTTATTATGATGTGTGTTGATATTTCAGATTTTACTTACACTAAAGAACAGAAACTATCCCTGTGCAAATATTATGGGTATTCAAGTTACTTTAATGTGATTTTAAAAGTAATGGGATATTCCGATTTGTAATTGGTTTCAATATAAAGACCTTCTTCTGATCTATGCCATTTTGGACCTTGATTACTGCCCAAAACAGAAATTTTATCTATGATTCCGCTGAAATTTGCAACTCTTGATGCATCTTTTTGACCTAAAGATTTTATGCAGTATTTTCCATTATGGCTACATTTGAGAACAATAGCATAAACGCAGCCGTTTGCCACTGTAAATCTTATGTCTTCACTGGTAAAGTTCTTCTTTATACCGTCAGAAAATTGCCCTTCGGTAATTTTTGTAGGCCCTTCACCGTATTTACGGAAAACGGAGGAATTAAAAATCGCTTCTCCGTTAATTTTCAGCCAGCTTCCTATTCCTTTAAGTACGGCAGCGTCTTCCTCTGATATTGTTCCGTCGGATTTTGGTCCTACGTTAAGCAGCAAATTTCCGTTTTTACTTACAATGTCAACTAAATCGCAGACTATATCAACGGGGTTTCTGAAGTCGTTGTTTTCTGTATAACACCAGGAATTAAGTGCAATAGCGGTGTCGGTCTGCCAGTAATATGGCTGAACGTCTGCAAACTGGCCTCGTTCAACATCCGGTACTGCAGTACCAAAGAGAAAAGCGTCGTGCTTGTAATTAATTATAACTTCCGTACCCCATTCATATGCTCTGTTATAGTAATAAGCCGCAAGCTTTTTTATGTATGGCTTGAAGGCACTGTGCTGAATCCACCAGTCAAAATAAACTATTTTGGGTTTGTATTCGTCAATAATTTCGCAGGTGCGTATTAGCCAATCCTGTAGATATTCCTCGCTGGGAACAGGTTCGCTGAATAAATCATGATGATCTCTTTCCGGCATTGCTGGCCAGTAAAAATCGCCTCTTACAAGGGGCTCCTTTATATCGCTGTCAAACTCTTTGCCGTGGCCCATAAAGAACCAGTGCTCGGCTCTGTGAGAAGAAGCTCCGAGAATCAGGTCGTTATTTTTGCAGGCAGCTTCAAGTTCTCCGAGGACATCTCTTTTCGGTCCCATTTCATATGCGTTCCAGTGAGAAATCTTGCTTTTGTACATCTGAAATCCGTCGTGATGCTCAGCGACAGGAACTACATATTTAGCGCCGGCCTCTTTAAAAAGATCTGCCCATTTTTGAGCATCGAATTTTTCGGCTTTAAACATTGGAATAAAATCTTTGTATCCGAAATCCTTTTGTTGACCGTAGGTTTTAATGTGGTGTTCAAATTCTCGGCTACCTTTGCAGTACATGGAACGTGAATACCATTCGTTTCCAAAAGCCGGAACGCTGTAAATACCCCAATGAATAAAAATTCCGAATTTAGCTTTTTTATACCATGTAGGTACAGTGTAATTTGACAGTGACTCCCAGGTATCTTTGTATGGGCCTTGTGCAATTACTTCGTCTATTTTTTTCAAATCGTTACTCATATTACACATATTTTCACCTCAGAAGATATGGAATTTTGAAATTTATTATATATTATCATACAATCTCAACCAAGACAACTCCCGAAAATAATCTGTAAAAATTCAGAATTCCTTTTTTCTCCGATACTGTATAAGAGCTTTTAGAAAGATAGTGTTTAAAATTAAAATAATTGCTCTTTTCTCTTGATTTTTTTAACTTCTCATTATATAATATTATAGCTGTCATCGGGGTGTGGCGAAGTTTGGTATCGCGCTTGGTTCGGGACCAAGAGGCCATGGGTTCAAGTCCCGTCACTCCGACCACCAGAAAACCTTGTAAAATCGTACTTTGTGCGGTTTGCAAGGTTTTTTATTTTTTCAGAAAACTAAAATTTTTGAGATTTTCCTAATATATGGCTCTGAAAATATAAAAAGCACGGATGAACTAATGAACATCTGTGCTTTGTTTATAGTTGCGTAATATATTTGGTATTTTTATTTTTTGGATTATTGCTTAACCGGATTTAATGTAACATCCCTGTTTGAAGAGATTGTTTTTTTGAGGGTATTCCACGAATCGACAGTATAGCTTGATGACAAATTAATGTCTACAGATGATTTGCTTTCCGGGCAGGAAAAAGTTACTGCTGGAACAAATACATAAGTATCATTACGTGCTTCTTTTTCCAGTGATACGTTCCAGATAGCTTCGTTTCTTGTGCAGTTGGCTTCAATGGTAGCGTTAGGCAAAGGCTTTGAGTAATTAAATTCAGCTTTCAAAACTTCCTTATCTGTCTCGTACAAAGTATCGAAAATAGAAACATGATAATTTTCATTATCATCTGTGGTTTGAGGACCATAAGCATCCAGTAGAACACTTGAAGAGATGGCTTTAATTGTTGTATTTTGAGAAACTCCTCGATATTTAGATTCGTAATCTGAATTACTTGAAGCCAAAACAGATCCCGAGTTGCCCGTTACGGTTGTTTTAACGGTATAATAATCCTTTTCAAAATGATTTTGCGCTGTGAAAAATTCGTATTTTGCTGTTAATGTTCCTTCTGGATAGCTTGCGCTTGATATAATGAGATTGCCGAGAGCTATATCAGAGATGTCTGCGAGATAATATTTGCCTGTGCTTTGAATGGCACCGACTTCATCGAGAGCTTTTTTTATTAGTCTTTCCTGTTCGGAGGAGCTGATATTATTATGGGCATTAATGATATAAGTTCCGCTTAGGTTATTTCCATAGTAATAATAAATTGCCGCTATATCTGTTTCTGACCAGCCAGCCTGAACTTGCATGTTAAGATTTTTGCCTAATGAGTTGCTAATGGCTGCATCGTTATAAACTAAAAGAATTCCACCTTTATTAAGAAATGCTTTAAAAGAATCAGTATCGTTTTGTACGTTCAATTCAGAGGAATTGATACATAATACTTCTTCAGATGAAAATTTGTCAATGTTTATATTTGCAGGGGAATCGCTCTCGGTTTTGGTATCGTTATTGCATGATGCAGTTATGAGGATGATTACTGAAATCATCAATAACGATAAAATAGTATGTAAACTTTTTTTCATTGTATCTCACTCCCTGAACAAAATAAGTTTATAGAATACTATACAGAAAATCAGAATATATAAAATTATTAGAATATCTTGATTACATATAATCATAAAATTTATTTTTTGTCAATATTATGTATTATGTTTATACATTTTGTGTATTTTTACATTTTCACCTATTTTTATAGACTATGTTTTGCTTTTATGGTAAAATATACCCATTAAACTTTGAGGTGAAAATATGAAAATTCTTTTTGCAGTTATTGCCGCAGTAGTTTGCCTTATTGTATTATTGTTGATTGTCGTTTCTGTTTGTGTTTTTAAATTTATAATAGTTCGTCCTAAAACCCCTAAGCTTCCTACAAATGACGATGAAAGAAATCGACAGCATATACGAAACATTAATAATGAATATATTCTTTTAAAGCATCCTGTACAGAAAGAGATAAAATCCTTTGACGGATTAAAATTAAAAGCCCTTCTGCTCACTCATGGTAAGTCAGATAAAAAGTTTGTTGTCTTGGTGCATGGATATCAGTGTAACGGCCGTGATGAAATGAGCCATCTTGCAAGGCATTATTATGACGATTTAGGTTTTGCTTGCCTTATTCCTGATGATAGAGCCCATGGCAAAAGCGAGGGTAAATACATAGGTTTCGGATATCTCGACCATTTTGATATTCTAAGCTGGTGCGATTATCTTATCAAAAACTTCGGCGAGGATATTGAGATAATGTTGCACGGAATATCAATGGGAGCGGCAACTGTTATGATGACTGCCGGAAGTGAAAAGGTTCCAAGTCAAGTTAAAGGTGTTATTGAAGACTGTGGATATAATGATATGGATGAAGAGATACAGTGCAATATACGAGATATGACTAAAATGAAGTTGTCTGCTGTAAAAAAGGGAGCAAGTTTTGTTTGCAAGATGAAAGCAGGCTATGCTTTTAATGAGGCTTCACCAAGAAGCTCCCTGAAAAATGCATCCGTGCCGATTTTATTTGTGCACGGTACGGAAGATACATTTGTTCCTACATATATGGGTAAAGAGCTCTATGAATCATATAAAGGGGAGAAGGAGTTCCTTTTAGTGGAAGGAGCACGCCACGCCAGAAGTTATTACATAGCAAAAGAAAAATATGATAGCTGTATGGACAGTTTTATAGAGAAATGTTTAAGAAAAAATTTTAATACTTCTGCAGTAAATGCATAAAATAGTTAACGGGGAAAACGAGCTATCTGTAATCAGGTAGCTCTTATTTTATACAGTTTTCAGTTTCTGCTAATTTGTTGTGAATAAGTATCAAGTATTTGCTTTTTTGTACAAAAAAATAAATAAACAATATAATAAACTGTTGCAATCGTCTTTATAGAATGTTAATATAATAACATACTTGAATAATGCTGATGCTTGAAATTCATATTTGGCATTAAAAAGGAGGCTCTTTTATGGAAAAATTACTCTATATGGCGCCGATTGTGGCTGTACTTGCAATTGTATATGCAGTTGCAACCTCCCTGAGGATTAAAAGACAAAGCCCGGGAAATGAAAGGATGCAGAAAATAGCTTCAGCAATAAGTGACGGAGCTAAAGCATTTTTAGGTGCAGAATATAAAGTGCTTATAATTTTTGCCGCAGTACTGTTTTTGCTGATAGGTTTCGGTTTAGGAAACTGGATAACAGCACTATGCTTTTTGTTGGGTGCATTTTTTTCCACTTTGGCCGGATATTTTGGTATGACAGTTGCAACCAGAGCCAATGTAAGAACTGCTAATGCGGCTAAAGAGAAGGGAATGAACAAAGCTCTTTCTATAGCATTTTCCGGTGGAGCAGTTATGGGAATGTCCGTTGTAGGTCTCGGACTTCTCGGCATAAGCCTCATTTATATTTTCACTAAAGACATTTCGGTTCTAACAGGTTTTAGTTTGGGAGCCTCTTCCATTGCACTTTTTGCCCGTGTAGGCGGCGGAATATATACAAAGGCAGCCGATGTAGGTGCAGACCTTGTGGGAAAGGTTGAATCAGGAATACCAGAAGATGATCCACGAAATCCGGCAGTTATTGCCGACAATGTAGGCGATAACGTTGGAGATGTTGCAGGTATGGGTGCCGATTTGTTTGAGTCTTATGTGGGATCAATTATATCCGCTATAACCCTTGGTGCGGTAGCTGTAACAATAACAGGGGAGGCAGTAGGAACTAACGGAATTATTTTTCCTCTCGCTCTTGCTGCCATAGGAGTTATTGCTTCTATTGTGTCAACGTTTTTTGTCAGAGGTAAGGATGGAGCAAATCCACACAATGCCTTAAAAGTAGGAACTTACGTTTCGTCAGCTGCCGTGCTTGTAGGCTCAGCTCTTTTAAGTTGGTTTATGTTTAAAGACCTTAGAGCGTTTTTTGCTGTTACGGCAGGACTTGTTGTGGGAATTTTAATAGGTGAGATAACTGAAATTTATACCTCTGCTGATTATAAACATGTTAAGGAAATTGCAAAACAGTCAAAAACCGGTCCGGCTACGACAATAATCAGCGGACTTTCAGTGGGCATGAAATCTACTGCTATTCCTATTTTGTGCATTGCTCTCGGAATTTTAATCTCTTATAAATTTTTTGGGCTCTATGGCATAGCTCTTTCTGCGGTTGGTATGCTTTCAACAACGGGAATAACAATAGCTGTGGATGCATACGGTCCTATTGCCGATAATGCGGGTGGAATTGCTCAGATGTCCGGTCTCGACGATAGTGTAAGAGAGATTACAGATAAACTTGACGCTGTAGGCAATACAACCGCCGCCATAGGAAAAGGTTTTGCAATCGGTTCGGCGGCGCTTACAGCTCTTGCGCTTTTCGCTTCCTATGCGGAAGCAGTAAATCTAAAAACCATTAGTATTTTGAGCCCTGATGTTATTTGCGGACTTTTTGTCGGCGGAATGCTGCCGTTTCTTTTCTCGGCATTTACAATGTCCTCTGTAGGCAAAGCAGCCAATCATATGATCGAGGAAGTACGCAGGCAGTTTAAGACGATACCCGGAATTATGGACGGAACAGGCAAACCTGATTATAAAAAGTGCGTTGAAATCTCCACCTCTGCGGCTTTAAAAGAAATGCTGGTTCCTGGAATAATGGCTGTTGCGGCTCCTCTTGTTATGGGTCTGCTTCTGGGTGCAGAGGCTTTAGGAGGACTTCTTGCAGGAGCTCTTGTAACAGGAGTAATGATGGCAATATTTATGTCTAATGCCGGTGGAGCTTGGGATAACGCAAAGAAGTATATTGAAGAGGGAAAGGATGGCGGAAAGGGCTGCGATGCTCACAAAGCTGCAGTTGTAGGCGATACAGTAGGTGATCCTTTCAAAGATACTGCAGGACCTTCGATAAATATACTTATTAAGCTGATGACCATTGTAGCTCTTGTTTTTGCACCTTTGTTTGTAAAATTTGGCGGTCTTTTGAATTTTTAAATAATATCAGTTTTAAAAATATTTAACTTGTTTATCGGTAAATTCTCCGCTCCTTTTCCGAAAGCGGAGAATTTACTTTTGGAAAAAGATATATTACCGTAAAGAAGATTGCTTCAATGAATAAAGCGCAAATTAATTTTATTATTTACAATAAAAATAGTTGACATGAGGGTGCAGATGTGGTATTATAATTAAGCACTAAAGAGTGCATCAAATATCGCGGAGTGGAGCAGTCCGGTAGCTCGTCGGGCTCATAACCCGAAGGTCGTAGGTTCAAATCCTGCCTCCGCAACCAACTAAAAACCTTGAAACCACGTTGTTTCAAGGTTTTTTCTTATGTTTACAGAAACTATGAAAATCACCTTTTCTAACATGATTTCTAACATAATTATTTAAACATATTTGTTATTAAGTTTAATATGATTTTTTTCATTTTAATATTTTATATGACCATATTTATATTGCTTTACAAAATGCAAGTAGTGCTTGACAAAATCAAGTGAACGGTGATTTCATTTTTTCAGTCCTTACAGTATAATAAAAACATGAAAAGGGGGCAGGATTATGACAACAGGTGAAACAATCAAATTTTATAGAAAGAAGTTTGGTCTTTCTCAAGAAGAACTTGGACAAAAACTACTCATAAGCCGTCAGACAGTAAGCCTTTGGGAAAAAGATCAGACACTTCCGACAATTGACAATCTTATTCGTTTAAGAGATATTTTTAATGTTTCAGTAGATGAACTGTTAGGTTACGGAAACGATGAGAGAGAAGATGAAGAAATTTTATCGGAAAGTTATCAGTTTTGTTATTCTGAAGATGAATGTTTGACAATATATAAGTTTTTGAAAAGTTCAATTATACGTCGTACGATAATTTTTTCTATCCTGTGTCTTTTTTTGATTCTTTTCTTTATAGCTAATCATATTTCGGATATATTAATCGGATTTATTATTGGAACCTTTGTAATAGGCACTATTTCAAATATAAAAGCACTAAAAAAAACAGTGGCAGAAGCAAAGAAGATATCGAAAAACTCATATGAATACCAGCTTTTCAATGATTTTTTAACAATAAAAATATTTAAAAATAATGATATATTTGAAAGCTTAAAAGTTTACTACAAAGATATTGAACAAATACAGGATATTGGTAAATATTTGGTGATCCATTTTGAGGGACAATCTTTTATTTTAAAAAAAGAAAATTTGACTTTTAACTCAGCTTTATATTTATATATGAATAGAAATTCTCAAAAGGTGTTGAAAAGAGAAAAAGCAGATAAATTGAAAATCATATCAAATGTGTTATTTGTTTTATCACTGCTTTCAATACCAGGCTTTTTGCTTTTGGTCAGCTGGGTATCAAGCCTCAATAATCTTTTTATTGAGAACACGTGGATATGTTATTTATTTACACCTTTTTCTATTGCTTCAACGGTATTTGGCTTTTATTTAAAATATAAAAATTATAAATATAAAAAGAATATTATTTCCGGTGTTATTATTACAGTAATACTTTGTCTTTACGGGTCTTTTACTTTCATATTTTCTGATATTTATGATCACAGTTCCAAGCCTGTAATTCGTGTTGAGCAATTAACAGGCATAGATATTCCTCAAAGTAAGCAGATTAATACACAGGATTGGACAAAAGGTGTACAAGATGTTTCAAGAGGATATATATACTATACCAGTGATATTTACTTCGATGATGATTTGACAAAAGATTTTGCAAAACAGATAAAAACAGATGATAGGTGGTTATCTTCTGTGCCTAATGATTTAATAGGAATTACATCACCATTCAGTGATTATGGGGGATACGATTACTTATTAATTTATAATATTGATTCAAAGGAATACAATACGTTACCTGAAGATGGTGGAAATTATAGCTTTATCAACATGTTTTTTAATATAGAACAATCTAAAATGATAATTGTAGAATATGAAATAAATTATGCTAAATATTAGAAGTACTATTTATGGTAATTAAAAAACATCAATGTTTTTGATTTTTCACGCTTTTTGTTATCATCTTTCTGTGATTGAATAGAAGAGAATAATAAAAAAGTTCCTGTTCATTAAACGAGCAGGAACTTTTTCATTTATCAGTATATAAATGTTAATTTATTACTTATTTTATAACTGCACGGTAGCCAAACTCAAGAAGTTTTGTGGGAACAATCTCAAGAGCACGAAGCATTGCGCTGTTCTTAACTCTGTAAACCAGCTTTGGCTTATCTGAATCAACAGCTTCAAGAAGGGCTGCGACAAGATATTTGGGATCGTTTGCATGCATAAGCTCATTATCCATAATAGGTCTGAGTGTGTTAAGTACTTTTCCGTAATATTTTGTAGAATTAATGAGGTTATCAAGACCTGCTGAAGCAGATTTATGCATATTTGTCTTGAAAGAGCCGGGCTGAATTTTAACAACCGGAACACCGATAAACATAAGCTCACGGCGAAGGCTGTCTGTGTAAGCCTCTACAGCATATTTTGTAATTGCATAAGGACCGTTGAAGGGCTGAGCTGTAAGGTATCCGCACTCTGAGCTGCAGTTAATAACGCGACCGTTGCCCTCGATTACCATATCAATAAATGTACGGTTAATTCTAACCATGCCCATAACGTTGATCATAAGCATTTTCTCGATTATGTTTGAGCAATTGCCTTCGATCATTGAACACATTGTGTGCATACCTGCAAAGTTAATAACAGCATCAAGCTTAGTTGTGTATTTTGCAACTTCTTCGTGAGCAGCGTCAACACTTTCCTGGTTTGTAATGTCAACTTTGACAGGAATAATGTTTTCAATTTCACCGATTTCAGCAAGGGCGGCATCATTAATGTCCGCTGCGAAAACTGTCCAACCTTCTGCTGCCATTGCTTTTGCGCAAGCACCGCCTAATCCGCCTGCACCGCCTGTAAACAATGCATACTTCATAATTTTTACTCTCTCCTTACATATAAATGTAGATTGGAAATGTGTTTCTTATAGAAAAACATTTTCTTACATTAAAAAAATTATACATTTGTAAAAATGCAATGTCAAGAGTTTCAACTTTCGGTTTAATTTGATTTGTTTGATCATTTAAAAATAGAGAAATCGAAAAAAATTTGTTATATTTGTAAAAATTCAAAATAAATGTCCAATTATCTTAACAAACAATAAAAATTTGTAAAAAAGTATATATATGGATAAACATAAAAAGATAAAAAAAGATAACTTTAATTATAAAAATATTGTTATTTAATATTTTGTTAATTTTTAAATTCCTGTTCTTTTGGAAACTTAGCAAATTTATAAGACGTAAAAATATACAGGTTTAAAAGAAAATTAAAAGTGTTGATGTATAACGAAAGAAATAGTTAATCTTCAATAAATATAAATTATTCGGCAGTCAATACTTTTACCATAAAATAACGAAAAGCACCGGTTTTCCGGTGCTTTGATTTAAAAATAAAAACCCGCCATGCCGTCATGCAGCTGATTATAACCTGCCCAAAAAGCAGGTGGGTATGCGCCGTACGTTTTCATGCTCCCACCGTCCGGTTGTAACCGGGAGGTCTGCAATAGTCCGTCCGAGCAAGCATTCCCTAATAAAGTGTGTTGGGTTATATTAACTGCATTTAAACGCACAAGGCAGGAATTATTTAATTCTCGTCAGTTATATCATAGATTTCGCTAAGGCGCTCTTCAAAAATTGCAGCAATCTCATCAAATTCAGCGTCATCTTCGATAGGAGCCAAAAAGCTGTCTCCATCTGTTTCTTCAACTTTCAAAATTATGAGTTCGCCGTCATCCTCTATCATTTCCTCTGGATCATCATAATATGCGGTAACGGCAACGTATCTATCAGTATCAGTTTCAATACTGTCAAGAATTTCAAAGGTATGTTCATTGCCTTCTTCATCAGCAACGGTTAAAATATCGGGTGTGTACTCTTCGTTCATAACTACGCTCCTTTTGTGAAAGCTTACCTTATAATTTTAGCCGTTTTTGCTCTTTAAGTCAATACGCAATTTTAATGAAATTTTTAACTAAAAATAATGCAGTATTTTATTTAAAAAATGTTGACAATACATAAAAGTATGCTATAATTTAGTTGAAGTTAAGGAAAGAAAGTAAGTAAGTTAAGAAAATCAGCAGAGTGAGTTTGAAGAAAAAGGAGTCAAGTTTATTTTGTTAGATGTAAAGTGCTGATGTTCTTTCCTTAGGCTTAAAGGATAATAAGGAGGCGGTACCAATGTACTGTGAATGTGAGCCGTACAGTAAGGCCGCCGGTTTAAGAGCTGAAATTTAAAAGCTTCTGTCTTGCACCAAAGTTGAAACGAACAAAATTTAAGTTCGGCAATTTAATTTAAGGAGATTATCCATTACGAAGAAGAGGCTTTAAACGGCAGATTTCGATTCTGAACCGGTGTGAAACAGAAAAGTTAATACATATGAAATTGACATTATGTATTCTGCCGGCATAATAAAAGAAAACAAACATACAAATTCTTATTTTGTGTTGAAAAATTGCAATAAAATATAATGTAAAAAGCAGTGAAGGACATAAAAGAAGATATTGTTTTAAAGGTGTGTTTCCGGTGTTCTAAAAGTTCAAGCCTCAACGGTTTACATCGTTGAGGCTTTGGTTTTTAAGTTTTGGGAGGTAGAGATTATGAAAAAAACTGTAATTACAATAGGACGTCAGTTCTGCAGCGGCGGCCATGATATTGGCGAAAAGCTTGCGCAGGAACTTAATATTCCTTTCTATGATAAAAATCTTATCAGCTTAGCTGCTAAAAAGAGTGGCATGAGCGAGGAAGTTTTAAAAGCAGCTGATGAATATCCTACTGATAGTTTGCTCTATAATCTTTCCCTTGGAAATGCTCTTTTTGCTTTCGGGGATATGTCTTCCCGTGAAATGCCGGTAACCGATAAGCTTTTTATACTTCAGTCCGAAATAATTAAAAATGCAGCTAACGAAGGCTCATGCGTTATTGTAGGAAGATGTGCTGAAAATGTTCTCGAAGGCCGAAAGGACTGCATTAGTGTCTTTATTTATGCTGATATGGATTATAAGATTCAGCGCTGCATAGATGTGTATAAAATAGCTCCTGAAAAGGCAAAGAGTTTTATTACAAAAACTGATAAACGTCGTGAATCGTATCATAACTATTTTTGTGATACTAAATGGGGTTCTCCCGAAAGTTATGATATGATGCTTAACAGTTCCAAAATGAGCGAAAGAGAAATTATCGATGTTATAAAGGCTTATATTGAAAGCAAAGATTAAAAGTTATAACAAAAAACATTAAGGCGCTTTAAGCGCCTTTTTTCTTTGCCTGAAAAGCACAATGCAAGCTAAAATACCAACTGTTTTTTCTTTCTTTCTGTGTCGCAAAAAGTCTATTTTGCATACTATGGAAGTGAAATTAATAGTTGGAGGAGTGAGGCTTTGTGACATATTATAGCTTTTCGCAGGCAATAAATCAGGCACCATTTTTAAAAGGAAAGCTAAAAGATGCATTAGGAGGTTACACGGATTGCGAATTAAAACTTTATGCATGGGGAAAGGGGACTATTATTAAAATTGAAGGAGTTAATGTAAACTTTCATAATTTAGATAAAAGAGAAGATATAATTCTGGTTTTTGAAAATATATCACAATATGTGTGTAATCCATGTAAAAGCGGATATCTTTTCAATGTCTTTTTTTCTGATTTACCTGCAGATGCTTTTTTAAATTCCGATACAAAAATTTATATTAAAATCGGAGAAAAAATTCTTGCTAATAGTAATTCTTTAGTATATTCAAGAATTTGAATCAAATATAAAATCTATCTGTAAAAACTTTTCTTTCAGGGCTATTAATGATATAATTACTAGAACATGGAAACATGGACTGGAGGAAAAGTTATGTTGGAAAATTTGCAGGAATGGACGAGGAATAATCTTGTAGAAAAAGTAATTGATTTTCTTCCTCATTTATTATTAGCAGTAATAATTTTAGGTGTTGGGTTTTGGCTTTCAAATCTTGTGGGAAAGTTGGTAGTAAAAACTTTAAAAAACAGAAACGTAGACGCTACCATATATCCTTTTGCAGCAAGAGTTATTTCTTTGCTATTAAAGTTTGGAGTAATTATTTCAGCTCTTTCTACCTTGGGTATAAATCTTAATTCATTTATTGCAGCTATTGGTGCTGCAGGAGTTACTGCCGGTGTGGGATTAAAGGATAGCGTTGCCCAGTTTGCCAGCGGATTCCAGATTCTGCTTAATAAGCCTTTTAAATGCGGTGATTATGTAGAGCTTGAAAACGTGTCGGGAACGGTTGTTGAAATCAGAATAATGGATACCGTTCTTAAAACAATCGACAACAAAAGAATAATTATTCCGAATTCTCATATTACAAGCAATAATATTATAAATTACACTACAGCTCAGACACGAAGACTTGACCTTGTTTTTTCAATCAGCTATGATGACGACATTTTTAAAGCAAAGGAAGTTCTATTAAAAGTTGCCGCTTCCCATGACATATGTTATAAAGAACCTGCTCCTTTTGTAGCGGTAAAAGAGCACGGTGACAGCGGAGTTGCTCTTGTACTTCAGATGTGGTGTGACAGTGATAAGTATTGGGATCTTTATTATTCTGTTCAGGAGAAGGTTAAGCTTGCCTTTGATGAGAACGGTATAACGATACCCTACAATCGTATTGATGTTACACTGGTAAAATAAATTTTGGTAAGAGGGTCTTTTTCAGATGACGAAGTTACTTATAAAGCTTTTTATAAAAGATGCAGAAAACGTTAAAGATGCTAAAGTAAGAGAAAAATACGGTATACTGGGCGGTGCAGTCGGAATAGTCTGCAATATTATTCTTGCAGTTTCAAAATTTTTAATTGGTACTTTTTCGAACAGTATTTCTATTACTGCTGATGCAGTTAATAACCTTTCCGACGCAGGATCTTCTATTGTAACAGTGTTTGGCTTTAAAGCTGCCAGTAAGCCAGCCGATGATGAGCATCCATTCGGTCATGGAAGACTGGAATATATATGTGCACTGGTAGTATCTTTCCTTGTTCTGATGATGGGTTACGAGCTTATCAGATCTTCTATAGATAAAATTATAAATCCGGCACCTCTTAAATTTAGTTGGCCGGCAATTGTGGTTCTTATTCTTTCAATTTGTGTGAAGCTATGGATGGCGTTTTTTAACAAAAATCTTGGCAAGCGAATAAATTCTCCGGCTATGACTGCTGTTGTTGCCGACAGCCTCAGTGATACAGCTGCTACAGCTGTTTCGATGATATCTCTTATCTGTGCAGCCTTTACAGATATTCCTTTGGATGGATATATGGGAATCGTTGTAGCTATGTTCATCTTTGCTTCCGGAATTGGAATACTGAAAGATACGGTAGGACCGCTTTTAGGAGAAAGTCCGTCGCCGGAACTCGTAAAGGAATTTCAGAATAAAATTTTATCCTATGATGGAGTTGTTGGTGTTCATGATATTATGATACATAACTACGGACCCAACCGCAGCTTTGCCTCTGCTCATGCTGAAATTCCTGCGGATGCAGACATAATGAAGAGTCACGATACAATTGACCTTATTGAACGCGATATATACAAAGAGTTTGGAATTTTTACTGTTATTCATCTCGATCCTATCGCTACAGATGATGAAAACGTAATTGAGCTTAAAAAGTCAGTAACCGAAATTGTTAAAAATATTGACGACAGATTATCAATTCATGATTTCCGTGTTGTTTTTGGACCCACTCACACAAATATAGTTTTTGACCTTGTGAAGCCTCATAAGTTTCAAATGAAAGATGCACAGCTAAAAAATCTTATAGAAGCAGAGGTTAAAAAACTTGATGAGCGTAATTTTGTTGTAATAACATTTGAATACAGTTATACATAACCTTTAATTTGCCATAAATATTTTGCTTCAGCGTACGCAATGGATAAAAGCGTACGCTGTTTTTTATTTTTTTGCAGTAACTTTTTCGGTTGAGCATGGGAATTACTAATGCGTTTGAAAATATTTTTGCAAATCGAGGTTATTTCAAGAAATAATTATGTACTTTTGTAGAAGTACTTTACTTTTTTCGATTTGGTGTTAAAATATACAAAAAGAGGGAGTACGAGGCGATTAATATGGATAAAATTGATATAAAGATACTTAACTGTTTGAGAAAAAATGCCCGTGAAAACGCTTCTGTAATAGGAGAAAAAATAAGCATGTCCGTTTCTGCGGTTATAGAGCGTATAAGAAAGCTCGAAAGCTCAGGAATCATTAAAGGCTATACTGTAGTTATAGATCAGGAATGTGTAGGTAAAGATGTTATGGCTACAGTATCCGTCGGAATTGAGCATCCTAAATACAATTCAGGGTTTATAGATTTTGTAAACCGAAACAATTATATTGTCGAGTGTCACTACATAACCGGTGATTTTGATTTTCTGCTAAAAGTCATAGCAGACTCTACAACCTCTTTAGAAAAAATTCTCAACGATATAAAAAGCGTTCCAGGTATATCCCTTACAAGAACAAATATTGTTCTTTCAACAGTGAAAAATGACAGCACGGTTCTTGTTGAAACATTACTTCAATAAAATGTAAATCAGAGCAGAAGCTCATAAGAAAATATAATTTTATAATAGGAGGAAAAGAAAATGATTATCGGTATTCCAAAGGAAATAATGCATGACGAGGGAAGAGTCTCCGCAATTCCGGAAACAGTTAAAAAGATGGTAGCTGACGGCGCTACTGTGCTTGTAGAGAGTGGAGCCGGTGTAGGCTCATTTTACAGCGACGAAGAATACAAGGCTGCTGGAGCAGAGCTTGTTGATGATGTAGCTGATGTTTATGCAAGAGCGGACGTTATACTTAAGGTAAAAGAGCCTCTCTTTAACGAAGCAAAAGGTGTTCACGAAGTTGATATGATGAAAAAAGGACAGTATCTTATTACTTTCATTCATCCTGCTTCTCCCGTTAACCATGAAATGGTAAAAAATCTTGCTGCTAAGGGAGTTATCTCCATAACTCTTGATGGTATTCCCAGAATTTCGAGAGCACAGAATATGGATGCTCTTACCTCAATGAGCACCTGTGCAGGATATAAGGGAATCATGCTTGCAGCAAACGACCTTGCAAAGTTTGTTCCGCAGATTTTCTGTGCAGTTGGTATGATTAAGCCCGCTAATGTAATGGTAATCGGAACAGGTGTCGGCGGACTTCAGGCTATTGCAACAGCTAAGCGTCTTGGAGCAGTTGTATATGCAGCTGATATCAGACCCGATGCTGCTGAACAGGCAAAGAGCCTCGGTGCAAAGGTTATCGATCTTGGTGTTCCCGCTTCTGAGGCAGTAGGTGAGGGCGGATATGCAAAGCGTATTTCTGATGAGTGGCTCGAAAAAGAGCGTGCAGTTATTGCAGAGCATATCAAGGATATGGATATCGTTTTCTGCAGCGCACTTATTCCCGGAAAGCTCGCTCCCATTCTTATTACAGAAGATATGGTAAAATCCATGAAAGCCGGTTCCGTTATAGTTGATATTTCAATTGACCAGGGCGGTAACTGCGCTATTACAACTCCTGGTGAGAGAGATGTAAAGCACGGTGTTGTTCTCGAGGGTATCAAGAATATTCCCGGTATGCTGCCCACAAGCTCAACATGGATGTTTGCTAACAATATTTATAATCTCCTTAAATTCCTTGCAAAAGACGGAGAGATGGCTCTTGATATGAACGACGTTATAGTACAGTCAAGCCTTGTAACAATCGACGGTGAAATTGTACATAAGGGCGCAAAAGAGGCTATGGGTCTTTGATTTAAGCTTTAAAAGCTGAGATGTTTTATACGGGGTGCCATAACAGCACCCCGTTTTTCGGAGGTAGACATGAAAGAATTAATTTATGTGGTTATATTTGTAGCCGCAACTTTAATAGGATATAAGATAATAAACAATGTGCCGAGCCTTCTTCATACACCACTTATGTCGGGAATGAATGCCCTTTCGGGAATTACAATTCTCGGTGCACTTACAGCTACTGCTCTGGCTGTGGGAACAGGAAATAAAATTTTAGGTGTTATTGCAATTTTCCTTGCAATGATAAACGTTGCCGGAGGCTTTGGCGTTACAGGTCGTATGCTGCGTATGTTCAATAAAAAACACAAGGAGGACGACAAACAATGACTGATTTAGTTTATTACATCATTTGCGGCGTCCTTACTGTTGGCGTTCTTGTAGGTATAGCTCTTATGAGTAAGGTAAAGCTTGCCCCCACTGGAAACCGTCTCAGCGCAGTATGTATGGCGGCGGCTATCGGAGTAACGCTTTATAAAAACGAAATTCTGACCGACTGGATGCTGTGGGCTGCTATGGCTGCGGGTCTTGTAGCAGGACTTATATGGGCAAAGAGAATCAAAATGATCGAAATGCCGGAAGCGGTTGCTCTTTTCAACGGATTCGGCGGAGCAGCGTCTGCACTCGTAGCCTTTATTTCCGTTGTAGGTCATCAGAGTACCGGAAAATTTGCCCTTGCAACTGGCGGACTTGCTCTGGCAATAGGTGTTATTACTTTTGTAGGCAGTGCTATTGCCGCAGGTAAGCTTCATAAGGTTATTTCACAGCGTCCCGTGGTATTTAAAGGACACAGTACTATTACCACACTTTCTCTTTTAATTACCGCTGTTACAGTTGTTCTCATCACATTTGAAGTTTCAATTCTTGTAAGCTGCATTCTCTGCGCAGTTTTCAGCACCATTTTCGGATATGCATTTTCAATCCGTGTGGGTGGCGCAGATATGCCTATAACAATTTCTCTCCTTAACTCTTTCAGCGGTGTTGCGGGAGCAATTGCAGGTATGGCAATCGGAGATCCTCTTCTTATAGCTATTGGCGGAGTTGTAGGAGCTTCCGGACTTCTTCTTACTCAGATTATGTGTAAGGCAATGAACCGTCATCTTATGGATATCCTTCTTGGAAAGACCTCTGTTTCAGGCAAAGCGAAAAAGGCAGAGGAAAAGAAAGAGGAGAAAGCGGAAGAAAATACAGCGGCTGTCATGGAGGAACCAGTAAAAGAAAAATCACCTGCTGAAATTTTAAACGAAGCTAAAAAAGTTATAATCATTCCCGGTTACGGAATGGCACTTGCTCAGGCTCAGCACCTTGTAAAGCAGCTCAGCGATAAGCTTGAAGCAAAGGGTGCAGAAGTAAAATTTGCTATTCACCCTGTAGCAGGTAGAATGCCGGGACACATGAACGTGCTTCTCTGCGAAGCGGATGTTCCCTATGAAAAGCTCTATGAAATGGATGATATCAATCCCGAGTTTGCCGAAACCGATGCAGTAGTTATTATAGGTGCGAACGACGTTGTAAATCCTGCTGCAAAAGAGGCGGAGGGAACACCTATTTACGGAATGCCCGTACTTGATGCAGATAAAGCAAAGCATGTAATTGTCTGCAACTACGATTTAAAGCCTGGATATGCGGGAGTCGAAAATCCACTTTACAGTAAAGAAGAGGGTGTAACCCTTCTTTTAGGAGATGCCTGTGAAACTCTCGGAAAACTTCTTAAAGATATGGATGCAAAGCCTGAAAGCGTTTCAGATGATAAAAGGGAAGAAGAAAAACAGGAAGAGGAATACATAAAGGTTATTAATGAGGCCAAGAAAGTCATAATCATTCCTGGTTACGGAATGGCACTTGCTCAGGCTCAGCATCTTGTAAAGCAGCTCAGCGATAAGCTTGAAAACAACGGGGCTGAGGTTAAATTTGCTATCCATCCGGTAGCGGGAAGAATGCCGGGACATATGAACGTTCTTCTGTGTGAAGCGGATGTTCCATATGAGAAGCTTTATGAAATGGATGACATCAATCCTGAATTCTCGGAAACTGATGCAGTAGTTATTATAGGCGCAAATGACGTTGTAAACCCTGCCGCAAAAGAGGCGGAGGGAACACCCATTTACGGTATGCCCGTACTTGATGCAGATAAAGCAAAGCATGTAATTATCTGTAACTACGATTTAAAACCCGGATATGCAGGAGTTGAAAATCCCCTTTACAGTAAGAACGAGGGAGTAACACTCCTTTTAGGCGATGCCAATGACACTTTGCAGAAACTTATTTCAGCTATCGGCAAAACTGCGGGAGAAGAAAATGTTTCCGGGGAAAAGGAGGCAGAAAAAGAAACTCCTTCAAAAATACTCTCAGAAGCTAAAAAGGTTATAATCATTCCAGGTTACGGAATGGCACTTGCACAGGCTCAGCACCTTGTAAAGCAATTAAGCGATAAACTTGAAGCTAACGGAGCAGAGGTTAAATTTGCTATCCATCCGGTAGCTGGCAGAATGCCGGGACACATGAACGTGCTTCTCTGCGAAGCAGATGTTCCCTATGAAAAACTCTATGAAATGGACGACATCAATCCTGAGTTTGCAGAAGCTGATGCAGTTGTGATTATTGGTGCAAATGACGTTGTAAACCCTGCTGCAAGAGAAGCTGAGGGAACACCAATTTACGGAATGCCTGTTCTTAATGCAGATAAAGCAAAGCATGTAATTATCTGTAACTACGATTTAAAACCCGGATATGCAGGAGTTGAAAATCCCCTTTATACTAAGGAAACAGGTGTAACACTGCTTCTTGGTGATGCCTGTGAAACACTAAAAGAGCTTATTTCATCATTTTAAATTTTAAAAAACATAAAGCCGATTTAAAACAGCAGTAAAAAAGCTGATTTTAAATCGGCTTTTTTCATATTTAACTGTTGAGCGGGATAAAATAGAAAAAAGGAGTTTGATATAAATGGCAAATGATAACAGAAAGGTTGTTCTTATCGGCACAGGTATGGTCGGAATGAGCTTTGCCTATGCGCTTTTAAATCAGGGAGCCTGCGACGAACTTGTTTTAATAGACGTAGCGGCGGAAAAGGCTATGGGCGAAGCGATGGATTTAAACCACGGATTGGCATTTGCTCCGTCGAATATGAAAATTAAAAGCGGAGATTACAGTGACTGTGCCGATGCGGATATAATTGTTTTAAGCGCAGGTGCAGCGCAGAAGCCGGGAGAATCAAGACTCGATCTCCTGCAGCGCAATGCCGATATTTTCCGTTCCATAATCGGTCAGGTTACCCAGTCAGGCTTTAATGGCATTTTTCTTGTGGCCACAAATCCCGTTGATATTATGACTAAAATTGTCTGTGAGCTTTCGGGGTTTAATTCACATCGTGTAATTGGTACGGGAACAGTCCTTGATACCTCAAGGCTAAGGTATCTTTTAGGAAGCTATTTTAATGCAGACCCGAGAAATATTCACGCCTACGTTATGGGTGAACACGGTGACAGCGAATTTGTTCCATGGTCACAGGCGATGTTTGCCACTAAGCCCATAATTGATATCTGCGAAGAAAGCGGAAACGATTTTTCCGTAGGCGAACTTGAAAAAATTGCCGTAGAGGTTCGTGATGCGGCACAGAAAATCATAAAAGCAAAGAAAGCCACTTATTATGGTATTGGTATGGCTATGCTCAGAATAACAAAGGCAATTTTTGGCAATGAGAACAGTGTGCTGACTGTTTCGTCAATGATGAAAGGGGAATACGGTCAAAACGGAGTTTTTGCCGGCGTACCCTGTATAGTTAATCGTAACGGAGTAAGGAAAATTTTGACTTTAAACCTTACTAATAAAGAAATGGAAAAATTTAACAGTTCGTGCGGTATTCTGGAAGAAACCTTTGGAAGATTAAATCTGTAAGCTTAAAGTCAAAAAGGACATCTGCTTTTTTGCAGGTGTCCTTTTAATATTCACTCTTTTGACAAATTTTACATGAGCTTTTCGTTATAATGAGCACGCTCTCCGCCTATGAATTTAGGTCTTGTTCTGGCACATATTATATTTGCCTCTCCGATTTTTTTAATACTGAGTCTTACGGGAACGGCAACTTTTTTAAGATGCATTCCTATAAGTGTGCCGCCTATATCTATTCCGGCGTCAGCTTTTATCTCTTCAACTGCAACAGGATTTTCAAAAGCTTTGTAAGCTGTAGTTGCAAAGGATCCACCAGCTTTTGGCATGGGAACGACATTTACGGGATCAAGACCCAGTTTCTCAGCAGCAGCTATTTCAGTTATGATTGCACGGTTAAGATGTTCACAGCACTGTGCGGCAAGAAAAATACCATTCTTTTTTAAAATCGGATAAATACCTTTAATGCAGGCTTCTGCGGCCTCAAGACTGGAATCTGTACCAATTTTTTCTCCCACCATTTCGCTGGAAGAACAACCTATTACCACAATATTTCCCTTTTTAAGTTTTGCTGTTTCTATAAGTTCAGTTATAGCTATTTCAGCATCTTTAGTAATATTTTCAAACATAAAAACATCTCCTTAAGTACTCGACCTATATACTACTACTGCTTTCAAAAAATTTAAATAAGCAAATTATACAAATTTTTTTATCATCTCCAAATTCACCCGAAGCGGCATTTAATTACCGCAAATAAATTGTCGTTAAAAAGGTAAATTAGTTGTGCGGCATTTATTAAGGAGGTGAAAAAATGAGAAAAGCAGTAAAAATTACCGCAGCATGCATTTCGGTTATAACAATTTTAATTTTGATCTTAATTGCGTTTGCCTATTATTTTTTACCCACAAGTTATTTTGTCACAAACGAGAGCAATATTACCATCAGGAATATATATTCCATAAGCTGTTTTGAAGAAAGCGACAATCAGGTAAATTCTTCCGAGGAAACACCCATGGAGAAAACTGTTCAGGAAGATATTACTCTTTTTAATGTAATACCTGTAAAATCCGCTGAAGTTACGAGAATACAAAGAAAATATGTAATTCCAGGCGGCAATATTTTCGGTATACGGCTTTATACAAGCGGCGTGGTGATTGTGGGTATGCAGGATATTGTAACAGCTAAGGGAAGCGTAAATCCAGCTGAAAAGGCGGGACTAAAAATAGGCGATATTATAACTCATGTAAATAAAGAGGCAGTAAATAAAAATAAAGATATAATGCGTCTTTTTGAAAGCTCAGACGGTAAAGGAATAAATATAGATTATGTAAGAGGAGAAAAATCCTATTCCACAGTTTTATATCCTCAGCTTTCAAAGGATGATAATAAATACAGAGCCGGTCTTTGGGTGCGAGACAGCACCGCGGGTATAGGAACAATGACATACTACGATGAAGAAAACAATATATTCGCCGGTTTAGGTCACGGAATCTGTGACGTAGACACTGGTGAAATAATGCCTCTTCTGGGCGGTGATATAGTCGAAGCCGTCGTCAATAGCTGTGCGAAAGGCAGCGAAGGCACACCAGGTGAGCTTATAGGTGCATTCAGCGGATCCGTAACAGGAAATCTTGTACTAAATACCGCTGCCGGAATTTACGGTAATACAATAGGCGAAATTAAAGTAAATTCTGAAAAAATACCCGTTGCCACAAAACAGGAAGTAGAATCAGGTAAAGCGTATATTATTTCTACTATAGATGGAAAGACTCCGGAAAAATTTGAAGTAGAAGTAAAAAAGATATTTGCTGGAGATTCAGGATATAAAAATCTGGTGGTAAAAGTAACCGACAGCCGGCTTATAGAAAAAACTGGAGGTATAGTTCAGGGTATGAGCGGAAGTCCAATAATTCAAAACGGAATGCTTATTGGTGCAGTCACCCATGTTTTTGTCAACGACCCTTTACAGGGATATGGCATATATGCTGAAAAAATGATAGAAATTTCAGATACTTTGACTGATAAATCTGATGATTAAAGTTCTTGAAAGGCATAAACAGAGGCAAAACCAACTGTTTTGGAAAAATTTACCATTTTTTGCCAAAAAACTATTGCCAATAAATGGAATAGATGGTAAAATATGGTAGAACAAAAAACGGAGGTTTTGAAAAATGGAAAAGACAATGAAAATTATGATCGCAGAAGAAGGAACAGAATTTGGTAAAACTTGCAGCAGCGTTTTAAGAACAGAGGGTTTTGATGTATCAATGGTTGCAAAAGATGGCGCTCTGGTCATTGAACGCATTAATGAAATAAAACCGGATGTTCTTATTATGGATAGTTTCATGCCCCATGTTGACGGATTAGGTGTGCTTTCAAAATTAAGGGAACACAGGCCTGAAAAGAAGCCTATTGTAATTCTCATGTCCAGCGTTGATAACGCTGAGTTTGAAAAAGAAGTCATTGCTGCTGGTGCAGATTATTATTTTCTTAAACCATTTGATGTGGATGTTCTTGCTCAAAGAATAAAACAAATTACTGCTTGGAAAAACCGCAGTGTTAAAGGTGATATGTCTGAGATAAACAGTACTGATGATTTAGAGGTTATTGTTTCAGAAATCATGCATCAAATCGGTGTTCCAGCTCATATTAAAGGATATCAGTATCTTAGAACAGCGATCATTTTATCAATCAGCGATAAGATGATGCTTGAATCTGTAACAAAGGTTCTCTATCCCACAGTTGCTAAAATTTATAAAACGACTCCTTCCCGTGTTGAAAGAGCAATTCGCCACGCAATTGAGGTAGCATGGGATAGAGGAGACGTTGATGTTCTCAGCTCTTATTTTGGATATACTATTCAGAACACAAGAGGCAAGCCCACAAATAGTGAATTTATCGCAATGATTAGCGATAAGCTTCGCTTAAAGCTCAAAATTGCCTGAACCATAAATTACTGTTTACTGAATTAAAAAACCTCCCTTCGGCAATACTTTAAATGTAACGCCGTGGGAGGTTTTTTTATGAAATTTAATAAAGTTGAACTGTGCGGAGTTAATACCTCAAAGCTCAAGGTTCTGAAAGAAAAAGAAAAAATGGAGTTACTCAGGAAAATAAGGGAAGGGGATAAAAACGCACGCAATGAGCTCATAAACGGAAATCTAAGGCTTGTTTTAAGTGTTATTCAGCGATTTACAAACAGGGGAGAAAATCTTGACGATCTTTTTCAGGTGGGATGCATAGGTCTCATAAAAGCCATAGATAATTTTGATGTTAGTCAAAATGTGCGTTTTTCCACTTATGCAGTTCCCATGATAATAGGAGAAATCAGGAGATATCTTCGTGATAATAATTCCGTAAGGGTGAGCCGCTCTCTTCGTGACACAGCATATCACGCCATGCAGATAAAGGAACGACTTACAAATGAAAATCAGAAAGAACCTACTGTAGAAGAAATAGCCAAAGAGATGAATATAAAAAAGGAAGAAGTTGTATTGGCTCTGGAGGCAATTGTGGAGCCGGTGTCACTGTATGAGCCTTTATATAATGACGGCGGTGATACAATATATGTAATGGATCAGGTAGGAGACAGTAACAGCGACGACAACTGGATAGACGAAATAGTATTTAAACAGTCTATTGAAAAGCTTAGTGACAGAGAGAAAAAAATACTTTCAATGAGATTTATGCAGGGCAAAACCCAAACAGAGGTTGCCAAAGAAATAGGAATCTCCCAGGCTCAGGTTTCAAGGCTTGAAAAAAGCGCCATTAACAATATAAAGAGCAAATAAAGAAAAAGCGCAATTAATCGAAATTCTAACCGATTAACTGTGCTTTTTGTACTTATAAAATTATTTCAATATTGTTGCCAGCTTTTATTATTTTATCTTCTTTTCCTGTAATAGATAAAATATAATCGTTACCGCTGCGGGTAACTTTAATGTTTATCTCTTTTCCGCAAAGCTTTATGTTATCTATTTCGGTAAAATCCCAACTGTCGGGGAGAGAGGGTTTAATAATAAACTTATTAAAGCCGGTAGGCCTTATTCCCAGAATACCCTCAGAAAAAATTCTTAAATACAGTCCACTTTCCGCTGAAAGCTGCGCCTGATTTCCTTCCGGATAGGCTTCAACAGCGTAGGGAATATGGTTCCCGAGAAGTCTTGCTCTTGAATAGGCAGTGAGCAGTTCAAGGCTGCGGTTTGATTCGCCGCAGTTGAAAAGTCCTCTCAGTGCATAAAGGGTGGAGCGATCCCAGAATGTCTTTTCTCCGCTTCTTGTTACAAGACCTTCTTCCATTCTAAGTTTATCAGAAAACAGCGCATCGGCAGTTCCTTTAGCCTTGTCAAAAATTCCCACGGTGAGGGGCATACATATCCATGAACGCAGATGCTTTTCCTCCTGACAATATCTGTACGTATCATAACCTTCAACATTAGCTTCAAAGTAATTTTTGATGCCGTTTCTGATAACCTGTGCTTTATTTCTGTAGTATTCAGCGTCGGAGCTTCTGCCTTTTTCCTCGAGAATGTATGAGAAACTAAGAAGTGCGTCATAGGCGATGCATGAAGTGGTGAGATTTGCCTTTCCGCTTTCAAAGCGATTTTCGAGCTCATCACTGTCGCTTGCCACAACATTGTTTTCATTAATCTGTGAAACTGTAAAATCAGCGCAGTCTTTAATAGCGTCAATAAATTCATCTGCAAGCTTTTCATCTCCGGAAGACAGAACAAATCTCGAAGCGCCGTAGGCATACATTGCGCTGTCGCCTCTATCTTTGGCTCCGTGCCATATGCCGTCCCCTTCGGATATGATACTTGTTATAAGTGCTTTGTTAGGTGAAATGTATTTTTTATAAAGGTTATAGCAGTTTATAGACTGTTCAAATCCTGTTTTGTATCCCAGATATCCAAACAGAGGATTTACGTATTCACACTGGTCATTTGTCCAGAGCGCTGCATAATATCCACCGCCTCCCGGTGAGTGCATAAGTCCGTTTTTGGTTTTATATATGCTTTCACAAGCTCTTATCTTGGCAAAACGGCACATGGCGTTTATTGTATCATCTGGGGTTTTAACAACCATTTTGCCGTCAAGATCAGCTATCATGTTAAGACGCATTTGAAATTGTTTTTCGCCGTCCACTTTTAAAGTTGGAGTATCAAGATTCGTTCCGCAGTAGTAAGCGAAAAATGTTTTGCTTTCTCCGCCTTTAAGCTCAAACTCACTTTCGCATACTATACAGTAAAGTTTATACTGCTTTCTTTCATGGCCATATCTTTTTGGGGTGATAAATTCTTCGTCATTATTTATGCAATTTACCGTTACAGGCTGGGAAACATTGTTGGTTACGGTTATTCTCTCCATAAGACATGGAGCATCAGGAGCAGTGAAAAGCTCTCTCTTTACTGAAATATCTCCAATGACGGTTTCAATTGTAAGAATTCCGTTAAAAATAAATCTTTTAACTTTTTCGGAAAGTTTTTGATTATTAACTTCAAAAGTGACGCCACGGAAATTGTGATCCTGACTTGAATGTGTTTTATTAGGATACATTCTTAAAGTCGGAAATACTGTATGGCGCATGATTTTAAGATAGCCGGTGCTGCTATGACCGTAGCTTATTATACTTGAACAATAAAAGCCAGACATTTCAATATGATTTCCGTATTCCTGATTTTCTTTTGCGTTGTAAACTATGCTGTTTTTCTCAAGGGAATGAAATGTTTCATTTTTTGCCTTTGGAATTTTAGCAAAGGATGCAAAAAAAGGTATTCTCGGTCTAGTTATGTTTCCTTTAAGTAAACCTGATAGCATAAAAACACCACCTTAAATAATATTTAGAACTGCTTTAAAATCAGTAATTTTCAAACTGGTTTTAGTTTATAGGAATTTAGCAGAAAAATTATATCATATATAAAATTTATATAAAATACAGAAAATAACACATTTATTTAGAAATTATATCAATTTGTGGTTTTCCGATTCTTAGGGACGTGCAAACGAAAAATTCTTACGGCATATATTTGACTAAAAGTATTTTAAGGAGGAATTTTTTTGTTTGCTGAACTTTTGAATTTAATGATAAGTAATCTGATCTATTTTGCTCTGCATCTTTCAGGTCCCAGTTCATTCCCAAAACCTCTGTCAGCACAGAAGGAGCGGGAGTACCTGGAAATGGCAAGGGGAGGTGATATGGCAGCTCGTGAAAAACTTATAGAGCATAATTTAAGACTGGTGGCGCACATAGTAAAAAAGTATTATTCATCTTATAGTGAGCAGGACGATCTTATTTCCATTGGAACAATAGGACTCATTAAAGCAGTGGACAGTTTTAAATATGAAAAAGGAACACGCCTTGCAACCTATGCAGCAAGATGTATAGAAAATGAAATACTGATGTATTTCCGCAATCAGCGTAAAACGTCACAGGACGTTTATATAAGTGAGCCCATTGATACTGACAGCGAAGGTAATCCTTTAACACTCATGGATATTATAAGCGTCAATGACACTATTGCCGACGACATTGATTTGAAAATCAAGACACAGAAGCTTTATGAATTCGTGTCGAAAATACCAGATGAGAGAGAAAAGAGAATAATAATCAAACGATATGGATTGGATGGACGAAAACCACTAACACAGCGAGAAATAGCTGCCGCTGAGTGCATTTCACGTTCTTATGTATCAAGAATTGAGAAAAAAGTGTTGCATGATCTAAAGTTGCAGTTCATAAAAGCAGAAAAAAAGTAAATTACGGTATATTTTAAGCAGCGGATTCTATCCGCTGCTTAACTTGTAGAAACACTATTTTACTGTTACGCTTATAGTTCCGGTAAAGTTATCGCCTTCAAACGTCAAATAATTATCTCCGGCATTTAATGTAACGGAATAAGTGCCGCTACCGTTTGTGCGTGATATTATTTTTTCACCGTCCTTGTTTATCCAATAGAGCTTTCCTTCTCCTGACTCTATATTGATTTTATAATCTACTGTAAGTTTGTTTCCATCTTTACGGCTAAGGGCAGTACCTCCAAATAAATACTCTTTACCGTTAAAGCTCATGTATTTTGCTTCATAGGAACCGGTATAGGAATCTTTTCCCTCATTTTTTGTACCGGTAAGGTCTTTTTCTTTAGTTAAAGCGTATTCGCTTATGTTGCTTAAAAGATTGTTAAATCCTATAACAACATTATCTTTCAAACTGTTATCTGTGCCGCTTGTGCATCCGCTTACACATGGGATAAGACAAAGGAGAAAAGCGGCAATAAATATTTTAATTTTAGTCATTACAATCACCTCACAAAGCGCTTACAACCATCATAATAAAAGCTGCAATACCGCCCACAGCATAAATAGAGTTTATTGCTATACAAAGCTGCATCCATTTGTTTTTTACATTTCCTTTTGTGTATGCGGCCACGGAAAAAATTCCTGAGAATATCATGAACGCAGCGTAGCATGAGATTAGTATTCCTGCTGTGGGGGATTGTAGAGCCCAGTCGAATGTACGCAGTGGCAAAATAGTCCAGGGTATGAACAGCATGAGTGTAGAAATTGCGGTAATAATTTTGTTTTTCATAAAAGTTATCTCCTTTCAGTTGCCCCGAAACCTATTGAGGAAACGGCGAGGGCAATAATTGTAATAACAATAGCGACGGGAAGCCAAGGTATCCAGTCAATTTGAGTAGAGTAAATTCCATTGGCGGCTTTCCCGTATTCCACCATTAAAAGGTAGAAAGGATAACTCATGGGATAGGCAAACCAGACTTTTGTGTTTATTATCAATACGGACGGTACAATCGAAGCAAGACCGATTGCGACGGAAAAAACAGGATTTTTAATAAGCGTGGAAATCATCCAGAAAACCGTTGCCATGGGAATTGCTCCGGCATAGATACTTACAGTATTTTTTAACACATAAAGCGGTTCAAGAATAAAGTTATAATCATAAATTTGTGTCACTGCAAAAGCGCTTAAATAGTAAGCGGTGAAGGTAATAATCATTTGTACAAAAGAAAGTATCAGCAATACGGAAAACTTTGCCAAGCATAGTTTGGGAATGTTTACGGGAAGAGACAGCATTTTCACCATGCCGTGGTTTGAACGTTCCGTTTGGCTGAGTAAAACAGTGCATATGACAAGAGAAGCCGGAATCATAAACCAAACCATTCCCATAAATCCTTGAATGAAAAAATTGTTTTCCGGAGTAATAGGGATTCCACGTACATCGAAATTCATTTCGCCGTTAATAATGCTGGGAAACCACATTATGAGAACAGGTGCGAGTAGTATCAGTAAAATTTTCGATCGTCTGATTTTGTTTAACTCTATATTTATTAAAGATAAAAAATTCATTCTGAGCGCCTCCTGATTTTCTGAAAAATTATCTGCGTTAGTGCAAAAATAACTGTTTCAATTAGGCAGACAGATAAGAAAATACCAGTTTTTCCGTTTCCGGATACTGTGCATAAAGTCTGATAGGGTGAACTGAAAGGGAAAAGGTTTAATATTGTGTTATCCTGCGGAATAATTGAAAATGTGAATACGAGTATAACGCCTATGCCAAGTGAAACCCACATGTTTTTGCAGGTAGAAGCGATTATGAGCATAACAATAACTGTGGGCAGAGTTACAATTACCTGAAAACCGATACTTTTCAGAAATTCGGTTCCGCTAAATTGAAATGATGGAAACCAGTGACAGGCGCACCATGTCATAACTACTGTTTCGATTATTATCATTGCGGTTAGCGCAGTGGCGGAAATTGCCAATTTCCCAAAAAATATGCTGCTGCCCTTTATGGGAAGAACATCCATTTTTTGTGATGCGTTATCGGCGTATTCAGCGTGATACATCATACATGCGCCACAAATTACAATAAGAGTATTCAGCATTGCGATCATCTGCCAGTTTGTGTTTGTGAGAATGGCAAAAGGATCACCGGGTAAATTTACAAAGTTTTCAGAACGCACAAGCATATTTGCGATAGGAAAAGCTGATGCAATTAAACTGCCGAATAAAAATGTCGGAATATATCCGGAACGTTTTAGTTTTTGGGTTTCAAGACTAAGTGTCATTTTACAGCGCCCCGCTTTCGGTTATCCTCATCTATCATGGAAAGGAAAATATCCTCAAGATTGTCTGTTGAAAAACCTTCCTCTTCGGCTTTTTGACGAAGCTGTGCCATTGACCCTTCAAACAGCAAATGTCCGTGATTCAAAATTCCTACATCATCCGCCATTAGTTCAACTTCTGAAAGCAGGTGAGAAGAAACAAGCACGGTGCAGTTGTATTGCTCAGGGAGAGATTTAATTAGAGTACGGATTTCGTGTATGCCTACGGGGTCAAGTCCGTTTGTCGGTTCATCGAGGATAAGAATAGGTGGTTTACCTAAAAGAGCTCCGGCAAGACCGAGACGCTGTTTCATTCCTAGTGAATATTTTTTGGCTAATCTTTTTTTAAAGGGAGCTAAGTCCACTGTTTCGAGAACCTGATTAACGCTGTCTTTAGGAAGACCAAGAATTTTTCTGATAATTTCGAGATTTTCTTCTCCGGTAAGATTGCCGTAAAAAGCGGGTGATTCAATAAATGAACCGATTTCTTTTAAAATCTGAACCCTGTCGGCAGGATAAGTTTTTCCGTCAATCTGAAAAGTTCCCTGTGTGGGCTTTGTAAGGCCCAGCATCATTTTCATAGTTGTGGATTTCCCTGCTCCGTTAGGACCGAGAAAGCCATATACGCTTTCCTTTCTGATGTGAAGATTTAAGTTCGATACCGCAGTAAAATCTCCGTATATTTTCGTTAGATTCTGAGTTTCAATAATGTTCATTTTAAAGCTCCTTTCCTGTTATGACTAAAGTATAAACTGCCAACCTTGCGTTAACATTCTGTGTACATTACATTTACCTTACATTTTGCCTTTTACGCTTAATAGGTAAGCCATATATGATATAATTGTTTGCGGGAGGTATAAAAATGGAGAATAACTATTTGAAGCGCAAAAAAATTCTCCTTGTAGATGACGAGGAGAAAATTCTTGAAATGGTATCGTCTTTTTTTGTACGGGAAGGTTTTGAAAATATAAAAAGTGCCTCTAGTGTTTCCGAAGGATTATGTTTAGCCAAAGAATGGAATCCTGATTTTGCCGTCTTGGATGTAATGCTACCGGATGGAGATGGATTTTTACTTTTAAAGAAAATGCGTGAATTTACAGATATTCCTGTTTTGTTTCTTACTGCAAGAGGCGAAGATGAGGATAGACTAAGAGGCCTTGGTCTAGGTGCAGATGATTATATAGTAAAGCCGTTTTTGCCCAAAGAGCTGATATTGCGTGCTGAGAATATTTTAAGAAGATATTATAAACATGAAAATCCGACTGTTCGTCTTGCAGAAAGTGTTATAGATTTCGAGAGAGCAGAAGTTGAGAAAGACGGTAAAATTTATCCTTTGACCGCTAAGGAGTTTGAGCTTTTGCAGGCTCTTTACAGAAACTCCGGTCGCATAGTGACAATCGACCAGCTTTGTGAAGCCGTGTGGGGAGAGAATCCCTATGGCTATGAAAACAGTCTTATGGCTCATATTCGCAGAATACGGGAGAAAATAGAAAAAAGTCCTTCAAAACCGGTGTCGCTTATTACGGTAAAAGGGCTTGGATATAAACTGGTGGTGGATGACAATAAATGAAAAGTACATTTAAATTGATTAAACGCTTCACCAAGGCTCTGATTTTTTCTGTAATAATATTGTTTGTATTGAATGTGGTGCTGCTGTTTTCTGTGACATATACCAGTTTGTCCAATGCAGGAGGGTGGAGTGCTGCTGATGAACTTAGCAAAGCTTTAATCCTTTCGCCGGACGGAGTCTATACACTTTCAGAAAGTGGTAAAGAAATTTTAAAAGAACGAAATGCCTGGGCAATTTTAATAGAGGATAAAACGGGAAATGTTATCTGGCACAGCGATAATTTGCCGGAGGAAATACCCATGCACTATTCGGCTGCGGAAATTTCTTATTATACACGTGGATATATTGAAGATTATCCGACTACCACAGCTTCCATGGGTGATAATCTTGTGATAATGGGTCATCCGAAAAATATGTACTGGAAGCATATGACGCCCACTTTTGATTATCAAATGATTTCGAATATTCCAAAATATTTGCTCCTTTTTTCTGGACTTAATATTTTTGTCATTTTTTTAATTTACTTTATTTCAACTTCCGGCGTGCTACGTTCTGTAAAACCTATTGTTAATGGCATAGAAGAGCTCCCTGAGGGGCGAGATGTCTACATTAAGGAAAAGGGGCTGTTGTCAGATTTAGCAAAAGCCATTAACCGTGTGTCAGAAAAGCTTATGCGGCAGGAGAGAGAACTGAGAAAAAAAGAAGAAGCAAGGGCAAATTGGATATCCTGTGTATCGCACGATATACGCACCCCCCTTTCAATGGTTATGGGCTATGCCGGACAGCTTATGGAAGATGAATCTTTATCTAAAGAAAACAGGAAAAAGGTTACAGTTATAAGCGAGCAAAGCGAGAAAATGAAGAATCTTATAAATGATTTAAATCTTGCTTCAAAACTTGAGTATAATATGCAGCCGTTAAATCCCAAGGATGTAAGTTTAGTTGCCGCAGCAAGACAGTGTGTTGCGAATTTTATAGATTCTGATGACGAATGCAAATATCCTGTTGAGTGGAAAATATTCGACAACATTTCACCGTGTATCATTAAAGGAGATAAAAACCTTATTTGTCGTGCAATCAACAATGTGCTTAACAATTCAAGGTGTCATAATCCGGACGGCTGCAATATATCGGTAGAAGTAAAGGAAAAAGAAAATGAGTATATGATAGTTATTGAGGATGACGGAGTAGGAGTTACAGATGAACAGCTTACAAAACTTCGCAATACACCTCACTATATGCTCAGTGATGGTGGAACAACTCAGCTTCGTCATGGTTTGGGTTTACTTATAGTGCAGCAGGTTGCGGAAGTACACAACGGAAAAGTGTGTTTTGATCATGGCGAAAAAGGAGGATTCCTTGTAACACTTTTATTTAGAAAAACTAAATAGAAATAAAAACATCCGCCTAAAGAATTTAGCTTTAAGCGGATGTTTTTTAGTTTGGAAGATTAATTGTGATATAAGTATTACATCATATTAAGACCGGTAATATATTTTTTATAAAAGTTTACACATTCTCCTATAGATGAAATATCAAGATTTTCGTTGTCGCTGTGTACCGTTGCAAACTGTTCTTTTGAAAGACTTATAGGCGCAAAACGGTAAATATTATCTGCTACATCGCTTAATCTGCGGGCGTCAGTGCCTGCTGTAAGAAGATAGGGGGCAACAACCACAGAGGGAAAAATTTCGTTAATGACACTGCGAAGATAATCAAAGGATGCACATTTAAAATCAGCAGGTCTGCAATAATCTGAGCTTTCAAGTTCAACGGTGATTCCGTATTTCTCAGCAGCTTTTCTGAATGTTTCTACGTCCCTTTCGAGATCATCTTCTCTTACGCAGCGGAAGAAAGCAGTAGCCTGAACTTCTTTTGACTGAAAATGATCCTTGCCGTCAACGGTATCAATTTTGTTAAAGGATACTGTTGTACCAAGCATGGCTCCTACCTGAGCGTTTACTTTAGGCAGAATTCCGAGCATGGGCTTACGGAAAAACTTCCAGCTTGTAAATATGCATCTGAGGGGATAGCTCATGTAAGGCATAGTTTCGAGAAAGGTAGCTTCAACCTCAGGATAGAAACGTCTTATGTATTTGATGTTTTCGGCTTCGCATATAAACTGGCTCATCCTTACAATGGGGTTATCGCTTTTGCAGGTAAGGCCTGAATGACCTCCGTCTGCTTTTGTGTCTTTTCTTGCAGTGCAGCGGTAAGCGTGCCTTCCTTTTTCATGAACGGCTATCATAGCGCAGCGACGTTTGACTGTGGGCACCATTCCATCCACAATAGCTCCGCCTTCATCGAGAACTGTTTCAAAATGTATTTTGTTTGTTTTGAAATATTCCAGTGCATTGAGCATACCATCTCCACTGGTCTCCTCATTGGCAGAGGAGGCTATGTATACGTTGCAAGGGAATTCTACGTTTTCGCTTAGAAGCTCTTCAACAGCCTGCATTTCGGCAAAAAGGGGAGTTTTAGTGTCTACTGTGCCTCGTCCGAACATTTTGCCATCGTGTATTTCTGCACCGAATGGAGGATATTTCCAGTTTTCCGAAGCATCAACCACATCGTGGTGACTCATAATGAGAATGTTTTTATCGCTTTTGCCCTCTATTTTAAAGAGAAGGCACCGTTCGAGTGGTATCTTTCTGCCTTCTTTATGGAGAAGGGGAAACTCCTGCTCAATAATTTCATAAAATTTTTTATATTGGGTATCGTTTCTACCATCTTCTTTATATACTGTTTGGCAGCCAATCATTTTCTGAAGCTTCTGTATGTATTCCTGCAAATGAGCACTGTCTGCACCTACATTGGGTTTGTCGGTTGCTGTCCTTTTTTTAGTCGCTGTTATTGCTTTTATTAACATAATGAACCTCCGTTGCAGTATTAGTTATAATCCTTGTCAATTTTTGTCGTCAGACTTCTCCTGTCTGTATTTTTTGATAATGCTCATAACCTTTTTATCATTGTACATTAAGAAGAATATTGCGGATACAAGGCTGAAACCGGAGGCAAATAATCCGGTTAATTTTATACCCTCTAATGTAACAGTTTCGCCGGGGGCTGCACCGATTGCAAGCACACTGGAAACTATCACCATTGCAACGGCATATCCGATTTTTTCTATGAACGACTTGGAAGCGGAGAAAATACCTTCTCTGTTGACTCCGTTCTGAAGGCTATCAGCCTGAATGATATCCGATACAACAGCCTGAGGTAAAACATTGATTGCGGCAAAAGGATATGCAACTGCTATACCCATTAAAATGCCAAGCAGAAGTTCCCGTCCGGGCATCAGGCTCGCAATGCTGTCGCCAAAGTAAATAAGGAAAAACAGTACTGTAAACATAAAAGAAGCGATTATCAAAAGTATTCGCTTGTTGTATTTTCTGCTTATATGAAGTATGAGGGGGAAACAGGCAATTGCGGTTACAATGGCGGCGAGCATTACAAGAAATGCCTGAGATTCCGGTATGTGTATAAGGTCAACAATATAATAAATCATGGTTGTCTGGAAGAAAGCCATTGATATGTAGCTTGCAAGATCTCCTACAGTGAATATGACAAAGTTCTTGTTTTTGAAAACTGATTTGAAAGACTGGATAAAGGGGTCTGAGGGTATACTTGTATGCTGTAAATACTTCTTTTCGTTAAATGCAAATGCACTTGCAAGAAGGCATATAAGTCCTACAACGGCGAAAATCAGGAACACAACTCTCCAAGACCAAAGTGGGGAAAGACCTGCATTTTTGAAAAGACTTACAAACAGTGTGGCTGCGTACATTACGGCGCTGGAGCCCATAAAGAAAACCGTGCTTATAGCGTAATATCCTACACGGGTTTTGGGGTCGGGGATTATCTCCGGAATAAGGGCACGCTGCGGAATGAAATACAATGTATAGGCAACGTAATACATAACTATGAAAAATCCTACCCAAACAGCGTTCCATGCGCTTCCGGCAGCAAATGGAGCAAAGAAAATCATAAGTACACAAACAGCATAGGGAATAGCAGAAACTCTCATAAACGGCATACGCCTGCCCCATTTGCTTGTGCATTTGTCGGACCAGTCAGCAACAAGGGGATCAGTAACAGCATCTACAACTTTACTTACGCCGGTAATAAGAGCCATGATTGTAATAAATCCAAGAAGCTTGTTTGACGGAAGCAAATTTGGAAGACCCGATGCCGATGTGGGCTGATAAAAATAAAGCAGGTAGTTGCCTATCATACCATTGAATAAACCTTTCGCAATATCTGCAAGGAAGAACTGAATAACCTTGCCTCTGGGTAAGACTTTATTTTCACTCATTGTTTACCTCCATCTCCGTGTTTTCGTCACGGACAAATCTTATTTTGCAGCAGTCACAGCCTTCGGCAATGGTCTGTTCAAGGTTGAGCTTTCCGCCGAACTGAGAAATTATGCCTCTGTCACCACACATAGCGCAGTCACATAGCTTTTTAATTTTTTCGTCATCGTAGCCCATTTTTTGCCACGCCTTTACAAGAGGACAGTAATAAAAATCAATTGAAAGCTTATCGGGAGTGCTCTCGATTATATTCATTTCAAAAACTTTACGGGCAAAATATCCGAAAAGATTTTTCTTTAAAACACGAAAATCCTTTGAGCCACCTGAGAGCTTTTTACCCTGTATGCATCCGCAGCGCCTTATGGCGTCACCTGCATACTCTTCCATAGGAAGACCGTGCTTTTCCGCTTCGTCAGACAAAACTGCCAGCCACATCGCACGATGTTCAAGCTGTTCCCTTATTCTGCCGAAGGCATAGCGGCTAAGTGGATCCTTTAATCCGGTTTCGTTTTTGATTTTACTCATAACAATCCCTCTCTTTTACGCTTTAATTATTTAAAAATAGAAAAAACGTATTTTTTGTATTGTACATTTTTATGATGTGAAAATCAATTATTTTTGCAAAATTAACTATTTTTTCGATATTTAAAGGCAAAAAAACAATAAAATATACAATTGATTACAAAAAACTTTGATACTTTCCACATATGAAAATAGTTATTATCAAATAGTAATCAGATATATTGATTTTCAAATATTTACGCAAAATAAAATTACTGCGTAAGTTTATCTTAAATGAAGTCTTTTGCAGTACAAATTTAATCTATTTAATAAATATATTCACAGCCTTAGTTTATTTTGATTTTGTTTTACCAATTAAGTTAAATGAAAATGGTTGCTGAAAATATGAGTAGAAGAATTTAGGTACTGTTAAAAGATTTAATTTACAAATACTACGATTCTGCAATTCTATGGTAAAATGTACATACATCTATATAGTCATTTACAACAATATTATATATATCAAGTTTGTTATTTTGTTAACATTGCACTCTTTTTCGTTGACTTTTTCCATTTGAATTGATATACTAAATAAAAAGTTATTTCTTTGGGAGGGAGTGTTTATGGCATACCGCATAAATGATTTATGTATAGGCTGTACCCTTTGTGCACGTAATTGTCCTGTGGGGGCAGTTACCGGCGCAGTAAAGCAAAAGCATAAAATCGAAGAAAAGCGCTGTGTAGAGTGCAGCGTATGTGCAAATGTCTGTGCTAAGGGCGCAATTGAAAAGCCTGACGGAACGGCGGCGGAAAAGCTTCCAAAAGATAAGTGGAGAAAACCGGTAATTAATACTGCAAGGTGCAGCGCCTGTTCCATGTGCGTAATTGCCTGCGGGTTCTCCTGCCTTGAAATCTCATATCCCACAAAGCCGGGAGATCTCAATGTGTTCGCTGTGCTTGTAAAGCCGGAAAAATGCGTCGGATGCAGTCTTTGCGAACAGGCCTGTCCCTTAGGAGCAATAACAATGAAAGAGGGTGGAGCAAAATGATTCTGCCTGTATATGCAAAAATAAATCTTGAAACCGGAAAGTGGGAGAAATATCCAATTTCCCAGGAGCTTTTTTCAAAATATCTTGGAGGAAAATCTCTCGGAGCAAGGCTGCTTACAGATTTGACAAAACCAGGACTTGATTGTTTTGACCCGGAAGCGGTGCTTATTGTAAATACCGGTCCCATGAACGGAACAGGAGCTCCAAGTTCAGGACGCTTTAATATGACCTTTAAAAATGTACTTACGGGAGGTATCGCCTCTTCAAACTGCGGCGGTACATTCGGTATGCTCCTTAAAAAAGCGGGATTTGATGGACTTATTATAACGGGCAAGGCTTCGGAACTTAGCAAGATAATAATAGAGGACGGCGAAATACGCATTGAAAAATGTCCTGAGCTTGCGGGACTTAATACTGAAGAAGTTCAGGAGAAGCTGCCAAAGAGATATGGAAAACTGGTTATAGGTCCTGCGGGAGAAAATCTTGTAAGATACGCCCTTGCTGCCAGCGGTGAGCGTGTTGCGGGACGATGTGGAGCCGGCGCAGTAATGGGAAGCAAAAATTTAAAAGCCATAATAGCTTTCGGAACAAAGAATGTGGAAAAATATAATCCCGAAGGCTTTGCGAAGCATACAAAAAAATGGGTTGACGCTCTTAAAAAGCATCCTATGACGGGTAGCGGACTGCCGAAATACGGTTCTGCGGGACTTCTTTCAAAGGCCAATGCCTCCAGTGCACTTCCCACACATAATTTCAGCAAGGGACAATATGAGCACGCTCATGATATAAGTGGAGAAACTCTTGCAGAGACAAAGCTTGTCAGAAACGGCGGCTGTGTAAGCTGTCCCATACGCTGTGAGAGAAGAGTAAAAGTGGACGGCAAAGAGGTAAAGGGTCCTGAATATGAAACCCTCTGCCTTTTCGGTTCAAATATAGATAGCAATGATCTTGATTTGATAAATCAGATAAATTACGATGCCGACGTTTTGGGAATGGATACAATTTCCCTTGGCGGAACAATAGCTTTTGCCATGGAGCTTCAGGAAAAGGGATTGGCTGATTTCGGACTTAAATTCGGCTGTGTTGAGGATTTACGAAAGGCTATCAGCGATATAGCATATCGTCGTGGCAAAGCGGGAGAACTTGCTGAGGGAAGCAAGAGACTGAGCGAAAAATACGGCGGAAAGGAATTTGCAATTCACTCAAAGGGCTTGGAGCTTGCCGCCTATGAGCCGAGAAGAAGCACAGGTATGGGACTCGGATACGCTACCTCTAACCGTGGCGGCTGTCACCTTAACGGCGGATATCTTGCCCTTATGGAGTCGGTGGGAGTAGTCAGCATGGACGCTCAGACTCCTAAAGGAAAGCCTGAGCTTACAGTCTTTTTCCAAAACGCTATGGAAGCGTGTTCGGCAGCGGGCTTTTGTCTTTTCACAATGCAGGCAATTGTGCCGCCGCTGATTTTTAAGTTTGGCTCAGCGAGCTTTATAAGCCGTGCTTTCGGTAAGGCTTTGCTCCTGGCACGTCCTGTTCTCGGTAAAGTGTGGAATTTGATGCCATGGATTCTCCCCGTAAATATGATGCTTATGCCTCACAGTGAATCTATAAAGCTTGCAACGGGGATACCTATGACAATGGGTAAATTCGTCACCGTAGGCGAGAGAGGATACAATACCGAAAGACTCTATAATCTTCGTGAGGGACTTACCTGTGAAGACGATTCTCTTCCCGATCGTCTTACAAAAGTTCAGCAGGACCCGAAACGAAAGGATACGGTTGTAGATTTAAAAACCATGCTTCCAGTTTATTACAAGGTCAGAGGCTGGGATTCAAAGGGTGTACCCACAGCTAAAAGGCTTAAGAAGCTTGGAATTCCGGTTCCGGAGAGAAAGGAGGGATAAATTCCATGGCTACGGTACGTTATTACGGTGAGCTGGCCGCAAAAATGGGAATAAAGGAAGAAAACTATCCTGGATCAACAGTATCCCAGGTGCTTTCAAAGATAAAAAAAGCCCACGGTTCAGAGCTGTACCATGAGGCGAAGCGGTGCCATATAATTGTTGACCACTGCAATGCAGGCAGTGAGAAAGGCTTTCGCACTGCTGTGGGAGAAAACAGCGTTGTGGAATTTGTTCCTGTCTGCGGCGGAGGTTAAAAGGGAGGAAGCCCGTAAATGGAAATAGAAAACAGATATGAACGGCAGATAAATATACCCCAGATAGGCACTGAAGGTCAGAAAAAGCTTGCGAAGTCCCACCTTTTGGTTGTAGGAGCAGGAGGGCTCGGAGCGCCTTTGCTCTATGCTCTTGCGGGAGCCGGTATAGGACATTTGACAATAGTTGACGGTGACTATGTATCCATGGGAAATTTAAATCGTCAGTTTTTGTATACCCAGGCGGAAATAGGATTCAGAAAAGCGGATATGGCGGCGGTGAGACTTAGGCGTTTCAATCCTGAAATACAGATTGAGGCAATTCATCACCACGCACGTCCCAACAATGTTGAAACCATGGTGGACGGTAAGGACATGGTTATTGTAGCAGCCGATAATATCGCCACACGTCTGCTTCTTAACAGAGTCTGTGCAAAGCGGAATATTCCCCTTATCAATGGAGGAGTTGAGGGGCTTTACGGCGCACTTATGGCAATTGAGTATGGAAAGACGCCGTGTCTTGAATGTTTTTATGCCCATACTGCGGCAAAAAGGGAGAGTGGAACGGCTCTCGGAGCGGTAAGTTCGGTTATAGCTTCCCTTATGGCGAATACCGCAATAGAGATGCTTCTGGAAAAGAATCCAATTCCCGGTGAGATGCTCCTATATGACGGAGTTCGTCTTACACTGGAAAAGGTTCCTGTGTCCCGTGATCCCAACTGTCGTATATGCGGTGAAATAAAGAACGATTAAATACAAACGGAGAGGTGTAATATGAAAAAAGCGGTTTCTATAATATTATGTATTGTTATGCTCTTTACCCTTGCAGCCTGTGGAGCTGCGGATAACCCCAAAAATGAGGTGATCAGGCTTTCCACTACAACTTCTGTTAATGACAGCGGACTTTTGCCTTATTTGCAGCCTTATTTTGAAGAGGATACAGGCTACAAGCTTGAGATTACCTCTGCCGGAACAGGCGCCGCCATTGAAAAGGGACGTACAGGCGATGCCGACTGTCTGCTTGTTCACGCAAAGGAAAGCGAAGAGGAATTTATAAATGAGGGCTACGGAGTAGAGCGTATCCCCTTTATGTATAATTACTTTGTAATTGTCGGTCCCGCAGATGACCCGGCAGGAGTCAAGGACGCCGCAAACGCAACTGAAGCCTTCAAGAAGATAGCTGAAAACGGGAAAACCCCATTTATTTCCAGAGGCGACGATTCGGGAACCCATAAAGCCGAGCTTGCGCTATGGGAAAAGGCGGGCATTACTCCCGAGGGACAGGAATGGTATATTTCAACTGGTCAGGGTATGGGTGCATCCCTTGTAGTTGCCAGTGAGAAGCAGGGCTACATATTTACCGATAAGGGAACATATCTCTCCCACGAGAAAAAGGATACCCTTACAATGCTTATGGAAGAGAGCGAAGAGCTTAAGAACACATATTCAATGATCGCCGTAAATCCCGAAAAGTGGCCTGACACAAATATTGACGGTGCAAATGCCTTTATAGAGTGGATGCAGAGCGAAAAGGCAACTAAGCTTATCGCTGAGTACGGAGTCAAAGAATACGGTCAGCCCCTGTTTTTTGTAGGAGAGGGAAATGCATGATTTTTCCGAAGCGCTGAGACTTATCTTTACGGGAGATACAGAGCTTTGGGGGATTATATGGGTTACGCTGAGAATGTCATTTTTCAGCACCGTTATTTCCTCAATTATAGGTCTTCCCCTCGGTGCAATTATTGGAAGTTGCCGTTTTCCGGGACAGCGCACCCTTGTTCAAATAACGAGCACTCTTATGAGCCTGCCGCCCGTAGTGGCAGGCTTATTGGTGTTCCTGCTTTTGTCACGTTCAGGCCCCTTGGGTCAGCTAAAGCTCCTTTATACTGTTGAAGCAATGGTAATAGCTCAGGTTGTACTTATAACCCCCATAATCGCTGGTATGGCGGCAGTGGTTTTGGAAAAGCAGGCACAGCCTGTTCTTGAAACTTGCGCAGGGCTCGGGATGTCCTTTGTGAGAAGTCGAAGAATGCTTTTGTGGGACTGCCGCAGTCAGCTTGTAAGCGTTGTAATGGCAGGGCTCGGACGTTCTCTTGCAGAGGTTGGAGCTGTTCAGCTTGTAGGTGGAAACGTTCAGGGAAAAACACGGGTAATGACTACGGCCATTATGCTTGAAACAAATATGGGCAGGTTCGATTTTGCCCTTGCTTTAGGAGTGATACTTCTCTTTTTAGCTTTCGTAATAAATATTTTTGCACGTTGGCTCGAAAGGAGGACTCGCCGTGAAATTTGAAAATCTTGAGAAAACCTACGGCAAAAGAACTGTTCTGCAAATTCCGTGTCTTGAAATTTCAGAGGGAACACGTCTTGCGGTGATGGGCCCCAACGGCAGCGGAAAAAGCACAATGCTTAAAATTCTTGCGGGAGTGCTCAAAAACGACGGAGAGAAAATTTCTCTTTCTGGCTGTGGGTATCTTCCTCAAAAAAGCTACGCCTTTGATATGACCGTTATAAAAAATGCTGAATCTACTTTATGGGATTTGCCACGGTCAAAAAGAAGAGAAAAAGCGGAAAATGCTCTCAGGGAAACGGGTATGCTTTCTCTTTCGGAAGCTCAAGGCAAAACTTTAAGCGGAGGGGAAATGCAGCGTCTTGCTCTTGCGAGAGTTCTTGCAAGGGAGCCGAAAATCCTGCTTTTAGATGAACCTACAGCGGCGTGCGATATAGAAAGCGAAAATCTTATTGAATCAGCACTGAGTAAGTGGAACGGAACCCTTATTTTTTCAACCCACTCTCCCGCCCAGGCAATGCGTCTTGGGGATAAAGCTGTTTTTCTCGAAAAGGGCAAAATCCTCGAGTTCGGAAGTCCAGAGAAAGTTATAATGAATCCCAAAAGCGAACGAGTGCAAGAGTACATGAGCCATTGGAGGATAGAATATGCTCAAGGTAATAACGATGTCTGAGGCTGGGAAAATACTCAGAAGTAAATTCAAAGCTCTTTGTCTTTCTGAAACTGTGACACTTTCCGAATGCTTCGGTAGAGTATTGGCAGAGGATATAATCGCCAGAGAAAATATTCCTCCCGCAGACCGTTCAATGGTAGACGGCTATGCTGTAAGAGCCTGCGATACATTCGGAGCGTCGGAAGCAATTCCGGCTTTGCTGGGTCTTCAGGGAGAAATAGCTATGGGTAAAATGCCCGCTGAGCCTATTAAGGAGCACTGCTGCATGAAAATTCCCACAGGTGGATTTCTTCCGAAAGGAGCCGATTCGGCGGTAATGATAGAACACACAGACCTTTTGCCTGACGGAACTGTCTGCATAAGAAAGCCGGCAACTCCGGGGAGTCATTTAGCTATTTGCGGAGACGATATGCGTAAGGGGCAGCACATACTGAAAGCCGGAAGTGTAATTGACGTTGGAGAAACTGGCACTTTGGCGGCTATGGGTCAGTATGCGGTGCCGGTTACGAAGAAAGTGAAGGTCGCCCTTTTTTCCACAGGCGATGAAATAATAGAAATTGATAAAACCGTTACGGGCGGACAGATGCGTGATGTAAACCGATATGCCCTTAAAGCTTTAATAGAAAAAATGGGCGGTACAGCTGAGGATTTCGGAATAATCCCCGACGATGAAGAAAAGCTCAGGGAAGCTGTAATAAAAGGTGCTCAGAGCTTCGATATGGTAGTTTTCAGCGGCGGAACCTCAGCAGGAGTGAGAGATTTTGCAGAAAAGATTTTAAGTGAAGAGGGAGAAATCCTGTGGCACGGCATAGCCGTAAAACCCGGTAAACCAACCCTTGCCGCCAGTGTTTTGGGTAAACCCGTCCTTGCCCTTCCGGGTCATCCCATGGCGGCGTGCCTTATCTTTATGATACTGGGAAAAGAAGCCATGTGTATTTTGGAGGGCAGAGAAAGCAGAGAAAAAAATGTCTATGCTGAAATTTCCCAGTCCGTTTCGGCTAACGACGGAAGAGAACTGATTCTTCCCGTTCACCTTTCAGGGGAAAAGGCAGAGCCTGTCAGAAGCAAAAGCGGACTTATTACAAAGCTTTCCGAAGCGGACGGCTATGTAATAATAGGCAGAAACTGCGAGGGCATACATGCCAGGGAAAAGGTAAAGGTTACACTTTTTTGATTTTGCGGAAAGGTTTTGATTATATGGCGTTTTCATATCTTGACAATATGCCGGTGGATAAAGCGAGGAAATTATTTATAAACGCTCTCAAAGAGGCTGTTCCAAGTCTGTGCGAAGAAAAGGTAAAAACCGTAGATGCAGACACACGTATAACTTCAAGAGGAGTTTATGCGAAAATCTGCGCTCCCCATTATCACGCCAGCGCTATGGACGGCATTGCCGTAAAAGCATCTGATACATTCGGAGCAGGCGAAACAACCCCTGTGGTTTTGGATAAGGAAAGCTTTCAGTGGGTGGATACAGGCGATCCTCTGCCTGAGGGAGCCGATGCCGTTATAATGATAGAGGATATTGTAAGGGAAGGGGAAAGTGTAAAGCTTTTTGCTCCTGCTTCCCCTTGGCAGCACATACGTCAGATAGGTGAAGATTTATGCGCCGGAGATATGATTTTGCCGAGTTTTACCGAGATAACCCCCAAAGCGCAGGGAGCGCTCCTTGCAGGAGGAGTTATGGAAGTTGATGTTATCAAAAAGCCCGTTGTAGCAGTCATTCCCACAGGTGACGAGCTTGTATCACCATGCGAAGACCCCAAAGCAGGAGAAATTATAGAATTTAATACTACCATTTTTTCCTCAATGCTAAAACGCTGGGGATGCATACCGAAAGTGTTCGATATTCAGCCAGATGTCCCAGAAAAAATCACCTCCGCTTTAAAGGAGGCGGTAAAGGACTGTGATGCAGTGCTTTTAAGTGCAGGCAGCAGTGCAGGACGTGACGATTACAGTGTAAAGTGTATAGGTGAAGTGGGAAAGGTTCTCTGTCACGGCGTTGCCATGAAACCTGGCAAACCAGTTATTCTTGCCATGGCAGGAAAGGTTCCCGTTATGGGTGTGCCGGGATATCCTGTTTCGGCAGTTCTTGCCCTTCAGGAGTTTTTCTTTCCCGCTGTAAACTGGCTTTGTGGACGAAAGGAGAAAAATTTTGATTTTGAAGATTCGGCGGTTCTATGCCGTCCTGTTGTAAGTTCTCTTAAATACAGTGAGCTTGTGAGAACACGTCTCGGATTTGTTGAGGGAAGACTTACCGCAGCACCTCTTCAAAAGGGAGCTGGAGTTGTAAGCAGTCTTGTAAAGGCCGACGGAATAATTAAAATAGACCAGAACAGCGAGGGCTGTGAGAGCGGAGAGAAAGTTCCCATGCGGCTTTTGTGCGAAAAGGGTGAACTTAAAAACACCCTTGTTGTAACAGGGAGCCATGACCCTCTTATTGATGAAATAGCCGATATGGCAAAGATGATTGACCGTGGTGCGAGAATTGCATCGAGCCATGTGGGAAGCACAGGCGGACTTCTTGCCCTGAAACGCCACGAAGCCCATATGGGCGGTATACATCTGCTAAGTGACGATGGAACCTATAACATAAATGCTCTTAAAAGCTTTTTCGGTGAGGATGAGGTGATTCTTGTAAGAGGAGTCGGAAGAATACAGGGTCTTATGACTGCGCCAGGAAATCCTCTTAATATAAATGATTTTTCCGATGTGCTCAAAGGATACCGCTACGTTAACCGACAGGGTGGCAGCGGTACAAGAATACTTTTCGATTATCTTTGCAAAAAATACGACATTTCACCTCAAAGTGTCAACGGTTGGAACAGAGAAGAGATGACCCATACCGCCGTGGCTGCTCAAATTGCTTCGGGGACGGGAGATTTGGGACTTGGAATTTTTTCCGCCGCAAAGCTATATAATCTCGATTTTATACCGGTGTGTACAGAAAACTATGATTTTGCAGTGCTTAAAAGTGCATGGGAGCTTCCTCAGACGAAGATGTTTATTGACATTCTCAGAAGCGAGGAGTTCAAAAAACGTCTGGAAGCTCTCGGCGGATATACTTCAGAGAACGCCGGGGAGGTGCTCAAATGGAACTGACCCATACAAATGAAAACGGACAGGTACATATGGTGGATGTTGGAGAAAAAGAGGTGACAAGGCGAGAGGCGAAAGCTCACGGACTTGTACGCATGAAGCCTGAAACCCTGTTACTTATTAAAGAAAATCTCGTTAAAAAAGGCGATGTGCTTTCAGCGGCACGGATTTCCGGAATAATGGCGGCAAAGCGCACAGGGGAGCTTATCCCCCTTTGTCATACAGTTCCTTTAAGTTCTATTGAAATAGATTTTAATTTTGTAGAGCCGGATGCAGTTGAAATTATCGCAACAGCGAGGTGCGACTTTAAAACAGGTGTCGAAATGGAAGCACTCACCGCTGTTTCAGCATCAGCTCTTACGATTTACGATATGTGCAAAGCCGCCGACAGAGGTATGGAGATAGGCGAAATTTATCTTATGATGAAATCAGGGGGACGGTCGGGACTCTATGTTCGGCCAGAGGAAAAGAAGAATGATTGACCGCTTTGGAAGAACAATAAATTATCTGCGACTTTCGGTTACGGAAAAATGTCAGCTTCACTGTGATTACTGCCGAAGCTCGGAAGAATGTCAAAATTCAAAAGAGCTTACAGCCGAGGAAATATTGCGGCTTTCGAGAGTGTGCGTAAAATTAGGTTTAGATAAAATCCGTCTTACAGGTGGAGAGCCTCTTATGCGAAGGGATATTATAGAAATTGCCGAAAATATAGGTAAGCTCCAAAATCTCAGGGAGCTTACAATGACTACAAACGGACAGCTACTTTCCCAGTGTGCAAAAGAGCTTTACAGGGCAGGAATACACAGAATAAATATAAGTCTGGATTCCCTAAATGCCGACTGTTACCGCAGTATGACAGGCGGCGATATAAATAAAATCTTTTCGGCAATTGAAGAAGCGAAGAAAGCAGGAATGAATCCCATAAAGATAAACGCTGTGCTTCTCAGAGGGATAAACGACGGTGAGGTAAATAATTTCCTGCATTTTTCCCGGGAATACGGCGTAACTGTAAGATTTATTGAGCTTATGCCTCTTGGCAGGCTTTCGGATAAACCGGAAATGCGTATCACAATGAAAGAGATACTGGAAAAAAATCCCGTACTTATACCGGGAGAGAAAACAGGCGAACCTGCAAGAGAGTTTCACTTTTCAGGCAGTGCAAAGGCGGGAATAATTGCCCCTATGAGCGAGCCTTTTTGTGATAGCTGCAACAGGATACGTATTCTTTCTGATGGAACCCTGAGACCTTGTTTAGGCTGTATTGATGAAATTTCCCTCAGCGAATTTTTAGGCGGGGATGATAAGATGCTTTCAGAAAAAATAGAAAGAGCGGTTTTTAATAAGCCCCTGGGATATACAATGAGGGACTGTGAAAAACCTATTCGTGATATGAGCAGAATCGGAGGATGATTTTATGGCAGTAATTCTTTCTATAAACAGCAGTGAGAAAAAAGGGACGGTAAAGCTTTCTCAAAGGGACGGCAGACTTGTTGCTGCAAAGGGGCTGGAGGGTGACGCCCATGCAGACGGCAGTCACCGCCAGCTGAGTCTCCTTGCAAGGGAGAGTATAGAAAAAATGGAAAAGGAAAGCGGTATGACTTTGGGAAACGGAGTGTTTGCTGAAAATCTCACTACACGTGGACTTTCTCTCCATACTCTGCCTGTAGGAACAAAACTTTGTGCGGGACCCTGTCTTTTGGAGGTTACGCAGATAGGTAAAGAGTGTCACAGCGACTGCGCCATAAAGCAGAAAGTTGGAAAATGCGTAATGCCCTCAGAGGGAATTTTCTGCAAAATCCTGCGTGGCGGAACTTTAAAGCCGGGACAGTCAATCTGGTGCGCTGATGATCTGCCAAGAGTGTTCCTTCTTGTTGCCAGTGATAAGGCAAGCGCAGGAATCAGAAAAGACGGATGCGAAAAGGCGGTAAGGGAGTTTGTGGGAGACAAATGTGAAATTACCGACTGTCAGATCCTCCCCGATGAAAGAAGAGCAATTGCCGATTGTATGGCGGATGTTGCCGATAACTACGCTGCGGATTTTATCTTTACCTGTGGCGGTACTGGATTTTCTCCCCGTGACGTTACCCCGGAAGCAACCCTTGATATAGTTGACCGTGAAGCTCCCGGAATAGCGGAGGCAATGAGAGCTTACAGTCTTAAAATTACTCCCCATGCCATGTTGTCACGTGCAAGGGCTGGAATAAGAAAGCAGACCCTTATTGTGAATCTTCCAGGAAGCCCTAAAGCTGTCTGCGAGTGCCTTGAGGTGATTACGCCGGCACTTTCACATGGATGTCAGGTGCTCAGGGGAGCCGCCTACGAGTGTGGAAAAATAATAAAATAATACAGTATTAGCAGAATAAACATTTAACGTAGAGAAAAACTGTAATCGCAGAAAATATTGCTCTATGTATAAAATGCAGCCAATGAAAAAGAACCCCGGAAAACTTATTTGGAGTTTCCGGGGTTCTACTATATACAACAATAGAATTTGCAAGTACACAGGCCTATAGTGTAAAAATGTGATATAACCGGTTAAGATGTGATCATATATATTTGTAGACTGTTAGAACAAAAAAGCTTTAATGTTCGTAATATATTTGCATGGATCCATCTAAGCATTCATTGATCGAATGTTCAAGCCATTTCAGGGCGCCGTCAGTGTCACGGTTTTTAATATATTCGAGAAGCTTTTTATTGTTGCTGTAAAGTACTTCAGTTCCGTAAATTGTGCAGAATCTTTCCCACATGGCTATGATTGTACTGCGAAAAGACTGAAAGATAAGCGGTACTAAAGTGTTATTTGATGCCAAGGCAATTTCGTGCTGAAAAGCGTAGGCTGCTTCCACTGTTTCGCTGATACTGCCATCTTTCATTATTTCAACCTGATGGCTAAGTTTTTCGATGGTTTCATTAGTTGCTGTTTCAATTATTTGCTTTGTAATGAGAGTGTCAAGTGCGAGCCTTACTTCGAGAATAGAACGTATTTCTTCATTTCTGATTTTTCCGCCGCGGTATTTCATAATAGCAACCAAAGTATCTATGTTTCCGTTCTTTCTGTAATCGGCAACAAAAGTTCCGCTGCGGGGCTTAACGGTAATAAATCCGCATTTTTCGAGCTGGGAAAGTCCTCCGTTTACAACTGCACGACTTACCTGCATTTGTTCGGCTAACTGGCGTTCAGGAGGGAGTCTTTCGCCTATTTTAAGTTTACCTGAAAGTATCATATCTTCTAACTGTTCTACAAAAAGCTCTTTAAGACTGGGAGAGCTGATTTTCTGAAATTCCATCTATAAATCCCTTCATTTTTCTATTTTAACTAATTATATCAAATTCGGTTGCCTTATGCTACATGCTGATGATTTATTTTAAAAAGGCAAGCCTTCGCTGGAATTGGTTATACCAGTTTTTAAAATAAAAGTCAATAAAAATAGTGAATACAATACATATTTTTTATGAAATAAATAAATAAAAAACCTGAAAAATATTGACTTAGTGCTGCGTGTATGATAATATGTTAAAAAAATAACGAAATTGGTATAACCAATTTTAGATGAGGAGGCATACATTTGAAAGAGTTAAAGGTATTGGAGATTAAACAAAATATTTTTGATGACAACAATAAGGAAGCGGATAAACTTCGCCTCTCCCTGAAAGAGAGAAAGGTTTTTCTTCTAAATCTCATGTCTTCACCCGGTTCAGGTAAAACCACAACGCTTACAAGAACCATAGAGAAACTCAAAGATTCTCTCAGAATAGGAGTTATGGAAGCCGACATTGACTCCGACGTTGATGCAAAGAAAATTGCTGAACTTGGAGTAGAATCCATACAGCTTCACACTGGCGGTATGTGTCATCTTGATGCTGATATGACACGACAGGGACTTGAGGGAATAGGAACGAACAATCTTGATCTTATAGTTCTGGAGAATGTAGGAAATCTTGTATGTCCTGCTGAATTTGATACCGGAGCAGTAAAGAACGCTATGATACTCAGTGTTCCGGAGGGACATGACAAACCACTTAAATATCCTTTGATGTTTTCAATATGTGATGTAGTGCTTATAAATAAGATTGATGTTATGCCATATTTTGATTTTGATATGGAAGCGTGTAAAAAATACATTTTGCAGCGTAATCCAAATGCTGTGATAATTCCCATAAGTGCCAAAACAGGTGAGGGCATTGAGCGGTGGACAGCCTGGCTCAAAGACCAAGTAAACATCTGGAAATCGTAAAAATATAAATCAGAAAGGATGTATCGGAAATGGCATTAAGACCTAAAATTGTAAAGCTCGCCAAAATGGTGGGCGGCTTGACAGGTATGGTTAACACCATTGATGAGAATGCTCCCGAATACTATTCCCTTGAATGTGTGGTATCTGATGAGCAGGCTGATGTGGCTCTTACACTGGGACTCAGAAAAGAGCGCACCGCAGAGTATGTAGCAAAGAAATGCGGAAAATCCCTTGAGGAAACAAAGAAAATACTCATGGAGCTTGCAATTATCGGAGTATGTAAAATGTTCCACAACGAAGCTGGAGAAGAAGTTTACATGGTTCAGATTTTTGCTCCCGGAATTCTCGAGATGATGGTAAACAACAAGGAGCAGCTTGAAAAGCATCCGCAGATAGGCAAGGCTTTTGAGGAGTACACGAGACTTCGCATTGCCAATATCGCTCCGAATCTTCCCATGGGAACTGGTATGATGAGAGTTATACCAATTGAAACGGCAATCTCAGGGGATTCCCAGTGTGTACCATACGAGAAGATTTCCTACTATCTTGATAAATATGATACATTCTCGGTTTCTGACTGTTCTTGCCGTAAGTCACGTCGTGTTCTTGGTCAGGGCTGTGGACACCTTGAACACGAAATGTGCATTCAGATGGGCACTGGCGCTGAGTACTATATAAAAACAGGCAGAGCACGCCAGATAACAAAGGAAGAGGCGTTGGAAATTATCCGAAGAGCTGAGGAAAACGGACTTATGCATCAGATTCCCAACATTGAGGGAGCAGGTGAATCCGCCGCTATATGTAACTGCTGTTCGTGTTCATGCTTTGCTATGCGTGTTGCAACAATGTTCAATGCCCCCGATGCAATCCGTTCAAACTATACAGCTCAGGTTAACAAAGAAAACTGTGTTGCCTGCGGCCAGTGCGTTGAGAACTGTCCCACAAACGCTATTCGTCTTGGTCAGAAACTCTGTGCCAAAACTCCCGTTGAAGAAAAGAAATATGACAAAGTCAGAGATCATGTTTGGGGAGAGAAGAACTGGAACGTCGATTACCGTGAAAACCGCAAAGACGTAGCAGAAAGCGGAACTTCACCTTGTAAGACAGCTTGTCCGGCACATATCGCTGTTCAGGGATACATAAGACTTGCGGCTCTTGGCAAGTATACAGAAGCTCTTGAGCTTATAAAAAAAGAAAATCCATTTCCCGCAGTGTGCGGACGTATTTGTCCTCACGGCTGTGAATCCGCTTGCACAAGAGGAGATATCGACGAACCTATTGCTATTGATGAAATCAAAAAATTTATTGCAGACCAGGATTTAAACGAAAAAACAAGATATATGCCTAAAAAGCGCAATAATTACGGAAAGCCCATTGCTGTTATTGGCTCAGGTCCGGCTGGTCTGTCCTGTGCTTATTACCTTGCTATTGATGGATACAAGGTAACCGTATTCGAAAAGCAGCCGAAGTTAGGCGGAATGCTTACACTTGGAATTCCCGGTTTTAGACTCGAAAAGGATGTAGTAAATGCTGAAATAGATATCCTCCGTCAGATGGGCGTCGAATTTAAAACAGGCGTTGAAGTTGGCAAGGATGTTACCATTCAGCAGCTTCGCGAAGAGGGATTCAAGGCATTTTACCTTGCAATTGGAGCTCAGGCGGGAAGAAAGCTCAATATCTCCGGCGAAGATGCAGAAGGTGTCATTGCGGGCGTTGATTTCCTCAGAGAGATAAATCTCGGCAATATGCCTGAGATGAAAGGTAAGGTTGTAGTTATAGGCGGCGGAAATGTTGCTATCGACGTTGCAAGATCTGCTGTCAGAACCGATGCCTCAAAGGTTTCCATGTACTGTCTTGAGCAGCGTGATGAAATGCCTGCTCTTCCCGAAGAAATTGAAGAAGCTCTCGAAGAGGATATAAATATCTTTAATGGTTACGGCCCCAAAGAAATTCTCACTGAGAACGGACACGTTTCAGGTGTTGTATTTAAGAAATGCACAAAGATCTTTGATGAAAACGGAAGATTCTCTCCTGTTTTTGATGAGGATGACACAATTACCGTTGAGGCGGATTATGTTCTTCTTTCTGTGGGCCAGGGCATCCTTTGGGGAGATATCCTTAAAGGAACAAAAGTTGAGCTTAATCCAAATGGCACGGTTATTGCAGACGGATTTACTTATCAGACTGCTGAACCTGATATTTTTGCAGGCGGCGACGTGTTTACCGGCCCCAGATTTGCAATAGATGCCATTGCAGCTGGTAAACAGGCAGCTATTTCCCTTCATCGTTTTGTACAGCCCGGACAAAGTCTTCTATATGGCCGTGATCGAAGAGAATACCGCAGCTTTGATAAAGAAAACGTTATGGTTGAGGGATTTGACACAACACCACGTCAGAGAGCTGGCCATACGGATACAAAGAAACGCGGATTTACAGATTCGAGAGTTACCTTCACCGAGGAACAGGTCAAGAAGGAAACTCAGCGGTGCCTCGGCTGCGGAGCGGCAGTTGTAGATGAATATATGTGTGTTGGCTGCGGCCAGTGTACAACAAAGTGTAAATTTGACGCTATTTCTCTCATAAGAACTCATAACGAATTTGCACCTGTATTTGAAAAACTGCCCATAGCTGTTGCAAAATACGCTGTAAAACGAACAGGTAAAATTGCAGCTCACGCTATTACAAAGAGGGAAAGTTAAAATGCATGAACTTGGTATTTTAAGCGCTATGGTGAAAACTATTGAGAAAATTGCCGAAACGGAAAAACTTGAAAAAATCGAAAAGATTGTGCTGGAAGTGGGAGAGCTTTCCGGAGTAGTACCGTCTTATCTTGAATCCTGTTATCCGGCGGCAGTCTATAAAACCTTCATGGAGAACACAAAGCTGGAGCTGAAAATAGTTCCGGGTATTGCACACTGCAATGAATGTCAGGAAGAATTCAATGCGGTAGAATGTGATTTAAAGTGTCCGAAATGCGGTTCGCAGAATCTTACGGCTTTGAGCGGAAGAGATCTGCTCATTAAAGAAATAGCGGGTTATTAAAAGGAGGAAGAAAGATGCAAACAACAGAAAAAAGAAAAGCTGATATGATAGTCAAATGGGTTATGTTTACAGCTTCCATTACGGGTATGGCGCTTATGGCAGGATTTTATCCTGTTTACGGTAACGTGCCGCTTATTGTAATACCTTCAATATTGGTTCTGATATTCTCAAAACCGGTATTCTTTGAAAGACTTAAGCTTACAACTCTTCTTTCCATGAGAATTATAATTGTTGCAGCAGCTTTCCGTCTTTTCAATCCTCAGGTATATGTTGATGTCATAATGCTTATGCTTATTGTCAACATACTCGAAGCGACGTTTACGGATTTGCTCCGTCACAAAAAGTATTTTAATGCTGCTTCCGGTTTTGCAGTTGCAATCGGCGTTATAACTCTCAGAGGACTTTGGCAGTTTGACGCTCCTTTTGGGGATTATTACCTTACAGAAGGCGCTCTTCCGGCAATTACGATCATGTATGCCCTTGCCTACACACTCTGGAACTGGATATTTGTTACCAATGAATTTTCATCATCCGTTTCCCTTATGCACGTAGGTTTCCTTGCAGCGCCCCTTATCGGTTCTGTATGTACTTTGGGACTCGGAGAGTTCGGCGGTATTGGAATGTGGCTTCTTCTCAGAGCAAACTCCCTTTCAATCGGCGGCTGGATGCAGATAGGAGCTAAGGACTGGTTTGAAAGAGAATTCTATAACGAAAAGTTCGACAAATTCGTAAAATGGACAAAATCAACGCCTGTTCAGGTTGTGTGCATGCTCATTAACCTTGCGCTCATTGCCGCATGTATTATTTTAATGATTCAAAACGGCGGTATCAGATATGAGTTTTCACCATTTAGAATCTGACGGACGTATTTTAAAGGAGATTTAAATGAAGCAGTATGATGTGATTGTAATAGGCGGAGGCAACGGCGGTTTGGCCTCCGCAGCCACTTTGGCTGAAAAAGGGAAAAGTGTAATCCTCTTTGAAAAGCACAATATCCCCGGAGGATGCGGAACGAGCTTTAGAAGAGGCAGGTTTGAATTTGAAGTTGCCCTTCATCAGCTTTCACATATGGGAACTGAGGAAAATCCAGGTCCTTTGCGTGAACTTTTTAAGCGATACGGAATCTTGGATGAAATCAACTGGATACAGATTAAAGAGCTTTTTCGGGTGAATTTTCCCGATGGAACGGGATTAAGTTTACCTGCTGAGAGAAAGCAGTGTGAGGAATTTCTATGCAAAGAGTTTCCGTCTCAGGCTGACGGAATAAAAAAGTATTTTGAAACTGTGTATAAGTTCTGTACAGAGGCTGCAGAGTTTGCAGCTAAGAGCGCTAAAAGTACGGGAGAGCCCAGTGCACTTAAAAAGGCTATTATGAAGGCGGGCTTTCCGAAACTTTATACGACTTTGGCAAACTATGGACTTAAAAGCACGCAGGAAGTTCTCGACGAATTCTTTACTGACAGCAAGCTTCAGCTTGCATTGAGTGCTTACTGGTGCTTTATGGGTGTTCCTCCTGCAAGATTCCCCTTTGCCATTTTAGCTAAATGTACCAATTTCTACCTTGAAACAAAGCCCTATTATCTTACGGGAACTTCCATGATGATGAATCAGGCAATAATGGAAGCTGTTCAGAAAATGGGCGGTACAGTGCGTCTTAACTGCGGCGTTAAGAGAATTGTTCTTGAAAACGGAAAAGCTGTAGGCGTAATAGATGAATTTGGCGAAGAATACCGTGCCAAGAAAATCATCTCAAATATTTCTCCTTTGGCTACATACGGCAATCTTTTGCTGCCTGAAGAAATTCCCGATGCGGCAAGAGAGTATCTCAAGCCTTATACAGTGGGAATTTCAGCAATTACCTGTTTTATCGGTCTTGACTGTTCTCCTGAGGAAATAGGATTTACAACCTCCTTTACCTTAAACTATGAAAGTCTCGATGCAAATGAGGATTTCAAGGATGCCTACAAGCTTCTGCCTGAAAATGATCCCCTTGTGGCAACCTGTTACACGGTGGATGATCCCAGTGTTTCACCGGAGGGTACAAGCGTTATCACAGCTGGTACGCTTAAATACGGAGAATCTTGGGAGAAGCTGCCACCGGAGCAGTATTATGAGATGAAGTATGAAGCAGGCAGACGAATAGTTTCAAGGCTTGAAAAAATGTATCCGGGATTTACTGAGCATATTGAAGAAATGGAAATTGCAACGCCTCTTACTCATATGCGATATTTGGGACACCCGGGCGGAGCTATTTACGGTTATGAGCAGGATTTGATACAGTCTGTATTTTTCTTCCCTACAGAAAGCAAGATAGAAAATCTTGAGTTTGCCAGCGGATGGGTAAACGCTTGTGGTTTTGGACCCAATTATACATATGCAGATATGGTTGCTTCAAAAATTGCGCAGGAGGTGTAAAGATGGCTAAAAATATAAAAGAAACTCTCCTTGGAACACTTGTTCACGGTGAGGAGATTTTAGAAAATATAAGAGTTATGCGCTCAGTTTCAGCCGATAAGATTTCCTGCGAAAATGTCGCCGCTGCTTCTGAAAGGCTTCATTCAAAAAGTCTTTCTTTATTGGTAAGTTCAGTTTTCGATACCGGAAAGAACGCCAAAGTTATTCGCTTTGTATCGGAAAACGGATATTTGCCGCCTTTTGAAGCGGGACAGTATATCAATATTTTTACTGAGATTGATGGTGTACGTACAAGCAGGCCTTACAGTATATCATCATCTCCGAAACAGCGTGCATATTATGAAATAACCGTTGCGAGAATAAAAGACGGCTTTGTTTCGGACTTCCTTTTAGATGATGTTAAGGTCGGAGATAAATTCGAGGCAAACGGTCCTGCAGGAGTATTTCGTTTTCAGCCGGTATTTCACAGCCGAAAATCACTTTTCCTTGCCGGAGGCAGCGGAGTAACGCCTTTTCTTTCGATGACAAGAGAAATTGTGGATGCCGCCCTCGACAGAGATGTGGTAATGCTTTACGGATGCCGCAGCAGTGAAGGAGCGCTTTATGATAAAGAGCTCAGATTATACAGCGAAAAATATCCTAATTTCAAATATCATCTTGTAATTTCCGAAAAGGATGATTCATGGAACGGGGAAACAGGCTTTATTGACAGAAATCTTATAAAGCGCCTTGTACCTGATTATGCTGAGCGTACCTGTTATATATGTGGTCCCCAGGTTATGAACGATTTCTGTAAAACGGAACTTCAAGAGTTGGGACTTTCAGAAAAACAGATAAGAAGAGAGATGTTCGGAACAAGATGTGATATTCAAAATGAACCGGGTTGGCCTGAAAGTCTTACAGGTGACGAAGTGTTTAATGTAAAGATAGGAGAAAGGATTATACCCGCAAAATCCGGAGAATCACTTTTAACTGCTCTGGAACGTTCAGGAGTTCGTATGAACGTTTGCTGCCGCAGCGGAGAATGCAGCCTTTGCAGAGTCAAATTGGTTGATGGTAAGGTTTTTCTGGCTAAAGGAACATTGCAAAGATATGCAGACGAAAAATACGGATATATCCATTCTTGCAAAGCTTATCCTATAAGCGATCTGGAAATTATAATCTGAAACATTTGTCTTTAAAAGGAAGCTTATATTCACCACAAAAACTGATTTTGTGGTGAATATTTTATGTCGAGATGTTTTATAAAAAGTGCAGTTGATTTATAGTTTGCCGTTTATTTTATTGACAAATTTGCTGTTTTGGATATATTATTCTTGAAAGGACTTGGAGTTATGAAAGTATATCCGATTTATCACAGCGGATTTTTCGTAGAATTAAAAAAACACTATCTGTTGTTTGACTATTACAAGGGTGAAATCCCTCTGCTGGATAACGAAAAACCGCTCTATGTATTTGTATCCCATAATCATTATGACCACTATAATCCTCAGATTGAAGAAGTCACACAGTACTATAAAAACAGAAAGTTTATAGTAAACGGTGTGCATAATGGCAAATATATTTACGCTGAAGCCGATAAAGAAATTTTGGTTGATGACGTTAATATAATGACGCTTGAATCTACCGATGAGGGAGTGGCGTTTTTAGTTGAAACTGAAAACAAAACCATCTATCATGCCGGCGATCTTCATTTGTGGTATTGGGATGATGACACAAAGGAAGAACGACAAGACATGTATGACAAATATATGGCGGAAATAGAAAAGCTTAAGGGAAGAAATATAGATGTTGCTTTTCTGGTGCTTGACAGCCGTCAAAATGATGATTATGCAATGCTGGGCTTTGATATTTTTAACAAGCTTACAAATACAAAGGCGATTTTCCCAATGCATTACAGCCATGATGAAGATTTAATGGAAAAACGAATAACTGCAATGTCCAATAACAGCAATGTTATCAATACAAGGAGGTATAAATATTATGAACTTTAAAATGGTACATGAAAACTATAATGTAAGTGATCTTGAGAAATCCTTGAAATTTTATGAGGAAGCTTTAAGTCTTCATGAGTCAAGAAGAATTGAAAATGAAAACTTCACTATTGTATACGTAAAAAATGATAGCAGCACCTTTGAACTTGAGCTGACATGGTTAAAAGAACATCCACAGAAGTATGATTTAGGCGAATGCGAATTCCATCTTGCTTTTGTTACAGATGATTACGAAAGTGCACACAAAAAGCATGAAGAAATGGGCTGCATCTGTTTTGAAAACAAAGAAATGGGTATTTATTTTATTACTGATCCTGATGGATACTGGTTAGAAATTATCCCAGATAAAAAGTGAATTTAAAATATTCCACGATGACCTATCAAAATGTCAGATCTCTTTTCTTTATGAAGGAGGACATGCAGATAGGTTTGCAAGCGCCTGAGAAAAAGTAAAATTAGTAATTGCGTTACAAAAAGCAGCAGATTTAATTACTGCTGCTTTTATACTTGCGTTTGATTATTTGTACTGTTAATATAAAAATATACAGTAAAGTTTTGGAGTAATGAAAATGGACTTTGTTTATAAAAAAGCAAATTTGGCAGATTTAGAAAAAATATGGGATAAAAATATAAAAGAGCATAAAGGCGATAAACGTTGGATTAAATGGAAAAAGGAGATGATTGAAAATAATAGAGATTCGAAAGCGGCAACGTTTATCGTAGTTTGTAATGACGAACCCGTTGGAGAAGGATCTGTGCTGCTTTCTCCAAAATGCAAAGCTGTACGAAACAAAAAAAGGCTTTGTGACGGAAAAGATACAGCTAATTTAAACGCACTGCGAATACAGAAAGAATATGAAGGAAAAGGACATATTTCAAAACTCGTAAAAGAGATTGAGAAATATGCCCTGTCAGCTGGATATTCATATTTAACAATAGGTGTTGAAGCGAAAGAAACTCGTAATCTCGCAATTTATCTGCATTGGGGTTACAATGAATTTATAATGTCAGCAAAAGAAGAGGGAAAACTTGTGTTGTATTTTCAAAAAAAGTTGAACAAAAAATTGCGATTAAATTAGATCAATTATTTTTTGTTAAGCTTATAAACTGTTTTTCCGTTTTCCTTAATCTCAATTATTTCTTTTTGGGTAACAAGGTATGGAAGAAGCAAATCAATAAACTCATCAGGATTTGTAACGGCTATTGTGCGTTTTGAAAAAATAGGTGTTGCTTTAAGGTCTTTAATAAGCTCACGAAGTTCGAAGCGTGTCATTCCTTCGTTTTGGCGCAATGCCTTTTTGATTACAGAAGCTCCTTTGGAATAAAGAAACTTGGTGTCATCTTTTGCAGCTCGCTGAGATCGAATAATACCCAAACCATATATTATCATTGTTGCAACCATGAACATCAGGACATATGGGAGATAGGAGAGGATTTCTTTCAGCATTCTGATGTCTCCTTCCATATGATAAATCCGTTATCACGCAGAATCTCTAAAAACTTAATTACACGTTCAAGAGCCTTTTCCATATCGGGATAGGCTTTTTCTGTTGCCAAAGCAACATCATACACATTTTTTATGCCATCAATTTCATTCCACACAAAACTTCCGTATTCATCCATTTTTAGCTGACTTACGCGAGGTTTATGAAAAAACTTTTGAGCAACTTTATGGTAGAAACCTGTCCATTCTTTAAATAAAACAATAAATCCGTCTTCATTTGTCTTAAACTCAACTTCTGGATTTTTAACAGGTATAAATTCAAGATAGTTTTGTTTCTTTGATTTACGGGACATATGTCTATGCTCCTTTCAAGTAAAACCGGTCTGCTCGTAAAGAACAGACCGGTAAGAAAAATTACAGAAACAGATTATTTTTCAGTACTCTTCTGTTTCTTGCCTACGCAAACATATGCAAGAGAGGCAAGAAGAAGAGCGAAAACAATCAAACCGCCGATTTTTCCGATTGAAAAATATTTGGAGAAATCAATGTCAACTTTAAATGCGGCAAGAGCTGCAAGAATGATTCCCATAAGACCCTCGCCGGCGATAAGACCGGATGTGTAAAGTGTACCTCTGTCAGTGCTCTTCTTACGTTCTTCGTCGGAAACACCCTTGCGGCGGTCAACAAACCAGCGTACAACACCGCCGGCCATAATTCCGGCACTAAGGCTGAAGGGAAGATACATACCGACAGCAAAAGGCATAACTGGAATTTTAAGAATTTCAATTACAATTGCAATGAATACGCCTATAAGGATAAGTGCCCATGGAAGCTGAGCGTTCATAATACCCTCAACGAGCATTTTCATCATGGTTGCCTGAGGAGCTGGAATTTCCTTTCCGCCGAATTCCCAAGCAGAGTTGAGAAGATAAAGTACAAATCCGATAGATGCAGCGGAAACAACAACACCGATAATTTCACCGATCTGCTGTTTCTTAGGTGTAGCGCCTACGATGAAACCGGTTTTGAGATCCTGTGAGCAGTCTCCGGCAATAGCTGCGATAACACATATAATACCGCCGATTGCGATAGCGCCTGTCATACCGGTAACACCTGTTGTACCGGTTGATTTAAGCAAAATTGTAGTGATAATAATTGTAGCAATAGCCATACCCGAAACAGGGTTGTTGGATGAACCGATAAGACCGACCATACGTGAAGAAACAGTTGCAAAGAAGAAACCAAAAATAACTACAATGCAAGCACCCAAAAGATTTATAGGGAAAGCGGGAAGCAGCCAGATTGCGATAGCAACAACAATCATTGTTATAATAAGCACAGGCATAGGGATATCTTTTTCTGTTCTGAGAGAAGATGTTTTGGCAGAACCCTTTCCCATACTCTGCATAGCTTTTTTGAAAGTTTTAACAATAAGAGGCATACTCTTAATAAGGCTGATAATGCCGCCGGTAGCAACGGCTCCTGCGCCGATGTACTTAACATAAGTTTCCCAAAGATCACTAGGGGAAAGCGTAGAGATAGGATTTGTACCGGGGAAAATTGTGGCATTTGCTCCGAAAAGAGCGATAAGCGGCATAATTACAAACCAGCTTAAAGCGCCGCCAGCAAAGAGATAGCTAGAAATTTTAGTTCCGCAGATATAACCGACACCGGCAAGAGCAGGGAGAACCTGAATGCCTACTGATGAACCTTTATAAGAGGAAATATCATAGCCGATTTCACTGGGAAAGACTTTGAATCCATCAGTGATAAGCTTGTAAAGAGCGGAGATACCGAGACCGGCAAAAACAATACCAGCTTTACTTCCGCCTTCTTCACCTGCAAGTAAAACTTCTGCACAGGCTGTGCCTTCAGGGAATGGGAGGGTGCCGTGTTCTTCAACTATGAGAGCCTGACGAAGAGGCACCATAAATACAACGCCGAGTATACCGCCCACAAGAGCTACAAGGAAAAGTGTAAGAATACTTGGTGCGCTGATAGTGCCCTCTTTAGCCCAAATGAAAAGGGCGGGCAGAGTGAAGATTGCACCTGCTGCTACAGATTCACCGGCAGAACCGATAGTCTGTACCATGTTGTTTTCAAGAATAGAATCTCTGCGTAAAATAATTCTGATAATACCCATTGATAAAACAGCAGCCGGAATCGAAGCTGAAATTGTCATACCAACGCGTAATCCCAGATAAGCGTTTGCCGCACCGAATACAACAGCGAGAATTATACCTATAATAATAGATGTCACTGTAAATTCCGGAACAATGCGGTCAGCCGCTATATACGGCTTAAAGTCGTTGTTCTTATTTGACATATTCAAAAACCCTTTCTTCTTTTTTCCCTCAATAGGGTATAAGTTATGAATAAATTATAACATTTTTCAACGTAAAGGGCATCACTTATTTGACAAAACTTTGTTTTTGATAAAAAACGACAAAAACACTTTGAGTTATTGTGCAATTTGTTTAAGGACGTCTGTAAGAAGCATGTAAAAGCGTTCGAAAGAATCAAGTGGTAAATATTCATCCGGAGTATGACAGCCTCTAATTGTAGGACCTACTGCTATTGCGTCAAGTCCTGGTATTGCATCTGAGAAGAGGCCACATTCAAGACCGGCGTGGATTGCTTCAATTTTAAGTTCTTTTTTAAATAATCTTTTGTAGCTTTCACAGAACACGTCGCGTATTGGGGAGTTTTCAGCAAAAGACCAGCCCGGATATTGTCCCGCAATTTCAGTGTTAAAACCAAAAGTGTCGGCGAGAAGTTCAAGAACATCTTTTGTTTCCTCCTGAAGAGAGGAGACAGAACTTCTGGGGGCGAAAACAAGGTACATTTTATCATCTGATGTGCTGACTATACCTAAGTTGAGAGAAGTTACTACAAAATATCCCTGTTTGGGGTTGCGGCGACGAACTCCGTTGGGCGCAAGACAAACTGCATTAATTAAAGCTTTAGTATCCTCAGAAGAAAAAACAGACATCTTGCTGTTTTCAGTTACTTCAACGGTGTATTTAAAATCAGGTTCCGACGGTAAAATTTCGTCACCGAATTCTTCACACATTTTTTTTGCCGTTTGAGCTGCAAGTTTTGCTTCATTGAAATTTGCAAAACAAACAGCAGCTTCACATTCACGGGGAATGGCGTTGTCTTTATTTCCACCATTAAACGATACGAGTTTAGATTGTCTGTTTTGTGAAATACGGTATAAAATACGAGCCATGAGCTTATTTGCATTGTATCTTTCTTTATCTATATCTGTGCCCGAATGCCCGCCGAGAAGGCCCGAAAATGATATTTTTATAACTGAACCGCTGACAGTTTCCTTATCAGCTTTTTTAGAAAGAGTATATCTCATTCCACCTGCACAACTGACAGTTGCTACGCCTTCTTCCTCAGAGTCAAGGTTTATCATTGTACGTGCTTTCAGGAGGGATTTGTCAAGTGAAACTGCTCCGTTGAGACCTACTTCTTCTTCTGTCGTAAATACACATTCTATTGGAGGATGCTGCAGTGTGTTGTTGTCAAGAATTGTCATCATGAGTGCAACAGCAGCACCATTATCTCCTCCAAGAGTAGTACCGTTAGCACGAAGAACACCGTTTTCAACAATCAAATCGATGCCATCTTTGTCAAAGTCATGTATAACATCGGCTTTTTTTTCACAGACCATGTCAAGATGCCCCTGAAGCATTACGGCAGGTTTGTCCTCTGCTCCAGCAGAAGCTGGCTTTTTAATAACAACATTATTTGCGTTATCCTGATATACTTCAAGATTTCTTGCTTTTGCAAAGCTAACTAAAAAATCACTTATGGCTTTTTCGTTTCCTGAACTTCTCGGAATTGCACTGATATCTTCGAAAAAGCGAAAAAGAGATTCAGGCTTGTATCCTTTGATTTTGTATTCCATACGTAAAAACTCCTTATTTAGAAAGTAGAAAGCTATAAATCGCCAGCGTTCAGCGTTCATTAGATAACGATAATATTTTATCATAAGTTATTGAGAAAGACAAATTCCTTTAATATTGCAATTTTCAGTTATATTTTGACAACTTGATAGTTTAATATGCCGTAATTAAATATTATTTTGAAAAGGTGATAGGTTTTTATTAAGTTTAACTGCAGATTCAGATAAAGAATAAAAATTTAAATTTTTGTTGACAAACTATACAGAAGATGGTATTATATCTCTTGCTGATGTCGCTGAAACAGTTCAGATGATATTCATGCGGGCCATTAGCTCAGTTGGTTAGAGCAACCGGCTCATAACCGGTCGGTCCGGGGTTCGAGTCCCTGATGGCCCACCATTTTTAGGGGTATAGCTCAGTTGGTAGAGCAGCGGTCTCCAAAACCGCGTGCCGAGGGTTCAAGTCCTTCTGCCCCTGCCATCAAAAGGGTACGAAAAAGATGTACCCGGCAAAAAGCCCGATTTTATCGGGCTTTTTTGCTGCCCAAAAGCCGTTTTTCAAAGTTTCAAATTCGTAGATGAAAAAACGGCTTTTTCCCTTTGAAGATAGATACGAACCTAAGTAACAACCGAATACAGAACAAGGACGGCAGATAGTAACAAACGCTACCTGCCGATTTTTGTTGTCCTCGGAGCCAATCGTTTTGAAAAGAAACGGTTGGCTCTTTTTTTATTTCACAGACAAGGAGCAAGACGATGATCTTTTCAGATTCACCCCAGCAAAGAGCAATGGAACGGATGATGACAGCCGTTCCGAGATTTTGGCCCAAAGGAGGCGGCATAATGGTGCTTCACCATTTTGAGTACACGGCAGAAATGTGCGACTGCCGGTACTGCCCATATTACCGCGGAAAAAGAAAATGCACAGTCAGCCAATGCCCATGCATTGAGGAACGGATCACTGCCGGAGCAGCAAGCCGAGCCGAGGTCATGGCTGAGACAATGAATGACATCCACAACGCCGCCTTTCGCAGACGGCTCAATCAATTTATCAATGAAAGCGAGGAACTCCATATGAACTTCAGAAACGAAAAACACAGGCTGGCCTTTGTTGAGGCAATCCGCAAGCTCGACAAGAAGAACTTCGCCTTGATGTCTGCCATCTATCTGCTGACCGCCGACCACAAGCTTTGGATGCAAATCAGACACTTCGTGGAACGCAACGAGATCAAGTTCGACCGCTTCAAGCCAAAGGACAGCACCGAGAACGGATATACCCTCCTCTGCTGTGCCAAAGACCTCTACCTCGGAACGAAGCACATCACCATCAGCGATCTCGCCGATACCGAACTGATCGCTCCCAGGATGTTCGCTCTCATTTGCAACGCTATGGCAATCCGCAGATTCGGCCTTGGCGCCATTCAATATAAGGAAAGGACAGCTCAAAAATGATCAAAATCAGAATCAAAAACGCCGATCACGAGATCGACGTTCAGTTTCCCATCAGCGAAAACGAACTGTACGCAAAGCTGGCTGAGATCCACGCCATCGAAGGAAAGGACGCCCCGCAGTCAGCCTTTGTGACAGAGGTCTACTGGCCGGAGGAGTTCTCCATGCTGAAAGACCGCTTCGCAAATCTGGACGAGCTGAACTACCTCGCCAGGAGGATGGAGAGCTTCGACTACCACGAATACGATCAGTTCCTCATCGGCATCGCCAAACTGGAAAACCCCACCGAGAAGGATCTCATCAATCTGACCTTCAACCTCGACCACTTCACGCTGTGCAAGGATGTCAGCAACTATGGAAAGATCGGCAGAGAGTATGTGATGAATACGGAAGGCGCCGTTCCCGCCCACGACGAGGATGATCCGAAATACGCTGCCATCGGCAAGGATCTTATCGACCGAGGACTGGCACAGATCACCGCAAAAGGACTGCTCATCTACAATCCCTTCGACGAGCTGACCGAGGTATACGACGGTCAGACCTTCCCCGAATACTTCTATGAGAATACCCTTGCCAGCGCAGAGGTCAGCTACAACGGCCGTACCGAGCTGCTCCTGCTCCCCGGTGAAGAACTCGCAATCCAGAAGGCGCTTGCCCGTCTCGGCGCTCCTTCCGACAGCGACTGTGAAATCAAGTTCTGCCTTAACCAAGGAGAGGATGACGCCTGGGAGGAACGCATCGAAGGCATCATCCGCAGTGAAGGACTGTATGAGGCAAACAAAATGCTCCGCTCGCTGGACATCGGCGATATGGATTGGGGCAAGCTGACCGCCGCCGTCGAACTTGCTGATGTAAAGAGCGCCGCCAACATTGCTGCCGTCGCAGAGCATCTTGGCGAGTTTGCCTTTATTCCTGACGCAAAGAGCGAATCCGACATCGGCCACTTTCTCGTGGACAATGTAGAAGAATACGAGATGAACATCGAAATGGAGGAATACTTCGACTTCTCCGGTTTCGGAGAGTATTTCGCCGAGGAACACGACGGACAGTTTGTGAACGGCGGCTTCGTGTATTTCGACAGCGACAGATCCTTGGATGAGTTTCTCGAAGAACTCGAGTCCGAGGACGAAGGCATGGATATGGGAGGAATGTGAGCATGAAAATCAACGCGGTCATCGAAAGCAGGGACGGCGGCACACTCGTGCTGGACTTCCCCCGCAGCATCTACGACGTGTACGAAAAGCTCCAGTCGGTGGGCATCAGAAAGTCTCCTCATCAGATCACCCTTTCTGATGAGGATGGTGATGATGTGCGCGTCAAGCTGTATTCCGAGGACGAGGTCGGAAAGCATTTGCTTCTCACGCTCAAGGAACAGAACACGTTGGCAGACGCCAATATGCTGGCTTTCATGGTGGACAATGCCAAATCTGATTTCCGCTCCAAGCTGGAACAGAATCTGCTTCACGATCAGTACGGCTCCATGCAGGAGGTCACAGACGATATTAAGCAGATGCTCTATGAGTCCGGGCCGGTCAAGGCGGTGTTCTACTGTCCCCTCGTTGGCGAGGTGACCGATGACGAGGGCTTCAGTTCTCCCGTCGACGGTCGTTTCCTAAAGAACTATGCATGGGCTGTCGAAGAAGCCCTGGAAGCCGATACTGCCAACGATGAAATGGACATGGCCGAGTTCTTCGATGAGGATGACGGCATCAAAGAAAAGCTCGTCTCTGCAAAGTGGGGCGTGGAAACCTACTGTGGACGGCTCTTCAGCAGGATCGAGTGCAGCCTCAAGGAAGAACTCACCGATGCGGAAACCGAAATCCTCACCGACTGGATCAGCGGACAGAATTCGGACGGCTACGGAGAGCACTTCGAGCAGCAGCCGATTGATACTGAGGACGGCGATCTGTACGTCTCTTTCTGGAACGGAGGCGACAACTATTCCATCATGACTCGTGACGAGTTGGATGAGTATATAGATAATCAGGGCATGACGATGGGAGGAATGTGATATATGGCTGTGCTCTTTTCGGCGGTAACCCTTACCGCAGACAACAATCAGGTAGAGTTTCTCGCTGCCGGGATTCCGAGGGATGCCGACGATCTCGAGGGCTGGACTGCCTATGAGAACTTCATGGATGAGCTGGATTCCGAACAGGAAGTCAGCGTCCATGTGGAAGCCTATCTCTACGGCGAAGGTGAAACCTTCAAGGCAACGCCCGAGGAAGTGGCGTATTTCAAGATGCGAGCAGATGCAGACGAAGAATTCCTGCATGACCACTGCGACAACATCGAGGATGCGGACTTCACCATCCAATGGTCGCCGGACGAGCTGTACGGAGTGGAGCTGGAGCTATGACGGCAGAAAAGAAAGACCGCAAGCCGATCAAGATCAAGAACCTTGCAGATCTCAAGCGGCATATTAAGCTCGGAACCGAGCTGGTGGCGACGGCGCATCAATATCACCCCGACATCGTCGGTCTCATCCGTGTAGTGACGAAGGTGCAGACCAACGGCTTCTATTCCAAGATCAAGGATCAGCCGGATCATAAATGGTCGACCTGCAATCAGGGAATGGGCTTTTGGTCACCCTTCAATAAGGCCAACGCCTATCACTTCACGGATTCCACCGTCCAAGTGCTAAACACCCGAGAGAACGACGGCAGCGTACTCTATGAAATGGAACTCTACGACAGCAAACAAAGCATGTCAGAACAGAACAAGGAGGTACCCGACATGAATGAATGGGATCGCCTGCACAGACAGGCACAGCGATACAAGGAAGCCTATCCCCCTGGAACGAGGATCATGCTCCTCGGCACGGGAAACGATCCGAACCCCGTGGAGAGCGGCACAAGAGGAACGGTCAGAGTCGTGGATGACATTGGCACTCTGCACTGTGATTTCGACAATGGCAGGAGCCTCGGCGTCGTCCCCGGCGAGGATTCCTTCCGCAAGCTGACGGACGAGGAACTTGCCGAGGAACAGGCAGAAGACATGAACGAGGACGAGAGCGGCCCCGTCATGGGAATGTGAGGCGCCTATGGGAGAAAGACTTGAAATCGAAATCCCGCCCCAGCTTACCGAACCGCTTCTGCAGTATGCGTCTGACACGGAGCTTCCCGTGGAGGACATCGTAGAAACCGCTCTCAGAAACTATCTGGAAAGGAGCCAGGACAATGCCTAACGGCGAAAAGAAAGGAATCACCGTGCGGATCGACGCCGACCTCCATGCAGAGGTCAGTCAGTACCTGCGGGATCACAGCATGACTATGGCAGAGTTCGTCAGTCTGGCACTGGATGACGAGCTCCACCCGAAAAATCAGATGAAGGAAGGAAACACTATGGCAAACACAAGAACCATTGCCGTGCAGGTGCCGGAGGATCTGTTTCAGCGGATCAAGGACTATCTGCAGCGCAACAACATGACTCAGCGGCAGTTCCTCATCGGACTCATCGAGGACGAGCTGGAACGGGATCAGACCGAGCGTGAGAGCCAGAACGAGGCTGTGAGCGGCGATCCCGAGCAGGACGAGGACAATCCCCAGCAGGACGAAGACGCCGCCCTTGACGATCCTGAAGCCGATTCCGACGAGGACGAAGACGAGTCCGAGGATGAAGGCCAGGGATTCACAATGGGAATGTGAGGTGACCAAGTAAAATAGGAACAGGTCGGATGCCCTATGGCAATCCGATTTTTTGATATGTTCGCCGGTATCGGCGGCTTCCGGTCAGGCTTGGAGGCTGTCGGCGGGTTTGAATGCATTGGTCACTGTGAGATCGACAAACACGCAAATATGGCGTACTGCGCCATCTATGACACGGAAGGAGAATATTACTGTGACGATGCAAGAAACATCAACCCCGACGAAATGCCCGACTTCGACCTGCTCTGTGCAGGATTTCCTTGCCAAAGCTTCTCAGTTGCGGGAAAGCGGCTTGGATTTGAAGACACAAGAGGAACTCTGTTCTTTGAAGTTGCCCGACTCCTTGCAGCCAAACGGCCTGCATTTTTTCTTCTGGAAAACGTCCCAGGGCTGCTATCGCATGACGGGGGCAAGACGCTTGAAACCATCTACGCCACGCTTATTGAAATGGGGTATCATTTTGAATGGTGTGTGCATAACAGCAGATATTTCGGAGTCCCCCAGCAGCGACGGCGCCTGTATATTGTCGGATATCTTGATCCCCGATGTGCCGGACAAATATTTCCTCTCAGCGGCGGCAATGCGGCGCATCTCCGGCAACTTATCGGCGGCGCCCAGGGGCAAAGGGTTTACGATCCCAACGGAGTAGCCTGCACCCAAGCGGCGACCAGCGGAGGCTGGGGCGGCAAGACAGGTCTGTATTTCATTGACATGAACGCCGATCCCGTCGTGACTGACGTTGCCCGATGCATCACCGCCCGTCAGGATTCCGGCGTCAGCAAGCACCGAGGCGAGCACTCCGCCGTGCTGATCGAGGATGCGCCGAGAGCGATTCTTACGCCCGACAGAGAAAAGGTGCGTCAGCAAGGGAGACGGATCAAGGAGCCGGACGAGCCAATGTTTACTATCACCGCTCAAGACAGGCACGGAATCCTGCATAAAGGCAGAATCCGAAAACTCATGCCCATTGAGTGCTGGCGTCTGCAGGGATACTCCGATGAGCAATTCAATAAGGCGGCTGCCCTCGGACTGAAGGACGGACACCTGTACAAGATGGCCGGCAACAGCGTATCTGTGCCGGTCATTTCTGCTATCGGGCAGAAAATCAAAGCAGTCAACGTAAAATATGAAATTGTGAGGTAATTGCCTATGAGAGACAAAATCAGAATCGAGCTCTCGTCGGAGAGCAGACTCGGATGGGAACCCTTCTACGCTGTGCTGGATCTTCCCGCCACAGCCCAGCAGATCAGAGACGCCAGGCAGAAAGCGAGGATCACCGGCAGAGAGGATATGACCTATGAGTCAATCACAATGGTGGAATTTGATCCGCTTCCCGATCTCGAGCATCTCCGGCTCGATACCACCTCCGTGGAGGAACTGAACTACCTCGCCCAGCGGCTGGACTCGCTCTCTGATGAGCAGTTCACCGTCTATCAGGCTCTCTTCGACCAGCGGTTCGGCGACGTAGACTCCGACGAACTTCTGTCGGTCAAGGATCTCATCAACATGACCTATGACCTCGACAGCGTGATGGTCGCATCGAACATCCACAACGACGAGCAGCTCGGCCAATTCGTGATCGAGAACGACCTCCACCCCGACGTCGCTGCCATCCCGGATGATTCGCTTTACCTGCTGGACAAGCGAAGAATCGGAGAGCTTCAGCGAAAGAATGAAGGCGGCTTGCTGATCGACGGCTTTTACGTGGTCACCGGCGACTACGAGATCCCTGAGGTCTACGACGGAAAGAATATCCCTGCTACTGCTGAAGACGGCGTGTTCAGGCTGAAGGTCGGCCCCGCAGATCTAAACAATCCCGAAGCAGCGGATGCCCGTGCTGTATGGATTACACTCCCGATTCAGCGAGCAGAAGCAGATGCCATTGCCAAGGACAGCTTTGGCGTGGACTCCATTGAGGACTGCTCCTGCTTCGACTTTGAATCAGGCATTCCGCAGATCACCGCTGTCGCCGCCAAGGAAATGTCTTCCTTTGACGCTCTGAATGCTGTCGCAGAACGGTACCTCACAATGGGAACCGATGCGCAGCTCCGCTTCAAAGCGATCCTCGAAGCGGAGAACATCCAGGACGCAGACGGCGCTTTGGCAGCAGCAGACAGGCTGAACGAATATGAGCTATCGTACTTCGACAGTGACGCCGCCTCCTTCTTCAAAACCCACGTGTGCCACAACCTGGACGTCCGTTTTGACGATCATTGGCTGGATACGCTCTTGACGCAGAACGAAGGAAAGCGGCTGGTTGAGCGGCTCGGAGCGAGCATTACCGACTATGGTATTCTCTCTGCCCGTGGCGGTCACCTGTTCGAGCCTGTCCCCGTTGAGGCGCCGGAAGCCAAAGAACTGAAGACGCAGGCCATGACCGACGAGAAGCTCGAGGTGGTCGAGGTGCTCGGGCAGACGGCGCTCTTCACCAACGGCCGTGTTACGCAGAAGGAGCTCCCCGATGGGCTTTACAAGTATGATCTGCGTGAGGGCGAGTCCATCGCCTTTGCCACCGTCGAGCCGAGCGTTGCCGTCAATCATGCCGGAACGATCATCACCAAAGAGCCGATCATCTTCGGGGAGGAAGGTTATATCGAGTTCGACGATGACTCCTCTCCCAACTTCCTTGGCGATGAAATGTCCATCGAGGAATTTCTGAATACGGACTTCAGTCAGGGTGAAGATGAGTCTCAGACGATGGGAGGCATGCAGTTATGAGCGTAAAAACCATATCCAAAGACGAGCTCCGACGAATGGAGGGCTCCGAAGGCTTGATCCTTCAGGGCTGCGGCGGCAGCCTCAACGAATGGGCGGACGGCATCAACGACATGCTCACGGAGGATGGCATTCTGCTGAACGGTACGAAGTTTCACGACTGCTCCACCTTTGAGCATGACGGATCGACCTGCCTCCTGTTCCCCTTCAAGGATGACGTCAAGCTCGACATGGGCAAGCTCGCCATGTGGCGGCTCCAGACGCACGGAAATTTCGGCGGCACATGGCTCTCGGACTACGTTCCGAACCGACTCGGCGGCTTTGTATCCCAGGAACAGACCGCAGAGACAGTGCAGAAGCCCGACTGTCCGCTGATCGGGCAGGACGGAAACATCTTCAATCTGATGGGCATCGCCTCGCGCACTCTGAAGCAGAACGGTCTTGCTGAACAGGCAAAGGAGATGTGCGACCGCATCCGTGAGTCCGGCGACTATTACAAGGCGCTCGGCGTCATTGGAGAGTATGTCAACATCACCTCTGTGGATGACGCCCCGGATGAAGAAGAGGACTTCGAGGAAGGAATGGGAATGCAGCTATGAAGTACGATGAATTCCAAAAAGCGGTTGATCGCATCATTGAGGACGGCGATACGCTGATGATCCACGTGTCCCCGGATTTTCAGTGCGATCAGACACTTGGCTTTCCGACTTCGCTCTGCGTCTGCTGGGAGCAAGGCAAAGCATGGCTTGCCCCCAACGACTTCATGATGTCCGATCTGTCCGATGACCAAGCCAAAGATATTTTGGAAGCATGTGCCGAATACGGCATCCGCAACTGTGAGGATGCGGAGGACTTCAATAATCTTCTCCGCGGACTCGGTCAGGATGCGATAGACAACGCATGGCTCCCCGACGATGAGGAAGGGATGGTGCTTTCATGAGCGAATTCCTTTGGTTCCTTGTTGGGCTCTTCATTGGCGGCATCGTGACAACCCTGGTGCTGTGCTGCCTGCAGATCAACCGGATCAACGAATACGAAACCGAGCTTCGAAAGCTCCGTTCACAACTGAATAACAAGTAATATCCGAAGACGGTATCAATCGCCCATAACGATTGGTACCGTCTTTTTTCGTTTATGGCGCGGTTGGTACCTCGTGAAAAGCGAGGTGATCAACATTAAAACCCCTGTATCCCGTGTAGGAAACAAGACTGCGATCCTGCACATTCTCTACGCTCTGTTCCCGCTGCACTATGGGCGCTTTATCGACGTGTTCGGTGGTAGCGGTAGCGTCCTTCTCGGCAAACCGACCATCGACTCCTTTGAGGTGTACAACGATTTCGACCGCAACCTGGTCAACCTGTTTCGATGCATGAAGGAACGGACGATGGCGACAATCCGAGAGCTTGGCTTCTGCAATCTCAACTCCAGAGAGGACTTCATTGCAATCCGCAAGTTCTTTGATCACGAGACATTTGATGACAAGTTTTTGACGGAAGAACTGATGCTCACGGAGATCATGCTTCCCCCTCCCGAGGCTGCGGAGCTGAAAGAAATCCGTAAGCGGATTACCGAAGATCACGACGTGCGCAGAGCAGCCATGTTCCTAAAGCTTCTTCGCAACAGCTACTCCAGCAGCGGAAAATCCTTTGCCTCACAGCCCTTTGACATCCGAAAGCTGTTCGGGCTGATTCAGGAGCTGGAAGACCGCATGGCAAACGTGGTTATCGAGAATCAGGACTTCGAGACGCTGATCCGCCACTATGACCGTCCCGATGCATTCTTCTATGCCGATCCGCCTTACTTTTCAACGGAAGATATGTACGAGGTGGGCTTCGGCTGGGATGACCATGTGAGGCTCAGAGAAACCCTCGGAAGGATCAAAGGCAAGTTCCTGCTGTCCTACAACGACTGCCCCGAGATCCGTGAACTGTACGACGGGTTCAGTCTGTTCGACTTCTCCCGCACCCATTCGATGGCACAGCGGTATGAAGCCGGAAAGGAATTCAAGGAGCTTCTCATTGCCAACTACGATTACTACGAGCGCGAAAACGCAAAACCCAAGCAGCTCACGCTGTTCGACATCTACGGCGACGAGAACTACGACTACGAAAAAATATTAAAGGAGAGCATTATATCATGCAAAATCAGATAAAAAACCAGCCGCTCTTTTCGCTGGTTCCCGTGCCGTATGAGGCGCTTGTGGACGCAGGCATTGAGATCGGCGATCCCCTGCAGTTTACGGTCGAGGAAGGAAAGATCACGATGGAGCGGATTGTTCCCGAGGAAATTGAGATCGTCTGCAGCGGCAACTGCCAGGATTGTCCGATGCTCCTGCTCGACTGCATTGGCGGCTGCGAAGCCTGTCCCTGTAAGAATAATTGTGAAAGAAGCGAGGTGCGATAACTATGATCCAGATGTTCCGAATCCTTGGTAAGCGTGGACGCATTACCATCCCCTTTGAGATCCGCCAGCGCGTCGGATTCTCCTACAACGACGTGTTGTCCTTCACGGAAGCGCCGGACGGCAGAACCGTGATCGTCAAGCGCGAGAAGATCTGCGACAACTGCGCAGCGGAAAAGCCGCAGAGAAAGGAAGCCGAAGACACCATCACGCTCTTTGACTTCCTCAACAGTCTCTCCGACGAGCAGCAGAAGGCAGCCTTTGCCCATCTCAAGCTGAAGTGGGATCGTGTGCAAGGAAGTGGTCTCTATGGCAGATCATAAGCCCCTTTACCGCTGGTCGCTGCAGGACGCTATCGCCCACAACGAGGTGCAGGATTGGCGAGACAGCTACCGTGAGAACTGTGACTGTGCCAGGGCAATCGAGCGAGCAATTGCCGATCATTATCACGACAATGTCCTCGAGGACGGTACCAGGGATGTGATTGACCGTTACGGCTTCGACCGTGTGAATTGGGTGCTTGCAAACACCCTGCAGGAGAAGGCTCACGACGGCCGCTTCTCTCAGGAGAACAAGAAATGGGCAAAGGGCTTCTTCATCCCGAGCGATGACGTGCGCTGGCACTTCTGCGTGGAGTCTCACCCCGGACTGACGGATCTCTTTATCAATCAGGCTCGGGAGGCGTGGCAGAAGCTCGGCCTGTTCGATTCCTCTCACTGCTCCGAAGACAACGACTACGCCGGAAAGCTACTGATCCTCAAGCCGTCCGTTCTGAAGGACGAATATAAGGTATCAGATTACCAGCTATTCTATGCCGAAAGCGGCTTCGGCTGCAGCCCGACAGCCCCCGGTCGAAAGGTTTTCGGCAAGTTTCTCAAGGACGGAGAGAACACAAACTTCAACCGAAGCGACTTCCTTGGCGTTATCAAGGATGAGTGCATCCCCGCACGGGCAGCCGAGAAGCTCGCCGAGCTCGAACCTCCCGACGAGGATGAGTCCGAAGGAATCACGATGGGAGGCATGTAAGATGAGAACAAAGATTTATCAGATCAACTCCAAGCGGGATGTCAACCGTGTCAAGTTCGAAGGTCTGGATCTGCTGGAACGGTATCAAGGCTCCTCTGCCGTTGATCCCTCCATCTACGACGAGGTGTTTAGCGCCGAAATCGATGAGACAGACCTGGAACAGATCTACCAAAGATTCAATACGGTAGGACATCCTCTGCATCGTGGTCACTCGCTGTCCGTCTCAGACGTGGTGGTAAATGACAACGGTGCATTTTTCTGCGACAGCATCGGGTTCCAGCCCATTGCATTTGACGAGTCGCAGACGCAAAAGCCGGACAACCTCATGCGCGTCGTCTATGTCGAACCGCATAAGGCTCCCTATATCGCTGACGTCGCCCATACGCTTGAAGCAGAGCAGAAAGCGGTTGGCGATGGCTTGATCGAGCCGATTGACAACTACGATGGAACCTGTCTCGTGGGCAACGAGGAATCGAAGCTCCGAGGCATGGACGGAAATCGCAGGATCGGCGACGGATCATCCATCATGGCCGGCCCCTTCTTCGTATGCGGAGATTCCGGCGAATCATTCAGAAGTCTCACTGACGAGGAGGTGACGAGATATATGGCTCGGTTTGCTGAACCGGAGGACATCAGTCCCGAAGAAGTGGAGGCCGATATGGGCTTCATGATCTACCCCATGTAAAGAAGGAGGAACCAATCATGGCAACCAAGAAAACCAACAGCAAGGCCCCTGCAAAACAGCAGAAGCGTAGCACTCCGAACATTTCGGCTCGGATCGACCGCCTCGTGGACTATGAGAACTCGAAGGTCAAGGCCATCGCCAGCGTCAACATCGACGGTGCCTTTGCCATTCACGGTCTGCGTGTCATCGATTCGCAGAAAGGGCTGTTCGTGCAGATGCCGCAGAACTCTTTCCAGAAGGACGGCAAGACCGAGTATTCGGACATCTTCCATCCCATCACCGCCGATGCCCGCACCGAGCTGAACAGCAAGGTGCTGGAAGCCTATGAGCAGAAGCTCGATGAGGTTGAGTCCGAGAACGAGGATCTCGACGAGGGCGAGGATCTCGATGAGCAGGACGAGGATGCGCCTGCCTTTGGGCAGAGTATGTAGATTTCGGTAATTTTTCCGATTCTCGCTGGACTTCCTGCGTTCTATCCGTATTCTTGTGGTTAAGAGGTGATCCTACTATGAAAACAAAACTCCTAACCACAGCAATCGTCTGTGCGCTCCTAATCTCAATCACGGGATGCGCCGCAGACAACACTGCGCAGATGCTCCACGATAACGCTGACGTCACAGTCAGCGCGGAAGCCGTAACAGAGCCTTCTGCAGATACGCAGGTCGTGACTTTGACTGCGGAAACAGCAGAAAAAGAAATGACTGCCCAGCCAGCTTCAACGGAAGCACCGCAGACAAGTGAGGCACCGGAGGTCGATCCCCCAAGAGAATCGGAACCACCGAAGCAGACAGAACCACCCAGGCAGACCGAATCCGCAGAAACTCCGAAGCAGGATACTCCGAGCCAGCCGACGGAACCGGAGAAGCCCGTGGAAACGCAGCCAGAGCCGACAAAGCCAGCGGAATCACCGAAGGAAACGGAACAGCCCAAGCCTACGGAGCCACCTGCTCCGCCTGCACCGACAGAGCCTGCTCCGACCGAACCGCCCGCTCCAACGGAGCCTCCCGCTTCGACTGAGCCTCCTGCGCCGGTTGAAACAGAGCCTCCTGCAGAAACGCAGCCAAAGACCGCATACGATTATGAATTCGACATCAATGCGATCCGTGCCGACTGCATCGCCATCGGTCAGAGCATGGGCTATACGCTGAACACCTCGCTGACCCCGCAGAACGCCACATGGTGGAATCCGGTAACGGCATCGGAATCCAACCAGGGCAGCTCACTAAGGTCTGCCCTGGAACAGTATATCCGATTCCACACGGTCGCCAATCTCAGCGCCTACGGTATGGACGAGATCACAGAGTTCAACATCTGCTGCGAATCACGAGGCGGTGGATCATACGCCATCTACTTCGTATTCGCATAACGACAACCAAATACGGGACAAAGTCCTCTGCTGAAAAGCGGAGGGCTTTTTCTTTATCTAAATGAAAGGATGACTATCGAGATGAATGCTATTCTCAAATCCAAGAGCACGAGACTGCTTTCGGCACTTCTGGCCGTCCTCATGATCGTTGCGATGCTCCCCACGACCGCATTCGCATGGTCTGTCGAGGAAGGCACGAAATGCACCTCCACCTACGGAGATAAGTATCTCGGCTCTGACGGCGACTACTTCTACAGTAAGCCGACCACTACCGCCATCTTCTATAACGATGACGGCAGCTTCTATGTGAAAACCTACAGCTCCGGCAATGCCAAGTACAAGTATATGATGATCGACAGCTCCGGCAATCAGCATCATGTTTACTGTATTGAGGGCGGCGTATCCTACGATTACAGCGACACCTACAATTCCACCAGCGGCAAGAACAGCAAGTATTTTCAGAACCTGCCCGTTACCGCACAGTTCGGAATCATGATGGCGCTGATGTACGGTTATCACGAGGGCATGACAACCCCCGTTGCCGGAACGAACAATGATGATTTTGCGTTTGCAACGCAGTGCATCATTTGGGAGTATCAGCAGCAGCTCCGTACCAGCCCGACCTCCATTGCTTCCAACAACGGCATCGACGCGGACATGTACAATCATACCATCAAGGGCAGACCTGCCGAGAAATGCTACAACTGGATCTTGGAGCAGATGTCCAAGCACTATGTTGTGCCGAGCTTCTCCTCCCGCAATCAGAGCAATGCGCAGACCTACACGATGAAGTACGATCAGGCAAATGACAACTACAGCATTACGCTGACGGACACCAACAACACTCTCGCCGATATCAATTTCTCTACCAGCGGCATTACCGTCACCCGCAGCGGAAATCAGTATACCTTCACGAGCAAGAACATGATTTCCAACGCTGTGACGATCTCCGCACAGAAGAAAACCAACCTCGGCATGGGCAAGATGCTCATTTGGGGCTGCCCCGGCAAGCAGACGATGGCTTCCGGCGCGGAAGATCCCGTGTATTTCTATTTCAAGCTGAACACGGAAACCAAGGGCGTCGGCCACATTGTGAAAACCAGCGAGGACGGCAAGGTCGAGGGCATCAAATTTACGATCACCGGCAACGGCGTCAATGAGACGGTTACGACCGGCAAGAACGGCACTGTCGATCTCGACCTGCTCCCCGGCACCTACACCGTGACGGAGCTTCCCGATGACAAGTACGAGACGCAGGCGGCTCAGACCGTCACCATCGTCAGCGGCAAGACCTCTACTGTAACCTTCAACAACACCCTGCGCCGCGGTGATCTCAAAGTCACCAAGACCGCCGAAGATGGGCTGGTCGAGGGCGTGAAATTCCATCTGTATGGCACTTCCTACTGTGGACTGCCTGTTGATGAATATGCCGTCACCAACGCCAGCGGTGTGGCTGTCTTTGACGATGTACTGATCGGCACCGGCTATACCCTCGAGGAAGTCGGCACTCCCGACCGTTATATCGTCCCCGACAATCAGACGGCGGCAATTGAGTGGAACAAAGTCACGAGCAAGAGCTTCGACAACGAGCTCAAGCGCGGCGATCTCAAGGTTACCAAGACTGCAGAGGACGGACTCAACGAAGGTCTGAAGTTCCACCTCTATGGCACCTCATACAGCGGCATCCCTGTGGATGAGTACGCCGTGACCGACGCCAGCGGTATTGCGACCTTCAGCAACATTCTGATCGGCACCGGCTATACGCTGGAGGAAGTGGATACTCCGATTCGCTATGTCGTCCCCGATAAGCAGACCGCAGCCATCGAGTGGAACAAGATCACGGGCAAGAGCTTCGATAACGTGCTCAAGAAATGGAATCTGACTGTTACCAAGCAGGATGTGGAAACCGGTTCTGCCCAGGGCGATGCGAATCTGGCTGGCGCCAAGTATGGCATCTACAAGGGCGATGAGCTGATCGACACCTACGTCACCGACGCGGATGGCAAGTTCACTACCAAGTACTATGTCTGCGGCACCGATTGGTCGATCAAGGAGCTGGACAGCAGCGAGGGCTACCTCGTTACCCCCGGCAATGAGCAGATCGGCGTCAGTCCCAAGAACTACACCGCAGAGTACAACAGCGAAGACATGACGCAGTTCGAGCAGGTCAAGAAAGGCAATATTGCCATCATCAAGCACACCGATAACGGCCAGACGCAGATCGAGACTCCCGAGGTTGGCGCAGAGTTCGCCGTCTATCTCAAGAGCGCAGGCTCCTACGAAAATGCCAAGGACTCCGAGCGCGATTATCTGATCTGCGACGAGAATGGCTTTGCTCAGACGAAGGATCTGCCCTACGGCAGATACACCGTCCAGCAGATCAAGGGCTGGGAAGGCCGCGAGCTGCTGAAGCCCTTCGACGTGTTCGTCAGCGAGAATGGCGAAACCTATCGTTATCTGATCAACAATGCGGAGTTCTTCTCCTATGTGAAGGTAGTCAAGATCGACAACACCACCGGTAAGACCATTCCGGCTTCCGGTATCGGCTTCCACATCTATGATCCCTCCGGCAATCAGATTCAGATGACCTTCACCTATCCCACGGTGACTACCATCGACACCTTCTACACGGACGGCGATGGCATGCTGATCACGCCCGAGAAGCTGGAATACGGCAAGGGCTATTCGCTGGTTGAGGTATCCGCACCCTATGGCTATGTCCTCAACAGCGATCCCGTGTATTTCGACATCACCGAGGACAACTCCACTGAGGAAAATGCCGTGACCGTGGTTGTCGTGACCAAGGAGAATGCACCTCAGATGGGCGTTATCACCGTGGAAAAAACCGGCGAGTATCTCGCCTCCGTCGTTGATACCAAGGACAGCAAGCGTTTGGTTTATGCTATCGGCGGTCTGGCCGGTGCTGAGTACACCGTGACCGCAGCGGAGGATATCTACACGCTGGATGGTACTCTCAGATACAGCAAGGATGAGGTCGTGGCAACACTTGTTACCAAGGAAGACGGCAAGGCTGTGACCGAGCCTCTGTTTCTGGGCAGATACCATGTCGTTGAGACGAAAGCCCCCTATGGCATGATCCTCAATCCCACCGTTCAGACTGTGGAACTGACCTACGCAGGCCAGGAGGTAGAGATTACTGAAACCTCCACCGGCTTCTACAACGAGCGTCAGAAGGTCGAGATTGATCTGAATAAGGTCATGGAGCAGAACGATGTCTTCGGCGTTGGCAGCAATGGCGAAATCACCTCAGTCAACTTCGGCCTGTTCGCCGCAGAGGAAATCGTTGCGGCAGATGGCAGCAGCATCCCCGCTGGCTGGGTGCTCGAAGTCGTTGAGTGCGACGAGAACGGCTATGCAGCCTTCAGCACCGACCTTCCCGTTGGTGCAAAAACCTACGTCAAGGAAATCAGCACCGATAAGCACTATGTCCTGTCCGATAAGGAATACCCCGTGGTATTCGAGTACGCAGGCCAGGAAGTTGCTACTGTTCACATCACCGTGAACGACGGCAATGAAATCCTCAACGAGCTGATCTATGGCACAATCAAGGGCTATAAGGTCAACCGTGAAACTGGCGATAAGATCTCCGGTGCTCTGTTCGGACTCTTCCGCGCAGACGAAACCAGCTTCACCGAGAACAACGCTCTGCTGACTGCTGAATCCGGCGAGGATGGCGTCTTCACCTTTGAGAATGTGGTGTACGGCAGCTATACCGTGCGCGAGCTGCGCCCTGCGGCTGGCTATCTTGAAAACGAAACGGTCTATGCCGTGACAGTCGATAAGGACGGCGACGTGATTGAGATCACCGTAGTGAACGACCTGATCCCCGAAATCGGCACGACTGCCTCCATCGACGATGAGAAGGAAGTCTGCGCCACCGAGGTATTCACGCTGACCGATACGGTCGAGTACAAGCACCTTGTCCCCGGCAAGGAGTACACCGTTAAGGGCATTCTCATGGATAAGGCGACCGGCGAACCGTTCCTCCAGAACGGAGAGCAGATCACTTCCGAGGTGACCTTTGTTCCCGAAGCTCCCTCTGGGAGCGTGGAGGTGCTGTTCACCTTTGACGCCAAGCTCATCAAGACAGATACAAGCATCGTTGTGTTCGAGAGTCTCTACAGCGACAGCAAGGAGCTGACCGTTCATGCGGACATTGAGGACGAGGATCAGACCGTGACGGTCGTAGTCCCCGAAATCAAGACCGAGGCTTCTACTGACGGAGAGAAAGAAACGACCATCGGCGGTGAGATCACCATCGAGGATATCGTTTCCTATCACAACCTCACCCCCGGCAAGGAATACGTTGTCAAGGGAACACTCATGAACAAAGCCACCGGAAAGCCTGTGACTGTGAACAACGAGCCTGTGACTGCGGAAGCCGCATTCACGCCCGAGAGCAGAGATGGCGAGGTCAAGGTGTCCTTCACCTTCAACTCCTATGTCATCACCGAAACGACAGATGTGGTTGTTTTCGAGCGCCTCTACCGTGAGTACGTTGAGATCGCGGTTCATGCCGACATTGAGGATGAAGGTCAGTCTGTGAAGGTATACGTCCCTGAGATCAAGACCACTGCTTCCATCGACGGTAAGAAAGAAATCACCACCGCTGGCAAGGTGACGATTGAGGATGTGGTGTCCTACACCAACCTCATCCCCGGCACCGAGTACACCATCCGTGGCATTCTTATGAACAAGGCGACTGGTGAGGCATTCGTCGTGAACGGCGAGACAATCACCGCAGAAATCAAGTTCACTCCCGAAAACAGGAACGGCGAGGTCAAGGTGACGTTCACCTTTGATGCTCACGAGATTACCACCAGCACCAAGCTGGTCGTGTTTGAGAGCCTGTACCGTGAGGACGTTGAGATCACCACGCATAAGGACATTGAGGACAAGGATCAGACCGTTACGATCACTCCTCCGCCCGATGTGCCTCAGACCGGTGACAACAGCAACCTCGGCGTGTGGATCGGGCTTGGCGGCATCGCCCTCGGCGGCGCCATTGCATGCGCTGTCCTCTATTTCAAAAAGAAGAAAGAAGACGGCGAGAAATAAGAGGATTCACAACGATGAAAAAGGTGTATATCTGCGCTCCGTTAGGCGGGGATATCCAGGGTAATCTCGAAAAGGCAAAGCGATACACCGAATATGCGCTGAAATGCGGCACTGCCCCGGTAGTGCCGCATTTCTATGCGCTCTGCCTGAACGATGATATCCCGAGTGAGCGTGAAATCGGGCTTTCCGCAGGAATGAGCCTCCTGTGGTTCTGCGATGAGCTGTGGATCTTTGGCGATACCATCACCGAAGGGATGCGGCGTGAAATTGACTTCTGCAGGAATCTCAACATCAAAACCCGCGCTGTGAAAGACAGCGAAATCAAAAAAGTTTTAGGAGGTATACGCACATGAAAAAGAAAACGATTCGGATTCTCCTCTCCCTGGCGCTCTGTGTGATGGTCATGACCACCTTCAGCGTCACCGCTTTTGCCGCAGGCGACGTGGCCGGAGCCATCGAGCAGACCTGGAACACCGCCAAGGGGCAGGTGCAGACGGTGGTCAACAATGTGGTGTTTCCCGTGGTGGATATGATTCTTGCCATCCTCTTCTTCGTCAAGGTCGGCACCTCGTATTTCGAGTACAGAAAGCATGGTCAGTTTGAGTTCGCCGCACCCTGCATTCTGTTTGCCTGCCTGATCTTCACCCTGACCGCGCCCCTGTATATCTGGACGATCCTGTAAGGCAGAGCGATGAACTTTTACGAACAGGAACTCAGAAAACTGTTTGGCGGCAGCGATGTCATCCATGACGCCAAATACTGCGGCAAAACACTCCTCGGTAAAATTGATGACGAACTGCGGGTAAAACTGCAGTTCGTCACCACTGGGATTCAATCTCAGTACAGCGCTCTGCGGCTGAGGATTATCAACCGCACGGACGGCGAGGCGGACTCCCAGCTCTTCCGATTCAGCGATATCCTCGGAGAGAACCCCGCCTTTAAAGGCATGGGTATCTATATCTGGGATGACTATGGGAACGCCGATTGGTATGGTGACCATCCGTCCCCGGCAGCCTGTCAGAAGATTGCCGATACCGTGAACGACTATATTTCCATGTATCAGGAGGAAGACATGGGAATGACCTTATAACACCCCTCCGGAAAGGACGGTGACAACCTATGTTCGACTGGCTTGGAGATATCTTCTCCGGCATCGGAAACGCCATTGGAGACACTATAGAATATTTGGGAGCAGAAATCGCAAACACAATTTTCGACTCCATTCTCCAATGGTTTTATGAAATCATCTACGGCGCCGTTGCCGATTTCTTCACGATGATGGGCAACATGGGCGCCGATATCTTTGACCTGTCCTGGGTGCAGGCGACCATCCGGCTCTTTACCCTGTTTGGCTGGTCACTGTTTGTTGCCGGGACGGTCGTCGCCATCTTCGATGTGGCGATAGAATACCAAAATGGCAGAGCCAACATCAAAACCACCAGCATCAACATTCTCAAGGGCTTCTTTGCCTGCTCCCTTGTCGGCGTAGTGCCTGTGGAGCTGTATAAGTTCTGCATCAGTCTGCAAAACACCTTCATGCATGACCTGACCGGCATTGTCGCGGGAGAGCAGTCCGCCAACCTGGCGGGGCAAAGCACATCTGTCTTGGAAGGCAGCTTTGCCGTGTCAACCCAAGTGACCTTCGGCCTTCTCAACCTTCTGTGTCTCATTGCTTTTGCCTACTGCGTGATCAAGATCTTCTTCCAGAATATCAAGCGCGGAGGCATCCTGCTTGTGCAGATGGCAGTCGGAAGCCTGTATATGTTCAGCGTCCCCCGTGGATACACCGACGGTTTCAATCAGTGGTGCAAACAGGTGGCGGCAATCTGTCTGACAGCGTTCATGCAGACAACGCTGCTGTTCCTCGGTTTGCTCACTTTCCCGGATCACATGCTCCTTGGCCTGGGCATTATGCTCGCAGCCAATGAGGTACCCCGTATCGCCCAGCAGTTCGGCCTCGACAGCTCCGTCAAGGTAAACATGATGAGCGTCGTTCATGCGACCACCACCGCCGTCAATCTGACGCGCAGCGTAGCCAGAGCGACCGGAAAGTAATCAGAGGTATGACATGAAAGAAAACAATGAACTGACACGGGATGATATCGCCATCGACCATGACATGGAAGTCGACTGCGACGAAGGCCGCGAAATCGCCGTGTATATCGAAACGTGGTTCGATGTGGACAAGAAGTTCCACATCGACACCGCTTCGGATGATGACACATGGCTGAACATGTACGGCCGCTACAATCCCTTCGATGACACCCTGCGGATCGAGTGCGAGATCAGCCGACAGGACAGCTCCTCGTATTTTGACTACGAGCCGACCCAGGAGGAAGCACAACTCATCAAGGACATGATTGCGCAGAAGCTTCAGGAGGCGTATCATCAAACGCCGCAGGAATTCTGCGAGGAATTTTACGGTACCGAACCGACGATTGGAGGAATATGATGACCCATTATATCTATCCGCAGAACCTCAAGGCTACGGCGAACATGTGGCTTTGGAGCCTGCGGGATTTCGCGATTATGGGCGTTGCCGCCCTGCTTTCCATAGTGATCTTGGTGGAGCTGCACCTGATGCTCCCCGCAGCCGCCACCCTCTGCTATGGCTTTCTGACGATCCGCATGGATGATACGACGATTCTCGATTTCATCCGGTACGCGGGCCGTTATTTTATGACTACGCAGCAGTACTACGAATGGAGGTGAGCAGCATGCCCAAGAAGGAAAAGCAAACTAAACCGCCGAAGCAGAAACAGGCGAAGCACGAAAAACAGCAGAAGAAAAGAAAAGGCCGCTCAGTGCAGGATTTCATCGGTGTGAAGACCTTCACAAAATACGGCCTTATGACGCAGAAGGGCGAGCTTCTGTTTTACCTGGTCAGCCCGACCAATATCTCGGTTCTGTCCTATGTGAATATCGAGATCAAGATCCGCCATCTGATGATGGTGCTTTCTTCGATCCCCGATATTGAGATCACCTGCACCGACTCGTCCGAATGCTTCGATGACAACAAAGCCTATCTCCACGAGCGCCTTGAATATGAGCAGAACCCAAAGGTGCGGAAGCTTATCAAGAAGGACATCGAGTTTCTCGACAACGTGCAGGTGGAGATGGCTACTGCCAGACAGTTCCTTTTTACCGCCCGAATCAAAGCTTCGAAGGACAAGCAGGTCTTCGATACAGCCAACCGTGTGGAGAAGATCATTTCCGAGCAGGGCTTTGAGGTGAGAAGGATGCGTAAGGCAGACATTAAGCGGTTCCTCGCCCTGTATTTCGAGGCGAACATGAACGGAGAGCAAATGCCGGACATCGACGGCGAACAGTTCTATGAGGTGGACGAAGATGAAGAAGACGAAGCTTAATTCCAAGCATCTCTACGCGATTTTTGCCTTTCTGCTGTCGGCGGTCGTGGCCTTCTGCGGAGTTCAAATATGGCAGGAGTATAGCAACCGCCAGAAAGACATCGACGCTTTTACTGAGCTCTCAGAACTTGCAGAGATCAAGGAGCCGAATGAGCCGAAAGAGACAGCGGAGCCGGATACAGACGGCGATGCAGATAGTTCGGATACGGATTCGGATACGCAGGAGGAACAGGAAAATCCTGTTCTCACGCCGCTCCACGACATTCCGCTTCTGATCAATCAGAACAGCGACTGCATCGGATGGATCACCATCGACAACACCGCCGTGGACTATCCCGTGATGCACACCCCGGAATGGCCGCAGAAGTATCTGCGCATGAACTTCTATCAGCAGTACAGCGACTCCGGCGTTCCGTTCCTGGATTACCGCTGCACACTCGACAGCGACAACCTCATCATCTTTGGTCACAACATGCGCAACGGAACCATGTTCTCGACGCTCAAAGATTATCTGAACGAGGGACGGCTTGCTTCCAATCCGACGATCCTGCTGGAAACGGAGGACGGTGCGCACGAGTTCACCATCTTTACGGTTGCCTGTGTAGATAAGCTCGATTCATGGTACAGCTTCATCAACGCAGAGTCCGAAGACACTTTCAACGAGGCTGTCCAGAGAATCATTCAAAACGCTTATTACACCAATGGGGACGCCCCCGAATACGGCGACCGCCTGCTGACGATGTCCACCTGCTACGGCAGCACCAGGAGCAGCCGTCTCATCATCATTGCAAAGGAGGAAAAAGCAAATGTTTGGAAAACCGAAAGTGCTGACGCCGGCACAGATGGAGGAAATTCGGACGAAGGACTTCTTCGATATGATTTTGCCCGGTTCCGTGAAATTCTTGTCCGACCACTATGTTGTTGGCGACAGTTACCGATCTGTGTGGGTTATCCGAGAATATCCCCCCTCCACTGAGGAACAGGCCATCCTGTCCCAGCTCGCCGACCGCAGCGGCGTGACGCTTCGTATCTATCACCGCCTGGTTGAAAGCATGGAGCAGAGAAAGATCATTCAGAACGCCACCCGCCGAAACAAGCTCAAGAGCGGCGGCAGCGACGTCAACGACACCATCGAGGCCGAAGGCAACCTGCAAGACGTGATCGAGCTCCTGGCCAACCTTCGAAAAAACAAGGAACCGCTCCTGCATTGCAGCGTGTTCATTGAACTGAAGGCAAGGAGCATGGACGCTCTCAAAGAGCTTCAGAGCGATATTGCGATGGAGCTGACGAGATCCAAGATCTCCGTCGACAGGCTGACCTTACGGCAGAAAGAAGGATTCCTGTCCGTGCTCCCGACCGGATACAATCAGTTCGGAGCGCAGTATGAACGAGTCCTTCCCGCATCCAGCGTGGCGAACCTCTATCCGTTCAACTTCTCCGGCAAGACCGATCCGCAGGGGCTGTATATCGGGCGGGACAAATACGGAACGAACATCCTCGTGGACTTCGACCGCCGCGCCGAGGACAAGACCACAAGCAACGTCTTGATCCTCGGCAACAGCGGTCAGGGCAAAAGCTATCTGCTCAAGCTGATTCTGACCAATATCCGAGAATCGGGGAAAGCGATCATCTGCCTGGATCCCGAGTCCGAGTATGAGGAACTCTGCAATGCCCTGGGCGGCTGCTATATCGACTTTATGAGCGGCGAGTACACGATCAACCCCCTCGAACCGAAAGCATGGACAGACAGCGTCGAGGATATCGACGCTACCACGCCGGAGGCGTTCAAGAAGGTCACGAGGCTCTCCCAGCACATTGCATTTCTCAAGGACTTCTTCCGCAGCTACAAGGACTTCTCTGATACGCAGATCGACACTATTGAGATTCTTCTCTCCAAGCTGTATGCGCGCTTCGGCATTACCGACGCCACCGACTACAGCACGAAGAAGCCCACGGACTTTCCGATCATGGAGGACTTCTACAAGCTGTGCGAGGAAGAATTCTACAGCTACGACAAGCAGAGGAAATACCTCTACACGGAGGACACCCTGCAGGACGTATGCCTCGGAATCCATTCCATGTGCGTCGGCGCTGAGTCCAAGTATTTCAACGGACACACCAACATCACGGACAGCCACTTCCTCGTCTTCGGAGTAAAAGGCTTGATGGATACCAACAAGCGGCTCAAGGACGCCATGCTGTTCAATATCCTGTCATTCATGAGCAATCAGCTTCTCGGTCAAGGAAAGACTGCGGCAAGCATTGATGAGCTGTATCTGTTCCTTACCAACATGACGGCAATCGAATATATCCGAAACGCAATGAAGCGTGTCCGCAAGAAGGACTCCTCGATCATTCTGGCAAGCCAGAATATCGAGGATTTTTTGATTCCCTCGATCCGAGAGTTTACAAAGCCCCTGTTCAGCATCCCCACGCATCAGTTCCTGTTCAATGCCGGTCAGATCAACCCCAAGGAGTATATGGACGCCTTGCAGGTTGAGCCTTCTGAGTTCGAACTCATCAAATATCCCGAAAGAGGTACCTGCCTTTTCAGGTGTGGCAACGAGCGATATCTTCTGCAGGTCATCGCTCCCGACTATAAGGCCGCCATGTTTGGAAAAGCCGGAGGCCGGTAATGAGCGCAACAGTAGCCGCGGCACTCAAGAAGATTGCCGTCGCCATACTGACCGACAAGAAACTGCGAAAAACCTTCCTTGGGATTGTCCTCGGCATCATCGTTATTATCGTGATGCCCTTTGCGGCAATTATCGCTCTGTTCAACGGCGGCATCAATATCGATACAAACCGTCTGCAGACACTCGTCGTGCAGAACATGTCAGCAGAAGAACAGGCAAGGCTGCAGAGAGTGGAAGATCTCATGTATGAGATTGAAGATAAGATGACCGACGCTGGCTTTGATAAGCAGAGAGTAAAGGAGACGCAAGTGCTTTATGTGCTTGCGCTTTCTGACTATTCAGAGGAAGCGGGATTTGTAGATAAGCTTGTCGGATGCTTCGCAGAAGGGCAATCGGATGCAGAACTCATTGCTGCTGTAAACGTAGCCTTCGGAACAAATCTATCTGCAGAAGATTTCACGAAGGTGATGAGTGCGATCCGCGCCGTGTATATCTCTACGGCGGGATATATCGATCCGAGCACCAAGAACAATTTGGATCTCGTGCAATGGACGAAGAACGCTCACTCCAGAGGATGGGGCTACGTTTGGGGAACCTACGGGCAGGTCTTGACGCGGAGCTTGTATAAGGCGAAAGCCGAGCAGTATCCCGACGAGGTCGGCGGCTACGCCGATTTCATCGAAGAACACTGGATCGGCGGCCGCACTGCAGACTGCGTCGGCTTTATCAAGGGCTACAGTTGGTTCAATCCCGAGACAGGCAAGATTGAGTATGGCACAAATGGCATGCCGGATATCGGTGCTGACACCATGTATGCAAATGCCGAGGAAAGCGGAACCATCGATACGATCCCGGAAATCCCAGGACTTGCCGTCTGGCACGAAGGTCATATCGGTATCTATATCGGAAACGGACAGGTCATCCATGCCAGCGGAACGAAAGTCGGTGTGATCCAGACACCTATCGAAAACAGCGGTTGGACGCACTGGCTGAAAATACCGTATATCACCTATTACGACAGTGATGTCACGGAAGCTCCCAACGAAAATCACATTTGGGATGTCCTCTATGCAAAGATCGGCAACCCCTACGGTGTGGCAGCTCTGATGGGAAATCTCTATGCAGAGAGCGGCCTGCAGTCCAACAATTTACAAAACACCTACGAGGAATCCCTTGGGTATTCAGATGCGTCCTATACGCAGGCTGTTGACAGCGGCAGCTACACCAACTTCACATCCGACAGCGCAGGCTACTGCTTGGCGCAGTGGACAGTCGAGGATCGGAAAACACCACTCCTCGCATTCGCCAATGCAAGAGGCTGTTCCATTGCAGATCTGGATATGCAGTTGGCATTTCTCTGCGACGAGCTGGAAACGAAATTCCCAGGCGTGCTATCTGCGCTGAAGAATGCTAAATCGGTTCGAGAGGCTTCCGATTATGTGCTGTTCAACTTCGAGGCACCGTTGGATCAAAGCGAAGTCGTGCAAGCGCAGCGTGCTGCCAACGGCAGCGTCTACTACAGTCGGTACGGTCAGTAATCTGATCGTATCGGCTCCACCTATATCAATACGGAGGTGAAAGCCTATGACACAAGAACGCAAAGACCAGCTCTATGATCAAATGATCGCATGGATCTGTGAACACATTCCAAACGATGAAGATCTCTTCCTAACCTTACACGGTCACTTCGGTATGACCAAAGACGAGCTCCATGACCACAGCATCGAGAGCCTCGATAGATTCTTCCCCGAGGAATCTGCCCGGACTCGTCTCAAGCAAAAGGTCAACGCCAACTTTGCGGAATACAAGGAACGCTGGCTACGGATGTCGCCCGCTGAATTGATTGAACGCTGCGAGGAACTCGAAGCGGTTACCCGGATGGCAAAAGAGCTTCCTTCTGCCGTGTCGGAGGAAGATGCGGAGTATCTGCTTCGCTTCTACGATCCGCTGGAGGTGGTCAGCGACGAGTGGATCAGCAGAAACGGTATCGACTCACTCATTGTAGATGACGAGATGAGTCATCTGCTGTGGTCACTGCAAGACCGTGGCGATGCGGAACAATGCTATGACTTGGAACCGGAGTTCTCCGATGAGGATGAAGCTCCGTCGCTTTCCATATAGAAAGGAATTGCCTATGGACAAAAACAAGCTGAAAAAGCTCGCTGACTACGCCGTGTGTGAAGGCACGGAGCATACGACAGACGGACGATGGTCTGTTTCCTACGACGAGCTGTACTACCACTTCGGTGAGGAAATCACCGACGCCAATGAAAACGGAAAACTGCTCGAAGAAGAATTACGGCAGAGAGAAGAAATCAACGAGCTGATTATGACGGAGGACGCTATCGAGATGACCTATCATCTGGAACACTGTCCGAACTGTCAGCAGGGCAGCATCGCCAGAGCTATGAACCTCGTCTCTCTCATGGGCTGTAATATCTATGATGAACACGATGAAACGCCTGCGGAGGATTTCTCAGATGAAGATCAGCCGCAGGTACTTTCTATGTGACGGAGGTGCCTATGCTGATCAATGCGCAGCTCCGAAGTAAGCAGGAGGAAATCCAGCCTGTGCGCTGTGACGTTGCCTGCATTGTGGAGCTCTCCAATGCGGAGTTCTTCGACTTCCAGTTCAACCATCTTGCTGACCACGACTTCATCAAAGAGCATCTGCCGGATCTGAAGACAGACGAGTTCCATGCCATCCCGTGTATGTTGGTGCTCGGCGAGGGCGTCGATGACGGCATCCTCGTTGATCCGCAGGGGTACGACTATGCCCGCTACACCGCATATATCCCTATGGCTCGGCAGCTCTTCCAAAACGAGCAGGTTGAGAGCGAGGATGAAGCAGTCGAGGAAGACGATCTGAAAGAAGAACCCTTCCAAGGGATGACGATGTGAGGTGATGACCTGTGGCACACGGAAAGATGAAATCAGTGTACGGAATCTATAAGAAGCACGGCCGCGATCAGTTCCTGGATGCGGCCGGTTACTATTCCTGCCATGTCCATCCTGAGAGCATTGACAAAACCATTGATGAAATGGAGTCCCGATGGTACGACGCAACGCACAGGCAGACCGAAGCTGAGAAAATGGTTGAGGACTATAATAACAGCCTCACCGTTCTCAACGACGCCAGCCTTGCCTATGTCGACACGGGATTCGGAATGAACATGTAAGGAGATGAATCCTATGAAGAAAATCTCTGTCAGCGTGTCCTACGATGAGGAAAGGCTCTCCACGCTCAGACTTTACCTTGAACAGAAAGGAATGCAGGTTGAGGACGAGCTGACCAAATCGCTGGATACGCTCTACGCTAAGAACGTCCCCGCAGGCGTTCGTGAGTTCTTGAATATGCGCTCCGGCAATGCGGAGCCTCCCGCTCCGAAGGTGCGGAGGCAGAAAGCGGAGCCGAAACCTGCCACGGAGGTGACCGACCATGACTGACGAAGAAATCGTTTTGTATTTCAACGAACACCGGCTTGCAAAGCTGGAAAGCTATCTGCTGAAGGACGGCAGCAGCGTCGAGCACGAGCTTCAGAATCTGCTCGACCGTTTCTATGAGCAGACTGTTCCCGAGCATGAGCGCATGGAGGTGGAAGCGCAGATCGAGTTGGAGAAAGAACGTGAAGCTGCTGCGCGGGAAGCCTCCCGCCGCTTCGCCGTTGTTCATTTCCATGAAGGAGATGACGACTTTTTCTTTACCTCGGAACTGCGCAACAGCTTCTACAGCATCGCAAACCTGTACCGCTCTACGCTGAAGGATGAGGTCGGCAAATATACGCTGGACAGTATTGCACAGTCGAACTTCAGCGGGTGTCAGACGATCAACGACATGACCTTCTCTGTTCTGTGCAATGCCATGCCGAATGATCCGAGGATCACTGCGCTCGTAGAGTTTGACTTCGACCACAATACCGTGAGCGTCTGCGAGAGCAGCGACAACGCATGGCAGACATACAACCTCAAGGATGTGTCAACCGCCATGTGGAAAGCAGAGCGCAAGGAAGGTCCGTCCCTGGATGCCAGGCACGAAATCTTCGCCACCGCTCTCGAGGGTCAAGAGATCACCTTTGATGAGGACGAAGACGAGAGTCCCGACCTGCAGATGTAGCCCGCCGTGGGAGCCGTGAAGCCCCTGTGTGGGCTTTTCCGACGCAGGACGGCCAACAACCCACTGCGAGAACACAAGCCGAATTTGAGGCGGTTTCGGGCAGACGTTCAGACGGACGCAGATACCCATTCGGAGGATTTTCGACAGGGTCGAAAATCAAGCAGGTGAAAGAAGCGGTGCCGTAAAACGGCTTCCGCCTCGGTTCACAGCGGACGGCAACGCCGACCGCACAAGGGTTTTTGACGGTTTTGCCCCGCAAAGAATTACGGTGCCGTATTTCACGCTTTGACGCTGGGATGCGGTGCCGTAATTCCCGAAACCGCCGACTTTACAAGGATATTTCACGGTGCCGCAACAGGTGCCGCCGCAGGAACAGGAGTGATACCGATGAATGATGAGAAAACACCGAAGGAAAAGGAAGTGAAGCGAAGATTTCAGTCATGGCTGCGCCCGTCAACGATCAAGCTCATGGATCGTCTATACAAAGATGATAACTGCAAAAGCCGATCTGAATTCATAGAAAAAGCGGTTCGCTTCTATGCTGGATATCTCTCCACACAGAACGCCAGAGAGTATCTTCCTAACGTGGTGATCTCTACGCTGAAAAGCATTGTCGCAGAGAGTGACAACCGGCAGAACAGAATGATGTTCAAGCTCGCCGTGGAGATTGCGATCATGCAGAATCTCGTTGCGCTCCAGCAAGATATTGATCCGCTGTCGCTCGAAAGGCTGCGAGGCGACTGCGTCAAAGAAGTCAAACGGCTCAACGGTTCTTTTTCTTTCGAGGATGCGCTTGATTGGCAGAAAGACTAACCGATGGCAAAGCTGATTACCAAGTTCAAATATTTGAAACCGTCCGCAAGGCAGAGCGTCGGAGGCTATGCAAAATATATTGCTACTCGTGAAGGCGTGGAGAAAGTCGATGACACCTTCAAAACTGATCCTCCTACTGAGAAACAAAAGAAGCTGATCGAAAGAATCCTTCGAGATTTCCCGGACAGCAATTCCATGTTGGAGTACGAAGATTATCTCAAAGAACCTACACTCGGAAATGCTTCTGAGTTCATCACCCGCGTCTTGGAGGACAACGCACATGAAACTCTCAACGCAAAAACATACGCAGACTACATTGCGACTCGCCCTCGTGCAGAAAGGTTTGGTTCGCATGGTCTGTTCACTGATGATGGCGTCCGTGTAAAGCTCGATGATGTTTCAAGGAAGCTGAATGAATACGAAGGCAACGTGTGGACTGTGATCATTTCTCTTCGCCGCGAGGATGCGGAGCGCCTTGGCTTCAATTCAGGCGAGCGATGGCGGGATATGCTTCGGACTCAAACAGAAACAATTGCTAAGAACTTCAAAATTCCTGTGGAGGATCTGAAATGGTACGCCGCCTTTCATAACGAGAGCCACCATCCTCACGTTCATCTTATGGTCTACTCCACCGAACAGGCGAAGCCGTACCTCACACAGAAAGGCATTATGAATCTGCGCTCTGCTTTTGCGAAAGATGTCTTTGCAGATGACCTGCTTTCCGTCTATGAAAAGCAGACGGAGCATCGGAATGCACTTCGTGCGCAGAGCCGTGATGTGATTGCAGAAATCGTTTCTCGAATCAACAGCGGCGCCTATGATAATCCTGCGCTTGAAAACAAACTGCTCGAGCTTGCCGACCGACTATCAAAGACGAGCGGAAAAAAGCAGTACGGGTATCTGAAAGCAGACGTCAAGGCTATCGTGAACGGAATTGTATCTGACCTTGCTGCTGACGAGCGGATCGCTTCTCTCTATGACCTGTGGTATGAGCAGCGAGAAGAAGTCATCCGTACCTATACAGATGCACTGCCGGAACGGATTCCATTGGTGGACAACCCCGAATTCAAATCGATCAAGAACGTGGTCATCCAAGAGGCGCTGAATATATCTGCAGACAGATTGATTTCAGACGAGCAGGATGAGCAAGCCGAGGTTGATGCAGAGACATCTGAGCCGGAAACAGATGAGGTTGAGGAACAAGAGTATGCTCCTGCACCGAGATCTGTTCAGCGTTCTCGGATGTGGCAGTTATACCGGAGCGCAAAGGCAATGCTCGACCGAAAGAGCGACGCCTACGATCCCAACACTGCCGTGGATCTTCTGATCGAAGCAGCCGGACTCGGATGCGGCGTTGCAAAATACAGACTCGGAAAGATGTTCCTTCGAGGCGAGGACGTTCCAAAAAACACTGACTACGCATTGCGATGGCTGGAAGAAGCCACATCTGAACACAATCAATATGCTGAATACCTGCTCGGAAAAACACTTCTCCGTGGCGAGAATGTAGAGCAGGATATTCCTCGTGCGGAACTACTTCTGCGACGATCTTCGGATCAGGGTAACCGTTATGCCTCATACACACTTGGGAAAACGCTCCTCGACGGAGAGCTTCTTCTGCAGGACATCCCCGAGGCAATCCGGCTTCTTACAGACTCTGCTGACAAAGGATTTGCAGCCGGACAGTATCAGATGGGAAAGCTCCTCTATCATGGCGAGGTTGTTCCGCAGGATATTGTTCGTGCGATTGATTATTTGGAACGAGCCGCAGCACAGAAGAATTCCTATGCCGCTTATCTTGCCGGAAAGATTAGACTCACGGAAGCAGAAGTCAAGGATGTCCTTCGGGCAATCCGTGACTTCGAAATTGCCGCGGAGAACGGAAACGACTATGCGGAATACCAACTCGGAAAGATTTATCTCTACGGAAAAGAGGTCGAGCGGGATTATGAAAAAGCCATCGCCTATCTGTCCTCCGCAGCGGAGCATGGCAATCAGTATGCCGAGCAGCTCCTGCACAGTATCCAATCAAACCGCAATTGGTCTGCGGCGCTTGGAGCAGTCCGGCTCCTGCATCATCTGAGCAGGATGATTCAAAATCAGCTTGACGATGAGAAGAAAGGAAAGGCCGGAGCCATTGACCGGAAACTCAAGAGGAAGATCGACGAGAAGAAACAAGCCCACGGCCTCAAGCAAGGATAAGGAGGATTTCATGCCAACGAAATATATTCACTTCACTGACGAGCAAAAAGAGCAGGCGCGTCAGACCGATCTCTGCGAGCTGCTTCGCTCGCAGGGTGAAAAACTCAAACGATCCGGCTCGGAATACGAATGGCGGGACGGATCGCAGAAGGTCACCATTCGGGGAAATCTTTGGTTTCATCAATACGACCAGCAAGGCGGCGACGCAATTGACTTTGTCAGAAGATTCTATAATAAGGACTACCCCGAAGCAGTAGAATACCTGCTCGGTGGCGCTGGCGGAACCCTTACCGTATCACCGCCAATTGAACGCAAACCGCCGAAGCCATTCGAACTGCCACCCCACAACGATAATATGCGGCGAGTCTATTCCTATCTGCTTTCCAGACGAGGGCTTGACCGTGATGTGGTGTACGCTTTTGCACACAGGCAGATGATCTATGAGTCGGCACAGTACCACAACGCCGTGTTCGTCGGCTTCGATCAGGAAGGCGTCCCTCGTCATGCCAATATGCGCGGCACAGGAAGCGAAAGCACCTTCAAGGGCAATGCTGACAGCAGCATACCGGAGTACAGCTTTCACTGGACCGGCAAAAGCAAGTACCTTTTACTATTCGAGGCGCCGATAGACATGCTGTCCTTTATCTCAATGCACAAGAAGAATTGGCAGCAGCACAGCTATGCCGCCGCCTGCTCGGTGTCGGATAGAGTCCTGTTTCAGATGCTGAAGGACAACCCCAACATCTCGGAGGTGTTCCTCTGCATGGACAGCGACGAACCTGGGCAGGCAGCGGCAAAACGAATCAGCGATAAGCTGTTCACACAAGGAATCAACGCAAGAATCCTCGTTCCCGAACACAAGGACTGGAACGAGGATCTTTTATCTCTAAACCAAGAAGAAAGCGAGGTGGAAGAACCGTGTCAGGTATTACAACTCTGATCATCGTTGGAGCTGTCATGTTCAGCGTCCTCGGCGGGATCACCCTGCTGGCGTATGTGTACAGCCTCAACAATATCAAATCCAAAACAGTCGGCGACGGACAGCACGGAACCGCCCGCTGGATGACTAAAGGCGAACAGCGAAGGGTGTATCATCACATCCCATTCACGCCGAAGAAATGGCGGGAGCAGGCTAAGAGCGGCAAGACTCCCACAGGTGAAGACGGTAAAGTTCTTCTCCAGGGTATCGTCGTTGGATGCACAGGCAATACGACGGCGATGGTGGACACCGGCGACGTCCATGTGCTGATGATCGGTGCGGCCGGTGTCGGTAAAACCGCCTTTTGGCTCTATCCCTGCATTGAGTATGCCTGCGCCAGCGGGATGAGTTTCCTGTCCACAGATACCAAAGGCGACGTCATGCGCAACTACGGCAATATCGCAAAGGGTTACGGCTACAATGTTTCCGTGATCGATCTGCGAAACCCAACTCGTTCAAATGGCAACAACCTGCTGCACTTGGTTAACAAGTATATGGATTTGTACCAGGCGAATCCCGACACCCTCGTTTACAAAGCGAAGGCCGAGAAATATGCGAAGATCATCTCCAAAACCATCATCCTCTCCGGCATGGATGCAGCAAGCTTCGGTCAGAACGCCTACTTCTACGACGCAGCAGAAGGACTCTTGACAGCGACAATCCTGCTTGTGGCTGAGTTCTGCAAGCCGGAGGAACGACACATTGTATCCGTGTTCAAGATCATTCAGGAACTGCTGGCTCCCTCGGGAAAGAAAGGCAAGAATCAGTTCCAGCAGCTCATGGAGATGCTCCCCAACGACCACAAGGCCAAGTGGTTCGCCGGAGCTGCGCTGAACACCGCCGAGCAGAGCATGGCGTCCGTCATGTCAACAGCCCTGTCCCGGTTGAACTCCTTCTTGGACTCGGAGTTGGAACAGCTCCTGTGCTTCGATACGGAGATCGATGCCGAGAAGTTCTGCCGCGAGAAGTCGGCTATCTTTATCATTATGCCGGAGGAAAACCCCAACACCTTCTTCATGATCTCCCTTATCGTCCAGCAGCTCTACCGTGAGATCCTGGCAGTTGCAGATGAAAACGGCGGTCAGCTCAAGAACCGCTGTGTATTCTTCTGCGATGAGTTCGGCACCCTGCCGAAGATTGAATCCGCAGAGATGATGTTCAGTGCCTCCCGATCCAGACGTCTGCAGATTGTTCCGATCATTCAGTCCTTCGCCCAGCTTGAAAAGAACTACGGCAAGGAAGGCGGCGAGATCATCGTGGACAACACGCAGATTACACTGTTCGGTGGCTTTGCACCAAACAGTTCCTCTGCTGATACGCTGTCTAAAGCCTTGGGTAGCCGCACAGTTATGTCGGGCTCGGTGTCCCGAAGCAAAAACGATCCTTCCGAATCTCTGCAGATGATGGAGCGGCCGCTCCTTACGCCCGACGAACTGAAGTCCTTGCCCAAGGGGGATTTCGTAGTGATGAAGACCGGCGTCCATCCCATGCGAGTCCATCTCAAGCTGTTCTTTAAGTGGGGCATTGAGTTTGATAAAGACCATCCCTATACCGTCGACGAGAACGGAAACCGCAAAGTGCAATACGCCAACAAAGCGGAGCTAATGGATGGAATCGTAAAGAAGTATCATCCTGAAGCCCTACTCGAAGCCGACGTGACCGGTGAAGGCGGCGAGATGGCCGTACCCAAGCAGACAGAAGCGAAGAATCATCAGCCACCCAAAGGCAATCGGAGCAGAAGCAGACAGCCGAAACCTCTTCCCGAGCAAGCAGAGAAGGATGGCAAGAAAGTCGGCTCACAGATTTCAGAAAAGCAAGTAGTTGCCGAGCCTGAGCCTGTGCCGCAGGAGGTGAATTCCGATGGGCAGACTTGATTTCCTGTATAGGATGGATCTTCCTCACCGTGCGAAATCCGTCTATATCTACCTTGCAGATCGAGCCAATAAAGACGGCGAATGCTGGCCTGCAATCCCAACGATTGCCAGAGAGCTCAAGCTGTCGCAGTCTACCGTGCGCAGAGCTCTACAGGATCTACGAAAAGCCGGACTGCTGGAAACCGAACAGCGATACCGTAAGCATGGCGGCAAGAGTAGTCTGCTTTATACTCTGAAGCAGGAATAAAAACAGTTCCCTCCGCCCAGAGGGAACTATACCTATTTACTGACAGGTGCCACCTGTCATGATGAAAGGAGAAGGCGAACCTCCTATCTTAAAAACTACCACAACAGAAAGAAAAACACCTACACGGATAACGATGAAGGCGAACAAGATATGAAGTTATCGTAAATTATTTTAGAAATTCCGCATATTATCGTTAGTGTTTCGCTGTTGCCTTGTGTATTAATGCTTGTCCCATCAATATACTAATACTAACGGCATTGCCGCTTACGATATTAGCGTGAAAAGGAGGTGGGTGTGTGCAGAAGGATAACAGCATTGAGAAAATTATCGGTAAGCGTATTCAAAAAATACGCCAAGCAAAGGGATATACCCAGCAGCAGTTTTCCGAGATGGTTGGACTCTCAACAAATTATCTCTCTGACGTTGAGCGAGGAAAGAGTTCCGTCAGATTAGGAAAGCTCACTGCAATCATCAATGCCCTTGAATGCTCTGCAGATGAGGTGTTCATAGATGTAATTGATCACGGGTACAAGGTTAAAAGTTCCCGGTTAGCTGATCGAATCGAAGCACTTCCACCCGACGAGCAGGAAAAAGTATTCGCTGTGTTGGATGCCCTTATTAGTCAATCGAAGAAATGACACACAAAGAGCCTGTAAGCACGGGCTCTTTTCCTTTCTCAACTTTTTTTCGCTAAAGACTTTCTTTTTTCGATCTCATATGCTATACTAACGATAATAGCATTAGTTATTCGCTAAATTCGTTATTGGTGGTTAGATGAGAGAGAAGACCTGCTGCTTTACAGGACACAGACAAATACCAGCAGAGTATCTTCCAGCTATCTCAGAAAAGCTGCGTGATACTCTGATTTTTTATATTGAACGAGGATACCAATACTTTGGCGCCGGAGGCGCTTTAGGTTTTGACACTCTTGCAGCACAGACAGTACTAAACCTTAAACAACGGTATCCCTGTATAAAGCTGATTCTTGTTCTGCCGTGCAAGGATCAAGCGGCCAGGTGGAGCGCCAGCGACGTTACAGAATATGAACGGATAAAATCACATGCTGATAAGATAGTCTACACAGCAGACCGATACTACAACGGCTGTATGCAAAAAAGGAACCGCCATTTAGTTGATGGTAGTAGTCTTTGCGTCTGCTACTTGGCAAAACAAGAGGGTGGGACTGCTTACACAGTCCAATACGCCAGAGAAAAAGGATTACAGGTCGTTAATATTGCAGAATAACAAATAAGACCGCAACTCTTTCGAATTGCGATCTTATAGATGGATTTTTTCGCAGAGTTCACAACTCTACGCAGGAAATTATACACCAAATATCGTCAGAATACAAGGGGTTTCGACAAGAAAATAGGATTGAAATGGAAAATGATTATGGAAATTGACTTGAGCAAGAGGGATAAATCCGATTATTTAATCAAAAAACAAATCCTTCAGCCGTCAAAACCGCCGTCATTATTGGTCGATAAAATAGAACTGCACCAATATTTGAAGGAGGTCTTGTTATGTCCAAAAAAGGCGAAAACATCTATAAACGAAAAGACAACCGGTGGGAGGCACGATATATTAAGGGGTACTCATTTGACGGAAAAATCATCTATGGGTACTGCTACGGAAAAACCTATCGAGAGGCAAAAGAAAAAGTAAATGAGGCTAAGGCGGCTCTGATCAACGGACAGGCAATTCAAAGGAATAGTCGTCTGCATTTATCATCCATCTGTGATCAATGGCTTCAGCTTAATCGAACCAGGGTAAAAGAATCTTCATATGTGAAGTATAGTGCCATCGTTGATAAGCATATCAAACCAGCTATCGGCGGATATCTTATCCAAGCGATAGACTCTTTGACGATTGAACAATTCGGTCATGATTTGCTGACCGAGAAAGCACTGGCTCCAAAAACTGTGCGAGATATTCTCTCTCTGCTTAAAACGGTTTTGCAGTATGCTCATAAGACTGTTTCTGGAATTGACTTGGTTGAAGTCACTTATCCTAAATTGCCGAAGCAAGAAATGCGCATTTTAAGTCGCGAGGAGCAGGATATCTTTGTTCAATACCTTCTCAACGATCCCGATCCATGTAAGTTTGGAGTTCTCTTTTCGCTGTTAACCGGTTTGCGAATCGGAGAGATTTGTGCCTTGAAATGGCGAAACATTTCTTTACCTGACGGAACTGTTTCTGTTTCTTCAACAATGCAGCGATTAAAAAACTCTGATGGAGGCAGTTCATCCAAAACCAGTATTAGAATTAGCACACCTAAAAGCGATAGCTCTTTGAGGATCATTCCTCTAAGTGATTATCTCATTGATATTTGTAATCAATGGACTTGGATGGCTCCGGAAGCTTATGTGCTGACGGGCGAATCAGATAGATTTGTTGAACCTCGAACACTACAGTACCGGCTGGCGAAGTATACCAAGGAATGTAATATTGAAGGTGTTCATTATCATGTTCTTCGCCATACGTTCGCTACCCGATGTGTAGAGGTTGACTTTGAAATCAAGTCTTTAAGTGAAGTGTTAGGACATTCAAGTCCACGGATTACATTGGAGAGATATGTTCACTCATCAATGGAGTTGAAAAGGGACAACATGAAGAAACTATCCGCAATCGGTTACTGATTCAAATTAAAGCCGTCAAATCAGCCGTCGAGAAAAGCATAAACACCTTTATATCCAGCGATGCTGCGTTCTTTTTGGCAGAGTTGTGAACTCTGCGAAAGAGCGCAGTTTATTTTTTTAGAACAAAACCAAGCGAGCGCTCGATGAAACGCAGAGATAGGTGTTTTGAACACACGAAAGGCGGGTGAACAATGGAAGCTATTGATCGTAAAAAAGAGATTATAAACAATTGCCTCGAGCTTCTTGTTGAGAGAGGGTTAACCCAAACAACAACACGCGACCTTAGTAAAGCAATGAAATTGAAAAGCGGAGGCATGTACTACTATTTTGACTCAAAAGATGAGCTAATAATCGCCTGTGCGGAAGAAGCGGTTATTCGTGTCGAAAACAGTTTGTTTGTTCCCGCTCTGAAAGAACTTCCTCAACCGAAACAGATGATGGAACATCTTCAAACCAATGCGTTGGCAATGGCGCCGACAATGAAGTTTTTTGTGTCTGTTTGTACTGATAAGCGGTATGCAGAAGGCATGAAGCCGGTTTTGGAGCGAGTTGGAAAAAGGTACACGCAATATGCCAACAGATTTGCGAAAGCGTTACATACGGATACAAAAGAAATTACACCCTTTGTTTTTATGATGATTACAGCCATTTCAAATTATATGGTTTTTGGCGAAGCCTCTTTTGTATCACCTCAACTTAGAGCAGTGCAGATAAAATTCGAACGCATATTAGCAGACTAAAACTAACGATAAATAGTATGAATAGGAGAATTGATCATGGCAATAGCAGAAGTAATTAAGTTTGAAGGCCCCCAGGACGCACTCGTATGGAAATTCCCCTTGGAGGATTTCAATGCGACTTCGCAATTAATTGTCGATGAGACACATGAAGCCCTCCTCGTTGTAAACGGGAACGCAGCGGATCTGTTCACTGCTGGGCAAAGAACACTGTCCGTTCCGAACATTCCAATTGCGAGAAAATTGATCGAGATTCCTACAGGCGGCAACTCCCCGTTCCCGTGCAAGGTTTTCTTTATCAACAAAGTACACCAGATGGATCTGCTTTGGGGTACGCAAGGCCCTATTGCTTTGGAAGATCCCTTGTACGACATCTTTATGCATGTGATGGCAAACGGTAGTATGTCCATTTCAGTTGATAACTCTCGCAAGTTCGTTTTGAAGATGGTCGGCTTTAGGGATAACTTCAGCAATGACGAGTTGATCTCAAAATTCAGAGGCATTATTTCTTCCCATGTGAAAGACTGCATCTCGAAAATTATGATCAACGGTATGCTAAGTTACTTCATGATGAATGCACATCTGTTCGAACTTAGCGGTGTTATCAAAGAAAGGCTCGATGTAATTTTTGAGGAATACGGAATCAAGATTCAGTACTTCAACATGGAGACAATCGAGGTTCCCGAAGCTGACTACAAAAAGGTCAGTGAAGCAAAAGAGCGCAGGACCAGCCGAATGATTGAGGGCTACACATGGCAAGAAGAACGTCAAATGATGATCGCCGAAAAGTTTGCAGGCAATGAAGGCACCATGGGAAATGTCGGCGGTGCCGTCGGCGGTTTTATGATGGGTGGTGCTATGGGTGGCTCAATCGTAGACATTGCAAGAAATGCGCTTGATCCCGATAAGATTCCCAAAGAAAAGTCTCCCAAAGATGCGGCCGGGACACATCCACGCCCTGGTCAGGGCCCAGGGAAAATCGATGTAAATGAGTTCTTTAAGCCTAAAGATGAATCTACAGGACCTGCAACTGACGGAGAAAAATGTCCAAAATGCGGTGCCGATTTACCTCCGAATGCTAAATTCTGTTTAAGCTGTGGAGAACGAATTCAGCACGATAACAACATGGTAGTCTGCCCGAATTGCGGCAAGACCGTTCCGAAGGGCAAGTTCTGCTTTGAGTGTGGATATAAATTCTCAGCAAACACCTGTCCTAAATGTGGAGCAGCATTGCCGGAAGGCGCAAAATTTTGCCTCGAATGCGGTGAAAGACTGTAAGGAGTGAATGAAAATGAAAAACTCAAACACCAAGACAAAAAACACTGTTGGAATAGCCCTAATTTATGTAATCTTGCTTGGAGTATTCAACCTCCTTGTGTTTACCATCTTCAAAACTCGGACAAACGTGTTTTGGCTGAGCTATGCTTTTATGACGCTTGCTTTTGTCGTTCAGATTATAAGCATGTTTTTATCATTTAAAACTGCCGATGTTGAAACCGCATTCTTCGGTATCCCTTTGGCGTCATTCTCAATTTATTATTTATGTGCGGCTCTTATCATTGGCGCATTGTTCATGATTTTCCAGCAAGCGAGTTTTACTCTTGCGCTTGTCATTCAACTACTCGTCCTCGCCGCTTTTTTGATCATAGCCATCATTTCGCTGATGGCGCGGGACACCGTACAGCAGATTGGGGAAAACATCAAAGAGAATGTTTCCAACCTTAAGTCTGTTCTTGTGGACATCGAATTAATGAGAGATTCCTGCTCTGATCCAGAATTGAAAGAGGCGCTTAGAAAGCTATCTGAAACTGTCAAGTATTCAGATCCAATGACCAACGACTCTGTGGCAAGCGTCGATCAGCGCATAATGCGGAAGGTATCAGAGCTTCGTATCAACATCGACGATGGTCAAATTGCTGATGCAAAGCAAGCGTGTGGCGAGCTTGAAAGAATGTATATCGAGCGAAACAAGAAACTTGCCATTTCGAAATAGTCGTAGTGAGGTGCTGTAAATGGCTGTAAGCTTCGTAGCTCGGAAATGCACGCAGTGTGCAGGAAAGCTACAGTACATAAAAGAAAAGAAAATATGGAAATGCCTCTATTGCGGTGCGGAAATTGAGAGGCAGGAGCAATATGACGGTCTGTTTACAATCAAGAATGTAGTCAGGCAGTCATTATTGGACACTGCCTATCGTCGCCTTGACAGCGCATCCAAAAACCTTATTGAGTGTGAAAAGATAGACTCGCGGTATGTCGGAACAATTATTGCGAAGTTGGCTTATGACATGATTCGGGTAATAACACCCGGCGCATGTGATCCAAGAGACGCCAAATCAATTTTTACCCAATTAAAGAAAACATATGAGCAGCTCAAATCCACCGGTTCAGGCGTGTCGGATGATGAGGAGGCTCTGTATGAATTCCTCGAAGAGTCAGACATCTTTGCAACATTAATCTTAGTATATGATTCTCTGAACGATGTGACTCGACGCGATTTTGTGTCTCAGATGCTCGATGCGAGGGATGTGTATTCGAAACCGGCAAACAACAATCTACTGAGCTATGCTATTAAAAGCGGAAAAACAGACCTCGCCGATCAGGTTATCGCCAACTCAGACAATATTGATCCCAAAGCAGCCCTGTCTGAGGTTCTTGCGCGCTATCCAGACGGAGATGCCAAAGGTGACCGTATTGCAGCTCTTCTCGCTACGGGAGGAATAAAGTACGAGGACAGAAAACTAATCGAGAACTATTTAGCAGATACAAAGGACAGTGTTAAGACCAAAAGCAAAGCAAGTATTGCTGCATTAAATCAGGGGCTGTCAATTAACTCTGATCTGTTGATGGATCAGATAATAAGGCAGGCAGATCCTGAGATTGTAAAGAACACATTATCCGCTTTCTGCAAAAACAAGATTAGCGATGAAGACGTAATCAAGATTCTTGCCTTTGCGTATGAGTGCGGAAACATCCAGACTGCTTGTAACGCAATGGATTGCTTGAAGAATAGTGGGCAGTATGTTTTAGTCCCGGCAAAGCTCATTATCTCGATGCTTTCAAACAGTAAGATAAGTGCGAGCGATAAAGTTTCATTGCTTAAAAAGTCTTTTGAGTTCAAGGTGGATAACAAGTCTTTTGAGTCGGTGCTAACAAACTATCTGTGCTTTAACTTGGACAAAGCGGAGGATAGGAAAGTCGTTCTCGAATGTCTTCTTGACCGGGCATCTAATATCCCGACCTCTACCGTTGAAAGCTATGTTCTTAAGTGCTCTATAGACGGGAGTAACAAGCCCTCTATCGTGAGAGCAATGTTTGAAAAAGGATTGAATATCAGCTTCTTCAATGACCTTTTATCAAAGTATATGAACAGCAGCGTAGATTCGAAAGATATCAAGGCATCCATTATTGAGGTCTTGTCACAGAAAGGCTTAAAAATCGATCCCAGCTACTTTGTCGAGTATATCTGCTCATCAACGGATGAACTCTCAGTAAAAATTCAGTTTATCAAAAAGATGATTTCAAACGGCTCCCAGCTCAGGGCTGATGTAGCAAATGCATATCTCGAAAGAACTCCGGCTGATCAGTTCAGTTCGGAACTCTTCTCGATGATATTTACTCCTGGCAGTTCGTTTACATGCCGAGCAGTTGAGAATTATCTTCTCCGGTTTAAGGATAGGGACGCAGTAAAAGCTGATAACGTGAAAACAATTGTTGAACGCGCAACGGGTGACGTCCTCAACTCCAGATGCCAAGTTTCTCACCTCGGGAACAGTATCACATGTAATTTAGTGCAAGCATATACGCTTGTCACAAACGATTCTCAAACAACAGCACTGGCGATCGCTGAATATTTCATTTCCTCAAAGAAAATGAAGATCAATGCGGAAATGAGCGTTTCGGGTTCGAGCATGAAAATGAAGAAATATGTAGTAGCAAACAAAGCAAATCTGAGCGAAGCGACAAATTCGATTTGCGAGAGATTTAAAGTATATTCAATGCTTTTCTAATGGAAAGGACGGTGGCTACAGATGGTAAAGACACTTGAATTGGCAAATGGAATGTTTGTCAGCATGGCGGTTGCTGAAGTGACCTCCGTCCCTTTCTATGAGCTTTTTGCCAAAGACCTCGACCGTGCCAATTATTCAAATCAAGTCTTATTTACGCAGATTCTCCAAGCAATGCATCGAAAGTCAGATGCGGAAAACACTGCATTTGAATTCTTGTTTCAGAGTATTGGCGTAGACAACCAAACATACAAGGCCCAAGTCAGGTTATACATAATCGTCAGGAAGATTGGCGACGTTAAGTTCAGCAACGAATCTTTCATTCTTGATATGATGTCAAGCATCAAGAATGATCTCGAGGACAAAAACTTCTCAGTATCTGTGCTTGATACTGAGAGCGAATACTCCTCCTTTGAAAAGGTTCTTTCAGAGACTAATTGCTCCAAGGTGCTTTCTATTTCAAAGAAAGAGAAAGTGATCGGTAACACCCTTTCAGCGAATGGCCTAATGTACTATAACGACGTCATCGAGCCGTCCGAAAACACAAATATTGCAACACTCACAAATGCCTTAACACAATATCCCGGAAGCGTTATTTCAATGCAGATTATTCCTACGAAGTACAACATCCAGGAATTATACGGCATTGAAGAAAGTAAAAACTTTTTGGCTCATTATGTGAGCGAGATTCGGTACAGACAAGGAATTCGAGTAGATGCGAATACGCAGATGATCGTAGACGCATACGACTATTATTCTCAAGCTAACAACGAGCTTATGTTTCTATATAACTTCGTTGTGTATTCGGAGTACAGCAGCGCAATTGATCTTGCCAATAAACTTATGGACGCCGTAGAAACCGAAGGAAAAGCCACTGGAAGCGCATTAGACATTGTTGACGTCTCGGAGTTTGGCCTAACACCGGCAAGCAATCTGTTCGCAAGCCCTTGGATAACAAATGATGTCCTTCTCAATCGAGCTCGGGAGATGAGCTTTTGGGGAAGCAAGAATGCGCCGAAACATCTTCAACGGCTCAAACATTTGATGACCACACGAGAACTCCGAGGCGTCTTCAAGTTTCCAATTGATGACGGGAAAATCATCGGATTGGATAGCAATAAGATTCTTGCAAACAGAGAAAAACTCCATCAGAGCATTATCTCGGACGGCAACTTTAAGGTCGGTGTAATACAAAACACCAGCAAAAGCGGGAAGAACGACAATGCTCATGCGGGTATTGCACTTAATGATTTTACCAAGCACGGGCTTATCGTTGGCATGCCAGGATCAGGTAAAACGAACTTCTCCCTTGGACTCCTTCTGCAGTTTTGGAATGATTTTGGTATACCGTTTTTGGCAATCGAGCCTACAAAGAGTGAATATCGCTCGTTGATTGACGATATTAAGGATTTGCAGATCTTTACCCCCGGAAAGAACACAGTATCGCCTTATATCATTAATCCATTCCTTCCCCCAACAGGCGTGACGGTGGAAAGCTATGTCCCCAGCCTTATGTCAGCATTTAAGGCGGCCTTCTCAATGCCAGATCCCCTGCCCGATATTTTCTTGTCCGCAATCAACGATTGCTATAACGAGTACGGTTGGAAAACGGATAGTACGAAAGATGATCCAACTGTGCAGCGATTTGGTCTATATGAATTTATTAAGGTATTTAAGAAGAAGATCCAACACATGGACTATAAAGGCGACGTCAAGGCCAACATGGAAAGTGCTGGCGTCGTCCGCCTTGTCAGCTTGATCGAGCAAAACAGCAACATCTATGACACCATCAACACCATCCCCCTTGAAGATTTGTTAAGCAAACCGACTGTAATTGAGCTCAACGCAATCAACAATAAAGAGCAGAAATCGTTGATTATGGCACTGCTCCTTATCATGATTTGCGTATATACCAAGAACAATGTCTCCGGCGACGGAGAGTTGAAAAACGTCTTGCTAATTGATGAAGCGCATGTTCTGCTTGCTGGTGGTAGTTCAAGATCAGATGATAGCGCAGATTCACAGGGGTCTACAGTAGAAGCCCTCGAAGATATGATTGCTGAAATACGATCTTACGGTACCAGCATTATAATCGCAGACCAATCACCCACTAAAGTTGGCCGCAGCGTAGTAGCGAACACGAACGTAAAGGTGATTTTCAAGCTCGTTGAAAAAGAGAATAAGGATGCAATCAGTACGGCGACCAATATGAATGATGCGGACTACGATTTGCTTGGTCGACTTGGCGTCGGAGAGGCCCTGCTCCATTATGGCAGAGTATATAGCCCTCTCCACATTAAAACCTATAACGTGCATGACAAGGCTACTATAAGACCTGTCATTCCAGACCAGGAAATTGCCGCTCTTTCAACGTATTGGGATACACATAAAGAATTGCTTATCCCCCACATTGAATGCAAATACAGTTGTTATTGCAAGGATAGCTGTGACTTTAGGCTCCGTGCCAATGCAGATTTCCTCGCAGCACGATTAGTGAACGACTGCTTATACGAATTGGCTGATAAGGCAGCGTTTGTGAAGTTTTTGGTGAAGATGGATAAGAATATAATCGACTTGTTAAAGGAGAATCCTTCAATACAAGCAAGCAACAGGCTCATTAACTGCGTAAAGATAAAGTTCTTGAGGAAGTCTATGCTGATTAAAAGTTTCGGAATCACAAAGCCCGAATACAGCACAATCCTAAATCATCCGCGGTTTTTGAGAAGAACCGAGCAGTAGGAGCTGCTTAAAATCTGAGAAAAGGAGGTTCCGGTAATGGGTGAAGACTTTGAAGACTCTGTTGACACTTCGTCGTTCGACGATATAAGTACAGATACCACTGATACAAGCGGCTTTTCCGATCCTGTTGATGTTGGCGGCATGATGGATGATATCCCCACAGAGCCAATTGAAAGCTTTGATGTCGAACCAATCGATAGCAGCTTTGAGACAGATCTTCCAACGGCAGAAGCAACGGATATAAATAGCTTGATGGATGATGCTGCGGATACATATTCAACAGAAGACGTCCCATCTGATGCGCTTGATTCTTCTGGCCTTGATCCATCAGATATCTCAAGCGATATAGATGATTATGAAATGGATGCTGGCTCTGATATAGCTGACTTAATGGACGAGGCGGCAATTGAATCATTAGATGAGGATGTAATGGATACGACTGAAGTTAATGAACCCACAGATAACGACATAGAAGTACTTATGAATGATGTTGAACCCGTATCGGATACTACCGAGGATTTATCTGAGATAGAGATGGACACTTCGGAAAACAGTAATGATAACGGCAACGAGGTTGAATCACTCCTTGCGACAGAGGAACTGTCACAGGATGCCACTTCTGATCTTATGGAAGACCTTGATTCTGATACTACAGAGGAAACGCCGGAAGTCTCAGATGTCTCCACTTTAATGGATGAAAGCGACGTGGATGACACAGTACCTCTCGCCGAAGATTCCCTCGAAGAAATGTCTGACGATTTCGGGACAGAAGATGTGACTCCCGTTGAAGTGGACGCTGAAAACGAGAACGGCGAAGAAGTAATATCGGAAGAAACCGAGCCTTTGGATTCTATGCCGGCTGAAATTGAGACTGAGAGTAATGCTGACGTTACAGACGTTTCAGAAGATGAGCAAGGAGAAGTGGAGGAAGCTCTTGCTGAGGTATCTGATACAGAGCCAAACTCTCCTCTTGATGCAGAGGTGTCCGCGTATGACCAATTGGCCGATTATTACAACTCTCACAATTACGGTCAGCAAGATTACGCAGAATACTCTAAAGATCCCGAATGGCAAGAACTAAATAATGCCTACCTACAAGAACTTGGCAGAGAGCCAATTGATTATAGTGGCGATAAATCATCTGATATTAGTGACATACATGACGAGCTGATAGCTGCGGGCATTCCGGAAGGAAGTCCAGAGTTGGAAGCTATAATGGCAAATGAGCAAGCTGGACTTGATGCAATTGTGGAAGCACAGGAAAGTTCTTCACCTCCCATTGATCCGATAGACGGTGGTGCAAGCAATCCTCCGATTGATCCAATTGAATCATTAGAAGACGTCGGTTCTTCAAGCGAACCTGTGCATCTAACGCAGAGCGATGTTGAAGAGTTTATAGAGAATTCTTCTGATAAAGATGCTCTTCAAAATCTAAGAGATGGCATAGAGTCTGGCGACATTCAAATCGATGTAGATGATGCTGCTGAAGGAAGCGGCACCGGTCCAGTACTTACAAGGGACGCTTCGGAACAATGGGAGTCTGGAAATCGTGCTATTGACGATAATATAGAAGCAATGCGGGATGATCTCAGAGATAAAGGACTCGAAGACGGCCCCGAAATGGAGTCAATAGTAATGGCAGAACGGGCTCGTATGCAAGAGGAATTAGAGCGAAATATTCGGGGCGATTTTTCTGATCCTTATCAAAAGCCCGATTTTGAAGAACTGCTACAAGAACGCCAAGTGTCAGAAGGATTAGCAGCAAACGGCCAAGACATGCCGCAGGATATATCGGAGGAAACGCCTACTGTCACTGATCTTCCAAATGAGATAAACTATGATGAGGTTTTCGAAGGATTAGATGACTATGACTTTGACGGTATCGATTACGCAACTGACACGGAACGTCTTGATAGTTCTCTTGAAAACTTTGACAGCAGCACATGGGAAGGTTTATCTCTTGATGAGCAGAAAGCTGCGATGACGGATCTTGCCGACTATGTTAAGGATGTGATTGGCTTTGATAATCCCCCTGAGATTGTCTATTACAACAATCCGGTAGATGGAGATTATGGCGGGTATTCGCCTGGCAGCAACACATTAGAAGTTAATGAGTATATGCTGTACAACAATGAGGAAGCTGCAGATACTGTAGCCCACGAATTGTGGCATGCATATCAGCACCAGCGAGCAAACAATCCTCAGAGCGCAAAGGATTATCAATACCAATATGGTTTTGACAATTATATACGCCCCGAAGATGACTTTGCGGGATATCAAGATCAACTTGTCGAGGCCGAAGCAAGAGCCTTTGCACAGCAATTTAAGGACAGATTAAATATGAAAGGGAGGCGGATATAAATGGAAGCGATTAAACAGTATCTTTTAACCGAAAAGAAGCTTACTCCTGCCGTAATGGAAAGGATGCTGCTGAAATTCGAAAAGCACCAGGATATTGCCGATGAATTCGTTTTATGGATTCAAACAAACGAGTACGTCGCCGATAATCCAATAAAGGTCGAAGGATACACCGCAGACGATATTCACAGAATCGCACCGTTCTTGGATGGAGTCGGAGTATTCAATTTTATGATTTCGTTGAGAGAACAGCCCGAAAAAGCGAAACAGCAGATTGCTTCCGGTTTTCCGAGAAAGTAATGTCAACGGAACAAAAGAAGGAGGTTCTCAACTATGACGGATGAAGAATACCAAAGAGAGTTAGAAGAAGCTGAACGACTACAGCGACAGATCAATAATGTTATTGATCAGATTAACCGCACTAATCGAGAGAATGCTGAACTTGAAGTTGAGCTTGATAATGCCATCCAGAATGTCAGTATTCTCATCAGTAATTGCGGTGAACTTGACAAAGCCGTATATGAGGATATGGGCTATCTTTCCAATGTCGTTGGGCAAGCCGACATCAGCACGAAAGAAGTCTTTCAAGCCTTGAACGAGCTGACTGTCCAGTATTTCTCTTTCAAAAGTATTTCGACTGCTTCAAAGAACGTAACTCAATACAACGACGAGTACTACACGAGGTTCTCATACTACAACGAATTGCGAAGAATTTCCCTTGGCTATGTAGTTGGTCTCGACTCACACATTGTATCGAGTGAATCCGCTCGGAAGAAAGTCGAGAAGGCTTATCTGCAAAACACCGAGTATTGGCTTGCATATTGCATTGCAGCAGTAATGCTTTGGGCGAGCAACGAAAAAGAAGCTGCTCAACGTGCAATGAGCAAAAGCCTATCTATCAGCTACTTTAATTCGTGTCTGTTCTACTTATTGATCAATCTTCGCTTTAATCGTATTGATGCAGCAAAGAAGTGGTATGTAAATTATCTTGATCGAGCAGACATGAACAACCTCGGTGATGAGTGGCAATATCTCTTACAGGCTTACCTTTTTGGAGCATTCGGCGCCGATGAAGAGTTCCAGGCAACGGTAGCCAAATGCTTCCAGAGCATGCTTGCACAAGTGGAAGTGACTACAGTAGACTTCGCCAAGAAATTTACTCAGAAAGCGATTGAATTTGCCGAACTCTATGTTCATAAAACGAACCACGAGTACACTATTCTTGGAAGAACTTGCAGCGAATACCCCGAGATGAAGGATCTTCTGTCTACGGCAGAGAAGAATGTTGAGATTGCTCGGTACTACAACGAGCTTGCCGAAGCGGAGGTTACCGAAACCGAGGATCTTCCACAAAGAATCGAAAATGTTTTGTACTCGCTTGTAAATGACTACGACGAGGAAGAACTAAAGGTTGTTCAGAAGATCAAATACAACGAAGCCATTATTAGCGCACGGGGCGACGTCGCAACCGCGCAGGCCAATTACAACGCAATGTTCGAAGAAAGAAAGAAAAAGAAAAACCTCGGCGATCTTCTTCTTTCCTGGGCTTTTGCAGATGATACAAGCCAGACGGACGTGTCTGTTAAACGGTTTTCCATCTCCTTTATGAAGGAAGCAATCGCAAAAGGATTCGAACAGTTTGCTGAACGGTATAAGGCTAAAGAAAAGGATAAATATCATTTCAATATTGACGAGTGTGAATTGGAATGTAACGAGAACGATTATGGTGAGGCCGAGAAGACACTTGATAAGTTCTATGACAAGAACAAAGTCAAAGACACCTTCAAGGATAAACACGTTCTGATCTACACAGGAATGTGTGCGGTGGCTCTGCTTCTCCTCCTTTTGCTGATTCCATTCTTCTCACCGGTTATCTTGACAATCGGCATCTTGCTTGGATTAGCGGGTAGTTTCCTTCTGTGGCGCAGGATCGTCGATATGGGGAAAATCCTTAAAGAGAAGAAACGAAAAGGCAAGCTGTTACTTAAACAAGCACTTGAAGAACTTTCGCAATGGCGCTCTGCCTACAAAGAAGCAGACGCAAAAAGTGTCGATATGCTGAGCGCAATCGAGAGATTCTAATAATGGGAGGTAGAAACTAATGTCTAATGCATCACAAGCGATAAATAGTCTTGACCAAACTATTAATTCGTTCAAATCACGTGTTGACGTGAAGGTCAATGATGTCAATACATCGACAGCCAATATCCAAGCAACAACGAACCGGATCTACGAAAACATCGAGAAATTCAAGACCGAGATGCTTCATGGCGAGGAAAAGCAAATCGCTCACGAGAACATCTTGAGGATTGATCAGATCATCAAAGAGCAGTTCAGCAACCATATCGCAATTCGACGCACTGTTATGGGTATTGTTCGTGACTTTGATATCAACCTGGTCAGAAACAGCACTATCCAGGAGCTTTCGGAAGAACTCTGGATTACCAGTTCGAGATACTGGCTCTCTTACGCACTCATCGCAATAACTGCTTGGGTGAACAATTATCCCGATGTTGCTAAAAACGCTCTTGCAGAAAGCGGCCGAAAGGATGCAATTAAAACGACGCTGTTCTTCTGCCTCATGAACATGAGATTTGGAAGAATGGACGCCGCCAAGAAGTGGTTCTATGAATACTTCAAAACACTCGATCCGACCATGCTCCAACAAGAGACAGCGATCCTGCTTCAGTCCTTCTTGAATGGAATTTTCGGCAAGGACAAAGAGCTCGAGCAGGAAGTGATTCAGCTCATTGATGAGTGGATTTCCATTATAAACGACAATGAGCAAATTTCTAATGAGCTTCTCGATGCTTATGAGAAATACATTGCCAACCTAAACACGCCGGTGCAGTTTACATATCAGTCTGTACTGCAATTCTGCACCAATGCTTCTGAGGTTGAGAAGTCCTACAAGGACGTCTCGAAATTTGAAATTCTTCTGGAGTTTGTAAAATCTCTGGATGTTGAATCTGAGCCTCAGGACAGCGAAAACTATAAGAGTCGAATTGATGCGATTCTTATGAATTTGATTTCCAACTATGATGCTGAAGAACTTGAACTGAAAAAACAGCAAGAGTATTACCGCTTCATCGTTGAAAATAATGGCGTTGTCGAACAAGCTGAAGCTCAGTATCAAGCTATGGAGGATCTGTCCAACAACCAGTTCAACATCGGCAAGCAGATGCTGAAATGGGCAATCTATGACGATAGCGATCAGACAGATGTTCAAGTGCGAAAGTTCGGATTTCAGAACACGAAGGCTTGGTTTAAGAAGGCAGTTGATAACTTTGACGCCAAGCTCCAGGAAGCATTCCCGACACAGTATAACCTTCATATTGACACTTGGGATGGAGTAAGCAACGGCAACGATCAGGCAGAGCAGGTCGAGAGCTTAAAGAACCATTTTGAGAATAACAAGTTCCAGAATATGTTCGTAAACACTCCCAACATCCTCGCTGCTATCCTCTTCATCGTCTCCGCTGGATTAGCTTTTGTTACATTGTACTCGCTGATTGTAACGGCTTTGGCCGCCGGGTTCCTTGTCTTTAGGGTTTTACAGGCGATCAAAGCATATCCATTGCGTGTACAAGCAGCCGTCGATAGCCTTAATGCTTGCATGGGAGAACTTGCAGAGTTTAGACGTTATTTTGACGAAAAGCGCACCAAGAAGGATGAACTTCTGAGCACAGTAGAGTTCCTTTAATAGAGAACTATCAATTAATCCAATCAATTTAGAAAAAAAGGAGTAATAACCATGAGTAACGAGCAGAACAATCAGAACCAGGATATGGAGTTCGAACAGATGATGGAGCAGCGCATTCGTGATAATTTTGCTGCCCCCAATGCAGGCAATGTCGAAATTTCTGATGAACGTCTCAAGGAGATGAGCAAGAAACTCCCGAGTTGGAGCCTCGAGCCTCCCTATAGCTTCTTGAAATGAGCATTGCAGTTGAGCACACTGCGATAAAAGCACCTTCTACATATCAAGATTGGCTGGTGTGCTTTGACATGATGAAAAACGGGTCAGGTGCCGACACTGAGGTTTTTGATGCGGCATGCATGGGCTCCTTTGTCGGCTCTGACCTCACGAAGAATGCTTTGCAAAAACAGATCGTAGAGACAGTAAATACCTTTTTGGATAAGAGCGTAAAGCGGTTTATTCGAAATCTCAATGAGAATATCGCATTCAACGAGTTGTCTCAAACAGAGCTGTTATTCAAGCGTCTGAAAAAGGATGTTGCGAAGTCACTGTTTTTTACAAAGCTATCTTTTCTTCCAAAGGATTTTCGCTCTGATTTGGAGGATTCGGTTAAGGAACAGATGAGTAGCTTTTGGGAGGATACAATAAAGTTCCTTTATGAACAATCCCTGGAGTTCTCCAATTCTGAGTTAGAGGATGTCCTCTTTTTGGTAAAAAGAATAAGACTATTTTAAGGACATAGGTGGGCAGAATGGGCAATTATAGTTCAACCAAAGCGGAAATAACTAACTATATACGGGCAAGAACTCCGCTCATTATTGTCGACTCTTCTGAACGAGAAAGAGTTGAAAGGATACTGAAGGAGATCGCAAGAGAGCTGAACATCAATATTAGTTACTATACTGATGCCAAACAAGTTTGTGCTCTCAATAGCAACGTTTCAAAGGATGTTGATAGCGATCCACTGCAGTATATAGCTTCATCATTTAAGAAGAATCGGAATTCTACCTTTGCATTTGGTGATGTAAAGCGCATCGGTGAAGATAACGTATATAGCCGTGAGATTCTAAACATTTTGTATTTAGCAAAGGAAACGAACTGTACGCTCATTCTTATAACCGCAGATCCTGTATGGTCACGGCTTTCCCAGTTTGGTATGTTAACCTCTCTGGATTATCCAGATACGGAGGAAAGAATAAGTCAGATCAAATCCTTTATTAGTCAATACCGTGGTAAATACACTATTGAGTGGAACGACGAAGACATTCGTATGGCAGCAACTCTCTTGAGAGGGTTTTCAGAGATACAGATTGAGAACATTCTCTCAACTGCACTTGTTAGTCAGAGTAGACTTGGTCGCGAAGATTTATATGAGCTGACCAGCCAAAAGAGCAGACTCTATTCTGCTGTATCAAGCATCCAAATGGTTAAAGTTGACCGCAATTTAACGGTATCCGGATTAGATGCACTGAAAGATTGGCTCAATTCAAAAAAGAGCATATTCTTCGCTTCCGATGAAGACTTGCAACAGAGAGATCTCACAACACCGAAAGGCATTCTTCTTGCCGGAGTACCAGGATGCGGCAAATCATTGTCCGCAAAAATGGTTGCTAAAGAATGGGAGTTGCCCCTTTTCCGTTTCGATATAGGCACAGTATATGATAAATGGGTTGGCGAAAGCGAGAAAAAAATGAAAGACGCCCTCCAATTTATCGATAATGTTTCCCCTTGCGTCGTTTGGGTAGATGAAATAGAAAAGGCGCTTTCTGTTTCTGACTCTGGAAACGATACAGGGAAACGTGTCCTTGGACAATTCCTGTTCTGGCTTCAAGAATCTCAAAGCCGAGTGTTTCTTGTAGCAACTGCGAACGATATTTCGGCATTGCCGTTTGAGTTGTTTAGAAAAGGTCGATTTTCAGAAATCTTTTTCATTGATTTACCGAATGCCGCAGAGCGAAAAGCCGCGATTGCTCAGTATGCCAAGCAGTCACTTCATATTAAGATCTCATCTGATGATATGAATGATTTGCTGCAAGTGTCCGAAGGCTTTTCCTACTCAGACATCGAGTATGCCATTAAGGATATTGCGCAATTAGCATTGATAAATGGGCAATCGGTGATAACAAAGGAATCTTTGATGGAAACTTTCAAGAAGATAGTTCCCATTTCAAAAAATAACCCCGATATGGTGACAAGAATTCGAAAATGGGGATCAGAAAGAGCTGTTGCCGCATCGAGTAAGTCAGGAGGATATAAGGTTGAAACAAAGTAATTTAAGTATCTTTCCGAAAAAGGGCACACAAAACCACGCTCCCCTAAAAGCGAGCGAAAAATGAAGTTATGCTTAAGGTCTAAGTTGTGGGAGGAGCAGTCACCAGATAACCTTGACGCTGGAGGATGAAGATAGCTTCTTCTACAGAAACTTCACGATGCGCTGGAGGCGGTTCCCCCTTGCGGTAGAGTTCCGGATTGTACGACTCATTCTTCTTGAGCATATTGTAGATAGCTGTAAGGAGCATCCTGGCGATGGCGATAATGGCTTTTTTGTGACCTCGGCGCTTTTTGAGAGCCAGGTAGCGATTACGGACTTCCGGGAACTTCTTAGCTTTTATGGCGGAAAGAGCGCACTGAACAAGCAAAGGCTTGATATAAGCTCCGGCCCGGCTGATTCTGGTAGTTTTCTTCTTCCCGGCACTTTCATTGTTCTGCGGCGTAAGCCCAGCCCAGGAGCAAAGATGCTTCGAGGTGGGAAACACGGACATATCCACTCCAATCTCAGAAATGATGCCAACAGCGGCAAAGGATTGGATACCCGGCGCCGTCATAACAAGGCCCAGTTGGGGAAGGTACTTCTCAGCAACAGATAGAATCAGCGATTCCAGATTAAGCTTACACAGTTCAAGGCTGTCCATGTGGGAACGGATGATGCGGAGCTTTTCAGCCTGTTCTTCACACATCTCTCCATCTACGGCGGCAAGCACTTGTTCGTTGGTCGCTTTCATGCCTTTGGTTCGAAAGCCAGAGACATCCGTGATTTTCTCCGTTGGATTTTCCAGAATGCGGGCGGTAATTGCGGAGGCAGCCTTGCCGAATACATCTGAAAATACATCGTCCAGTTTGAAGTTGGAAACAGTAAGGCAATTCTGAGCCCGGTTTTTCTCGCCGGTGGTGAAGCTGGTAAGTTTCCAACGATAACGGAACAGATCCCGAAGTTGGCGAATATCTGCCGGAGGGATAAAACTCCCTGCAACAAGGTCGTGCTTGAAAATGTCGGCAATCCACTTGGCATCGCGTTTGTCGGTTTTCTTGCCATGAATCGCTTTCACGTATTTCGGATGAGCAAGAACAATATTGCAGGTAGGTTCCAGAATGTTGTAAATGGGAATCCAATACTTCCCTGTAGATTCCATGCACACGTCCTTGCAGTTGTTTTCAGCCAACCAAACTGCACAGCGGCGTAAATCTCCTGTAAAGGTAGAGAACCGTTTGCGCTTGTAGGTTGTCACGCCATACTCATTGGTAGAAGCGATACAGGCAACAACAAAGGACTTGTGAATATCCATTCCACAGCAGACACGGTAAACGATTTTTAGCATAACACATCCCCTCGAAACAGTATTTGAGGGAACAGGCAGGGACTGGACGCTCATTGAAAGATTGAAGTAGTCCGTCTCTCCAAAGATAAGGTTACAGGGTTCCATGCCCTACTCATTGGTGCTTGAAAGAGCGTCCGGCACACATAAGCATTCAGTCCAGCACAAGGCTGAGCCTACTTACCTCCACGTGCTCTGTAGTGTGCCTGCTTCCCCAAGTACATTCTAACAAATTACGACTTGCTGCGTTAGAGACACTGAGTTTCATTTTCTTTGGTGCCTTGAAGCGTAGCGGAAAGGAATGGTCATAAGGATGAGTAATTACGCACTGCAAAGTGAACTAAACCAACTCGAGAGAGAGCTAAGACAAGTTCAGCAATACAATTCCGAGCTGCGCGGCGAATTGTCAACCGTTGCAAACGGCGTTGATCGCGCACACAGAGATCTTGAAGATTATAACACCAAGATTCGCAATACACTTGACAACTGCAACGGAAGCATGCACTCGTCTCATCAGAGGGTTGTTGATGCTATAGCGTTGCAGGGAGAAATTGAACGGCTGTATGTTCGTTTTAAGAATGTAGAGTTAGCGAATAAAAAAATCCGAGCGGCCAACAACAAGAAGTACTACGATTTCGCTAACTATAGAACTGTCAGAAAGATTGTCCAAGGTATAATGGACAACCTTGACGTTCAAATGGTAAGCGATCAGACCATTAGAAGATCTGTTGAAGTCCAGCATTTACAAACGCCGGACTACTGGCTCACATGTGTCCTCATCAGCGTTATGGCTTGGCGTAATGATGATAAGGAGCTTGCTGACAGAGCAATGGATCGAGCGATCAAGCTTGATAAAAAGAATAGCGCAATCTTCTATATGCTCTTTAATCTCAGAATGGGGCGAGAAGAAGCTGCGTTGAAGTGGTTCTATACATACCAGGAATGTGATCTCAAGGGAAGCGATCAGAGAACCTTCCTCATGCTTTTCTCTCTTGTGAGTAAGACACTCGTTGATACCGTGGATGAAAGGACAAAGGACGAGGTTTTCACGTTCATTAAGAAAGTGGTCGATGCCAATATGCGAGCATCGGGCTACAGCGAAGATGAGATCATCCATCAGATCCGTCGCTATTTCAATCGTATGCAGCCTTCAGATCAGCTTCAGTACACCATGCTGAGAAAGTGCTGCAGCGAATTTGATCAGCTCTCTGCCGTAATGATGCAGGCAAAGAACAATATCAATATTCTTGAATTCATCCTCAAGACAGTAAGTGTTCCGGCAGAGGAAAAGAACACGTTCCTTAAGGGCTATATTGATGAGATAATTGCAGCCCCAAATCAGGTCGAAAAAGACGTATATGATGAGATTGCCTATAATGAACTTGTCATCCGTCTTGAAGGAGAAGTTGATGTAGCCAAAGAGCAATTTGCGGCGGAACAGGCAAAAAAGGCGAATGACCTTAATCTGATCGCGGAGATGATTGACTGGATATATGAGCGGGATGCCCAAGATGTCAATGGTCAGATCAGACTGAGTATGTTCACGCTAACGAAAATGCTCCAAGAAAAGGCGGTTGAATCTCATACTGAAGATTATAGGAGCCGTCGTAAAGTAAACTATCAAGTCAACATCGGTGAGTACTCTACTGTTGCCAACTTCAAGCGTGAAGATGAGGAACAACAAAAGATTAACTCTTTCTTCACATCTAAGAGAGACACCTCTCTTGCAGCAATAAAAGACTGGCCTGCATATATTGGCTTCGGCGTCGGAGCTGCTGCGATTGTCGGTTGCTTTTTTGTCGGCTTCTGGCTGCTGATCCTAACTCTTGGTGGAGCGGGCTATGGCTTGGTTACTCTGTTGTCTAATAAGTCTAAGCGGAAACAACTTGAACAGTCTTGTGCTGAAAGCATTAAGACAACTTCTGCTACTATGCAACAGCTATTTACAGAATTCAAACAGTATCAAAGAGAACTGGATGAATATGACGCATACCATGACAGAATCCTTGATGAACTGCACAAAATTTGAATGGAGGTTGCACAATGATTGACAGAGAACTAATTGAAAAAGCTGAGTCCGGTAGTGTTGATGCCATTATCTCTCTGGGATTTGCCTATTATGACCGAGAAGATGGCGAGGAAAATCGAGGGAAAGCTTTCGAGCTATATACTAAAGCTCTCGAGTTAGATCCTGACAATGCAAGAGCGATCAACAATCTTGGCAACTGCTATAACAATGGCGTTGGGGTGGAAGAAAACACCGAAAGGGCTATGGAACTTTATAGAAAAGCTGCCGAGATGGGCTATCCCAATGCACAGTATAATCTCGCAGATAGTCTGAAAAAAAGGCACGATCCCGAATGTCTTGAATGGTATCAAAAAGCCTATGAAAACGGAGATGTTGACGCTCCGTATGATATTGCAAATATCTACAACGAAGGCGCTATCGTCCCCCAGGATTATCAGAAATACATTGAGTACCTCATCAAAGCGGATGAACTCGAAAATGATAGCGCTACTCTCGATCTGGCATGTGCTTATTTGCAAGGCGATCATGTTGAAGCAGATAAGAAAAAAGGCATTGATCTGATGGAGAAATCGGCGAATGCTGGGAATAAGACCGCTGCCAGCAATATGTCTTTGGCTTACAGAAAAGGTGACGGTGTTGAGGTCAACATCGAAAAGTCTATCGAATGGGCAATAAAAGCGGCCGAGCTTGGTGATGATGATAGAATCTTCCAATACGCAGTGGCCTATTTCAACGGAGAAGATCCGGTAACAGAAGACAAAGCAAAAGCAGTCGAGTTCTTTGTCCTTGCAGCTAATGCCGGAAGCTCAACTGCGATGGAAAACCTTGGCGTGTGCTACAACAACGGATACGGAGTTGCTCTCGATAAGAACAAGGCCATTGAATGGTTTGAAAAAGCCGCCAAAGAAGGCGGCTCCAAGAAGGCAATGGACAATCTCGAAGATCTGTATCCCGAAGTTGACGCCAGCACATCCCAAACCAGGTATTTTGAATTGGTAAAAGCCGTCGCTGATGACGGTTATTATGAGGGCATGGTCAGGACTCACTTCTGCTATCGTGATGGAAGCGGGACAGAAAAAGACATGGAAAAAGCTATGCAATACCTCAACGAGGCAGTTGAGGGTGAATATGCAAATGCTTGCTTCCTAAAGGGCCTGTATTACTATAGTGGCGATGCTGGCTTGGAGAAAGATAGAGGTAAAGCTGTTCAACTTTGGGAAATCGCAGCCAATAAAGACCATAGCAGAGCTGCAGAATATCTCGGTGAATGCTATCGTGATGGTGACGGTGTCGAGGTCAATGTTGCTAAAGCACTTGAATGGTTTGAAAAAGCAAAAAACCTCGGCAACATGAAGGCATGCGTAAAACTTGGACTTGCATACGACAAGGATGGTTTTGCCGGAACTGATTACACAAAGGCTGTCAGCTACTATAGGGAAGCCTATGAGAATGGTTCCGAGGACGGTGCTTGCTGCCTCGCATGCATGTACGAAAATGGATGGGGTGTTGAGCAGAATACTCAAAAAGCATTCGAACTCTATAAGTATGCCGCCGATCATGGTAGTGCTCGTGGTATGGCAAAGACCGGAATGCTGCTTCATGATGGCGACGGAACACAAAAAGATGTAAAGCTTGCGATTGAATACTTCGAAAAGGCAAAGGCCGCAGGCTGGGCTAATGCAGACGATCTTCTTGCTTTCGTCTACAAAAAAATTGATTCACCGGATGTTGATCCTAAAAAGGCTTTTGAATTCAATCTTCAACGAGCCGGCAAGGGCGACGTTGAAGCCCAGTACCATGTTTATGAAGCGTACTGGAACGGCGTCGGTGTAGAAGAAGACCATGAGAAGGCAAACAGATGGCTCAAGAATGCCGCTGATGGTGGGCACACGATTTCGCAAGCACTGATGGGATTCCATGAAATGATCTTTGGGAATGCCTCCACAGCCGTTCAGTATTGGGAAAAAGCAAGCGCCGCTGGCCATCTTAAAGCAATGAGCGACTTGGCAGAAGTATACCTTGATGGTGCTGATGGAGTGCCAATGAATAAGGCTCGTGCTATTGAGCTTTATAAAAAGGCCGCTGATGAAGGCTTCGGAGAAGCACAAGGAGCTCTTGGTGTATGCTATGCCACAGGAAACGGCGTACCGAAGAATGATTACGAAGCATTCCGATGGTTCTCTTTGGCGGCAGAACAAGGGGAAGAATTTGCACAGAAGAATCTTGCCATCTGCTATCGAAACGGAGATGGAACTCCCGTCAATAAAGCTCTTGCTGCCCAATGGTTTGAGAAAGCTGCCGCACAAGGAAATATCCAGGCAAAGTCTTGCCTTGCGGATATGTATGCCGAGGGCGAAGGCATCATTGCAAACTACAATAAGGCAGAGACACTTTACAATGAGGTTATCGCAAACGGAGAAAGCAACTATTACGAGGATGCTGTCTTTAGTCTTGCCTTGATGTATGCGACCAAAACCAACAATCATTATCGTGCTTTCCCGCTTTGGCAACAGTTGGCTTCTCGCGGGAATACAACCGCAAAATACAATCTGGGCCTTTGTTACCACAACGGATGGGGAACGGCTAAAGACGACTCTCAGGCGCTCTATTGGTGGCGCCAGGCCGCTGCAGAAGGTCACGCTGATGCTCAATCTAATGCACGGATTTTGGAGCAAGAAATGCAGGGCGGGAATAATTACAACAGGGGCTATCAGGCAACACAGCAGTCTACACCTCAAAAGTCCGGTGGCTGCTATGTCGCAACGGCTGTTTATGGATCGTATGATTGCCCCGAGGTGTGGACACTGAGGCGCTATCGTGACTACACGTTAGCGGAAACATGGTATGGTCGTGCTTTCATTAAGCTGTATTATACGGTTAGCCCCACATTGGTGAAATGGTTTGGTCACACATCCTGGTTCAAGAGATTGTGGAAAGGTAAGCTCGACAGGATGGTTGACAGACTGCAGAGCAGCGGTGTGGAAAGCACACCATATAATGATAGACAATTCTAAAAGGAAGGAGGATCAAAATGATCAAGATTGATGAACTGAGAGAATTCAGGCCTACATACAAGTATGATAACGGGTCAGGAATCACACTTGACGCTGTGAAAGAGGCACTGTCCGCAGAAGCTGAGAAAAACGGAATTCCCGTGGCATTTTATGCCGATCAAGTCAAGTCCGGCGGCATGTTCAACAAGAAGATTGAGGATTGCATTGTTATGTACCATCCCGAGCACAGGAACGACTACTTCTTGTTTTGCATTAGAGTCCAGCAAGAGGGCAATCTTGCCTTTGTAGCAGTAAATGATTTTGGAGCCAGCAAGCAGATGGACAAATTTGCAAGAGCAGAATATGCCAAGCAGGATAGACGCGGAAAGGATATGTCCTACAAGATCGGATCAATGATCGGCTCTGGCATCAGGAACATCGGAAAGAGCAAGCAAAAGCTGGAAGCGGAGCAAAACTATTATGATGCCGTCCAGTACATTCTTGACCAGGTAATAAGCTAATTGTTACTTAAACTCAGCAGGGTGGGTAACACATACCCACCCTGCGATAACGAATTGGCATAAATAAGTGATTTTAGGTGTGTATCATGTACAAAGCAAACGATAATATCGTAGAGCGCGAAATACATGGCTCTTTTTTTCTGATAGATATTACTGATAATTACCGCGGTGATCGTTGCGCTCTTTACGAAATAAACCGTACTGGCATGTTTCTCTGGAAGAATCTTAGTACAGCAAAAACTGCCGATGAACTCACAGAACTCCTTAAAGCTGCTATCATTGATGACATTGATTATCAGATTATCCACTCCGATGTGATAGAATTCCTAAACACCTTAGTCAGCAAGCAGTTCATTTTGGAGGTGGATTGATATGGATGATCCGTTCCTCGAAAAAGTCCAGATGCAGGTGTTGGACTTTGCTACAGACAAGAGAACACAATGGGAAAGCAAGCACCAACTGTATTCAGTAATATTCGAGCTTACACCAAGATGCAATTTTAACTGTGTCCACTGCTATCTGCACGACCATCATAGATCGGATGAGTTGCCATACGACGAGATCATTCGAATAATAGATATTCTGTACGAGAAAGAGGTTCTCTTTATTACCTTTACGGGTGGTGATATTTTTACTCGCAAAGACTTTCTTGATATCTATCTCTACGCAAAACGAAAGGGTTTCATTATTGAGTTGTACACAAACGGAGCCTTAATTACCGAGAAAGATATTCAGGTCTTTTCTCAATATCCACCGCTTCTTGTGGACATATCATTGTACGGCTCCTGCGAAGAAACATATCGGAAAGTCACCGGAATATCAGGCGCATTTGAAAAGGTCATCTCAAATATTAGAAGTCTTTTGGCTGCTGGAGTACGAGTTTCTGTCAAAGCACCGGTACTTAATCTGTACTATCATGAATTGCCACAGATTAAGCAAATTGCAGAAGACTTTAACATCCCGTTTCGTACAGGTTTTGAGATATTCCCCTCAATTGATAATGATTCGAGCGTTCAGGATTATGCTGTCCCTCTCAAAGATTCATTGCGGTACGAGTTCGCCGAATTTGATAAAAGGCCGCGCACATTTGGCGAAGATGCAGATGCAGAATATGTGGATCTCGTAAAAGAACGCCCACTTTTTAGATGTAAACTTGGCAGAGCAAGTTGCGCGATTGACTATGATGGCAACATATGCCCGTGTATGTCGTTTCGCCATGCAGGGAAAAAACTGACTGCAGAATCATTCGACGAGGTTTGGAAAAGCTTCAGTCAGTACCCAAAAATGAAGGCCTCCCCATCGTACAAGTGCCTTCGCTGTGAAGCATACGATTTCTGCGATATATGTCCGGCAATGATGCAGTTTGTCCATGGGGATTTGGAGCATATAGATGAGCATTTTTGCAAGAGTGCAAAAGCAAGATATGCTCACTATATAAAGTCAATTCCCATTGATGAATCATTGAAAGATTTGTAATACTCGTCGCATATAAGGGTTTTTTACCCCTTGTATAGATTCACAGGAAGGAGGATTCCAGATGAGTTACGAAAAGCCCGAAGTCAAGAAGGTCGAAGCTGATGTCTCTGTGCGTAATATGGCAGATGACAAAGGCGAATGCCACGGCGGTCACTGCGTCCGCTGCATCCATGCATTCGGTTAATGAAGCACGTATTAACCCCGCAGATTAAATGTTTTTGGCATGCCAGCGGGAACATCTCTCGCTGACATGTCAAAAACTATTGGATTTTTCGGCAGCTATACACATACAGATTATCACCTCATGTGCATTGCCCGATCTCAACTTGCATAGCAAGGGTGCTGTAGTGGCAACTTGTACCTCTGATTTTTTGATTCTTAGTAGATAGGTTTGCCGTTAATCACGCCGGAGTGCCATTTGACACTCCGGCGTTTACCAAATGTGCTATAATATAGATACGTATCGGAATGAAGGAGTTGATTGAATGGCTGAAAAAAACCGTCCATTGTATATTTTAAAATATCTGTTGGACAACACCGATGAAGATCATCAGGCAATCATTAACGATATCCTCACCCATCTGGCAGAAAAGGGTATCCATGCAACAAGAAAAACTGTTGCCACAGACCTGGCTGAGTTGCAAGATTCTGGATTTGATGTGATCTGCAATAAAAGTCGCCAGAACAAATACTTTATTGGCTCCCGCAGTTTGGAACTTGCAGAGCTAAAAATGATCGTCGACGCCGTTCAGGCCGCGAAGTTTATCTCACCGACCAAGAGCCTGTCTTTAATTGAAAAACTCTCTTCTCTTGCCAGCCCGTATCAAGCAGAAGAATTAAAGCGAAAGCTATACGTTGAGGGCAAGGCCAAAACCACAAACGAGAGTGTCTACTATACAGTAGATCTTCTGCATCATGCAATTAACCACGAAAATACCGTCGAGTTTCAATACATCAAGTACACGGCAGATAAAGAAAAGGAACTGAAGCATGATGGAGCGGTATATTGCCTTTCACCGTATGATTTGGTGTGGAACAACGACAGATACTATGTGTTTGGATGGTCTGAGCGTCATGGTAAAATTGTGAAATTCCGTGTTGACCGGATGCTACATACTAAGGAATCTCTTTTTGATTTCCATGATCGACCACAAGATTATGATATAGAAGAATTCTGCAACCAAGTCTTCCTAATGTATGACGGGGAAAAACGCACCGTTCAGCTCCTGTGTGAGAATGACATGATGAACACCATAGTAGATCGCTTTGGAGATGATGTGGTGACGCAAAAGACAGATGCTCATCATTTTGTTGCCGAAGTCGAGGTGTTTATAAGCCCAACTTTCTTCTCGTGGATCTTTGCCTATGACGGCGCAATCACCATTGCCTCTCCGCTGGATGTTATGAATGAGTATAAAAAGAAAGTCAGCGAGACTCTAAAAAGAATATAAACAGTAATGATTTCCCATTATCCGCAAAAAGGTGGGCGCTAATTCGCCCACCTTTTTGCGCTTTTGGTCAACCCTATTGAAAATTGGTTTACGATCTCGTATAATAAGCCTATCCCGAACAGTTCATTCGGGATAGGCTTCGAAGGAGGTTGATTCGATGAGATATAAGAGCGAAAAAACGATGAGAGAGATTGTGGAGGCAATTGAGGACTATTTCTTTACCCACAAAGAAACACCGTCGATTACTGAGATAGCTCGAGCCATTGGTCGCTCCCGAAGCACAGTGCATGCATATCTGCAGGAGATGAGCAAGCTCGGCCAAATCCACTATGATGGTGTCACGCTTGAAACCCCAGTCACGAGCAAGGCAGATAGTGGATACTCCCTCTCGCCGATTATTGGCTCTATTGCTTGCGGAGAACCACAGTATGAGGAAGAAAACTTTGAAGCCTATGTTGCCTTGCCAGATGCTCTCTTTGGCCCAGGAGAGCACTTTATCTTAAGAGCCAAGGGAGAGTCAATGATTGAGGCAGGAATTGATCCAGGAGATCTCGTTGTTGTCCGCAAGCAAAATACTGCCGATGAAGGCGATATTGTTGTTGCCTTAGTCGACAATGAGACAACGCTCAAGAGATTCTACTTAGACAAGGAGCAGAAATGTGTTAGGCTCCACCCAGAGAACAAGACGATGAAAGACATTCTCGTCAACAGCTGCTACATACAGGGCGTAGCACAGCACGTTATCAAGGTCTTATAGCTGATTGGAGGAATGATAGATGCAGGTCTATATCTCAAATAAAGAGATCGAACAGATTGCCGAAGGCTTGGTGCAGGTATCATGCGGAGAGCCTCCGCCGAAATACATCGATATTGATGGTATCGCAGCATACCTTGGTATAACCGTAGTGTACGAGCAGATTGCAGAAAGCGATCCCGATAAGATCGGCTTTGCATCTGATGGAGTACGGCCTCTTTGCGTTTGGCGTTATGGAAAGAAGGTCAATGTCGTCTTCCCGAAAGATACCGTAGTTCTTGAAAGGCTGCTCCTTAACCCGTCAGAGAATAATAGGCGGAGGTTCGTGTTGGCTCACGAAATCAGCCATATCTTGATCTGGCGCGCTGACCCGATGAGAGTCGCCGCATGCTTCAACAGCGTATATGATACGGAGAGAACATACAGCATGGATGAACTCCATGAGAGATTGTCTCTCGAAGAATGCCAGGCAAATGCAATGGCGGCAATGATTCTTATGCCCCGAGTGGTGCTGACTGATTCAGTCCGCAGACATCTGAGAAGAAAGGCAATCCCTGTTTACGGCGACTGCATCTTCCTTCCAAAGATGAAGCCTGCGCTACAGAAGATGTCAGTGGAGCTCGGAGTATCCTACTCCTCCATGCTGATCCAGCTCCGAAAGTATAACCTCCTGGAACAGCGCAGCATGGAAGAATACTTCAAGAAAACCATGACGGACGGAGGTGCCGTATATGGTTGTTGAACAAAGAGTGGCAAGGAGTTATTCGGACTTGCCCCAAGAGGTCAGAGATAAAATCTCGCGGTCTTCTTTTGAAGTAGAGGGACTGCCGATGAGGGACGTAAGATGCCCCGTCTGCGACTATGTGATAGCCCGTGTGTACGCAGACATGCAAGGCCATTTCCACGCCAGGTGCCGGAAATGCAAATGGGAAAAGCCCATTAACCTCGCCTATTTCCGAAGTCAAAAAGGGATCTGGCGACTAAAGTTAAAATACTACGGCGAGGACTACTTTGAAAAACTGAATAATAGCTAACTGACTTTGAATCGCGCAAGCGGAGGAAATCGAAAGATTAGACTGCCAAGCACCGTATGAAGCCAGAATCACAAGGGATATCCATATCCTTTTGAGATTCTGATTTCGACGGTGCTTTTTTGCGCTTTTCACTTCATACGATGATGAGAGTCCTTTCCCGAATCCGCTTGGGAAAGGACTTTTTTCATGATAAACCCCGAGTGTTCGCATTTCTGCGCTGACAGGCGACGTTCTTCGAACTTTTGCGTATGCCAGAAGTTGGAGAATTATGGCGGGTGCGTTTTTATGCCCGACAGTTCATGGCAGCCTTACATAGCTAAATACCCGTGATCTCCGAATTTTTGATTTCAACCAAAATTCAAAAATTCAAAGGAGATCACGATAATGACAAAGACATATACACTTACCGTTTTTAACACCTGTACTTCTCAGTATGAGGATGTTGAGGTTACCAGGGAGGTTTACAACGAGTTTCGCCGCGGAGAGTGGCGAATTGAGAAAAACGATGATAAGCATCGTGCAAACGAAACACCTTTCAGCGAACTGATTGGTGGCGACGATGGTGCGTTTGAGAACTTCTCCGAATTCATAGACAACAGTCAGAATCCCGAATTAATCTTCGCCGAGCATGCCAAAATCAAGGCGCTGTATTCTGCTATGAGTATGCTTTCTGACTTGGACAAGCAACTCCTGCAGGCATTATTCTTCGATGGCTTGACTGAAAGAGAATATGCAGAACTGACCGGCGTCTATAGAAACGCAGTCCATAAACGGAAGGTGCGAATCTTGGAAAAACTGAAAAATTTCATGGAAATTGATTTGTGAGGGTGTGCAAAACCCGATTTTCGTTCCTATACAAGTGAGGAAAGACAAAATCGTTCCTCACTGTTCCTTGACAACTGAATAGCACAGCGCATCTTTTACCTTCCTTCTGCCGTCGGGAAACCGGCAAGCCACATGAGCGAACACTCGGACAAGCACTCATTAAATGCAGATGTCCCGAGTCTTCAGGACTCAGACGATGCGGCGCAACCGCAGCGAAGGCCATGACAAGCAGACGAAATAATGATACTTGCGTCCAGTCCTAAAGTCGAGCGTTGAAGCGGCCAAGAGCCGTGAGCCGTCACAACAAAGGAGGGCGCCTCGGAGAGATCCTCGGAGGGGTGAGATTCCCATGAGGCCGAATGCACGGCCGGAAGGTGCGTTCCCGTTGATCGAGGGCGTCGTGGACAAATATCGGTTAAGGATCAAAACGATTGATACTATGCAGGTCGCCGCCTGCAGGATAATTGCAGACGGCGTCCTTTTACTTAACACGGAGGAACGAAAATGAAAAAAGTCAAAAGAGGTCAGATTTACTATGCAGACCTCTCTCCCGTAGTGGGGAGTGAGCAGGATGGATTCCGCCCTGTTCTCATCTTACAGAATGACACAGGCAACAAATACAGCCCAACCACCATCATTGCGCCAATCACAAGCACAAAGCCCGACTCGCGCCTACCGACTCATGTCAGAGTCAATATAGAAGGGCTGGTCAGCGAATCTGTCGCTCTCCTCGAGCAGATCCGAACCATCGATAAGCGCAGGCTCGACGATTACGTTGGAAAACTCAATAAGGATATGATGGGCAAGGTCGACCACGCCATCATTACCAGCCTGGGCATAAAAGTTATGGAGGGATTGTTGAAATGAAAAACGACAGCAACAATGCCTCTTTCGTATACAGCGTAAACCTGCTCCGAATGCTGCTTGGCATGGAGCTGATTACCGAAGACGAATACAACAAGATCGTAGCAATCAGCGAGGATCACTACGGCGCAAAAATTTATTGCGTCTGAACCGAAAATCTTCCGATTCTCGCTGGATGTTTCCGAACTCTTGTGGTATCTGTTTGTGTTGCCGAAAGGCAAATCAGCGGGCAGTCCCCGCAGAAAGGAGTAAAGCTCAATGAACGTTATTGAAATCACAGCCGAGAAAAAAACGGCACAGGAAACGATCCGGCTGGCAGCCTACTGCCGAGTATCCAGTGACAGCGAAGACCAGCTTCACTCCTTCGCCGCACAGATCAGATACTACAAGGACTATGAGAGAAGACATCCTCAGTACAAACTGGTTGATATCTATGCGGATGAAGGCATCACCGGCACCTGCATGGACAAGCGCGACGATCTGCATCGGTTGATTCGAGACTGTAAGAAAGGCTTGATCGACCGCATCATCGTCAAATCGGTGTCCCGATTCGCAAGAAACACGCAAGAGCTTCTGGCAACGATCCGCTTTCTCAAGGATATCGGCGTCAGCGTCTACTTCGAGGAACAGGGCATCGATACCGATAAACTGAATAGTGAGATGATCGTAACATTCCCCGGTATGGCCGCTCAGCAAGAGAGCGAGTCTATATCGGGGAATATGCGTTGGAGTTATAAAAAGCGGATGGAGTCCGGCGACTTCAATTGCTGTGCTCCGGCATACGGCTTCGACCTTATCGACGGTAACCTGGTCATCAACGAAACGGAAGCGGTCGTCGTCCGTAGGATCTTCTCCATGTACCTTCAAGGCTACGGGAAGCAGGCTATTGCAAACAAGCTGAACGAGGAAAGCGTCCCAAGGCGCCACGACACAAAACTATGGTACGCCTTCGGAATCGACTACATGCTGAATAATGAACGGTATATGGGCGATGCGCTGCTTCAAAAGAAGTACACCACGGATACGCTCCCATTCAAGAAAGTCAAGAATCGCGGAGAGCGTCCGAAGTACTATGTCGAGAACGCCAATCCTGCCATTGTCAGCAGAGAAACCTATGCTGCAGTACAAGAACTGCAAAAATCCCGTCAGAAGAACATGGGTGGGAAGAAAACCAGCTATCCTCTGACCGGCATGCTTCGCTGTCCAGACTGCGGCAGATCATACCGCAGACAGATTGTCAGAGGCAGAGCCTACTGGCTGTGCTCCGGCAGAGCTTCCGGCGCAACGATCTGCTCCAGCCAACGGATGGCCGAATCAGATGTGCATGAAGCGTTCAACAAAATGCTCTTCAAGCTGAAGAAACATCACCATGCGATCCTTGGTGCGCTGATTCGGGACATCGAAGTCATGCAGAGCAAAACAAGCGAGAATCATGAGAAGATCGCAGAGATAGACAAGGAAATTGCTGACCTTGCTGCCAGGAACCTCGTCATCGTAAGACTGCACACAAGCGGTATCCTTAATGGCTCTGACTACTCGGCACAGTCTTCCGAGATCAACAATAGAATCAGCGCCCTGCGCTCTGAACGGAAAAAGAAACTCGCCGAGGACGAAGGTGACGAGCAGCTTGATAAACTCAAGGAACTGCAGAGCATCCTCGATGAATATGAGCCGACAGAAGCCTTCGACGAGGATCTGTTCCATCAGATCATTGAAAAGGCAGTCGTGATGAGCAAATCGGGAATTGCCTTCTATCTGATCGGCGGCCTTAAACTGACCGAAGCCATAGCATGAAAGGACGGTGAAAAAGAATATGAAAAACAGAAACATACCCTTCGGATACAGATACGAAGATGGAAAGATCGTCGTCAATCCAGACGAGCAGAACACACTTCAAAGAATCTGCTCCGAATACCTTAACGGACGTTCGCTTCTGCAGATCGCCAACGGGTTGGAATCGGACAAGGTGGAGTTCGCCCCTGGCGTTATAACATGGAACAAAGCCAGGATCATGCGGATCGTGGATGATGACCGCTACCTTGGAAACGCCACCTATCCCAAGGTCATCGACGAAGCAACGATTGAAAGACTACGGAGTCGAAAGGCATCCCGCAACACACAGACGGGCACGGATCGGCAGTCGGGAATCTACCTGCTGAAAGTTCCGGTTGTCTGTCCAGCCTGCGGCAAGCCGATGCGTCGTCTGCAGGACGCCAGATGCAAATGCACACAGAAATGGGTTTGCAACCAATGCCAAATCCAGATCAAAAAAGAAGATACTGAACTGATGGAAGAAATTGTCGACTTTCTGAATGGTCTGATTCGAAATCCGGAGATTATAAGAACTGTACAGCCCAGCCAAGCGGAGCCTTCCATCGAACAGCGACGGCTTGACAACGAGATTGCGAGAACCCTCGAAGGATATGACTTCGACAGGGACGCCCTTCGAGAGAAGCTGTATCAGCGAGCAACCATCGGATACCAGCAGATTGGTAACGAAACATACGTTGAGTACATGCTGAAAAACACGCTCGAACAGCACGACATTCTTGACGGCTTTGATTCAGAGCTGACCAATAAAACCATTAAGGTGATCAGGCTCGCAGAGAGCGGTTCCGTCAGCATCATCCTAATCAACGATCAAGAAATACGAAAGGAGCAGACCGACCATGCAAGCAGCAACCCAAACGATGCCACCTAAAGTGGTACATACGATTCCCGCAACAATTAACTTACAAGAGGAAGTCAAAAACGCCCACAAACAGCTTCGTGTCGCCGCCTACTGCCGAGTATCAACAAAGCAGGAAGATCAGCTCAACAGCTACGATGTTCAGCGCAGAGCCTATACCGATAAGATCAATGGAGAACCCGGATGGACGATGGTCGGCATCTATGCCGACAAGGGCATCACCGGAACGAGTGTCAAAAAGCGCGATGACTTCAACAGGCTGATGCGCCATTGCAAGCAGGGCAAGGTCGACATGATCATCACCAAATCTGTAGCCCGATTCGCACGAAACACCCTCGACTGCTTGAACCACACTCGTATGCTGAAAGAATACAATGTGGACGTGTACTTCGAGGAACAAGGAATCCACAGTATTCAGCCAGGAGCTGAGTTCTATATCACAATATACGGCTCCATCGCTCAAAGCGAATCGGAAAACATCAGCGCCAATGTGCGCTGGGGTAAGGCACAGAGTGCAAAAGAAGGAAACGTACCGTTCCATTACAAACGCTTCCTTGGATACCGCAGAGGTTCGGATGGAAAACCCGAGATCGATCCCGAACAAGCAGTTGTAGTCAAAAGGATCTATGAAAGATTCCTCGCCGGTGACAGCCTCGCCACGATAGCCAACGATCTTAATGCGGATGGGATTCCGACTCCCTCCGGCATCGGTCAATGGCAGAGAGGAACGATTGAATCTATCCTCACCAACGAGAAATACAAAGGCGACGCCATCCTCAACAAGACCTACATCAGAGACTGCCTGTCAAAGAAGGTCATGATCAACAACGGTGAGCGTCCGAAATACTATGTCGAGAACAATCATCCCGCAATCATCGACTCCTGCACCTTCGGTAGAGTGCAAGAGGAAATGGCAAGACGGAGCGGAAAGCGGAAGGTCAAGCAGGTCGGCACGAAAACCGAGCAAGGTCGATACTCCAGCAAATACGCTCTAACAGAGCTTCTGATCTGCGGAGAATGCGGAACGCCATATCGCAGATGCACCTGGGCAGCCAACGGTAAGAAAAAGGTGGTATGGCGGTGCATCAACCGCCTTGACTATGGTAAGAAATACTGCCACGACTCCCCGAGCATTGAGGAAAGCGTCCTGCAGGAAGCCATCATGAAAGCGGTGCTTCAAACCGCCAAACAGAATGCCGATGTGCTCAAAACGCTGAAACTCCATATTGGCATGGGCTTATCAGCAGAAACATCTGAGGACAACAGCCTCGACCTTCAGATTAGGATCGCAGAGATCGAGGCAGAATTCCAAAAGATGCTCAAAGCCATCGCCGCCGACAACGTCGAAGCTTTCGATGAGGAAAAAGCAAAGGCTCTCATGGATGAAAAGGCAAAACTGCAGATTCAGCTTGACCGGATTGCTGATACAAAGCAAAAACGCGAAAATGCAAAATCCAGGCTCGATGAGATCTTCACGATTATAGAAACTCTGGCTAATCACCCGATCAGCTATGATGATCCGATCGTGAGACAAATACTCGAGAGCGTGATCGTCGAATCCAAAGATAGGATCAAAGTAGTCTTTGTCGGCGGTCTCGAAGTAACACGACTCATGTGACTGTTTCATACCCTTCTTTCACACATACCGCCCCGCCTTATGACAGCAGCCATAAGGCGGGGCGGAAATCCCTTTTTTCAAAAAGAATACTCAAAATATGATCTCATTGTCAATGCTTTTAGTGTTAGGGTCGGGCGAAATTAACCACTCCGGGTCAGGAGAAAATCGCCAATTTTGGTCAAACGAAAATCACCAATCTGGGGTAGCCAGCCCCCAGGTAGTATTGTTTACCCGGCCTGTTGCGGGTCAGCCGGTGAGCCAGTAGAAGTACGCAGGGCAACCGTCTCCAACTTCCTGCCCCGGAAGCTCTCTCCCTTAATGGTAAAGACCACAGCATCGTCAAAGATGCGGTCCAGGGCGCACAGAAGAGCATCGTTCTCGCAGAAGTTCTCCTTCCACTGAGCAGGGTCACGGTTGCTGGTAAAGACCATGTTGGAGTAGCCCTCCTTCTGGTAGCGGCGGTCCACCATGTCAAAGAACAGCCGGGTATTCTCCTTGTCAAACTCACAGTGTCCCACCTCATCAATAATCAGGCAGGAAGGGCGGACAAGGTAGGACAGAAGGTTGCTCTCCCGGCCGGATCGGCGTGCGGAAGTCATGCGGTCCCGCAGCTCTGTCATCTTAATGAAGTAACTCCTAAATCCATGCTCACAGCAGGTACGCCCAAAAGCCTGGGCCAGATGGGTCTTGCCCGTACCAGGCCGTCCAATAAAGGCAAGGTTTTTGTGAGCATAGAGGGCAGACAACGTGGGGAGGCTACGGAGCTTGTCAACATTCTTTCCGGTGACTCGGCTGAAATCAAAGTTGTCAAAGGTCTTGGGGACCTTCAGTGGGAGGTGGCTGGTGCGGAGCAGGAAATCCACTGTGGAACGCTCCCTCTTTTCCAGGAGATAGTCAAATACCTTTGCCACGGCGAGGGCTTCAGCATCGGTCATGTTGTGCTGCTGTACCAGCATTGCAAATTCCTGGGTGGAGAAACCATACTTTGTCAGCTCACGGGTGGCATGGGCCACCGCTTCAAACAGAGAGTCAGTCATCCTCGTCGTCCTCCTTGGTGAAGTTAAACTTCTCAAAGGAGAGGTCGGTGGAGGTCTGCGGGAGCTGCCTAATCACCGTTTTCACCGGCATGGAGGGAAACTCCTCCGGCTGCTCTGGGAACGCATACTGGTTAGCACAGAAGCTGTCCTGGTAAGCCCAGGTCACTTCGTGGGTAGCGAGCAGGCGGGCCATATCTGCGGAGTAAATATAAAGGCAGGAGCCGTTTCGCATAACACGGGCCGTCTTGCCGCCATAGGCGTAGGGGACGCCAAAGCGCCGCCCCTCGTAGTTCACAAACCCGTCAAAGGAAATCCTCCGCTCAGGGCAAAGGTAGAGCAACAATTCAGGGCTGTCGTTCAGTTTCGTAACCACAGAGCCACACCGCTCCCTGTGGATGTCCTGCGGAATACCCAATCCCCGGTGGAAGGTGGTGTTCTGCTCGTCACACCAGTCCAGCGCGGAGAGGTTTAGGTCGGTTACATTCCAAAAGCTCCGCCCGGCCAGGAAGTTGTCCTTCACGAAACGGACCAGGCGCTCCACTTTGCCCTTCGTAAAGGGGTGGCGGGGCTTACAGAGCTTAGTCTGGAAACCCACAGTCCGCATGAACTGCTCATAGTCCTTCTGCCAAAGGGGATGCCCGTCCTGGTCCCGCCGGATAACCACGCTTTTCATGTTGTCCGTAAGGATATACTGAGGGACGCCCATGTACCGGAACCCGTGGAGCATACCAATGAACAGATTTTCCTGCTTGGCGTTGGGGAAGAACTCCACATACCGCTCACCGCAGTGGTGGCAGACCATAGCAAAGCAGGCAGCAGAGTATTCTTCTCCGGTGAAAGACTGGACCTTGGTAAAGCCCCAGTCCATCTGAAACGCCTCTCCGGGGCCGGTGGTGTACCGCCGCCCACGGTTTCCCTGCGGAGCAACCGCATAGCGAGCAGGCGGAATGAGATGCTGGTGCGCCAGGATGTAGTTTTTAATCGTGGTCTGGCTGCCAGTATATCCGTTTGCACGGAGCCTGCTGAGGCACACAGCGGAGTTTGTCACGCCGTTCTTCAGCAGACCATCCAGGATACCTGTATAGCCGCTCAGGAGCGTGGTGCTCGCTTTCCGGCCCTTTGTGGCGTGCTCAGTGTCCTCAAAGCCGTGCTCCTTCATCCGGCGCAGTCTGGCGCGGGAAATCCCGGTACGGCGCTTCAGCTCTGCAAGATTGACCTTCTCCAGCGAGAACTTGTCTCCTTGCTCGGCCATCATCTGCTCAATGGCCTTTGCCACAACCGGGGACATGGCTGCGAAATTGGGTTGTTTCATCTTATCTCCTTTCACCGGGGGCTGGCTACGCCTCCAGTGTAAAGGAACTATTCAAATTGTAAATGGCTGTTTTCAGTTGACCAAAATTGGCGTTTTTCGCCTGACCCGGAATGGCGATTATCGCCTGACGCTAACATTAGAGCAAGATTCTGTCGAAAATGGTTGTAAAAAGCTGTAATTTATGATATAATTATAACCCAATTTCATGATATGAAAGATTTCTTACCTTAATGCGTCAATATAATCACATACGAAGGGGTTATAATATATGGAGAACAATTTCAATGAGATGGCATACGATGCGGTAACAGATGCAGCCCATTTTGACTTTGATGATATCTTGGCTCTTGGAGCGAATTATTTCCGTTGCGGCTGGGGAGAAGAAAAGTATTATAACCACTCTTTCTCAATTGCCATTGCGATAATAGGTTCAATATATGGAAGTAAAAACTCGGGTAGAAGTGATTATCATAACGGAATATCTTTTATCGCAAGCGAATTAGGCATTACGAAACGGCAAATTAAGGTGTTGCGTAAGAAGATGAAACATAAGGATGGGTTTAGCTTCAAGACACCATACAATGTCTCAACAACGTTGAAAGAGATAATTGATCTGCTTAAACGACAAGAACAAAACCCCAATGTAAAAAAGTTCCTATCTCAGCAGAGAAGCGAAATGTACCGTGAATTCCTAATCGAAAAGCAGTTTGAAGCGATTAAAGAAGCTGCAAAGAAGGGAAAACGCGAAAAGGTTAAAAACGTGGCCGATGAGTTAAGGGGAATAACAACAAAGGTTGGTGAGTAAAGCATGAATGGTGACTTCGATCCAAATAGTCATAAAAACCTTGAGCTCCTTAGATACTATCTTAACAGAGACTTGACACGGATTGATCAAAATATTCAAAACAGTAGTAATGAGTTGCTTGGATATTTTATTGCAAGTCTGGTAGATATGTCAGTAGTAGTGCTCTTTAGCGATTTGCTTAGTGGCAAAGGAGTTTGTTTTAAGTTATTTGCAGTTTTTACTTTGATTGTCTTATTTGTCATCGTATCAAAAGTATCCAATAAAGTAGCAAACTGGATTAGCACGCGCCGGAAAGAATCTGGCAGAGAAGAATACCTGATGGACGCTGCAAAACAAGCTATAATAGATGGCTTTGATAATATTGCCTGCGACGCACTATTAATCTGCGAGGAATACATGCAAAGATATGTAGCGGCGGAAAAGGAACATATAAAGAACTTCTATTTATATGAGATAATCCATCATTTAACAAAATCAGTAGATTTGTTTAACGAGATAGATAGTCATCACGATTGGTATATTTCATCCCAGGACTCTGAGCTGATTGATTCTTACAGGATCAACAACTATATAGATTATGCGAAAGCAATAAATCAATTTTTATGCGATAAAATTCAAAAGCCAATATCTGATCCAGAGCTTAAAAAGGATTTAGATAATTTAAATGCATCAATCAGCAAGTGGACATATATTTCATAGTCAATTACACGGTGGGCGTTCAAGGGTTCGAATCCATCTATTAAAAACGCAAATCCATCTTTTTCGTACCCCATAGACATAGAAAAAGCCTTTATTTAAGCCAAATTCGGCTTAATAAAGGTTTTTTCTTTATGTAATTTTTTCACTTGTTTCTAACGCAAAATCTAACAAATTTTCCGTATATTTTAAATATTTCACACCTTTCCTTTTGAAGTAATTTTTTGTTGCTTATATTGGAAGAATTATTCATATAAAGCTCTCTATTAATTTGCTATTCTCCGTCAAGTAGTTTCTTCTCTTCCTCTGTAATTGTGATTAAGTGCTTTAATATTGCGTATAAACAAATTGTAATTTTAGATGGGAGTTTACAAAAATAAGGAGGAAACAGATCAAAAAATAAATCACAAAATAATAAAGGTTCTATAACTTTCGGCAAGATAGGTCGTTATTAGCTTGGTGTATTAGGCGAGAACTCGGAACAAACACGATTAACGAATTTATATTTGTGTACTTGAGTATTTATATGCAATGAATCCTCTCATACAGACAATTGTGATTATATGTGCAAGAATCTTATTTCCCATTATTGATCCTATACTTATAGCATTAATAACAGCAAACCGTCTAAATTTTGTAAATACAAACCTTGGATACTTTCGGGCTTGCTTGTTATTCTGTTTTTATGATTGCATTATATGTTTCTATTCACGGTGCACAAGCAGTTAAATATTTGTACTACATATAATCTTTGGAATAGGAATAACTGTTGCTGGGCTTCATGAAATTCGTGAATATTATGACGCTGAAGCAGGGAGGTATGTTGAAAAAAATTTTTCGATTCAGCAGGAAGCGATGTTGTATTTATCTCTGGCACATCTTCTCTAATAATTTTAAGAGCCTTTATGTTTTTAATTCTATTCTGTTGACAAATTCCGTTGACAATTGCGTTTTATGCTGTGTATAAGAAAAAATACTGGCTATACGGTGAAAAATACGATAATATAAAAGAGAAATTTAAATTAAATCATTGATAGGAGTGTTTTGCTATGTTTAATTGGGGCGTAATAGGTACAGGTAATATTGCAAATACAGTGTGCAGTCAAATTGTTAAAAGTGGAAGGCATAGTGTCGTTGCAGTATATTCACGAACTTTAGCTAAAGCTGAAAAATTTGCCAATAAATTTAATGCAACTTGTTATGACGATATTGAAAACTTTTTTGCTGATAAAAAGATTGATGCAGTATATATTGCAACACCCCATTCTGCTCATTATCAGTATTTAATTGCGTGTATCAATCATAATGTACCTGTGCTTACTGAAAAATCTTTTACGGTAAATGCACAGCAGGCAGAGGAAGTTTTTAAGCTTTCAAAGGAGAAGAATGTGTTTGTTTGCGAAGCAATGTGGACACGTTTTCAACCTCTCATAAAAGATATTACAAAATGGATTAAAGACGGTGAAATCGGAGAGCTTAAGGGATTTGACGGTGCATTCAGTATGCCACTAAAAATTTGTAAGCCTTTTCTTTCTGAAAGAGTATATAAAACTGAATACGCAGGAGGTTCTCTTCTTGATTTGGGTGTATATCCTATATCATTTGCCGAAATGCTTTTCGGTGTTCCCAATAAGGTAGTCTGTAAACAGGATATTAAAGAAAATGTTGATTTGGAAGACAAAATTGAGCTTTATTACGACAATGCAAAGTGTAGTCTTTTAAGCACATTTAACGGACTTAAAAGCTTTACGGGAACTATTTACGGCACAAAAGGTAAAATAGTTATCCCTATGTTTTCAAGACCTAAAAAGGCAACTTTGTATGTTAATGGTAAAAAAGTCAGTGTGAAAACAGGAAAAAACAGTTATGTTTTTGAATTTGACAAAGTAGAAGAAGATATAAGAAACGGTCTTAATGAAAGCAGCGTAATGAAACCTGAAAATACTCTTAATGTAATGCGTATTATGGACGAATGCAGAAAGCAAAACGGTCTTAAATATCCTGAAAAAATCGAGAGGATTTAATATGCTTAAAGATAAAAAACATATTATATTAACAAGTGCTTTGTTGGGTACCTGTGGTGGTGTAGTGTTTTCTCTTATTTCATTTATACTTAATTTCTTTAGCTGGATTTTTCCTATTTTGGGTATAGTAATTGGTGAATTTGTTTTTTTGTATTTTTTCGTCCAAAGATTTTTTTATAAAAAAGGAACATCAAGCGTTTTAGAAATAATTAATGTTGAAACTTGTGAAAGAACAACCCTTAAAGTTTTTGAAAATACAATTATTGAATCTCCAAACTGGCGTAAAGATGAAAACGCAATTCTTTACAACTCAAATGGTTTTATTTTCAGCTACAATATTGATAATGATACCGTTGAAAAAATAGATATAGGTGATTTGAAAGATTGTAACAACGACCATGTTTTATCACCTGACGGTACAGGATTTGCAATTAGCTGTAACAAGTATAAAGTTCTAGGCTCACAGATTTATACTCTTAAATTCGGTTCATCTGAAAGTAAGCTTATTACTCCGAAATCTCCCAGTTATCTCCACGGCTGGTCGCCAGATGGCAATACATTAGTTTATTGTGCAAAAAGAAATGGTCAATTTGATATTTATGCTAAAAATATAAATGGCACAGATGAAATTCAGTTAACCTCCAGTAAAGGTCACAATGACGGTTGCGAATATTCGCCAGATGGCAAACATATTTGGTTTAACTCTGCTCGTGATGGTTTAATGCAGATTTACAGAATGGATTGTGACGGAAAGAATGTTAGAAGAATAACTGACAGCAAAGAGCGCAATAGTTGGTTTGCCCATGTTTCACCGAAGGGCGATAAGATTGTATACCTTGCTTTTAATAGCAAAGATATTGAACCTGAAGAACATTTGCCGGATAAAAATATTCAAATCCGACTTATGAATTATGACGGGAGTAACGATAGGGTTATTGCTGAATTTTACGGTGGGCAAGGCTCGTTTAATACAAACTCTTGGTCGCCGGATGGAAAGTATATTGCTTGTGTAAGATATGAACCCCCAAAGAAATACAGTTGACGATAATGTTAGTTGGAATAATAGTGTTGGTAATTTTTATGATTGTTTTTCTGTATATCCTTACTTATTTCGGTTTAACAGGTATGCATATAAGAGAGCAGATAAATTATCAATCAAAGTTGCCTGTGTTGGTGACAGTATTACATACGTTTTTTTCTTCACAACTTGTATAAAAATAATTATCCAAAAGTTTCAGGTAAGATGCTTGGCAAAAAAATATTGCTTTAATAATTTCGGCGTAATTGGTGTAACTGCCCGGACAATGCTGTCATGGAAAACTTTTTTTGGCTTACTTTTAAGAGTGAGTTGTTGTATCTACAAGAATTTGAATCTATGGAACACTTCGAGATAGAAGTGATTGTTTACCTGGATTAGTACAACAACTACCGCATCAAGGCAAAACTAAAGGGCTTGCTGTCTGTGAAAAGCAGACAGCAAGCCCTTTAGGCTGCTTAATCAATTTTCCTTTTAAATATTGTCTAACTTTTTGTGGTCGATTCATTTTTAGCTAAAACAAGTTCGGATTTTTTGCAATAGTTAATAAAATCATAATTAGATCCACACCATGTGAAAAGAAAAGAGTCCGAACACAAAATGCGTCCAGACTCAGCCTGGTGCCGGTGACCGGGGTCGAACCGGTACGGTATCGCTACCACTGGATTTTGAGTCCAGCACGTCTGCCAATTCCATCACACCGGCAAATAACTCTGATATTATAACCTAAAACTATTTTAAAAGCAAGAGAGTTTTTAAAGTTTGTTATAATTTGCGCTTGTCTATTGTTATTTGCTTTATTTGATGATAGAATATGAAAAACAATATATGGTACTGGAGGAGAAGGACTGTGAAAAATTTCAGTTTGATTGATCTTGACCAGCTTTCTGAAAAAGAGCTGAAAAGTATCATTGATATGGCGGGTAAAATAAAGGCTAATCCTGCTGATTATATGGAGTGTTGTCACGGTAAAATAATGGCAACGCTTTTTTATGAGCCTTCTACACGTACTCAAATGTCGTTTCAAACGGCTATGATGCGTCTTGGCGGTAAAGTGGTAGGTTTTTCCGATCCCGGAAGTTCTTCTGTTTCAAAAGGTGAAACCTTAAAAGATACTGTGCGCATTGTAAGTGCTTATGCAGATATTGTGGTTATTCGTCATCCAAAGGAAGGCGCTGCTTATGCAGCTTCGCTTTATTCAAGAAAACCTGTTATCAATGCAGGTGACGGAGGACATCTTCATCCTACTCAGACACTGACAGATCTTGTTACACTGTCACATGAAAAAGGTACCCTTTCCGGATTGACAATAGGTATTTGCGGAGATATTAAAAATGGACGTACTGTTCATTCACTTGTAAAATGCTTATCAAAATATGATAATAAATTTATACTTATTTCAACTCCGGAATTACAGTCGCCGCAATACATAAAAGATATACTTAATGCGAGCGGATGCAAATATTCTTTCTGCAACACCCTTGAAGAGGCGATGCCTTATCTTGATGTCCTTTATATGACAAGAATACAGCAGGAGCGTTTTTCGAGTATAGAAGAGTATGAACGTCAGAAGGGTGTTTATGTTCTTGATAGGGCAAAACTCAGCTTGGCTAAGAAAGATTTAAAAATACTTCATCCGCTTCCTCGTGTTGATGAAATAACAAACGATGTTGACGATGACCCGAGGGCAAAATATTTCCAGCAGGCTGAATACGGAATGTATGCAAGAATGGCTCTTATTATGAATATGATTGAAAAAGGCAAGGATGTTATTCCTCCAAAAGTAGAATCAACGCATAGTGTTTGCTGTTCCAATCCGTCATGTATTACAGCGTATGAGAGATATTTGCCGCATCTTTTCAAAGGAAACGGTGATATGCTTGTTTGTAAATACTGCGACGACAGAATCCTTTTCTGATAAAAAAATTAAAGTCTGCGTGCTAAAAGGTTCACCCAAAAAGAATGGTTATACAGAGCATATGCTCAATACTTTTCTTGAAAATTTTCCATGTGCTTCGACTGATATTTTTGACGCTTATGCTGTTAAAGCAAAGCCGTGCACAGACTGTAAATTTTGTTGTCAAACTTTCGGTTGCTCTTCAAATGACCTAGATGACTTTTTTAAATCCTATGAAAGCTGTGACATATTTGTTGCAGCTTTCCCGATTTATTTTCTTTCTATTCCTGCTCCAATGAAAAGTGTTTTAGACAGATTTCAAAAATACTTTTCTGCAAGATTTTCTTTGAATATAAAACGGCCGGTCGAAAAAGAAAGAATAGGTGTTCTGATTTCAAGTTGCGGAAGCAATGATGAAACAGGTTTTTCCATAGCTTTAAAACAATGGAAAATGGCATTTTCTGTTTCAGGCATAAAACTGGTTGAAAACATTTTTCTTTCGGACACAGATTCTGATGAAGTTTCAGAAGAAAAATATTTACAGCAAATAGACAGATCTATACGTGAAATTAATAATTTTTTAAAGGGGAGAAGTAGTTATGTCAACGGTACATGTAACACTTAGTAATTTTAGAGAAGAAGTTTTGCAAAGTGATCTTCCTGTGCTGGTAGATTTTTGGGCGGATTGGTGTGCTCCATGTATGATGCTTGCACCTATAATAGAGGAGATTTCAGATGAGCTTGACGGTAGGGTAAATGTATGCAAAATTGATGTAGATCAGGCTCAGGATCTTGCGGCTACGTATGGAGTTATGAGTATACCCACTCTGATGATTTTCTCAAAAGGAAAAGAAGTAGAGCGTACTGTAGGCTATATGTCAAAAGAAGATGTTTTGACTTTTGTAGAGAACAATATATAAATTTAAATATATCTTTAAAAGCGGCAGTATAATGCCGCTTTTAATGTATGAAAAACTCTGCCAGCTGCCGGATATATTCACCCGTAGCTGGCAGAGTGCAAAGTGTTATAATGAAGAAAAATGTAAGGAGTATTTAATTATTTTATAACGTTTTTACTCAACATCCTGTAAAGCGTCATAACCTTCTTCGCCGGTACGGATTTTAACGACATTTTCAACGTCGTATACAAAAATCTTACCATCACCGATATGTCCGGTGTAAAGAACCTTTTTCGCAGTTTCAATTACGCTTCTAACCGGCACCTTGCTTACAACAATATCAATCTGTACCTTGGGAAGAAGACTTGCTTCAACCGGGATACCACGGTAATATTCCGGTTTGCCTTTCTGTATACCGCATCCGAGAACGTGTGATACCGTCATACCGGTAATGCCTATGTTCATCATGGCAGCTTTAAGGGTTTCAAATTTTGATTCTTTGCATATAATTTCAATCTTGGTGAATTTGGGCGAATCGCTGTCGAATGAAGGCATCTTTTTAACAGGAATAGCTTCTGCAACAGGAACGTCACCAGTTACTGCAACTGCATCATCGTAACCATAGTCAAGGCTTTCAACAGCCGGAGCAAAATCGGCATATGCGCTTGGAAGACCGTGCTCAGTTACATCAAGCCCTTTGATTTCCTCTTCGGCGGATACACGCAGACCGACGGTTTTCTTAATGATGAAGAACGCCAGAGTCATAGTAACGATTGTCCATGCAAGAACAGCTAAGATACCCAAAACCTGAACACCGAGAAGCCTTGCGCTTCCTGTATAGAAAAGGCCTTCGAGACCGGCAGGAGCACTGGGGTTAGCCAATAAACCGACTGCGATAGTACCCCAAACACCGTTTGCCAAATGAACTCCAACAGCACCGACGGGGTCATCAATGTGAAGCTTTAAATCTAAGAACTCTACAACTACAACAACGAGAACACCTGAAACTATACCGACTACAAAAGAGCCTAATGCATCAAGCGCATCGCATCCTGCGGTGATACCAACTAGTCCTGCAAGAGAAGCATTCAAACACATTGAGACATCCGGTTTGCCGTTTTTAATCCAAGTAAATATCATGGTGGTGCATGTCGCAACTGCGGGTGCTATAGTTGTAGTAAGGAAGATTGAAGCCAGAGAGGCTTTGTCCCATGCAGCTGCACCGTTAAAGCCATACCATCCGAACCAGAGAACGAAACAACCGAGTGCTCCTAAAGTGATTGAGTGACCGGGAATAGCATTTACTTTAGTAACCTTTCCACTCTTTTTATCCCTGACATATTTGCCGAGACGGGGACCAACCATGATTGCGCCGATAAGAGCTGTTACACCGCCTACTGAGTGGATTGCTGCGGAGCCAGCAAAATCGTGGAATCCGAGCTGCGCAAGCCATCCCTGTGAGTTCCAAATCCAACCGGCTTCAATGGGATAAACTATAAGAGAAATTACTGCCGAATAAATGCAGTAGGATATAAACTTTGTTCTTTCAGCCATTGAACCTGAAACAATGGTAGCGGCAGTTGCACAGAAAACCAGGTTAAACACAAAGCTTGATGCGTTTTCTGCAATAAATCCACCGAAATCCGTGAAGATTCCGAGGTTTGGAATACCGATAATTCCAAACATATAATCTTCTGCCATCATTAAGCCGAAACCGAGAAAAACGAACATAACCGTACCGATGCAGAAATCCATCAAATTCTTCATTATGATGTTTCCTGCATTTTTCGCTCTGGTAAATCCTGTTTCAACCATAGCGAAACCAGCCTGCATGAAAAATACAAGGGCCGCACCGATTAAAAACCAAACTCCGAAAACTTCGCTTGTAACCGCTTCTTGTACAAGCTTGGTGATTTCTTCCATTGCCATATTAACATCTCCTGTTTTAAATTTTCTTTGGTAAGTTTTTTAATACTTATCCGTCCGGAGCAGTAGATATTAAGTTTTGGTATTGAGTAGTCGCTTCGGTAAAAGGCAAAAACCAAAGTGGTCTTATCCAATGCTTAATTTCCCAATTTCCGGCAGCGCAGTCAAACTGATAAGTTGCACTTACAAAGCAACTGTTAGAAATAGGGTTTTCAAAATATCTGGATATTTTCAGCACATGGATTCCTCCTTTCAATGGGTAAAATAATAAAGGCAAAGATATCTTTCAAAGTAATTAGAAAGACGTCTTTGCCTTTATTTTGAATTGTCTTTAAAATAATAAAGCGTCTTTGAGCACTTATGCTCAAAGACGCCCTTGCCTTTATGTTCCGAATTTTACCGCTTCTTAGCAGGATTGTCAATCACTTTTTGGATATTCGTAAAAATCCTTAACATATATGCACAAATCATTAAACTGAAACTAAAAAATTGTTGATTTTTAACAATGAGCTGGAACTTTTAAGAAATGAAGCAGAAATAGTTATGCTATATATATTATAATATCCGTTCCCTGAGTGTTTTTTGCTTCTTATATGTTGCCCTTGACTTTTTGTTATGATATAATTAAACGAATATGTAATGTTTTACAGAGGAGCAAGCGAATTTGAGAGTTTTAGGAATAGACCCTGGATATGCGATTGTAGGCTACGGTGTGGTAGACTATATAGGTAATAAGTTCAGCGTAGTGGAATATGGTGCTGTAACAACTCAGGCAGGAGTTCCTTTTGACAGAAGGCTTGAAACTATCTACGATGATATTACTGCGATTATGCTTAGAACTTCTCCTCAGGCACTTTCTATGGAAAAGCTTTTTTATAACAACAACGCAAAAACTGTAATTGATGTAAGTCAGGCAAGGGGAGTGTTAATGCTTGCCGCAAGAAAAAACGGTCTCGAGGTTTTTGAATACACTCCTTTACAGGTAAAACAGAGCGTTGTGGGATATGGCAGAGCTGAAAAGAAACAGGTTCAGGAAATGACAAGAAGAATACTTGGACTCGAATCCATTCCAAAGCCTGACGACACCGCCGATGCGCTTGCTATGGCGATATGTCATGCCCATTGCAGCGGTTCTCTAATGGGTAAACTCAGAACACGGGGGTACAGATAATGTTTTATTCTCTTACGGGAAATATAATTTATTTAGATTTAAATTCGGTAGCTGTTGAGTGCTCCGGCGTAGGCTTTAAGTGCTTTACAACAATGAATACTTTAAGAAAAATCGGTGGAAACGGCAGTAAAGTTACCCTTTATACACATCTTAACGTCCGAGAGGATGCCCTCGATCTTTTTGGATTTGCTGACACATATGAGCTTGACTTTTTTAAGCTACTGATTTCGGTATCTGGAGTCGGACCCAAAGCAGCTCTTGCTATTCTTTCAGAACTTGACCCGGACAAGCTTGCGCTATGTATAGCTTCCGGTGACAGTAAAGCCATTACCAAAGCACAGGGAGTGGGTCCAAAGCTTGCCCAGAGAGTTGTTTTGGAACTCAAAGATAAAGTAAAAGGTATTGCCCATGAAGATAACGGCGGTTACGATCTTGTGGCTGCGGAAGCTGCAACCAGCTCTGCAGCAGGTTCTGAAGCGGTTAGTGCTCTTATGGTGCTTGGATATACCCAAAGTGAGGCTGCAACGGCTGTTGGTAAGCTTGACCAGTCGCTGTCGGTAGAAGAAATGATAAAGCAGGCGTTAAAATCGCTTGCCGGAAGGTGATTTGAATGGAAATGGATTTTGAAAATAGAATAGTTGCTCCTGAATTTCTTTCTGCCGATTCGGATATAGAAGTTTCTCTTCGTCCTAAAACCCTTGATGAGTATATCGGTCAGGAAAAAGCTAAGGAAAATTTAAGAGTTTATATTGAAGCAGCAAGAAAAAGAGGGGATACCCTTGATCATGTGCTTTTATACGGACCTCCCGGTCTCGGAAAAACCACTCTTGCGGGTATCATTGCAAACGAGATGGGAGTTAATATAAGAATAACTTCAGGTCCCGCCATTGAAAAGCCGGGAGATCTTGCAGCACTGCTTTCAAACCTTGACGAGGGTGATGTACTTTTTATTGATGAAATCCATCGTCTTTCAAAAAGCGTTGAAGAAGTGCTTTATCCTGCCATGGAAGATAACAGCCTTGACATAATCATAGGAAAAGGACCTTCTGCAAGGTCAATCAGGATTGATCTGCCCCACTTTACCCTTGTAGGAGCAACTACAAGAGCTGGTCAGCTTACAGCTCCTTTGCGTGACAGATTCGGAGTTATTCTCCGCTTGGAACTTTATACTCCCGAACAGCTTGGCAGCATTGTTCACAGAAGTGCAGGAATACTCGGAATTGAAATAGATGAAGAAGGTGCGGTTCAGATTGCATCCCGTTCAAGAGGAACACCGAGAATTGCAAACCGTCTTTTAAAAAGAGCGAGGGATTTTGCTCAGGTTGTAGGCAACGGTATTATCACTAAGGAAAGCGCCTGTATTGCTCTTAACAGAATGGAAATTGATGAGTTGGGTCTCGACTCCATTGACCGCCGTCTTTTATCCACAATGATAAAGAATTACAATGGCGGACCGGTTGGACTTGAAACTATTGCCGCTGCAATCGGTGAGGAAGCAATAACCATTGAGGATGTCTATGAGCCTTATCTTATGCAGATTGGATTTTTGAGCAGAACGCCGCGAGGCAGAATGGTGACTCCTGCCGGATATGCTCATTTGGGTATGGAAACGGACGGTCAGCAGCGACTTATTTGAATTTTTACCGAAGGGAATTTGAAAAATGCGAGCTTCACTTGACTGGAAAGATTATGAGCTTATAGACTGTTCATGCGGAGAGCGTCTTGAAAGATGGGGACAGCATATTCTTATTCGTCCCGACCCGCAGGTTATATGGAAAACACCAAAAAGAAATCCCGTGTGGAAGAATGCCGATGCACGGTATATTCGCTCTAATACAGGCGGAGGAAGATGGGAAGTTTATAAAAAGCTCCCCGACCGCTGGGAGATAAGCTATAAAGATTTATCCTTTAATATAAAGACTATGGGATTTAAGCATACTGGACTTTTCCCTGAGCAGGCTGTAAACTGGGATCTCATAAGAGAGATAATAAGAAACGCCGGAAGACCTGTAAAGGTTTTAAACCTGTTTGCCTATACCGGTGGAGCCACAATTGCAGCTCTTGCTGAAAATGCTCAGACTGTACACGTTGACGCTTCCAAAGGAATGGTTTACTGGGCGAAGGAAAATGCGGTTTCTTCATCTTTTGCGGATAGAAGTGTAAGGTGGCTTGTGGATGACTGCATTAAGTTTGTCCAAAGAGAAATAAGAAGAGGCAATAAATACGATATTATAATTATGGATCCTCCTTCATATGGAAGAGGTCCCGGCGGAGAGGTCTGGAAGCTTGAAGATTCTGTCTATGAGTTTGTAGAGCTGTGTTCTCAGGTTGTTTCCGACAATGCTCTCGCACTGTTTCTTAATTCATATACAACTGGTCTTTCTTCTGCAGTTATGGAGTACATTTTGTCAGCTGTAATGTGCCCCAAATTCGGTGGTTCAGTAAGTGGCGATGAAATAGGACTCAAAGCAACCTCTTCCGGACTTATTCTTCCCTGTGGTGCAACTGCGATTTGGAGAAAGTGAGAGGTGGCATCAGATGAAAAAGCCTATTATTGAATTTCAGAATGTTAGTTTTAGATATGACAGCGAAGAAGAAGGTGTACAGCTTCCTCTCGTTGCAGAAAACCTGAATCTGCAAATCCACGAAGGGGAGTTTGTGGCGATACTTGGACACAATGGTTCAGGTAAATCCACTTTGGCAAAACTTACAAATGCCATTTTGCTTCCCACTTCCGGTAAAGTTTTAGTTGACGGAATGGATACAAATGAAGAAGATCTTAAAATAAAAATAAGGCAGACCGTGGGAATGGTTTTCCAGAATCCCGACAATCAGATTGTTGCAACAATAGTAGAAGAGGATGTAGCTTTTGGCCCAGAAAACCTTGGCGTAGAGCCTAAGGAAATACGCAGGAGAGTTGATGAATCTCTCAAAGCTGTTGGAATGTATGAATTCAGAAAAAGAGAACCACACAGACTTTCTGGCGGACAGAAACAGCGAGTGGCAATAGCGGGAATTATCGCAATGCTTCCCAGATGCATAGTCCTCGATGAGCCGACTGCCATGCTTGACCCAAGGGGCAGGCAGGAGGTTATGTCAACAATGCTCAAATTAAACCGTGAAATGGGAATGACAGTCGTTTTCATAACTCACTTTATGGATGAAGCAGTACAGGCAGACAGAGTTGTTGTTATGGACGACGCAAAGATAATAATGGACGGAAAACCGAAAGAGGTATTTAATCAAGTTGACAGGCTTGAAGAAATCGGACTTGATGTTCCGCAGCCCACAAAGCTTGCTCAGCTTTTAAGGCAGGAAGGTTATAATTTACCCGACGATATTCTTGATGTTGATGAATGTATAGAGAAGCTTTCGGCTTTTTTGGAGGAATAAACATTGTCTGTAATCAGAACTGAAAATCTTACGCATATTTATAATAAAGGTACGCCTTTTCAGATGGCGGCAATTGATAATGTAAATATTGAAATAGAAAAAGGTGAGCTTGTAGGTATTATAGGACATACAGGTTCGGGTAAGTCTACCCTTATTCAACATCTTAACGGACTTTTAAAGCCGGAAAGCGGAAAGATATATTTAGATGGTGAGGATATTTGGGCTGACAAATCCAAAATCAGAAATGTTAGGTTCAAAGTCGGTCTTTGTTTTCAGTATCCTGAATATCAGCTTTTTGAAGAAACCGTATATAAGGATATAGCTTTTGGTCCTACCAATATGGGGCTTAGCGAAGCAGAGATTGATAAAAGAGTAAGGGAAGCTGCAAACTTCGTAGGCCTCAAATCCGAATATCTTGAAAAATCTCCTTTTGACCTTTCGGGAGGAGAAAAGAGAAGAGCGGCAATTGCCGGAGTAATGGCAATGCAGCCGGAAGTTCTCATTATGGACGAACCAACCGCTGGCCTTGATCCAAAGGGTAGAGACCGAATTCTCTCAATGCTTAAAGAATACCGTGAAGAGACCGGAAGCACAGTGCTTCTTGTTTCTCACAGCATGGAGGATGTTGCAAAACTTGCCACAAAAGTTTTGGTTATGAATGATTCACATGCGGTTATGTATGGCAGTGTAAGTGAAGTTTATTCAAGAGGCGAAGAGCTTTCAGAAATGGGACTTAATGTTCCGCAGATAACGAGAGTTTTCATGGGGCTTAAAGCTAAAGGGTTTAACGTAAACGAAGGCATTTATACTGTTGAACAGGGGTTAAATGAAATTATAAGACTTAAAAAGGAGCGTTGCGGAAAATGATTAAAGATATTACAATTGGCCAGTATTTTCCGGCAGACTCTTTTTTACATCGTCTTGATCCCAGAACAAAACTGGTTATGACTTTTGTCTTTATTGTAACTGTATTTGTTTCAAAAAACTTTTTTAATCTTGGTTTGGTTTGTCTTGTAGTTGTTGCCGCTGTAGCAGTTTCAAAAGTTCCTGTACAGACTATTTTCAAAAGTCTTAAAGCAATTACGGCTCTCGTTATTTTTACATCGGCAATAAACATATTCTTTGTTGAAACCGGTGATACTCTGGTTAAATATAGCTTTATTCATATAACAACAGGCGGTGTATATACTGCCATTTTTGTAGCTATAAGAATTATTTGCTTAATTATCAGCAGTTCGCTTTTAACTTACACAACTACTCCCACAATGCTTACGGACGCTATTGAATGGAGTATGTCTCCCCTTAAACTTTTAAAAGTAAATTCACACTATATTGCAATGATAATGACAATCGCTTTAAGATTTATTCCTACTCTTATTGATGAAATTGACAGAATAATGAGCGCACAAAAGGCGAGGGGAGCCGATATGGAGACAGGAAATTTTGTTCAGCGCATAAAGGCGATGATCCCGATTTTCGTACCGCTGCTTGTTTCTTCTTTCCGCAGAGCTTATGAGCTTGCCTTTGCTATGGAATGCAGGTGTTACAGCGGCGGAAAAGGCCGAACAAGAATGAAGCAGATGAAATTTAAAGGCAGAGATTTTGCAGCAGGTTTTGCTGTTGTTGCAATTCTTGCCGGTGTAATAGTATTGAATGTTTTTGTAACTCCGGTGATGTAAAATGAGAAATTTACTGCTCACACTGTCCTTTGACGGAACTAATTACTGCGGCTGGCAGATACAACCAAACGGTGATACCGTGCAGCAGCGTGTACAGGATGCCTGTTCGCTTATTAACGGAGAGAAAACCACTGTAACCGGATGCAGCAGAACAGATTCAGGTGTTCACGCAAATAATTTTTGCTGTACTTTTCGTACTCAGAAAGAAATACAGTGTGAAAAAATCGTATATGCTCTTAACGGCAATTTGCCTGATGATATTGCTGTAAAATCCTGTGAAGAGGTATCTGAAAATTTTCATCCGAGGTACGACTGCACAAAAAAGGAATATATTTACAGAATATGGAATTCTCGTCTCAAAAACCCTTTTGAATATAAATACTCTCTTCAGTATAAGAGAATGCTTGATGAGAAACTACTGAATGAAGCGGCCCAAAAATTTATAGGTACTTATGATTTTAAAGGCTTTTGCTCGTCAGGAAGCAGTGTACAGTCAACAGTAAGAACGATATATAATGCAGATGTGAAAAGATGCGGAGATATGGTTATATTTACCGTATGCGGAAATGGTTTTCTCTATAATATGGTTCGCATTATGACGGGAACACTTTTGGCTGTTGCTGAAAATAAAATTAGCAAAGAAGATATAGAACAAATTATTTTATCCGGTGACAGAAAAAAGGCAGGAATAACTGTACCGTCTAAAGGTTTGTTTTTAAATAAAGTGTACTATGGAGGTGAATGTTTTGGCTGAGAAAACAAGAAAGAAAAAACGTAAGGGAAGCTTATTGAAGCCTTTTCTTATTATTTTAGTTGTACTTATGCTACTTTTATTGGCGGCAAACGCTTTTGCAGGCACAACGATTTCCGGAATCGGGAATGCACTGACAGGATATGTTGAAAAATTAAGTAGCGGAAACGGATATCCATATGATATTTCATCTGAAAACCTGAAAAATGTCTATCCTTCTGATTCCAATATAATTTTACTTACTGATGTTTACGCCAGAACTTTATCCCCTGGTGCAAAGATGAAACTGAATGTTCAGCATAATTATTCTGCACCGGTTGTAGATGCAAACGGTTCAAGATTTATCATTTATGATCGTGACAGCAAACATTATCGCATTGTAAACGGAAAAACGATATCCGATCAAATGGAAGCGGAGGGAAATATCCTTACCTGTGATATGGCCGGGAATGGAAGCTTTGCAATCGCTTCAAGATCAGAACAGACTGCCAGTACTTTCACGGTCTATGACAGAAAATTTAACGAAGTGTTCAAATGGAATTCATCTTCTGACCATATTATTGACGTTGCTCTTACAGACAATGGGAAATATGTGGCCGTCGCTGCGTTAGGAGCAGAAAAGGGTGAAGTGTATTCTAAAGTATTGATTTTCAATGTAAAATCGTCTGAAGCTTTAGGAGAATTTAAATTTAGTGGTACAGCAGTGGCCGACTTGCATTTCACCTCAAGAGGATATTTATATATTACCGGCGATAATATGTTTACAATTATTGATAAAAACAAGAGCGAAATTAAGAGCCAGGAAACTTTTGAAGCAGGTGCGCTGAAATTTATTTCTGTAGGAGAAAACGGCGAAACCGCAGTAATGTTTTCAAAATACGGAAGCGATAATACGGGAACAGTCAAATATTATTCTTATAAGGGAGAAGAAAGCTATTCTTTTGACAGTCAGTCTTCAATTTACGGTGTAGCTGCCGGTAAAAATAAGTTTGCGGTTTACTATGGCGATGAAATAATCGTTTATAATAGTGAAGGTCAAGAAAAAGACCGAAAAAATAGTACTGCAGATTATGATAAACTTTTTTATGCCGGCTCGGAGCTTTATTTGTGCCGTACCGGAAGGATCGATACTTTTTCCTCTTTGGAAGATTCGTCTGATAGTTGAGTATTACAGATTTGTGTGATACAATAAACTTTAATCAATGATTTAGCGAGGTGTATTAATGGGTAACGCAATTTCTTATGGTTGGATTTTGGATATATTTTTTCTTTTGTTTTCAGTACTGACAATATTGGTAGCAAGAAAAAAAGGTTTTGTCTTATCACTTTTGGATTTTGCAGCTTTCTTCTTAGCTGTTTTTTTGGCAATTCCGGTAAGCGGATGGCTTGCAGAAGGTATTTATAATACCTTTATTTCACAAAGCGTTGTAACCGCCCTCGAAGCACAGCTCCCGTCATCTGCCTCTGGTACGGAAATTGCGGCTCAGGTTAATGCAGTACTTGGAAACTTTCCTGATTTTGTGACTTCCTATGCTTCTTCAATCGGAATTGATATTTCTGAAATTTCAAGACAGGTTTCTGCTGCTGGCGCTTCTGTAGGTTCGCTCGCTCAGACTGTGGAAGCCAATATAGTTGCTCCTATTGTTACAGCGGTATGTAAAGCAATAATTTTTGTTATCCTCCTTATAGTTTTTCTTATTGTTTTAAAAATCGCTGCCAGACTTATCAATCAATTCTTTAAACTTCCTGTTCTTAAAACTCTCAACGGTACTTTAGGGGCAGTTTTAGGAGTCTTTAAGGCTATTGTAGGTATTGTTATTATTTGTTCGGTAATTGGGCTCATAGGCGAGCTTACAGCCGAAAGTACTCCGGTAATTCAAAATTCCGTTAACGATTCAATTGTTGCAGAATTTGTGAATGACCATAATCCGGTAATAGAATATTTATCCAAATAAATGAGGTGTTGTAATTGAAAGATTTATTTAAGGGCTGTTGGACTATTCCTAATTTACTTTCCTTAATCAGAATTGCGCTTATTCCCGTTTTCGCTGTTCTGTTTTATAACGGAGAGTATCTTTGGGCTGTGTTTGTTCTGTTTTTATCAGGTATTTCCGATACTCTTGACGGAAGAATTGCGAGACGATTCAATCAGATTAGCGCTCTTGGAAAGATCCTTGACCCAGTTGCTGATAAACTCACACAAATTACGATTGCTGTTGTTCTGTTTTTAGAATTCCGCAAGCCTGAAAGCGGAAAAGCAATGAATATATTTGCTTGGGTTTTCCTTTTCTTCCTTGCAAAAGAGCTCATTATGATTCTTGGCGGTCTGTTTATGCTCTGTAAGGGTCTGAGACCTGGTGCTGCTGAAATCTACGGAAAAATTGCCACCCTTGTTTTCTATTCGGTTATGACCCTTATAATTGCATTTGGTCCCTCTTTTGGAGCATTTACAAACCTTGGTTTAGCTCCTATGCCGGAATGGCTCATAATGATACTTGTAGTTATTTCCGCTATTGCAACTCTTGTGGCATTTTGCAGTTATATACCGGGATTTTTTGCAGAACTTAAAAAGGCAAAAAAAGATCAAGAAAGTAAATAATTACACTGTGCGGGTTCGGGCAAAACCGTCCCGCAATAGTTTTAATCTCTCGTTAAAAGGAGAAATAAGCAGTTTATGAAAAATATTTTGTGTTCTAAATGTAAGAAACGGCCTGCCGTAATCTTTATTTCAAAGATGGAAGGGGACAAAAGTACCCCAGAAGGTCTTTGTCTTAAATGTGCAATGGATATGAATATAGGCCCCATTAAACAGATGATGGACAGTATGGGTATTACCGAAGAGGATATTGATGCTGTAAGTGAACAAATTAATACTATGATGGAAGAAAATGACGGCTTTGAGCCCGGAGGAGCTTCCACATTTCCGCTTATGCAGGGTCTGTTCAATAGCAATGATATAGATACATCTATGCTGGAAAACGATAAAGAGGCTTCACAGGAAACTGAAGAGGCTGAGAACGGAACCGAGAAATCTGGAAAAAGCCGAAAGAAAGATAAAAAGAAGCCCAAGCGTAAATACCTTGAGGCATACTGCACCGATTTAACCAAAAAGGCTCGTGAAGGAAAAATCGACGCTATAATTGGCCGTGAAAACGAGATATATAGAGTTATTCAGATACTCAGCCGAAGAACAAAAAACAATCCTTGCCTTATTGGTGAACCCGGTGTAGGTAAAACAGCTATTGCGGAGGGTCTTGCCCTTAAAGTAGCAGCTGGTGCTGTTCCTGCAAAGCTTGCAAATAAGGAAATTCATCTTCTTGACCTTACTGCTCTTGTTGCTGGTACCCAGTTTAGAGGACAGTTTGAAAGCCGTATAAAGGGACTTGTGGATGAAGTCAAGCAGAACGGAAATATAATTCTGTTTATAGACGAGGTTCACAATCTTGTGGGAACAGGTGATGCAGAAGGTTCAATGAATGCTGCTAATATCCTTAAGCCTGCGCTTTCAAGAGGCGAAATTCAGGTTATAGGTGCTACAACCTTCAATGAATACAGAAAGCATATTGAAAAGGATGCCGCTTTAGAGCGTCGTTTCCAGCCCGTGAAGGTTGAGGAACCTTCAATTGAGGATACCTATAAAATGCTTTTAGGTATAAAAAAGTACTATGAAGATTATCATAAAGTTCGTATAACCGATTCTCTGGTTCATAAAGCAGTTGTATTGTCCGAAAGATTTATCACAGACCGTTTTCTTCCCGATAAGGCCATCGACCTTCTTGACGAAGCCTGTACCTGTGCAAATCTGAGAAATAAGTACATCAGTGATTACGAAATTAATACAAACAAAATCAAAGAGATGAAGGAAGAGCTTGAAGATCTCGAAAGCGAAACGGAAAATGTCGATTATGAAGGTATTGCTAAGCTCAGAACTGAGCTTATTGCCTGTGAATCAGCAATGCCGGAGCTTGAAAAAGCTGCTTCCGATAATAATGTAACCGAGGACGATATTGCAAAAGTAATAAATCTCTGGACAGGAATACCGACTCACAAGATTATAGAAAGCGATTTAAAGCGCCTTGCAGGACTTGAAGATACCCTTAAATCTTATATCATAGGACAGGATGAGGCTATTGCTCTCGTTTCAGCTGCAATAAGACGAAACAGAGTACAGATAAGTCCCAGAAGACGTCCTGCATCATTCATATTTGTAGGACCTACAGGAGTCGGAAAAACTGAGCTTGTAAAACGTCTGGCTGGCGAGCTTTTTGAAACTCCTGAAACTCTTATCAGACTTGATATGTCAGAGTTTATGGAAAAGCACAGCGTTTCAAGAATTATCGGTTCACCTCCCGGATATGTTGGCTATGATGAGGCTGGACAGCTTACTGAAAAAGTTAGACGCAAACCTTATTCTGTTCTTCTGTTTGATGAAATTGAAAAGGCTCATCCCGATGTAATGAATATTCTTCTTCAGATTCTTGATGAGGGACGCATTACCGATGCACAGGGCAGAACGGTTAATTTTGAAAACACCGTTATAATAATGACCTCCAACGCCGGTAGTGAAAACAGAGAAGGGGCTATGGGCTTTGGTAAGACTGCAGCTAATGCTTCAAAAGAAAAGGCAATGAAGGCTCTCTCGGAATTTCTCCGTCCTGAGTTTATCGGACGTGTCGATGAAGTTGTAGTCTTTAATCCTCTGACTCTCAGCGATTATGAAAAGATAGCGACACTTCTTCTTTCCGAGCTTTCAGATCCTCTCAAGGATAAGGGTATCGCATTCGCTTGGGAAAATGGCGTTGAAGCCATTCTTGCAAAGCAGGCAGATGGTGCCGCCCGCGGTGCAAGAGAGCTGAGAAATATAATTCGCCGAAAGATAGAAGACAGAATTGCTTCAATTATTGTTGAACACTATGATTCACCTTTAAAGGCTATTACTGTTTCGGCAGATGACAATCTTACTATTACAGCAGTATAAGGATATCTTTATATTCACATCAATATAATTACTGTTTGTAAAATTAACGGCATTTGATGGCAACTGTATATGTCTTCAAATGCCGTTTTTATATACTGGGTTATTTTGTTTTTCCTAAAAAAATATAAAACAGGATGGATGGTAAACAATGACTGATTTTCCATGGCGTACAGATGAATACGGCAGGAACTTTTATATTGTTAAAAATGAAAAAACGGAATTAATCTCTTATAGAACAGGAAATTTTTCAGAACAGGGAATAGATTTTTCTGTAACTGAAGAAATCATTAACAATGTGCTAAAAATTTCAATAGAGATTTCTGCAAAAGAGAACGTTTCAGCAAAGCGGTTAGGTTTTAGACTGGGTATAGATACATATATGGATAAATATCCTCAGTGGAACAGTAAATTATTCCCCACTGCGCTTCGCTGTGAAAAAAACGGCTTTTGGTCTTGTTTCATGACTCCAGAGGGAAAGATGCTTTCTGTATGCTCTCCGTCAAAAATTGTATCATGGAAAAATGAATATAACAGGGCTGGAAATGATGTAGGTCACAGAATTTATACAAGCTCCGTTGAGTTTATAAATACCGATAAACAGCCTGAAAGGCATCCGGAGAACAGTATCAGTGAAATATCTCAAAAGCCGCTGAATTATGAATTATATTATAGTTATATACCCGATGAAAAATCACTTTTTGAGTTTGTGTATAAATATGCAGAAATACATGTCCCTTCAGTAAACAAGTTTACCCTGGAACAGGGAGAGAAACTCGTTATTGATAGAAAAGAGTATAATGGTAAACTTTCCGATGGCATTAATTTTCTGAATACTCCGGGCAATGCTGAATTAACCGTTTATGTAAGAAAAGACTGGTTTTATTATCTTTACTGTGCTCAGAAAAGCGCTCTAAAATGTCAGCAAAAGCCTGGTACTCACTGTGAAAGCTGGTATGGATATTTCACAATGGTGGAATATGCCAAAATAATAAAAGATACAGGGTATACGAAAAATCTATGTGATCAATTTGATTCATTCTTCAAAAATATTACCAAGGGTTTTAAGCATAAAAAATTAAGGCCAAAAGCACTTCCTCATCGGTTGCAAAACGTTTCAGCTATGATTTCTCTTTTGGCTGATTTTTATGAGCTTACCGAAAATAAAAAATATCTTGACTATGCCGACGACATGGCAAAATGGCTTATGAAACTGCAAAGCAAAAAAGACGGTAGTTACAGGAGCTTTGCAACTCATTATACGTGTGTAATTTATCCCGCTAAATCAATGTTAGAACTCGCTGTAACGGAAAGAAATGCTGGACTTTCGGAGCGAAGCGAAATTCATTTTTTAAGTGCAAGAAAAGCTATCAGAAATCTTGCTGAGCTTATGGACGATATTGCAACAGAAGGTCAGATGACTTTTGAAGATGGTATGATTTCATGCGAAAGTTTGCAAATGGCATACCTTGCACTTTTAACAGATGATGAAAATGAAAGAAAGGAACTTACAAAAGCAGCTGAAATCATTCTAAACAAGCACATATGCCTTGAACAGCAATTTCTTCCTGATTGCAGAGTACGAGGATGTACACTGCGATTTTGGGAAGCAAGATATGATGTTAATTTCTTTGCAAATATGCTGAATTGTCCTCACGGTTGGACAAGTTGGAAGAATTATGCCTCCTATTATCTCTATCTTTTAACAGGCAAATTATATTATCTCAAAGATTTGATGAATACTTTAGGAGCTTGTATGCAGTGTGTAGACGAAAACGGAGAGCTTAGGTGGGCATATATTTCCGACCCATGCGTTAGTGGTCTTCGTTTAAAAAATAGATGTGAGCCAAATAATATATCTTTTGAAAATTCGACGGTAGGAGAAGAGTATCTACCTATGATTTCTGATTGGTTCCGTCATAGCGAAAAAAAGCTTGTACATCAATATATACGCTATATAAATCTTCCTGCAACATGGAAGAAAGATTATGGCGGAAGCTGTGATAACGATGTTCATGAGCATTTTAAATGTCTTTGTGAAACAGTTTTCGGAAAAGCCTTTATCCATGAAAATGATGACGGCACCTTTGAAACATATAACTGCCAAAAGACAGATTCAGTTTTTGAAAGAGGTGATAAATACTTAAATACATTAGTAGTTTACTCAGAAAATATTGACAAAATTGTTTTCAATAATAGAGAATTTGATTTGCATAAGGGTATTAATATTATTGAGTTAAAGTAAAATTTGCTATAGAAAGAGGAGAGTGCATATTTTTTAAAAAATGTTTCTCAGAGATAATTTTTCCTCCTCTTTTATAAAAGCAGCTTGTGCCTTTAATTCAACGCAATATTCTTTATATTCATCAATTTTTTTGTTTTCTGCAAAATAAATAAGCTTTTCTATAATTTCATCCATACTTTCCGTTTCTCCATGTGGCGTTATTGCGGAAAGTATGGATTCTTTTTTTATCCATGTATTTTTAATTTTTTGTGCCGTTATAAGCATTTGTTCAGTATTATTTTCTTCCGCAGATTTTAGGGCAGTGTCGGATAGAGAAATGATGGTGTCAGTTGTATTATTTAAAAAGCAATAACTTAAACTGCATACTACAATTGCCCCTATTAACAAAGCGGCTGCGATTATACTTCTTTTCAAATTTTGGGATCCCTTCTTACTATATTTGTTTTTCCGTTTTTATCAGCTGTCATAAGCATTATATCTTCAACATTAAGTGATTTCTTTTTTATTATTTTGAGAAGTTTTTCTTCAGTCAAATTACATTCTTTAAAAGCTGCTTTTTTAATTTCGCCGTCTGATATAACTGTGCAAGCCATACCGCAGTTCGGTGGATTAATATTCAGCATCTCTGCTGTAACTGTTTGTTTTTCCGGTTTTAAAAGTACGCTTAACGAACCATTAGTTTCAACAATTGCGTACTGAACATCTGAAATATCAAAAACATCTTTTTGTCTTAAAGCCTCTGTTAGATCATCAATTGTTAAGCGAAGTCTTTTAAGCTGCTGTTGGTCTATAGTTCCGTCACGAATAACGATAATTGAGTTACCTTCAACGGCTGTACGAAGCTTCATAAATTTAAGGCTTGCCGCAGAAAGAAGTATTTCTAAAGAGACAAGAAGCAATACTGCGATAATGCTGCTGAGCAGCGGTAGTGAATTATCCTGCATTGGAACAGTTACAATTTCAGAAATTAAAATTGTTATTACAAATTCTGCTGGCTGTAATTGTCCAATCTGCCTTTTTCCCATCAGCTTAACCATAAGTATTACAAAAACATACAGAATAGCCGCTCTTATAAGGGTTATCGTCAAAAGTATCGACCTCCCGGAATAAGGAATAATTTTATTATGTAAAAAATATCCTTGCTTATTCTTAGAAACTACTTTTTCAATATAGGGGAGGAATAATTTGTATAAAAAAAGCAATAACAACATTGAGTAAAGGGCGGAAGGTGAAATTATGTTTGATTTTTTAAAAAAGGCAATTGATAAAAAATATGCTCCAGTTGACGCTGCTAATGAGGCTCCGGAAATACCGATAAGCTGTTCGCTAAAAGAAAACTTATCATATCTTAAATCCAAATTCGGTGGTAGTTTTGATTTGCTTATTAGAGAAGTAAAAATTGGCGGTAATGATGCAGCTTTTATTGTCTGTGACGGTATGTGCAATAATTTGTTTTTGTCTCAAAGCGTTATTTGGCCAATATTAAATTCAGAAAAAATAAGCGGAACTCCTGAAGAACAGATAGAAATTATTAAAACAGTTGTAATAACAGATATAGAAAAAATACAAACTGATAATATGTCCAAAATCATTTCAGCCCTTACTTCCGGTTTTATTGTGGTTATGATAGACGGTTCTGCTAAGGTGGCCACTTTCGGTGTACAGGGTTATCCGATGAGAAGTATTGATGAACCTTCCACTGAAGTTCAGGAGCGAGGCGCAAGGGAAGGCTTTGTAGAAAATTTCAAAATGAACGCAAGTCTTGTACGTAGAAGGCTGCAAACCCCTGACGCAAGAATAGAGATGATACAAATGGGTAAGGCATCCTCTACAAGAGTTTGCATTTGTTATATGAATGACAGAGTGGACAAGAAAATCCTTGCTAATGTAAAGAAGAGACTTAGTGAAGCTGAATTTGATACTGTTTTTGAGTCCGGATATATTCAGCCGTATCTTGACCAAAAAGGATTGTCTTTTTTCAGCGGCGTAGGGGTTACCGAAAGACCGGATGTTTTTTGTTCAAAGCTTACCGAGGGACGAATAGGTATTTTTGTAGATGGTACTCCCTTTGCACTAATAGTGCCATATTTATTTATTGAACATTTTCATTCCTTTGACGACTATGCAAATCGGCCTTATTATGCTCTATTTATAAGACTGCTTAAAATTATTTCTTTTTTTCTGAGTGTATTTACTCCGGGACTTTATGTTGCTGTTGCAACTTTCAGCCAGGAGCTTTTGCCGAAGACACTGCTCTTTGATATAATTTCCTCTCACGCCAAAACGCCCTTCCCTATATTGCTGGAGGCTGTGATTATCCATATCATTTTTGAAGTAATGCGTGAAGCGGGACTTAGACTTCCAAAATCAATTGGTCATGCAGCAAGTATTGTAGGAGGTCTTGTAATAGGTGAGGCGGCTGTATCTGCAGGACTTATTGCGCCTCCTATGCTGATAGTCGTTGCATTAACGGCCATAACTTCATTTGTTGTTCCAAATCTTTATGAGCCAATGGCGGTTTTGCGTCTGATTTTCATTTTTGTTGGTGGAATAATGGGGCTTTATGGAATAGGTGCAGTGTGTATTTTAATTCTGTTCAATATGTGCAGAATCAATCCTTACGGAATACCGTTTATGTCTCCGTTTTCTCCTTTTGAAACTGCAGCAATAAGAGATACTATTTTAAGACTTGGCTGGAAGCAGCTGAGTAAAAGAAAAATGAAAATACAGGACCTTAACGGAGAAAGGCGTGGAAAAGCTTAATGGAAGATTTTAATAAAGCGTTGACAGAAAAAGAGGAAGTGAATGTCAATCATTTTTTATCTGTTATGGTGCTGAGTCGACTTAGTTCTATTTTACTTTTTACACCTATAACAGGTTTTGGTATTTCTGCTTCTGATAGAATAATCGGTGAAGTAGTTGCTACATTGATTATTGCGCTTATATCTGTACCGCTCTATAAAGCATATCAAAGGCAAAAGATTTCTCCGGTTGCAGCTTTAACAGGTGGAAAGATATTATCAGCAATTTTAATAGTATATTTTTCTTTATGGCTTATACTTGGCGGAGCAATCTTTTCATATTTTGCATCTACACAGCTTTTAGAAGGTGATATTTCACAGTCTTTTTTTATTCTTACAGCCATAATAGCGATTTATGGCTCCTATGTTGGAGCACAATCGCTGGGGCGATGTTCACTTCTTCTTCTAACAGTGTCTGTTATAGGTATTGTAATTATGCTGATATTATCTATGGGTAACTTTACTCAATATAATTTAACTCCCGCTCTTCAAAGTAAAACGTTTTCCATAATAGAATATATAGCTTTTTCGGTAGTGTCGTCGACTGAAATTTTTGCAGGATGTTTTCTGGCGGGAAAAACGGAAATTTTTAAAGGAAGAAACTTAAGGGTTTGGTATGGAATTTCGCTTGTTTTCTCTTTTGTTTTACCTCTTTTTTCTGCGGGATTGTTTGGAGACCTTGCAAATTCATTGCCGTTCCCGGCATTTAAAATCACATCTGCAGGAAACTACATTTTATTTTCACGTTTAGATGCCGTTTTTTCTTTTGTATGGATAGCGGCTTTTTGTATTAAACTAACTCTCATATTTTACGCTATGAAAATATGTTTAGAAAAAATTTTAAATAAAACTAATATTTTAATATCTTTAATTTTACCGGTAACAGGTTTAGTTTTATTAAGTCTGTTTTTTGCCACCAGAATTTCAGTAATACCAGATAAAATTATTTTGCTCATTTTACTCATATCATTTCTTGCCGCTGGAGCAGCAGTATTGTTACCGATAATTAGGAGGAAAAAGGTATGACGAGAAAAATAATTTTATCTTTTTTGACTTTCTCTTTTTTACTGTTAACCTTTTCTGGCTGTCGGTTTATAAAAAGTGATATAAGTAAAATGAATGTTATTTTAGCAATTGGCATCGACGGCAATGTTGATAATTACACTGTTACAACGAGAGTTTTTGAAGCCTCTTCAACTGAGGAGGCAAAAGATGCAAAAACCTCTATATATTCTTCTTCTGGAAAAACTGTATCTCAAGCTGTTAACGGGCTGACCTCGGCAATCGGAAACAACCCATTGCTTTCCCAAAGTTCGGTTATAATTATAGGAAAAGAAACGGCTCAAAACGGTATAAAAGAGATTCTCGAATATTTTATTTCAGATGACTATATCGGTCCCAGCGCCGCAGTAGTAGTGAGTGCTGAAAAAGCGGAAGATATTATATTTGCCGATGAACTGGAAAATTTTCTTCCAACTGACAGATTTACTAATATGATAAGGGCTTCATGGGAAAACGGAACCGGAGTTAACACTAAATTTGCTGAGGCAATTGTTAAGTGTGAAAACAGATTTTCAGATTTTACGTTGCCTGTAATAGAGTTTGATTCATCAAAGCATATTGTTACAAAATCTGCTGCGGTTTTCAGAAACGATGTGCTTACTTCGATAATAGATGAGGATGTAATAAAAGGACTTCTATTTTTAAGTGACAATATTAAAGGTGGATATTTGTCTGTTGAGGATACAGGCGGAGAGGAGGCTTCTCTTAAAATAATTAAATCTTCGTCGATAATACAGACTGATATGGATAACGGAAAGATTGTGCTTAACATTAAAATTTCAACGCAGCTAAGTGTAACAGAATTCAGAAATGGAAAATTTTCAGATGAGACTGTTGATAAACTTAACAAAGATTTGAGCAAAAAAATAAAATCACTTGCTGAGAATTCATACAATAAAGTGATTAAAGAAAATACAAGTGATCCCATTAATATAGGAAGAAGGCTTTATATTGACCGTAAAATTTCTTCATCGGTTACAGATGAAAATTTCAGGAAAATGCTTTCTCAATCTCAGGTTAACATTGAGGTGAATGCAAAAATCTCACGGTCAGGTCTTTTTTGAAAAAGCAACTCCGACATACAGCGTTTCTGTTTGTCGGAGTTGCTAATTTGTAATTATAAGTATTTTTGTGATTGCTTAACCGCCAAAGCATCACATCTCTCGTTTTCCGGATGCCCGGCGTGACCTTTTATCCATTTAAATTCATATTCATGGCGTTCAAGCTGGTTTAAAAGTTCTTCCCAAAGCTCTTTATTTTGAGCCGGCTTCTTGTCGCTTTTTATCCAGTTATTGCTGCGCCATTTTTCAGCCCATCCTTTTGTGATACCGTTTACAACATATTGTGAATCAGTGGTAATTTTTACTTTACAAGGTCTGTTAAGTGCTTTTAAACCTTCTATTACTGCGGTTAGCTCCATACGGTTATTAGTCGTTTCTTTTTCTCCTCCTGAAAGCTCTTTTTCATGCTTTCCGCATCTGAGAATTGTACCCCAGCCTCCTGGACCCGGATTTCCTGAGCAGGCACCGTCTGTATAAATTTCTACATACGTAAGAGATTTTTTCATAAATAATTTGCTCCGTTTCTATTATTAAACACATTTTACCATTATTTTAGTATTGTAACAACATATAATTTGTCAAAACAGGTTTAAACCCTTTTCTAATGTCAATAATACTTCTAAAAGTTATTATTGGAGGAAAAGAATATGAAAGCGGTAATTATGGCAGGCGGTGAGGGCTCAAGACTAAGACCACTTACCTGTGATATTCCAAAGCCATTAGCAGAGGTTTGCGGCAAACCTGTTATTAAACATATAACGGAGCTTTTGGAAAGCTGTGGAGTTGATGAAGCGAGCGTAACTCTGCATTATTTGCCGAATATGGTAAAAGAGTATTTCGAAGATGTAAAAATTAGAATGAAGCTAAACTTTGTTTTAGAAGATAAACCTCTTGGAACTGCCGGAAGTGTAAAAAACGCGGCAAAAGATTTTGGTGAGCCTTTTATAGTAATAAGCGGCGACGCAATGTGCAGTTTTAGGTTAGATAAAATCATGGAGTACCACATTTCTCAAAAAGCTGCTGTAACAATTGCTGTAAGCAATGTTAGCGACCCCAGAGAATATGGTCTCGTCAGATATGACGAAAAAGGATTTGTTACCGGATTTTCGGAAAAACCGGGATGGGAACAGGCGGTATGCAGTACGGCTAATACAGGTATATACATTGTAAATCCCGAAGTGCTTGAACTGATACCGGATGATGAAAAATATGATTTTGCAGCGGAGCTTTTTCCAAAAATGCTTAATCTTTCCCTTCCTATTGCAGCCTATAGAGCCGATGGATATTGGTGTGATATTGGAGATATCGGAGAATATCTGCGATGCCAGAGAGATGTTTTAGAGCAGCGAGCAGGAAATTTGTCAGAGTTAAAGCTCGCTCAGGGAATTTATTCAAAGGGAGTTTTATCACAAACCGATTATCATATTATTCCACCTGTATATATAGGTGAAAAAGTTGAAATCGGTTCGGGAGCGGTAATCGGTCCTCACAGTGTTATAGGTGATGGATGTTGTATAGGCGAAAATGCTAAAATCCGAGGAAGTGTCCTTTTAGATAACTCATATGTAGGAAAAAATTGTGCTGTTAACTCAGCGCTGATTTGCAGAAATGCTTCGGTCAGAGAAGAAGCGCAAATGTACGAAGGCAGTGTGTTGGGATTCGGTTCAGTGCTCGGCAGAGGTGCTATTATAGATAAAAATGTACTTGTCTGGCCTGAGAAAACGATCGGTGAATATGCCTGTGTCAGAGAAAACGTAAAGGAAAAAAATGTACGAAGAGAGCTGTTTGATGACAACGGAATATACGGCGTTTCTGGGGTTGAGCTTACAGCGGAAAGCTGTGCCAGACTGGGAAGTGCAATAGGCAGCGTTTCATCTGGCGAAAGAGTTGGTATAGCCTGTGATGACAGTCAGCTTGCCAAAAGTATTAAAACAGCTGTATCGTCAGGTCTTATGTTCTGCGAAAGTCATATTTGGTCCTTTGAAGGCGCTTTTGAAGCACAGCTTGATTTTTTCACTTCCTTTTGCGGTTTGGAAATGGGTATTTATGTATCAGACAGCGGAATAAAAATAAAGGGAAAAGGTGGATTGCCGGTAAAAAGAGGAGTACAAAGAGAAATAGAAAAGCGTTATTCTAAGGGGGATTTTATTCGCTGTACAGGTATAAAGAGTCGAGGAGCTGCCGATATGAGCAGTATTCAAATGATATATCATCGAGAGTTATGTAAACAGGCTGTCGAGGGTCTTGAAGGAATAGTAGTTACGGTTAAAAGTGAAACGGAAACCATTGAGAGAACAATGGAGGAATGTCTGGAAAAGCTCGGAGCTGAATCTGGTGAAAATATGGTTTTTGAAATTGAAAAAAGCGGACGCAGCGTTACTCTTTTTGATAAAAACGTCGGTAAGGTTTCTTATGAAAATCTTTTGGCTATCTGCTGCGCTGGAGAGGCTGAAAAAGGTCACGACATTTCTCTTCCCTTTGATGCTCCGGAATTTCTTGACGAAATTGCTGCTGCATACGGTGTAAAAGTATACAGATATTTAGATTGCAGCGGAAATGACAACGATGACGATGCGCATAGAATTACGCTTAAACAAATATGGGTAAGAGATGCGTTATTCCTTGTTGTAAAAATTTTAAATCAGATGAAAGAAAAAGAATGTGGTATAGCAGAATTATTGAATTTATTTCCTGATGTATATGTTGAAAAAAGAACTGTCAAAATTCAAATTAAACCGTCGGAATTGGCTAAAGCTTTTTCTAATGAGAACAGTTCTTTCAGTTACGAAAGGGAGGGGTTCTCTTTGAGGAAAAACGACGGAGTTGCAAGGGTCATTCCGTCGAGAATGGGAGACAGTATACGGATAATTTCTGAATCAAACCGAGAAGAAACGGCAAGAGAATTTTGCGATTCAATAGAAAATGTGCTGAAAGGCGTTTCCCTTGACAACGGTTATTATACAGAGTAAAATATAACCACAGTAAGCAAGATGTCCGTCTCAGAACTTAGCTTTGCTGGGACGGGCATATCGGTTTTAGAGTATTCCTTTTATGTGTCCGGGTTTAATACTTACTAAAGCAGATTGAAACATCTGCTTTTAATTGTTGTTTATTGTTCCCGCCTGCGGTTTGAGCATGACGGGTTTTCGTGTTGTACATTTAAAATTGAATTTTTATAAAGGAGTGGATTTAATGGCGAATAAGAAAACGGAAATTATTGACGCCTCTGTACGAGGCAAAAAGCCAGCATATCGAGAGAAAAAATATTTTTCTGCATCCAAAAGCAGAAAAGTTTCAAAACCTGAAAAAGCAAAATTTCCTGTGAGTATATCTTTTCTCGGCGGACTCAACGAAGTCGGAAAGAATATGACTCTTTATGAATATAAGAACGATATGTTCCTTGTTGACTGCGGCCTTTCTTTTCCCGATCAGGATATGCCCGGAGTTGATTTGGTAATACCTGATTTTACCTATGTGGAACGCAATGCCGATAAAATAAAGGGCGTAGTAATAACTCACGGACATGAAGATCATATAGGAGCGCTTGCTTATCTTTTAAAGATTGTAAATATTCCAGTCTATGCTACGAGACTTACAATCGGACTTATTCAGGGTAAACTTAAAGAGCACGGAATTTTAAATAAGGCAAATTTAAATATAGTAAAGCCGGGCGACAGAATTCCCATGGGTGAGTTTGAAGTTGAGCTTATTCATGTTAATCATTCTATTCCCGATGCGGTAGCTTTGGCAATCAGATGTGAAGCCGGAACTATTGTCCATACTGGAGACTTTAAAATTGATACTAACCCCATTGACGGTGATATGATTGACATTGCGCGTTTTGCTGAAATAGGAAAAGAAGGCGTGCTGTGTATGCTTTCTGACTCAACAAATGCAGAGCGTCCGGGATACACTGAAAGCGAAAGCAAGGTTGGAGAATCTTTTGAAATGCTATTCAGGAGAGCCGGTAACAGAAGGTTAATTGTTGCAACTTTTGCGTCAAATATTCATAGAGTACAGCAGATTATTGATGTTGCTCAAAGCCTTGGAAGAAAAGTAGCTCTTTCCGGAAGAAGCCTTGAAAATGTTGTAGCCATAGGTGCAGAGCTTGGCTATTTAAAAGTACCGGACGGTTTGCTTGTTAACATTGATATGATAAACCGCTATCCTGCAGATAAGATGGTTATTATAACTACCGGAAGCCAGGGCGAACCTATGTCTGCTCTGGCAAGAATGGCATTTTCAGATCACCGTAAAGTAGCTGTAGGCCCTAACGATTATGTTATTATTTCTGCTACACCTATACCCGGAAACGAAAAAACCGTAAGTAAAGTTGTGAATGAGCTTTTAAAGCTTGGGGCAGAAGTAGTATACGAAAAAATGTATGATGTGCATGTTTCAGGACACGCATGCCGTGAAGAACTGAAACTAATGATCAGTATAGTTAAACCAAAATATTTCATACCGGTTCACGGTGAGCAGAAGCATATCATGAAGCATGCCCAGCTTGCAGAAAGTGTTGGTATAAGCAGTAAAAATATTGTTATTGCTGACAACGGCCGAGTAGTTGAAATGACTGATAAAGATATAAAAATTACCGGAACTGTACCAGCAGGAAGAGTATTTGTTGACGGATATGGTGTTGGCGATGTCGGTAGCGTTGTTCTTCGCGACAGAAAGCATCTTGCTCAGGATGGGCTCATTGTTGTAGTCGCTACAATTGACGGATATAATGGAGAAATTCTATCCGGTCCCGATGTTGTTTCAAGAGGCTTTGTATATGTTCGTGAATCCGAAGAGCTTATTGACGACGCAAAGCATTTAGCACAAACCATTCTTGAAGACTGTGCTTATAATAACGTAAGAGAGTGGAGCGTCATTAAAACCAAAATACGTGATGAAGTTTCACATCTTATGTATGAGAGAACAAAACGCAGTCCTATGATACTTCCAGTTATAATGGAGCTTCATGAATAAATACAGGAGGATATCATGAGAAGACTTCCAGCGGATTTTCCGTATTTTGCAATGGTGGCATCAGCCGCAACGCTTTTTGCAGTGTTTACCGCTTTTCTCAATTGGCAGCTTGCTGTTATTGAATTAGTTGTAATTTTGCTGTTTGTTGTTGTTGCAGTAATAAGATTTAAAAATAACGTTGCTCTGCGTAACCGTACTTTGAATACTGTTGCTGAATATTTACAGCCAGGAGAAAAAGATTCACTTCACGTTTTTCCCATACCTGTGTTAGTGTGTGATGAGTCTGGCAAAATAACCTGGTTTAACGATTTGTTTAAAGTACGTGTTTTAGGCGATGAAGAGCTTGTAGACGATAGGATAGAACAGTTTACTTCAGGAATGAAGATTGACGAAATTAGAGGAATGGATAGTGTGCCCGTTGAATATGGGGAAAGTAGCTATACAATTTTTTCCAGCCGTATTCAATCAGGTAAAACAATTTCTTTTGCTCTTTATTTTGTCGATGATACAAATCTTAAAAAGCTTGCCGCTGACTACAGATATTCAAAACCTGTTGTTGTAAGAATTAATGTAGATAATGTTGACGAAGTTTTCAGAAATTTTAAAGAGAGCGATAAAGCCGCAATTTCCGGCGGAGTAGAAAAGCTAATTGAAAATTGGGCTTCAAAATTTGAAACGGTTATGAGCAAAACCGAAAGCAGCAAGTTTTTAATCATTACTCAGGAAAAAGATCTTGCCAATATGATACAGGAAAGGTTTTCTGTGTTAAAGGATGTCAGAGAGTTCTCTTATGAAGGAAGAACTGGCATAAGCCTTTCGATAGGCGTAGGAAGAGGTGAAGGACTTGCGGAGTGCGATAAGTTTTCAAATCTTGCTCTCGATATGGCTCTCGGACGAGGCGGAGATCAGGCCGCTGTTAATACAAACGGAAAATATGAGTTTTACGGCGGAGTATCAGGTGGAACAGAGAGACGTTCACGTACAAAGAATCGTATTGTTGCTACTGCGGTTGGCGAGCTTCTTGAAGGCAGTGATAACATAATAGTAATGGGCCATCGCTTTGCGGATCTTGATGCTTTGGGAGCTGCAATAGGCTTAAGAAAAGCGGCAGAAGTTTTAGGAAAACCGGCATATATTGCGATGTCGAGAACTAAAACTCTTGCCAAACCGCTTCTTGAAAGACTTGATTCTTTGGGTAAGGATGTTGTTATTTCCGAAGAGCAGGCATTTGAACTGCTTACCAAAAAGTCGCTTTTAATAATAGTCGATACCCACAGAGCGGATTTTGTCGAATATCCCGAACTTTATCATAGAGCGAGTACGGTAGTCGTAATTGACCACCATAGAAAGAATGTGGATTTTATATCTGATGCAGTTATATTTTTCCATAATCCGAACGCTTCATCTGCATCGGAAATGGTAACCGAAATGCTTGCCTATCTCACTTCCGACGGAACTCGTCTTATTGATAAGTTTGAAGCCGAAGCGCTTCTTTCGGGAATTATGCTTGATACAAGGAACTTTATTCTCAGAACAGGTGTTCAAACCTTTGAAGCAGCGGCATATCTTCGTGACCTTGGTGCTGATACTGTTTCTGTAAAACAGCTTTTTGCAAATACTCTTGATGCTTACCGTCAGAAAAATACCGTTGTAGCTTCTGCTGATATATACAGAGAATGTGCAATTGCTGTTTCCGACGCTAAAAATGATGATGTAAGAATTGTTTCATCCCAGGCGGCAGATGAGCTGCTGAATATTGCAGGAGTAAAGGCTTCTTTTGTGCTTTTCAGCGCAGATTCAGTGGTAAATATATCAGCACGATCTTTGGGCGATATTAACGTACAAATAATTATGGAAGCTTTAGGTGGAGGCGGTCATCAGACTATGGCTGCCGCTCAGCTTAAAGAAAAAACAATTGACGATGCAAAGGTAAGGCTTTTGCAGGCGATTGATAAATTTTATCTTGAAAATAAATAATCAGAACGGCTTTGACCGCAGGAGGTAAACCTAATGGATGTAATTTTAAATGCAGATGTAAAAGGCCTTGGAAAAAAAGGTGAACTTGTTAAAACTTCAGACGGATATGCGAGGAATTTTCTTTTTCCCAGAAATCTTGCCGTTGAAGCTAACGCTCAGACTATGACTGAACTTAAAAACAGAGAACAGTCTAAGCAGCATAAAATTGATGTAGCTACTCAGCAGGCCAAGGAAGCTGCCGAGAAGCTTGAAGGAAAAACAATTAAGCTTACAGCTAAAGCCGGTAAAAATGGTAAGCTGTTTGGTTCTGTTACATCAAAAGAAATCGCAGAAAAAATCAAGTCACAGTTTGCAATTGATATTGATAAGAGAAAGGTATCAGTTGAGGATATTAAAAATTTCGGAACATATACAGCTGAGGTAAAATTGTATACCGGAATTTCTGCCAAAGTATTTGTGCAGGTAGGAGAGCAGCAATAATTTTCCGGGAGGAACTCTATTTTGGACAGCAATACAGGAATTACAGAGTTTGACAGTCTGAGTATGCCCTTCAGTCTCGAGGCTGAACAAGCGGTGCTTGGTTCTATTCTTATTGACCCACCTTGTCTTACGGCAGTTATGGACTGTATAAAGGCGGAGCATTTTTATCTACCGCAGCACAAAGCAATTTTTTCTATATTAGTGAATATTGACGCTGTAGGAGGAAAGATAGATCCCCTTATTGTTCTTGAAGCTCTGAAAAAAGAAAACATATATGATGAGGCTGGCGGAAAAACATATCTCTTTCAGCTTTCGCAAAGCGTACCTTCAACTGCAAATGTCGAGACATACGCGAAAATTATAAGAGAAAAGTTTTATATACGTACGCTTATTACTGCTGCCCGTGAGATTGAAGAGTCGGCTGTCGCTCAGGAAGATACCGCCGATATGCTGCTCGATAATGCGGAGCAGAAAATATATAATATCAGACAAGGAAAAAGCACATCCGGACCTGCTCAAATAGGTGATATAATAGTAAACGAGGTATATGACAGGCTTCAAAAGCTTAGTTCTCCTGATCGAGAAAAATATTTGGGCTTTCCGACAGGCTTTTCTGATTTGGATAAAACCATTTCCGGTCTTAATAATTCTGACCTTATTATAATCGGAGCCCGTCCCGCAATGGGTAAAACGAGCTTTGCACTTAATCTTGCGAGAAACGTGGCTCTCCTTGCAAAGAGAAAGGTTTTGTTTTTCTCACTTGAAATGACTAAGGCTCAGCTTGCCCAGCGTGTGCTTTCATCAGAAGCAAATGTGGATAGCATGAAAATGCGTTCAGGTGAGCTTTCCGAGGATGAATGGGTAAGAATAGGAACAGCTACATCAGTTCTCAATGACTGCCCGCTTTATTTTGACGATACATCAAATATAACAGTTCCGGAAATGAAGGCGAGAATACGCCGCATGAAGGATGTCGAGTGTGTAATAATCGATTACCTTCAGCTTATGAAATCCGGTACAAGAATTGAAAGCCGTGTCCAGGAGGTTTCTGAAATAACCCGTGGACTTAAGCTTATGGCAAAGGATCTTAACATTCCTGTTATTACCTGTGCCCAGCTTGCCAGAGGTACCGAGGGCAGGGGAAAATCTCACCGTCCTCAGCTTGCTGACCTTCGTGAATCCGGTTCAATTGAGCAGGATGCGGATATAGTTATGATGCTGTACAGACCTGATTACTATAAAGAAGGCGATGAAACTCCGCCGGATGATGCAGATGATGAACAGATTCCGAATCTTACACAGCTTATTGTTTGCAAAAACCGTCACGGTCCAGTACACGACGTAAATCTTATCTTTAATCCTGACAATACACGTTTTACGTCTATGGAGAAAATGCGTAATGATATGTAAAATTAGAAGTGCCATTGAGAAATTTTCCATGATTAAGAAAGGTGACAGTGTTATTGTCGCTCTTTCAGGAGGCGCAGACTCAATGGCGCTTGCCTTTTTTTTGAATTCCGTAAAAGACGAATACGGAATAACTCTCAGTGCAGCCCATGTAAATCATGGTATTAGAGGGGAATCCGCCGATGCTGACGAAGCTTTTGTAAAAAAATTTTGCGAAAAAAATAGTATTAAGCTGCACGTTCTTCATGCCGATGTTCCCGGGATTGCCTTGAAAACAGGAGAGAGTCATGAGGAATGCGGCAGGCGTATAAGATATGAGTTTTTTGAATCAATTGATAAAGATTCGTTAATTGCAACCGCTCATAATTTAAACGATAACGCAGAAACACTTTTATTTCGTCTGGCTCGTGGTACAGGTATTAAAGGTTTATGTGCAATACCTCCCGTAAGAGGAAGAATAATAAGACCTCTTATAGAGTGTTCTCGTAACGAAATTGAGGAATATTGTAAAAAAAACAATATTTCTTATGTGACCGATGAGACGAATTTATCTGATGATTATACAAGAAATTTTATAAGACACGAAATCCTGCCGCTTTTTGAGAAAATAAATCCCTCTTTTCTTTCTTCAGCTGATAGACTTATTCGAGCTGTAAGAGAAGATGAAGATTTCTTAAGCGAACAGGCAGCTTTGCTTTTTGAAAAATGCAAAAATAATGATAAATATTCTGTTATGGTTTTGAAAAATGCACCTGACTGTGTACTTAAACGTACAATAGCAGCTATTATTGAAAAAGAAACAGAAATAAAACCAGAAAGCAGACACATAAATGACATAGTCGATATAATTAAAAACGGAGGATGTAAACAGATTTGTGCTGCAGCAAATTTTAGAGTAAGAAAGGGGATGCTTGAGAAATTCACTCCTGATAATAAAAATGAAGATTATAGCCTTTATTTGACAGTGGGATGTACTGAATTTTCATCATATTTTGTAAATGCAAACATTATTTACAAAAAGGATTTAACTGATACACAAAAAATTCACAAACAGATGTTGGATATTTTCATGGATTGTGATAAAATAATCGGGAAACTCATTATAAGGAACAAGCGAAGCGGAGACACTTTTTCTCCTTCCGGTTTTAAAGGACACAAAAAACTGAAAAAAATGTTTCAGGAAAAAGGGGTTCCACCGGAAAAGAGGGACAGTTATCCTGTTTTGTGCGACGATTTAGGCATCGTTGCTGTTCCGGGTTTTGGAGTTTGTAAACGTGTTTATGTAGATTCTCGTTCGCAAAGGATTTGGAAAGTGAGTTTTAGGGGGCTGTGAGAATGGAGAAAGACATAGAAAAAGTACTTATTTCCGAAGAAGAGATAAAAAAGATCGTAACTGATCTTGGTGCTCGTATAAGTGAGGATTATAAAGACAAAAATCTACTTATGGTAAGCGTTTTAAAAGGCTCGGTTGTGTTTATGGCTGACTTAATGCGTGCTGTTACTATACCGTGCCGTATAGATTTTATGTCTGTATCAAGCTATGGTTCCGGTGCCAAAACTTCCGGAGTTGTAAAAATTATCAAAGACCTCGATTTAAATCTTGAAGGATATGATCTGCTTGTTGTTGAGGATATACTTGACAGCGGAAAAACTCTTGACTATCTTTTGAAGGTGTTAAAACAGAGGAATCCTGCAAGTATTAAAATCTGTACGTTCCTTGATAAACCTGAAAGACGTCAGGTTGACCTTTTTGCAGACTATTCCGGTACAACAGTTCCTGATGAATTTGTTGTAGGTTATGGTCTTGATTATGATGAAAAATATCGTAACCTGCCTTATGTAGGTGCGTTAAAGCATTCGGTTTATTCCGACTGATAAGGAGTGTGTTTCATTCTTGGATAACAACAATAATAATAACAATAAAAATCCAAACACAAAAAGCTGGCTTGCATATTTACCGTATATTTTGTTGCCGATTTTGTTGATTTCGTCAATAGGCATTTTTGCCGGAACTCAGCAGCAAACAAAGGATAAAACAGAATACTACGAGATCATTCAGCTTTTTGATGAAGGCAAAATAACGAAGTATAGTCTCAATCTTGCTTCAGGAGTCTTGGAGTATAAGGTTGCAGGAAGCGAAGAAGAACAAAAATATAATGTTCCGAATGTGAGCATATTCATGGAAGATGTTCATGAACTTGTACGAAATTATAATGCAGAACATCCTGATGCTCCAATTGAGGAAGATTTGATTCGTGGTGCTACAAGCTCATGGATAACTAATTTGCTGCCTATGCTCATTATTACCATAGTTCTTATTGTCGCATTTTCTCTTATTGCCAAAAAGATGAATCAGGCAATGACTAATGAGACTAATCGTACTTTTGGTTTTGGTAAAGCAAGAGTAAAACAGGCAAAAGATGAAAAGCGCAAAACAACTTTTGATGATGTTGCCGGAGCTGACGAAGAAAAGGAAGAACTTCAGGAGATTGTTGAATTTCTGAAAAATCCCGGCAAGTTTACAGAAATCGGTGCAAGAATAACAAAGGGTGTGCTTTTAGTAGGCCCTCCCGGTACAGGTAAAACTCTAATTGCAAGAGCTGTTGCTGGTGAAGCCAATGTTCCTTTCTTCTCAATTTCTGGTTCGGACTTTGTTGAGATGTACGTTGGCGTTGGTGCTTCCAGAGTAAGAGATCTTTTTGAACAGGCGAAAAAGAATTCTCCTGCTATAATATTTATTGATGAAATCGATGCTGTCGGTCGTCATAGAGGCGCCGGTATGGGCGGCGGCCACGATGAACGTGAGCAAACGCTTAACCAGTTGCTTGTTGAAATGGACGGCTTTGGTGCAAACGAGGGCGTTATTATAATTGCCGCTACTAACCGTCCGGATATTCTTGACCCGGCTCTTCTTCGTCCGGGACGTTTTGACAGACAGATTACTGTAGGTTATCCTGATCTTGCAGGACGTGAGGCTATACTCAAGGTTCATGCTAAAGGTAAGCCTCTTGCACCCGATGTTGACCTTCATACTATTGCTTGCTCAACGGCTGGATTTACCGGAGCTGATCTTTCAAACCTTCTTAATGAATCAGCGCTTCTTGCTGCAAGAAGAGGTCTTAAAGCTATCACTATGAAGGAAATCCGTGACGCAACAATTAAGGTAATGGTTGGTACAGAGAAAAAATCTCATAAGCTTACTGACCATGAAAAGAAGCTTACAGCTTTCCATGAGGCCGGTCATGCGGTATCATCATTCTTCCTTAAGTACACTGATCCTGTACAGGAAATTTCTATAATTCCGAGAGGTATGGCAGGCGGTTATACACTGTATGTCCCCACTGACGATAAGAGCTACAGCTCAAAGAATCGCATGCTTGATGAACTCGTATCTCTTCTCGGTGGTCGAGTAGCTGAAAGTATTGTTTTAGGCGATGTCTCTACCGGAGCTTCTAATGATATTGAGAGAGCTACCGAAATTGCGAGAAAAATGGTCACTAAGTATGGTATGAGTGATAGGCTTGGTCCAATTGCTTTCGGACAGGGTAATGATGAGATATTCCTCGGAAAGGATTATTCTCATATGCGCAATTATTCTGAAAACACAGCGGCTGAGATCGATAATGAAATCAACGCCATTATAACTGCCGCATATGACAGATGTAAAAAGATTCTAACCGATCACATGGATAAACTTAATGCGGTTGCAAAGTATCTTATGAGCAAAGAAAAAATGGACGGCAAGGTTTTCAGCGCTATAATGAATGGAGAAGTAATTGAAGAAAAGGAAGAGGATATAGGCGTTCAGAACAGCACAAATACTGAATCTGAAGTAAAAGATATTCCTGAAAGCGATAATACTTCCTCATCTTCAAATAACACACAGGATAAATAAAATAATACTATAATATGCTTTTATAACCGGCAGCCGGATTTGTTTATTGTAATCCAGTTGCCGGTTTGCTATTATATAATCAAAATTAGCTGCTAAGAGGTGGAGATATGGAGCTTTTATCGAAAAAAATTCTTGATGATTTTCAGACACGAAAAACTAAAGCTCAAAAAAGTAATTTTACTAGCTTTTTAATTTCTGAACTGGAGAAAAGTGAAATTTATGCAAAGATTGATGAAAGCGGCTCTATAATTAAAAGTCGCAATATTGTTATAGGTGATATTTCAAAGGCAAATGTCATTTTTACCGCACATTATGATACCGCTCCAAAACTGCCGTTTCCTAATTTTATTACACCAAAAAATTTATTGTTTTACATATTTTACCAAATTCTCATTTTACTGCCACTTTTCATTATATGTTTTCTTGTTTCTTTTATATCTATGATTTTTTTCGAAAATATACTTATCGCATATTTTTTATGCGCATTTTTAGCTTTTGGATTTGTATATATTATTATGTTTGGTAAGGAAAATAAAAATACCGTTAATGACAATACTTCTGGAATCATAACCCTGTGTGAAATAATGCTTAATATGACAAAGGATGAACTCGCAACAACAGCTTTTGTGTTTTTTGATAATGAAGAGCTGGGGCTTATTGGGTCATCAGCTTTTGCCAGAAAGTATAATCAGGAGATAAAAAATAAAATAGTTGTAAATTTCGACTGTGTTTCTGACGGTGAAACGATGATGCTTGTGGTTAACGGTGCTGCTAGAAAAGTGTATGCTGATAATATTGCTTCCGCATATACTTTTTATGATGACTTAAAGGTAAAGCCGTTCATAACAAAAACTATAACAACTTTTTATCCGTCTGATCAAATGAATTTTCCTATAAATATCGGAGTAGCTGCTTTAAAACATAAGAGATTTTTAGGATATTACTTAGATAGAATACATACAAAACATGATACAGTTTTTAGAGAGGAAAATATAAGATATTTGATTAAATCATCTATAAAATTTGTCCAACTCCTTTCTTAAAATGACTAAACAATGAATGTGGTGTGAATTATAATAAAACTGTTAACTTTCATTGGTGTTTTTGTAACATTTTCTTGTTTATTATTGAAAAAATTTTTTCAAGTGATATTCTTTAAAGAAAAAAAGAAAGGTAATTGTTTCATGAAAATATCAGTTGTTTATTCAAGCAAAAGTGGTAATACTCTTTCAGTTGCAGAAAAAATTAAAGAAGAAGTTGAATATATAGAATATTTTGGAGAACCCAGTAATGACGCTGCTGATTCGGATTTGATTTTTGTCGGATTCTGGACAGATAAGGGGAAATGCAGCAAAGAAATTGAAGAATTTCTTCATACTCTTCATGGAAAAGCTATCGCTCTTTTTGGGACAGCCGGTTTTGGCGGCGATAAATCCTACTTTGATAAAATTCTTTCTGCCGTAAAGGCTGAAATACCCTCCGATAATAGAGTATATGAAGGCTTTATGTGTCAAGGCAGAATGCCTTCTGCTGTTAGAGCAAGATACGAAAAAATGCTTGAAAAGGACCCTAACAACATACAGTTTATAACCTTAATCAATAATTTTGATTCGGCATTATCACATCCTGATAATAATGATTTTGAGAATGCCAAAAAGTGGGCTAATGATGTTATATCTTTTTACAACAACTAATTATTTTTTAATTGTAAAAAATATTATTTAAGGAGAAGATTTAATTTTAATTTATACTCAAACTGCATATGCTTATAACAGGAGGCGAGAATATGAAAGCAGAGGACATTATTTTAACGGATTCGTCAAGAGGTATGGATAAAGCTGCAAAGTTTTTGCCGGATAATTATTGCAGTTATGCAGCAAGAGACATTCTTCAGTTACAAAAGGGTACTATTTTTCTAATAACCGGTTTTTGGGTTAACGGAACAGGTGAAACGGATGGTCCTGCGGGAACTTATGTTATTTATAAGTCATTAGAAAAATTAGGATATAATCCGATTATTTTAACAGAAGCGTACAGTGTTGCACCTTTTGAAAATTTAAAAGTATTATCTGATTTTTCTGTAAATTCATCTGCGGGGTCATATGAAGAACTGATTAATAAATATTCTCCCGTAGCTGTTATAGCAATAGAAAGATGCGGCAGAAATAGTTCAGATGATTATACAAACATTCGCGGAGAAAGCATAAAACAACATACATCAAACTTAGATATGCTTTTTGAACTTTGCTGCAATAAAGGTATTGTAACAGTTGGTATAGGAGACGGTGGAAACGAAATAGGTATGGGTAATATTTCTGAGAAGCTTAGAAATATAATAAATTGTGATCCCTGTAAGATAAAGTCTAAACATCTTATAGTGGCAACTGTTTCAAACTGGGGAGCGTATGCCCTAGTCTCAAATATTCAAAGGTTGTCAAGAAAAAATATAATGCCTCACTTTTCAGAGCTAAAAGACTTTTATAAAGCTATGATTAATGCCGGATTTGTGGACGGAATAACAGGCAAAAATGAAATGAGCGTTGATGGTTTTGACATATATGACGAAAAGGAAATCTATGAGCTTCTTAAAACTCACTCCCTATAAGTGTTGCCTTATGCCGCAATTGAATGTATAATAATTAAAAACCTTTGATTGTGGAGGAATAACAATGATTGCACAGCTTGAAATGCCTTCAAAAGGCGAGAAAATAGCGGTTATGAAAACAAATATGGGCGATATTAAAATTCGTCTTTTTCCTGAAATTGCTCCAAAGACGGTTGAGAATTTTATTTCCCATTCACAAGATGGATATTATGATGGCCTTATTTTTCATAGAGTTATTAAAGATTTTATGATACAGGGCGGAGATCCAACAGGTACCAGTAGAGGCGGAGAGAGTATTTATGGTCGTTCCTTTGAGGATGAATTTGATTTATCCGCACGTAATTATCGTGGAGCGCTTTCCATGGCAAATGCGGGGCCTAACACAAACGGAAGTCAGTTCTTTATTGTTCAGGCTAAAAATGTTGATGAGGGACTTATTTCACAGATGGTTGAACTTGCAGACAGAGGCTTCCCACAGGAAGTTACTGAAAACTATAAAAAAGTTGGCGGTACACCGTGGCTTGATTTTAAACATACTGTTTTCGGACAAGTGTTTGAAGGCATGGATGTTGTGGATGCCATTGCAGGCGTAAAAGTTGACCCTCAGGATAAGCCGGTTGATGATGTAATTATTGAGAGAATTGTTTTCGAAGAAGTTTAATTTTTAAAGCATATAAAATGATAAAGCCATCGTCTTGCGATGGCTTTATTTATTGCTGTTTTTAGTAGATAAATATGAATGTGTTACATAAAATTTATGGGAATATTAAACTTTACAATATTTCTGTATAGCGAACCATTAAACTAAAATTTTATATTGATAATTTTCCTTCTTGTTCTTTAATGTTTACAATATGTTAATGAATTTATTTTACATATAGCTTACAATATTTTTGAAAGTTGGTGTGTCTTATTGTTTGGATATGTTCGAGCGTATAAGCCGGAACTGAAAATAAAGGATTATGAGACTTACAAAAGTATATATTGTACCCTTTGTACAAAGCTCGGTAAGCGTTACGGCATATTGTCGCGTATGACTCTTAGTTATGATTTTACATTTTTTGCAATTGTAAGACTTGCTGCTTCACAAAAATGTCCGAGCTTCTTTAAAGGGCGTTGCTGTGTTAATCCTCTTAAAAAATGTGTTAAATGTAGCAGCAATGCCGAGGAATTTGATTATACCTGTGCTGTTGCGATGATAATGTTTTACTATAAGCTTAAAGATGATATAAATGATAACGGCTTTTTTAAAAGGCTTTTATCATGTTTTTTATATCCTTTTGGAGCATATGTTCATAACAAGGCAAAGAAAAGATATCCTGACGTTGAACTGATAGTTAAAGAAGCTATTGATAATCAGCAAAAGGTTGAAGCTAAAAAAACGCAAAGTATTGATGAAGCTGCTCATCCAACTTCTGAAGCTATGTCAAAACTTATATCGTATGGTTTTGATGGCGATACCAAAACAATTCTTGAAAGAATCGGTTATTGCGTTGGCAGATGGGTTTATATAAGCGATGCTCTTGATGATTTTGAAAAGGATTGTAAAAGCGGCAGTTATAATACTTTTGCGATCAGAAGCGAATATTGTTATGACAATAAAGAGATGAATAATATAATATATACTTCTGCTGAAGAGATGCTAAATCGCTCAGCTGATGAAGCATATATAGCTTATGAACTTCTTGATTGCGAAAATTTTAAACCGATAATAGAGAATATACTGGACTGTGGAATGAGTACTTGTACGCAAAAAATATTAGAACGTAAGGTTGTGAAACAATGAGAAATCCATATAATGTTTTAAATATTTCCGAAGATGCTACCGATGAAGAGGTAAAGGAAGCTTATAGAAATCTTGCGCGAAAATATCAGTCCGACAGCTATTCTTCAGGTCCTCTTGCTGAGATTGCTGCAAAAAAGATGCGTGAACTTGACGATGCTTATGACGCTATAATTTTAAGTCGAAGATCATCTGGTTCCGGGAATTCTTCAAATACAGGAAACAATAGAAATACTAATAAAACAACAGGATATCAGCAATATAATAATTCATCGTCTTTTTCGGACATAAGAGCCAAAATTGCGGCTAACCGTATAGATGATGCTGAAACTCTTCTTGATGGAGTACCTAAATCCATGCGAAATGCAGAGTGGTACTTTTTAAAAGGTACGGTTCAGTACAGAAGAGGTTGGTTTGAGGAAGCACAGAAAAACTATGCTAATGCGTGCAGTATGGATCCTGATAACGGAGAATACAAAGCCGCTTTCAATAATGTTACCAATCCAAGGCAAGGCGGGTATAGAACGAGACAGACAAACAGCGGCTGTTCAGCGTGTGATATTTGCTCCAGTCTTATTTGTGCAGACTGCTGTTGCGAATGTTTTGGAGGCGACCTAATTCCTTGTTGCTGATAGGAGGAGGGCAATTTGAAGAGGCAGAGTACAAAAGTTGCATTATGCGGAATAATTTCTTCGGTTTCTGTTGTGCTTATGTTTATGACCGGATTAGTTCCGTTTTTAACCTATACGCTCCCTGCGGTTTCGGGGGCGCTTTTGGCTATCATTGTTATTGAAATTAATAAAAAGTGGGCAACAGGTGCTTATATTGCTATAAGCTTGTTGTCTTTACTTATTGTGGCCGATAAAGAGGCTGCAATGTTTTTTGTAGCGTTTTTTGGATACTATCCAATAATTAAAGAAGTAATTGAAAATAAATTACCTAAAATTTTAGAATGGGTTGTAAAATTGCTGCTGTTTAATGTTGCGGCAGTTGCTGCCTATGCTGTTATAATATATGTTTTTGGAATTCCATTTGACGAACTGGAAGAATATGGCAAATATTCTGTTTTAATACTTTTGGCCATGGGAAACGTTATTTTTGTCCTTTATGATTATTGCATGACGTCTCTTATTACTTTGTATTATCAAAGATGGCAGAAAAGTTTTCATAATCTATTTAAGTAAGTACACTTTTAAGTAAAAAAGTGTACTATTACGTTGTAACGACACCTTACGGGATAGTGCTATGATGAGGTTAAAAAAGAGCATTTCTTTTATTCTTGTAATTGTTATTTTGTTCTGCTTAGGAAAAACATCCTTGATACTTTCTGCTGAAAACAGCGGCTATATTGTTTTAATAAACAATGAAAACTCTCCTATTTCATTTGCAGGAATTGAGTATTCATTAAGCGAAGATTTAAAAAATCTTTCAATTGAATTTCAAATAACAGATGTACACGCCTATAAAGGTAAACAGGGAATACGATTTTCAGTTATTTATGGGAATGAAAAAGATGAAATATTTATTGATTCTGATTCTTTTACCTGTACTGAGTCATCGCTTTTTTCATTAAAAAATACCGTTAATAAAATAGAAGTATATGACAGTCACTCAAATGTAACAATTGCATTTGAACTTTCCTTCAGTAAGAAAATTGTTGATAATCTCATTTTAGAAGCTGAATTTATTGATGCTTCCGGAGTTCATACAGAAAAGACAACATGTGTTTTGTACAGTATTCAGGAAACGTCAAAAAGCAGCACAGAGTCTAAAGAAAGTACAACCGTTAAAGGGGAAAGCTCCTCACATGAAAAAGAAATCACTACAGTAAAAAATTCGGTTGGTGCTTCTATAAAATCACCTCAGTATTCTTCCGATAAATATTACGGAAACTCATATAACAATCTGTTACATTCTCAAAACAACGGTGAAACAACTGTCGCTGATTTAAGGGACGCTGTGAGTACCGATTCTTACAGTAACCATAGCGGCGTTTTAGGTGTACGGCAAATTGTTGCTATAACACTTGCTGTATTTCTATTTGCCGCTGCTTTTGTGTGTATAATTTTAGGAATTAAAAAAAGTAAGGTGACTTAGTTTTGGCCAAAAGACAAACAGATTTGGGAAATGATAAGATTGGAGGTTTGATAATCAGGCTTGCTGTTCCGTCGATAGCGGCTCAGCTTGTAAATGCATTGTACAACATAGTAGATAGAATCTACATTGGTCATATTGACGTAATAGGTTCTACTGCACTTACAGGTGTCGGTGTAACTTTTCCTCTTATTTTGATTATTTCCGCTTTCAGTGCTCTTATCGGTATGGGCGGAGCTCCGAGAGCAGCAATAAAAATGGGTGCCGGAGATAATGAAGGAGCAGAAAAAATCCTCGGTAACTGCACAAGCGTTTTGATCGGATTATCTATAGTGCTGACAACGGTTTTCATGATTTTCAGAGAGCCTTTGCTGATGGCATTTGGTGCTTCAGAAAATACAATCGGCTATGCATCTGAGTACATGGAGATTTATCTTATCGGCACTATCGCTGTTCAGCTTTCTTTGGGTCTTAATTCATTTATCTCCACTCAGGGATTTGCAACAACAAGTATGGCTACTGTACTAATAGGAGCAGTTACCAATATTGTACTTGACCCTGTATTCATTTATGGTTTTGATATGGGCGTAAAGGGTGCTGCAATCGCCACTATACTTTCCCAGACTCTTTCTGCAATATGGGTGCTTATATTCCTTACAGGTAAAAAGACAAAGATAAAGATTAAGTTTTCTAACTTTAAACCTGAAAGAAAAGTTATTTTTCCCGCTCTTACTTTGGGACTTTCTCCTTTTATTATGCAGAGCACGGAAAGCCTTGTTGTAGTTACTTTAAATTCTTCTCTACAAGGTTACGGTGGAGACATTGCTGTCGGAGCTATGACGATTATCAGTAGCATTATGCAGCTTGTTTATCTTCCTATGCAGGGACTTGCTCAGGGCGCTCAGCCGATAATCAGTTTTAACTATGGAGCAGGCAATACAGAGCGTGTAAAAAAAGCTTTTAAAATATTTATAACTATCTCATTATCATATTCGGTAGTTATGTGGCTTTTTGTAATGCTTTTACCTCAGCTACTTGTACGCATATTTACCAGTGATGCACAGCTTATGGAAACGGCATCATGGGCTTTGAGAATTTATATGGCAGGTATATTTGCTCTCGGAGCACAGACTGCATGTCAACAAACCTTTGTTTCACTTGGTCAGGCAAATGTCTCTATCTTTTTGGCACTTTTAAGGAAAATAATTCTACTTATACCGCTAGTATATATACTGCCTCTTTTCTTTACAGATAAAGTTCTGGGTGTTTTCCTGGCAGAACCTTTTGCTGATGTTATTGCCGCTACGGTTACAACAATTGTCTTTGCATTTAAATTTCCCAAAATTCTTAAAAGCAAAGTTGTTGACTAATTAAAGTTTGAAAATGTTATAAAAAGAGTCTGCTTTAAAAGCAGACTCTTTTTATGCCCTTGCCAATTTTGATTTTTTGATTTACAATGTACTGCGCAAAGGAGAAAAAATATGGCTTTACTTAATGTATATAATTTAAAAATGGAATTTGGAGAAAGGCTGTTGTTTTCTGGTGCATCTTTTGAAATCGGAGACAACGATAAAGTTGGAGTAATAGGTGCTAACGGAACCGGCAAGACTACTCTTTTTAAATTGATAACAGGAGAAATGGCTCCATCTTCAGGTGAAATATATAAATCAAAAAATGCTGTTGTAGGTTATATGGAACAGCATGCCTGTTCCGATAGTAAACGTTCCCTTTATTCAGAAGTGCTTACTGTTTTTGAGCCACTTATGGAAATAGAGGATGAGCTTGAAGAGATTGCTTTCAAAATAGAATCACAAGGTGCAAATGATGAGATTTTAGAGCGCCAGGCGCAGCTTACAGAAAAATTTGAGAGAGAAGGCGGTCTTACTTTCAGAAGCAGAGCCAAAGCGGCAATAATCGGACTAGGTTTTTCTGAGATGGATATGGATTTACCATGCGGTAAACTTAGCGGGGGACAGCGTTCAAAAATCAGTTTGGCTAAACTTCTTCTTTCAGGCGCCAACTTTCTTCTTTTGGACGAGCCTACGAACCATTTGGATATTAAAAGCGTAGAATGGCTTGAAGATTTTCTTAAAAATTTCAGCGGCGGATGTCTCGTTATTTCCCATGACCGATATTTTCTTGATAAAGTCACCGATAAAACCATGATGATAGAAAATCGACGTGTCACCTTTGGAAACCGCAGTTATTCAGGATTTATGGAACTTCGTGAAGAACAGAGAGAAATCGAGCTGCGTCATTATGAAAACACCATGAAAGAAGCTCACAGAATTGAGGGGATAATAGAACAGCAGAGACGCTGGAACCGAGAACGTAATATAAGAATGGCGGAGAGCAAGCAGAAACAGCTTGACCGTCTTCTTGAAAATGTAGAAAAGCCTGAAAGTGAAGCAAAGACTCTTGATTTCAAATTTTCTGCTTCACAAGTAAGCGGCAACGAGGTTTTAAATGCTGACAATCTTTCAAAATCTTTTGGAAATAAAAAGATTTTTTCTGACATATCTTTTCAAATTTTAAGAAATGAAAGAGTTTTTCTTCTTGGTGAAAACGGATGTGGCAAAACCACACTGTTTAAGATGATTCTGGGAAACTATGAGTGTGATGAAGGTACAATAAAGCTTGGTGCCAATGTTAAAATAGGATATTTCGATCAAACACTTGAAAGTCTTAATAATAATGCGACGGTTTTATCTGAAATATGGGATTGTTATCCTACTATGACCGAGACAGCTGTGCGAAGTGCATTGGCAGCCTTTTTGTTTACGGGTGACGATATAAGCAAACGCATTTCAGCTCTCAGTGGTGGTGAAAAGGCGAGAGTTGCTCTTCTTAAACTTATGCTCTCGGGTGCAAACTTTTTGCTCCTTGACGAGCCGACCAACCATCTTGATATATCTTCACGTGAAGCTCTTGAAAACGCTATAGCAAGTTATAACGGAACAGTTTTTGCTATATCTCATGACAGATATTTTATAAATAAACTTGCTGACAGAATTTTTTGGATGAATAAAAGCGGAATGGAAAAGTATCAGGGTGATTATGATTATTTTGCCGAAAAGCATGCCGCTAAAGCTGAAGAGGTCATCGAAACAAAAGAGCAAAACAAAAAACCGAAAGTGAATATGTATGTTTTAAGAAAAGAAGCTGAGAGTGAAAAACGTAAACTTAATACGGCTTTAAAAAAGTGCGAAAATGAGATTGAAGAAACAGAGGAAAAAATAGAAAAAATAAATTTTGATATGTCAGATCCGGAGATTTCTTCAAACTATGAAAATATTATGGAACTTACCAAACAGCTTGATACTGCTACAAATAAGCTCGATGAGCTCTATGCGTCATGGGATGAATTGCATGAAAAGCTGGATAGAATTACAAAGGAAATTAATTCTCAGTATTGACAGTAACCGCATACAGTGGTATTATCATTTATAAGTTAATAGCTGTCTTCAGGGCGGGGTGAAATTCCCCACCGGCAGTAATGGGCAAAATGCCTTAGCCTGCGAGCGAAAGCTGATTTCGGTTAGATTCCGAAGCCGACGGTATAGTCCGGATGAAAGAAGCGGCACCCGGTACGTGCTGAGAGCCCTGCAATATTTTTGCGGGGCTTTTTTTGTTGACAGCGTTACGAAAGGAGATTTTGTAAATATGTCAGCAGCAAAAAAAACAGAAAAACTTGTACTTTTAGGAATCTTTTCCGCAATGGCCTTTGTCCTTTATCTTTTGGAGTTTCCTATTCTGCCGAGTCTTGGTCATTTGAAACTGGATTTAAGTGATTTTCCCGCTTTAATAGGTTCAGTGTTCTTTGGCCCACTTTTCGGTGTGATAGTCGAGTTAGTAAAAAACATACTTGAACTTATATTCAAAGGTATCGGCACTCAGATGGGCTTCGGCAATATAATGAATTTCATTGTGGGCTGTGCCTATATTGTTCCGTTTTCTCTTATTTTCAGAAAATATGCTTTCGGTAAAGAGGTTGACGGAAAAAGAAGAGCTACTTTTGCAGTAGTTGGCGGAATTGTCGGAATTATCAGCATAGTTGTTTTGGGCATAGGTTCCAATTACTTTATTGATCCTCTGTTCTTTAAATATTTCCTTGGTATTGAGCTTACCAGCGATGCCCTGTGGGGAGCCATTTGGGGCGCTACTGCTCTTAATGCCATAAAGGGAGTAATGCTTGCGGTGGCTGGTTATCCGCTTATGCTTGTGCTTTCAAAATATGCAGGCCGAGTTTTCAAATTCAGCTATAAGTAATTTTTCAGCAGAAGAATAATTTGTCGTCTGAAGGTCGAAAATGAGTTTTTAGTGTTGACTTTTGACCGCAGATGTTGTATTATTAGCTCAAACTTAATACCTTATTTAGAGTGGCTGAGGGGATAGGCCCTGTGAAGCCCGGCAACCTGCTTTTCGGCAAGGTGCCAAGTCCTACGGTATTAACCGAAAGATAAGGTTAAAAATTCACCTTATAAGCACCCGCGGTTAGTTGCGAGTGCTTTATTTGTGTGATAATGTGATTTTTTATCAAAGGAGTTAAAGAAATGGCAAGACATCTTTTCACTTCTGAGTCAGTAACAGAAGGACATCCCGATAAAATCTGCGACCAGATTTCCGATGCAGTTCTGGATGCAATTTTCTCAAAAGATCCGCAGGCAAGAGTGGCTTGTGAAACAACATGTACAACAGGTCAGATACTTGTTATGGGCGAAATTAGTACTACAAGCAAGCCTGATATTGCTAAAATTGCAAGAGAAGTTGTATGTGAAATAGGATATGACGACGCAACAAAAGGATTTGACGGAAACAGCTGTGCAGTGCTTACAGCTATTGATGAGCAGTCTCCTGATATTGCTATGGGCGTAGATAAATCTTTTGAACTTAAAGGCGGCGAAGATGACGCTTATAACCTTAACGGTGCAGGTGATCAGGGTATGATGTTTGGTTTCGCTTGTGACGAAACCCCTGAGCTTATGCCTATGCCTATTGCGCTTGCTCATAAGCTTGCAATGCGTCTTACTGCTGTTAGAAAGGATGGAACTCTTCCTTACCTTCGTCCCGACGGAAAAACTCAGGTTACAATTGAATATGATGAAAACGACAATCCTGTAAGAGTTGATACAATTGTTGTTTCATCTCAGCACAGTGACGATGTTTCTCTCGAACAGATAAGAGCTGACATTGTTGAGCATGTTGTTAAGCCCATTGTTCCCGCCGAGCTTATGGATGACCATACAATAATTTATGTAAATCCCACAGGTCGTTTTGTAAAGGGCGGTCCCGCAGCTGACAGCGGACTTACAGGAAGAAAGATCATTGTTGATACATACGGCGGATATTCACGTCACGGCGGCGGAGCTTTCTCCGGAAAAGATCCGACAAAGGTTGACCGTTCAGCTGCATATGCCGCTCGTTATGTTGCAAAGAATATTGTTGCTGCAAAGCTTGCAAAGAAGTGTGAAATCCAGCTTGCTTATGCAATCGGTGTTGCAAAGCCCGTTTCAATAATGGTTGATACATTCGGCACAGGAGTTATTCCAGATGATACTCTCAGCGAGATTGTTGAAGAGGCATTCGATTTAAGACCAGCTGCAATTATTGATTCTCTCGATCTTCGCAGACCTATTTACCGTCAGGTTGCCGCTTACGGACATATGGGAAGAACAGATATAGACCTTCCCTGGGAGAAAACTGATAAAGTTGAAGTTCTTAAAGAGCTTTCAGGCGTTAATAATATGTAAATTTTACTTATATCAAGACCGGCATCAGCCGGTCTGATTTATTTTATTTGACAAACGTATGTGAAAATTGGTAAAATATATTAAATATCAAAATAAAGTAAATACTATACGGGTGATTACTAAAATGATTAGAAGTATGACAGGATACGGTCGTGCTCAGGATACCGTTGACGGAATGAGTATTACTGTTGAAATAAAAAGCGTGAATCATCGCTATTTTGAGTTTAGTTCTCGTGTTCCGAGAGTATATGGATTTATTGAAGAAAAGCTCAAATCCTATGTTCAGTCTCGTATTTCGAGAGGTAAAACGGAATGTTTTGTACAGATTGAATCTTTAGAAGAGGAAGCTGCAGAGGTTACGGTAAACCATTCTTTGGCAGCAGGATATTTTCAAGCTCTGCGAGAAATAGCAGATAAATATGATGTAAGAAATGACATATCTGTATCAACTCTTACAAGATTTAATGATATTCTTACAGTTCATAAGGCCGAAGCTGATGAAGAAAAAATCTGGAATGCTGTAAGATCAGTTCTTGAAAAAGCTGTTAATTCATTTATTGACATGAGAGAACATGAAGGCGTAAAGCTGCGTGAAGATATTAGTAGCCGTGCTGATTTAATTCTTACCTATGTGGAGTTTATTGAAGAGCGTTCTCCTCAGACTGTTAAAGAATATAACGATAAGCTTGTAGCGAGAATGAAAGAGATTTTAGGTGACGTTCATATAGATGAACAGAGAATTTTAACTGAGGCTGCTGTTTTTGCAGATAAAGTAGCGGTAGCCGAAGAAACAGTAAGACTTAGAAGTCACATTGACCAGTTAAAAGCATTTTTGGATTCAAAAGATGCAATTGGCCGCAAAATGGACTTTTTGGTCCAGGAGATGAACCGAGAAGCCAATACAATCGGTTCAAAAGCTCAGGACGTTGAAATCGCTTCTAAGGTTATAGATATTAAAGCTGAGGTTGAAAAAATCAGAGAGCAAGTTCAAAATATTGAATAATTTTATCGGAGGTAAAAGATGAAGCTAATAAATATTGGTTTTGGCAATATGATAAATGCCAACCGACTTGTTGCTATAGTAAGTCCTGAATCTGCTCCGATAAAAAGGATAATACAGGACAGCAAAGAAAAGGGAATGCTCATTGATGCAACCCATGGAAGAAGAACGAGAGCGGTTATTATAACTGACAGTGACCATGTTATTCTTACTTATCTTCAGTCTGAGACGGTTGCCAACAGACTTGTCGAAGGCGGCGATATAGACGATACTGAACTTGAGGGAGGAACAGCAGAGGATGAATAAAAAGGGGATGCTTATTATTCTTTCCGGACCTTCAGGTTCGGGAAAAGATACAATTTTAGCTGAACTTAAAAAGCGTGATCAAAGCGTTCAGCTGTCAGTTTCACTTACTACAAGAGCTCCGAGAGATTGGGAAATTGATGGATTTCACTATCATTTTGTATCTGAGGAAGAATTCAAGAAAAAACTTGAAAATAACGATATACTCGAATATGCAAAGTATAGCGTAAATTATTATGGAACTCCAAAAGCTCCAGTAGACAAATGGCTCAGCGAGGGAAAAAATGTGGTTTTAAAAATCGAGGTACAGGGTGCGCAGAAAATTCGTGAGATGTACCCCGATGTAGTCAGCATTTTCCTTATGCCGCCGTCCATGCCTGTTCTCGAACAGCGTCTTCGCAATCGTGAAAGCGAGGACGAAGATGATATAAGGCGCAGAATGACTATTGCAAGGGATGAAATCAAACGTTCCTGCGAATATGATTATATAGTTGTTAACGATGTCGTAGACTATGCAGTCAGCGATATTTGTGCTATTATTCAAGCAGAAGGATTAAAGTCCAAAAGATTAACTGAAGAAATTGAAGAGGTGCTTACAAATGGTTAATTTCGATTTAAACAAAATTTTAAAAGGACATACAAGCCGTTATTCTCTTGTAATTGCTGTTGCTAAAAGAGCAAGAGAAATTTCTGAAAATGCAGCTGAAGAAGGCGAGATTCTTATTGAAAAGCCTGTAAGCTTAGCAATAGAAGAAATTGCTGATAACAAATATGATATAATTGAGCCTGAGGAAATCAGGGATATCTGATTTAATTTTCGGGAGTTTTTTCATGGGTACGATTGCTATTGCTCGTGTTGCAGTGGAGGGAGCTCTTTATTCCTTTGATAAGGAATATGATTACATTATACCTGAAACACTTATTGACAGTGTGAAAAAGGGTATTAGAGTAATGGTTCCTTTCGGTAAAAATAACAAACGCCATTTTGGAGTTGTTATGGAAATTTTGCAGGCGCAGTCTGCTGATAAACTGAAAGAAGTAATAGCGGTGCTTGATAAGGCACCGCTTCTTAGTGATGAGATGTGCGATTTAATACGTTGGTTAAAAGAACGCACTTTCTGTACATGCTATGAAGCGGCAAAAGCTGTATTGCCTGCAGGCATAAATCTGAAAATGGTTTCTTCATATGTAGCAAGAACTGAGATATCGCCTGAAAAACAGAAAGAACTTTCAGAAACTGAAAAGCAAATTTACGATTTCCTTTTAGAACGAGGCTGTTATGTTTCAAGAAAGCGCATTTGTGCTATATTAGGTTTTCGTGAGGACTGCGAATCAATAGACTCCCTGGCTAAGAAAGGTTTTATTGTTCGCAATGACGAAGCGTCAACCAAGTCATCAGATGCTACTATGCGTATGGTACGCCTTACAGATAAATATAAAGCTGAGGGTGAGAAAATCAAAATAACAGCAAAACAACGTTCCGTTTTAACTCTACTTGAAGAAACAGGTTCAGCTTCTGTAAAGGAAGTATGTTATTTTTTAGGTATAACTCCTGCTGTAGTAAAGGCTTTGGAAAACAAGGGTTTCGTCGAATCTTATTCCTGCGAATATTACAGAAAGCCGTACAGTTCCTCTGATGTTAAACTTGATATTGAGGAATCACCTTTGACAGCAGAACAAAATGAAGCATATTTGAAGATTAAAAACCAATATGAAAACGGTTCAGGAGTTTCACTTCTTTACGGTGTAACAGGAAGTGGAAAAACGAGAGTCTTTTTGAAGCTTATCAGGGATGTCCTAAATGACGGCCGTAATGTAATTGTAATGGTTCCGGAGATTTCATTAACTCCTCAGACTATAAATATTTTTCGCAGATATTTTGGAGATGATGTCGCCGTTTTTCATTCCGGACTTTCAATTGGAGAAAGAATGGACGAATGGAAAAGGGTAAAAAGAGGCGAAGCCCATGTGGCAGTCGGAACCCGTTCCGCAGTTTTTGCTCCTTTTGAAAATGTCGGAATGATAATTATGGACGAGGAACAGGAGCATACTTACAAGTCCGAAAGCTCCCCACGCTATCATGCAAGAGATGTAGCAGGATTTCGCTGTGCATATAACAAGGGAGTATTAGTACTTGCTTCTGCAACACCCAGCGTTGAAACTTTTGCCGCTGCAGTAAAAGGAAAGTATCAGCTATGTACCTTAAAAAATAGATACGGAAAGTCAGCTCTTCCTAAAGTGTTGGTTGCCGATATGCTTAATGAACATTCAAACGGTAACCGTTCAAGTTTGAGCAGTATTTTGAAAGATGAACTGAAAAAGAATTTAGAGAGCGGAAGACAGTCTATATTACTTATAAACAGGCGTGGTTATAATACATTTGCAGTATGTGAAAAGTGCAAACAGGTTGTTACCTGCCCAAGCTGTAGTATTTCTTTAACTTATCATATAGATAATGGTAGACTTATGTGCCATTACTGTGGATATTCTGAGCCCTTTACCTCTGAATGTCGTGAGTGCGGCGAAAACGCTGTGCGTTATTCCGGTTTCGGCACTCAAAGAATCGAAAAAGAACTGTATGATATGTTCCCTGAGGCGAAAATTCTCAGAATGGATGCAGATACCACTATGACAAAAAATGCACACGAAGACGGGTTTTCCGATTTCGGTGCAGGGAAATATGATATTATGATCGGTACGCAGATGGTTGCCAAAGGACTTGATTTTGAAAATGTCACTCTTGTCGGTGTCATCAATGCTGATCAGCAGCTTTATAATGACGATTTTCGCAGTATGGAGCAAACTTTTTCGCTACTTACTCAGGTTATAGGAAGATCGGGAAGAGGAGCTTTGGAGGGCCGTGCTGTAATTCAAACTATGACTCCGGAAAATCCTATAATTCAGCTTGCAGCAAAGCAGGATTACGACAGCTTTTTCAAAAGCGAAATTCGCATACGCCGGGCAATGATTTATCCGCCTTTCTGTGATATATGCGCCGTAGGTTTTGTTGGTGAAAGGGACATTTATACACGAGGAGCAGCAGATATTTTTCTTGAGCTTTTAAAAGAAAAGCTTAAAGGAGAGTATAAGGAGCAGAAAGTTATAGTTTTGGGTCCGATGGCTCCGAAAATTGCAAGAATGAGCAATAAATACCGTTTTCACTTAATAATAAAATGTAAAAATTCAAAGAGATTCAGAGAAATGATTTCTGATACTATTATTTCTATTATGAAAGATTCGAGATTCAAACAAGTCAGTGTTTTTGCTGACATTAATCCATACAGTATATTTTAACGGAGGAAAATCCAAAATGGCTTTAAGAAAAATCAGAACCGATTCAGACGAGATCCTTAGAAAAAGGAGCAAAACGGTTGATAAATTTGATGAAAAACTCTGGATGCTTCTTGACGATATGAAGGACACTCTTTACGATGCAAAAGGGGCAGGACTTGCCGCAGTGCAAATAGGAATTCTCAGAAGAGTAGTAGTTGTAGATGTGGGTGACGGACTTATTGAACTTGTAAATCCGGAAATCATATCAACAGAAGGAGAGCAGGACGGAGAAGAGGGATGTCTTTCTGTGCCAGGAAAGTTTGGAATGGTAAAGCGTCCTAAAATTGTTAAAGTTAAGGCACAGAACAGAAAAGGTGATTGGTGTATTTACAAAGGCGAAGACCTTAAGGCAAGATGTTTTTGCCATGAACTTGATCATCTTGACGGAAAGCTTTATACCGATATTGCATATGAAATGCATTCTGATTCTGAATTCAGTGAGTGAATGGAGTGATATTTATTGAATATCGTTTTTATGGGTACCCCAGATTTTGCCGTGGGATGTCTTAAAAGACTTTATGAGGACGGGCACCATATTACCGGCGTATTTACTCAGCCTGATAAACCTAAAGGAAGAAATCAAACTCTTACGCCGCCTCCCGTCAAAGAAGAAGCTTTGAGGCTGGGTTTGACTGTTTATCAGCCAAACAGCATGCGTGACGGAATAGCTTTGAAAATACTTGAAGAGCTAAATCCCGATTTAATTGCAGTTGTGGCTTTTGGCAAAATTCTTCCTAAAGAAATTCTCGATTTCCCGAAATATGGATGCATAAATGTACACGGTTCTCTTCTTCCCAAATATAGAGGAGCAGCCCCGATTCAGTGGTCCGTAATAAACGGAGATGAAGAAACAGGTGTAACAACAATGTTTATGGATGAGGGTATTGATACCGGAGATATGCTCATGGTAAGCAAAACCCCCATAGGTATCAACGAAACCGCTGGCGAAGTATTTGACAGACTTGGTGAAATGGGCGCTGAACTGTTGAGTCGTACAGTGAAAGCTGCCGAAAAAGGAGAACTGGTTAGAACTCCCCAGGATAGTGAGAAATCGAGCTACGCTTCTATCCTCACTAAAAAAATTTGTCCAATAAATTGGAACGATAGTGCTTTAACGGTTCATAACCTCGTGAGAGGACTTCAGCCGTGGCCGGTAGCAACATCTGTTTTTAGAGGTAAGACGCTTAAAATTCATGAAACTCATCTTTCGGATAAAGCGGGAAAAACACCTGGCGAAATAGTCCAAGATGGAAGTAAGGTTTTTGTTACCTGTGGTGACGGAAAATGCGTTGAACTTATTGAGGTTCAGCTTGAGGGTAAAAAGCGCATGTCAGCTGAAGAATTTTTCAGAGGACATCCGATTAAAACAGGGGATATTTTAAACTGACATTTTAATACAGTTATAATTAAGTGCGGCATAACAAAAAATAATTAAAATTATTCGGAGGTTTCATTATGCCATTTTTTTATTTAGATTATTATTATCTCATTTTAGTTGTCCCTACGTTGATTTTTGCAATTTTTACTCAAATATGGCTTAAGAACACTTATAAAAAGTATTCTGGTCTCAGAAATTCGAGAGGTCTCACCGGGGCAGATGCCGCTATGAATGTTTTACGTCATTATCAGATTTATGACGTAAAAATTGAGCATATTTCAGGAAAAATGACAGACCATTATGACCCGAGAACAAAAGTTATACGTCTTTCTGATGGTGTCTATAATGGTACATCTATTGCTGCTGTAGGCATTGCCTGCCATGAGGCGGGACATGCGGCACAGCATGCTAACGGTTATGTACCTATAAAAATCAGAAATGCAATTATACCGATCTGCAACATCGGTTCTATGGCAGGAATTCCTCTTGCAATTATCGGTCTGTTTCTTTCTTCCGAATTATTAATTAATTTGGGACTTCTTCTTTACTCATTTGTAGCTATTTTCCAGCTTGCTACGCTCCCCGTTGAATTTAATGCCAGTGCCAGAGCAATAAGGGTTATTAAAGACAGCGGTATGCTTATGGTTGACGAAGTACCGGGAGCAAGAAAAATGCTGACAGCGGCTGCTATGACATATGTTGCTGCTCTTGCAACATCTCTTGCAAACCTTCTCAGACTTCTTTTGATTTTCGGAAGAAGAAACGATTAAAATCGGGGGATTTTATTTTATGAAAAGCGCACGTCAAATAGCTTTTGAAGTATTAATCAAAATGCACAGAAACAATGCATATTCAAATATAGAGCTGGACAGTGCACTAAAGAATAGTGGACTAGATAAGCGCGATTGCGCTCTCGCCGCAAATCTTGTTTACGGTGTTTTGGAACGTCTAATTACAATTGACTATAATATTGAAAAGCATTTGACAGGCAAAATCAACAAACTTAAGCCAGAGGTTTTGGTAATACTTCGCTTGGGTGCATATCAGATTCTTTTCTCAGATAAGATTCCAAATTCCGCAGCAGTGAATGAGAGCGTGAAACTGGCTAAAAATAATCGCTGCAGTTTTGCGTCAGGGCTTTGCAATGCTGTTTTAAGGGCTATAAGTAAGGATGGTTTACTTTTACCTGATAATACAGATAAAGCCGAGTATTTATCTGTGAAGTATTCTTTTCCACGCTGGCTTTGCGAGTTATGGCAGAAATCATACGGAGAAGATAACGCAGAGGGTATAATGAAAACAGCGGCAGAAAAGCCCCCTATTTATATCAAGGTTAATAATCTAAAGACAACGCCTGATAAACTTATTGAAATATTCAGAGACGAGGGAGTCGCTGCAAAGCGGGTAAAAAATTATGAAAATTCATTGAAGATTTCAGATACCGGTGATATAGAAGAACTGAATTCTTATAAAATAGGTCTTTTCCATGTACAAGATTTAGCTTCACAGCTTTGCGCCGAGGCTCTTGAAGTTAAAGAGAATATGACTGTTTTTGATGTGTGTTCAGCACCGGGAGGTAAAGCGTTTTCTGTTGCTGAATATATGAACAACAAAGGTTTAATAAAGGCCTTTGACATACATGAGCACAGAGTTAAGTTGATAAATAACGGAGCCGAAAGACTGGGAATATCAATAATTGAGGGCAAAACAGGTGATGCTGAAAAGTATGAAAGTTCATACGGTTTAGCTGATAGAGTGCTGTGTGATGTGCCGTGTTCAGGCTTAGGAATAGTACGTCGCAAACCGGAAATAAGATATAAAGAAAAAATCCTTATTGACAAATTGCCACTTTTGCAGTACCGTATATTGGAAAATGCGTCAAATTATGTAAAGCCATCTGGCAGATTGATTTATTCTACCTGTACTTTAAATCCTGCCGAAAATGAAGAGGTTTGCAAAAAGTTTCTCAAAAATCATAAAGAATTTAAAAGCGTTAAGCCTCTTAATAATGGTTTTTGCAATGATGACTGCGGATACATAACTTTAATGCCACATTTACACGGTACAGATGGATTTTTTATAGCAGCGTTTGAAAGGTTGGATTGATTTTTGAGTAAAACTGATATTAAATCCATGACGCTAAATGAATTGCGTGAAAGCTTTAATGAAATAGGGCTGCAACGCTTTAGGGCGGAACAGGTTTATTCATGGCTTCATAAAAACGGTGTATATTCTTTCGAAGAAATGACAAACATTTCTAAGGATATGCGCAGTATGCTGGATGAAAAGTTTGAAATTTACAATTGTACTATTGAAAAAAAATTAGTTTCGGAGTATGATAATACAGTTAAATATCTGTTCAAACTCAACGACGGTGAATTTATTGAATCTGTCCTTATGAAATACAAATACGGTTATACCATTTGTGTTTCAACTCAGGTGGGCTGCAAAATGGGTTGTGCGTTTTGTGCCTCTACACTGGGAGGCTATTGCCGTAATCTTAAAGCTTCTGAAATTTTAAGTCAAATTCATGCTGCTCAGCGTGACTGTGATATTAGAATTTCGCATATTGTACTTATGGGCATGGGAGAGCCGCTGGATAACTATGAACAGGTAATGCGTTTTTTAGAGCTCGTAACGGACGACAAGGGGCTCAATATTAGTATGAGACATATTTCTCTTTCAACATGTGGTCTTGTACCTAAAATTTATGATCTTTTAGATAAACATTTACAGCTGACACTTTCGGTTTCGCTGCATGCACCGAATGATGAGATAAGAAATAAAATAATGCCGGTTAATAAAAGATGGAACGTTAATGAACTGTTGACCGCATGCCGGGAGTACACAAAGCGTACTTCAAGAAGGATTTCATTTGAATATGCCATGATAAGTGGAGTCAATGATACTGACGAATGTGCTAAAGAATTGGCTGCTAAATTAAAGGGAATGCTGTGTCATGTGAATCTTATTCCGGCAAACGAAGTGTCAGAAAATGATTTCAGCCGCAGCACAAAAAAACGTGTTGAAGCTTTTGCTTCTATTTTGCAGAAAAGAGGCATTACTACTACTGTAAGAAGAAGTTTAGGTTCAGACATAAATGCATCTTGCGGTCAACTGCGCCGCAGCCATAAGGCTGAAAAGGAGGGATAGTTTCATGAAAATTGCCGCAAAAACAGACGTCGGCAAAGTTAGGAGTTCAAATCAAGACTCTTATGCAACGGGTGAATTACCCGGTGGCGTCGCTTGGGCGGTTGTTTGCGACGGAATGGGTGGAGCTGCTGGCGGAAACGTAGCCAGTTCTGTTGCTGTGAAAATGATTTCTGAAAAAATAACATCTACTTATCACAGCAACATGAGTAGTTCTTCTGTACGAAATATGCTGGTTTCTGCAATAACTGCAGCAAACCTCAGTATTTATGATATGTCAAATGCAAATGAAACACTTCACGGAATGGGTACAACTGTTGTAGCAGCAGTTATTGCGGATGGAACAGTTTGTGTTGCCCATGCTGGAGACAGCCGTGCATATTTAATTACTCAGGGTGAACTTTTTCAGCTTACAACAGATCATTCGGTTGTGCAGGCGATGGTTGAAAGTGGAAAAATCACACCGGATGAAGCAAAAGATCATCCAAGAAAAAACATAATAACCAGAGCTTTAGGAGTTGCTGAGGATATTGATGTAGATTTTTGCGAAGAAAAGCTTAATGCAGACGACATTTTGCTAATTTGTACCGATGGCCTTACAAATTACATCGATTCGCAGGACATACTTAAGGTTACTCATACCGCAGGGTATTACGAAATAGCCGATAAGCTTGTAAATCTTGCAAACTTAAACGGCGGCGGTGATAACATTACTGTTGTCACTGTAAGTAATTAAACATACGGAGTGTGATTAAAACATGGATAATTATGTTGGAAAGCGTCTTGACGGACGTTATGAAATCCAAGAGATTATTGGCGTTGGCGGAATGGCAGTTGTCTATAAAGCTTACGACAATATTGATGACAGAATTGTTGCAATTAAAATTCTTAAAGAAGAATTCCTTGCTAATGAGGAGTTTAGAAGACGCTTTAAGAATGAATCCAAAGCTATTGCAGTGCTTTCACATCCTAACATTGTCAAAGTTTATGACGTAAGCTTTGGCGATAAGCTTCAGTACATTGTAATGGAGTACATTGACGGAATTACCCTGAAAGAGTACATTGAGCAGCAGAAGGTTATTAACTGGAAAGAAGCTCTTCATTTTACTACTCAGATTCTCAGAGCTCTTCAGCATGCTCATGATAAGGGCATTGTTCATCGTGATGTTAAACCTCAAAACATCATGCTGCTTCAAAACGGCAATATAAAAGTTGCTGATTTTGGAATTGCAAGATTTAGCCGAAATGAAACCAGAACAATGACTGAAAGTGCAATCGGTTCTGTTCATTACATTAGCCCTGAACAGGCTCGCGGTGAAATCACCGACGAAAAAGCTGATATTTATTCAGTGGGCGTAGTACTTTATGAAATGCTTACCGGTCAGCTTCCTTTCCAGTCTGATAATGCAGTCTCAGTTGCAATTATGCAGCTGCAGTCTGATGCAACTCGTCCCCGTGATATTAATCCCGATATTCCTGTAGGACTTGAGCAGATAACTCTTAAAGCTATGCAGAAGAATCCTCGTGATCGTTACCAGAGTGCTGCTGAAATGCTTCTGGATTTAGACGAGGTTAAACGTAATCCTTCTGTTAAGTTTGATTACAGCTATTTTGTAGATACAGAGCCTACAAAATTTGTATCACCCAATTCCGGGAAAATTGCACCAGTTGTTTCCGGAGCTGCTTCACAGGATGAGGCTGCAAAGGAAGAAGATGCCAAAAAGCGCACAATCGCTATTGTATCCGGTGTTTCTGTTGCTTTGGTTGCGGTAATCGGTATTGTTTTGCTTATTCTTTCCTTTACCGGAAAGCTTGGCGGTAGCGATAAAATTACTGTTGAAAACTTCATCGGTATGAATTATGATACTGAGATTGCAGGCACTGAATACGAAGAGAAATACAACTTCAAGATTGTCAAAGAGCATGACCTCGACCATGAAGAGGGCGAAGTTACTAATCAGAATCCTGTTGAAGGAATTAAAATTTCCAAAGATGATATGGTTACTCTTACAGTAGCTACACATGAGGATACACTTACTGTTCCTGATGTTTACGGTAAAGATGCCAATATAGCTAAACAGGAGCTGAGCCTTGCAAAACTTGTACCTGTTATCGTTTCCGTAGACGACAGCACAGTTGATGAAGGCAAGGTTGTAAGAACAAGCCCTGAAAGAGGCGATTCCGTAACAGCAGGAGATACCGTTCAGGTATTTGTAAGCACAGGAAAGAGCGGCAACGAAGTAAAAGTTCCATATATTGTTGACATATCATATGATGATGCAAAAGCACAGCTTGAAAGCATGGAACTTGGCATCCGCATAGTAAAAGAGGTTGACAGCGATAAGGCAGAAGGTATTATTCTTTCACAGTCGATTGAGAAAGACAGTACCGTTGCGAAAGGAACTATTATCGACGTTGAAGTAAGCAGCGGTAAGAAACCAGCTAATACGGTTAATATTTCATTTAACCTTCCTAATCTCGGAAGCGATGGCGAACTTAAAGCTTTCCTGGATAATGAACTTGTCTCAACTACTCAGGTTTTGCTTAACGGCAATTCGTACAATAAAATATCTGTTTCCGGTACTTCAACAAACGCTGAATTTACAGTTACTATAAACGGAACAACTTACTATAAGTGTAATGTTAACTTTGAGACTGGTACTGTTTCAAACGAGCAATATAAAGAAATGACTTCTAACGCACCTGATACAGGTACTACTAATGCAGATCAGGAAGACAACGGACATCCGTTTAGGTTTGGCGAATGAATGATAATTTAATTGCAAACGGAAAAATATTAAAAGGTATTGGCGGTTTCTATTATATAGAAACCGCCGATGCGGTATATGAATGTAAAGCAAGGGGAGTATTTAGAAAGCAAAAAATTACTCCTCTTGTTGGCGATAACGTTACTGTTACCATAAGAAGCAATGGCGAAAATACTATAGATTCCATACTTCCCCGAAAGAACTTTCTGGTCAGACCGCCTGTTGCAAATATAGAACAGATATTTATTTTATCTGCGGCCTGTAATCCTAGCCCTAATTTTTATTTGATTGATAAAATGACAGCTCTTGCTGTAAATAAAGGTATTGAACCTATTATTGTTTTCACCAAGAGTGATTTAAAAGATCTAAGTGAATTTTCAGAAGTTTATAAAAATGCAGGATTCAAGACTGCAGTGATTTCTTCTGTAACAAAGGATGGTATTGATACAGTTAAAGAATGGATATTGGGCAAGGTAAGTGCCTTTACAGGAAATAGCGGCGTTGGAAAATCCACGCTTTTAAACGCTATATGTGAAGGCTTAAACCTTGACACAGGTGAAATAAGCGAAAAGCTGGGGCGAGGACGCCACACTACAAGAGCAGTTGAACTTCACAAGATATGCGGAGGCTATGTTGCTGACACTCCGGGATTCTCTTCCTTTGATATGGAAAAGAATGAAAGCATAGAGCTTGAAGATATCCAGTATTGTTTTCCTGAATTCCAGCCATATTTAGGTAAATGTAAATTTGTTTCATGTTCGCACACAGTAGATAAAGGCTGTGCAATAATTGAAGCATTAAATGAGGGTAAAATTGAAAAGTCCCGTCATGAAAGCTATAAGGCTATGTACAGTGAAGCAAAGGAATTGAAAAAATGGTAAAGAAAGATCGCTGCGTAATAATTGGTGGAGGCGTTATTTCGAATTATAATATAATCTGCCGATTTGTTAATGAAAATGACTTTATAATTTGTGCTGATAAAGGTTATATTCATAGTAAAGCTATGGGACTGTCTGCCGATTTAATTGTAGGCGACTTTGATTCTTCACCATATCCTGAAAGTGCTTTTTGTAAAGTCATAAAGCTTAACAGCGAAAAAGATGAAACAGATTTATTTATAGCAGTGTCTGAAGGCTACGAATTGGGATTAAGAAAATTTTTACTCTTAGGATGCCTTGGTGGAAGGTTCGACCATACCTATGCAAATTTAACGCTTTTGTCTTATTGGATTGATAAAGACGCTGAACTTGTTTTGAAAGATGAACAAAATGAAATTTTTATGCTAAATCCAGGTGTTCATGCCCTTTCTAAAGACAAAAAGTATGTTTCTTTTTTTGCTTATTCTGAAAAGGTTACTGATTTATCGCTTAAGGGATTCAAATATACGCTGGATAATTATAATCTCAGCAATAACTGCGGATTATGCGTAAGCAATGAAATTGTTAGTGATAATGCGATTGTTTCTTTTGAATCCGGTAAACTGTTAACGGTTTTCAGTATGGACTGACACCTTTTTTCTATAACTGCGTATTATGTTACTAATCACAAAGCAAACCATATTGTAAGCAGGTGATAAAGTGTTTCATAACCGCAGAGGGAAATGTGGAGGTTGGTTCATTGCCTTTGGTATCGGTTTTCTGATAGCTTGCTGTTTGCCGGCAAAAGCTTTGGTTGTGGTTATGTCTATTGCGCTTATAGTTATTGGATTTTGCTTGTGCAAAAGATAATGGAGGCGTTGTGACATGAAAGTGGTAGTTTGGAGAAGTCCCAAAGCATTTAGCGGAATACTCAGAATTTTGTTTGGCATAAAAAAACAGGATACTTCGGTTAACTGATAAAATAGTAAAATTTAACATAGTTTTTAAATCCGTCGGTTTATGCCGTCGGATTTATTTCTGTATAAAAAAGAGTCATTGCCAAATATACTTTTTCTTGATATGAACTGAGTTTTAGTATATAATTGCAATAACCGTATTGTGACGGGGTTTAATTCAGAGGTGAGTTCCATGTTAGATAACAATATAATTCAGGATATACAAACGCTTCCGGCTGTTGCTCTTAGAGGGCTTGTAATGTTTCCCGGAATGACTTTGCATTTTGATGTGGGAAGAAAAAAATCAGTAAAAGCTCTTAACAGTGCGATGCAGCAGGACAGAAGAATATTTTTAGTAGCACAGAAAAACATTGGTGACGATAATCCGAGCTTCGACGATATGTATAAAATCGGCGTTATCGGTATTGTCAAACAGATAATAAGACTTCCTAAAAGTGAAAATATTCGTGTGGTAGTTGAAGGAGTAGAAAGAGCAAGGGCTGCCAAAATTGTTACAAATTCAGAATATTTAACAGCATCGGTCATGCCTATTGAAGAACCGAAAGTAGAAAAAACTGATGAACTTTATGAAGAAGCTCTTGTAAGACATGCCAAAGATGTTTTCGATGCATATACCGAAAACAGTCCTCAGCTTTCTTCGGATATACTTATGAATGTTCTCGATGCAAAACAATCAGGCTTCCTTGCCGATTACATAGGGTTTAATATCATGCTTGAATATACAGACAGGCAAAAAATTCTTGAAATTATCAATCCTATTGATCGCTTAGAATTTGCTTGTCGTGTTCTTGTGCGTGAGACTGAAATTTTAGATATAGAAGCTCAAATTCATGCGAAAGTTCAGCAGCAAATGGATAAGAGCCAGCACGATTATTATTTACGTGAGCAGATGCGTGTAATTGCCGAAGAACTCGATGAAGACGACGATCCTAAAAAGGAAGCACAGGAGTATAAAGATAAAATTTCCGCTTTAAAGCTGCCGCAAGAATCTGAAGAAAAACTGTTAAAAGACTGTGACAGGCTTTATAAAATGCCTTCCGGATCTCAGGATGGAGCTGTTTTAAGAAGCTATCTTGATACTGTACTTTCTCTTCCTTGGAATAATGAAACTAAAGATCAGACAGATATCAAAAAAGCAGCAAAAGTTTTAAATTCGGGCCATTACGGTATGGAGAAAGTTAAAGAGCGTATTCTTGAATATATAGCTATTAAGAAACTTACAAAAACCACAAGCGGGCAAATTTTATGCTTAGTAGGTCCTCCCGGAGTTGGTAAAACCTCAATTGCAAAGGCAATGGCTGATGCACTGGGCAGAAATTTTGCTAGGATTTCCCTCGGCGGAATACATGATGAAGCCGAAATCAGGGGACATAGAAAGACATATGTGGGAGCTATGCCGGGAAGAATAATAACTGCTATAAAACAGTGCAAAAGCAGCAATCCTTTAATTCTTTTAGATGAGATAGATAAACTGAGCGGAGACCACAGAGGAGATCCGTCTTCTGCTTTACTGGAAGTTCTTGACCCTGCTCAGAATTATACTTTCACAGACCATTATATTGAGATTCCATTTGATTTAAGTAATGTTCTTTTTGTCACAACAGCAAACGATAAATACAGTATTCCTGCTCCTCTTTTTGACAGAATGGACGTTATTGAGCTTGACAGCTACACAAGAGAAGATAAATTTACAATAGCAAAAAAATATCTTGTGCCTGCTCAGCTAAAAAAACATGGCCTCAATGGAAGTTCATTGAGAATATCAAGCGATGCTATTTATGATATTATTGATTCTTATACCCGAGAGTCCGGTGTAAGAAGACTTGAACAGCTCATTGCCGCTTTGTGCCGAAAAGCGGCTGTTAAGATTGCAGGTGGAGACTGTTCGAGGGTTTCTGTTAAAATGGATAACATTGAAGAATTTCTCGGTCCGAGAAAATTTAAGCCTGAAGAGAAGGCGGGTAAAGATGAAATTGGAGTCGTAACAGGACTTGCATGGACAAGCGTAGGCGGAGAAACAATGCCTGTAGAAGTCGCTGTTATGGACGGTAAAGGCGAGGTAAAACTTACAGGTTCGTTAGGCGATGTTATGAAAGAATCCGCAATAGCGGCAATTAGTTACATAAGGAGTAATTGTGACCGATTTAATATTGATAAGGATTTCTATAAAAATAAAGATATCCACATTCATGTTCCTGAAGGAGCAGTCCCGAAAGACGGTCCGTCAGCAGGTGTTACAATTACCACTGCCCTTGTTTCTGCTCTTACAGGAATACCGGTAAAAGGCGATGTTGCTATGACTGGTGAAGTTACTCTCAGAGGACGTGTACTGCCCATAGGCGGCCTTAAGGAGAAAACTATGGCAGCATACCGTCATGGTATTAAAAAGGTGATTATCCCGGCCGATAATAAATCAGACTTAAAAGAAGCAGATCCTAAAGTAATTGAAAACATCGAATTTGTTACAGCTGAAACTATGGACACGGTATTGAAAAACGCACTCGTTTGCAATGATGCAAAAGAAAATGAATTATGCAAAGAGCCTTGTGAAAAGCATACTGATAATTCAGTTACTGCAGTGGTAGATAGTCATAATAGTGGTAAGCGTCCATCTATTACTCAATGATTTTAACGAAAGGGGGAGAAAAGTACAATGAGATTTGAAAAAGCTGTTTTCGAAGCTTCCTACGGTACTTTTGCTCAGCTTCCTCAATCGGATATGCCTGAAATTGCTTTTGCAGGGCGTTCCAATGTGGGGAAATCCTCACTGCTTAACAAACTTACCAACAGAAAATCCCTTGCAAGAGTTAGTTCCTCACCGGGAAAAACTACTACAATTAACTTTTTTGGAGTAGAGGATATTAAGCTGGTTGATTTGCCAGGATACGGATACGCAAAGGTTTCACGTGCTGAAAAGATCAGATGGTCTGAGCTTATGGAGGGATATTTTTCATCTAACAGAAATATCCGATTAGTCATCCAGCTTATTGATATGCGTCATCCGCCCACAGAAAACGATTTGTCAATGCTCTCTTTCCTTATTCATACAGGATATCCTTTTATAATCGTGCTTACAAAGAGCGATAAGCTTAATAAAAGCGAGCGTGAAAAAAGGTTGTCACTAATTAATGAGGAGCTTAAAGAAGTCGGAATAAATAACGATGTTAAATTAATACCCTTTTCGGCTATAAAAGGCGAGGGCGTTGAAGAAATAAAGAATATTATTGAGAAATCAATAATGTGATATTGGAGGAGGTCATTTATGTTTGTTTCAGATTGTTTAAAGGTTAATGAAAAAGGTCATTTGGAAATAGGCGGCTGTGATACAATAGATTTAGCCAAAAAGTATGGTACACCGCTTTATGTTGTTGATGAAAACGAAATAAGAAAAAATTGCCGTGCATTTGTAAAGTCCATTGAGGATAATTACAACGGACACGGAACTGTAGCTTATGCCAGCAAAGCTTTTTCCTGCATGGAGATGTACAGAATATGCAAACAGGAAAATATGAGTATTGATACTGTTTCTGCTGGTGAAATATATACTGCTCTCAAAGCGGGATTCCCTGCTGAGCGCATTTATTTCCATGGAAATAATAAAACTTTGGCTGAAATAGAATTTGCTCTTGACAACAATGTAGGTAGAATTGTTGTCGATAACCTTACAGAGCTTGAAAATATTGAAAAGGCTGCTGAGAAGAGAAATATAACTGCAAAAATCATGTTCCGTATTAAGCCCGGTATTGACGCACATACTCACAGTTTTATCAGAACAGGTCAGATTGATTCTAAATTTGGACTTGCTCTTGAAAACGGTGAAGCTATGGTCGGAGTAAAAAAAGCTCTTGCTTTAAAGAATGTAGAGCTTTGCGGCCTTCACTGCCATATTGGTTCTCAGATTTTTGATATTTCTCCATTTGAGCTTGCAGCAGAGGTTATGATGGATTTCATTGCAAAAATCAAGGAAGAAACAGGTGCTGAAATCAAAGAACTTAATCTCGGCGGTGGTTTTGGTATTAAATACACAGGAGAGGACAAGCCGGCTCCTTACAGTGATTACATGAACCGTGTAGCAGCTGTTATTAAGAAGAAAGCAGGAGAGCATTCAATGGAGCTTCCCTTTATCATTATTGAGCCGGGACGTTCAATTGCCGGAGCTGCTGGAATTACACTTTATACGGTAGGCGCAGTTAAGGAAATAGAAAATGTAAGAACCTATGTTTCAATTGACGGCGGTATGACGGATAATCCAAGATATATCCTTTATCAGTCAACATACGAGATTTTGTGCGCTAACAAAGCAGATGAACCTAAGACTGAAAAGATAACCCTTGCCGGTAAGTGCTGCGAAAGTGGCGACCTTATCCAGGAAAACGCAATGATTCAGAAGGTTGTTCCCGGAGATACAATCGCTGTTCTTTCAACAGGCGCATATAACTATTCAATGGCTTCAAATTACAACAGAATAGGCAGACCAGCTGTTGTAATGACAAATAATGGTGAGTCAAGAATAATTGTAAACCGTGAAAGCTTTGAAGATTTAGTCAGAAATGACGTTTGATTTATCATTAATTTAAATTGAAAATGCAGGGCATACCGTCGCTTTAAGCGATAAGGTGTGTCCTGCTTTGCTATTGACGAGCAACTATATAATAATTAAATTACACCTGTGAAACGTAATACTTTGCCTGAGATGTCCAGAGGCGATAATACTTTCCGTTCTCATCGCTGAGCAGTTCATCGTGTGACCCAAACTGGACAATCTGTCCTTTATCGAAAACAATGATTTTATCGCAGAAACGGCAAGAAGAGAGGCGGTGAGAAATATAAATAGCAGTCTTTCCTTTGGTAAATCCGTTAAAGCGGCTGTATATTTCAAATTCCGATATGGGATCAAGTGCGGCAGTAGGTTCATCGAGAACTACAAATGGGGCATCACGGTAAAGGGCACGGGCGATAGCTATTTTTTGCGCTTCGCCGCCGGAAATTTCGACACCGTTGTCATCAAGTTTTTTGTAAAGTACAGTTTCTTCCTTTTTATCAAATTCCTTTACTCTGTCGGCAATTCCGGCCTCTTCAAGACATCGCCAAAGTTTTTCTTTATCATATTCTATGGAGGTGCTGACATTCTGCGAAAGAGGAACGGCAAAAAGAGAAAAATCCTGAAAAACTACGGAGAAAATTGACATATATTCCTGTATATTATATTTCTTAATATTTATTCCGTTGAGGAGTATTTCTCCCTCTGTGGGATCGTAAAGCCGGCAGAGAAGCTTGATAAATGTACTTTTGCCGGAACCGTTAGCACCTACAAAGGCAAGGTGTTCGCCTACTTTGAATTTCATTGATACATTTCTGAGTGCATAGGAGTCAGAACCGGAATATTTAAAGCTGACATTTCTGAATTCGATTTCATAATCGTTGTCGGTTCTTTTTTCAACTGGGAGGGTACCAAAATATCTATCCGAATCATATTCCTGTATTCTTTTCAAATAGCTTATATTTTTTGCCCAAGTTGTTGTCATCATGGGAATAGAAGAAAGCTGAGTTATAGCGGGAATAAGTACAGGAATAATACCTACGATAGTCACAACATTATCAGCTGTAAAAGAACCGCTGTATGTTCTGAGAGCAATATATCCGTAAAAAATTCCTATAAGCAAAGCCTGAAACAACGAAAGCAGCAAATTGTAATTTTTAACTTCATTTATTTCATTAAGACTTAATTCTTTATGTTCATTTAAATAGGTCTGATGTTCTCGCTCTATAAAACTTTCAGCATTATAAACCCTTATATCTTTTGCATTTTTATAATTTTCAGAAAAATTGAACCAATAATTAAACAATCCATAGTTTCTATACATACTGTCCATATGCGACGCTGCAATCTTTGAGAGCTTATCCCCGGTAATTATCATTGCGACTGCACAGAGTATGAACAGCAGAAGCGTTAAAACTGCTGCGAGCCATGAGGTAGCAAAATTGCTGCTATCGAAAGTCAGAATTTTACTTATAGTTGGAATGATTATTATGAGTGAATATATTAAACCAAAAACTCCGTCCAGAACATCGGACAAAAACATTGTATAAACTCCGATTGCTCCGCCGTTATTGTTCATAACAACGTTATATGATTTCAAGAGATCTTGAAATTCTGAATTTTCAAGTATTGCATAGTCTTTTTTTGAAATCATCTCTGAAAAAATCTTTTTTTCATAAGAAACTATTTTATTTAAGTTATTGTTGTTTACTTTCTCTGCTATTTTTGTAAACACAGATAATATAAACACTGTCAAAACGGAGCCTGCGGCATATACAGCTATTTCTTTCGGGGACTTACCGGAAGAAATCTGAGCCGTTATCTGAGCAGAAAACCAAACGGCAATAACCACTGCCGAATGATTCAGCAAAGCGCAAAGAATAAGTATCGGTACAGAACTCTTGGAAGCAGATTTTGAAATTTCCATGGCAAAGCGAAGAGTTTCAAAATTTTCTTTCAGTGTCTTCATAAAACTTCACCTCCGCTTATTTCTTCATTATAGTAATAGCTTTGCATATAATACATTTTATAATAGTCGCCTTTTCTCTCCATAAGCTCTTTATGTGTTCCTGTTTCGGTAATTTCGCCGTCTTTTATGAAAATTACCTTATCGCAAAAAGCAGTGCTTGCAAGGCGGTGAGAAATATAAAACGAAGTTCTTCCCTTTGTGATTTCACTGTATTTAGTATAAATATCATTCTCCGCAATGGGGTCGAGTGCAGCGGTAGGCTCATCAAGAATCATAATAGGAGCTTCTTTATATATTGCACGGGCAAGGAGTAACTTTTGAGTTTCACCGCCTGAAAGTTCTACGGCATCAGGATATAAGTCTTTGTGAAGTTTTGTATTTATACCTTGGGAAAGAGATTCAATTTTTTCGCTTAAGTCTGCAAAGTCAATAACTCTGTTCAGTTTATCTTTGTCAACATCTTCACATAATGCAATGTTCTTTTCAATAGATGCCGGTAAAGTAAAGATATCCTGAAATACTGCTGAAAAAAGTTTGCAGCGTTCTTTTTTATTTAAGATACTTGCGTCTTTTCCGTTAATAAGGATTTTTCCCTTTGTTGGATTATAAAATCCTAACAGCAGCTTCATAGCGGTTGTTTTACCCGCTCCGTTCATACCGACAATAGCCACTTTTTCGCCTGCTGAGGCTTTAAAATTAAAATCTTTTATTACATCTGTTTTTCCGTCATAGCTAAAGCTGACGTTTTGAAACTCTATTTCACATTTTGCGGGAACTTCTTTTATAATTTCAACTGCCTTTTCATCATCTTCCAAATCAAGATATTTTCTGAAATCGTCGCACCAAAGATGTGAATGATATATCATATTAATTTCATTAGATATTGTGGTTATCCAGTTAACTGCACCGGTTATAACCGAATAATAAAAGACAAAGTCTCCGGCAGTGAGTTTCCCCTCCGAATAAAGATGAATAAGTATGGCAAATGTTGCGCCGTCACGCAGCAGTACCAAAAGCGCCTGCAAAAACGTAAAGAAACTGTACCTTTTCAGCATACGGTTTAATATGATTTTTTTATCAAGAATCAGCAAATCTATAAGTGGAGAGAACCATGAAACCATATTAAAAATTTTCATATCTTTAGCTGGTCTTGGATTCGTTGTTTCCCATGCAAGATAGTATGTTTTTTCATTATTGCTACTCAGAGCGTGAAAAAATTTGATTTCGTCTTTTGCGATAATCAAGCACAAAAATAAATTTATAATTCCTGCTATAAGAGCTATTGCAATAATAAGGGGGTCAGCCAGTGCAATTATTGCCATAAAGGCTGAAATACCAGAAAAAGTTATAATTACCTGACAGCAGCTGTTTATAATTGCTCCGGCTCCATCAGCATTGCCAAACATACGTTCAGCTTTCAATAAAATTGTGTGTTTTTCATGATTTTCAAGATTTTCATAATCTGTTGAAAGATTTTTTGCCAAAAATCTATTTTCAAAGTAGTCAAACCTTAAACGGTTTACAAAATAGTAATAATAGATCTCATGATATTTCTGCATTGCACCAAAAATAATGTTCAGCACAGCAAAAGCCAAAACAGCGGTAACGAGAACCTCCGGCGAAACATTACCGGTTATGGTATCCACAAGTACTTTAAGCATTACCGTAGCTGCAAGAGGGGAGAGGATACTGGGAATTATCTTACAGAGCATCGTCCTGTAAACCTTACCGTCGTATTCACGGTTTTCCAGCCTGAGCATATTGAGACAGTATTTTGCGTTCTGCCAAAAGGTATATTTGGTCTTTTCTTTTTCTTTCAAGGTGCTCACCTTCCTTCACGTGAACTATACCACAAAATGCATTTAAAAAGTAAAAATGTGCACGAACGGTATCTATTCGTGCACGAACGGTCAAAGTGGGAGCATAACTTCCGTTGCAAAGACATCTTTTTCATCCTGACGGTTGACATATCCCGAATATTTTGCGGCAATTGAGTCTATTCTCTTTAAGCCGTATCCGTGGTTTTTTCCTTTTGTAGAAAAATACTCTTTACCGGATTTTTGAAGTTTTCCTCCTACAGAATTGGTAACGGAAATATAAAGTTGTCCTTTAAATACTCCTATGTATATTCTTATAAATCTCTCTTCTTCATTCTCAATCTGCATTACCGATTCAATAGCGTTATCTATAAGATTACCTATTACAGCACATAAATCGGTTTCGGTAACTGTCAGTGTGGCTGGAACCTGTGCGTCCGCTTTGATATTTATTCCTTTACCTTTCGCAGAAACAAGCTTACTGTTAAGTATAGCATCAATCATCACATTGCCGGTTTTAAGGACGGTGTCAATTTCCATTAAATCAGCATTTAGAGTTTTAAGGTAATTGTCAAGCAAATCATATTCTTTCATCTGTAAGTGCGCTTTCATTGTCTGAATATGATTTTTGTAGTCGTGCCTCCAGCCTCGTACCTGACGGTACATACTTTCAACTTCCTCATAATGCTGCTTCAAAAGTGCATTTTGATAATCCTCAAGTTTTTTATCGGTGTAGTATTTAATCATAAATCTTACAGTAAAAAATATTAAAATAAGAAATAACGCCACTGCACAGACAATTATAAATATCTTCATTAAATCTTCCCCTTATAGTAAGAAATAAAAGCGTCATTTACATCGTTATACATTCTACGGCTTATGGGAACTGTTTTGCCGCTGTCTAGTAAAATTTCATACTTCTTAATTAGTTTTACGCATTTTAAATTTATTCCATATGAACGGTGACATTTGACAAATTTATTCGCAGAAAGTTTTCCCATAACCGAATTCATTCCGCTTTGCACTTCCAGCGCTCCGCTTTCGGTAAAAACAGATGTGCTGTGAGAAAAAGCTTCAAGGTATTCTATTTCATCCTCATATACAGCAAGGGTTTCTCCGTCGGTTTCAAGAACAATTTTTTTGTTATCAGAGTTGATATTCCTTTCCGAAGCAGCTGTAAGAGCATCAAAAAGTCGATTTTCGTCAATAGGCTTTATAAGATAATTGACTGCATACACATTGTAGCCTTCTCCTATAAAATCGTAGATACCAGTCACGAATATAATACTGATCTTATCATTTAGTTTTCTCAGTTCTTTGGCAAGCTCCATTCCGTTTTGTCCTGACATTTGTATATCGAGTACAGCAATATCAAAGCGGTTTTTGCCGTAATTAAACCAAAATTCTTCCGCACTCTCAAACAGGCTGAGTGTGCAGGGTTTGTTCATTATATCAGACCATTTTTTAATAACATTGCTAAGATATTCAAGCTGACTCTTTTCATCGTCACAAACAGCAATTTTAATCATCTCGATAGTTTTCTTTCCTTCCGAAAAACATTCATAAATTTTGTGTCTCTTGAGATAATCAGACAAAATTATAATTTATCGTTTATTTTAACACAAAACCATTTTCATTGCCATAGTAAGATTTGTTTAAAAAGATATATAGCTTTCTTTATAAGAAAATTAACTGTTAAAAAATTGACAGTTTATTGTTTTCATATAGCGTTCTTATTCATTATTTTGACTATTGTTTTTTGCGTTCATGGTGTTATAATTAATGACAGATTTTAAGATTTTGCTTTTTATTGCGAGGTGGAAATATGGATGATATGCTCAAGGTGCTCATGGATATGGATGCGGCGGCAAGAGACCGTACCAATGAAGTTGAGGCCATGAAAGAAAATAATCAGAGTAAGCTTGCTGCGCAAAAAGCTGAGATAATTGAAGAAAAAATGAAAGATGCTAAATTGCGGGCAGATGAAAAAGCTTCCCAAATAGCTGAAGAAACCGAAAAACGCATTGAAGAAATTAAAAGTAAAGGTCAACAATCGTTTTCGGATATGGAAAAACTTGCAGACGAAAACAGAAAAACATGGGTTGATGAAATAGTTGCAAGAACTTTGAACAATTAAGTTTCAATAAATGCGAAAGGAAGGTGAGTTTCTTATGCTTTCAAAGTTTGCAGCTAACTCCATTATGGCCAAAGCTCATGCCTTATACGGACGTAAGCTGACATCAAAAAATTATGCTGATTTGCTTGCCTGTAAAAGCGTAGGGGAAGCGGCTTCTTACTTAAAGACACGTACAGCATATGCTGAAGTTATGGAAAACTGTGCGGCTGCGTCTCTTCACAGAACACAGCTCGAAACTATATTGAAGCAAAGAGTTTTCAATCAGTGTATATCTCTTTGCAGATACGAGATGTCAATCGGTCAAGACTTTTATAAGTACTTTATGATTAAAGGGGATATTGAACAGATCATAACATGTCTTCGTTTGTTATCCACTTCTGACCCTCATGATTATCTGATGGTTGTGCCGGATTTCTTTAACCAGCATACTGAAATTGATTTGTACGCTCTTGCTTCTGCTAAAAATATGAAAGGGGTTCTTGAAGCCTTAAATGGTTCTCCATATAAGGCAATTATTGAACCTTATTTTACAGAAGATATAAACAACATAAGTATAACTCAAATTGAAACTGCGTTAGAGGAATATATGTATACGGAAATAGAAAAGCTTGTGATTTCTTCTTTTTCTAAAAAAACAGGTGAGGAAATCATGGACTTTTTTAAAACCCGAGCAGACTTACTGTACATTGTGCGTTTATATCGCATAAAGAGCTTTTATAAAAATAATGAAAATATTTTTTGGGCAATGCACGCTGAGCATAAATATTCCTTACTCAGCAAAAAGGTATTAGAAGAAATGAAAAACGCTAAAACTTGCGATGAGCTTATGTCGATTGTAAACAAAAGCTCATATGGCAGTGACTTTAGACGTTTCGAATTTCAATATATTGAAGACTGTGTACATAGGGTAGCTTTCTACCGAAGCTTACGCAATTTCAGATATTCAACAAATCCTTATCTTATAATGCTCTGTTACGTCTATTTGGCGGAAACTGAACTTGAAAACGTTATTCATATTATTGAAGGTATACGTTACAATGTTCCAAGAGAAGAAATAGCCTCTCTTCTTGTGGGAGCTGATTGACATGTTAGGGGGGTATAAATTTTGGCAGTAGAAAAAATGAAACTGGTTAAAGTTGTCGGTGTTCTAAGTCATCTTGATGAGTTTCTATCGGCAGCTTGTGCAGACGGTTTCTTCCAGCCGGAACAGGCAACACAATTTATTTCATCTAGTCTTGGCTTTGAAGCGCTAAACGAAGAGAATCCGTATTCGACTCTCCTTCAAAAAATCGAAGAACTCGCTTCTGCTTCAGGTTTTGAACTTAAATCTGTCAAGGTGGATCCTCAGAATATGAGTTTTTCTGAAGAATCCAAAAAGTATATCTACGACCTTGCGGATAAATTTGCAAAACTTAACGATGAACGAAAGCAGCTGGAAGAACAGCTCAAAACTTGCGAAGTAGCAATTGAACAGTACAACCACTTTACCGGCCTTGATATGAATCTGGAAAAAATACTTGATTGTGAGTATATTAAATTCAGATTTGGTCATATGCCTAAAGAATCTAAAATTAAGCTGGCTGCTTATTCTGATAACGCAAGTTTACTTTTCGTTCCCTGTTCTTCAGATAAGACCGATGAATGGGGCGTATACTTTGCTCCAAAAGAAAAAATAGCAGAGGTAGACAGAATATTCGCAAAGCTCGCTTTTGAGAGATTGAGAATTCCTCTTGCAGTAGGTACTCCCGAAGAGATCATTGCCGCAATAAATGAAAATATTGAAATACTTCGCAGTGAGATAAAGGAGTGCAGTGAAAGAGCGCTGCAAAATTGGAACAAAGAGGAAAGCAAATGTAACCTTGTTTACTCACAACTCAAATATTTATCTTCATTGTTTGATTTAAGAAAATATTCTGCTGTTTATTATGACGGATTTTTCAACCTTAACTGGTTTTTCTACACCGGCTGGATACCGGAAAGCAAAACAGATGAATTTGAAAAAATCGTTAAGAAAATAGATACTCTTTCTTTTGAATCAGAAACAGTATCTTCGGACAGTAAAGTTCAAGCACCGACAAAGCTTAAAAACAAACGAATATTCCGTCCTTTTGAATACATCGTTGAGATGTTCGGTGTACCATCGTCTGACGATGTTGATGTTACTTCTTTTGTTGCCATTACATATACCGTTATGTTTGGTCTTATGTTTGGCGATCTTGGCCAGGGATTTGTCCTTGCAATTGCCGGTTTTGTTATGTGGAAGTTTATGCACATGGCAATAGGTAAAGTGCTTGTACCCTGCGGAATATCGGCAATGGTTGCCGGAACTGTTTATGGTTCCTTCTTCGGTTACGAGCATGCACTTGATCCTCTTTACCATGCACTGGGATTTGCCGAAAAGCCAGTTGATGTAATGGATTCAATTAACGGTATGCTTTTAATGGCAATAGGAATAGGTATAGTCCTATTAGTGTGTTCAATGCTAATCTTTATGTACAAGAGCATAAAGAACAAACGAATAGGGGAGGCGTTGTTCAGCCAAAACGGACTTGCCGGAATTGTCCTCTATTTGTGCGGAGTATGTTTTGTACTCGATTTTATGGGTGCGGAAAGCTTCCTGCCGAAACCAGTATTTATTGCCGGAATGATTGTTTCTATCTTAGTAATTTTCTTTAAGGAAATTCTTATAGGTATTGTCGATAAGCATCCCGACTGGAAACCGGAGAGTATAGGAGATTTCATACTTGAAAATGCTTTTGAAATTTTTGAGTATATTCTTTCTTTCTTCAGCAATACCGTTTCCTTCCTGAGAATTTCAGCTTTCGTACTTGTTCACTCGGGTATGATGATGGCTGTTTTTGCAATAGCAAAGGACGGAAACATTATTGTTGTAATACTCGGCAATATTCTTGTTATGTGCCTTGAAGCATTATTTGTTTCAATTCAGGCAATGCGTCTTGAATATTATGAACTGTTCAGCCGTTGTTATTCAGGTGAAGGCAGAACCTTTGAACCTGTAAAAATAAACTAAAAACTTTGATTTAATCGGAGGTATTAAAAATGTCTACATTTATCTACGCTATGATTATTATTCTTCCTATCGCATTCCTTACTTTTTCAATTTATCGTATGTTTAAAAATCAGGCAGCAGGCCAGACAGCTAAGAAGTCACTTAAATCACATTTTGCTGGACTTGCAGTTTTAGCCGTACTTATGGTTTGCCTTGCATTTACCGCTTCTGCTGCAAATGAGAACGACAACACTTCCGCAGATAATAGTACAGTTACTGCTACTCAGCAGGAAACAGAAGAAACTGCTCAGACAACTCAGGAGTCCAGCAACGGTCTTGTTATGATTGCTGCCGGTCTTGCAATGGGACTTTCAGGTATAGGCGGCGGTATTGCTGTTGCAGCCGGTGCTCCCGCAGCTATTGCAGCTACAAGTGAAAATCCGAAGTCATTCGCAAAATCCATGATTTTCGTTGCCCTTGGTGAGGCTATCGCTATTTACGGACTCGTTATCGCAATTATGATAATGAACAGCTAACTAATCTTTAATCCATGGTGGTGATTTTATGCGCTTTTTTCTTGTAAGTGACAATAAGGATACGTTGGTAGGAATGCGCTTGGCTGGTATTCCCGGAGTAGTTGTACATACTCCTGAAGATACTCAGGCCGCTCTTGAAAGAGCTATTCTTGACGATGAGGTTGGAATTGTACTTATAACCGAAAAGCTTGTTAAACTCTGCCCTGAGCTTGTATCACAGCTTAAAGAAAGCCATGAAAAGCCGCTTCTTGTTGAAATTCCGGATCGTCACGGTTCTGGAAGAGGAAAAGACTCAATTACAAAATACGTAAGAGAGGCTATCGGAATAAAGATTTGAGGTGAAAGCTGTGCTTAATCATGAAGAAAGACTTAAAAGTTTTCTTGATTCAATAAACCGAGAAACACAGGAAAAGTATAATAAGATTTTAGGCGAAATCGAAGAGCAGAGTAAAAAAGAGCTTGATGAGGCCACAAAAATTGCAGAAAGACAAGCTCAGGACTTTTTTAATAAATCTGTCGCTAAAAGTAAAATCGAATCAAACAATAAAATCGCCGGCAAAATGATGGAAACCAGAGCAGAACTTAGCAAATTGAGAGAAAAAATAACAGCTGATATTTTCAGTGAAGCAAAAGACAGGCTGAATGCTTTCACGGAAAGTAGCGATTATGAAGCTTTTGTTGCTAAGAGTGCCGCATCTGTTTTAGCTTTACTTGGCGAAGGCGCTCAGGTATATGTAAAAGATGCAGATTTAAAATTTAAAAAAGTTATTTTAAAGGTATTTAATAATAACTGCACAGTTTCAGCAGATTCAGATATAGAAATCGGTGGTTTGAAAGCTAAAAAAGCTGACGGAACCCTTATCGCCGATGATACTTTAGATTCAAGACTGAAACAGCAATATGAATGGTTTTTGTCAAACTGCAATTTAAGTGTAGATTTTCAATAAAAAGGGGGTGTTTCTGTGTCGGAAAACGTTATTTATGGAATTAACGGACCTGTTGTTACTATTAAAGGAAAAACAGATCTTCAAATGCTTGAAATGGTATATGTAGGTGAAGCAGGACTCGTTGGCGAAGTTATCGGTCTCGATGATAATACAACTACAATTCAGGTTTATGAAGAGACAACAGGACTTAAACCAGGCGAAAAGGTTATATCAACAGGCGGACCGATGTGCGTAACTCTTGGTCCAGGAATAATTACAAATATTTTCGACGGTATTGAAAGACCTCTCGGAGCACTCGAAAAAAATTTCGGTGCATTTATAGGTAAAGGTACATCAGTTCCGTCTCTTGATACAGAAAAGGAATGGGATGTAACTGTTACTGTTTCAGTAGGGGAACATCTTAAAGGCGGCGATATTTACGCTACATGCCCCGAAACAGCAATTATAACTCATAAAGTCATGGTTCCTCCGGAGCTTGAAGGTGAAGTTATATTCTGTGCTGAAAACGGTAAATACCGTTTGAATGATACAATTATAAAAATCAGAGACGCAAAGGGTACAGAACACGAATTGACTCTTTGTCAAAAGTGGCCTATCAGAACACCTCGCCCTGTGGCTAAAAGACTTCCGTCCAGTAAGCCTCTTATTACGGGACAGAGAATTATAGATACAGTTTTCCCGATCGCAAAGGGTGGCGCTGCAGCTATTCCCGGAGGATTCGGTACAGGTAAAACAATGACACAGCATCAGCTTGCAAAATGGTGCGATGCTGATATCATTATTTATGTTGGCTGCGGTGAACGTGGCAACGAGATGACCCAGGCTCTTACTGAATTCGGAGAAATTATGGACCCGAAATCGGGAAGACCTCTTACCGATAGAACTGTTCTTATTGCCAACACTTCAAATATGCCTGTTGCAGCCCGTGAGGCTTCAATTTATACTGGTATCACATTGGCTGAATATTATCGTGATATGGGTTACCACACAGCCATAATGGCGGACTCAACTTCACGTTGGGCAGAGGCTCTTCGTGAAATTTCTGGACGCTTGGAAGAAATGCCCGCTGATGAAGGTTTCCCGGCATATCTTCCTTCACGTCTTGCTGAGTTCTATGAACGTGCCGGTTATGTTGAAACCTTAAACGATAAAGAGGGTTCAATTACAATTATCGGAGCTGTTTCTCCTCAGGGTTCAGATTTTTCAGAGCCTGTAACACAGAATACTAAGCGTTTCACACGTTGTTTCTGGGCTCTCGATAAGTCTTTAGCATATGCAAGACATTATCCGGCAATTAACTGGAACAACAGCTATAGTGAATATATCGGCGATTTGTCAAAATGGTATAACGAAAACATCGGTGAAGATTTCCTTAAATACCGTGAAGAAATTTGCTCAATTCTTCTTGATGAAAACTCTCTTATGGAAATAGTAAAGCTTATTGGTGCTGACGTGCTTCCTGACGATCAGAAGCTCGTTATTGAAATCGCACGTGTTGTAAGAGTCGGATTTTTACAGCAGAACGCTTTCCATGCTGATGATACTTTTGTATCTCTCGAAAAGCAGATGAAGATGATGCAGGTAATTTTGCATCTCTATCATAAGTGTAAAAAGATTGTTGCAAAGCAGATTCCAATTTCAAAGATAATTCAGCTTGGTGTTTTCGACAAGCTTGTAAAAATGAAGTATGATATTCCAAACAACCGTCTTGATATGTTTGACGAATACATTACTGAAATCGACAATGCGCTGGCAGCTTACCTTAAGTAAATAGCGCAGGGGAGGCTGAAATTATGATATTAGAGCATGTTGGGCTCAACAATATTAATGGCTCGCTTATTGTTCTTGACGGCGTTAAAAACGCCGCTTACGAAGAAATGGTGGAGCTGAAACTTGACAACGGAACAAGCAGGGTAGGCCGAATTGTTAAAATTGACGGAGAAAGAGTAGTAATCCAGGTTTTTGAAGGCACTAAAGGTCTCTCAATGGTAAATACAAAAACTGTACTTACCGGAAAGCCCATGGAAATGAAGCTGTCTAAAGATATCCTTGGTCGTGTCTTTGACGGCCTCGGAAGACCAATTGATGATATGGGCGATATTTATCCGGAATGTAGCCGTGATGTAAATGGTGCTCCTATTAACCCGATTTCCCGTGTTTATCCCAAAAACTATATAAATACCGGAATTTCTTCAATTGATGCTCTTGCAACTCTTATTAGAGGTCAGAAGCTGCCTATATTCTCCGGTTCAGGTATGAAGCACAACGAGCTTGCTGTCCAGATAGTAAGTCAGGCTTCAATTGCAGACGATGAAGATTTTGCTATTGTTTTTGCAGCAATGGGCGTTAAAAACGATGTTGCAGAATATTTCCGTAAATCATTTGAAGAAGCAAATGTTATGGATAAGGTTGTTATGTTTCTTAATCTGGCTAATGACCCGATTATTGAAAGAATTATAACACCTCGATGTGCTCTTACTGCAGCTGAATATCTTGCATTTGAAAAAAATATGCATATCCTTGTAATTCTTACCGATATGACATCTTATGCTGAAGCTTTGCGTGAATTTAGCTCATCTAAAGGTGAGATACCTGGCAGAAAGGGATTCCCGGGATATCTTTATTCTGATCTGGCTTCTCTTTATGAACGTGCCGGTATTGTTAAAGGCAAATCAGGATCTGTTACTCAGATACCGATTTTAACAATGCCTAACGATGATATTACACACCCGATTCCTGACCTTACAGGTTACATTACTGAAGGACAGATAGTTCTTGACCGTGATCTTGATGCTACCGGTATTTACCCGCCTGTAAGTGTTTTGCCGTCACTTTCAAGACTTATGAAAGACGGTATCGGCGCAGGTTATACAAGAGAAGATCATAGTGCCCTTTCTAACCAGCTCTTTGCTACATATGCAAAGGTTCAGGATGCAAAGGCTCTTGCATCAGTTATCGGTGAAGATGAACTTTCTGCATCAGATAAACGTTTGATGACCTTTGGACGTGAATTTGAGGAGCGTTTCCTGAATCAAGGTAATGAAAACCGTTCTATTGAAGAAACGCTTGATTTAGGCTGGGAGCTGCTTTCAATGCTTCCGAGAGAAGAACTTGATAGAGTTGATGAAGAAACTCTTAATAAGCATTATAAAGGCTAATCCCTTCATATTTCATAAGGAAAGGAGCGTTGAATTTTGGCAGTAAAAGTTTTTCCGACAAAAGCAAACTTAATGAATGCAAAAAAATCTCTTGAGCTTGCCAAACTCGGATATGACCTAATGGATAGAAAAAGAAATATTCTTATTCGAGAAATGATGCTGCTTATTGATAAAGCTGGAGAAGTACAGCAAAAAATCGATTCAACATATTCTCAAGCTTATGCAGCATTGCAAAAGGCAAATATAACCTTGGGAATGTGTGAGGAATTTGCCGGTGCAACTCCAATTGATGACGGCCTTAAAATTGATTATAGAAGTGTAATGGGTGTAGAGCTTCCGACTGTACAGCTTGAAGATTCAAAATTAGATCTCAGATACGGCTGGACCGACACGAACTCACAGCTTGATGAGGCCTATTTAAGGTTTGATGAGGTTAAAAAATTAACAGCTCGTTTGGCAGAAGTTGAAAGCAGTGTTTACAAACTTGCCAATGCCATCAAGAAAACACAAAAACGTGCAAATGCGCTTAGCAATATAATAATTCCGCAGTTTCAGGAAACCATCAAATATATAACTGAAGCTCTAGAAGAGAAAGAAAGAGAAGATTTTTCAAGACTAAAAGTTATTAAAAAGCAAAAAGAGTCGGAATAATCTTCTTCATCGTGCAAAATAATACAAATTCCAATACACCTACTTATTTAAATATAAGTAGGTGTATTACTATTATAATAAACACTTGACTTTTGTAAGCGCATTGATTTATATTTAAATTGTAACTTTAAGTAATGTAACACGGGGTGAAAATTATGACATGGTTTCTTATAGGAATATGTGTTCTGTTAATAGTAGCGATTATCATTCAAAAAGTTAAAATAAACGATAAAGAAAAAGAGTTAGAGAAAATTAGCGATGAGATAAATAAGGATACAAATGAAAATATAGCTTTTAATCAATATTATAGAAAGAACTTAATGACAAAAAACGAATGGTCTTTTTATAAATCATTAAAGCCAATTGCTGATAAACTTAATTACAGTATTCTTGCAAAAGTTCGTGTTGCAGATTTAATTGGCATTAAAAATGGTGTATCTAACAGTGAATGGCATATTGCATTTAACAAAATAAGCAGAAAACATATAGATTTTATATTATGTAAACCTGAGAATTTATATCCAATGTTACTTATTGAACTTGATGACAATTCGCACAATGAAGAAAAGCAAAAACAACGTGATGAATTTATTGAAAAATTATATAAAAATACTGGTTATAAACTTTTAAGAGTAACAAGTGCATTAGGAATTGAAGAAAAAATTAAAAAAGCATTAGAAGAATAAAAAACAATTAAGGCGTATGACACAGAGTGCCACACGCCTTTAAAAATTATATTCTTTTGTGGATTGGCAAGGGGCAGCGGTTGTTTTTTGCTTCGCAAAAACTCCACCGTTCAAGCCTGACCCCCTGCCAAGGGAAATTAGAGCGAACTATACAAAATTAATATTTTGTATAGTTGAGAGGAGGTATTTTCCATTTATTATCTAACAGACCCTCATTATTTTATTGATTTAAATTTTAATCATAGACTCAATCTCTAATCCTGTATTTAAATTTTGTCTTTACTATTTTCTTGCAAAATAAAAATTTTTATTTTATTATAATATAGTATATGATTGTTTTGCTATAGCGAAAAAACTAAAATTGATGGTTGGACTTGATTTTATATGAAAACTGATTTTTTACTTGAATTGCCACCTGTTGTTATACAGTATGTTAATTATCTTAGCGGAGTTAAAAATAAATCCGATTTAACAATAAGTGAATATGCAACTGATTTGAGAACTTTTTTCAGATTTATGAAGATAAATTATGGATTAGTTCCTCGGGACACTGATTTTGAGAAAATTTCAATAAAGGACATCAACGAAAACTTTGTTAAAAAAATAACATTAAATGATGCTTATGCTTTTTTATCATATTGTAATCTTGAGCGAAATAATTTAGCTGTTACAAGAGCACGTAAAGTTTCATCACTTAAAGGTTTTTTCAGGTTTTGTACTATACAGCTTGGACTTTTTACTGAAAGTCCAATGCGAGAACTTGATGTCCCTAAAATCAAAAAAACACTTCCGAAGTATTTAACCTTGGAACAAAGTATTTCTCTTCTCGATAGTATCGACGGCAAATATAAAGAACGTGATTATTGTATTCTAACGCTTTTTTTAAATTGCGGATTACGCTTATCCGAACTCGTCGGGCTCAACTGTTCTGATATTAAAAGCAATGGGACTATGGTTGTTACCGGTAAAGGAAACAAAGAAAGGACAATTTACCTAAATGACGCTTGCAATACTGCTATTAAAAACTACCTTCGTGTACGTCCTGTAGATGGTGTGAAAGACAAAGACGCATTATTTATAAGCAGATTAAATAAAAGAATCAGTCCTAAAACTGTACAGTTGCTTGTAAATAACCTTCTCGAAAAGTGTGGCTTGAAAAAACAAGGTATGTCTGTTCATAAGCTGCGTCATACTGCGGCTACATTAATGTATCAATATGGTCATGTCGATATTGTGCTTCTTAAAGAAATTTTAGGACATGAAAGCCTGAGCACAACCGATATATACACTCATGTAGTGAACGATCAGCTTAAAAATGCAGTTGCAGCTAATCCATTATCTAAACAGAAGCCATCTAAAAATTAAATATTCCTGAAAATAAATTGTTTGTAATTCCATCTACAAAAGCAGCAATTACGAAGAGGATAAAATAAAAAACTTGTCGTATTATAAAAATCTTAATTTTATCTGCCCCACCCTTTTGCGTACCAGTATTTAGAGAAACCCCAAGTGTACATAATGACATTTTAAATGAGTCAGATACTGAGTATATTAACGCTATAAACGATATAAGAGCTCCAGGGAAAATTACGAGAAAGCAATAGCCGATACCTTTCAATCCATATATTGAGTATATGTATCCTGTTACTAATCCTATTCCCAGCCCTCTGATAGTTGGTATTATTGCTACAAAAGGAATACCGATTATACACATTCCAAAAATCAAATTAATGAGCCAAAAAGCTCCTGAAACCTTTAAAGAATTACAGGCTGATAAAATTATACTTTGATTTTCTCTGATTGAATAAAATGAATCAAACATATTTTTAACTTGTGTAAGTATATTGCTGTTTCCATTTTTGGCTGTGAATGCACCTATTAGTATTCCCAATATAAGCAGTAAGGAAAAAATTAATATTTCCTTGGGTATTGCAAATCTTGCAACACTATTTTGTGGATATAATAATTTTCTGTTTCGGTTCAATTTTTTATTTGACCTCCTTTTTATACTAAGAGCTTATCTAACTTTTTTTCTTAGATTTGCTGCTGTAACACCTCCTGCCATTGAACACAAAACCTGCGAAACGAGCGTAATAATAAATATATAGCTTATGCTGCCTCCGTTTAGTGCAACAATAAATGCAGCAGATATTGCCATCACTGGAATCGCTGAAATAAAGCCAGTTGCTATTCCATTTTTTCTTTTAGGCCTTACCGCTATGAAACCGGCAGCAAAAGCAGAAACCGCAAATGAAAAAATTGAAAAGAAAGGAATAATTCCTGAAGGAATTCCAGATTTAACAATTATAAGAGAAAAAACAGAAAGCGTTCCGCATAAAACTAACATTTCACCTATGAAGGCAAACAAATAAATTTTATAGTCGCTTTTTGCGGTATTTTTTTCAGGGTTTCTGTTACTTTTTCTTTTCTTCATAAAAAATCACCTCATATCCATTAAAAGGATATGAGGTGATTATGTTCTATATTACAAGTTTTGAAGAAAGATTATTCTTCGTCCTTCTTCTTTTTCTTTTCAGCTTTTGCCTTTTCAGCGGCAGCCTTAGCAGCTTCACGTTCCTGACGGTCACGCTCCATAGCTGTATTATTAGCCTGAACAGCCCAACGTGTGATTTTCATCTTGTTTCTGTCAGCGCCTGTTTCGATGATGAGAGAATCATCTTTAACTGTAACAATTCTACCCATTATTCCGCCGATAGTAGTAATTTCATCACCGATCTTAAGACTGTTTCTCATTTCCTGCTCAAGCTTCTGCTGCTTTTTCTGAGGACGAATCATCATGAAATACATGAGAGCAAAAATGAGTATCATCGGAATGATCATCATAAGAGATGATGAAGATGAGCTGGCATCTGTTGCTAAAAACTGTAAGTTTAACATTAATACAATACCTCCAAAAAATTCTGCTTTTATATTATACAATTAAATTCGTTAAGTTGCAAGATTTTTTTAGTTAATATATCAATGAGTTTTAGCAAATTCGAGCATTTCTGCTGCTGTTTTCAGCTGTGCAGAAGTTATTTCGCCGCCATAAACCATTCTTGCTAATTCTTTTTCTCTATCTTCAGGATTCAGCTGTTTAACAGTTGTATATGTTCCTTCGTCATCGGATGTTTTTTCAATAAGATAGTGACTTGACGCAAAGCTTGCAATTTGAGGAAGATGTGTAACGCATATTACCTGACGGAAAGCTGAAACTTCTTTTAATTTCATGGCAATTTTAATTGCTGCATTTCCGCTGACGCCTGTATCTATTTCATCAAAAATCAGAGTATCTATGCTGTCATTTTTAGAAAGCACATTTTTTACAGCAAGCATAATTCGTGAAAGCTCACCACCTGAAGCTATTTTTGAAATTGGTTTAAGCTTATCACCTACATTAGTCGAAATTAAAAACTCAACTATATCAAATCCGTTTGACGATAAATTTCCTTTCTCAAAAGAAACACTGAAATGCACAGATGGCATATTCATAAAAACAAGCTCGTTTTCAACATTTTTTGAAAAATCGTCAGCTGCTTTTTTTCTTTTTGCTGAAATATCCTCCGCCATGGCAACACATTTTTCCAGCAAATTATTATATTCATCTGTTACCTGATTTATAAGCTCATCGGAAGATTCGAGTTTTTGAAGCTCAGATTCGATTTTAGAGAGATATTCAAGCATTTCTTCTTCTGTATCACCGTATTTAAGAGACAAACGATAAATGAAATCAAGCCTCTCCTCAATTTCTTCAAGCTCCTCAGGATTATAATCCACTTGAGCGAGGAAATCGGTTAAATCATTCTTTAATTCACCCAAAGAATAAAGATTCTCTCGAAACTGAACAAGGAAATCCTGAATTTCACCGAAGTATGGCTGTATGCCTTCAAGACGGTTAAGTGCGTCTGCCATAAGTGAAAAAGTTCCCTGGACACCGGCAGCTTCATTTCCGTTTATACAATTGTAAGCGTTATCTAAAGCTGACGCAATTTTCTCTGAGTTCAAAATCGCGTTTTTCCTTTTTGTGAGTTGTTCTCTTTCACCTATTTTTAAATCTGCCTGTGTGAGCTCTTCAATTTGAAATCTCCAAAGCTCTTCTGATTCTTCTTTAGCTTCCGCTTCTTCTTTTAAAGCAATCAATTTCCTTCTAACTTTTTTCAGTTTGGTAAACTCATCCCTATATGTATTTAATTCATCAGAAATTCCTGCCATTGCGTCAATAAAACCACAATGAGTTGAAGAATCAAACAGCACCTGATTATCATGCTGGCCGTGTATATTAATTAAATTTACTGCTATTTTTCTAAGCATAGCCGCAGTAATTGGCATACCGTTAATTTTGCATACACTTTTACCGTCTATGGAAATAGTACGCTGAATTAAACATTCATCAATAAATCCGGAAGGATCAAATCCAGCTTGGGAAATAGCATCAAGAGCGCCTTGGCCTATTTTATCAAATAGGGCAACAACTTTTGCCTTATCTGCACCTCGTCGTATAAGATCTCTTGAAGAACGCTCACCGAGAATCATATTGATTGAATCAATAATTATGGATTTACCTGCACCGGTTTCACCGGTTAATACATTAAAGCCACCTTCGAAATCGATGGTAGCTTTTTCTATAACGGCAATATTTTCAATACTTAAGCTTTTCAGCATAAAAATAACCCCTTAACCGTTAATAAGTTTGTTTATGCTCTTTTTGAGAGCGGCAGCCTTTTCGTTATCGGTACAAAGAACGAAAATGGTATCATCTCCAGCTAAAGTACCTACTACTCCGTCCCAATGCATTGCGTCAATTCCTGCACATGCTGCCGGAGCCATACCGGAATAACATTTAATTGAGCAGATATTTCCCGCATAGTTAATTGAAATAACTGATTCCTTAAATATAGCGTGAAATTTAGCACTGTGATCTGTTGTAGTAGACTTATTGAGAGAATAACAGTACTGTCCTGACGCATTCATGGTTTTTACCAGACGTAACTCCTTAATATCACGTGAAATTGTTGCCTGTGTTACATCAAAACCGTTTTCCGAAAGTTTTTCCAAAAGTTCGTCCTGAGTTGTAATATTATACTTTTCAATGATCTCCAAAATTAATGCATGACGTTTTCTTTTCAATTTACACCCTCCGTTCAGCAAGCTTTTTATTCAAAATATCGATGAAAGTATCTGACTTAATCCTTATAAGCTGGGCATAGTCGGTAGCTCTTTCAATTGATACTTTATAATTACTATCAAGTTTAATAGCTTCTTCACCATCACATGAAAAGAAAAAGTCATCACAGCAAGATTCATCCGGCTGTACAAAAAGTTTAGAATCCGGCCTAAAAATTAAGGATCTGGCAAAAAGAGAATGAGTGCAAATTGGAGTAAGCAAAATGCTTTCGATTACCGGATCGACAACAGGACCTCCCGCTGAAAGACAGTATGCAGTTGAACCTGTCGGAGTAGAAATAATTAAGCCGTCGGCAAGATAATTGTTTACTAGATTGCCGTCACAATAAACTTTTGTTTTAATCATTTTAAGCTGAGAGCCTCTTGAAAAAACAGCATCGTTTATTGCATAAAAAGTACCGGTATAATCCCTATCGGCGTTGATTGTAACTTTAAGCATCATACGCTTATCAATTTTAAATTCACCGTTAATAAGCTTCTCCAAAAGCTCAAGCTCATGCTTTTCAAGCCCTGCCATATATCCTAAAGTGCCGGCATTGATTCCTAAAACAGGCTTTCCAAATTTTGCCGCTTCTTTTGCGCATCGCAAAATAGTACCGTCTCCTCCAACAGCAATTATTGCAGAACATTCTTTCATAATATCAGTGTGAGACAAAAAAACTGCTTTATCTAATTTAGCGAATTCTTTTTTGTTTTCTTCCGGAATGAAAACATGTGCACCAAGCTGAAAAAGTCTTTCACAAACAGCAAGAGCAACCTGCTCGGCATTTCTTTTTGTTAAATTTGGTATAACTGCAAATTTATTCATTTGTGTCACTACCTGCATTATTTTTATCAAGAGCACTATGGGAATCATCTACAACTTTTTTGATCATATCTGAATCCACCAAGCAAATAGAATCATCCATCTTTTTTATGTACAATAAATATTCTATATTACCTTCCGGTCCTTTTACCGGAGAAAAATCTAAGTTCAAAATAGAAAAACCGTTATCTGAAGCGTATCCAATAACATTCTCGATCACTTCAACATGTGTTGATTTTTCACGAACAACACCTTTTTTCCCTACCTTTTCTTTTCCGGCTTCGAACTGAGGTTTAACAAGGCAAACACATTCGCCCTCTGTTTTAAGAAGAGGCATAAGTGCAGGAAAAATAAGCTTCAAGGAAATAAATGATACGTCTATACTTGCAAAATCAATTTCCTCAGGAATTTGTTCACGAGTAACATATCTAAAATTTGTTCTTTCAAGATTAACTACACGTGTATCCGAGCGAAGCTTCCAGGCAAGCTGTCCATAGCCTACATCAATTGAATATACCTTAACAGCACCGTTTTGTAGCATACAGTCGGTAAATCCCCCTGTAGAGGCACCAATATCCATACATACTTTTTTATCTAATGTTAGAGGGAAAACTTTCATAGCCTTTTCAAGCTTTAATCCGCCGCGGCTTACATAAGGCAAAGTGTTACCCTTCAGCTCTATTTTATCACTGCTGTTTACGGTAACTCCCGGCTTTATAGCCTTCATACCGTTGACATAAATCTGACCCGCCATGATTAATGCTTTTGCTTTTTCACGGCTTTCCGATATTCCCAATTCAAAAACGGCTGAATCAAGCCTGATTTTGCTGCTCAAATTTCCTTACACTCCCACATATTTTATCAGCCATACCTCTGCTGTCAAGCTTATATTTTTTTAGCAAAGAATTAACTGATGCATGTTTAACAAATTGATCATCAATTGCTGTAATATTATAACTGCCTTTATAGTTATTTTCAAGAAGATGAAGAGCGAAGCGTTCTGCAACGCCTCCATTTTTAATTCCTTCCTCAAAGAAAAATACGTGTTCACAGTTTAGAACACTGCGATAAGCTTCTCCGCTGATAGGGTGAATCTTATTGAGCTTGAGAATCTTAACGGAAATATTCTGCTCATCAGCTAAAATATCCGCCGCTTCACATGCGTTTGCAAAAATTCTGCCATAGGTCACAATAGCAATTTTTGCATTATCGTCGCCAAATAAATCAAAATCAATACTTTTGGGTTTATATTTTTCTTCAAGAACATGTTCAGAACCTCTTGGATATCTGACAACGCAGACACCGGGCACATTATAAAACGCTTCGTCAAGAACATTTTTCAGGCCATAATAAGTTGACGGAGAAAATATAGTAATTCCGGGTACACTGCTGAGCATTGCGACATCAAAAAGTCCCTGATGGCTTTCGCCGTCCTCTCCTACGAAACCAGCACGGTCAATAGCTATTACTATTTTGAGTCTCTGCATTGCCACATCATGTATCATCTGGTCGTAGCATCTTTGCAGGAAAGTTGAATACACAACAAATACGGGAATCATTCCATTTTTAGCAAGACCGGAAGCAAATGTTACAGCATGTTCTTCCGCTATTCCCACATCGAAAAATCTTTCCTTATACTTTTTGCTAAAATCATCAAGACCGGTACCTAAAGCCATTGCGGCTGTTATAGCACAAATTCTGCCGTCATCTTCGGCCAACTTGCAGATATAGTCCCCGAATTCAGCGGAAAAATTTGTTCCTGATGAAAGCGGCTCGCCTGTATTAATGTCGAATTTTGATATACCATGAAAATGACTTGGGTCTTTTTCGGCAAAATCATATCCCTTGCCTTTGATTGTATTGATATGAAGAAGCACAGGACGCTTTGTGAGTTTTGCACTTTCCAGCGCTTCGGAAAGAACTTTTATGTCATGACCGTCGATGGGTCCCATATATCGAAATCCCATGTCTTCAAAAACAGTACTGCCGTAAATAAAGTCCTTTGCTTTCGATTTTAAATTAAATAAAATGTTAGAAAGACGTACTCCGACAATCGGAATTGCCTTTAAAACCTTCTCAACACCGAATTTTAGGCGATAATATCCGGGTTTTGAGCGTATAACAGCAAGATGGCGTGCCATTGAACCGACGTTTTGAGAAATAGACATTTCATTATCGTTTAAAATAACAATAAGCCTATCTTTTGAGCGTCCTGCATTATTAAGAGCCTCATAAGCGAGACCGCCTGTGAGGGCTCCGTCTCCTATTACTGCAATAACGTGATGCTTATCATTGAGCAAAGTTTTAGCACTGGACAGACCAAAGGCAGATGAAATAGAGGTGCTGCTGTGACCGCTGTAAAAAATATCATGTTTACTTTCATAAGGTCTTGAAAAACCGGAAATACCGTTTTCGGTTCTCAATGTATGAAAATCCTTATAACGTCCCGTCAGCAGTTTATGTGTATATACCTGATGTCCGACATCCCAGACAATCTGGTCATTTGGAGAGTCAAATACTCTGTGTAAAGCTAAAGTCAGTTCAACTACTCCTAAATTTGAAGCAAGATGTCCGCCGGTCTGCGAAACCGTATCTATAAGCTCTGTCCTTATTTCTTCTGCCAGAACCTCAAGCTGCTCTTCACTGAGCTTCTTTACATCACTCGGATCATTGATTTTATCCAAAAAAGTGTATTCTTTCATGATCTCACTTCTCTTTCTTTAATATTCTCTTTTAGCAAGAAAAAGAGTAAGCTCTTTCAGAAAATCAGAACCTTCAAAGCGGCTAAGTATGTCAATAGCTTCGTTTGTCAATTTGTCTACTATACGTTGTGACTCTTCAAGACCTAAAAGTGAAACATAGGTTGATTTATCATTTTCGCTGTCGCTTCCAACCGGCTTGCCAAGAAGCTTGGCATCACCTTTAACGTCGAGAATGTCATCGACAATCTGAAAAGCAAGACCAATTTTTTCAGCATATTCTCCCGCAAGGGTAATTGCTTCATCATCAGCACCGCCGACTATACATCCCATTTGACAGGCCGCTGAGATTAATGCACTTGTTTTTTTTGAATCCATTAATTTAAGAATCTCAACGTCTGCCTTTTTTCCTTCATTCTGAAGATCTATAACCTGTCCGCCGATCATACCGTACACTCCCGCTTTTTCAGCGAGTACCCCGATGGCACGGATTGCCTGTAAAGGTGAAACAGCATCAAAGTCGGTTCTGTTTGCAATTGTATCAAAAGCCAGTGTAAGCAGAGCGTCACCAGCTAACAGAGCATTTGCTTCTCCGAATTTTTTGTGGCACGACGGCTTTCCTCTACGCATATCGTCATTATCCATGCATGGGAGATCATCATGAGCAAGAGAATAAGAATGAATCATTTCAATTGCCGCTGCAAAGGGCATAGCTTTTTCATATTCTCCGCTGAACAGACGGCAAAACTCCAAAACAAGCACAGGACGTATGCGCTTTCCACCATCAGTTATGCAGTAAGTTACACTATCCGAAAGTACTTCCTGATAAGGTTTGGCTTCGGGAAGATAATCCGGCAAATTATTTTCAAAATAGTCCACATATGATTTTAAACGGTTTTTAAACTCACTCATTGTCATCTACTCCTGCAATTGCATTTTCGCTTAATATTGTAAGTTTGCCCTCTGCCTCATCAAGATATTTTTTGCAGAAAGCAGACAATTCAGTTGCTTCTTCATAAAGCTTTAATGATTTATCGAGAGAAAGTTCTCCGCCCTCCAACATTGTAACTATTTCCTCAAGTCTCTTTATTGCGGCTTCATATGTTATGTTTTTTCTCATTGGAATCACTCCTCGCTTGAAAGAACAACACACTCAGCGTTGCCTTTTGAAAATTTTATATTAACAATATCGTCTTTTTTTAGATTTTCAGATGAGGCGATAATTTTTCCATCTTTGTCAGTTACCATACTGTAGCCTCTTGCCAGAACTTTAAATGGACTTAAAGTATCCAAAGTAGCCGTTGTTTTGGCAAATTTCATTTTTTCTTCTGCAACAGAAAATTTTACCGCATTATGAATTTTTGCCGTAACAGAATCAAAATATATCTGCTTTTGTCTTATTAACAAAAGCGGATTTTTCAGATAAGGACTAGAAGTTACATATTCAAGCTCAGTTCTTCTTCTTGATAAAATATCAGACATAGCCTGAACGCAATGATGCGAAAGGTAATCCAGTCTGTCTAAAAGCTCTGCTTTATCCGGTACGGCAAGCTCTGCTGCCGCTGATGGAGTAGGAGCACGAAGATCGGCGACGAAATCGCTTATTGTAAAGTCTGTTTCGTGACCTACTGCTGAAATTACGGGAATATGGCTCCTATATATTGCATAAGCTACAATTTCCTCGTTAAATGCCCATAAATCCTCAGCAGAACCGCCTCCCCTGCCGACAATTAAAACATCAGCTGAATTAGTCTCATTAAAATAATCAATCGCTTCAGCAATCTGAGGGGCAGCTCCATCACCTTGAACTAACACCGGATATAGAATTATTTCAGTACTCGGACAGCGACGGAAAATAATGTTTCTAATATCCTGTATTGCGGCTCCAGTAGGAGATGTAATTACTCCTATTTTCTGAGGAAATTTAGGAATTGGCCTCTTTATATCCAAATCAAAAAGCCCTTGCTTTTGAAGCTTTGCTTTGAGCTGCTCGAAAGCTATGGTGAGTGCCCCGGCTCCGTCAGGCTGCATATCATCAATATATACCTGATACTGGCCGTCACGTTCAAAGACAGAAACTCTGCCTCGTACAATAACTCTCATGCCGTTCTCCGGAATAAATTTCAGCCTTGCAGCACTTGAACGGAACATCACAGCTTTCACTGAGGCTTTTTCATCCTTTAAGGTCATATAAAGATGACCTGTACGGTAATGATTTGTAAAATTTGATATTTCGCCACTTAGAAAAATGTACGAGAGGTTTTCGTCTGAGTCAAAAAGTGATTTTATATAAAAGTTAAGCTGACTTACAGTAATAACGGTAGATTTATTTTGAACCATCATATACCACCTCACCGAGAACAGCAATTCCTGCAGCGTTGTCAGAGGAAAATTCCGTAAGAGAAAAAACTGCGTTTTCAGGAAACATCTCTTTTATCATACTTCTGATAAGTGTGTTTGATAATACACCGCCGGCAAAAACAATAGCTATACCAGGATATTTAGTCAATAAATACCGGCACATCTCACAAATAGAAGAACCGATATATGTAAGGCAGTATTTTGCAATATCCTCCGTCTTTTCACCATCTTTAAGCATTTTAATGCATTTGTTTTCTATGCCCGATAAAGAACAATTACCTTCCTTGATAAATGGTTTGACTTTGTATTCCTTTAAGCTTTTTAGTGAAAGCTCATCAAGCATTTTTCCTGCAGGGAATTTAAGCCCCATAGATGTACCAACTCGGTCAATCGCCTGACCTGCTTTAAGGTCGGAAGAAGCACAAATGATTTCAGTATTAAATGAACCATTGTCATTAGGACTAACAAGAACCGCCTCTGTTGTTCCTCCGGATACATGAAAGGCTGCAAAATGTTCTGATTTAATTAAATCCATTCTATCGGCGGAAAAAAGTGCAGCCGCAATATGCCCGTCCTGATGAGAAAACTTATATAAAGGGATTCCCATAGCCGAAGCAACACTTTGCCCTGCCGAAACACCAGCAAGAAAACATGGCATATATGAGCCGTCAACGCTTCGCGGACGTTCTGAAACACATACTGCGTTAATTTCTCCGGCATATTCTGAAAATAGTTCTTTGAACAGTTCAGGAAGCTGGACTGTATGGTGAAAAAGGGCGTCACTCTGTCTTAGTCCAAGGCTGCCTTCCTTAACAGGAAGAAGTTTTCTTCTGTGAATAACTTTTTTCTCTATTGAATCGTACAGAGCGACTGAAGTTGTATAGTTACTTGTATCTATACCTAAAAAAACAGCCATATCATGCACCGATAGTTTTAAGAACCGAGCTTAAAACGCCGTTGATAAATCCTGCATCGTCTGCCGGAGCATAAGTTTTTGCAAGCTCGACAGCTTCGTTAACAGAAACTTTATTAGGAATATCGGAAAAATAAAGAATTTCGCTTATTGCAAGACGCAAAATAGAAGCGGCAACCTTTGAAATTCTATCCTTTCTCCAACCAACAAGGTTTTCGGCAATAAGTCCATCTACTGTATCAAGATTTTCATAAACTGTCTTTGAAAGTTTTTCTGAAAATTCTTCTCTTTCAAGAACTCCCGCTTCAAGTGCGTTATCAATAATTTCTTCAACTGAAAGATCATCCTGAAAGGATTTTTCAAAAACAATAATAAAAGCCTGTTCTCTCGCTTGACGTCTTGTCATTTTTTAGCCTCCTCAAAATGGAATTATATAAGAAAACAAGCCCTCCACAGGATACTGATGCGGAAGGCATAAATTCTTTGTTATTTATCAGTGTGTTCAGGTTCAGAAAAATCAATGCCTAAAATATCAATATCTACTCTTGAAACAATTTTACCCGTCATAGTTTGAACTGCAGACTTAATTTTCTGCTGAATTTGTTCAGACAGAACAGGTATTTTATAACCTGCAAAAATATTGATATAAACATGAATATAAACTTCGTTATCTTTAATTTTAATTTTTACGCTTTTTAAAGACTGATCTCCAACTTTAAAAATAGTTTCTAAATCCGGAGGACGCTGTACAAACTTACTTACACCGGGTAAATCTTTTATGGAATTTATTACAATAGCGGCTAAAACATCTTCAGATATCATAAGTCCGCCTACATTTTTGGGATCTGTCATCAGAAATCCTCCTTAAATGTTACAACTGCGATATTTGAGCATAAAAATAAGTGGTATAACATCCTCTCTTCGGATATTATACCACAAATTGACCTTAAGGCACAACTATTTTGCTTCAATAATTGTAATATTTTCAACGGTAAATCCTGTTTGCTGAATTACTATTTCTTTTATCTGCAAAACAACAGTATCGTTTAGCTTTCCTTTTTCTACAATTACCTGTGCTTTACCGTTATCAATTACCACAACACATCCGGAGGCAATTTTTGCTTTAATGAGATTTTCGGTATCAGTTTCCTTTTTTATGTTTGCTGACAGTTCTTCGAGAGCTTCAGAAGCAGCCTTCTTCGATTCGTCATCGGCTGTAGAAGAGTCAATTGTCTCCTGTAAGGTTTCTTTTGCTTTGTCATGGGCAACAGTTCTGTCAAGCTTTGCCTGTACAAAATATTCCGGTTCATCAGTTTGGCTTGTGTTTTCAGAAGACGGCAATGTTCCTGAAACAAACTGAGCGTCACCAAGGTTACCTGCCGTTGCAGCTTCCTGATTTTCTGTTTCTTGCTGTGAAGCGGATACAGGAGAATTCACCTGAGTTGTTGGAGGCTGCTTTGTATAATACCAGTTTACAAATACCGCTGCACCAAGTGCTACTACTAAAGCGGCCATTAATACCTGTCGTTTTTTAAAAATCATTTTTCTTTCCTCCTAATTTTCTGATGAAAGTTTTGTAACTTTAATTTTCGATGCATTTATATCAAAAACAGCCGATATTGTCTCAATAATTTTTTGCTGAACATATATCGAATCCCCTCCTTCGCAGACAACTGCAACTCCTTTAACTTCCGGCTGTATAATTTTCAGTAGTAGTGCTTCTTCTTTTGATGAATCGGTTTTAATTAATACATAATCATTTTCTTTTGATATTTTTTCACTGTTTTCATCGTTGCTTTCCATATCTGTTTTATCATTTTGAGCATACACAGCTTCTGAAGATGACTCCAGTGTCAGCATCACTTTTGTTGCACCTGCGCCTTCAATGGATAAAATTAAATCTGTAAGCTTTTTTTCGAGCATTTCGGCGTATTCATAGTGATTTTCTATGTTGTATTCACTGACTTGTCTCTCCTTTTCATCTTCTTTTGCTTTTTCTCCTTCCGGTATAAATTCAGAAGCTACAAGAATAAGTACACCTATTATTCCTGCCAAAACAATGAACATTGTTTTTTTATCGGCGGAAAGCTTCTTAAAAATGTCTTTAACTTTCTGTTTTAGAGAATCCATTTTGTCTACACTCCGTCTGAAACTTCAAATTCCGGATCTATACCGGTCAATTCTTTAATGCTTTCTTGTACATGTGATAAATCCTGTTCAGCTTCTTTGTCAGAAACAACAATTTTAATCTTATTAATTACTATGCCGTTATCCTTAGTAATATCCGTACTGATTTCAATATCTGTATATTTAAATTTCAAAGAATCGAGAAGCTCTTCTATATTTTCTTTAATTATGGAAATGCTTTCGGTATATAGGGAATCATTATAAATTTTTGCATATTCCTCAGCCTTATCATCTGCCTGTAATTCTATTTCTTCAATACTCAGAAATACTGAGAAATCAATATCTTTTTTGAAAACTCCATTAAGAAACGGATATAAAATTGATAAAATGAGTGAAAAGGATACTACAAGTCTAAGAGCCTTCTCCAAATTTCCTTTTGGGACTAAAAAGTAAACAATGGCTCCCGCTATAGAGGTTGCCGCTATTGTCTTAATCCAGTCTACAATTATTTCCATTACAAATCCGACCTTATAAGTATCATAACGCCTGTAGATATTATCAGCACAACGGCATTAAGAATTATTACTGTATTTAAAAGAGAAGCTCCAGCAGCTATGCCGCTCAAAAATTGTGAAGCTGATTTTCTTCCTAAAATCTCTGCAGCAGAAGAAAGTATATTAAGACATATGAGCCACGATGCTATTTTTATTATGCTTGGTAAACTTATAACCGCTACCGCGATAATTCCAAAAGCGCCTACCGTGTTTTTTGCTATACTCACAGAACCGGCCAACGAGGTCAGCGCATCACTAACAGCACCTCCCACAACAGGGATGAAACTTCCTGAAACAAATTTTGCGCTTCTTAGCACAGCAGTATCTGCTGCACCGGCAAGAACCCCTTTGACAGTAAGCAAACCGGAGAAAACAGTAGCGGCAAAACCTAATAATACTGTGGCTGATTTTTTAAGCATATTACAAAGAGAATTAAGACCAAACTCCGGAGCGATAGATGAAACAATGTTCAAAGAAAAAAACATTCTTATAAACGGTGAAATTACACTTTGAGCAACAGAAGAAATAATTTGAGCTAAAGTGAAAATCATCGTATTGCAGCTTAACGCCGCCGTCGGATTTCCGCTTACAGCCACAAGGGCGGTAAGTACAGGAATCAGTGAAAGCATAAAGGTATTACTGAGCTTTATTACGGAACAAGCAGATGAAATGCACTCTGAAAGCGGAACTAAAATCACCGTTCCCACCGCAAGACATTCTGCAAGAGAAAAGAGACTTCCGGATTTTGATAGATTTCCTCCTTCAGCAGCAGTAAGAATTGAGATAAGAGCAATAATGCCAAAGACAACTACCGAATATTTTATAGGGCTTACCATTTCTCCTGAGAAAAAAGATAAAACAGAAGAAAAAACGGTTTTTGCGTCAACGGTTATAACTGCATCGTAAGATATATCATCAATACCCAGCGATGACAAAATTTCCATCGAATCTTCAGGAAGCTCATCTAATAAAGCATCTGCATCATTTTCTTTTAAAAAATCATCTGCAATTTCTTCAGCTTCACTGTTATATGTACCGTTTTCCGAAGATTGAGCGTGTACTGGTAAAACAGTTATAAGAAAAATTGAAAGCAAAATAATTAACGTCATCAGCTTTTTTCTATTCCGCATAGTCAGCCTCCGATTAGGTCTATGGCAAAATCCGCCACTGCTTTAAGCATGGGCAGCATCATCGCAATAATTAAAATTCTTCCTGCAAATTCAACTTTAACGCTTGCCGAAGAGTTGCCGTTATCCTTACATAAATCTGCTGTTATTTGCGTAATAACGGCAATTCCAAGAGCTTTTATCATTGGAGAAATGAACTCAGTTTTTAAACTATAGCTTTCAACTATATTTCTAATTTCACTTATTATTCCTCCTGCGTGAGATAAAACAAAAATGAAAATAATAAGAACTGTTGCCGTTTGTACTGCTGTGGCGAGTTCCGGTTTATGTTGCTTTACAAATATGTAAAGTACAGTACCAGTAATAGCGATAGCAAAAATTTTAAAAATATCCATGGTTAAAGCCCAAAAACAGATTTTATTGTGTCAAAAAGTGAAGATATTCTCGGAACAAGCATTACAAGTACTGCAACAAGCCCGGCAAGAGTAGTTACCATAGCATATTCATCCTTACCCGCCCTGGATAAAATTTGATTGAGAACTGCGACAATTATGCCGATTGCGGCAATTTTAAAAATAAAATCAACATCCATTTTTTGTTCCCGCCTTTACTTTAAAGGATAAGTATTATTATTGCAGCACCGATAAAAATACCGCTTTGCCTGTAAATTTTTCCGTAATGTTCTTCGTAATTTTGAGCAGTTTTCAGTTTTTCCTCAAAAAGTTTCTGATAGAGGACACATAAGTTTATTTGACCGTTAACATCAGTTGTTCCAAGCTGAGAACCAAAAGAAAGCAAAAGCTGAACATCTTGGGGAGATAACAGAAAAACCGATTTATCGTTTTTAACTGATAATTCCCATGCCGTCATAAAATCTTTTCCTTTCTCGGTGAGGGCAACACATTCAGTAATAAACGAAAATGATTTGGCAAAATTTCTGCTACTGTTTTCACGAAAAATTGAAATAATAGGTTTTCTGTTAAATTCGATTTCGTTTTTAACGGCGGAAATAAACAGCAGTATCTCTGTCAGCAGCTTTATACGTTTTTTCAGCCGCAGAGCCAAAATTTGTCCAGTCATTGCTGCTGAAACTCCTAAAAGTATTGCTCCTGCATATTTCATTAAGCAGTACCTCACAGTTAATTATTTTTTCTATTACACCGGGAACACGTCCAGATTTTAAAAGGACAATATTATTAAATTCTCCTGTTTCAAGAAGCATTTTAATTTGTTTTTTTCGTTTAAGCTCTTCATAGGAAGAAGCATGTACAGTTAAAATGAATTTTACTCCGGAATTTAAGCCATATTCTATTGCTTCAATTTCATCTTTTGTTCCTACTTCATCACAGATAATCACTTCCGGTGACATGGATTTCAGTGCATTCATTATTGCCGTTCCCTTTGGAAAACCGCAAATAACGTCGCTGTTTAGCCCTATATCATTTTGAGGTATGCCATCTTTCACCGCCGCTATTTCCCCTCTTTCGTCTGCTATAACCACTTTACGGTAACAGCATCCAAAACCTCCAGATAGCTCACGGGCCATATCTCGGATCAAAGTTGTCTTTCCAGAAGATGGTGGACCGGCAATGATGAGGCTTGATACATGTTCATAAAACACTTCATCAAGGATTTTTCGTGAAACGCCGTAAACTTCTCTTGCAATTCTGATATTAAGAGAAGAGATTTCACGCACTGACATTATTATGCTTTTCTCATTAACAGCTGTACCACAGATACCCACTCTGTGTCCGCCAGAGAGAGTAATGTATCCATCTACAAGGTTTTGCTGATATGTATGTATTGAAAAACTGCACATCCTGCTTAGTGTTGCATCAATTTCCTGTTTAGTCACAACCATCGGCGTTTTAGGATAAATAAGTGAAAATCTACCGTCTGAATTTATAAAGCCGCAACCATATGTTCCGTACAGTATTAATGCTCCTTCCGCACGAAGTCTTATTTCGAATGTTTCTTTTTTTATGTCATCAGATATAGATAATAATCTTTCTTTTATTCTTGGTGCACAGGGTGCACAGGCTTCATTAAATTTTCCGCTTACCTTTTCCATTTTTTCTACCTCCGATTAATTTCTATGACCACTTGTCCTTGTTTAGAACAAATTAACTACTTTTCATTGAAAGTTAAGGTCCGATATGATAAAATCTTTCGGAAGGCAGGTGCATAAACAATGAATTTAAAAGCAAACTCACCGCTGATAAAAAAAAGCAGCAATGTTTTTAAAAGAAATCGCAATATACTAATTGCTGCCGGCGGTTCCGCACTTTTAATGGTGCTTATTTATTACTTTTTCGATGTAATTCCGTTCGGAGAAAAAACTGTTCTGAGAATGGATATGTATCATCAATATGTGCCGTTTCTTGCTGAAATGTATGAGCGGGTCACAAATTTTGATAGTTTTACATATTCTTGGACAACAGGTCTTGGAAATGCAATAATAGGCAATTATTTCAATTATCTTGCCAGTCCCTTTAATCTGCTAATTTTTTTATTTGGCCACGATAATATCACCGAAGCTGTAGCTTTGATAATTGTTTTAAAATGTGCACTTTCGAGCGCAACTTTTGCTTATTTTTTCAAAAAATCGTTTAATAAAGATGATTTAACCATATCCGCTTTTGGTGTTCTTTATTCTTTCTGCAGCTTTTTTATCGCTTATTACTGGAACATTATGTGGACGGATGCTCTCTATCTTCTTCCCCTGGTTGCTCTTGGAATTGAATACATAATTAAGCGAGGCAAATGTTCGCTTTACTGTATAGCCCTTGCTTTGGCTATGGTTACCAATTACTATATGGCATTCATGATGTGCATTTTTGCCGTCATTTATTTCCTTTACTTCTATTTTATTTCAAATACACTTGATGCAAAATTTATTAAGCTTGAGCCCGAAGAAGAAAAAGCTCAAAGCTTTGCCTTTAAAATCAAGAATTCCAAGTTCCTTGTCTCTGGAGCAAAATTTGCAGTATTTTCAATTGTCGCTGCCGGAATTGTAGCTTTTGCTCTTCTTCCCACATATTTTGCTCTAAAACAGTGCTCGGCAACTTCCGGAACGTTCCCAGAGGAATTCAAAACATATTTCAATATATTTGATTTTGCAGCTAATCATTTGGCTGATATTACTCCCTCCATACGTAGCAGCGGCGGAAATGTACTGCCTAATGTATACTGCGGAATTTTAGTTGTTATTCTTCTTCCCCTTTTCCTGTTTACTAAAACTGTCAGCGCAAGAGAGAAAATTATTTCCGCATTGGTTGTAGTATTTTTCTTTTTCAGTTTTAATACCAATTATCTCAATTATATTTGGCACGGTTTCCACTTCCCCAACGACTTACCCTATCGTTTTTCATATATGTATTCTTTCTTCCTTCTGATTTTTGCTTATAAGACGCTGATGAGGATCAATGAATTCAGTAGGAATATGATTTTAGCTACCGGATGTGCTATAGCCGTTTTTGTTGTTGTTGCACAGAAAACTGAATCCAAGAACTTCACAGAACTCTCAGTATATATTTCGCTTGCAATTATCGCTGTGTACACTATTGTTCTTCTTATGATGCGAAGCAAAAAGTTTCAGGCTTCAGCCATGGCATCCTTGGTTTTGCTTTGTGCAATTGCCGAAGTGTCGGCAGCTGATACAAATAATTTTTCCATGAGTCAGACAAAGAAAAATTATGCATCTGACCTTACATCTTTTGAAGCATTAAAAGACGAGCTTGATAGTGAAAATGACGGATTCTACAGAATGGAACTTGCCCATTTAAGAACCAGAAATGATCCTTCATGGTATTACTACAACGGTGTTTCTACATTTACTTCTTTGGCATATGAGAAGTTATCAAATCTCCAAAAAAACATGGGTATGTTCGGTAATTATATCAACAGCTACACATATAATCCTCAAACCCCTGTTTATAACGCTATGTTCTCTTTAAAATATGTAGTTGATAACTCTACAGACTATGTTTTTGATGATACGTATTATACTAAAACCGAGTCATCCGGAAAATTTACTGCATATGAAAACAACTATTGCCTGCCGATAGGATTTACTGTAAACAGCGCTGTTCTTGACTGGACAACTGATTATTCTAATCCGTTTGATGTTCAGAATGAATTTTTCCAGTTTGCTACAGGACAGGTAAGTGTTTTCGAACCTATGGAGCTTTCATCAGCCGCCTATAATAACGTAGTTCCATTTGACACTCTTGAATCATCTTTTTACAGTTATTCGTTGGAAGATACAAGCAGTGAAGGAAGCGTAACATTTAATGTGAACTGTGAAGAGGATTCACATATTTATGTTTATGTAAAATCTTCATCTATTACAAACATTAACGTTACATCAGACAGCACCAGCCTTTCACAGGACATTAGTAAGCCATATATTTTGGATGTAGGAGCATGTACTGCCTCTGATAATGTTTCAATTACTCTTAACATTCCAAATGAAAAGTCATCAGGAAGCTTTGATATTTATGTTTATCGCATAAATAACGAGAGATTTGTGAACGGCTATAATTATCTTGATTCAGGAAAATTGAACGTAACTGAATTTGACGACACTTATATAAGCGGAACATTTACAGCCAAGAACTCACAGATTCTCTACACTTCAATTCCATATGACAGCGGATGGAGCGTCATCTTAGATGGTGAAGAGCTGGATGAAAACGATATTGTGAAAATTGGCGATTCACTTTTAGGTGTAAGAGTAAATGCAGGAGAACATACCATTGAGTTTAAATTTACTTCTGACGGATTGTTTATAGGTTTTGGAATAACTATCATATTTGCAGCTGTCTTTGCATTGCTTCTTATTAATAAAAAGCAAATTGAAAAAATGTTAAAACCTGTTCCGAAAAAAATTCAAAAGACTGATATACCACTGGAAAAGGATCTAATCATTAATAATATCGACAGCGAAAACAATACTAATACAAACGATCCACCAGAAGATAATAAAGAAAACAATTAACGTTAAGCAGCGAAGAAAAAACTTCGCTGCTTTTTTTAAAAAAACTATTGACTTATTTTACCTTTGCTGATATAATAAACGAGTCGCTTGCGAGAGTGGCGGAATCGGCAGACGCGCACGTTTGAGGGGCGTGTGGTAATCCCGTACGGGTTCAAGTCCCGTCTCTCGCACCAAATAATCCTGAGCATTCGCTCGGGATTATTTTTTTGTATTTGTACTACTAATCGCTATCTTTTCTTATAAGAATTTATCAAATAATTTAATTAGAAAGGAGTGAAACTTTATGATATTTATTCGATGTAATTACTCGGTGCAGTTTTAAGTTATGATAACGAATTGCAGCAAGTAAACAATAATTGTTATCAGATAACTGCACCATATCGTGAAATTAAAAGATGCGAAAAGGAGTAGTTATAAAATATGAATAAAGAAAAACTCTTGAATGAATGGTTACAGGAAGAAAAAGTTGCCCATATACAAGGATGGGACTTTTCACATATAGCAGGAAAATACGACGAAGAAAGCGATTTACCTTGGAATTACAAAAAAATTATAAACCGTTATCTGTTGTCTAATATGAAACTGTTAGATATAGATACAGGTGGCGGAGAGTTTCTTCTCTCATTAAATCATCCTGCTTGCAATTTAAGTGCAACCGAAGCCTACCCTCCAAACGTCGAACTATGTAAAGAAAAATTGCTTCCTATGGGCATTGATTTTAGGGAGGCAAATGGTTTTAAATCACTTCCTTTTGAAAACGAGACATTCGATATTGTTATAAACCGTCATGGAAGTTTTAACGAAAATGAGATTTGGAGAGTATTAAAACCAAAAGGAATTTTCATTACTGAGCAAGTAGGAGCAGAAAACGATAGAGAACTGATTAAACTCTTATTAAATAACGTTTATCCTATACCGTTTCCAAAACAATATTTAAAAACCATAAAGCATTCCTTTGAGAAAATTGGTTTTAAAACTATAGAATCAGACGAAGCATTTCGACCAATAAAATTTTGGGATGTAGGAGCTCTTGTCTGGTTTGCACATATAATCGAATGGGAATTTCCTGGCTTTAACGTCACTGATTGTCTGCCTAACCTATATCATGCACAAGAAATTTTAGAGCAAAATGGTGTGATTGAAGGGAAAATTCACAGATTTCTTCTCGTTGTTCAAAAGTAGCTCATATAAGTAATAATTAACACTCCGAACATCCAACCTCTTATTTCCTGAATCATAGGCTTTATTTGAATCCTTTATGTTAATTGACCATTCAACTTCCGGTTGAATTTTATCGTTTAGCAGTTTATTGTCACTGTCATATCAAAATGATAGAATAGAGTTACAAGAAGGCGCCCTCTTGAATTAATGTGGAGGTTAATAACTATGAATATCGGCAATAAAATCAAAGTCCTTCGTAAAGAAAAAGGAGTAACACAGGAAGAACTAGCAAGCAGCGTCGGCGTTTCATTTCAGGCTGTAAGTAAATGGGAAAACAATATCGCTCTCCCCGACATTACGCTTTTACCTATATTAGCAGAATATTTCGGAGTTTCCATGGACGAACTGTTTGATTTTAGTTTACGTGAAGCAGAAGCTGAAATTACGAAAATTGTATATGAAGCGGCTAAGTTTAGAGAGTGTGATCCCGCTAAAAGCCGCCATATACTTGAAGAGGGAATGAAAAAACATCCGGGTAACGACATATTGCTCAACAACTTACTGTATGTTATAAATTATAACGACAACCCGGATGAAACCATTAGAATTGCAAGTGCTTTAACGGAAAAAGCAGAAGATGAAGTTAAATATGATGCGTTGCGATTTCTTGCCTATGCCTATAAGGCTAAAGGTGACCTAAAAAGCGCTGAAGCAGCAATTGAACAAATACCCGAAATTTATTTTACTAAACTTACCGAAATAGCGTATCTTCTGGAAGGAAAGCCCAAATTTGATGCTGCTGAAAAGCAGAAATGGATTTCTTTTGAGCATCTTTTGCAAATGATTTGGAAAGAGGCTGAATATTATGAAAGCAACGGAGATATAGACAAGGCTGTTAGTGAAACAGAAAGAGCTCTGAAACTGATATCAATTATGGAGAATAAAAATTTTGACGTTTATATTGATTTTTTCACAAAACAGCTTTCAAGAATGAACGAAAAAGACTCATAAATAATAAATCGCTTTCTTTTCTCTATTAGCATAATGCTAAAACGGACCCCGAAAATCGGAGTCCGTTTTATTTTTTTATTTAGTGTTTGCAGCCGCAACCGCAGCCCGAATCATCTGAATCTGTAGATCTCGGAGGGAAAAATTCCTCCACAGGGAATTTAATTTTCTTAAATACCTCGCAGGGATCGTCTGTATCACAGCAGCATTCCTTTTCAGGCATACAGAAGTCGTATGCGGGAATAAGCATCTGCACATCACGTTCAAGCTGAATTATTGTGAAAAGGCCAAGAGTTACATATACAGCTTTTTCAGCAGGAACAGCAGTAAATGTTCCATCAAAACGATTTCTGACACATTTGGGAACACAGCAGCATTCATGGCAGCTGGGAGCCGCACAAAGCTTGGCTTCAAGGCAAACAGGGTCAACGCACTGAACCTTAGCTCTCGGATTTGTGCCAGCGGGAAGGTTCTGTTTGTCATCCTCGTCCGCAGTGTATTCTGAAGAAAATACCTTAACATTACCTTCGCTGCCGTAAAGAATGCATTTTTTAGTGAAGGTTGCAAGTCCGTTTACGCATGTGGGCGGATTTAACGGGTTAGAGTACACATCAAGAGTGATGCAGAAGAAATATGTGATATCAACCGAGTAGAAGCCGCGGTTGAACGGCACTTCTTCAACGTCAATAAAGGCGTTTTCAATTTCAACCTTTCGACATTTTACCGATGTAGCTTCATTTATAGCCGGCTGAGTTTTGTCGGTAAAATATACTCTCAGGTCTGTTAAACAATCCTTGTCAGCACAGGAATCATACACTCTGTTTGTATCTATGCAAACAGCTTCTCTGATGCCTGAAGCCAACGCTTCACACTGGGATACCTGATTGTTATCCATCATAGTATAGCCTCCTATTAGAGTAGTGAAATTTATTTTAACTTCGTTACATACTATGATGTTACTTAAATTAAAGTTACACTTTTGTTAAGCCGGCATATTTTGCCATGAGTTTCTTTGTGCCTGCTGTTTTAAATGCAATTTCGAGAAATACATCGTTGCCCATGGGCTGTGCTTTTACTACCACACCCTCACCAAAGGTTTTGTGCATAACAGTATCACCGACACTGAATTTTTCGTTTGATGCCGAAAGTTTTTTGACATTTCCGATTCCAATTGAATGGGCCGAAGCACTGCTTGAACTTTTTTTGCCTGAGAACTCTTCTGGAGAAAAGCTGTGCTTGATGAATCCTGTATTAACCGGTGCATTTACTTCATCCAGCAATTCGTTTGGAATTTCGTTTACGAAACGAGAGGGTCTGTTTCTTGTTGTGGAACCGTGAAGCATTCTTGACTTTGCATTAACAAGATAAAGTTTTTTCTTTGCTCTGGTAATTCCAACATATGCAAGTCTGCGCTCCTCCTCCACTTCAGAGGGAACAAACATGGTCTGATATCCCGGGAAAACCCCTTCTTCCATTCCCGGAATAAAAACAAACGGAAACTCAAGACCCTTAGCAGAGTGCAGCGTCATAAGTACAACTGTATCTGATTCTGAATCATAATTATCAATATCGCTCATAAGTGATACTTCTTCCAAGAAGCCGTTAAGGGTTGGCTCTTCATTTTCCTGGGAATAACGCTCAAGGTTAGATACAAGTTCGTCAATGTTGGCTTTTCGCTCTTCATAAGTTTCAGCATCATTTCTCAAGGAAGCAAGATATCCGCTTTTTGCAAGTATGTACTCAAGTAGTTTGCTCAAAGACATATCATCAGCCGCTTCTATAAAATCTTCAATCATATACACAAACATCTGAAGCTTTTCAGAAGCACGGCTGAGCTTCTGATACTCGTCTGCGTGCTTTATTACATCATATAAGCTTGTACCTACAACATCAGCAATCTCTGAGGCGTTATTTATTGTTGTTTCCCCTATTCCCCTTTTAGGCTCATTTATAATTCTTCTGAGCCTTACATTATCATCGGGATTGTTAACAACATGAAGATATGCGATTGCGTCACGAATCTCTTTACGATCATAGAAACGGTGTCCTGCCATAACTCTGTATGGCACACCCATTCTAACAAAAGCACGCTCAACACCGTTTGATTGGGCATTCATACGGTACAAAACTGCATGGTCGCTCCATTTTAATCCCTTTTTATAGTTATTCAGAATTTCCTGAGCAATGTATGTGCCCTCATCCTGATCGTCATAAGCAGTTTTATAAACTATCTTTTCGCCACTGCCGTTGTCAGTCCATAAATTCTTGCCCTTTCGTTCAGTGTTGTTTTTTATAACCGCATTTGCTGCATCAAGGATGTTTTGAGTAGAGCGATAGTTCTGTTCGAGTCTGATAACTGTTGCGTCGGGATACTGCTTTTCAAAACTCAATATGTTCTCAATTGTTGCTCCCCTGAATCTGTAAATACTCTGGTCGTCATCGCCCACGACGCATATATTGCGATGTTTAGCTGCAAGCAGAGAAGTGAGTACATACTGAGCATGGTTTGTATCCTGATACTCGTCCACAAATATGTATTTAAATCTGTTCTGATAATATTCACGGACATCGTCGTGCTCTCTAAGGAGTTTTACTGTATTTACAATCATATCGTCAAAATCCATTGCGTCTGCTTGCTTTAGAAGCTTCTGATATTGGCGGTATGCCTTAGCGATATTTTGGAGCCTATAATCGCTGCCGGCATTTCTTTCAAATTCATCGGGAGAAATAAGACTATCTTTAGCTCGGCTTATCTCTCCTAAAATAGCCTTATGAGATAAAATTTTATCTTCTATTCCCAGCAGTCTCTGACACTCTTTCATTACTCGTTTTGAATCGTCTGAATCATAGATTGTAAAGTGTGAAGAATAACCTATAAGCTCGCCGTAGCGTCTTAAAATTCTTGCACAGCATGAGTGAAATGTGCTGGCCCATATATCATTAGCCTGCGTTCCAAGCATTGCTTCAAGTCTGTCTTTAAGTTCTCCGGCCGCTTTGTTTGTAAATGTTATAGCCAAAATCTGCCATGGCTTTGCCGGATCAACGCCTACTATATCCGAAATTGTTTCAAAATCGCAGCTGCCATTAAGATAATCGTTAAGTAAAGCCGCATCCCCTTCTGTTACTCCAAAAGGAATCTCATTTGAAAAATAGGCTTTTCCGTATTTTACAATGTTTGCAATTCTATTAATGATAACCGTTGTTTTTCCGCTTCCTGCACCTGCAAGAATAAGCAGTGGTCCCTCTGTTGTAAAAACCGCTTTACGCTGCATATTATTCATTCTGCTGAACTCGTTCTCTATAATCTTTTTTCTTAAACTGATAAAATCTGATACCATGGGATTTTTAACGCTCCTATAACATAAAATATTAACGGTAAAATAAAGACGGGATAAAACCCGTCTTTGCGTACTCATTGTTCAAATAAATTTCCTCCGCTGCAGTCAATAGCTACAATCAGCGGAAAATTTTCAATTGTAAGTTTTTTTACTGATTCGCAGCCTAAGTCTTCATAAGCAATAACTTCGCAGGATTTTATGCATTTAGCTGCAAGAGCTCCAGCGCCTCCAATAGCACAAAGATATACTGCATTGTTTCGGCATATGGCTTCGCAAACCTCTTTAGAGCGACCGCCTTTGCCTATCATCCCAGTAAGACAGGAATCAAGTAATGTCGGTGCGTATGGATCCATTCTTCCGGAAGTAGTGGGACCGCAGCTTCCTATTGGTAAACCTTCGGGCGCCGGTGTCGGTCCGGCATAATAGATAACAGCGCCGCTAAGTTCATAAGGAAGCTTTTCTCCGTTTTTCAGTGCAGCGAAAATTCTTTTATGTGCGGCGTCACGCGAAGTATAGACAGTACCTGATAAAAGCACTCTGTCTCCCGCTTTAAGTATTTTGGATTTTTCTTTAAGTTCACAGGTATTAATTGAATATTCTGCCATTTTCTTTTGACCGCCTTAATTAATAATACTTCCGTTGAATCCTAAAAGGTCGTTAAATGCAGACGAAAAGTCACCGTATATTCCATTCTGTGAATTATTTACAGTGGGATATGATGAATCGGTATTCTGCAAACTTTCAGAGCCTAAAACCGGCTGGGGATGCTGTGCATCTGTTTGAGCATCTAATGAATATCCGCAAACGCCGGACGATAAATTCGACTTGTCATCGGTATTGGTAAAGGAGTTTTTGCTTTTTTCAATCTCATTTGACATCTTTATAAGAGAATCCATAATTGAAGAAAGAGAAGCAGATACTCCTGCAGATAAATCGTTAAGTTCATCAGTAAATGAATCTATTTTTTCTGTTATCTCTTTTGCTGCGCTGCAATATGAAGCAGATATAGTGCTGATTTCATTTTTAGCGTCTGCAATAAGCTTTTCCTTATAAATTTTAGCATCTGCAATCATTCCGCCCACATGAGACTCTATTTCACTTGCTCTTTCTATTTTACTTTGACACTTTTCATTTTCTGCTTTTAAAAGTGAATTTTCCTCGCTTAAGCGTGCATATTCGTTTTTTGCATCACTGAGTTCGGCTTTTACTTTATTGAGAGTAATGGTGTTTTCTCCAAGTGATATAGAAAGAGAAGCATTCTCGCTCCTGTATTTATCGGTCTCACTCGACAAAGCCTCATTGGCACTTTTTAGAGATGAGTTTTCCTCCCTTAACTCTTCTGCATCCTTTCTTGCTCTTTCAAGTTCTGACTTTAAATTATCTATATAGTTAATAACGTCTTCCCGTTTAAATCCGCCGAAAAGAGAACGTTTAAAAAAGGTGTTCTTTTTCATTACCAATACCTCCCACACTATGTTAAGTATTATAACAGTTATTTACTATTAAAACAACTACATATTGTATTTTTTAAAAAAATTTCCTTCCTTATATTGTTTTTCTATAATTTGACAATAATTAACTTACTATGAATTTATTCACAGTTTGTTAACAAATATTGACTTTATAAACCATATAATGTAAATTGTATAAAAAGACATAGAACGACAAAAGGGGTAAAATATGAGTATTCAAAATTTTCTTCTCTTTGCCGGAGGAATCGGCTTATTTCTGTTCGGAATTAAATTTATGGGTGACGGACTTGAACTTGCAGCTGGCTCAAAATTAAAAAAGCTGCTTGAAGTTCTCACATCGAACAGGTTTCTTGCAGTTTTAGTTGGTTTTGTTGTAACAGCCGTAATTCAGAGTTCCTCCGCTACAACCGTAATGGTAATAGGTTTTGTCAATGCAGGACTTATGAATCTTACGCAAGCAGTAGGCGTTATCATGGGTGCTAATATTGGTACAACTGTAACCAGTGTTCTTATTGCTCTTGATCTAACGGATATTGCTCCACTAGCAATTTTTATCGGCGTAATTTTGATGATTTTCTTTAAAAAGAAGATGACAACTCACATAGGTCAAATAATTTGCGGTTTTGGCCTTGTTTTCCTCGGAATGAGCACCATGTCTTCTTCAATGGAACCTCTTCGTGATTTTCAGCCCTTCCAAGATTTTATTATAAATGCAAACAATCCTTTTATGGGCGTTATGATAGGTCTTGTAATGACCGGAATTATTCAGAGTTCTTCAGCAACAATAGGTATTTTACAGGCATTGGCTGGACAAGGACTTGTACCAATTGAATTTGCTGTATATGTTCTTTACGGCATGAACATTGGTACTTGCGTAACAGCACTTATTTCTACAGCAGGAACAAAAGTAAATTCAAAACGTGCGGCAGTTATTCATTTACTTTTCAACATTATAGGTACGGGAATATTTATGCTAATAACCGCTTATACTCCGTACATTGAATTGCTAAAGATGATAAGTGACAGCCCGATGGTTCAAATTTCAGCAGCCCATATTATATTTAACGTAGTAAGCACTGTTGTTCTCTTTCCCTTTGCTAATGTTCTCGTTAAGCTTTCCTGCCGGCTTGTACCCGGCAAGGAAGCTTCCGATGAGGAAATGCATCTGAAATATTTGGACGAGCGTATCCTCAATACACCTCCTTTTGCAATCGTACAGGTTGGTAAAGAAGTTAAACGTATGGCTGAGATGGCTCAGAAAAACTTTGCAGCGGCCGCAAACGCCTTGATAAACATGGATGTTTCTGAAGTTGAAAAGATATCTGAAAGAGAAAAAGCAATTAACTTTTTAAATCACAAAATAACCTCCTATCTTATTAAGATAAATTCTCTTGACCTTCTGGAAAATGACTCAAAATACATTGGAAGTCTTTTCCATGTTGTAAACGATATTGAACGTATAGGCGACCATGCTCTTAATCTTTCTGAAGCAGCTCAAAAGAGTGTTGAGGACAAGCTCACTCTTTCTGATAAAGCCAAAGAGGAATTACGTGATCTATTCGATACAACTCAGCAGCTTTTAAGCGGTGCAATTGAAGCTTTTGATAAACAAACATTAACGGTAGACGAGAGCTTTAAACTGTATGAATTGGAAGAGCATATTGACGACCTTTCAGATTTGTACCAAAACACACATATTGCAAGACTTAACAATATGGAATGTACAACAGAAGCAGGTATGCTTTTTGTAAACACTATTACAGATTTCGAGAGAGTCGGAGACCATGCAATTAATATTGCTTTTTCTTCAAGAAAAGGTACAAAAGCATATAAACAAATGAAAGCTTCACTGAAAGCAGAAGAAGAAAACAGCTAATAATTAATACTAATATACTGTAAAAGCACATCATTAGGATTAAACCTGATGATGTGCTTTTATTAATGTCTTCTTCTATAGGTAAACTTTTAAAATGTATTTCTATTATCTATACAAGACAAAATCTTATCTGCTAAAGTCCAAATTCCTAAAATTAGTCCGGCGAAAATTATAAATGGTATTGCGAGCACGGCAATAATTATAAGTGCAGTATAAGTAATTATGTCGCTTAAAGGGCTGTTCACGTTCACAGATGAACTCCTTTCGTATATTGGATTTGTGCCGCACACGGAATTTGATGCATACATCTATAAACCTCCCTTATCTTAATTATATCTCTTGTATTGATCCTGAACAGTATTCTGAAATAAGCTCCACACTACCACTGAAATTTTTGTAGTCAATCATAATATAGTTTCCGCCGCTCGTCATATCCAATATGGTTTCAAAATTTCCTTTTTCATCAGTTTTAAGCTCTGTTACAACAGTATTCATTCTTATACGTATAGTTGCTTTTCCAGATTTTTGGCAGATACGTCCGCGAATCCGTAAACTACGTTTTTGGATTGTACCTCCGCCAAAAATAACATCTCTCCATGTCTGTCCGTTACATTTTGCGATGTATTCCCCTGTATATGAATCTTCTGTATTATTTCTCACACCTACAAGAGATTCGTCTGAAGTTATTTGAGAATTGCTTATCAGTCCTACAATACCGTCAAGACGGTTTAGAACATTTTCAGGATTTTCATCGCTTAAATTACAGGCAGTCAAACTACTAATCAAAATTATAGCGGCTAAAAAAGCAAGAACTTTTTTCATTCATTCTCCTCCTTGGCTCCGCTTACTATTGAATAATAGGCTCCAGAGGTCAATCGGTAAACTATTACATAGAACAGCGCAAAGATAAGATAACACGCTACTGTGACACCTATAAGCAAACCGGTGTTAGTCAAGCTGAAAAGAAGCAGCAATTTTTTAATCAGAGGGAAAGCGAAAGCAAGGTGTATTCCCGCAGTTACAAGAGGCAGGAAGAATACCGTAAGAATCTGAGAGTTTATGCTCTTTCTGATCTCTTTCTTTGTCATGCCCACTTTCTGCATAATATCAAACCTTGACTGGTCTTCATATCCTTCGGAAACCTGTTTATAGTAAATAATAAGCACTGCGGCGAAAATGAATACAATTCCCAAAAGAATACCAAGGAAGAACAATCCACCGTAAAGGCCGTAAGCTCCTGCTCTTTCTGATGATGCACCCTCACACACAATATAGAAATCTTCATCCCCTGTTTCGCTTACTACCTGTTTCTGAATATCAAGCATTTCATTTGAAAGAGTCTTTTCAAGGGCGATTTGTGTTTCATCGTCTAAATCAAGGTCATAAGCGTAAAACCAACTGTACTGTACGATTGGATCGCCTTTATTGTTTTTATATTCTTTGAGAGGGTCTATTTTCTCGTTGAAATCAGACACAAAAATACACATACTGGGGAATATCTGCATTGCATCAACACCGTTATCAACAAAATCTGTAACCTTCTCTTTTATTTTGAGAGGTTCGCTGTCACCAATAGCAATAGTCGAATTATCATATTTCCCCATCTTTGTTGTGTATATCAGTGCTTCATCTTCCATAAGAGTTACATTTTTACCCATTAAGCGGTTATAGTCTTCTATAGGTACTATAAAGATCTGCCATATGTCAGAATAATCAGTAAAATTATTAATATGCTCTATATCAATAACACCGTCCGCAACATCGTATCCAGCAAGAGCAGCTACACGATAGTCGAGAACATTTTGTGGTTCTGCCCCAAGCTTAGCCGTTTCTTCTGAGGTAACAGAGCGGATTTCGTCAAGTCTTTCCGGACCGATTTCATCATATTCTGTTACGTTAACCTGAATATTAATATGCCTCGGATACCTTGTGCGGATACTGTCCTCGGTACCTATAAAAAGACATACGGTTGAAGATACCATAACAAGAACCATAGTACAAAGGATGCAAATGGAAGCAAGACCTGCGCCGTTTCTTTTCATACGGTAAATCATTGAGGAAACTGAAACAAAATGGTTTGTCTTGTAATAATACTTTTTATTTTTCTGTAGTATTTTGCAAAGGACCACTGAACCTGCCACAAAGAGAAGGTAAGTTGCGATAATTACCATTACAACAGCAACGAAGAACCATGTAAGAGCACTCATTGGATCTTCAATCGAAACTGCAAGATAATAAGCACCACCTAAAATAACGGCACCTGCTAAAGCTAAAATCCAGTTTGTTTTAGGCGGTTTCTCACCGGCGTTTTCGCTGTGAAGCAGTTCGATAGGATTAGTAAGATGAATCTGACGCAAAGTGTTAATGAAAATAAGAAGAAAGATTCCTGCAAAAAGCAGCGCTGTCTGCAAAATTGAGGAAAATTTTACGGTCATACCAAACTCGGCTGTACCCTGAAGAATTTTAATAAGACAGAGCTCTGCAAGCTTTGAAAAAACAATACCTGAAAAAATTCCGCATACTATTGAGATACCTGCAATAAACAGGCTTTCCCACATTAGAACTACGGCAAGATTTCTTTTGCCCATTCCGAGAATATTATAAAGTCCAAATTCCTTTTTTCTTCTTCTGAGAAGAAATGAGTTTGTATAAAACAGGAAAATCAAGGAAAAAACACTCATTACACCGAAGCCTAAACCAAGAAAACCTTGAATCTCAGTTCCGCCGCGCATATTTTTAATAGTGTCACTGGAATTTAAGAAAGAAATGATATATGTCATCATAACCATACCTATACAGGTTAAAATGTACGGCGTATAAAGCTTTTTGTTTTTCTTAATTCCCGTAAAGGCGAGCTTTTCGTAAAATCCTATTTTCATTTGCGCTCACCGCCTGTTGCCAAAAGTGTAAGAGTATCTGAAATTTTCTGATAGAACTCGTTTTCGCTACTGTTGCCTTTATAAATCTGATGGAATACCTCTCCGTCCTTTATAAACAACACACGTCCTGCATGGCTTGCGGCTTTGACTGAATGGGTAACCATTAGAACTGTCTGTCCTTCAGCGTTGATTTTTCCAAAAAGGCCTAAAAGCTCATCTGTCGCCTTCGAGTCAAGAGCACCGGTAGGTTCATCGGCAAGAATAAGGCGAGGATTGGTTATAAGGGCTCTTGCAACAGCCGCACGCTGCTTTTGTCCGCCAGATACTTCATAGGGATATTTTTTTAGAAGATCAGTTATTCCAAGAGTTTCAGCAATAGGCTTTATTTTTTCTTGCATCTCATTTGGATTCTTTCCCGCAAGGACAAGGGGAAGATAGATGTTATCTTCGAGAGAGAAAGTATCAAGAAGATTAAAGTCCTGAAAAACAAATCCTAAGTTATCGCGACGGAAAACTGCAATTGCCGATTCCTTTATTTTAGATAAATCCTGTCCGTCAAGTCTCACACTGCCTCCTGTGGGCTTATCAAGAGCTGCAAGAATGTTAAGAAGGGTTGTTTTACCTGAACCAGATTCACCCATTATGGCTACGTACTCTCCCTCTTCAACTCTGAAGGATACATTTTTCAAAGCCTCAACTTTGTTTCCGCCAAAACGGGTTGTATATGTCTTTTTAAGTGCGTCTACTTCCAAAATACTCATAGACTTTTGCCTCCTTTCTTTTTTGCAGCCTTATTGTAACAAAAAAGGGAAAGTCGCCTCCATAGAATCGGCTTACATTTCCCCTCTTATTTCTTACACTTTTGTAAGAAGCTTATTCAACTTTAAGTTCTTTTTTATTAAGATCTATCCGTATAACCGTTCCGCTTTCCAGAGAAGAATTTACCGTTATACTATAGCCAAGATTATCACATATGCTTTTACATAAGTAAAGACCTAATCCGCTCGCCTTTTTATCGCTGCGTCCATTATATCCGGTATATCCTTTTTCAAAAATACGGGGTAAATCCTCAGGAGCTATTCCAATACCTGTATCCCTGATACAAAGAGTTTTAGGCATTTCAAGGTCAATTGTTATTTTTCCGCCGGATGGAGTATATTTGACGGCATTTGATAAAAGCTGCTCTATTATAAAGGCAAGCCATTTTTCATCGGTAAGCACTTTTATATTAAGAGGATCATATTGCAGTTTAATCTTTTTGCGTATAAACTGGGATGCAAACTTTTTAACACATCCTTTTACGATTTCATCAAGGCTATATTCTTTAAAAACATAGTCGGTAGAATCGGAACCTATTCTTAAAAATGTCATTACCATATCAACATACTGCTCAATTCTGAAAAGATCGTCTAAAATCTGTCTTGCTATATCCGAATCTTCGTTTTGAAGAGTGAGACGCATTGAGGCAATCGGCGTTTTAATCTGATGTACCCAGGTCGTATAGTAATCAACCGTATCCTGATAACGTAAGTCTTCTTTTGTCTGAAGTTCGTTTATTTCTTCCCTTAAAGATTCGATTATATTCTGATAGTCTATATCATTCTGGGTTTCTAAAGCCGGAAAATGTTCCATTAAAGCAGAATTAAGATTTTGTATTTCGTTAAGTCGTTTATGCTTACTAAGAGCCTTTCTATAATCCAAAAACAGAATTATTCCACCTATTATCAAACATATAAGAGCAGGATAAAGTACGGCTTTCAAAGGCAAGTCATAAAGATAAAAAACTCCGCCAAAAATAATAATGAACAGAAAAAATACAAAAAGTGATTTTTTTCTCTTTTCGAAATACATAAACAGACATTTCATTTTAATCTCCTTTATTCAACCATGTATCCTACTCCGAATTTTGTTGTGATGAAGTCTTTAAGTCCAGAGGAATCCAGCTTTTTTCTAAGACGGTTTACGTTTACGGTCAATGTGTTCTCATCTACAAAGCTGTCAGTTTCCCAAAGTTTTTCCATGAGCTTCTCACGGCTTACAATTTTCCCCTTATTTTCCATTAAAGCTAATAAAATACGGTATTCGTTTTTAGTAAGTGATATTTTTTCGTCATTATAAGTAAGTGTATTGTCCCCTGTATTAAGGACAGCTCCTCTGTGTTCCAGAATAGGAACAGATGAGGCAAAATCGTAGGTGCGGCGAAGCATAGCCTGAATTTTTGCCATAAGTACACTCTGGTCAAATGGCTTTGCTATAAAGTCATCAGCACCCATATTCATTGCCATAACGATGTTCATGTTATCGGAAGCAGATGAAATAAACACTATGGGAACCTTTGACACTTTTCGTATTTCATTGCACCAGTGATAACCATTAAAAAACGGCAAAGTTATATCGAGAAGTACTAAATGCGGATCATATTCGGAGAATTCAGAAAGCACATTTCTAAAATTCTGCACACATTTTGCGCTTAAATTCCACATCTGGGCCTGTTTTTGAATTGCTCTAGCAATTCCGGGATCGTCTTCAACTATTAAAATTCTGTATATCATATTAAATCCTTCTTTTAAAGACCTTTTTAAAACAGTGGGTATAAATCTACTGCTCTTGTAATTTTTTATATCACAAAAGCGCCACAAATACAACACTTAGTATTTCTTTATTCTGAAACAAAACCCAAGCTAAATTATTTTCAAATGCCATAATTATATAAAAAAAGCTAATACTACCCTTTGAAAGGGTGAAAAACAATGGATTTTCTATGGACAAAAGATATAGAACCGGTATCTTTTCCGGCAATAAATTCCGATCTTAAAACAGATATAATTGTAATCGGCGGCGGTATGGCGAGAATACTTTGCGCTTTGGAGCTGCAAAAATCAGGAGCAGACTATGTTCTCCTTGAGGCCGAAAAAATAGGCCATGGTATAACAAAAGGCACTACTGCCGTTCTTACAGCTCAGCACGATACACTCTACCAAGACATGATTAAAAAATTCGGCATTGAAAAATCAAGGCTCTACCTTGAGGCAAACCTTGAAGCAGTTAAGAAATTTCGAAGTCTGTCAAAAGAAATTTCCTGTGATTTTGAGGAGAAACCCTCCGTCATGTACTCCACTGATAACCGCAGTCTTATGGAACGTGAAGCTGAGGCGGTGCAGTCACTTGGATTTAATGCTCAGTTTACCACAGATATAAACCTACCTGTAAAAATTGCAGGAGCAGTAGTTTATCCCGGCATGGCACAGTTTCATCCACTGAAATTTCTTTACTCAGCCGCCAAAAGCTTGAACATCTATGAAAATACCTTTGTGAGAAAAATAGAGGGAACTGACGCCATTACAGACAGAGGAAGAATACGTGGCAAAAAAATAATCATCGCCACACATTTCCCCTTTGTAAACAGCCACGGACTCTATTTTATGAAGCTATACCAAAAACGCTCCTATGTTATTGCCTATGAAAACACAAAGCCTCTCGACATGACCGTAGAGGATATATCTGAAAACGGATTTTATATACGAAATTACAAAAATTTTCTGCTTATAGGCGGAGGAGATCACCGCACAGGAAAACAGGGCGGCGGATATAAAGCGGTATCAGATTTTGCGAAAAAATATTTCCCCGGTTCAAAAGAAAAATACCGCTGGTCAAATCAGGACTGCGTAAGTCTTGACGGCATCCCATATATTGGGCATTACAGTCCCTCGCTTCCCGACGTCTATACCGCCTGCGGATTCAATCTCTGGGGAATGACTACCTCCATGTACTCAGCGGAGATTTTGGCAGATTTAGCTATGGGTAATGAAAACAGATATGCCAAAGTTTTCAGTACAAACCGCAGCATGATTACCACTCAGCTTTTTTCAAACCTCGGCAACACATTTATTGATTTCTGCATTCCCACCACAAAACGCTGCTCTCATTTAGGCTGCGCTTTAAAATGGAATCCGCTGGAACACAGTTGGGACTGCCCATGCCATGGCTCAAGGTTTACTGAAAGAGGACAACTAATAGACAATCCCGCTATGAAAGATATTGATATTTAAACTTGCATAATTAGAACAAGAGACAGAAATGCATTTTCACTTCTGTCTCTTTTCTTATCTAAAGTTATTTTCCGAGTTTTCTAAGTTTAAGCATTATCTACTTTTCTGCTCTTTTTTGACGATAAAATGTAAAGTGGTATGGCAGAAAGCTGAGCGATTACCGAAATTGCTACCATGGCGGGAATACTTATATCGTACATCACACCTAAAAGCCAGCTTCCAAGGAACCAAAATATGCCAAAAGAGCATTCAAAAATTCCGTAACCTGTAGCACGGCTTGTTTTAGGTACCATACTTGTAACAGCTGCTTTTAAAATAGATTCCTGAGCTCCCATGCCAACTCCCCACAGGGCTATACCTATAACAACTGCGGGAACTGATTTACAGGAGAACACCAAAATCGGAAAGGGTGCTGAAATAATCGTTGAAACCACAAGGGCTTTTACACCCTTTTTATCGTACAGATACCCGAAAAACAGTGCCGCCACAGCATCTACGAGCATTGCTCCGGCGTATAACAGCGGCAATGTACCGCTGTTTACAAGAGAAGATGTTTCCGCTGCACTTGATGCAAGAGCGGTATATGTACGTGAAACGTGCATTATTACAATTGAATAATCTATAAATCCAAATGCGAATAGACTTATTCCTGCAATGTAAAGGATAAATTCCTTCTTCAGCTTAAAGGGAATATATTCTTTGGGTTCAGGCTCAAAATGTTCCGGATTCGGGAACTTCCGCTTTGTAATAAAAAGCAGAATGATTGTTATGGCTCCTGGAATTGCAAGAAAGGCAAAGGCGGTAGAATAAATTTCAAAGGTTGTTCCGTCAGTTTTAAAGAGCATTACAAGATAAAGCAGGACTGGTCCTAAGAATGCGCCTATCTGGTCAAGAAGCTCCTGTATACCGAAGCTTTTTCCTATCCCCTCCTGAGAGGCGGCAAAAGAAAGAATGGTATCCTTTGCGGGCTTTTTTATGGCTTTACCCATACGCTGAACCACAAGCAGTGCACAGGCCCATATCCAGCCATGTTCACCTACAAGGGCAAGAGCCGGAACTGCTATAATATCGAGAATATAACCGAGTATAGTCATGGGCCAATATTTTTTGGTTTTATCCGTAAGCTTTCCGAAAACATATCTCATTGAATATCCGATAAGTTCACCGAGGCCGGAGACAAAGCCTATAACTCCTGCGGAAGCTCCCAGCAGTGAAAGATAAACTCCACGTATACTTGATGCTCCCTCATGGGTCATATCTGAAAAAAGGCTGACTATGCCGAACAAAAGCACAAACAGCATAGCCTGAGAAAGCTTCTTTTTATAATCAGTCTTTTTCATTTTGATTTTCCTCCCGTATAAGTTTACTCATATTTGGAAAACCGGCTTTGCTTTCCTCTTTGCAGCGTCTATAGAGTACATCAAGCAAAGATGCAAACTGCTCACGTTCTCCTTCGTTTAACGGCTCTGCAAGCCACTGATAAAAAAGCGCTTCAATATGAGCTTTTGAGTTCTTTAATCTTTCTGATTTCTCTGTTGCATATAGGAGACGGCTTCTGGCGTCGTTGGGATTAGACTCTTTAATCAGATAGCCTTTTGCTTCAAGGCTTGCCGCCTGCCTTGCAACTGCCGCTTTATCTATACCCAGTATCTTCTGAACTCCTGCCTGAGTAATACCTGGATTTTTACGCACCGCATGAATAAAATCAAACTCAGAAGGGCCTATGCCTTCCTCTTTTAACGTTCTTACAGTGAATTTGCTTACTTCACGGGCAATTTTTGTTATTTTTCTTCGGGTTACATCCATGTTATCAGCTCCAATAAAGATGATGCATCAACTAAACAGATGATATATCAACTTTATTATAATGTCAACTGTTTACTTTGAAGAAATTTACTTCAATTGACAAAATGGAAATTTAAGTATATTATATAAACATAAACCGCCACAATAAGGCGGCGTGGATTTTAGGTATAAATTACTTTTCGCCACACAATTCTTTTGGATTGTGCGGCTTTTTTTATGAGCTGATTTTACTGTAATTAAAGGAGTTTACGATTAATGAACCAGACTTTTATGAAAGACAAGCCAATTTTGCCACTTGTACTGTCAATGTCTCTGCCCATGGTACTTTCCATGATGGTAACATCACTGTATAACATAATTGACAGCTTCTTTGTGGCAAAAATAAGCGAAGACGCAATTACTGCACTGTCACTTATATTTCCTATGCAGAATTTTATTAATGCCGTTACAATAGGCTTTTCCATAGGAATAAACGCTGTTATTTCCTATAATTTGGGAGCTAAGGACTTTAAGAAAGCAAATATCGCCGCAACTCAGGGTCTGTTTTTAAATACCCTCCATGGCGTTATCCTCACAATAGGATGCATTACTATTCTCCCTGTATTTTTAAAAATGTTTACGGAAGATGAAGCAGTAATAGATCTTGGTCTCAGATATTCATACATAGCTTTTAGCTTCGGTGTTATTATAGCTTTAGGAATGTCCTTTGAGAAAATTTTCCAGTCCGTAGGAAAAATGACCCTTACAATGATTGCAATGCTCTGCGGATGTATAGCAAATATTATACTTGATCCCGTTCTTATTTTCGGAATAGGATTTTTCCCTGAAATGGGTATAGAGGGAGCGGCTTTGGCTACTGGCATCGGACAGACTATAAGCCTTCTGATATATGTTGTATTCTATATTTTTAAACCCCTTCACGTTAAAATAAGTTTTAAGTATTTTTCATTTGACAAAAGCATCATCAAAAAGCTTTACACTATCGGCATACCGGCTTCGCTTAATATTGCGCTGCCGTCATTCCTTGTATCTTCACTGAATGTTATTCTTTCGGTTTATTCTCAGGCCTATGTACTTGTACTTGGTGTTTATTATAAACTTCAAACTTTCCTATATCTTCCAGCAAACGGAATAGTTCAGGGAATACGTCCCTTAATCGGATATAATTACGGTGCTGGAGAACACGCAAGGGTTAAAAAAATATATATGACATCCCTTTCTCTTTCAACAGCAATAATGCTTCTTGGCACTGTTCTGTGCTGGACTATCCCCTCTCAGCTTATAGGACTGTTTACTTCGAACGCCGAAACCATTGCCATAGGCACGAGTGCACTGAGGATTATCAGCCTTGGTTTTATTGTTTCAACTGTATCTGTCATCTCCTCAGGGGCTATGGAAGGTCTTGGAAAAGGTATGCCATCACTGATTATCTCATTGATGAGATACGCCGTTATAACGGTTCCGGCGGCATATATTTTAAATCTCATATTTGGCGCTGTAGGTGTGTGGCATTCTTTCTGGGTGGCAGAGTTGCTGACAGCAATTATTTCTTATTTCATTTATAAAAAATCAACATCAAGCAGAAACGTCAATAAAGTAAATAATTAAATTTGATAGATATTAGATAATCACAAACAGCCCAGACTTAACAAAAATGAAGTCTGGGCTGCTACTTCTATAGATTCGATTTTAGAAATAAAGCCGGAATTTGTTTACATTCCCGCAGTGGTGACAATTTCCAAATGCTGCAAATAAAAGTTTCTGACTTTAGACCAGCTTATATTCAACATTCCACCGGAAAATTCAAGGTGATCCATATTTTGAGTAGGCATTATGTACCAGATTCCTGGCTGTACTTTTTCTCCGGAATAATAAACCCTTGAAGGTTCATCAAAGGGAGCTCGGGCTGAAATAGTGTTTACAAGGCCGTCGTTTTCAAGCCATTTTTCGTCTATTACCCTTCCTCCTGCCGTAACGCCGGTATATTTTCCTATAGCATAAGCGTACGGGAACATCAATGCATTAATTCCGAAATTAGGTACATAGTTACCGGTCCAGCGACTTTTAGAAGTTTTTGTACCCGCATAGGAATAATAATAAACTCCCGGCTGAGTTCTGATGGTTTTGTTAATTTCCGCCGCTCCGTCGATTGTCAAATCATAAAAAGCGTTATCCTTTGAATTTATAAATGCTGAGAGTTTTGATATGTCATAATTCACTCCGGAAGATGAACCGGGTAAATATGAAAGGCCAAACTGATCAAGCATAGGATCGAAAAGCTTATTAAGCTGTGTTGAACCTGAAAGTGCAGCAAGTGAGCAAAAGATTTTAACCAAGGCGTTCGAAAAACCACCTGTAGCCTCAAAAAACGAAGTTCCGTTATGAGGAGCAGCCAATGTTGTTACAGAATAAACCTTATCTGTTTGGCCTCCTTTAAAAAGAGAAGACAATTCATTTTCAGGAGTAACTGCACGCTCTTCTTCAGAACCTTCTGCTAAAAGCTGAACCAAAAGTCTTACTGTAACTCCTCCGAAAGAATGACCTACAAGGTTAATTTTATGTTCCGAATCCCACTGAGTTATTATTGGCTGATTATACGTCCTGCCGTATCTTGCGTGATTATGTTCCGCAGAATGTGCCGCACCGTAATCTACTGTACCGCCGGCAAGCTGTGCATAAAGCTCACATGCTCTATCCCATGCGCTGGATACCGTACCAACCCCAGCAGCAACGCAATTATATCCCTTTCTCTCCAGCTCAGTGAAAAGATTACCCGTCATCATTCCCCAGTATGAAAAATACTTGTTAGCACCGTCATCAGAGCCCCATCCGCACAGGCCGTGAACAAAAACAAACGTGTAGTCATTTTTATCAATATCGGCAGCGGATACACCCATCGACATGGAACAGACAAGTATAGCTATACATAGTACAACACTTAATGTTCTGATGATTCTTTTCTTCATTTATTTTCCTTCTTTCATTATATTTTTCCTGCGAGACGCAGCTTCACTTCGTCGCACAGGTTAACGCCCAATAAATAGAATTATAAGAAAAAATTTATAATTGGTACAGAAATTTTATCAATTAACAATATAAATGTCAATAACTTTTAATGTTTTATATATAAATTTACTCAATTAAAAATATCACCTATAACTATAAACAAAATATAAAAAGCAGAGAAGCTATTTAAAATGGTGGAAATTTGTAAATCTACTATAACCAAAATAAACAGCTCTCTGCGATAATTTGTATATTTAATTTTAAGTTCAAAAAATTAGATGAGTTTCATAATACAGAAAATCTCTAAATTTGAAATTTTTAGCTCCGTTTTTCCGCTGTGATTATTAATTAAAACGTTCGTATTTGTATCTGAAAGTATCTGAACATTATGAAAATTCCCCGCCACTGTTATATGAATATTGTCAAGAGGAAAAACAGGTGTTTTATCTTGTTGATTTATAACCGCAAGATAATTTTCTCCATCTTTTCCCAACGCACAATTTCAACAAATAATGGAGCATTTGATTCGAAAACACGTGGTTTTTCGCCACACAAAGAAAGAATTATATCTGCTACAGCTTGCCGGCAATTGTGTGCCTGAGTAAGCTCAAGAGGAGTTGCCACCCAGATTACATATCCCTTTCCCCTCTTTACTTTTGTAATAGCAGGAATTTCAGTAGATATTCCGGGAGAATCAGAATGTATTGCTGCAAAATCCTGCTCGCTGCGTAAAGTATAGGGATATGTTAAAGTAGCAAGCACTTCGACATTTTTATCTTTAACCTTTGTCTCAATTGCTGTATGTTCCACAGGATATGGACTCTTTTCATCGAAGTTTTTCATTATTTCTTTGAATTTTTCTTTTGGATTTATATAGCAGTAAGTATACTTGCTTATTCTTTCCTGTTCTACACCTATAAACTCTTCAAAAGCCTTATTGTTGCCAAAGGAACCGGTAACAAAAACATTTCCGCCCTTTTCTACATACTTACATATTGCATTTAGTTCTTCATCTGTTATCTCCTGAGTATCAGCAATACACAGAACTTTTGTATTTAATTCCTTTAAGTTTTTACTTCCAACTACATCAAATGCAATATTTTTTTCACGAAGAATTTCGGCAATCAACATTGGTGACTTTATAAAATTATCGTTAACCTTATAATTTGTATTGTACCAAACGGCTACATCAGTTAATAAGTTTCCGGAAACATATTTTTCTAAAGGTTTTGTTTTGCTGAAAACCTGACGTATTGCACCATAATACATATTTTCCGTAACAGTACCATCCGGATTCATTGCATCACATATTGAAAAGGCCCCGTTATGTACAAGAGCTGTAACACTATGAATAAGCAAATCTTCCATTGTTCTTGATACAGTATGAAAATATAAATTATTGTCACATCTTGAAGTAATATAACAAAATGGCTTATTTTCTGTCACGTTATTGTAATATTTGCACATAAAACTTTGTTCTGAATATCCGCCGTAATAATCTCCTCCGGCATAATCTGAACAAATCATGTTATTTTCTGTATTGCCGTTAATCCAGCTTAGACCAATTCCTGCCATATTGTGCTCAACAGAAATATTAGGGTTAACTTTTTTTATTGCGTCGGTATTTACCTGCATAAATTCCTGAATCCATTTTTGTCTTGCATGGATATATTCACGCCATACAGGTTTACTGAAATTATATATACGAGGAATAAATTTACCGGTTTCTTTAAAAAACTTTTCTGTACAATGTTTGCAATAACACGGATATGGCCAAAACGGCATATCCAAAAACATTCCATCAAACTCATAGTTTTCAGCAAGTTCCGTAAGAATATCACTGCAATATTTACGGTAATTTGGATTATTGGGGCAGACTAAACCATATCGATTGACTTTTCCTGGCAAAGTCAATCGCGAAGGAGTCAAAACTGCACTGCGAAGTCTCCAGCTTTTGTGGTGTTCATAGGCATAATTATCATAAATCTGTGAAAAATATACTATTACATTAATTCCATTTTCGTGGCACTTTTTTGTCATTTCTCCTACATAATCCAGATTCCTTTTTTGTAGTACGCTGTGCATTTTTCCATTCTTACCAGGCCAATAATGCAAACCCACATGAGATTTTGCCTTTACAACAACACTGGTTGCATCTGCCTGTTTAAGACATTCTACAAATCTGTCAACATCAAGTTTAGAAAGATATGCTTCATTTGTATCATTTAAATGCATATCCATAAAAATTCTTCTGTAATCTTTTTCGTACCACATAACTTTCTCCCAATTTACTATTTTTTTTCAATTCGTCACTTCATTAAATGTAAATAATGCCAAGCAAGCGTTTGTTTAATATACCATATCTCTTATAATTTTTCAATAGTAGAATTTTATGAACAAAAAAACGTCCTGTATACGAGCTAACTCATATACAGGACCTAAACTTTATTAAACTTATTTACCCGATCTTGTTACGAGGAACATGAATTCGGTATAGAATCTGCTCAGCTGGAACCAGCCAATATTGAAAAGTCCTCCCGGGAAAGCCAGATGATCCATTTGCTGAACAGGCATTACATACCATATACCAGGCTGAGTCTTTTGTCCAGTGCGGTATGTAACAGAAGGTTCGTCAAAAGGTGCTAAAGCTGAAATTTTGTTAACCAAGCCATCACTCTCAAGCCATTTTTCATCAATTACATATCCGCCTTCAGTAACACCGGTATATTGTCCTATAATTTTAGCAAAAGGCTTAAGAAGCGGCCACATTTCATCATCAGGAACATAATTACCGGTGCTTTCATCTAAATGCGTTCTGCTTCCGGCATATGAATAATAATAGATATTAGGCTGAGCCTCAATTTGTGAGTTAAGTTCTGCAGCACCATCTATTGTTAAATCGTAAAATGCTGTATCCTTAGAATTCAAAAGCTGTTTTATAACTTCATAGTCAATATCCAACTTAGCTACTGCATCTAAATCTAATTCATAGGAAACGCCAAATTGTCCTAATGTAGGATCAAATAAGTCGCTGAGTCTGGTAGAACCGGAGAAAACAGCTAATGAGCAGAACAGAGCAACAAGCAAATCTCCTGCCCAACCACTGGCTTCAAAAAATGATGTACCGTTATGGGGGGCAGCCAGTGCTGTTACAGAAAATACTCTGTCTCCAAGACCACCTTTAAATAAAGGTGACAACTCATCTTCAGGAGTAGCAGCTCTTTCTTCTTCTGAACCTTCAGCCAAAAGCTGAACAAAAAGTCTTGTTGTTGCACCGCCGAAAGAATGACCTACAAGATTAATTTTGTGTTCTGAATCCCACTGGTCAAGTAAGGGTTCATCATATGTTACTCCATAGCGGTCATGATTATGCTCTGCTGAATGAGCTGCACCATAATCGACAGTTCCACCAACAAGCTGCGCATATAGCTCACACGCTCGATCCCATGCACTGGATATGGTACCAACTCCTGCATTAATACACTCATAACCCTGTCTTTCCAGATAATTAAAAAGATTTATGTTTGTCATGCCCCAATAGGAAAAATAATCATTTACTCCATCGTCTGAACCCCATCCAAAGAGGCCGTGCACAAAAACGAACGGATAAACTGTACGATAGCTATATGCAGAAGCTCCTACTGACATACAGCAAATAAGTATTGCTGTGCATAACACAATGCAGATAACCTTTTTAACCTTACCTTTCATCACTTTTCCTTCTTTCAAAATATATTTTATAATTTGAGCCTGCATGCCGACTCAAATCATAAACAAAAATAGCATTGACAATTTTCTATGATTCTCCGATTTATTACATGTTAAAATCTTATCAATTGCACTTTAAAAATTCAATATGATTTAGCGTTATTTAATTTAGATTAACAATTTTTTAACCTTAGTTCACCTATTGTTTATTATTTTTTTCCAATAACAAACTATTTTCCCGCTTTTTTCATATTGAAAATTAAATAAATAAAAGAGCAAAAGCAAAAAATAAAGACCGCAATTTTTTGCGGTCTTTTAAAATGTTATTTTAGAATCAAACGGGATGAACTTTATTCTCTATATCGAGATGTTCTCCGTCAATTCCGTATTTTTTGTTGCGTCTCTTCTCAAAGAACTTTACAGCAACCTGTCCAAACTGTGCATATGAAAGGATATCTTCATCCTGTTCATAATACTCATTTATTTCGCTGCGGAAGTTCTCAAGCTCAGGCTTAAGAAGATCTGCAGGACGGCAGTCAATAATAGGATCATCTCCTACTATCTTCTTTCTGAACTCCTCATCGATAGGCATAGGAGTTTTACCATATTTACCAGCAACAAGATCTTTGAACTCTTTAGTTACCATCTTGTAGCGCTCACCCATGATAACATTGAAAACAGACTGGGTACCAACAATCTGAGATGTTGGAGTAACAAGAGGCGGATAACCTGAATCCTCACGAACACGGGGAACTTCATGAAGAACTTCTTCAAGTTTATCAGCCTTGCCAGCCTGCTTAAGCTGTGAAACAAGGTTAGAAAGCATTCCGCCGGGTACCTGATAGAGAAGTGTATTTGCATCAACACTGAGCATCTTGGGATCAAGAAGTCCGTTTGCAAGATACTTTTCACGAAGTGTGTTAAAGTAGTCTCTGATGGCGGTGAGCTTTTTAATATCAAGGCCAGTATCGTACTCAGTGCCCTTAAGAGCAGCTACCATTGATTCTGTAGCGGGATGTGATGTGCCAAGAGCCAAAGGTGACATCGCTGTATCAATTCCGTCTGCACCGGCCTCAATAGCTTTAAGGTGAACCATGGAAGCAAGTCCTGATGTATAGTGAGAATGGATCTGAATCGGAACCTTAACATTTTCTTTGAGAGCCTTTACAAGCTCGCTTACACCGTAAGGAGTAAGAAGACCAGCCATGTCCTTAATGCAGATTGAGTCAGCACCACCGTTTTCAAGACGCTTAGCATAATCAACATAGTACTGAGTATCAAAAACAGGACCAGTTGTATAAGAAATTGCTGCCTGCATATGTCCGCCCTCTTTTTTAGTGGCTTTCATAGCGGTTTCAAGGTTTCTTATATCGTTAAGAGCATCAAAAATTCTGATTATATTAATACCGTTTGCAATTGATTTCTGAACAAAATATTCTACAACGTCATCTGCGTAGTGACGGTATCCAAGCATATTCTGACCGCGGAAAAGCATCTGAAGATTTGTCTTCGGGCACTTTTCACGGATAATACGAAGACGCTCCCAGGGATCTTCGTCAAGGAATCTAAGGCAAGAGTCAAATGTGGCTCCGCCCCAACATTCAAGTGAATAAAATCCGATATCATCAAGCATTTCGAGGGCAGGAAGCATCTCCTCGGTTGTCATACGGGTTGCAATAAGCGACTGATGAGCATCACGCAAAATGGTCTCGGTTACTTTGATTTTTGCCATTTTATTGCCTCTCTTTCTTTTTTGCAGTTAATCAAAATATTACTGGAGAGAAACCAGAGCAGAACCGGACTCTACGCTGTCGCCCTTCTGAACATGAACAGCGGCAACAGTTGCGTCATGGGCTGCAACAATATCATTTTCCATCTTCATAGCCTCAAGAACAACAAGAACGTCGCCCTTGCTTACTTTGCTGCCGGCAGAAACTTTAATATCAAGAATTGTACCAGGCATGGGTGAAGAAACAACCTCTGCGTCAGCTGCAGGTGCAGGAGCAGGAGCGGCAGCAGGTGCTGCGGGAGCTGCTGCAGCAGGAGCAGCTGTGGGTGCCGGTGCTGCTGCGGGAGCAGCAGGTGCTGGAGCTGCAACAGGAGCGGCTGCGGCAACAGGTGCTCCACTTGCATTCTCTTCTACCTGAACATCATAGGCCTGTCCATTAACGGTTATTGTATATCTTTTCATTTTATTTATCCTCCAAACAAGTGATTAATTATAAAGGCATATTTGAATGCTTCTTCGGAAGTTTAGTAACACGTTTTCCGTTCATTACCGAAAGAGCAGCAGCAAGTTTTTCTCTTGTAAGACCAGCGTCTATTATGTCATCAACTTTACCGCTCTGTGCAGCTTTTAAAGGTGATGCGTTAACTGTGCAATACTCTTTTACAAGATCATCTCTGTTCTCGCCTGCTGCAAGTCTGTCATTCATAAGAATAGCGACAGCTGCATCAGGCTCAAGAGCTGAAATAACTGCATTGGGCCATGCAAGAACCATATCTGCATTAGCGCTTCTTCCTGCAGCAGCAACATAAAGAGCTCCGTATGCTTTACCAGCAATTACAGCAACTTTAACTGTTGTTGCTTCAGCATATGCATGTGAAAGCATTGTAGCATATTTTAAAATTCCGCCGTTTTCGCTGAGAATGCTCTTTTCAAATCCGCAGCTATTTATAAATGTCACTACGGGAATTGCAAAAGCATCACAGAAACGTACAAAACGAGAAGCCTTAGTACACTCGTCAATAAATAAACTGTCTGTAAGACCAACAAAACCAACTGTAGTACCTTCAAGAGTACCGAGAGCTGTTACTGCTCCGTCGCCATACTCAGCCTGAAGATATACGAGGCTGTCTGCATCGGCAACTGAAGAAATTACAGTTTCAATCCCAACTGAATCAATATCCTCAGAAGCTGCACGAAGAACAGATGCAGTGTCTGCGTTAACAGAGAACTCAAAAGCAGGTACATCGGAAAGGTTATTCATCGGAAGTCTTGAAACGACATCCTTTGCTGCAGCAACAGCAGCCATATCATCCTCAGCAGTCATATGAACTACACCAGACTGAGCACAAGCTGAAGCTGTTGCAATATCATCTTCCCATTTTTCGGATGCTTTAAGGACTGATGGTGCAGTCATGAAAAGCTCTGCTTTTTCTGACATAATAACTATATCTGCACCGCATGCCACCATAGCGGCAGTACCGGCACATGTTCCGGCAATTACAGAAATCTGAGGAACAACACCGGAAATGTTGTTTGACCAAAGGAGCATATCTCCATATGCGCCAAGAGCATCAAACTCCTCTGCAAGCTTAGCGCCGTTTGAATCATAAATACCGACTACCGGTGCACCTGTTTTTACAGCAAAGTCATATACTTTTTTAATTTTGTTGGCTTCTGCTGCTCCGACAGCTCCTCCGAGAACATCTTTATTCTGAGAAAAAGCATATACAGGCATACCGCAAACGGTACCGTATCCGCAAACAACACCGGAAGCACCATTGACACCGGCGAAAGCATCTATTTCATTGAAGCTTCCCTCATCAAAAAGAGCAGTTAAACGCTTATATGCATCACTGCCGGCAACAACTGAATTTTTTTCTGCAAGCTCGTTGAGCAAACTCAAAATTCATTCCTCCATTCTGAAAATAAGATCAAACATTATCACCGCAAATCTCGGCAATATACATCATATATTGTATACTAAAGTTAAAATTTTAACAAGTCATAAATTGCCAAATTTATGACATTTCCCCATTAATATTTCGGGTATTTCCCCTGTATATCCATCCTTAGAAGGGTTAAAACCAAAGGGTAAAACATGATTTTTCTTAACCTTTTGACTACATATAGCTATATATGCTCCTTTGCCGGCAGCAAAATTCAGCGCTGACTTTATAAGTACTTCACCGATATACGGTGTCTCATCGCTGAATTGCAAAAGGATAATCCTGACAAAGGTGTCTTCAATATTACAAACACAGTATCCGGTTTCCTTTCCGCCTTCAAAGGCAGTATATCCAATAATTCCTTCGGCAATATCAGTTCTTCCCAAAAGCTCATATATTTTTTCACTTGCACACGGTTTAAACTCAATCATTACTTTTTCTTCACTTTCATGCCGGAAGAAACCATCAGTTTGTGTACTTCATCATCTGTAAGATTTCTCCACTTGCCTTGAGGTAGCATACCCAATTTAATTGAACCAATTTTGGTTCTTTTAAGCCTTATTACGTTAAGTCCGACTGCCTCACACATCTTTCTTATCTGGCGGTTTTTACCTTCTTCTATAATAAACTCTAAAACAGTTCTTTCGGGTTCTTTTAAAATCACATGAACCTGTGCCGGAGAAGTTTTACCGGAATCTATTTCGACTCCCTCTGATAACTGCTGCAGCTGTTCATCATCCACATCTTCACGAACAGTTACACGGTAAGTTTTAGAAACATGGTGAGAAGGGTGAGTCATAGCGTTTGCAAACTCTCCGTCATTTGTCATGAGAAGAAGTCCTTCTGAATCACGGTCGAGACGTCCTACGGGATAAACACGTTCTCCTACATCTTTGACAAGCTGAGCAACGCATTTTCTATCCATTTCGTCACTCATGGTAGTTATAAAGCCACGAGGCTTATGAAGCATGATATAGTAATGCTTTTTACCGCCTGAAACCTTCTTGTCTCTTACAGTTACCGTATCACGTTTAGGATCAAGTTTGTCCCCTAACTGTGCAACACGACCGTTTATTTTTACGACCCCTGCAGAAATGAGCTCCTCGGATTTTCTCCGGGAAGCTATTCCGCATTCAGATAAATATTTCTGCAGTCTGATTTTCCCATCAGTCATTTTAATGCTCCTTTTATTTATCAAATATTCCCTTTATAAATTCAACTATGCGCTTAAACAAGCTTTTTTTCTTTGTCTCTTTTGTTATTTCTTTAGTGATGCATTCGCTGCTTTCATTAAGTATAAGTGCCTGAGAAGCTATCTGCTTGCCCTGAGAATAATACCTTACTTCACCAACAGTTTCTCCAATTTCCGCCGGAGCATAAATGAAACTTTTAAGTAAAATTTCCGACTCAACGGAAGCATTTTTGTCCTTTAAAACCGGATAATAACATTCTTCACCCAACGAAACTGAAAGTACTGTTTTATCCCCTCCTATAACAGGAACACGGAGATTTGATGTGTCTATTTTCAGCTCCCGCTTATCTACAATAGAAAAACCATAATCGAACATTTTGATATGGTCATTCCAATCATCCGGAGCGTTTAAAGTTACTGCAATAAGCGTTATTCCGTTTCTCTGGGAAGCAGAAACTAAACATCTGCCGCTTTTTTTAGTAAAGCCGGTCTTAATTCCAAAAGCTCCTTCGCACATGGTAAGAAGCCGATTATGATTTGACAGCCTTCTTCTGTAAGGAGGATTTCCGTATTCCAAAGATATGCTGTTAGTAGAACACACTTTTGCAAACTCAGGATTTTCTACTGCATATGCGCCGAGAAGAGCCATATCATATGCGGTAGAATAATGTTCCGCAGCATCAAGCCCCGAAGGAGTAACGAAATTAGTGTTCTCCATACCGATAAGTTTCGCTTTTTCGTTCATCAAAACAGCAAACTTATCGGGTGAGCCGGCGACATCGTAGGCAGCCGTATTTGCAGCATCGTTGCCTGATTCAAGTAGCATACCGTAAACCAGCGCTTCATGGGTAACCTTATCGCCGGGAAGAAGTCCCATCGATGTTCCCTCAACTGATACCATAGCCGAGGAAACGATTATCTCCTTGTCTGGAGTATTTTGTTCGAGCAACAGCAAAGAAGTCATTATCTTAGTTGTGCTTGCCATTGAAAGCTGTTTATTCTCATTTTTACCGAAAATTAGTTCACCGCTTTCAGCAATAATGAGAGCTGCACCCTCAGCAGAAACAGATACCTCATAAGAGCCATATACCGGAAAACTCAAAAATAAAAAAAGAAACGCAAATATAAAAACTCGTTTAATCACAAAACAACCACCTGCCGATATTAAATATATGCAGGCGGTTGTTGATTTATTATTTATCAGTCTGCGCTGACAGCCTCTTCAACAGCAGCGGAAACTGCTGCTTCTTCCTTTTCCTTTTTGTTCTTGTTGATAAGGCTTGTAACTTTATCAAACATATCCGGAACAAGATTTACTGCACGCTCAGCAGCATTATCATAAGCTGTAATGTGTTTGATTGTAACTTCACCATTGTTGATTACGAGAAAAGCAATTGGTGTTACTGTAATTCCGGCTCCGCCTGCACCGCCGAAAAGTTCAGCGTTTGTCTTTGAGGGGAAATCGGAACCGCCGGAAGCGAAACCGTATGTAACCTTTGTTACAGGAATAATGGTTAAACCGCCATCGGCATAAATTGGATCACCGATAATCATGCTTGTATCTACAAGCTGACGAATTTTGTCAATTGTAACGCCTAAGATTCCTGAAGCTGACTGTTCTTTCATTATTGAGCACCGCCTTGTTTTACTTTATTTTTATTGATATTATTATCACTGCTTTGTGGTTTACTGAAAAGCAGTTTAAATATGACCTTAAAGAGTAATTTTACTGCCAAAACTAATAACGCACCTAAAAGGAAAATCGGTCTAAATGAAATTTTGACGTGAAATTCCGCTGTGCTTACATCGGCAAGAAAATCGGGACTTACATCTGCGTTGTATTTTTTTACCTTTGCATGAGAACAAATATATCCCAGCGGAGGAAATACACTGGTAGATACCCTGCCGTACTTTATGGCTGTATCAGCAGCATCTCTGCCACCTACTACAATTGTAAGAAACAATTCATCGAAAATGACATGACGGAAAATACTGCCGAAAAATCCTCCGATAATGCGAGCCGTATCATTTATCAGCCCTATTACACCGGATACACCTTCGTTTTCAAGAAAGGTTTTTATAGGATTTTTACCGCCTTTTTTTGTTCCCTGCTCTTCTTGAGCCGTAGTATCATCTTTTGTGTCTTTAGCCGTTTTTTCTTTCTTTCCGCTGCTTGGGTAAACAGGAATTTCTAAAAAAAGATATTTAACCTTTAAATAAAAATTCTTGCTGTAGTCTGCAATTACACTTACTTTGATGCTTAAGATAGCCGCAATTAAAATAATAATTGCAAGAAGTATGTACAGAACAATCAAAAGCACTCACCTCGATTTTTCTTTATTTATCCTGCAAGCTGATATTGTCATTAACAATATCTTCGCCGGAATCTCCTTCACTTTCCTCTTTTTCATTGTCTTCATGTGGCAATGAGGGTAATTCATCAAGAGAAGAAACAGAAAAGCACCTTAAAAATTCATCAGTAGTACCATAAAGCAGAGGACGACCAGGTAAATCCAGTCTTCCCTTCTCTTCGAGCAGTCCTTTTTGACAAAGAGTATTCACAACGCCGGAACAATCTACGCCCCTGACTTGTTCTACAAAAGCTTTGGTAACAGGCTGATTATAAGCAACAACCGCTAAAACTTCAAAAGCTGCCTGAGACAACGGCGCATTCTTTTTAACTTCCAAAACGCTTCTCACATAGTCGGAGAAATCGCTTCGAGTTATCATTTGGTATTTATCTCCCAGTTTTACTATTTGAAGCCCGCTTTGTCTTTCATCATATTGAATGGACAAGTTATCTACAAGCTTATGTACCGTGTCAGACTCCACTTCAAGGGCTTGAGCAATCTTTTCAGTTTCAACAGGCTCTCCGCTTGAAAACAAAATTGCTTCAATTGCTGCATTAAGCTTATTTATTTTCAAGTAAAACAGCCTCCTTGGGATTTTTTATAAGTCTGACTTCGGGATTTTCAATATCACCTGTTACGTATATTCTTTTTGCTTTCACAAGCTCAAGCATGGCAAGAAAAGTTGCAACCATTTCTGATTTTGAATCAGCACAGGTAAAAAAGCTTTTGAAAGTACCTTTATTATTTTTTATTAATCTTCTGAGTACGAAAACTATCTTTGAACCAACCGAAACTATTTTATGGGTTACTATCCCTTTAAACACATCTATGGGAGGAGGAAGCCTTCGTTTTCCTTTTCCTACAGCGCTGAGATATGCTTTTAAAAGCTCTTCAGGTTCATGGAGACGAGTATATGTGTAATCGATTTCAATTTCATCGGGCTCGCGGGAAAAGGTATCAAAACCATCAGTCATCTGTGAAAGCTTACCTGCCATAATTTGACAGTCACGGTATTCGAGCAGTTCACCGGTTAATTCTTTTTTCAGTTCATCAGCTTCTTCATGAACCGGCAAAAGTGAAACCGTTTTAATATAAACAAGTCTCGCCGCCATTTCTAAAAACTCACTGGCGATCTCCATATTTTCGCTTTCCATTTGCCTGACATAAGCCACATATTGTTCAACCAATTCTAAAATCGGTATATCATAAATATTAAGTTTATGTTTATTTATAAGATGCAAAAGTAAGTCCATAGGACCTTCAAAAACACTTAGTTTATACGAGATTTTTTCCATTAAAAATTAGCCTACCAAATTCAAGATAAAATAAATTACTGTATTCATTCCGTTGCACACGAAGTTTGATAAAAACTGCAACGGTTTTGTTAAGAATCCGAAAAACAACAGCACAAAGACTACAACCATAATCTGGCGCTCATATTTCATTATTTGGTAATAATACTTATCAGGAATTAAAAGGCCTAAAATTCTCGAACCGTCAAGAGGCGGAATCGGAATAAGGTTAAACACGGCTAAATTAACATTAATTATTCCTGCAAGCAGGAAAAAGTCGCTGATGGCCGCTACAACATCGCCTCTCAAAAAGAAACTTAATGTATCGCCTACCGCAATAAAAACAAATGCCATTATAAGGTTTGCAACAGGACCTGCTACAGCAGTGATTGCCATTCCTTTTTTGCTATCTTTAAAGTTTCTGGGATTTACCGGAACAGCTCTTGCATATCCGAAACCAAAAAGCACAATTAAAGCCAATCCGGAAAAATCAATATGCGCCAGCGGATTGAGAGTAAGTCTTCCGCTGAGCCTTGCTGTATCGTCGCCGAGTTTATGAGCGGCATATGCATGGGCAAATTCATGCACAGGCATTGTACAGAAGACAACGAACAGCGCAACGCAAATACTTATAAAAAAATCAAGAAAATTAATCTGACGTCCCGTCAGAAGAGCTGAGATATACTGGTAAAGCATCAAATCGCTCCTTTAATTTATATCAAGACACATAATACTATATAGCTTACAGCAAAAGGTATAAACAGTCAACAAGGAAAATGTAAACATTTTTTAATTGCTGGTTTTGGCTATAACCATACGTTCATTTTCACAGTAATCCAAATAGAACATAGCCTTTTTAATACGTTCATTGTTTTTAAAAATATCGCAAATTTTTTTGCCCTGATTTTCTCCACACTCTACAATTACAGCTCCGTATTCTTTTAATAATGGAATCCAATGTGATGATATAGCCTTATAAAAATCCAAGCCATCATCACCACCGTCCAGTGCCATAACCGGCTCTTTCTGAACTTCTTCCTGCAGCGAAGAGATTATGCCGCTTTCAATATACGGAGGATTTGAAACTATTAAATCCGGCTTTAAATTACTAAACTTGAAAAAATCTGTGAAAATATCACCTTGAATCGGAAAAACATTTTTTGTTTTATGAAGCTCCATATTCTTTTTTAAGTAAACCATTGCTTCAGATGATTTTTCGAGTACATATACAGTGCTGTCAGGTTTTTCAGCGGCGACAGTTATACCTATACATCCGCTACCTGAGCAAAGGTCAAAAATTATAGGCTTTTCTATACACTTAACGAAATCAATTGCCGCTTCCACAATCATTTCTGTTTCAGGGCGAGGAATAAGTACACCTTTGCCCACAAAAAAAGTTCGGCCCATAAAGTCCCATTGACCGAGAATATATTGAAGCGGCTCCCCGGCAGCTCGCCTTGTTGCAAGCTTTGTTAGCTCATCATATTTTTCATCTGAAACTTTATGGTCGGCCTTTAAATAATACTGTGTTCGGTCAAGGCCAAAGACTTTTTCAACAAGACACATAGCGTCAAACTGTGCATCGTCAGTTCTAGAAGAAATTATCTCAACGGCTTTTTTATATGCTTCTCTAAAATTCATTATTTTATTGCGTCATCCTCAGGATTGTCGGTAATCACTGCTTTAAAAGCTTCAATACCAACTTCTATCATATCATCTGTGGGTTCTTTTGTGGTAAGGCGCTGCATCCAGAGACCCGGAGCTGAAAAAATCTTTACAACAATATTATCGTGTTTGCCCGCATATTTTATAAATTCATATCCCAAAGACATAACTATGGGTAATAACAGCACTTTTGCGGTAATCCATATTGCTCGGTTTTCTCTGATTCCGGGAACTATAAGGGCTAAAGCGGACGAAAGAACAATGCTGATAATCAAAATGACAAAAATAAAACTTGTTCCACATCTGGGATGAAATCTTGATTGCTTTCTTACGTTTTCTACGGTAAGATCACATCCGTTTTCATAACAAAAAATAGTTTTATGCTCTGCTCCATGATACATAAATACCCTTTTTATATCTTTAGAACAGGAAACAATCGCTATGTATGCAACAAATATGATCATTCTCATTATACCCTCAATTAAAGGCCTGTAGTCAGTTATTGCGCCAGAAAACAGATTGTTGAGAACATCCGCAACAAAAGCAGGAAGCCAAAAGAAAAGGAAAAAAGCCAAAACAAAGCCAAAAACCATTGCTATAGCAGATATTGCTGCCATGAATTTCTCGTTGAAATGTTCAGTAAGCCATTTATCAAGTTTTGACATGCTTTCAGGATTTGTCTCTTCGTCTTCCATCATTCCTGATTTTTCAGCCGATTCCATAAGACACTTATAGCCTATTATCATAGATTCAACGAAAGAAAACACGCCTCTTATAAAGGGCCATCCTAATATTTTACAGCGGTCCTTGAAAGATTTAAATGTTTTATACTCCGTCTCAATAGTACCATCAGGCAAACGAACAGACATAGCAGAGCCGCGAGGGCCTCTCATCATTATACCCTCTATCAGTGCCTGACCGCCGACAGAGGTTTTGTGTATTCCTGTTTTTTCACTCATTCTCGTTACTCCTTTTATCACTTATAATGATCGGGGTGAGTTCGGTATTTTCAATTGGGAAAGTGATCGTGACAGTAGTTCCTTCTCCGAGTATGCTTGCTATTTCCAGCTCGCCCCCGTGCATTTTTACTATCTCGGAAGCTACAGCCAAACCTATTCCGGCACCCTGTACCGAAACATTTGATTTAAAGAATTTCTCTTTAACCTTCGGCAAATCTTCGGCTGAGATTCCGCAGCCGGTATCGCTTATAAGAATATTAATCTTTCTTTCGAGCACTTGAGCGGAAACACCTACTTTTCCACCCTGAGATGTATATTTAAAGGCATTGTCAAGAATATTGACGAAAACCTGTTTTATTCTATGAGGATCGCCTTCCATAGGAGCACATTCAGTAGGAGCATTATAGATAAGTTCAATGCCGTCTTTTGCAGAACGTTCCTTAAAAACGAAAACAGCTTCGTCAAGTTCCGCCAATACGTCTATACGTTCCTTATTTAGGGATAAACGACCGTTTTGCATTCTTGAGAAATCCAAAAGTTCTTCAACTAATTCGGCAAGGCGACCGGATTCGTTAATTATGATATTCATTCCTCTTTGCATTAAAACAGGATCGCTGTTTCCTATTTGCAGCAAAGTTTCTCCCCAACCTTTAATTGCAGTAAGAGGAGTACGCAATTCATGCGAAATAGTGGAAATGAAGTCGTTTTTCATTTTATCTGTTTCACTTATTTCACGAGCCATAAAATTGATGGTTTCGCACAAATCGCCGATTTCGTCATCGTAGTATGTACTGTCAATTCGAGCATTGAGATCACCACCAGCAATCTTTTTGGCCGTTTCATTTATTTTTTTTACAGGATTGACAATGGACTTAATAAAATAGGAACCTGAAAAAGCTACAATCAGCAAAGCAAGAGAGAAAATTACAATAATCAAAGTTACAATTGCTGCAATTTGATGATCGATTTCCTCAAGTGAAATAATAAAACGCACAGCGCCGCTCCCGCTATTTCCAACAGTCGGTAACATATAGGAAAGCGCCATAACTTTTTCACCGGACGACATTCTTCCATACCATATACCATAACCTAATCCAGACGTATAAGCATTATCATAGTCAGGCATAGACTCATCTGCATTTGGCTGAAAACCATTTGAAGAAATGATTGGCTCGCCGTTGGAATCAATAACCCACACTTCCATTTTATCTTTATCTTCAAAATTTTCTACAAAAGTTCTTGCACCGCTTCTGAACCTTTCTTCAGTTCCGCCTATGTAGAGATTAAAAAAAGAAGTTACATTGTCGTTAGCATGAGTTTCCAACGTCATGGCTACACTTTCATAATAATAGGACTTAAGTGCAACAGAGGAAACAATTACAGTAATAAAAAATAAAAAAGCAATTATTCCAAATGAACTGATATACCAGCGTTTTGTTATGCCTTTAAATTTACTCACAAGTCTCCTCCTTTTCATTTTTTCTATTAAACTAAATCATCCACTTATATCCGTGACCCCAAATTGTAACTAAATGTTTAGGCGCTGAAGAATCATCTTCAACTTTCATTCTTAAACGTCTAATGTTTACATCTACTACCTTTTCTTCACCAAAATAAGAGTCGCCCCAAACTTTATTTAATATATCCGTTCGACTGAGAGCTGCTTCGGGATTGCGAAAAAAGTATTCAATTATTTGAAATTCAACCTGAGTAAGCTCTATCATTTTACCAGATTTTTTTAAAGTACGGCTTCTTAAATCAAGGGTAAACTCACCCAAAACAATTGTGGTCTGAGAATTGGTTTCTTTTGTCTCCTTATTCATAACTACTCTGCGATAAACTGCATCTACACGAGCCATAAGTTCTGTCGGAGAAAAAGGTTTTGTAACATAGTCGTCCGCTCCAACCAACAATCCGGTAACTTTGTCCATTTCCTGAGTTTTGGCGGTAAGCATTATTATTCCTATATTCTTATCTCTGGCACGCAGTTCTTTGCATAACTCAAGCCCATCCATAACCGGCATCATTATATCAAGGAGAGCCATGTCTATATCACCGCCATGCTCTTCATATATTCTTAAAGCATCGGCACCATCGGCAGCCTGTAAAACTGTATATCCCACTCTCTGTAAATTTATTACAATAAATTCACGTATAGCGGCCTCATCTTCCGCTACAAGTATGTTTTTCATAACGAACTCCTTTTATTATTCGATAATTTCAAATTGCTGCATTATAACATTAGATGTAATGCCATAATCTTTTGCACTGTCAAAAATTTTTGCAGCGTAAACCAAGCTGTTGTTTTCTGCAATTTTAACATAGTCGGTATATTTTTCTTCCGACCAATCCAAACTGGGAATTGTAGCAATACTAAACAGCTTGTCCCCTAAAGCGGCATCAGATTTTCTTATCTCATAAAAGGTCCAAACCCGATTTTCGACATCATTTTCTATGGTTATTCTGTCAAGCCATTCAGTTTTAAAATTAAAAACATAATAATCGGACGAATTTATAGCTGAATAAGCTACCGGAACGAATTTATTATCGGAAGAAAATGTGCACCATTTTGTTAAAAACACACTGGCTGTAGAGGAAATAGCCAGTGTAGCAGAAGAAGAATCATCGGTAGTAGCTTCTGCTTTTAAAGAACTGCTGGTTGTGTAACTTCCTGGAAGTGGAACCTGTAATGGAGTTTCTATAAGTCCATCACCATTAATGTCACGTGATTCTATTCTCATACTTCTTACAGTAGAAGTGACGCTTTGAGTATCAGTATTCAGTAGCGGCGAAGAAAGACCATTTATATTGCTGTCCCAGTAGATTATTTCTGTGGACATTGATATGTCTCCCTTAATCGCATCTACAAAGATTCTGTATGGTTTATTTTCAGTTGCAGGTTCTAACTTAATTGAAGCATATCCTGAAACGGTACTATCCATCGTTACCGAACTTACAGAGGCAATGCTGCCATCGGAACGTACCGCATACAGCGTACCAACTTTTTTAACATTTCCGTTGGACGTAATGCTTGAAATAAGAAAGATTTCTTTACCTCCGCTTCCGTCAACATCAAAAATCTTCATAGCGGAGTATGGCTCGTCAAATATTAGCTGAACTGAATTAATAATGTTTTCTTCAGAAAAGCCAACATTGTAAATAGAAAGGATACTGGCTGTTTTAGTATCGAAAAATCCCCAGCTCACTACAACTTGCACAGAACTATCGTTTCTTATGTCTTCAAAGTTAATTTGATTAATACTGTTACCAAGACCCTTAAAATCAGAAACAATAGACCATTCTTCCTCTACATAATCAAAGAAAGCCATTCTAACTGTTGTGCTTTCATTTTCTGGTGAATAAAATATAATCGCCTCGTCAGTACCATCATTATCCATATCATACATAACGCAAGGTGACTGATATTCCCCGGAAAGAGGGTATTTTAACGAATACTTTCCTCCAACAGATGTTTCAAAAGCCTCCATTAACTGTGAATTTACTTCACCTGATATTTTAGGCGGCCGCATCAAATTATCTACTGATGAAAAGAGAATTGTATCGCAGCCGGACAACAGACAAAGGAGTAAAACAGATGAAGCAATAGCAAAAAGCTTTTTTAACATATAATCAGTCACCTCCTTTTAAATTCATTAACATTATTGGGATTTAATATTTACAATTATCTTATAATCTCCGTAAGCCCAGCAAGAGTTATTGTTCTTTATACTTATATCAATCGGGAAAGTCATAGTACCCTGAGAAACCTGTACTGAACTTATATCAATTGTTCCTACTATATCAGAGCTTTTGATGTTGGCAATATCTGAAGAAGGACCAACCAGAACAATTTCTTGAGAGAAATTTGAGGGGATTTCTACACTGATATTTTCCGAAAGGTTGCTTACAATTATATTTGAAGAATTAATTTCGAAATTGCCACTTACCATAGAACTTGCATCCACAGAAACTTCAAAATTCTCTGTACCATCAATAAATTTGAGCTCTTTTATACTTGAGGTACTGAACGAAAATTTATTGTTTAATGCTCCTATATCAGAAAAATCAATTGTGCCAACTGAAATTTTCTCCAGTTTATCAATATATGCCTCCTCACCGGCTACTGTAACCGTTGAAGGTTCTATAACAGTTTTAAGAGGCGTAGTGGTATAATCTTTTGGCGCATTAATAAAGTCTACAGTTACCGGCAATTCTTTAACCTTCAAAATGGGAATTGTGATAGTAACAACGGCATTATCCTTTACTGAAAGATAACGCAAAGTTCCGCTGTATTCGTTTACTGGCACAATTTCAGCATTTATAGTTGCCGTTGTAGTTAGAGGCTTATCCACCTGTACTCGAGCATAAACCTTGGTAATTTTATTTATTTCGGTAGCAGGACCACAAATTGTAATACTTTTTGCAGAAAGAATAGGTTCTTCACTTATATATCCGTCCGGCATAAGCTGGTCAGTTACAATATCCGTTTCAAGCTGATAGGTAGCTTCTTTATAAACGTCAAAGTAAGCCTCAATATAACTTTGAGACATTGATGTTATCTCAAAATCCGCACCTTCATCCTTAGGGACAGCCTTTAATGAAAGTGTATGCTTGCCGGCAGAATCAACATAGTTTGTCTGTGCGGTAACCTCAATATCATCAGCAGTAAGATTTCCCACTGCATACCTTTTTCCTTTAACTGTCACCGAAACTGTATACTCTGTATCTCCAAACATAGTTAAGTCAAACTGCTTCGGAACACTATTTTCAAGATCAACATTAACCTTGACATTTTCTATAGTCCTTTCTATTTCCGTTCCGGCAGTCATAGAAATGGTTACCCATATTGCAAAAGCGGCAATAACAGAAAAGAACATCAGAAAACGATCGTTATAAAAAAGGTTATGAAGATTAATTTTTCTTTTCTTTACTTTCATTTTCCTTATCCTTTCTTATTAATTGTTTTGCCTTCTTTACAGCAGAAGTAAAAATATTTTCTTCATTCTCATCTGAATCATCAAGAATATGCTGAAGTAATTTTATTCTCAAATCGCCGTCAGAAAGATTGCGTGTAATGACTCCGTTAACAGCAATTGAAATAGCACCGGTTTCTTCGGAAACAACAGCAACCAAGGCATCGCTTTGCTCACTTAATCCCAGTGCGGCACGGTGTCTCGTACCCAGTTCGCTATCAAGAGAATTGTTTTGCGTTAATGGTAATATGCATCCTGCAGCAAAAACTTTACCGTCACGAACTATCATGGCTCCGTCATGTAACGGTGCTTTAGGATAAAATATATTTTCTACAAGCTGGCTTGTAAGTTCCGCATTTATAATTGTACCTGTGTTAATAACTTCACCGAGAAGAGTGTACTTTTCAAATACTATAAGCGCTCCTATTTTCTTTTCGCTCATTGAGGCGCATGCACGACAAACCTGAGTTATCGCACTTGTAAGACGTTCGCGCTGTTTAAAAGAATCGGAATTTTTAGTGGCAAAAATGTTGAGTTTATTAAAGCTGCTTCTTCCTATACTTTCAAGTGCATGCCTGATTTCCGGCTGGAAAAGTATAACTATAATAACTACACCGAATTTAATAATCATATCCAAAATGTAGCTAATAGCCTGCATATCAAGAATATTTACTACAAGATAAATAAAAGCTAACAGTATAATTCCTTTAAGAAGCTGAATAGCTCTTGTTTCTCTTATAATTTTTATACCGTTATAGACAATAAATGCAACAAGGAGAATATCAAGAAAATCCTGAGGTCTGAAAGTAGACATCAGGCTAAAGAAAGAATCTAAGAAACTACTTATCCATTGTAATACAGCCATTTTATCACCCTTACATATTTAACGCCCGGAGGATTTAAAATTTACTTCTATTTTGTTTATTTTATCATATTTGTTTACCCTTTGCAATTTTCTCTATACAATTTAATAAAAAAATCGCATCATTATAACTTGTAAATACTGAAGGACATACTCTTACTGTTCCTATCTCTAAAGTACCAAATTTTTTATGAGCTGCCGGTGCACAGTGAAGTCCAGCTCTTGTGCAAATACCAAAACCATTTAGTTTTTCTGCTGCTGATTCACTTGATAATCCTTTAAAATTAAAGGACAGAAGCGGAACTGTATATTCTTCTTCAGGTTCATCGGTATATAACAAAACATCGCTGCGTTTTTTCATTTCTCTATATAACATTTTAATAATATTCATTTCATAGCTGTGTATTCTTCCGATTCCTTTTTTATTTATAAAATCAATACCGGAGCCTACACCTATTATTCCCGGAACATTTATAGTTCCGCTTTCAAATCTGTCTGGCAAGAAATCCGGCTGATTGTAATTTATAGAGTCGCTCCCAGTACCACCCTCAATAACAGTTTCAGGCAAAGGAGCATTTTGACCGAAAACAATCATACCGGTTCCCATTGGTCCATACAGACCTTTATGGCACGGCAAACAAAGGAAATCTATATTCATATCATCTATTTTTATAGGCAAAACTCCAGCACTTTGAGCTGCATCAACCACAAACAACAAACCGTTCTCGTGTGCAAGTTTACCTATTTCGGCAATAGGCAAAATGGTTCCGAAAACATTGGAGGCATGCATACAAATTATAGCTTTCGTTTCCGGACGTATACAGCTTTTAAAGCTTACTACTGTTTTTTCAAAATCACCTGGAAAAGTTTTAGCTACACTATAAGATATGATCCTTTTTTCAGACATAGTAAAAATCGGACGCATAACAGCGTTATGCTCCATATCTGAAACTATAACATGATCTCCAGGTTTTAATATTCCTTTAATAACATAATTCAAAGACATTGTACAGTTTTGTGTAAAAACAATTTTATCCGGTGAAGATGCTCCGAAAAAATCCGCTGCCTTTTTTCTGCTATCATAAACCTGTGTGGAAGTTTTTAAAGATAGGTCGTGCCCTCCTCTTCCCGGATTTGCCCCATATTTTCTTATGGCTTCAGAAACTGCTCTTTGTACATTTAGAGGTTTCGGGAAGGTAGTTGCGGCATTGTCGAGGTAAATCATACTTTACCGCTCCCTGTAAGCTTTATCCCTGAATTGTTCAAAAGTTTTTCTGCTTTTTCTATATCTCCGGAAGAAATGAGCATATATCCACACCCCTGCTCAGATAAAGCCTTTTCCGCCCTTTTCATAGACACACGGTATCCATTATAAATCAAAAGTTCCTTAGCACGCAGAGCCGTAGTTATTGAATTGACTTTTATAAACCATTTATCCATCTATCTTACACCACGCTTCTTTACTATGGTAAAAATAAAAGACCTGATTAAAACAGGCCTTTACACCCGCACTACATAATATGCGGACAATGTTTAATTGTACAAATGAAACCGAAAATTGTCAGTTGAATTTTTCAATAAGGCAAACGCTATGAGCACTTATTCCCTCTCCTGAACCAGTAAAGCCAAGCTTTTCTTCCGTAGTAGCTTTTACACTTACATCGTCAATATCAATATTGCAGGCTTCCGCAATATTTTTACGCATTCGGTCTATGTAGCCGCTCATTTTCGGAGCCTGTGCAATTATGGTTGCATCTATGTTTGAAATTCTATATCCCTTTTCCGCAGTTTTTTCTACTACCTTTTTCAAAAGTAAAAGGCTGTCTGCTCCTTTGAACTTTTCGTCTGTATCAGGGAATAGTTTGCCAATATCCCCCATAGCGGCAGCACCTAAAATTGCATCAGATATTGCATGGAGCAAAACATCGGCATCAGAATGTCCAAGCAGACCTTTTTTATATTCAAGCTTTACGCCGCCTATTATTAAATCTCTGCCTTCAACGAGACGGTGTACGTCATAGCCGTGGCCTATTCTAAATTTCATTATTTTCTCCTTTCAGATAAAAACTTTTCTGCTACCAGCAAATCATCCGGAGTAGTGATTTTTATATTTTCATAATCTCCGTCAGTGAGGTATACCGGATGTCCCATGCTTTCTATAAGCTGGCAGTCGTCTGTATACTGCTTACTCTCAGAAACTGCTTTATCTATTGCCTCTTTATAGAGAGCAAAATCAAAAACCTGAGGAGTCTGCACGGCACGAAGAGAAGCTCTATCCGGAGTGGTAACAATTTTTCCGGAAGAATCAATAATTTTTATTGTATCTTTTACCGGAACAGCACAAGCAGCAGCACCTTTTTCAACAGCTTTCTCAATTACGCCGATTATAGTTTCCTTGCTTACCAAAGGTCTCGCTCCGTCATGTACAGCTATTATCTCTGTTTCTTCACTGACTTTTTTAACCGCTGCTGCGATGCTATCCTGACGGGTAGCACCACCTTCTACAACACTTTTTACTTTTTTAATATTGTACTGCTGCAAAAAACCTTCAATAACATCAAAGTCCTGTTTTCTCGCTGTAATAATTATTTCCTTTACTTCGTCAATCTGCTCAAAAGCCTGAACACTTTTAATTAAAACAGGTATCCCTTCAAGAAGTAGAAACTGCTTACTATTTCCTGTTCCGTATCTGGTGGAATTACCTGCAGCTGCTATTATTACAGAAACAAACATATAATCACCTGCTATTTAAAAGACGGCACAGTAAACTTTCTGCGCCGTCTTTTTACTATTTCTTAAAATTCTATTTCACTGTCAAAGTTTGCAGAACGGCTGCCGGGATCTCCGTATTTCATGAAATCCACTGCACTCCAAAGAGGAATTGCATCGCCGATAAGCTTTTCATAGAAGGGATACTTATAAGTACACTTTCTCTTTGACAGAGTATCATAGTGCTTTGAAGCTGTAGCACAGAAACCTGTATTTTCTGTTACGCTGGCAGCAAGAATAACAATACTGCTGTCAGAAGTAAAGAATACACTGTCGGCGTTCTCCGGAAGCTCAAGAGTATATTTGAAGAAATAAAGATTCTTACCGTACTCGTCGCCCTGCATAGAATGGGTATGGGTTACATTCCATGCAAGAATGTCATTCTTTATATAACCCGTTTCACCGAGAGCATACATATCCCATGCACCGACAGCCTCAACTGCATCGGAAACGATAAATGTATAATCTTTATCGCCAACTTTTACTGTATAAGGCTTATCTCCTGCGAAAGAAGCGGCTACAATATGGAGTTTCTTGGCTCCTGCAGGTATTGATACAGTATTTCCGCTGGGAATAAGAGCATTTTTCTTATCTGCGGGACCAAACTTAAATACTACACCACCACATTCAACAGTTTCAGGGAACATTTCTCTAGGAAGAGACTCTTTGTTGGGAAGTGCTCCGGGGATAAAGTTGTCGTTCTCAAGAGTTACACATGCGTTGTATTCCAGTTCTACCGGCTGCTGAGTAACAGGAGCTGCAGCTTTCTTAGCTTTTTTAAGAGTAAGAGCAAAAGTCTTAACTTCAAAGGGCTTAAGGTCAAACTTGATTTTGCCTGCCGTAACCTTAACGTTTTCAATTACATCTTCACTTGCATAAACAGATTTAGCCAGTCTTATTCCGTCGGCAAGAGTAAGCTCGACACCTGTCTGGGCTTTTCCTGTAAGCTCGTTGACTCTTACAATAACTTCATCGGAATTCTGTGCCTTTTTAATGCAGCGAATTGCAGCATCGCCTTTAATCTGAGCAAAAGAATAACTGGTTCCATAAACACCTGCATGAATATCAGTTTCAAAAGTATTCATCGGCTGGTTAAAGTAAGCGGCATTAAGCTGTGTTCCGAGAACACTCTCGCCTTCATGTGAATAAACCGCAAAGCCATAACGGTTAAGGCCAAGATCCAAAGTGTTCTGTGAACTGTTAGGAAGATAAGCAGAACGAGGAGTATGGATACCTGTAAGACGAAGTGTATTGCTCTCAGGCTTATCCCATCCATAACGAGAATCACTGAATACGGAAACGCCGTATTCTCCGCCAATATCGGTAATATCAGCCCACATCTGAGCGGGAACCTCATAAAGCTTTTTAGTATTATTGTTTCTGCTTATGTATCCGAGGCCTAAATCATACTTTGCTTTTGGATTTTCGGCAGTAAAAGTAAAGTTGGTCTTAAGAAGCTTTCTCATGCTGCGCCAATCAATTTCATTAAAGAAATCAACATATTCGCCGTTAGCTGAAAGAGACACTACCTGACGGAAAATAGATTCTCCGTAACGCTTTACAGTTTCAATTGCAACTCTTGCAGGACCGTCTTCCTTAATTCTGATGCTCTGAAGCTTCGGAACAGCAGTATGTTTTGCCATAACTTCATCGTAACAAAGCTCCCATGCTGGATAAACGCCGCTTCCGTTGTAATTAAAAATACGCATTTCAATAGGTTCTTCAAGAAGCTGCTTATTAAGCTTTTTATCAACAATGCTGCAAACATCGCCGTTATCATTAAGAGCGACTACAAATTTATCGTTTTCAAGTCTTCTTTCGTTTATGCGAAGGCCTGTAAAAATACCGCATGCCTTTGTACTTTCACGTACATCGTATACACGGTATCCCACTGAGGGAACCTCAGCAACGAAAGCAATTCTGTACATATTGCCTTTTTTGTAAACGATCTGAGAGGGAACTTCTTTGCCCTTATCATCATATACAGCAATGAAAACAGGACTGTTGTCAAATCGAAGTTCTGCAACTACTGTATCTTTTCTCACACCCTGAACAGGATTATTTACTACAACAGCTTTGCCCTTGACAAAAGAAGTATCAAGACGTGAAGCAACCTCGCCTACTGCGCTTCTGTATTCCTCTGAAAATTCATTGAGAGAAAGCACATAGTCGTTCCAGTTACGCTTATAGCACTCCATAAGAGATGTGCCGGTTATATCATCATGGAACTGATGAGAAATAACTCTCTTCCATGCTTTTTCAAGTTTAGCCTGTGGATAAGCATATCCGTTCATCCAAACAGCTGCGCTGGCACTTCTCTCAGCTGCATCTGCAAGCTGTTCAGCACGTCTGTTAAAACGTTTTCCTGCTGTTCTTGAAGTATAGGAACCTACGCCGTGATTCTGAGAAACAAGCTCAGTTTTCCAAACAGGAAGCTTACTCTTCTGTTCATCGGTAAGCTCAGCGTCCATATCTTTAAATATCTGATCGGCAGGTGCGCTTAAAACATCCCATTCACTTGAGGCGTTTTCCTTGATTTCCCTGCAAACAGTTGCAACTGACTCCTCTTTGGGAGCGCCGCCTCTATCGCCTACGCCGTGATAAATAAAAGTATACGGAAGATCATAATCAGTTATATTTTTCGGAAGCTTTTCGAGAACACCATTGTTCTTTTTAACTTCGCTGAGAACAGAACAATAGCTGCGTGCGTCAAGAGAAGCATAAATTGAATTTCCGTCGACACCCTGCCATTTTCCTAAATCAAAAGGAATACCGAAAGCGGAGCTCCAGGGAAGCTTCTGAGTAGAAAATCCCATAAGGTTAGCATGGTGAGCTATTGAAGGAAGAGCCCAGCCGAAGCCAAAGCAGTCCGGAAGATAAATATCTTTGCTTTCTTTGCCAAATGTTTTGCGAAAATAATCGTTTCCGTAAAGTATATTTCTGAAAAGTGCCTCCGGTGAAGGAACGTTAACATCACCGTTTTCATAGGAGCTGCCGCATACATTCCATCTGCCTTGAGCTACATAATCTTTCAGCTTTTCGAAAAGCTCAGGATAATATTCCTCCATAAGCTCGTAGCGATAACTACCTTCAAAATTGAACTTATAGTCCGGATATTTCTCAAAAAGATAAAAATTGTCTTTAAGAGTTTTGGGGATATATTCCCTTAAAGTTGTTTCAAAATTCCAACACCATGTGGTGTCAAGGTGAGCAGTACCCACCGTATAAATTTTTGGTTTCTGCATTTTTACGCCTCCTAACTGATTTTATACCTAAATGATTTTTTTAATCTAATAAAATCAATTGTATGGATTATATCACATTTGGAAAATGTTTTCATTATCTAACCTGAGAAAAAATGCACAAAAAGCGGTTGCATTTTTTTACAACCGCTTTAATATAACAATTTGTTATTCAATTTGACAAATATCTTTCACAACTTCTGCCGCCAGCAAAAAACCGGCAACAGGAGGAGTAAAAGAAATACTTGCAGGAACACGTGGATTTTGTAAATTTAACTTTGGCTGTTCTTTAGAATAAACTACCTTCAGCTTTTTGACGCCTCGATTTTTAAGCTCTCTTCTCATAACACGGCAGAGAGGACAAACGCTTGTTTTGTAAATATCCGAAATTTCAAAAAGCTCCGGGTGCAATTTATTTCCTGTTCCCATGCATGAAATAAGAGGAATGCTTCTTATTTGACATTCCAGCGCTATATCTATTTTAGCGCTGACTGTATCAATTGCATCAACTACATATGTACAGTCATCAGTAAAAAATTTATCGCCGTCTCCTGCATTGTAAAAAGCTGCAATAGTTTCCGTTTTACAGTAGGGATTGATATCTCGAATACGTTCAGCCGCTACTTCAACTTTCTTAATACCTAACGTTGAATGAAGAGCATAAAGCTGACGATTTATATTTGTAATATCAACATCATCGCTATCCACCAAAATAAGTCTACCTATTCCTGCTCTCGCCAAAGCCTCAGCGGCATAGGAACCTACACCGCCGAGACCGAAAATCATTACTGTACTTTCATTGAGTTTCTCTAAATTTTCTTCACCGATTAGAGAAATTTCTCTTGAAAATTGTTCTTTTGTCAACCCGTTATCAACCATTATAACCAACCATCTTTTTAAGTGAATCCATATAGCCCTTATTATACGGTGCAAAAACATAGTTAATCATAAGGACATCCTGAATACCGTGTTCCTTTACAAACGACGGAAGATCCATATCGATCTTTCTCGGATCTGTTACATAGATTTCCTCATAATTTTCAATAAGGAAGGGAACAAAAGCATTGCCGTAAGATTCCTTTACAACCATAATCTTTTTACCGTTTTTATTTCCGGTGGTAATTTTTGCAATAGGTGTATCACCTTGAATAAATGCAAGATATTTATTTGAATTTTCAACCTCAGTTCTTACAATAGACAACGGAATCTGGTTTGTCATTGCAGCATCATAAGAATAAACTCCGGTTGCCTGGGTCTGCGGAAGGAAATACTCAACGTAATCAGGATTTTCTTTAAGCATTTCACTCTGAGTAAATCCGTAATAGCTTCCAACAAAACCTTCGATTTTTCCGCTCTGATAGCTGGATAACGGTTTTGGTGTTAATCCGGCAACTTCAGCAAAAGCTGTGTATCCATAATATGCGCCTCTTGCTGTCCAATGATGGTCGGTGCGGAAATAAATATATTCATCTGTATGAGACTGTATCTTGCTGTAAGCATCAACGGTTTTTATATTGCTGTTCAAAGCATCATACGCCATGGAAATACCCTTTTTCTCGGATTTATTTCCGGTATGATATTTTTCAGCACTGTAAAATTCAAGAGAAGTTGGAGCAAGCAGAACATAAACCTGAGAATTGGGAACCTTTGAAGCAAAGGAATTGATAACTGCGGAATAATCCTTCATACGTGAATCGGCAGTATAAAGTTCCATTGCAGATTTTCTTGTATGATCAAGAATGATATAACCACTCTGCTGATACTCATGGTCTTCAGCATTATCCTGGGGCTTTGTCTCAGAGGCATCTGTACTGGGCTCAGTATTTTCCTGAGGTGGCATTGATATATCCGCTTCGCCGCCCAGCTGGTCGCTTCCGTTAGGCTTTTGAACTATTGAAATTCCATCTCCACTCTGATTTTGAGTGAAAGGTGTTGTTATTTTTTTATTTACACTAAGGAAAAAGTCGCGGAACGGAAAAGTATCTGAATAATACTCTTCAAAATCTTTAGTGTAAGTTCCGCTGAACAGCGCCTGAAAACTAAATTCCGGTTTGGTTTTTAAGTTTCTCTTTTCTGTTTCAGAAACTGTAGCATCGGTATCCATAGCGCTGTATAATCCCAAAAACAGAATTGGCAGTATAAATAGCGCTATAGCCAAAGATGCAACGGCTTTATTTTTATAAAAAAGATGAACAATCGAATCCGCATAATTGTTTCCCTTCGTAGTAGATAGTTTGTTCTTCTTTCTGTGGGAAACATTCAGCCTTTTATTTTTGTTTTCTTCCGCCAATATCTTTGTATAAGGGGAAGGATTTCTTAAATTACGTGTGTCAAATTCGTTCATATTATCTTTTTTTCTCATTTTTCAATCCTCCCTCTTTAGAATCTGAAATAAAGGAACGGATTATAGCTGCTGCCTACAAGGGCTGCTGTGCATATAAACAACATTACAACATTATATGCGACTGTTACAAGACCCACAGCAGTATTTGCAGCCTTTCCTTTTTGCGCTGCATGTGCCAGTAATTTTTTAACCAATACAGAAACAGGAATACAGGCAATAACAAGAACGACAATCAAAAGTAGATTATTTTTAAGCAAAAGCGTATCCGTTGAAAGTATAAATGGCTGACCACTCAGACCAAACATAAGTTTCAGCATATGACCAAGTCTTGACATATCGTCGAAATAGAAGAAAACCCAGCCTACCAAAATAATTAATATGGAATATAAATGGCCAAATATCGACGGCAGTCTGTCAAGCACCTTATGGAAAAACAGTTTTTCAAACATTAGGAATACAAAATAATAAAGTCCCCAAAGTATGAAGTTCCAGCTCGCGCCATGCCAAAAACCGGTTAGAAACCAAACAATAAACATGTTTCTGACAAAATGACTTCTGTTTCCTCCGAGAGGTATATAGAGATAATCGCGGAAAAAAGAACTCAAAGTAATATGCCATCTTCTCCAGAATTCGGTTATGGATTTTGAAATATACGGGAAATTGAAGTTTTCAACATATGTGAAACCAAACATCTTTCCAAGACCGATAGCCATATCCGAATATCCGGAAAAGTCAAAGTAAATCTGCATTGCATAGAAGAATATGCCCGTCCAAGCCCCTACAACTGAAAGTCCAGACAAATCGCTGCCTATAAGGTTTGTAGTTATTTCACCGGCAAGGTTTGCTAAAAGCACCTTTTTTCCGAGACCTGCTGCAAACCTTGTTATGCCGGCTGAAAATCCCTGTAAAGTTGTTCTTCTGTTATCAATTTGCTCGTCAATATCAGCATATCTTAAAATCGGTCCGGCAATAAGCTGCGGGAACAACGAAACAAACAACAGAAAGTTTGCAAAAGAATGCTGAACTTTTACTTTATCTCTATACACATCTACAGTATAAGAGATTGTCTGGAAGGTATAAAATGAAATACCTATGGGAAGATTGAAACTCGGCACCGGAATACCTGTTCCTAAAAGCGCATTGATATTCTCAACGAAAAATCCGGAATATTTAAATACACCCAGCATAGAAAGATTAATCACAAGTGATGCAGCCAGTGCAGCCTTCGCCTGCCACTGATTTCTATGCTTTTCAATTATCAGTCCGTTGATATAGTCAACCATCGCACTGAAAATCAGAAGTGTAACCCATACCGGTTCTCCCCAGGCATAAAAAAGCAGCGACATAATAAGCAAAATAATATTTTTCGCTTTCATGCCGCGCATAAGGAAATACAGCCCTAAACAGATAGGCAAAAAAATGTAGATGAAATTAAGACTTGAAAAAACCACCTGTACTCTCTCCCTTACACAGTTATGAAACTACGAATGGATTCAAATGTCTTTTCTCCGATTCCATTAACATTTGTAATTTCTTCAATAGATGAAAAACCGCCATTTAACGTGCGGTATTCAATTATTGCCTGAGCTTTTACCGGACCTATACCATTAAGAGAAAGGAGATCTTCATAACTACAGGTGTTTATATTTATTAAATAAATACCGTTAGTTTCACTGACGGTATTTAATTCTGAAGAAACAACATTGCTCGTAAAGCTATCTTCTGTAGACGCAAAAACATAAGCCGATGAAGAAACCTCAAAATTTTCTATCGGCAAAAGAAGCGGCACAGAAAATGTTCTATACAAAATCAGAGCAGCAATGAGAAGAAAAGAAGCGGCTAATATAAAGTATTTAGCTCTTCCCTCTTCTTCCATGCAAACACATCCATTCATGTTCTTTATCGATAAAAATTTTATCACATGCAGGCTGGGCTTTCAATAACAATTCGGTTACAATTTGTTGCAAATTGTAACAATAGTATTACCATTTTCAGCACACTTTTTCCAATTCTTTTTTCAATCTTTGAATTATTTTTTTTTCAAGTCTGGAAATATAGCTTTGTGATATTCCCAGTATATCTGCTACCTCCTTTTGGGTATGCTCCTTTTCGCCTCCTATTCCAAATCTCATTTTCATAATAACCTTTTCTCTGCCATTTAATTTTTCCAAAGTGGCAGTAAGCAGATTTTTCTCATCTTCCAGTTCAATATCTCTGTTTACTATATCAGGATCACTTCCCAAAACATCTGACAGCAAAAGTTCATTCCCGTCCCAATCAGTATTCAGAGGTTCATCAATAGAAACTTCGCTCTTCATACCGTTTATTTTTCTCAGGTACATAAGTATTTCGTTTTCAATACATCTGGAAGCATAGGTAGCAAGTTTTATATTTCTTGACGGACAAAATGTATTTACAGCTTTTATAAGTCCTATTGTACCGATCGAAACCAGATCTTCAACTCCAACGCCTGAATTCTCAAATTTTTTAGCTATGTAAACTACAAGCCTTAAATTGTGAACTATTAAAGGTTCTCTTGCACTCTCGTCTCCTTCTTCAATTCTTCTCATAATATCAGACTCTTCCTGCTTTGAAAGTGGAGGCGGCAGATTTTCAGGTCCGTTTACATAAAATATATCTTCGTAAAACAGTTTAGTTTTTATAACTGTCATCAGTTGAGAAAATCTTTCAAAAATCAAATTACGTTTCATAATCATTCTCCTTTTCACTGTTACATTTCTTTTGATTCAAAAATTTTCGGATTTAATAAAACATCACAGTCAAGTGAATCAAAATTTCTAATGCCGATCGCAACATAAACTTCATTGGTTTTACACACTAACTTATGATCTTTTTCAATTGTTACAAAATCCGGCTTGAAAGCTTTTAGTATACCTTGTTCTTTAATTGTTCCAAAAGGTATAATTCTTACTCGGTTTTTCAGTCGTCCTTCATTTTCTGAAACGGCAGTTTTTTCTTGCAGATATGTAATTTCAGAAGCAAAAAACAATTTTTCAACGAACTTTTTATTTGCTATAATCACAGGGAAGCCTGAAAAACAATCTGTAAGCGAATTTCCAGTATCAAGGTATCCGCTTCCTACAACCGACAGAGTATCGAAGACGATTGTAACTGTATATTTCACTTCTGAAGACGATCGTCTTGCTACAATTCTTGAGATCGTGATAACAAATCCATAACAAACCACTGTAGAAACAATCAATACCGGAACACTTATATCAAAATATACAACATTATTATTTATTACCATTCCTCCTGGCTTAAAGGCCATCCACAGCGCCATCATGCTTCCGGCAAAAATAAAATTCGCCGCAATAAAGGCGAAAAACAACTTTACAAACTTTTTAAAATTTTTCATTCCAAAAGATATGTATACAATTGCCAAGGCAGTGGTTAATTTAAAAGCAATCCCACCGAAAAAGTTCATTTCAGGTAAAAAAATTACAAGAGAAGCTGCGGAGCCTGCGGTCGCTCCCAGAAAAAGTCTTAATCTCTTTGTTTGCGTTTTTAGTAGCTTCGTACATGACAAAAGAAGGAAATAATTGACAAGCAGATTAGTGGTAAGCAATATATCAACATATACAACCTGTTTCACTGTATCACTCCCCTGACAATCATTATTATAGTTGTGTCCATGCAACAAATTTGTCGATAAGGGGAAATGATTTTCTCTTATTTTTTCAACTTTTTAAAATTAACTATTGATTTTAGCGTAAAACTATGATATTATTATCTGCGTCGTATGGGGCATTAGCTCAGCTGGGAGAGCGCTACACTGGCAGTGTAGAGGTCAGCGGTTCGATCCCGCTATGCTCCACCATAAAAATAACCTGTCACCAAAAAGTGACAGGTTATTTTTATTTTTTCAGATCTGTAAAGATAATATTAATTTCTGTTTTTTAAGCACCATTTTGAAATATCTCTTATTAAATCAACCGGTAATGGTGTACTATAAGGAATTTGTATAGTTCCCTTGCTGGTTTTGAAATCTCTAAGCCTTTCAGCAAATGTCACAATAGCTTCCGGGCCGGGATAAATACCTATATGATTTTTAAAGGCAGCAAACTGAATTATAATTTTCTCACTATAATAGGTTGGCATTCGCCAGGAGATTTTCTCCTTTGCGTTTGGCAAAGCTTTTTTAATAGTCTCATTTATCTTCATAAGATGAGGCCTTACATCCTCTCGCTGCTCGAGAATATATTCATCTATTGTTGACGGCGTCAAACCGCATCTGTGCTCATGATTGCAATTTTTAAATATACGTCCGCACTCCAGACATTCCCACATTCTTCTCACCTCTGTTCATTATTTTTTTGAAGTATAAACCTCAAAGTTTTTTCTGGCAACGAAATTATCTACCCCTTTTATTATTTAGTCAACTACTATTTTCTCCCGGAAAATAGTAGTTTTTTAAAATTAGTTAAATTTCTACTATTTGTTCTTCAAAAATATCAAAATTTTCTATAAAGGAAATGTCATTTTAAATATCAAGGCACCTTGACATTTGATTTTCTAAATGTTATATATGTAACGTAAAAAAGGCAGGTGAAAAACGTTATGGAGCAAACCCACAGTCTTTCCGGAGACGTTATTAAACAGCTTAGGACATGTGGACACTTTTTATATTTCAGAATGGGCGGAAAAATAGGCAGAAGAAGAATATTAGTGGTTTTGGAAAAGCACCATGAACTTTTACAGAAAGAACTTCAGGAGATTCTTGAGGTGCAGTCTGGCTCATTAAGTGAAATTATTATTAAAATGGAAAATGACGGATTAATCGAAAAAGCCAAGAGCGAAAGAGATGGTCGGCATCTTGTGTTGCGTTTAACCGAAAAAGGCTTAAAAGAAGCCAAAATCGCAAGAAGCGAACATGATAAGCATGTTGAAGAGCTTATGTCGTGCCTCGCCGAAAATGAAAAACAAGAACTTTATAATTTACTTTCTAAAATATTGCTGCATTGGAAAGACATAGAAAAACAAATAGATTTCAGGTGATTATCTTAATGTAACTCAACAAAAAGATATTAAAATACTTCGCTTGTTAAAAATTTAAATATTAATTATTTTGAAAGGAAGGATAAAACATGATAAGCGCTTTATTAAAAAGTTTGCGCGAGTACAAAAAGACAACAATTATAACACCGCTGCTTGTTGTAATGGAAGTTGTCATGGAATGTATAATTCCGTTTATCATCGCCAACCTTGTAAACCAGATTAAAGCTGGCTGTGAACTTTCAGTAATTATCAAATACGGTGTAGTGCTGATAGTTATGGCTAGTCTTTCTCTTTTCTTTGGTGCATGGGCAGGTTCCACCTGTTCTACTGCATCGTGCGGTTTTGCAAAAAATCTGCGTCATGATATGTTTTACGCAATTCAGAAGTATTCATTCGAAAACATTGACAAATTTCTCACCTCGTCACTGGTTACTCGTATGACAACGGATATCACAAACGTACAAAATGCGTTTATGATGGTTATACGTACCGCAATCCGCGCTCCATTAATGCTCATTTTTGCTTTTACAATGGCATTTATCATGGGAGGCAAAATGGCAACAATCTTTTTGATTGTATTGCCGATTTTAGGAATAGGTCTTTCAATAATCATCTATAAATCTATTCCTCTTTTTAAAAGGGTTTTCAAAAAATATGATAACCTTAACAGTTCCATTCAGGAAAACATAAAAGCTATGCGTGTCGTAAAATCATTTGTAAGAGAAGACTACGAACAGGAAAAATTCAATTATGCCGCAGAAGACGTATGCCGTGATTTTACAAAGGCAGAGAGAATCCTGGCCCTTAATAACCCTTTAATGCAGTTTTGCATATATACAGTTATGGTATTTGTTCTTTCATTCGGCTCATATACAATTATAACCTCACGAGGCATTGATCTAGACGTAGGTCAGTTCTCAGCTCTTCTTACTTACAGCTTTATGATGCTCATGAGCCTTATGATGCTTTCAATGGTGTTTGTTATGATCACTATGGCCGGAGAATCAAGCAAACGTATTGCAGAAGTTTTGGCTGAAAAAAGCACTCTTACAAATCCTGAAAATCCTGTTCATGAAGTAGCGGACGGCTCAATATCCTTTGAAAACGTCAGCTTTAAATATTCAAAAACAGCTAAAAGAATGGCGCTTTCAGACATTAACTTACAGATTAAATCAGGCGAAACCATCGGAATTATCGGCGGAACAGGTTCCTCTAAATCTTCACTTGTTCAGCTTATTTCACGTCTTTACGACGCCACGGAAGGTGTTGTAAAAGTCGGCGGTATAGATGTAAGAGATTACGATATTGAATCCCTTAGAAATCAGGTTGCAGTTGTACTGCAGAAAAACATTCTGTTCTCAGGAACGATTAAAGAAAACCTGCGCTGGGGAAATAAAGAAGCCACAGACGAAGAGATGATCCACGCCTGCAAGCTCGCCTGTGCAGACGAATTTATTTCTCAGTTCCCGCAAGGATATGATACATACATAGAACAAGGCGGTGCCAATGTTTCCGGCGGACAAAAACAACGTTTGTGCATAGCAAGAGCACTTCTTAAAAAGCCTAAAATACTCATTTTGGACGACTCCACCAGCGCCGTTGACACAAGAACCGACGCAAACATCAGAAAGGCTATGCGTGAATACATTCCCGAAACAACAAAAATTATAATCGCTCAGCGTACAGCTTCGGTAGAAGACGCCGACAGAATTATAGTTATGGATAAGGGAACTATAAACGCAATCGGCACACATTCCGAATTACTGGCCAAAAATGAAATTTATCGTGAAATTTATACATCTCAGAATAAGGCAGGTGATCAGCTTGAAGACTAAAGTAAGACAGAGTAAAAAAGGCACTGTAGGACGACTTCTTAAAACAATGTTCAGTTTCTATCCGGTACTTTTACCTATAACAGTTGCCTGTATAGTATTTAACGCTATTGTAAGTTCAATCCCCTCTGTTTTCATGCAGAATATCATTTCAATAGTTGAAAGCAGCTGGCAAAGCGGAGACTGGAACGGCGTAAAGTCAAAAATACTGACATTTGTATGTATTCTTGCAGGATTCTATATTTTATCCTTAATTTCCGGATTTATATTTAACCAGTTGATGGCAGTAATAACTCAGGGAACCTTAAAAAAGATGCGCGAAAAAATGTTTGGCGGTATGCAGCGTCTTCCTATCAAATATTTTGATACTAACAACCACGGCGATATAATGAGCCATTATACAAACGATATAGATACTCTTCGCCAGTTGATTTCACAAAGTTTCCCTCAGCTTCTTGTTTCCGCTATAACAGTTACCACCGTTTTCTGCATTATGGTCTACTATTGCCTTTGGCTTACTCTCGTTGTAATCCTTGGCGTTGCAATAATGTTTTATCTTATAAAGAAAATAGGTGGAAACTCCGCAAAATATTTCTTCCGTCAGCAGGCTGCACTTGGTACTGTTGAAGGATTTGTAGAAGAGATGATGAATGGTCAGAAAGTTATAAAGGTTTTCTGCCACGAGGAAGAAAGCGGAAAAGATTTCGATAAACTTAACGAAAAACTTTTTAAGGAATCTGAAAGAGCAAACAAATACGCAAATATTCTTGGCCCCATACTTAATAATATAGGAAATGTTTTATATGTTGTAGTGGCCATTGTAGGCGGTATACTTCTTGTTTCAAAAGTGCCGAATGTCAGTGTTTCAGGTCTTGCGATCAGTATAAGCATAGTTGTACCTTTCCTCAATATGACAAAACAGTTTGCAGGAAATATTGGACAAGTTTCACATCAGGTAAACGCTGTTGTTATGGGTCTTGCAGGAGCTGAGCGTATTTTTGAGCTTGCCGATGAAAAACCTGAACAGGACGAAGGATATGTTACTCTGGTAAATGCAAAAGAAGAAAACGGACAACTTGTTGAATGCGCTGAACGTACAAAGACTTGGGCTTGGAAGCATCCCCACAGCGATGGCACTGTTACATATACAAAACTTATGGGTGACGTTCGTCTCTTCGATGTTGATTTCGAATATGAAGAGGGCAAACCGGTTCTTCATAACATAACTTTGTATGCAAAACCTGGACAAAAAGTTGCTTTTGTCGGCGCAACGGGAGCAGGCAAAACTACTATCACCAACCTTCTTAACAGATTCTATGACATAGCAGACGGTAAAATCAGATACGACGATATAAATATCAATAAAATTAAGAAGAGCGATCTTCGCCGCTCACTTGGCATAGTTCTTCAGGATACTAACCTTTTTACCGGAACGGTAATGGACAACATTCGTTACGGAAAGCTTGATGCATCAGATGAAGAGTGCATTGCTGCGGCCAAACTTGTAGGTGCAGACGATTTCATAACTCGCCTTCCTCAGGGTTATGACACTCCCCTCACCGGCAACGGCGCCAATCTTTCTCAGGGCCAGCGTCAGCTCCTTTCTATTGCCCGTGCCGCTGTTGCTGATCCTCCCGTTATGATTCTTGACGAGGCAACCTCATCAATTGATACACGAACCGAAGCCATTGTTCAGAGAGGTATGGATGCACTTATGGAGGGAAGAACGGTTTTCGTTATTGCTCACCGTCTTTCCACTGTAAAAAATTCAGACGTTATCATCGTACTTGACCACGGTAGGATTATTGAAAGAGGTACTCACGACGATCTGCTTAAAGAAAAAGGTCAGTACTATCAGCTTTACACAGGAGCTTTCGAGCTTGAGTAAAACAGTTATTCCTATTTACAATTTAAGAATTATATACAGTCTGTATACTAATATTAAGTCTATAACAAAATCTTGACTTTTTTTAAAAAAGTTGTATACTAATAGTACAGCGTGTAGCAAAACTGCGTAAATCCAGTTGTTTGCTACACGCTTTTTATTTTTGGCGTCATTTTCTATGTATCACCTTTGACCGCCAGAAGGAGGTGAGCGAATGAAACGGGTAAAAGCTGCCTGTATCTGCCAAACACTGCATTTTATGCTCAAAGAAGAACTTGGACATAATTATGCAGCTGAGCAGGTAAAAAAAGAAGTTGAGCACTATAAACAATCGCTCGACAGAAAGCATACACAGTATAAAATTGTAGAAGAGACTGTGCAGCCTGATGATTCAATTATTCTGAAAGTCATCAAACAATATAATCAGAGCCCTGTCGGTAATTATCTTAACTGACAGAAAAAATGCGTGTAGCGTAAAGCGTAAATCCAGCTTTCGCTGCACGTATTTTTATTTATAGGAGGAACTTAATTTGGAACAGAAAGCAAACACTTTTCTTGAAACAGAAAAAATCAGCAAACTTATGAGAAAATACTCAATTCCCTGTATAATTTCTCTTTTAGTAGCTGCTTTATATAATATCGTCGATCAAATTTTTATTGCCAACGCCGATTATCTGGGTTCCTATGGAAATGCGGCCAACACAGTTGTTTTTCCGCTGACAGTTGTAGCTTTGGCTATTGCTGTTATGATCGGAGACGGCTGTTGTGCTTTTGTAAGTATTAGTCTTGGAGCAAATGAAAAAGAAAACGCACATAAAAGTATCGGAAACGCTGTTTTACTGTGCATAATTTCAAGTATAGTCTTAACAATACTGTACCTGATTTTTCAGGATCAAATACTTACGATTTTCGGAGGCAAAGTAAACGAAGAAACTTTTAAATATTCAAAAGAATACTTTTTCTGGATAAGCCTTGGCATCCCCTTTTATATGTTCGGTCAAGCAGTAAATCCTATTATCCGTTCAGACGGAAGTCCTAAATTTGCTATGGTATCAACAGTTCTGGGAGCTTTGGCAAATCTTATACTCGATCCTATATTCATTTTCGGTTTTAAATGGGGAATGACTGGTGCAGCTGTTGCAACGGTCATAGGACAAATCCTTACCGCTATTTTGTCTCTTTGGTATCTTTTACATATGAAAGCAGTAAAGCTAAATAAACAGAGCTTTAAAATTAAATACAAACTACTCGAAAAGTTTTTATCTTTAGGAATATGCAGCTTTTTATCCCAAATTTCGCTTGTTGCAGCAATGGCAGCAATTAACAATATGCTTCGTATATACGGTGCACGGGATATTATATTTGGTCAAGCTGAATATGCGCAAATTCCTATGGCGGTGGTGGGAATTGTAATGAAATTCTTTCAGATAGTTATTTCCATTGCGGTAGGAATGGCAGCCGGATGTATTCCGATAGCAGGATATAATATCGGAGCAGGTCACAAAGACCGTGCAAAAAGTTTGTTTACACATTTAATTGTTGCTGAGGCTGCTGTCGGAGCTATTGCATTAATAATAGTTGAATTATTTCCAGTAAACCTCACTAATATCTTTGGTGCTTCACACGAAAGCGTTTATTACACCGAATTTGCAGTTAAATCTTTCCGGATTTATCTGTGCATGATTATCTTTGCATGTATAAATAAGGGAACCTTCATTTATCTTCAGGCCCTCGGTAAGGCTCTGGCATCCACTTTGATTTCCATGGTTCGTGAAGTTATTTTTGGCGTCGGATTTGCAATTTTACTTCCTGCTTTCTTTGGACTTAATGGAGTTCTTTATTCAATGCCCGTATCTGATATTCTAACATTTATTATTTCTGTCATAGTTACAATAAGCACTTATAAATGGTTAAGCTCAGGCAGAAATAAAATTAAAGTCAAGGAGGAAAAGCAATGAGCAACAGAGTTATAACAATAAGCCGTGAATTTGGAAGCGGCGGAAGAACGATAGGTCGTTTAACAGCAGAAAAATTAGGTATCCCCTGCTACGATTCCGAGATTATTGAAAAAATAGCTGAAGCAAGCGGACTTACAAGCGAATATATAGCAGACAGAGGAGAATATTCTCCTCATGGTAACTGGATAGCCAACGCTCTTTCTTCTGGACGCTCTTTTAACGGATATTCGGTTCAGGATTATCTATGGAGCATTCAGAAAAAAGTTATTCTCAATCTTGCAGAAAAGGAATCATGTGTTATAGTCGGAAGGTGTGCTGACTATATTCTAAGCGATACAGCAAACTGCCTAAAGGTTTTTATTCACGCTTCTCTCGAAAAGCGTGCCGAACGAATTGTAAAAGTTTACGGTGAAAGAGATGAGTCTCCACAAAAGAGGCTTCTCGAAAAAGATAAGCGACGTAAGTCATATTACCGTTTTTATACTGATCTCGAATGGGGTATAGCAGAAAACTACCATATTTCACTTGACAGTGGTGTTCTTGGAATAGAAAAATGTGCCGATTTGCTTACAGAATTATATTAGATATACACATCTAATATATGATTAATTGACATAAAATTCGATTTAATCTTTACTTTTCAAAATTTTTAGCAGTTAACACACTGATAGATATTTTATATATTCCAACATATATGTATAATTTTGTATAAAATTAAGTTAATAGGATACTTTGTGCAAAATTTTTGTTGCATATGTTCTGCCAGCACATTATAATATAAGTGTTTTGGTATTTACCAAACGGCAAATACGCTCAAATATATGGGGGTTTTTTAATGGAAAGATTAATTGGCACTGTATCACGCGGTATCAGAGCTCCAATCATTAGAGAAGGAGACGATATTGCGCAAATCGTTGTCGATTCCGTCCTTAACGCTTCAAAGGGTAACTTTGAAATAAAGGACCGCGATATTGTCGCTGTTACAGAAGCGGTTGTAGCACGCGCTCAGGGCAACTATGCCACTGTAGGTCAGATCGCCAAAGATATTAATGATAAGTTTGGAGATTCTACTGTCGGTGTTCTTTTTCCAATTCTCAGCCGTAACCGTTTTGCAATTTGTTTAAGAGGAATAGCAAGAGGCTGCAAAAAGGTAGTTTTAATGCTTAGCTATCCTTCTGATGAAGTTGGCAATCATCTTGTAGATGTTGATCTCCTTGACGAAAAGGGCGTTAATCCCTGGAGCAATGTTCTTGACGAAAAAAAATACCGTGAGCTTTTCGGTTATCAGAAACATGTTTTCACAGGTGTAGATTACGTGGAGTATTATAAACAGCTCATTTCCGAAAGCGGAGCTGAAGTTGAAGTTATATTTGCCAACAATCCAAAAGCAATTCTCGACTATACAAAAAATGTCCTTACATGCGATATTCATACCCGTGCAAGAACCAAAAGAATACTTAAAGCAGCCGGCGCTGAAAAAGTATACGGCCTTGATGATATTATGGTTAAAAGTGTTGATGGAAGCGGATACAACGACCAGTATGGTCTTCTCGGCTCCAACAAGGCAACAGAAGAAACTGTAAAACTTTTCCCGGTAAATTGTCAGGAAGTCGTTGATCGAATCCATTCCATGCTTAAAGAGGCAACAGGTAAAAATGTAGAGGTAATGGTTTACGGTGACGGAGCTTTTAAAGATCCGGTAGGAAAAATTTGGGAGCTTGCTGATCCGGTTGTCTCCCCTGCTTATACATCCGGCCTTGAGGGAACTCCCAATGAGGTAAAACTCAAATATCTTGCAGACAATGACTTTGCTGACCTTAAAGGTGATGAACTTAAAAACGCTATTTCAGAATATATACGTCAGAAGGATGAAAAAGCAGCAAGCCTCGTAGGTACAATGGTAACTCAGGGTACTACACCCCGCCGTTTAACTGACCTTATCGGCTCACTTTGCGACCTTACAAGCGGCAGCGGCGACAAGGGCACACCTATTATCTATGTTCAGGGATACTTTGATAACTTCACTAAATAAAACTCTTTACCTTCAAATGATTAAAAGCACCAAGTCAATTAAGACTTGGTGCTTTCTTTCATATAAGTATAAGCACTTCTACTTAAAATTAATTAAAATCCAAATTTTGCTGCTATTGTTTTAAAAGCATTACTTAACCAGCCTAAGAAACCATCCTTCTCATTGGTTTCTACGTCAGTCGTCCGCCCTGCTTCTTCTTCAGCATCATCGGTATCATCTGAATCCGGTACCAGAGTTTCATCCGAAACTGCCGCTGTTTCATCTTCGGTAACAGATTCAACCATATTTTCATCCGTAAGCTTCCAGAGCTGAGCACCGTAATAGGGGTTTGCACAGCCTAAATAGAAACTTCCGTCATCGCCTACAGCCATTGTACGTATACCGTGATTATACTTATCACCAAAACCGTCAACGGTAATTGGTTCCCAATCAATTCCGTTTTCTGTACACCATACTTCACCGCCAGGCGTAGTGTGATTTGCACATACGTCGGAAATAAGCATGTAATTTTCAATATGTGTCTTATTTTCAGCGATATACTGGAAAGGTTTATTGATTAAATTGATAAACTCTACGGCTGCTTTAGCTGCGGCGCAGTTCTCGGGATTGTAATACCCCTCATTTATACGCTTCTCAATGGCCTCTTTTATATCGTTCAGGCTATCAGAATACTTAACGCTGTAATCTATAAGCGCTGAAAGAGATTCTGTAGTCGCTTTCTGGTCTATCATTGAGTATACAGAATACAGCGCGTCAATAGCAGGCTGAGTCATGTTTTCGGCAAGCTTACTGAGAATTGCTGAACTGTCAACAAAGTCGCCGTATTTACTAAGCCAGCTTACAAACTTTCCGGCTGTACTTTGCTCACCGAGAATTTCGGCAGCTGCGGTTCCGATAAAGTCAGAAATATAGTTAAGCTGACTCTCAAAATCTTCCTTATTCATACCGAGAAGCTGACCGTTTGTAAGCTTAGTGAAATAACTGTACATGTTCCATACGTCAATTGTATTAACATACATACGGTCGTTATATGTTACAGAACGCCAGGCGTACATACTTGTACTATATTCATCATCATTAAATCCGGCGCCAAGTTTTGCAGCATATTCAACACTATCCGGGCAGAATTTTTCGTCACCCATTACCATCTGCATCTTTCCTTCAGAGGTATAACGGTAGACGGCACATTCACTGTCAAGCGTTGCTGCAAGCTGATCTATACCTGTGTAGAGATAGGTTGTGTTCTGTGCTAAAACACCCATAAAAGCTATCATCAAGGGAGTCATTGGGTTAGTCATCGAAAGGAAATAAAGTTCACCGTTAAATACAGCGGGAGTCAAAGTTACATTAAGAGAGTTTCCGAGACTGATAGGATATTCTCCCTGAACTCCTATAAATTCTGACCAAACCCATCCGTAGCTGTTTGCCTTACCGGCAGCAATTTCCTCCTCGCTGGCAACATGTCCGCAGAAAACAGCAACGCCAAAAGAAGTAACAAGAGAAGCTATAACCTCTTCGCCGTTTTCGTATGCGCTGTTGGGGAGTGCAGCAACATCGTTAACGGTAATAGATGCGCCGTTTCTTGTATAATACTCAAAGTCTTTGCTATCAGCTATAATGTCAAAATCACCGGGATCGCCGGTTTCAGTGGCAAATACAACAGCTCCACTCTTATAACCCTCCGGGATTTCACAACTTCCGCCTGTGTACATACGCTCTTCATCAACACTTACACACAAAGCTCGAAGAGAACCGTTTTCAAGGCACATTTCCGGAGTAGCATAAGGATCCTCTTCGTTTACTCGCCATAATTGGCAATCGGTAGCGCCGCTGTTAAGCATAGCGTCCATATAGACGTCACCTTTAAAGGTTATAGCTGCTCTGAAGCCATAAATAGCACTGTAATCTCCGCTTTCGTAATCGGCAGGATCAAAGAGAAGCTCCATTTCTCCGGTAGCTTCATTGTAACGATATATTTTAGCACTCTGAGTAGAATCCTCTTCACAGGGATCTATTTCTCCGTTAGTGTAAGCCAGCATAAGCTTATCGACAACTTCCTGGCTTACTCCGCTCTGTGAAAGCTGGCTTATGGAAAGCACTATCTGATAAAGCCCGTTAGGCCAGGTTCCTATGTAAACATATCCGTTATTTTCAGCCATTGCCCAGCAATAACTGCTTGCACGGTCACCTTCAGGAGAAAGCCCGTCAATTTCGCCTTCACCCTTATCGGGATTTGATACCTTTTCTAACGTATACTTCTCACCATTCATATGCGTATAAACGCTCTCTGCCGCAAAACTCGGTACCGTAAGCAGTGTTGACAAAATTGCAAAAACAACCAGCACAGCCACAGCTTTTATTATTTGGTGCCTCTTCATCATTTCAACCTCCTGTAAATTTATTTTCTATAAAGTTAAATGAAAGCTAATTCAGAAAAAACATTAATATTTATAAATTTAAACTTCTATTCCCGGACAATAAACATTCAAATTAAAACAATCAATGTGTTTTCTTAAAATTAGCAATCACTCCTTCCGTTATTGCTTTTTCAGAATATAACATTCATCTGTATGAATGTATTATACAATTGCTTTATCCCGTTTGCAATATTAAACAAAAAACTGTGAATTTTTATAAATTTATATCTAAATGTTTGTATAAATATTTAATTTTATCTGTTTTCGTTTATTAGGAAGTGATTTATATGGCTTGAAAGAAAAAACTGTTTAGATTATAATTAACTCGAAGCTTAAAATTTGAAAGGAGAATTATTTTGGAGACTCTAACTGTTATTTTAATTATTATTGCTGTAATTTTGCTAATTTTATTTTTAGCAGGCAACTTTTTCTTCGGCTTTGCACTAAACACCAAATCAATATTCAGCATGCAAAAAATAATGCCAATTCTGCTCAAGAGGAATGGAACCAATGTACAGGAGTACAGCGGTTATACCGGATCAAAAGAAGAAAAAGATTGGTTCAGCAAAATCAGAAAAAACGTATACATAACCTCCGCTGACGGATTAAAGCTGCATGGCTATGAAGTTGTTAATGAAAACGGCAACGGTAACTATGTTATAGCCTGTCACGGATACAGTGGCAGTGCAAACGACATGGCTCGCTACGCTAAATGGTACTATGGTATGGGATACAGCCTTATAATACCCGACGCAAGAGCACATGGCACGAGCGAAGGTAACGTAAGAGGTATGGGCTGGCTGGAACGTAAAGATATTCCCATTTGGATTGATAAAATTTTAAGCGAACATAGAAACGCAAAAATTGCTCTTTTCGGCATCTCAATGGGAGCCGCTACAGTTATGATGACATCTGGAGAAGAATTACCTGACCAAGTATGTGCAGTTATAGAGGACTGCGGTTATTCTTCTGCATGGGATGAATTTGAAAAGCAGATGAAAAACATGTTCCATCTCCCCTCCTTCCCCATTATGAATGTAGCGTCAGCTGTTACCAAAATAAGAGGAGGTTATTCTCTTAAGGAAGCAAGTGCGGTAAATCAGCTTGCCAAATGTAAACTGCCAATACTTTTTATACACGGCAAACAAGATCAATTTGTCCCCTTTGAAATGCTCGACACAGTATATGAGGCAGCACAATCTGATAAAGAAAAAATCGTAATCGAAGACGCAGGTCACGCCATGTCTTCAACCAAAGATCCCGAAAAATACTGGAGTGCAGTTAAAAACTTTTTAGACGAATATATGTCAGAATTATCTGATATCGACACTTAAAAAATCTCCCGGTAAGGTCAAACCTTACCGGGAGATTTTTTGTCCTTTTTAGCGAGGGGATTCTGCCTCTCTCATCATTCTCTATAGCTTCTACGTCGCACTCTGATCAGTGTAAAGGTATAGTTATCAATAACATTATCTTAACTTCACACAATTAAACAGAAAAATTTTATCTTCAATTAACTTTAAACGATAAAATTAAACGCAATCTGTCAAATTCAAATATATTTTTAATTATAATGTCTTTTATTATTTATTTCAAGTTCTTGTTAAAGATATATAATAAGTAGTGTGTCAATATTTTCACATACAAAAAGCGTCATGCATTTGTCTGCATGACGCTTAAATAGTTTACTTCTTATTTTAAGGCCGTAGCAAAATATAATTTTGTAGCCTGAGTTGAAGTCTCAGCAGAATTATTGGTGAAATAGTAAACATATCCTTCTCCGTAGGCTCTTAAATCTTCAATAGCCTGTTCAGCATTAAAGCTTTGAGCCTTTTGAATCAAATATTCTCGGTCAGAATCAAGTTCCTCGCTTACAACAGTCTTTATTAATATATCTCCTGCCGTATTTCCCTCTAAATCCGAACGGAAAGTTGTCAAAAGCCAAGAATCACCACCATTTATCGGATAAACAAATTCATAGGTTCCGAGAAGACTTGCTCCGTCTGCTGAATATTCTACAGGAGTAATAACTACTTCCCAATCATCCGTCACATCAGACAGCGGTGCAGCTTCTGAAAACAAATTAATCTCCTCAAGAGCCTTTGCGGTGTTTTTATACGTTCCTGTATTAATCTGAACACCGTAAATATTCAGAAGGCTGTTTGACTGATAGAGCGAATCATATGCATCCAAAGGTATTTCGTAAAATACTTTTTTAGCTGCTTCTGTTGTTTTATCTGTGAAAAACACAAATTTCATATCAACATTATAACTACTGCCTTTTTCTTCAGATATAAGCGTATCCACTTCCGTTGAAAAACTATCACCATAAATATTAGGTGTTGTGTAGTTACTTTCAGAGCCTGAAATATCTAAAAGATAATTTTCAAAAAGCTTCTTGGCCTCATCTTCCTTTAACAGCATTGAACGATTATTTATCGAAACATATACTGTAGCCAAATCTTCCTCTTCGTAAGGCATAGACTGCTTTCTTAAATATTCATCACTCTTTTGAATTGCGTCGTATGTCTCAAGGAGCTTTGAGGAATAATTTTCCTGTTTTTCGTCCTGATGCAAAAATTCGTAAGCAAGTATTCTGGTAACAGTTTCTCCATCTTTAAGGTGATAAATTAATTTAACATAGCTTGTAGGAGTATCTTCGCCGTCAAACGTTGAAAGTGATTCCTTATGAAATTCGGTTACATTTTTTATGGACTCTTCCTGCTCAAGTTTAACACTCGGCATCTGCATATAACTGCTTCCAAAAAGTCTGCTAACAAAATCAACCGTTCCGTATCCATAAACATTTGTATCAACTTCAACAGACTCAATCTGTGAAACTTCGGGAATTCGGTTTGAATATGACTGTGTTGCATACTTAGCGGTAAGCATAATTCCGGCAAAGACAAAAGTAAAACCTAACCAGTAAAATACTGTGGATTTTTTAATTCTCTTTTCTGAAATATAATTCATTGCGAACATAGCAACAAGAGCTACAACCGTCGCAACTATAATTGCAGTAACGATATTTTTTGAGGAAATGTATGATATAACTCCAGCGAAAACAGCCACACCCATAACTCCAATATTAAACGGAACATTACTGGAGGGATGACTTTCTGAGTTTTCGCTCTTTCTCGTTTTGTAGAAATAGAGTCCCGCCAAAAAAGCTATTATAGCCACTACCAAACTTACAGGAATTGAAACGGCAAAAGAAATGTCGTCGCCTGCTACATCCGCAAGTAATAAGCCATACGGGAAAATAGTCCATATATTTTCAAAAGTATTAGCAAAAGCCGGAATAAGCGACTCGAAGCTCATCAGAAGCATAAAAGCGGAAAAAGGCAGCATTATTAGCAGCAGGAAAATGTTTATAATATAGCTTGCCACTACGCCAGAAACTGAAATTGAAAGAGCAAATACTCCAGTAGTTGCTGCAAGAATAGCAAAAATCAAAACTTCTGATAAAAAGATTACCCCTAAATCGGCAAAAGATTTTGCTGAATTAACTTTACTTATAAGGGTTATAACAGCAAATTCACCAACTAACGAAATAGCATTTACAATAATTGGCACTGCAACTGCCGACCAGTAAAAGGCACCTCGTGTTATAGGAAAACTATGATACAAATCGGTTTTTCTCTTGCTGTAAAGGAAGGAAAACAAAGTATTGAGAATAATAAACGAAAATAGTGAACCTATAACTATATCAATTACCATTAATGGAGAAGTGAGCTGATATGTAACATCGTTAAGCATTCTTAAAGCGGAAGAGCTCAGTAGCGTCTCATCTTGAGTAATACTACCTCTGGCAGAACACATAATGCTGCTGAGCAATGCAGCTATAATCAATCTTATAGCTATAAATGCAATCATTATCCATTTTTGTGATTTTATATTCCAAATAATTTGCTGTTTAAAGCCGTTATTCGATAACGTTCTTGATGTCATAACCTATCGCCCCCATTTCACTTATAAATACTTCTTCCAGTGAAAGCGGAAGAACTTCATAATAAACAATTTTATAACCGCTCATGATTTTCTCTATGGTATCTTTTTCTGCGTGAACGGTCCATTCAGCAAGTCTGCCTCTCTTGCTCTCCTTGACAATGTTGAATTTTGACTTAGCCTGTTTTTCATCCTCTTCATTTTCAAAAACAGCTACAATCTTATTGACTTCGAGCTTGAGTGAATCAAGCTCTCGCTCCATTATAACCGTACCGTTATGAAGAAGTCCTACATGGTCACAGAAATCTTCAAGCTCATGCAAGTTATGAGATGAAATTATAATAGTCGCATCATTATCTAGAACAAAATCAATAAGCAGCTTTCTGAGAACTTCACGAACAACCGGGTCAAGTCCATCGAAAATTTCATCAAATAAGAAATATTTAGGCGACGCAGACAGTGCAAGTATAAGAGCTGCCTGACGCTGCATTCCCTTTGACATTGAGGTTATCTTCATTTTTTTATCAAGAGGGAACACAGATGAATAATAGTTATATTTCTCATCGTTCCAGTTAGGATAAATGGTTTTGTAAAAAGCAGCCATCTTTTCAATGCTTGCCTGAGGGAAAAAGTATGGATAGTCAGAAATGAAAATCATATTTCCCTTTACTTCACAGTTCTCAAAAGGTTCCTTTCCGTCAACCAGAATTTTTCCTTCATCAGGTTTGTACACACCTGCAAGAGTTCTTAAAAAAGTTGATTTACCGGCACCGTTTGAACCCACAAGACCAAATATTCCCGACTCGGCAATATTAAAGGTTACGTTGTCAAGAGCAACTTTTTTTCCGAACCTTTTAACCAGGTTTTTAACTTCAATCATCCTATTGCCTCCTTTGGTAGGATATTTTATTATATATAACATTATAAAAAACTCTAACGGTTTAAATATACTTTTTCAATTTCCAGAATCACTTCCTCCTTTGATACACCTGCGTTTTTAGCTGCAAAGGCGGACTCTTTAACTTTAAGCTTTGCCATCGAAGCGATTTCTGTAATCTTATCGCTGCTGCCGCTGATAAAAACGCCTTTCCCCACTACGGTATACACAATTCCCTTGCTTTCGAGCTCATTATAAGCCCGCTGAACCGTATTAGGGTTAACGTTCAGTTCCTTTGCCATATTGCGTACTGAGGGAAGCTGTTCATCTGATTTTAAAACTCCGCTTACAATGTACTTAATTATAGCACTTTCAATTTGCTCATACAATGCTCCGGCATTTCTCTCAATTGTAAACATCTTTCCTCCCTCCCAAGCGTATCGCCTGTATTAATTCGATTAGTACAGTCACAATATAGCACAGTATATACTTATTGTCAAGTAAAACAAAACTATATTAAACTTTTTTATATAATAATTACAGAAAACATTAATACAGCTACAAATACATAATTTCTTAAAGGGATATAAGTATATCAAAAACTGTTCTAAAAATAATATGCACCCTAAAAGTTCAATACTTTCGGGGTGCAATATTAAATAACAAATCAGTCTTTTACCTATTTTACAACAAATTGAATCAAATAGTCTCGTATCCGTGAGCCTGAGCAAGCATCATATCCTTAACTTTCATTAGTCTCGTAGTGGTGCTTCGCTCATTTTCATCAAGCTTCATAGTGATATACTTAATGGTTTCCTGATACTGGGGAATCATAACGTGTTCCAGAGCGTTGACTCGTCTGCGGGTTTTCTCAATTTCATCTGCCATCATCTGGCATGATTTTTCCACTTCCGCAAGTCGTATCATAAGAGGCATAATATCCGAAAGAGATTTCACAGCAACGTCGAGGTCATCAGATGTAAATGCATAACCGTAAGAATAAATATCATCTTCCTTTGCGGTTTTCATTTTTACATCATATTTGGGTATCATGACGCTCATTACATTCTGCTCACTTATTTCAAGCTCCATAGACTGAGTAGGCATCATAAGTGCAACATCAATTGTGTTGTCGCTCATAACAGAGCGTGCCACTGCCATATGTGAGTTTGCTCTGGCAATACCCTCTTCCACCTTGCGGCGAAGCTCTTTATTTTCCCTGACAAGATCAAGAAAACGACGCATAAGCTCATCACGCTTGTCTTTCAGAAGCTTATGGCCACGCTGAGCCGTTACAAGCTTGCGTTTTAAATTGGTAAGCTCCATTCTTGTGGGATTAACATTCAGTACCGCCATATTTCTCAGACCTTTCCGTAATACTGGTCAAGAAGCTTATCGCTGATACGTTTAAGCTCGCTTCTGGGAAGAATTGAAAGCAGTTTCCATCCAAGGTCAAGTGTTTCCTCAATGCTTCGGTCGGTTTCATTTCCCTGGGCAACATACTGCTTTTCAAACTCATCGGCAAACTTTGCATAGAGTTTATCAATATCCGTAAGAGCCGCCTCGCCCAAAATTACCATAAGCTCTTTTGCATCCTTTCCTCTCGCATAGGCGGAGAAAAGCTGATTCATGGTATTTGAATGGTCGGCTCTTGTTTTGCCCTCACCTATTCCCTTATCTTTCAGACGTGAAAGGGACGGCAAAACGTCAATGGGAGGTATAATGCTCTTTCTGTAAAGTTCACGGCTTAATATAATCTGTCCTTCAGTGATGTATCCTGTAAGGTCGGGAATGGGATGTGTCTTGTCATCTTCGGGCATTGAGAGAATTGGTATCATTGTGATACTTCCCTCTTTACCTCTCTGACGTCCGGCACGCTCGTAAATTGAAGCAAGGTCCGTATACATATAACCGGGATATCCTCGTCTTCCTGGGACCTCCTTACGTGCTGCAGAAACCTCACGGAGAGCATCCGCATAGTTTGTGATATCCGTAAGAATAACAAGAACGTGCATTCCTTTATCGAAAGCCAGATACTCTGCGGCTGTAAGAGCCATTTTAGGAGTGGCAATTCTTTCGATTGCGGGGTCATTGGCAAGATTTGAGAACATGACTGTTCTGTCAAGAGCGCCTGTTTCACGGAAGCTTTCAACAAAATAGTTTGATTCCTCGAAAGTAATACCCATGGCAGCAAAGACAACGGCGAACTGTTCATTCTCGCCTCTTACCTTTGCCTGACGGGCTATCTGCGCAGCGAGCTGTGCATGGGGAAGACCGGAAGCTGAAAAGATAGGCAGCTTCTGTCCTCTAACCAGTGTATTAAGTCCGTCGATTGCAGAAACTCCTGTTTGGATAAATTCCTGTGGATAAGCTCTTGCGGCTGGATTTATAGGCGTACCGTTTACATCTATTCTCTTTTCTGGAATGATTTCGGGACCACCGTCAATTGGTCTTCCGAGTCCGTCGAAAACTCTGCCCAGCATATCTTCTGAAACTCCAAGCTCCATCTGACGGCCAAGGAAGCGAACCTTACTCTCCGCAAGGTTAATTCCCGTTGAACTTTCAAAAAGCTGTACAAGGGCATCAGTGCCGTTTATTTCAAGAACTCGACATCGTCTTTTCTCTCCGTTTGAAAGTTCAATTTCACCAAGCTCATTGTAGGTTACTCCTTCAACCTGCTTTACAAGCATAAGAGGACCTGCAACCTCCTGAATGGTTCTGTATTCTTTTGGCATCAGTAATCCTCCTTTGCATTAAGAATTTCAGCAGTCTGGCTGAGAAGTGCTTTATGAACGGCGGCATATTCGCTGTCGATATTTTCCTCTTCCACATATTTAAAGCGTCCGATGCTCTCACGAACAGGCATAGAAACAAACTTTTCTATGTCTGCACCCTGCTGGAGCGATTCAAGACATACATCGTAGAACTCCAAAACAAGGCTCATCATCAAGAACTGCTTTTTAAGTGAAGTATATGTGTCAACCTCATGGAAAGCAAGCTGATGAAGGAAGTCTTCACGGATAGACCTTGCCGCCTCCATTTTAAGTCTGTCAGGTGGTGAAAGGGCATCCATACCGACCAGCTTTACTATTTCATCCAAAGCCGCTTCCTCTGATAAAAGAGCCATAATCCTTGCACGAAGGTCAGTCCAGCTTGAATCTACGTTTTTATTGAACCATTTACCCAGTGTATCGGCATAAAGTGAATAACTTGTAAGCCAGTTAATTGCCGGGAAATGACGCTTATATGCCAACGCAGAATCAAGACCCCAGAAAACCTTGACAATTCTGAGAGTTGCCTGGGAAACCGGCTCGGATATATCACCGCCGGGAGGAGAAACTGCTCCGATTACTGAAAGAGCACCCTCTCTTGCATCCTTACCCATGGAGATAACTCTTCCGGCACGCTCATAGAACTGAGCAAGACGGCTACCAAGATAAGCAGGATAACCTTCTTCACCGGGCATCTCTTCAAGACGTCCCGACATTTCACGAAGAGCCTCAGCCCAGCGTGATGTGGAATCAGCCATAAGTGCTACTGAATATCCCATATCTCTGAAATACTCAGCGATTGTAATTCCTGTATAAATTGATGCTTCACGGGCAGCAACAGGCATATCAGAGGTATTTGCTATAAGCACTGTTCTTTCCATAAGAGATTTTCCTGTATGGGGGTCAATAAGCTCTGGGAACTCATTGAGAACGTCCGTCATTTCGTTACCACGCTCACCGCATCCGATATATACAACTATATCCGCCTCAGCCCATTTAGCAAGCTGATGCTGTGTAACGGTTTTACCGCTTCCGAAGGGTCCTGGAATAGCGGCAACACCGCCCTTGGCAATTGGGAAAAGAGCGTCAATTACACGCTGACCCGTTACAAGAGGTACATCAGGAGCAAGCTTTTTAGCAAAGGGACGTCCCTTTCTTACAGGCCATTTCTGCATGAGGCCGACTTGCTTTTCACTGCCTTTTTCATCTGTAAGAATACAGACTGTATCCGTTATTTTGTAATCGCCCTCGGAAATTTTCTTTACTTTACCGCTCATTCCCGGCGGAACCATTATTTTATGGTTTACAACATCTGTTTCCTGAACAGTTCCAACTACATCTCCGCTGGCAACTTCGTCTCCATCTTTTACGCAGGGGACAAAATGCCACACTTTTTCTCTATCGAGAGCGGGAACTTCAATTCCTCTTTGAAGGTTATTTCCTGAGATTTTCATAATCTCGACAAGAGGTCGCTGGATACCGTCAAAAATACTGCTTATAAGACCGGGACCAAGTTCAACGCTCAGGGGCATATTTGTTGACTCAACAGGCTCGCCTGTTCCAAGTCCTGAGGTTTCTTCATAAACCTGAATGGAAGCCCTGTCGCCGTGCATTTCAATTATCTCGCCTATGAGTCTTTGGCTGCTGACACGGACAACGTCAAACATGTTTGCATCCTTCATACCGGATGCAACAACAAGAGGTCCGGAAATTTTAGTTATTGTTCCAACACTCATTTAGACACTCGCTTTCTGTTAATCTGACAGTATATCGGAACCGACTGCTTTTTCTACAAAACGGCTTACCGATTTCATACCCATACCGTTGTTTCCCGTTACTCCCGGAATTGGGATAATTGCGGGAACGGCAGCAGATTTATATTTTTCTATTTCTGTTTCTATCTGTACGGCAAGAGACTCCGTAATATAAATAACTGCATATCCTGATTCTACCATGGTTCTCAGTGTTTTCACCGCAGATACAGGGTCGGTTTCAGGAAAAATCTCAAGGCCTATGGAAGCAAAGCCATAAATACTGTCCTTATCTCCCATAGCTGCAATTTTATACATAGGCTTTCCTCACTCTCTTGCGTATTTCTTCTGAAGAAATTCCGTTTCTTTTAAGGGAAAGAATTACACGGACATTTTTGATTTCTGCTTCACGAGCCATAAAGTAAGCAAAAACCGGTTCAACACCAAAAGCTGTATACTTTGCTTCCTTTACCTTTTCCATAATTGCATCGTCAAGGCATTTTTCAAAAAGGGTTGAGCTTTCTTTTAAAAATGAAGCAGCATAAGAAAACTCTTTTATACCTTCAAGATAAACCATAACAGCGTTTTCTCCCTCAGCTGCCTTTTTTTGAAGTGTTTCAATATCTATAATCGGACACTCATCGCTCATGGCTTTTTTCATAAAATCCATACTTTTGCCTGTTTTAACACAGCGCAGTGCGATTTTAATATTGGCAGCAGCGACGTTCATGTTTACGGCATTTTTAAGAAGTGCAGAATCACTTTTTTCTGCCATTTGAAGCTTCACTGCCATTGCCTGCTTATCGATTATAATATCGGCCATTTGCCCTGAACCTAGACGGGTCAAAACATCATACGCTTTCTGAGCCGTTTCAGCCATACAATCAGGAAGAGAAGAAAAATCCTTTTTGTCAATAGCTTCCTTTATTTTCTGCGGGTCGTATACACAAGGAAAAAGGAAATACTGATCCGCTTCTTCTCTTGTAAAAACAGTCTTTATTGCTGTTTTCAAATTATGGAAATCATTTTCAATAATAAGACAGTCGAGAAGATTTTCTTTTGGCAGACATTCGCAAATCAGCTGCCAGTTTTTTTCGCTCTCTTTAAGAAGCATAGATGAGAAATCTCTTTTTTCAGTGTCCCATCCCTTATCGCTGAGCACTCGAACTGCCTCGTTCAAATTAGCAGCGGAAATCATACTCTCCAGATTATCGTTAGTAAGCAGTGAAAGCTCATGTGCCCTGATGTGTGCAACGCCATATGCAAATTCAGTATCACGCATAATCTAACACCGCCTGACTAAAAAATAATTTTATAGATTTTCTCTTTAAGAATATCTCTTTTTTCATCTGCAAGAGCACCAAAAGTACAGTTTTCTTCAACATCCCCGAAAGCCATGATAAATCCGTTCTTAATTGTGTTATTGGGCTTTGAGTTTATCACAGCATCGCAACCGGCAGAATGAAGCTTTTCTTCAAAATCTTTCGGAAGGCGCTTTAAATCCCTCTCGTTAAAAGACATTATTCCGCCTTTTCTCTTTTCGGCATACTTAACTGCAAGAGAGAGAATAGCTGCAAAATACTCATCGTCCGGCATAGTATTCATATTATTGAGAGCTTCTGAAAGAATGCTGTTTATTGCCTCAGATTTAGCTGCAAGCATAATCTGGTTAGCTTTCTGTTTGCTTCCGGACGCTGCTTTTTCTCCTATAATCGCCGCTTCACGCTTTGCGTCTGCAATTATAGCTTCCGCTTTCTCCGCAGCCTCACTCTGAGCTTTTTCCATAAGAGAACTGATATTTTTTTCGGTTGTTTCAGAAATTGATCTGCACTGGGCTTCGGTATCGCTTCTGATTCTTTCAATAATTTTATCTAAACCAGCCATATTTAACTTCCTTCATTATAAGCTGAATATAAGGAGCACTGAAACAAGGAGCGCAAGAACTGCGTATGTTTCAACCATAGCGGCAAGAACCATAGCCTTACTCTGCTCTTCCGGCTTTTTAGCAATAACACTTACGCCTGATGCGGCAACTCGAGCCTGACCGATTGCTGAGAAGTATCCGACAATCGCCATAGGAAGACAGGCGGCAAGATATGCAAGTCCGTCGGCAGTAGTAAGAGCAGCAACTTCACCTGTAAAAATACCAGTTCTGATCATAACAACAATAGCTGTAATAAATCCGTAAAGTCCCTGTGTACCGGGAAGAATCTGAAGAATAAGAACCTTAGTGAATTTTGAAGGATCTTCCGCCACAAGACCTGCAGCAGCCTCACCAACAATTCCTACACCTTTGGCAGAACCTACTCCTCCGCCGAAAGCTGCCATAACAGCACCTAAAATCGCTAAAACCAAACCGAGTTTATCCATTAGTAATTTCCTCCTTAAATCTTAATGTTTTTGTATTAGCCTTAAAGGGACGGAACTTTTTACCGCCGCCCTCATAAAACCTTGAGAAGAATTCAACATACTGAAGTCTGTTAGTATGAACGTAAGCACCTATAATGTTTATACCGAAGTTTATGGTATGACCTATTGCAAAAACAACAAGTAAAAGCAGCGCTTTCGTAATTTTGCTTTCCGGTAATGTACCCATCATATTGATTACGTTGCCTATGATACCGGTAACAAGACCCAATGCCAAAAGTCGTGAATATGAGAGAATATCGCTCAGATAACCTGATACGACATTGTAGAAGGCATAAAGACCGCCACCGATTTTTCCGCCAATGCTCTTTGAACTTCTTCCGCCGGTGAGTATTATAAGAACTACGCCTACAATGGCAAGATACTTGCATATTCCTGTTACTGAATCAGGTATTTCTACAAGCATTCCAGCACATATGGGACCTGCTCCTCCTACAGCCAGGAAAATAGGCACCGTCTCGCTAAACGCTCCGAACTTATCCCCGTCGCGCCAAAGCATATATCCCTTTATAGCAACTCCTACAAACAGATGAATGAGTCCGAACAGGAAACAGTAAACCATAACCGACATAAGATCATTGCCCTGTGGGTCTTTCCACAAATACAGTCGTATTGAATCAAGACCTAAGAAATTAGTTCTGATAATATTTATAATGTCTCCAAAGAAACTGCCGTACATTATGCCCCAGAACATTGTGGAAATTCCGCAGTACATATACATGAGCATTGTATTTTTCTTTTGACGTTCGGGCTTGTACTTTAGAATGACAAATGCAGTAGCAATTACCATTAACAGTCCGTAGCCGGCATCGGAAAACATCATACCGAAAAATACATAATAGAAAAATGCCATTATACCGTTGGGATCGATATCCTTTTTTGACGGCAGCGAATACATTTCAGTAATTGGTTCGACAGGAGCCGCAAAGCTATTATTTTTGAGAAGCACAGGCTCATTTTCATCGTCTTCAACTGTATCAGTTATTGATACGGCAGCCGTGAATTTTTCTTCAATTTCTTTTGTAAGCTTTTCACCGTACTTAGCAGGAACATAGCCTTCAAGAATAAATACACGGTCGCTGACGCCAAGCTTGCCTATAACCTCATACTTATCGGCACGAATGGAAAAATAATCAATAAGAAAATCTATTTTTGAAACAAATTCTCCCATTTGAGAAAGATTTGCTTCGCATTTGTCTATCTCCTTTAGCAGCCTTTCCTTTTCCGTGAGATAAGCCTCATACTGTTCTTTCGGAAGCCGTGACGACATATCGGAAGGCTTCACAAAGCCTTCTGCACGTAATGCTCTTTCAATTTTTTCGCCGTTCTCTTTCAGACAAAAAACAACCACACAGGTTTGTGTTTCATCCGAAAACACTATTTCAATTTCAATGTCATCAGCTTCCGGAACAGCTTCGGCAAACTTTATTAAGAGCTCATCTTTAGTCACCGAAAACGGGAAATATCCGATAAAGGCAGAAGAAAACTCTGTACCGGTAAAATTCATGGGAACATCAAGCTTAATCCAGGGAGCGATATTTTCTGCCAAGGTTTCATTGCGGATTATTGCCGCCTTGTCTTCAGATATCTTTTTGCCTAAATCGTTTATTTCATAACACTTATTCAGCAGAGCATCAGCTTCATCGCTTTTCTCAATAAACTCTGCCGCTGTCACCTGACGTCTCGGAGAAAAACTGTCAAGCATTGATTTCTTTTCGTTACAATACTTCAAAAGCAGCTCTTTTGCCGACTGTGCAGTTTCTAAAAATCTACCGAACTGTGAAACAGAATGCGAAACGTCCATTTTATAAAGTCCGTCAATCTCTCGACACTCTTCAATCTGCACTATTCCCCTGCGCTGAAGCAAATCTACAATTTGTTGGCTGTCTTCAAGAACCGCCGCAATTTCAATTTGCTTCATAGCCACTTTTGCCATCAAACGCACCTCCTTTATTATTTAAATAGATTTTTCAGCCATTTAGAATACAATCAACAACGGCGGAAACTGCTTCTTTTCTCTTATTATCTGAAACAGAACAGATTTCCTTACTTTCCGATATCGCCTCTTCTTCAGCTTTCTGCAAAACGGCCTGAGCATCTTTTTCAGCTTGTGCAATTATCTCTTCCGCTTTTTGAGAAGCCGCTCTGACTGTTTTTTCAGACATCTCTTTTGCCTTGAGCTTTGCCTCTTCCAACGCTTTATTTGCATTTTCGTTTGCCTGCGTGATTTCTTCACGTGACTGAGATTCAGCGTTTAAAATCTCATCAACAATTTTTTCAGCCAAAAATTCACTTCCTTTCATTAAAGCATTGACAACATTCTTGATTATTATATCATCAGGAAAAACACAAAACCATTGGTATTTAACATAAACTTTTCGCTATGTCATGTGCAAAATTCACAAAAGACTATTATTTATATTGTTAATTTGTGAACAAATTAACAATATCGCATTAACTTTAGTTATATAAAATTTCTTTAGCATAATTAAGTTAAGATAATAAGGCGATTGTGTCTTTATATTGTAATTTGTACATTTTATGTAATTTATGCAAAAAAATGCAGTTCACTCTTGAACTGCATTTTCTTTAATCTTTTGATTTTCAGTTTTTGCCTTAATAAGTACATATGTTTTTTCTGAAACCGCAACATGATCAAAATACTGTTTGAATCTCACAGTTTTGCGAAACTTTCTTCCGCAGTTTTGACACTTAAAGGTACCCTGAAATGCCTGACATGATATTTTCCAGTCATCAAGCTGCTTTGCCCGTTCTCCGCATACGTCGCACACACAAATTAGCGCCGCTGGTTCAATTGCTGGACTGTTAATATCTAGTATGTAATGAGTTCTGAAATTAAGCTTTCTGTAGAAAACTTCATCACAGTCCTTAGCCATTTTCAAAAGAGAAGTTTCATCAAATACCTTTTTAAGGCACTCAACGCTTAAAAGACTGTCATCCAAAGCTCTATGATGAGAATATTTATCATCTTTGATTCCAAGAATCTCGGCAGCCGCTGCAAGGCCAAGCTGCTGAGTTGTAAAAGAACCATTCATTTTCGATTGACAGTATTTCTGCAAATCCAAATACCTACCCAAAAACGGTATAGTTTCTCCCAAAGAAAATTCCTTGCAGTTTTCTACAAGAACTCGTATATCTGTATCTCCCCAAGTCATAACGATATCATCGGGGGCTATCCAGCTTTTCAAAAGCTTTACGGCGTTGATAAAACTCATTCCTCCTGCCACATCGGCATCGGTTATATTTGTCATCTCAACAACACGTTTACTGAGCTTTTTGCCTACACTGGGACGGATAAAAGTTGAAATGGTATCTTTGACCACAAGATTTTCATCAAGCTTTACCGCACCTATTTCAATTATTTCATTGATCGCTTTTTTACTTTTAGGGCTGAAAGCATTATTCCATTCAAGGTCAACAACAATATATCGCATATAAATTTACTCCGAAAATATTAAACGTGAAAAGTTCTTTTAAACCAAAGTTCAAACCGTTTGTTTCCTGATACAATTGCAAAAAAGATTATCAGGGCCGCACAGGAAGCGACAATCGGAATTGAAAATCTTAAAAAAGCATCTTTACCATAAAAATTGCTGTAGAATCCGTCTATAACCACACTGAGAATAGCAATTTCTGTAAAAATGGCAATAGTGATTTCAGACCATTTGCGTTTTTTCTTACGCATCCAAAAAAGCATAAATAAAGCAAAGGCAGACACACAGGCGATTACAGGCAATGCCAAATGTAAAAACCATCGCGGAGATTTATTATCTGAAATAACAAACAGCGCATAAAGTGAAACGGCAACAGAATCCAAAAACCACAGAACATAGGGATGTGCTTTTGTGATAAAAAGAGGAGCAATAAATATTATCCAAAAAAGAGCGCTTGATGTAATTATATAAAGCGACCAATTTCCGGAACTTGGCACAAGTAAATTACTGATTCCAAAAACTATATTGGGTATAAGAAGGCACATAGAGATAAAAAATCCCATATATTTATTCTTAGCTTTAGGAGTAAAAGTGTTATCCGGATAAGGCGGCAGCTTTTCCGGTTCATCTTCAAAGGCATTGAGCACAGGAGCAGAACAAAGAGGACATTTTATTGCGCTCTCATCGAGTTCAACACCACAATTAACGCAGTATGACATATTAAATCCTCCTTTATCTATTGCTTTCTACTTTAACATGTATTCCCATTTTTACAAGAGAGGTGAAAAATTCTCTTTCAATATCTGATTCGGCATAGATATTTGCAAAAGTGAGAGCCAGACAGTTGCCAAGACTTGAAGCACCGCATCTTGCACCATTAAGTTTACCGGGACCTGCCATAAAAATAAATTTATCAACAAAAGGCTCCATATCTTTCGGAAGTTTCACTACTCCCAAATTAGTAAGCAGTACACTTGTTGTCTGTTCTCCTGTAAGAAGAAAAGATAATCCAATAGCTGCATCTTTAATAAATAGTGGCAAAATGCGGTTAATAGGATTAGATTCAAGTTTCAAGTTATTTGAAATCATAGCATTAAGCTGCTTTTCGTTATTTATATATCTGAGATAAAGTGAAACCTGTTTTACAACCTCTTCAAAGGTGTACTCGCCCATATTGGGGTCAATACGTACACTGTAGCAGAGAGAAAAATTTCTGAAAGTATTCGTCGGGAAAGTTCTTCTCAGATTTACAGGTATCTGAACGCTTACATCTTTTTTCTTATAGCACTCACGGTTCTGCTTCTGATAATGAATATAAAGAAGCAGTGCACCTAAAAACTCGGTAATAGTTGCATTATACTCAGCCGCTTTCTTTTTAATGGCATCTACCGGCATGAATCCGGTTGTAATATTTACCCTGTGGTTAGGTAATTTGGTTCCCTTTGCATGATAAACAAATTTGTTGAACTTCTTAAGCTTTGCCTTTGAATTTGCAAATTTTACAAAGGCATCGTTTATTTCATCTTCTGTTGCAGGCTCATTGATATCGAGCACATTTCCACCAACAGAAATAGTATGACCGCATAAAGTCAGATATCTTGCCGCAAGAGTGCATAAAAACAGCGAACCACCGTAACCGTCCGTAAGCACATGGAAGAAATCCACCGATATACGCCTATCATAATAATACACCTTAAATAAAAAATGATTATTTTCATTCCACTTGATTCTGTGACAGGGGTTATTAACGTCAAGCATAACCGGAGGAGCTGCATATTCATTCTCCTGAAGATAATACCAGAAGAATCCCTTTTTAATTTTTACGTCAAAGCAAGGGAATCTTGGAAGCACATCTTCAAGAGCCTGTTCCAAAATTTCAGGGACAATTTTTTCTTTCAGCACGACAGAAACCCGAAACACGTTTGACCATGTTTCGGTTCGCTGACCGGGAAAAATCTTTCCTGCATTATCGACTTTAAACCAACGTTTATGGGTACGTGAAGAGCTTTTCTCTTTTTCAGCCAAAGCACTCACCTCATTCAGCTGTTTTTATCGACCTGATGAAATTTTTTAAGATTTCCGCTTTTCTGGCGGCGTTTTTCGAGCTCAGCTGCAACATCCTCAACCTCAATGCCTTCGTTTGCCATCATAACAAGAAGATGGAAAATAAGGTCACTTATTTCGAGAACTGTCTCGCTTTTGTCACCGTTTTTAGCGGCGATGATTGTTTCGGCACATTCTTCGCCCACTTTTTTTAGTATCTTATCAAGACCCTTATCAAAAAGATAACAGGTATAAGATCCTTCTGTAGGATTTGCTCTTCTTTCGAGAATTACTTCGTATAAATCTTTGATAATATCATTCATGTTTATTTCTCCCATATCTTTGTGTAAAAGCAGCTGTGATTGCCTGTATGGCAAGCAGCTCCTGTTTGTACTACATTTATTAAAAGAGTATCGTCATCACAGTCAGTATAAATATCAACTATTTTCTGAATATGACCTGAGGTTGCCCCCTTATGCCAAAGCTCCTGACGGGAACGGCTGTAAAACCAAGTTTCACCTGTTTCAAAGGTTTTTGCAAGGGATTCACGGTTCATATAGGCAAGCATCAGTACTTCACCTGTTGATTCTTCTCGCACAATCGCCGGAATGAGATCACCTTTTTTAAAATATCTCTCTATATCGTTATTCATTTCTGCTCCCCTCCGACTTTTATGGCTTCTTCGAGACTGAGTGTACCGCTGTAAATTGATTTACCACATATTACTCCATAAAGTCCGCCATCTTTTACAGCCTTTATATCTTCAATATCCTTGATTCCACCGCTTGCAACTATATTGCAGGAAACAGCGTCATTAAGAGCAAAAAGCTGCTCCAAATTGGGACCTGACAGCATTCCGTCACGTCCTATATCTGTAAAGATTATATACTTTACACCTTTTCCTTCCATTCTCTTTGCAAGCTCAATATAGGATATCTCACTTGTCTTTACCCAACCTTCAGCGGCAACCATGCCGTTTCTTGCATCAATGCCGAGAACTATCTTTTCAGCACCATATGCCTTTATACAGTCTGAAACAAGCTGAGGATTATTTAATGCCGCAGAACCTATTATAACTCTTTCAATTCCTCTTGAAAGATAGTATTCTACATCTTCAGCCTTTCTTATGCCTCCGCCTACCTCTACCTTTAATCCGCTTTTTTCAGCGGTTTCAGTGAAAACAGAGGTGTTAATCCTTTTGCCGTTAACTGCTCCGTCAAGATCAACCATGTGAATCCAAGCAGCGCCAGCTTGTTTAAATGACAAAGCCGTATCGAGAAAATTTTCTGCTACCTTATGGGCTGTATTCATGTCGCCCTTTTTAAGGCGCACACATTCACCGTTTTTAATATCTATTGCAGGAAAAATAAGCATATTGACCTCCGATTAAAGACTTCCCTTAGTTGAAAGAACACCTTTTCCGTTTTCTTTTACGGCAATTGCGAGAGCGTGAGCCAATGCTTTGAATATCGCCTCAATCTGGTGATGAGTATTCCCGCCGTAAATCATGTTCACGTGAAGGGTGATTCCGGCATTGTAAGCAAAAGCTCTCATAAACTCTTCACACATACAGGAGTCAAACTCGCCTACTCTTTCTTCAGGAAATTCAGCATTGAAAACAAGGAAAGGTCTTCCTGAAACATCCAGTGAAACAAAGGCAAGAGATTCATCCATAGGAACTGTAAAGCTGCCATACCTCTCTATACCGCTTTTATCTCCCAGAGCTTCGGCAAAAGCTTTTCCGAGAACTATGCCTGTATCTTCAATTGTGTGGTGACAGTCAACATTGAGATCACCTTTAACATCAGCTTTCAAACCAAAGCCGCCGTGAACGGCGAAAGCTGTAAGCATATGGTCAAAAAAGCCTATGCCTGTTTTTATTTCACACTCTCCGCCATCAAGGCAAAGCTCTATTTTTATATCGGTTTCTTTTGTTTTTCTGCTTATATCAGCACATCTCATATTATAAATCACGCTAAAAGCGCATCCTCCGTTTAAGATTTATAGAATAAATCAATTCCTTCGCACACTTTTTTGTTTTCATTTTCACTTCCGGCAGAAATTCTAAGGTGTGTACCCATTTTTCTTACGGCGATACCTTTGGTTTTAAGAAACTCGAAAAGCTCCCCTGCCTTTTCAAACTCAGTATACACAAAATTCGTAACCGGTGCAACGGGTTTTATTTTTCCTTTATACTTTTCTGAGAGAGCGGTTATCCTTTTATAAAGCTCGTCTCTGGATCTTTTGATACTTTCGGTACATTCTCTTAAGTAATCAGCATGATTGAGAACTACCGCACCCGCTGCCTGAGAAAGACTGTTGACATTATAGGGAGATTTTACGCTTCTTATAACATCGGTAAGGGTTTTATTTGCAACAGCAAAACCGAGTCGCATTGCCGCCAAACCAAATGCCTTTGAGCAAGTACGCAAAATTATAAGATTATCATATTTCTCCGCTTCATTAATTAAAGATTCATCCCAGAAATCCATATAGGCTTCGTCCAAAACCACAAGGCAACTGAGAGAAGAAATAAGCTTTCTCATCTCATCCCTTTTAACTCCTAAGGATGTAGGGTTACAGGGGTTTGAGAAAATAAGTACACGTACATTTTGCTCTTTAGCTTCATTAATTACATTATCCACAGAAAATTCAAGGCTGGTGTTTTTAAAGAAATCAATACACTGAGCCTCCACAATCGAAGCATAAAAAGCATACATTGAAAAGTCAGGAGTAACGGTCATAACCTTGTCGCCTTTTTGAAGAAAAGCGGTCATTATAACTGAAATAAGCTCATCGGAGCCATTTCCGGCAGTGACAAAATTTTTATCTATACCATAAAACTTTGCAAAAGCCTCGCAAAGCTCAGTGGCAAAGGGATCGGGATAACGGTTAAAATCAACTTTTCCTATTGCTTCCTTAACCTCTGAGAGGATTTCTTCACTGAGAGAAAAATAAGATTCGTTAGCATCAAGCCTTACTGCATATTCACCCTCAACAGGAGAATACGGTGTGAGATTTTTAATTTTTTCATTTAAAACAAAAGCCATTTTTAAAACCTCACCTTAATTGAATTTGCATGAGCGCCAAGCCCCTCAGCCTCTGCAAGAGTAATAACATCATCCTTATCCTGAGAAAGGGCGGATTCGGTATAGTAAATAAAGCTGGATTTCTTTACAAAGCTGTCAACTGAAAGAGGAGAGAAAAATCTCGCCGTACCGCCGGTTGGCAGAACGTGGTTCGGGCCCGCATAATAATCGCCCAAAGGTTCTGGAGAATAATTGCCCAAAAATACAGAACCGGCATTATCCATCCGTCCAATATATTCCATGGGATTTTCTACGCACATTTCAAGGTGCTCCGGAGCAAGCTCATTTGCGAAATCCACCGCTTCACTAAGATTCTGGCAAACAATAATCGCACCGTAATCTTTAAGAGACTTTTTGATTATATCTTTTCTTGGCATTTCCTCTACCTGACGCTTTAAATCCTCTACAGTTTCAGAAGCTATCTTTTCACTGTTAGTAAGAAGAATTGCGCTTGCAAGTACATCATGCTCAGCCTGAGACATAAGATCCGCTGCAAGGAACTCAGGTTTTGCACTATCATCAGCAACGATTAAAATTTCACTGGGACCTGCTATCATATCGATGTCCACAACTCCATAAAGGAGCTTCTTAGCAGTGGCAACATAGATATTTCCGGGGCCTACGATTTTATCAACTTTCGGAACCCTCTGAGTACCGTACGCCAAAGCGGCAACAGCCTGGGCTCCGCCTGCAAGGAAAACCCTATCAACACCGGCAACATAAGCTGCTGCAAGGATATGTGGATTTGCTCCGCCGTCTTTCATTGGAGGAGTCACCATTATAAGCTCTTCAACTCCTGCGATTTTGGCGGGGATGGCATTCATAAGCACAGAGGACGGATAAGCTGCCGTACCTCCGGGAACATAAAGACCTACTCTTTTAAGTCCTCTGATACGCTGACCAAGAATAACTCCGTTTTCTTTTGTAGTAAGCCAGCTCTGCTGTTTTTGACGAGCATGGAAATCTTTAATTCTCTCAGCGGCATTTTTTACAGCTGTTAAAAACTCGGGAGCAACGCTGTTTACCGCCTCTTCCATCTCTTCTTTTGTCACTTCAAGTTTTTCAGGAACTGAGCCGTCAAAAAGCTTTGTGTATCTGTCAAGAGCAGCGTCTCCCTCAAGACGTACTGCTTCTATAATTTCAGTAACACTTTCAGTAACTTTTTTGCTTGTCTCACCGCTTCTCGCTTTGAGCTGTGCAATAAGCTCTTTTTCTGCTTTTCCGTCTGCTTTTATATATGAAATCACAGTTATTCCTCCTTTGCCTTTTCAACTTTTTCGAGAAAATCTTCAATCTCGTTTTTGCGAAGCTTCATACTCGCCATATTTACTATAACTCTCGCTGAAACGGGTATAATCTCATCAATGACTTCAAGTCCGTTTTCTTTAAGAGTTGAACCAGTTTCTACAATATCGACTATGGCGTCAGAAAGTCCTAAAAGAGGAGCAAGCTCCACTGAACCCTCGATTTTTATTATCCTGACATCCATGTTTTTGCTTTCAAAATAATTAGCAGCAACAGTCGGATACTTTGTTGCAATACGCTTTACGTTATATCCGCTGAAAAAATCGGTTCCTTTAGGTCCTGCAAGAGCAAAACGACATTTGCCAAAACCTAAATCCATAACCTCGTAAAAGCTTTTTCCGCTTTCTACTATGGTGTCTTTACCGACGATACCGATATCACATACACCGTGCTCAACATATGTTGTAACATCGGCAGCCTTTGCAAGAACCACCTCATATGGCGGAACAGGCAAAACAAGCTTTCTTCCCTTTTCAATAAGAGCGGTACAGTCGAGACCCATTTTGGAAAAAAGCTCTACTGTCTTTTTTTCAAGTCTTCCCTTTGTAAGGGCGATTCTAAGTGGCTTCATGCTTTTTTCCCTCCTGTTCTCTCGATTTTGAATCCGTCTTTTCCGATAATGTGTATTGCACGTATTCCCTTTTTCTCAGCGTACTCACGAGCTTCGTCAAGAGTAGATCCTGTAAATATCTCAGCCACTATATCAGTAAGCTCTCTTGCATAGATAAGGGCGTTGATTTCATATCCGTCCTCACCAAAAACGAGTACATCAGCAGCTTTCTCTCCCTCAGCTTCACCTCTTTGAAGCATTGCTTTTGCAAGAGCGTCTACATCTACTCCGAAGCCTGTCGCAGGAAGTTCTCTGCCGAACTCTCCTATAAGTCCGTCATATCTTCCTCCGGAAAGAACCGTTATACCTGAGCCTTCAATATATCCTCTGAAAACAGTTCCTGTGTAATAATTGCTTCTGTGTACAAGACCAAGATCTATTGTTATTTTTTCACCTAAGCCAAGCTGTGAAAGTGAAGAATAGATTGTTCCCAAATATTTAAGAGCTTTGTGTGCTTCTTCAGAATCATATAATTTTGCAGCTTCTTCCAATATTTCAGCGCCGCCAAAAAGTCGTGGAAGTCTTTTTAATGCCACGGTGACATCCGTCTGAGGCATTGAATCAAGAAGATCATTAAGAGCTGCATAATTTTTGGACTCAATAAGCTCGTTTATTTCCTCTCTTACATCATCATCTGCGTCAAGTGCGTTTGCGAGAGACTTAAAAAATCCTGCATGGCCAATTTCTATTCTGAAATCTGCCGCACCGCAGCCCTGTAAAGCATCAATAGCAGTTGAAATAACCTCAAGATCGCTTCTGAGACCCTTTGCACCAATAAGCTCAATTCCGCACTGAACGGTCTCGTTGGCATGGCCTGCAAGGCTCTGACGGCATCTGAAAACGCTTTGGTTATAATAAAGCCTTATGGGAAGCGATGCCTCACGAAGACGTGTTGTAACTATTCTGGCAATGGGCATTGTGCTGTCCGGACGCAGAACAAGAAGTCTTCCGCGATTATCGGTAAGTTTATACATACTTTCCGGTGCAAAGCCTGCGCTTTCACCACTGAACACATCAAAATATTCAAGTACCGGAGTTATAACTTTACTGTATCCTCTTGATTTAAAAAGTGCGGTAAGGGCTGACTCTACATTTTTTCTCGCAGAGCATTCCTCAAACAGCAAATCTCTTGTGCCCTCCGGAGTTGTTCGCAAATACTTTTTCATAATCTTCTCCCATAAGTTTGTTTTACTTTAGTCTGCTAACACGCTAATTTGGTAATATGTTATCATATTAAACACAATTAGTCAACCTCTAAATAAAGAATCAGATAAAAACTTAATGCGTATTAAAAGAAGCTCATCTGAGTGCTATCAGGAAGTCCTTCCAATGCACCGGTTTCTTCAAGAGAAGCTATAACGCTTTTTGATACACCTGCTCTTCTTTGCAAGTCATCCTTTGATATAAATGTACCCTCGCCGTCGTCTCTCGCCGCAGCAAGCCCTTTTGCCGCAGCTTCACCGGTTCCAGCAATGGAAAGAAACGGAAGGCGGATTTTTCCATCCTCTATAAGATAACGAGTAGCATCAGATTTATAAATATCAATAGGCAAGAACTCATATCCGCGAGCCATCATCTCATTTGTTACCTGTAAAATAGTATACTGATCCTGTTCCTTTTTAGAAGCTTCCTTACCCTTTTGCTTTATTTCGAGCATCTTGCTCTTAACTGCGGCATGACCTTTAACAGCGGTTACTGCGTCGAAGTCCTCGCCTCGTACAGTGAAGAATGCTGAATAGTATTCCAGCGCTCTGTAAATCTTAAACCAGCCAAGTCTCAAAGCAGCACTGACGTATGCAGCGGCATGAGCTTTAGGGAACATGTATTTAATCTTCATGCAGGAATCAAGATACCACTGTGGAACATCATGGGCTTTCATGGCATTGATATGCTCTTCGGTGAGAAGTTTTGTAGCTTTTCCCTTACGGACAATCTCCATAATCTTAAACGCCATACCCGGTTCAAGTCCTTTATGCATGAGATAGGTCATAATACTGTCACGGGTTCCAATAACCTCGGATATTGTACAGGTTCCATCTTTGATGAGGTCCTGAGCGTTACCAAGCCAAACATCTGTACCATGGGAAAGTCCGGATATCTGCAAAAGGTCGGAAAAGGTTTTCGGTTGTGCGTCAATAAGCATCTGACAAACAAAATTAGTACCCATTTCAGGAATGGACAAAGTGCCCGTAGGCCAGTCTATATCCTCCTTAGTAACCCCTAAAGGCTCAGGGCTTGTGCAAAGCTCATATATCTTCGGGTCGCATATGTCAATGTCCATTACAGAGATTCCTGTCATATCCTCAAGATGCTTATAAAGTGTGGGAACATCGTGTCCCAGCTCGTCAAGCTTGAGGATGGTATCATGGAGTGAATGGAAGTCGAAGTGAGTTGTTACTGTACCTTTATCTGCATCATCGGCAGGGTGCTGAACAGGTGTAAAATCGTATACTTCATAGGCATTGGGAACAACAACCATTCCGCCCGGGTGCTGACCTGTTGTTCGTTTAACGCCTGTGCAGCCTCTTGTGAGGCGTTCTTCCTCGGCGCGATTAACTACCATTGAACGCTCTTCAAGATACTTTTTAACATATCCGTACGCTGTTTTATCAGCAACGGTAGCGATTGTACCGGCCTTGAAAACGTGTGTGGGACCGAAAAGCTCTTCTGTATATCTGTGAGCCATGGACTGATACTCACCGGAGAAGTTAAGGTCAATATCGGGAGCCTTGTCTCCGTTGAATCCGAGGAATGTTTCAAAGGGGATTTCGTGTCCGTCACGGTGCATGGGTGTGCCACACTCCGGACAGTCTTTCGGCGGAAGGTCGTATCCTGAACCGTAACTGCCGTCCGTTATGAACTGACTGTATTTACATTTCGGGCATACATAGTGAGGTGAAAGCGGGTTAACCTCTGATATTCCCGCCATGGTAGCAACAAAGGATGAACCAACAGAACCACGGGAGCCGACGTGATAGCCATGGTCCTCAGAGTTTTTAACAAGCTTCTGAGCAATTATGTAAAGAACTCCGAATCCGTGCTTAATAATGGATTCAAGCTCTCTCTCAAGTCTTGTGGCAACATATTCGGGAACAGGGTCTCCGTACATATCTTTAGCGTGCTGCCAGCAAATTGCTCTGAGTTCATCATCGGCGCCTTCAATGCTGGGCTGGAATGTACCCTCAGGGATAGGTCTTATAACCTCAGTCATTTCGGCGATTTTATTTGTATTTTCAACAACTACTTCATATGCTTTATCTTTACCGAGATACTGGAATTCCTTGAGCATATCGTCGGTAGTCCTAAAATAAAGGGGTGCCTGATTGTCAGAATCCGTAAAGCCCTTGGCTGCCATCAATACGCTTCTGTAAATAGCATCCTGCGGGTCAATGAAATGAACATCACCTGTTGCCACAACAGGCTTTCCCAGTTCGTCGCCAAGCTTTACAATTTGACGGTTAATGTCTTCAAGTTCTTCAATGCTCTTCACAGTTCCGTTTCGGAGCATAAACTCGTTATTTCCATTAGGCTGAATTTCGAGATAGTCGTAAAATTCCGCAATTTTTTTTATCTCATCTGCCGGTCTGCCGTCAACAATAGCTCTGTAAAGCTCACCTGCTTCACAGGCGCTGCCTATAATAAGTCCATCACGGTGCTTTATAAGCTCACTTTTAGGTATTCTCGGAACTCTAAAATAATAATTAAGGTGCGCCATTGAAATAAGCTTATACAAATTTTTAAGTCCCACAAGATTTTTAACAAGTATAATCTGATGGTATGGTTTAAGCTTTGAAGTATCTCCGCCGGCAAGACCTGTATTTATTTTCTGAACAGAAGTTATATTTCTTTCTTCCTTTAAATCCCTGAACAGAACAAGCATTATATCCGCAAGGATTTTTGCATCATCACAGGCTCTGTGATGATTAAAATCATCAAGCTTTAAGTGCTTTGAAACTGTATCAAGCTTATAATTTTTAAGTCCGGGCAGCATTGTTCTGCAAAGAGGAACGGTGTCGATGAAAGTATGGTTATAGGGTATTTCATATCTTTCACAGGCAGCTCTAATGAAGCTTATATCAAACTGTGCATTATGAGCCACAAGGATTGTATTTTCGCCGCAGAAGTCAAGGAATGCCCTTACTGCTTCCTCCTGGCTGGGAGCATCCTTAACCATATCGTCAGTTATACCTGTAAGCTCAACAATTTTTTCAGGTATAGGCTTTTCTGGATTTACAAAAGTATTGAAGCTCTCTTTTATCTCTCCCCCTGAAACCTTTACTGCTCCTATTTCAGTTATACGCTCATTCTTAGCGCTGAAGCCCGTAGTCTCAAGGTCGAAAACTACAAAATCACCATCTATCTCAGATTCCTGAGAACCGTTGACAATGGGAATCATATCATTTACAAAATAAGCCTCAACACCGTAAATAATTTTAATATCACCTGATGCGGCTGCATTCATAGCGTCAGGGAAAGCCTGAGCGACACCATGGTCTGTTATTGCAATAGCCTTATGACCCCATTTGATTGCACGTTTTACGAGAGTTCCAGCATCAGTAATACCATCCATCGAAGACATATTGGTGTGAAGATGCAGTTCTACCCTTTTAACGGGAGCGTCATCTGTTACCGGAATTTTATCAATTGTGCTTATGCCATATGGACGTATTACATATTCCTTGGAATAATTATCATATGTAACTGAGCCTTTTACAAGTATTGTTATACCGTTAGTGAAATACTTCTTAAAAGTAGCAAGAGCATCCTTTTTGTCGAAAATCTTTACTGTATACGAACTTATATAGTCCGTTATATTAAAGGAAATAATATTGCTTTTTCCGTCTCTCGTATCACGGCTCTCATAGGAAAACACATCTCCCCACACTACAGCTGTACCTATATCAGGAGTAATCTGCTTTATTGAAATGGGCTTGTCCTTAATTGGTTTTCCATATATTACCTGTGCAGTTTCAAAATAAAGAGGTATTCCTTCTACTATCTGGTGCTCACGGGGTTTCCTTTCTACTTGAGCTACAGCCGCTTCTTTAGCCTTTGTTTCAGCTTTTTGCTTTTCGGCTTCACGCTGCATATTGGTAAAAATCGGATCGTTAAAGGAAACGTCGGTTTCTCCACCGAATTCTACTTTAATTTTAATGCCAAACCTGTCATGCACGGTTTTTTCTATGTATTTATCACAGCCCGTTGAAAGAAGAATATCCTTTCCGCCATGGGTAAGTGAAATCTTCATTTTGTCTCCTGAAAGAGCACAGGTGGAATCGGAGAAAAAGCCGTTTGCCGCAGCAATATTGCGTTTAAGCTCAAATACCAAAGAAGGATAATATTCCTGAGAAAAGCATTCAGGAGGAAAGGTGGGCAATATTACACACTCGCCTAAACCTAAATTAAAAGCAATTTCTCTGGAAATTTTTTCAAGAAGCTCGCTTTGAACAAGATTAAAAAACTCAGCTGAAGCACTTATTCTGTTTTTATCTTTGCACAATTCAACAGACAGCAGCCTGCTTGCGGCAAGCAACTGTCTGTTTTCCTGACTGTTTATATAATCACCGAATATCTGAAAAAAATCGCAACTCATCGCACTACCTACATTTTCTCTATTTCAGAAAGCAGCTCCGTAACAATATCTTCTTCCGGAACCTTTCTTATAATTTCACCTTTTTTGAAAATAAGTCCGCAGCCGTCTCCGCCTGCAATTCCTATATCTGCCTCTCTCGCCTCTCCTGGGCCGTTAACAGCGCAGCCCATAACGGCAACCTTTATGTCTTTTTTGACGCTTCTCAAATGCTCTTCAACCTGTGAAGCAATTGAAATAAGGTCAATCTTTGTTCTGCCGCAGGTAGGACATGATACCAGCGTCGGAGTACCGGTAAGAAGTCCAGCGGCTTTAAGTATATCAAATCCTGCATAAACCTCATTTACAGGGTCAGCAGTTAATGAAACTCTTATTGTATCTCCTATGCCTCTCAAAAGCAGTCCGCCTATTCCGATAGCAGATTTAATAAGACCCATACGCTGAGTTCCTGCCTCGGTAACGCCCAAATGAAGAGGATAGTCGCATTTTTCAGCAAGAAGCTCATATGCCTCATACATTTTCTGAACGTCCGATGATTTAATGGAAATCACAATATTGTCAAAATCGAATTTTTCAAGGAGCCTTACATGATACATTGCGCTTTCGCACATTGCCTCAGGTGTAGGAGAACCGTATTTTGCAAGTATTTCCTTTTCGAGGGACCCGGAGTTTACACCAATTCTTATGGGAACGCCTTTTCTCAGACACTCATCAGCTACAGCTTTTACTCTGTCATCGGAACCGATATTGCCGGGATTAAGCCTGATTTTATCTACGCCTGCCGCAAGACTGTCAAGGGCAAGCTTATAATCAAAATGAATATCAGCTACAATAGGCGCTTTCACAGCTGCTTTCAAAGCTTCAACGGTCTTTACCGCTTCTTTATCCGGTACGGATACCCTTATTATTTCACATCCGGCTTTTTCGAGAGCCAAGGCTTGCCTGACATTACCCTCAACGTCATGAGCAGGCACATTTAGCATTGACTGAACTGCAATATGCTCTGAGCCTCCGATTGAAAGATTTCCAATTTTAACTTTTTTGCTTTTTCTGCGTTCCATATTTCTCACCCTTTTACCAAATTGAGAATATCGTTAAATGTTACAACAACCATAAGCATAAGAAGCAACACCATACCCGCTGCATGAACGTATCCCTCATACTTCGGATTGACCGGCTTCCTGCGTATAGCCTCAACAATAAGGAAAAACAGTCTTCCGCCGTCAAGTGCAGGAAGAGGAAGAAGATTAAAAACACCTATATTTATAGTGATAAATGCAAAAATACTTATTAGATTTTCTATGCCGGTTGTGGCAACCTCTGCTATAACACTTACTGTTCCAACAGGTCCCGCAAGCTGGCTCAGACCGTAACGTCCTGTGATTAAATCAAACAGTGAAAGCCATACAAGCCTTGCGATTGAAACTGTCTGCGAACATGCGGCTTTAAAGACATTCCAAGCCGTTTTCGGAAGTCCGTAAATTGAAAAATCATATGTTATATAATTTATTCCGTCAACCTGCTTCGTTTGGAATTTAACGTTATCAAGTTCTACTTTCTCGCCGTCTCTTTCAACTACAAAATCAATGACTCCGTCGTCATCGCGGGTCATCAGAAAACTTACATCCATGCTGGATAAAACTCTTGTGCCGTTTATACGTAGTATTTTATCTCCTGGCTGCAAACCGTACTGACTGCTTGTTGCATTTTCGGCAAAAGCGGCAATAGTTGTAGTGCCAACGAGATTTTGCTGAGAAATCATTACACAGACAAGAACAAGACCTAAAATAAGGTTCATGACTGCGCCTGCCGCAACAACCGCAATTTTTTTATGAACGGGCTTTTTATTAAATGCACGTTCATCCTCGCTGTTTTCGTCCTCACCCTCCATACTCACATAACCGCCTATAGGCAAAATTCTGAGAGCATACTGAGTTTCGCCCTTTTTAAACTTAAAAAACGCCGGTCCCATACCAATTGCGAATTCATTGACTTTTACACCTGAAAGTTTTGCAACGATAAAATGGCCGAACTCATGTATTGTAATGATAAATCCAAAAAACAAAATTGCAAGAAGTATGGGCCACGCCTTACTCCAGATCGCTGAAACAGATAACAGATTTAAAATAAAAATCACCTCATAGGAATATGATTTAAAACAAATTCTCTCGCCGCTTTGTCAGTATCAAGAACATCATTAAATGTATAATCCCCTGCTCTGCCAACCTTCTCAGAGGCTTCTCCTACAAGCTTTGCTATGTCAAGGAATTTTATCCTTCCCTCACGGAAAAGCCTGTTGGCTTCCTCATTTGCAGAATTTGCCGCGGCGGGATAAAGTCCGCCTTTTTCGATTGCATTTCGGCAAATGTTTATACACTGGAAAGTATCATAATCGGGCTTTGCAAAGGTAAGAGTGCCCACATCACTTAAAGAAAGCTCTTTGACCGGTGATTCGGTTCTTACAGGATACATAAGAGCATACTGAATAGGTATTCTCATATCCGGTACACCAAGCTGAGCCAAAACCGAATTATCGCTCATTTCAACAAGGGAATGGACTATACTTTCCCTGTGTACCAAAATATCCACGTTTTTGGGCTCTACACCGAAAAGCCATACCGCTTCAATAAGCTCAAGTCCTTTATTCATCATTGTAGCAGAGTCAATGGTAATTTTTGCTCCCATACTCCAGTTGGGATGATTGAGAGCTTGCTCCACTGTAACGTTTTGAAGATCTTCTTTTTTCTTACCGAAAAAAGGTCCGCCTGAAGCTGTAAGAATCAGTTTCTTAACCCATTTTTTCTCCGAAACTCCCTGAAGGCACTGGAAAATAGCTGAGTGTTCACTGTCAACAGGATAGATTTTAACGTTTTTTCTCTTGGCGCTGTCTATAACTATTCTTCCGCCTGCTACAAGGGTTTCCTTATTGGCAAGAGCGATATCCTTTCCGGCTTCAATAGCTGTCAGTGTCGGCTTGAGTCCAGCCATACCTACGACAGAATTCAGAACAATATCACTTTCCTCACAGGCAGCGCACTCACAAACACCATCCTCGCCGGCAAGAACTTTTGTACAGGTATCCTTAACTCTTACCTTTAAATCTGCCGCAGCTTTTTCATCACAAACTGCTGCAAGTTTAGGTTTAAATTCCCTTATTTGCTTTTCGAGAGTATCAACACTGGAATTAGCTGTAAGAGCACTTACGCTGAAACCGGCTTTTTTTATAACATCCAGTGCCTGAGTACCTATAGAGCCTGTTGAACCTAAAATTGAAACAATCTTACTCATTATTATTCACCAAAGTTTCTTTGTATAATCTCAAAACAGGTTTACAATAACATAAATTGCCGGAAGAACGAAAAGACAGCTGTCAAATCTGTCCATTATTCCTCCGTGACCGGGAATGAGGTTGCTGAAATCCTTCACTCCAAAATTACGCTTGATAGTTGAAGCTGAAAGATCACCCAGCATACTTGCAACTGAAAGCACAGGTGAAATTATCAGCATTGCCCAGTAAGGAATTACAGTTCCATCAAAGAAGAACTTTTCAAAAACTGCAAGTACGATTATGTTTATAACAGCAGGAATTATTATACCGCCAATAGCACCCTCAACAGTCTTTTTGGGGCTAATCTTGGGACAAAGCTTATGTTTACCGAAAGCTCTTCCTGTAAAATATGCAAACACATCGGTAAGCCATGAACACACAAGCACAAGGAGAATTAAGTAAACTCCCTCTGTTTTGCTGAATTTACCGTCACTGTTTAAATTTATATCTCTGAGATAAACAAAAATTGAAAATGCAAAGGGAACTGCTACTGAAGCGAAAAATGCTACAGCAACATGCTCAAACTTAGTTATATCGTAGCCGATTAACATAATAGTAAGCATGATGAGTACATAAACTGCTAAAACAACAGAATATGATACGTCTACAAAGCCAAAGCTTTCATTCAGGCAGAAAAGAGCCGAAAAAGCAAGACTTAAAATCATAAGTGCTTTGTTTTTTATTTGTGTAACCTTTTCTATTTCGTATACTGCCATAACGGCAAGCACTGTCCAAACAATTGGGAATACTACAGTATTCATAAGAAGAAGAACACTGATTGCAACAACGGCGATTACAACGCCGGATAATACTCTTTGTTTCATTTTAATAGCCGCACAATACAAGAAGTATTGCTTTACCTTTCCGTAAATTTATTAAAATCAATTAAAGTTAAACACCGCCGAACCTACGGTTTCTCTCCGCAAAAGCAACAATAGCTTTATCAAGGTCATCGGTAGTAAAATCAGGCCACAGAACATTTGAAAACCAAAACTCGGAGTAAGCCGCCTGCCAAATAAGGAAATTTGAAAGCCTTAACTCTCCGCTGGGACGGATTATCAGATCCGGGTCAGGCTGACCAGCAGTATAAAGGCTGTCGGAAATCATCTGCTCATTAATATCTTTCGGATCAAGCTCTCCGCTTTTGACTTTTTCAGCTATAGCCTTTACTCCGTCAACAATTTCAAGCCTTCCTCCGTAATTTATCGCAAGATTTATTACGGTTCTCTTTCCGCTTTCGGTACTTGATTCCGCCATTTCCATTAAGTTTTCAATATCTTGCGGCAAAGCATCCCGTTCACCAATAAAACGAAGCTTCATTCCCTTACTGGCTTCGGGAGACTCCTCCGCTTCACCAAGATACTCACGGAACAAATCCATAATAGCCGCTACTTCTTCCGGCGGACGTTTCCAGTTTTCAGTGGAAAAAGCATAAAAGGTCATATATTCTATGCCTATATCCGCTGCATATTCCGAAATTTTTCTGAATACCTTAGCTCCCTCACGGTGACCTTCAAATCTTTTAAGTCCACGCTGTTTAGCCCAGCGGCCGTTTCCGTCCATTATAACACCAATATGCCGGGGCATATGACTCTTATCAATCTTACTTATATCCATAACTAAACCTCTAATGGTAAATTATAGTTTTGCTTTACTAAAAATATAATAATAATTCTAAAACAATAAAATAGCGAAAAGCCCCTCTCTTCGAGGGGCATAGTCGTTATATTTCCATAACCTCTTTCTGCTTTTTAGCAGCGATATCATCTATTTCCTTTATAAATTTATCCGTGATTTTCTGAAGCTCGTTTTCACCGTCTTTAAGGTCATCTTCTGTAATCTCAGAAGATTTTTTCATCGCCTTGAGCTTCTCAATGCAGTCACGGCGGATGCTGCGGATTGCAACTTTTGATTCCTCAGCTTTTTTGCTGATATCTTTTGCAATTTCCTTACGCTTATCCTCTGTAAGAGGCGGGAATACAAGGCGGATAACCTTACCATCATTCTGAGGATTAATACCTATATCGGACTGCTGAATTGCCTTTTCAATTTTTCCGAGTGTTGATACATCCCAAGGCTGAATAGTAAGAATTCTTGCCTCTGAAACAGAAATCGCAGCCATCTGATTAATAGGTGTAGGAACACCATAATAATCAACATGTACCTTATCAAGAACATTTGCGTTTGCACGTCCTGCACGTATTGTACCATACTCGTGAACAAGTGCGTTCACTGTTTTTGTCATTTTTTCTTTAGCTAAAGCAAAAATAGTTTCCATATATTACTCCTCCTCTGCAGTTACAAGAGTACCTACGTTTTCGCCTTTAACTGCAGCTACAATATTCATGGGGTTTGAAAGATTAAATACCAAAATCGGCAGATTGTTATCCTTGCAGAGAGATGCTGCTGTGCTGTCCATAACATGAAGATCTTTATTAAGAATATCAAGGTATGAAAGTCTGTCATACTTAACAGCATCATCAAACTTATTGGGGTCTTTATCAAAAACACCGTCGACGTTTGTAGCCTTGAAAATAACGTCTGCATCGATTTCCGCAGCTCTAAGAGCAGCAGCAGTATCTGTTGTAAAGAACGGGTTACCTGTTCCGCAGCCGAAAACAACAACTCTTCCTTTTTCAAGATGTCTGATTGCACGGTTACGAATATACGGCTCAGCTATCTGCTGCATGGAAATAGCAGTCTGCACACGTACCGGAACATCAAGCTGTTCGAGGGCATCAGCAAGGGCAAGAGAATTCATAACAGTTGCAAGCATACCCATATGGTCAGCTCTTGTGCGGTCCATATCACCGCTGGAACGTCCTCTCCAGAAGTTTCCGCCGCCTACAACAAGGCCGATTTCAACGCCCATATTGCTGCATTCTTTTACTGCCTCGCAAATTGAAAGTACTGTATCAAAGTCAATACCGTGACCGCTTTTACCGGCAAGAACCTCACCGCTTAATTTTAATAAAATGCGTTTATAAACAGGCTGCATTTTAATAACCTCCAACATGTTAACTTTAACAATATTTTACTTCATAAAGCCTAAACTGTAAAGAGAAAAAGTTAAATATTAATTCTTTATCGCTCTTCACAGCCGCATAAACAGACAGTTATTTTGATACATCACTGAAACTTACTGCATAGTCAATGACACAAACACTTGTATCATTGTCACAAACAGAAATCTTGCTCATATCAGTGCCGCTACCTATAAGACTCTCGTCATAAACAGAACCCTGCAGTTTACCGTTAACATAAAGCTTCAGCATATAATTGCGTTCCCTTACAGCATAAATGTCATTTTTACCATCAATGAGAACGCTATCTTCAGAAACCACTTTAGCATTACCTATTGAAAATTCTACTTTTCCGGAATCGTTAATTAAAAGCTTAAATCCATTTTCGCTTTCAGCAACGACAAAGGGCTTTTTATCTATATTCTCAAGCTCTGTATAGACTGTAAAATCAGAATTTTCAATGTAATTTACTGACTTATCACTGTCGCTGCTGTAAATCACCGAATTATCAAAGTACACAGTTTCCGCCTTTGCTGTAACGGGTGTGCCGGCACAGTCAACCAAACCGTCAATTTCTATTATCAGTTCTTCACCGGAAGTAAACGGAGTATCGGAAGTAAGCATAACCGAAGAATAATCCGCCTTTATTTCACAGCCGCAAGGAGTTTTTCCGTTTATTTTGAAGTTTTCAGCAGAACAATGAATAATTCTGTCAAAGTAAACCTCTACAACCTTGTCGCTCTTTGCCTTTGCAAACAATACCTTCGCTGTATCATTTTTATCTACCTTGGCGAACTCGATAACCAAAACTTCATGAGGATTGAGCTGAGCTTCAAAAACATCGCCGTAAGAATATGTATTAATATTTTCAGGCTTACAATAAGGAATAAGTTGACGTTTTGATAAATCAGCAGTTCCTTCCCCTACGCCGATAATTCTGTCAAGCTTAACTTTAAAGCTTTGAACTTTGTTTGCAGGGTTTCGCAAGGTTATAAATCCATGGTCACCGTTCCAAGCGGAGTAGCCATAAACTTTGCCCTCGGCCGGAGTTTCGCCGATAAGCTTTGCATTCCTTAAAACCTCAAAATTTTTCTTTGCCCATCCAAGCACAAAGGCGTTTATGTCCCACATATCGTCATTAAAGAGATTAAAGCTGTAGTAAAGTTCCCAAAAAGCCGTACCTCTGGCAGCAAGCACAAACATGAATTTACGGTAATCTTCAGTTGTCATTTTTATTTTTACCGTATTACCGTAAATGGGATCATGGTTATAAATATTTGATAGAGGAAACTGAAACTGTCTTTTATTACAGAAATCGAAATAACGGTCATCACGGTAAGAGAGCATTTCATCAGCTTTGCTACCTTTGAGAGGTTCTCCGCTTTTGCTCTTGGAAATAAACCAGTGGTCACTGCTGTTCTGGAGCCACATACTCTTTCCCCATTGTAAAAACCATGGACTGGGGTTAGCGTAGCTTGTGAGATTAAGCCAAAGCTCTTTTCCCTGAGAAGCTCTGAAAGAAAGCATTTTATCAAATATCTCTATCCAGCGCTCCCATACTTCCGTAGTAAAATACATTCCGTTGGGACCGCCAGTAATATGACCGTGATTCTTACTTTTACAAGGCTTATATGCAAAACCGTCAAGCTTCCAGTAATTGATATCGAACCTGTTCATATAATCTATGAAAAGATCTGTTACGCTCTTTACATAGCCACTGTGGGATATACATACATCCCTTGCCTGCTTATTATATCCACCGGTACCGGCTTTTTCCATATTCTTACCAAATGAACGCTCATATATATATCCGCCTCTGGGACCAAGCCATAGACCGAAATCTGAAGAAAGCTTTTTAGCTGTCTTTGACGCCTCATAAAGCTCGTTGGGGAATTTATCGTTAAACTTCCAAAAATCTCCCGTATAATCGTTCCAGCCGTCATCCACAACATATGAATCCACAGGGGGAACACCGTGCTGAGTAAGCCCTTTTTCAATTTCAAAAAATGAATCAAATATATTTTCAGAATTAATATCCATCATGTGATCATACCATGAATTGTACTGAACCCTGAATTTAAACGGCAATGATATATCCCTGATATAATCGAAAAAATCAGATTTTATAACCTCTAAATCAAAGCTTCTTGCACTGCCGAACACATTTCTCCAAAAAGCAAATTCACCGTTTTCATTAAGTTTGAGCTCTGAAAGGCTTTTACCGGAATAGTATCTTATAAAAGCCGTATTGTTTTCAATATTATTGTAGCACTCTGGAAATTCATTTCCAAAGAACATGCCGTTTATGTAGACAGGCTGACCGAGAGCTACAAGAAATCCTGAAATATGCGCTTTGGACATATCGGGTCTTGACCAGCTCTGCTTGACGCTTTCCCCTAAAACAAAATGCTCACTGTCAATAAAATCAAGCTTAACCTTTGAAACATTTTCTCCGGATGCCTTCATATAAATATTTTTATAAATATAATGCTTGCTGTCAAAAACTGTATAAACCTCTCGGAAAGATAATGAGACACCTTTTACAGAATAAGGTTCGTAACAGATTTCTAAAACTTTGTAGTTTTCTCCTTCTTTTTCTTTAACAACTGCAACATGTAAATCATTTGACTTTACAACAGTTTTACTGAATAAGCCGGTATTAAAAGATACCACAAAATTATCAGAACCATTTTCAGGTATAAAAATTGTTTCCTTATCAGTTCTGAAATTGATAATTTTTTCTGTAGTAATATGTCCTTGGGTAATACTAAAAACTCTTGATAAAAAGTTATTCCCTATCTCATATCTTTCTTGATATTTTTTTATGAAAGCCGACATGGTGTCCTCCGTAAAATGATAGTAAAAGAAAAGGTGCAATTATTAAATAACTGCACCTTTATTAAAGCTAAATCAGAAAATATCCGACTGCTCAAAAATTTTTATACCTGCTTTTGTGAGTATTTCAATTGCTTTTTCATTATCGGGAACACGAATAATAACGTAAGCCGTACCAACCTCAGGGGTGATAAAAGCGTACGCATATTCAACGCTTATTCCCTCTATCGAGAGAGTATTGATTGCCTTTGAAAATCCGCCTGGAACATCCGGTATGCCTATTCCGAGAACTTTTGTAATGGAAACAGTAAGGCCGTCATCTTTAAGAATCTTTTCAGCCTTCTCCGGATCGCTTACAATCAGACGCAGAATACCGTAATCCGTGGTATCAGCAATTGAAAGCGCACGAATATCAATTTCGTTATCAGCAAGAAGTGAGGTGATTTCCGCAAGGCGTCCTGGTTTGTTTTCAACAAAAATTGAAATCTGTTTAATTGACATAGTCTGTTCCTCCCTTTATCAGTAAACTCTTTTATCAACAACACGCACTGCCTTACCCTCTGAACGGGGAAGAGAATGGGGCTCGACAAGGCGTACAATTGCCGTAATACCAAGGGTTGTATGCATGGCGTCCATAATTTTACGCTCTGTGTTTTCAATATCCTTAACAGAGTCTGAGAACATCTCGTTAGACATCTCAATTCTTACTTCCATAACATCACGGTTATTTTCTCTTGTTACAACAATCTGATAATTAGGCTCCATTCCGAGAGAAAGAATAACGTGCTCAACCTGTGACGGGAATACGTTAACTCCACGGATAATAAGCATATCGTCGCTTCTGCCGTGAGGCTTCGTCATCTTTACGAGAGTTCTTCCGCATTCGCATTTCTCATGGGATATTGCACAGATATCACGGGTACGGTATCTGACAAGAGGCAGAGCTTCTTTTCCAATACAGGTAAACACAAGCTCACCATAAGTTCCATCCGGAACAGGCTCAAGAGTGTTAGGATCAACAACTTCAGGATAGAAATAATCTTCGCAAATATGCATACCTGACTGCATACAGCATTCATATGCAACACCGGGACCAGCAATTTCAGAAAGTCCGTAAATATCGTAAGCTTTAATGGCAAGGGATTTTTCAATTTCACGACGCATGTTTTCAGACCATGCTTCAGCGCCGAAGATACCGCCTCTAAGCTTTATTGATTTGGGGTCAATGCCCATTTCATTAAGAGTTTCTCCTATATACATAGCGTAGGAAGGAGTACAGCAAAGAAAATCAGACTCGAAATCTTGTAAAATCTGAATCTGTCTTTTTGTATTGCCTGAAGAAACAGGAATTGCTGTAGCGCCAAGCTTTTCAGCGCCATAATGAAGGCCGAGGCCACCGGTGAACAGTCCGTAACCGTAGGAAACATGAATAGAATCGCTCTTTTCTGCTCCTGCAGCTACAAGAGCTCTGGCAGCGCCTTCAGCCCATACGTTAATGTCGTTTTCGGTGTAACCTACAACTGTCTGCTTTCCTGTTGTTCCGGATGAAGCGTGAATTCTTACGAGCCTGTCCTTGCTTACAGCAAAAAGGCCAAAGGGATAATTGTCACGCAAATCCTGCTTAATGGTAAAGGGAAGCTTTGTGATATCATCAATAGTCTTGATATCCCCGGGAAGCAAACCTATTTCATCAAACTTTTTCTTATAAAAAGGCACATTGTTATAGCAGTTATGTACCATTTTAATAAGTCTTGCAGACTGGATTGCATGAAGATACTCTCGTGAGGCTGTTTCAATTTCTTCGTTAAAAAACTTTGCCATATGTTTATTTCTCCTTTAGTTATGAGTTATAGCCGAGCTCAAAAGCTTTCATATTAAGGTCTAAAAACTTTTCAGGAACTGTTTCCTTAATAGCATTATGCCAAACTGAAACAGGAAAATCAACATGTTTTGCCATAACTCCGACAAGAACAACGTTTACAGCCTTAGGAGAACCGGCTTCAACGGCCATACTAAGGGCATCAACAGCAGTAATATCGGCACCTAAAGCCTTTACTGAATCAAGAATATTTTCAGGATATGTTGTCATACCTGTAACAACGGGCATGGGATCCATCTGCTGAGTGTTAACAATAATTTTTCCGCCTTTTTTAAGATAAGGCAGCCATCTTGCAGCTTCAAGCTGCTCAAAAGCAAGAATAAGATCTGCTTCACCTTTTACAACAATAGGAGAATTAACTTTATCTCCGTATTTTACATAAGTTACAACAGAACCACCGCGCTGGCTCATTCCGTGAACCTCTGAAACTTTAACGTCATATCCTCCGGCAAGGAGAGCGTTACCTAAAAGACGGCTTGTAAGAAGAGTACCCTGTCCTCCTACACCAACGATCATTATGCTTTTTACGCTCATTTTATTCAGCCTCCTTACCTGTAATTGCGTCAAATTTGCAAAGCTGAGTACATACATTGCAGCCTACACACTGTGTAAAATCGATAACTGCTTTGCCGTTCTTCATGCTTATTGCGGGACAACCTATCTTCATGCACATTTTGCAGCCTCTGCACTTATCAGTATCGACTTTGAGAGGCGGATTGTGCTTAACATATTTAAGAAGTGCACAGGGTCTGCGTGAAATAATAACAGAGGGCTCGTCAACTGCGATTTCCTCTCTTACGGCATCCTCGCACTCTTTAAGGTTATACGGGTCTACAACTCTTACACGGTTAATACCGACAGCCTTGCAAAGAGCCTCAAGGCTAACTGCACTTGTAGGATCGCCTTTGATTGTATAACCTGTTGTGGGATTCTGCTGATGGCCGGTCATACCGGTAATACTGTTATCAAGAACAATCACAGTAGAATTGCCCATATTGTATGCGATATCTATAATTCCGGTAATACCTGAATGTATAAAGGTAGAATCACCGATAACTGCAACAGATTTTTTAGCGGAACCTTCACGAACCTTGTTGTGACCGTGGAGAGCCGAAACGGAAGCGCCCATGCAGATGCATGTATCCATCATGCCAAGAGGAGCAAGTGAACCAAGAGTATAGCATCCGATATCACCGCTTACTGTAACATTGACCTTTTTAAGGGCATAGTAAAGGCCACGGTGAGGACATCCGGCACAAAGTACGGGAGGACGTCCAGGAATTTCCTTATCAGTTACTTCGCAGTGCTCGTTTTCTTCACCAAGTATTGCTTTTTTGACAATGCTCTGAGAGAACTCTCCGCAAATAGGGAACACTTCTTTACCGATAACATCCACTCCATGCTTTTTGCAGTGAGTTTCAATAATATCGTCAAGCTCTTCTACGACATAAACTTTATCGCACTTTGAGGCGAACTCTTTAATAAGCTCAACAGGAAGAGGATATACGCAGCCAAGTTTAAGATAAGAAGCGTTTTCTCCAAGAGCTTCTTTAGCATACTGATAAGAAATACCGGCAGCGATAACACCTATCTTAGTGCTGTAATACTCTGTTTTATTTATTTCGCAGGTTTCTGCCCACTGAGTAAGAGCCTTTATTCTGTCCTCAACTACAACATGTCTTTTAATTGCCATTGCAGGCATCATGACATATTTCTGAGGATCTTTTACATAATCCTTAAGCTCATCCCCGCTTCTCTCACCTGTTTCAACAAGGCTTCTTGAATGTGAAACACGAGTTGTAAGTCTGAGAATAACGGGAGTATCAAATTTTTCTGAAAGCTCATAGGCAAGCTTTGTATAATCAAGACATTCCTGAGAATCAGAGGGCTCAAGCATAAGAGTCTTTGAAGCCATTGCATGATGGCGTGAATCCTGCTCATTCTGAGAAGAATGCATTCCAGGATCATCGGCAACTGCAAGAATGAAGCCACCGTTTACACCAGTGTATGAAGCGGTATATAAAGGATCAGCGGCAACGTTAAGGCCAACGTGCTTCATTCCGCAGAAAGATCTTGCTCCTGCAATGGAAGCACCACAAGCAACTTCGGCTGCAACCTTTTCATTGGGAGCCCACTCACAGTAAATGTCATCATACTTAGCGGCAAACTCTGTAATCTCGGTACTGGGTGTTCCGGGATAGCTGGAAACCAGACGGCAGCCGCCTTCGTAAAGTCCACGGGCAACAGCTTCATTGCCCAACATCAATTTTTTCATCACATATCCACCATTTCTCCGCACAATTTTATTTTCCGGAACTGTGCGGCGTTTTCCGAAAAAAATCAGACAAGATATATTTTATTTCTTTTCGCCGCGTAAATCAAGGATTCTGTTGGCTTTTCCTACAAATCTTTCAAGACTCTTAGGCTCAACAAGACTTACTTTACACTGAATACCAAGAACTGTCTGTAAATTATGCTTAATAAGATTATGAAGCTTTTCGATTTCCTGATATTTATCCAGTACACTTCCGTCAATAAGCTCAACCTTAACTTCAAGAGTATCGGCGAAGCCTTCACGGCGAACAACAAGCTGATAGTGGGGCCCGATTTTCTCAGTACCCACAAGAACGCTCTCAATCTGCGACGGAAAAACATTGACGCCGCGGATTTTAAGCATATCGTCACTTCTGCCCTTTACTTTATCCATTCTAACACCGGTTCTACCGCATTTACAGGGCTGATAGTTAAGTCTGGTTATATCCTTTGTTCTGTATCTCAAAAGGGGCAGTCCCTCTTTTGTAAGCGTAGTTACGAGAAGCTCGCCGTCCTCTCCTTCTCCGAGAGGTTCAAGTGTATCAGGATTTACAATTTCGGGAAGGAAGTAGTCCTCACAGAAATGAAGTCCGTCACGTTCCTCACACTCACCTGAAACGCCGGGACCCATTAACTCGCTCATACCGTAGTTATCCGTTGCAAAAAGTCCCCAAGCTTTTTCGATCTGTGTACGCATCTCAGGAGTACATCCCTCTGAGCCGAAAAGACCTAAACGCAGATGATAATCGCTCATCGGGTACTGGAGCTCTTTAGCTGTTTCAGCCATATATAAAGCATAAGAAGGGGTTGCAACAAGAGCAGTCGTTTTAAAATCACGCATAAACATAAGCGCTTTTTCAGTGTTTCCGCTTGAATTCGGTACAACGGTAGCGCCTATTTTTTCAAGTCCGTAGTGAAGACCCAAAGCGCCGGTAAACATACCGTATCCAAATGAAATCTGAACTATATCGTCGGCTGTAGCTCCTGCAGCCGTTGCAAGCCTTGCAACACAGTCTGACCATAAATCAAGGTCGTGTTTTGTGTAACCTACTACAGTGGGCTTTCCTGTAGTACCTGAAGAGGCATGTATTCTGACAATCTCACGCATTGGCTTTGCAAAAAGTCCGAATGGGTAATTGTCACGTAAATCCGTCTTTGTTGTGGGCGGTATGTATTTTATATCAGACAAGGACTTGATTTTATCCGCTGTCACTCCCGCCTCATCGAGTTTTTTGGTGTAGAACGGGACGTTTTTATAACAGTAGTCCACAGTCCATTTAAGTCTTTCGAGCTGAAGAGCTTCAAGCTCTTTTCGGTTCATAGTTTCAATTTCTTTTTGAAAAAACATTTTGCTTCTCCTTTATATACGCCAAAATCACAGCCGAATAAAATCCGGCTGTAATTTTCGGTAATCAATATTTATTTTGCTTTAACACTGAAAGTATAAAACATATCTGTTTTTGCATCAATTGCAGCATCACTTGTACTCATTTTATTATAAACCTTACTTACTCCAAATACAAGTACAATAGATATAATCATGGCAGCACAGGCAAAAACAGGACCCATAGCAGCAATCTGCTTTACTATGGCTATATCAGCGAATGGTTCCAGAAGCTTGCATGCTGCCGGCACCAATGCTACAATAAAGCCGCCGATAATTCCTGCCCAAGCTCCCTGCTTATTTGCCTTTTTCCAGTAAAGGGCAATTACATAAGGAGCAAGGAAAGAACCAGAAATTATACCCCAAGAGTAGCTCATCATATCGAGGATAGGGGTATCGGTAGTAGCTACTACAAAAGACACGATTACAAAAATCACACAAGCTAATTTTGTAAGCAGTGTTGTCTTTTTCTCGCTCATGTCGGGTCTGATACTCTTTTTTATTATGTCAACTGAAAAAGTTGAGCTTGCTGTAAGAGTAATTGAACACAGAGTTGAAACGGAAGCTGAAATAAGAAGAACAAGTACAACTCCCAAAAGCACTGTCGGTAAGTTCGCAAGCTTTAACATTGTGGGAACAATATAGTCCTGAGCCGGCATTGTTTCCGAAGTAAAGAACATATGGCAAAGAGAACCAATAAAATATCCGCCGCCTGCTACAAGTAGAGCAAAGAAAGTGGAGATTAAAATACCTTTTTTAGCCTGCTTATCATCCTTAATACCAAAATATTTCTGAACCATCTGAGGAAGTCCCCATGTACCAAAGCTGGTCATAAGCACCGTGGAAATAAGACTCAGCCACGATGAACCTGAAAGTTCAGGAAGACCTTCTGCGGTTTTGGCGTATTCCATAATACCCTCTATACCGTTTACGGTATCGCATCTGATAACAAAGAAAATTAAAAGGGCAACGCCTAACATCATTATAATTCCCTGAACAAAATCCGCTCTCGCCTGGGCAAGATATCCGCCGAAAACAAGAAGTAGAACCGATACAGCGGCAATTACAAGCATGCAAACCATTTCGTCTATTCCGAGAAGTACATCAGCAACACTTGCAAGACCTTTATACACAGATGCCGAGTAAGGAATGAGGAAAATAAAAATCACAACACTGGTAAAGCTCGCCATTGATTTACTGGAGTATCGTGTTTCAAAAAGTTGAGGCATTGATTTTATATTTAGTCTTGCAGAAACTTCACGGGTTCTTCTTGCAAGCACACGCCATGCAAGCCATGAACCAAAAACTGCGTTGCCTATACCTGCCAAAACGCCCCACAGCCCGTAATTGAGACCTGTACCTCCGGCATATCCTACAAACATCACAGCGGAAAAATACGCTGTACCGTAAGAAAGAGCTGAAAGCCATGCTCCGGCACTTCGACCTCCGACAGTTATGTCGGCAAGATTCTTTACTTTTCTGCCTGAAATTACGGCTACGGCAACCATAGCGACTATGTATACCGCAATTGTCAGCCAGATAATCACTTCACTTTTCATAACACATCTACTCCCTTCACTTTACCGCTTTTAACTTTTTGTGCTTTAAAGCTTTTATGTGATAAAGTGTTGGGTTAATATTACTCCTCTTGACAGAATTTGTCAAGAGGAATTTTTATAAAATAATTTTATTTTTTGAAAAGCTGTTTCTGCAAATCAGAAATACGTTTTCTTCGTATTTGCTCTTCCTTCTCATCACGTATATATAGGTTGTTTTCGAGACGAAAGACCATTCCTTCATAAGGAATTATATCAAATTCAGAAAAAGGGACTTCTATTCTTTGTCCATTTTCTCCTATCAAAACCACAACATCACTTTCTGTTCTGTCAACGGAGAAATATTCAGCCATTACTGTTCCTCCTTCTGACAAGTAACGGAAAGTTTATTTCCATCCGACGTAATCACTATATCACCGTCATCTTTCGTCATATAGGTCTTTACACCGTACTTTGCAAGTCTTTCAACAGTTTCATAGTCAGGATGACCATAGCGGTTATCTTCACCGACGCTAATAACTGCGATTTCAGGAGAAACTGCCTTTAAATATTTATCGCTGGTAGATGTACTGCTTCCGTGATGGCCTATTTTAATAACATCAGCAGACAAATCCGTGTCAAGCTCCAACAAGGCATTCTCAACTTTCTTTTCAGCATCACCTGTAAATAGGAAAGAATTGTTTCCAAATGTCATTTTAAGCACAACAGACATATTGTTAAGTTCGTCATCATCCTCCACGGGAGCTAAAATTTTAAAATTGGCATCTCCGAGAGAATATTTATTTCCGGGTTCCGCAGCAATTACATTGGCTTCGGATTTCTGTACTGCTAAAAGAAAATCCTCATAAATTTTGGAGGTAGGAACATTTTCTTCCGAAATTTCCGGGATAATAACATTCTCAACTTTTATGTTGTCAATCACTTCAGGAAGTGCGCCTATGTGGTCGGAATGAGGATGAGTCGCTACAACATAGTCGAGTTTTGTTATGGAGTTCTCTTTAAGAAAATTAAGTATTTTATCAGCATTTTCAGGCTCGCCGCCGTCAATGAGCATGGTCTGTCCGCCGCTTTTGATAACGGAACAATCACCCTGTCCCACGTCCAAAAACGTAACTGAAAAATCAGAATTCGGTACATCCGTAATCGTTTCGATATTGACTAGCTCAAATACGTCCTTCCAAGCTGTTATTTCAAAAGGAAGCTCTATTATCCCCATAAAAGAAGTGAAAACAAGGGAAACCGCCAGCAAAATAAGCACTGCCGCAGCAGTAAATATACGCTTTTTTCTCTTACGTTTGCTTACTCTTTTCATATTTATTTCTTCCTGTTTTTCTTTCCCGCTCCTTTATTATAAGAAGAGCGACCCTTTCCTTTGGAATTATTTATATTTTTTCTGCCATACTGTCCTGACGAGCCGTACGAAACCTCAGGACGCACAAGGCATTTTTCTCCCATGCCTATAAGGTCACTGCGTCCGGAACGTTTAAGGGCTTCAATGACAAGGGATTTGTTTTTAGGATTAAAATACTGGAGCAATGCCCTTTGAAGAGCTTTTTCGTGGGGCGTTTTCGCAACATACACTTTCTCAAGAGTATACGGGTCAAGCTCAGTATAAAACATGCAGGTTGAGATAGTTCCAGGTGTAGGATAAAAATCCTGCACCTGTTCAGGTCGTATTTTAAGCTTTTTAAGAAACAGCGCAAGCTCTACTGCATCCTTTAATGTGCTTCCCGGATGGGATGACATAAGATAAGGCACAAGATACTGCTCTTTATCGCTTTCACCGCAAAGGCGGAAATATTTCTTTGAAAACTCAATATAAGCTTCAATATGAGGTTTGCCCATTTTATCAAGAACAGCTGCAGAGCAATGTTCCGGGGCTACTTTAAGCTGTCCGCTGACGTGATATTTTACTAATTCACGGAAAAAGGTATCGTCCTTATCTTCCAAAAGATAGTCGTAACGTATACCTGAACGGATAAATACCTTTTTGACCTTCGGCAACTCACGAACCTGACGAAGTATAGAAAGATATTCACTATGGTCAACCTTAAGCTGAGGACAGGGCTTTGGAGCAAGACATTTTTTGCCTTTACACAGTCCCCTGTTTTCCTGAACATCACAGGAGGGTCTTCTGAAATTTGCAGTGGGGCCTCCAATGTCATGGATATATCCTTTGAAATCAGGAAGCTTTGTAAGCTTTTCCGCTTCTGCAATTATGGATTCTCTGCTTCTTGTTGTAACATATCGTCCCTGATGAAAAGCTATTGAGCAGAAATTACAGGCTCCGAAGCAGCCTCTGTTATGAGTTATGGAAAACTTAACTTCTGTGATTCCCGGCACTCCTCCTAATTCATCGTAGGAAGGATGCCAAGCCCTCATATAGGGTAAGGCATAAACTTTATCAAGCTCTTCAGTAGTAAGAGGCGGCATTGGAGGATTCTGCACAAGCATTCTCTTTCCGTGCCTTTGTTTTATAAGCTTACCTCTTATATGATCCTGCTCGTCCTGCTGTATACGGCAGGAAATAGCATATTCTCTTTTACTGTTGATGACATTTTCCAGAGAGGGACACTCTGCGCCGTACAGGGGTGTTTCGGAAACGGGAACACTGTAGCAGGTTCCTCTTACATCATGTATTTCATCAATATTTTCACCGTTCCTTAGACGGTTGGCTATTTGAATTGTCTGGTTTTCTCCCATTCCGTAAACCAGCAAATCTGCGCCGGAATCAAAGAGAATGGAGCTGCGTATACGGTCATCCCAGTAATCATAATGAGCAAAGCGTCTTAATGAAGCTTCCAGACCACCTATGATTATTGGAACATCGCCATATGCTTCTCTTATACGGTTACAGTAAACTATAACTGCCCTATCGGGACGCTTTCCCGCTTTTCCGCCGGGAGTATAGGCGTCATCGCTTCTGTGCTTTTTTGCCGCCGTATAATGAGCAACCATGGAATCAATATTACCGGATGATACAAAAAATCCAAGTTTTGGTCTGCCGAACTCTTTAAAAGCTTCGACATTTTTATAATCTGGCTGAGCCAAAAATCCGATTCTGAATCCTTCATTTTCCAGGACGCGGGTAATTATAGCCGCACCGAAACTGGGATGGTCAACATATGCGTCGCCGGAGACATAGACAAAATCTACATCATTCCAGCCTCTTGCTGTCATTTCCTCTTTCGTTATGGGTAAAAAACTCATATTTATTCCTCCGATGTACTGTCGCTGTCGGAAGCGAGAGCGTTCATCTCCATCCACTGCTGCTTTGTCATAAGAACTTTTCTCGGTTTACTGCCTTCAAAGGGACCGACTATTCCTCTTTCCTCAAGGGTATCAACAAGTCTTGCCGCACGGGCATATCCAAGGCGGAGCTTTCTCTGTAAAAGTGTTGTGGAAGCCATCTGAGCTTCTACAACCACTTCAATAGCTTTTGAAAGCATTTCATTCTCTTCTTCGCCGCCATCAGTAAAGTCGGAAGAACCGCCTTTCTTCTTGCTTGTATCAGCTGCTGCCTGACGCTCTATTTCTTCATTGATTTCTTCGTCGTAATTTGCCGATTCCTGAGACTTAATAAAATCTACTACAGATTCAACTTCTTCATCGGTGAGGAAACAGCCCTGAACACGGATTGGCTTTGCGGCTCCGATGGGATTAAAGAGCATATCACCGTTACCTAAAAGTTTTTCAGCTCCTGCGGAATCAAGGATTGTACGGGAGTCGATCTGAGAAGAAACAGTAAGTGCTATTCGGCTCGGTATATTAGCTTTAATAAGTCCGGTGATAACGTCAACGGACGGTCGCTGTGTTGCTATAACAAGGTGCATACCTGCTGCACGAGCCATCTGAGCAAGACGGCAAATTGAATCTTCGACCTCATTGGGGGCAGCCATCATAAGGTCGGAAAGCTCATCTATAAAAATAACAATATGGGGAAGCTTTTTCATGTCAGGCGTATTTTCGCAGAGCTTATTGTAGCCCTTCATATCCCTTACGTTTGCCTGTGAAAAAAGCTTGTATCTGTTAAGCATCTCAGAAACCGCCCAGTTAAGAGCGCCAGATGCCTTTCTCGGGTCTGTAACAACTGGTACGAGAAGATGCGGAATACCGTTATAAACCGTAAACTCAACCTTTTTAGGGTCTATCATAAGAAGCTTTACTTCATCGGGACGGGCATTATAAAGGATGCTTATTATCATTGAGTTAACGCACACGGATTTACCTGAACCTGTTGTACCGGCAATAAGCAGGTGAGGCATTTTAGATAAATCAGCACAGGTTACATTGCCTGTTATATCCTTACCCAGCGCAACATTAAGCTTGCTTTTGGCAAGTCGGAACTGATTTGTGTCTATTATCTCCCTTGCTGTAACAACTTCACGGTTTCGGTTGGGTATCTCTATGCCAACTGCCGCCTTATTGGGAATAGGCGCTTCAATACGAACACCGGACGCTGCAAGATTAAGGGCAATATCATCGGCAAGGTTTGTAATACGGCTTATTTTTACACCTGCCGACGGTTTAAGCTCATATCTTGTAACAGACGGTCCTCTGCTTATATCAATAACCTTTGTTTCAACTCCAAAGCTTTTAAGGGTGGAAACAAGAGTACTTGCGTTTTGTTTAAGTTCTTCACTGTCAACTGAGGAAGAGGACTTTGTACCTTTTCTCAAACAGTCAATAGGCGGGAACTTATAATTTGCACTGTTATCATCCTTGTTAGACTGCGCTTTTATCTCGGAGGCTATTTCGGCCGGAACCGGAGTTTTTGCTGCCGCTGATTTTTGCGCTGCCTTTTTTACAATATCGTCAATTCCGGAAGACGGACTTTGTACAACAGGCTGCGGCTGTAAAACAGCTTCAGCGTGATCTTCGTATTTTTTCTCTTCTCGTTCAATATCGAAAATTTTAGCGATTGTTTCTCTCTCTGAATCTTTTTTAGTCTTTTTACCTACAGCACGATTTTTAGATTTAGTTTTCTGATCAAAAATCGTTGTGATTTCATCATCGTCGTACTCTGCTTTTCTCTTACGCACGTCCGTGTCATCATCAGGACCCAGGTCAACATCTATGTTGAAACGTTTTCCCCTTGCAGGCATCATCTCGCTAACCTTTACCTCGGAATACTCCTCAATTTTCTTTACGGGAGTCCAAAGTGTTTTGAAAAGCTTTATCAAAGTAGTACCGGTAATCAGCATAATCATTACACATATAATTATTATATCTGTAATAGCGGCACCAGTTTTACCAAAAATTTTCATAAGTATTCCGCCGAATATAGCGCCGCATACTCCGCCGTTTGCATGGGAAATGCCCATTGTATATGAATCTTTTATATCCTCCCAAATTGACACGTTGTCAAAATTACCGCTGAATATGTAGAAAGCTCCGCAAATAAAAACGATTAGAGCCGTTATTTCAAAAAGTTTGAATCCGATTTTATCGTCGGTTTTCTCCATAGCGTACATAACCGATACATAAATCATTATGAGCGGCCACAGGAAAGCACAGTATCCAAACAGTCCGAAAATAACATTTCTCATAACCTGCCAGAAGCTTTCACCCGGAATAATTGTCACACAGAGAAAAAATACAGAAAAGGCAAATAAAAGTATAGCCGTTATCTGTTTTCTGGCTTTAAGTCTTTGTTCATCAATAATCTCTATATTGCTTTTCTTTCTTGAAGCAGTGCTGCTTTTAGCAGGGCTTTTTTTAGCCGTACCGCTGCGGCTGTTTGTTTTCGCACCAGTTTTTCTGCTTTTTGTTCCTGTTGCTTTTGCCATCCTTTTCCCTCCGAAATATGTAATATGCAGGCCAATTAAGGCCTGTAAATATTTTTTTCTTTTTCTAAATCTATTTTACCCAAATAATCATAGGGATTTGTCGAAAAAAAGCTTTTAAGCTCTTTATTTCCGTCCTTTATTGCATACATGGCATATCCGTTTTTTAAAGCCACGGTTTCCAGTTCCTCAGGCGTCTGATAAAAAACATCGTCAAGGGAAACAATCGTGTGAAGCATCACTCTTCCCCCTTTTCGCCGCTTTTCTGTTCTATCATTTCATAAAGACAGTTAAGCGCCTGGGAAAGTCCGCCCAAAGAATCAATAAGACCTGCTTTGACCGCCGCCTCACCATCGAGAACAGTTCCCACATCCATTACGAGCTCCCCGGTAGCCATCATCAGGCTCCTAAACTTCTCGGACGTTATTTCGGAATTCTCACAGACAAAGCGAACTATTCTCTCCTGCATTTTATCAAAATACGAAAGAGTCTGTGGAACCCCTAAAACAAGTCCGTTCATTCTTACCGGATGTATAGTCATTGTTGCCGACGGAGCTATAAAGGATTTCTTAGCTGAAACCGCCAGCGGCACTCCGATTGAGTGACCTCCACCAAGAACAAGGGATACCGTTGGTTTTTCCATGCCGGCAATAAGCTCCGCTATGGCAAGTCCTGCTTCAATATCTCCGCCGACAGTGTTCAGTATAATGATAAGCCCTTCGATATCACTGCTCTCCTCAATTGCCACAAGTTGAGGAATTACATGCTCATATTTTGTGGTTTTATTCTGTACTGGCAGAATATAATGTCCTTCAATCTGACCAATTACCGTAAGGCAGTGTATCAAATGACCGTTCTTTTTCACTGTAACCGAACCGGTTTCTTTTATGCCGTCATCGCTGTTATTTACGCTTTCATCCTGAGTCTGTGTATCCTCTTCGGGAGTGGAAATCGTAAAGTTTTTTACAGATTTACAGTTATTCATAAAATCTTCACCTCGCAGAAAATATCAAGATTATTCTTTGCAAAATGAAAAATTCTATTCCAAACTGTGCCTGTGAATTAGCATTTAATTATATCATTTTTGGTAAATCCATGCAACTATACAAGCACCTAAATAGTATCTTGTATCATAATCATTACAATAATCAGTGAAATAATTACTCCAGGGGAAAAGCGATAGCTGAATATTATTTTAAATTTATTTTCAGAAATAAAAATCATCTCGAAAAAACCTTAAAATCTGAAATTTTAATTACATAAATGAAACAAGCGAAAATTTATTGATAAATTTTTTCAAATTAAATAAAGTATTGTTTGGCTATTTATAAAAAAAATGGTATAATGAGGCGGTAAAAAAACAACCCAAATGAATTTCTCACAGGAGGGCGAATAAATATGGATTATATTGATTACAAAATTTTAAAGGAACTCAAAGCCAACGCCAGAGAAAAAGCTTCGGTAATAAGCGAAAAAATCGGCCTTTCAGTTTCCACAGTCATCGACAGAATAAGAAAAATGGAAGACAGCGGTATTATTTCAGGATATACTGTTGAAATAAACCAGAAAAAAACAGGAAACGATATGACTGCTCTCATGGAGGTAAGTCTGGAACATCCGAAATATTATGATGAGTTTACTGATATGATAAGGAATAATCCCAATATCGTTGACTGCTATTACCTTACAGGAGAATTCGATTTTATTCTTAAAGTTATAACAGATTCTTCTGATAGTCTTGAAATGATTCACAGAAACATAAAAAGTATGGATGGAGTTTCCGCCACCAATACTCATTTTGTACTTAAAAGCGTTAAAAACGAATTTTCTATTCTTCCAAACATTGAAAAAGACTAACTTAACTAAACACCGGGAGTTGTTATTTTAATGCAGAGTTACAAACGTGTATATGCTGAAATAAGCCTTGACGCAATAAAACATAATATGGCTGAAATAAAAGAACACGTAGGAAACGACACTAAGGTTATGGCAATTATTAAAGCCGACGGTTACGGTCACGGAGCTGTCGCTGTCGCAAAAGCAATTGATGCAATGGCCGATTACTACGGCGTTGCCATTCTTGAAGAGGCCATTGAGCTTAGAAAAAACGGTATTGATAAACCGCTGCTTATTTTAGGATACACCTCCCCCAGACAATACGCTGATCTTGTGCTGCATAACGTAACCCAAACTATATTTGATTTTGAAACAGCCAAAAAACTTTCAGAAACAGCTTGTTCTCTTAATATGACTGCGAATATTCATATTGCCATTGATACGGGAATGAACAGAATTGGTTTTAAGGCAGAAAAAGAAAGTCTTAATACTATAAAGCAGATATATTCTCTTCCCAACATTTTCATCGAAGGTATATTTACTCATTTCGCAACAGCAGACGAGAAAGATAAAACCTTTGCCAACGAGCAATATAAACGATTCAAGAGCTTTGCAGATTATCTTGAGGAGAACGGAGTCAATATCCCCATTAAACATATCTGCAACAGCGCCGGAATAATTGATTTTGATTATAAGCTTGATATGGTACGTGCCGGAATCATCCTATACGGTCTGTATCCATCAGAAGATGTGGATAAAAATGCTATTGCTCTCAAGCCGGCAATGAAGCTCAAAACTCACGTGATTTTTGTTAAGGAAGTTGAAGCAGGACACGGTATCAGCTACGGACTTACCTACGTTACAGACAGAAAAACCAGAATAGCAACTTTACCGGTAGGATATGCCGACGGTTATCCCCGTGCTTTGTCCTCAAAGGGTCATGTTATCATTAACGGTCAGTATGCTCCCATACTTGGCAGAGTCTGCATGGATCAGATGATGGTCGATATTACCGGCATAGACGGAGTAAAAATAGAAAACGACGTTACACTTCTCGGCAGTGAAGGCGACTGCGTAATAACCGCAGAAGAGCTTGGCAATATGTCCGAAAGCTTTAACTATGAGTTTATATGCGGCGTCGGAAAACGTGTTCCACGCATTTTTGTCCTTGAAGGAAAAGTCTACGAGACATTCTAAAAATACAGCATAATAATCACTACACAAAAAGCAGCTTTGATAAAAAATCAAGGCTGCTTTTTTAATGCAATTTACCTTTTGGCCTTTTTAAGAGCCTCTGCCAGATATTTGCCTGTATATGACTTTTTGCACTTTGCGACTTCCTCGGGGGTTCCGGTTGCAACAATGGTTCCGCCGCCATTTCCGCCCTCCGGTCCAAGGTCGATAATATAATCGGCAGTCTTTATTACATCGAGATTATGCTCGATTACCACCACGGTATTTCCCTTTTCAACAAGCTTTTCCAAAACCTCAATGAGCCTGTGAACATCGGCGGTATGAAGTCCCGTTGTAGGCTCGTCAAGAATGTATATTGTTTTACCAGTTGAATACTTTGATAACTCCGTAGAAAGCTTAACTCTCTGAGCCTCGCCTCCGGAAAGAGTTGTGGCAGGCTGACCTACCTTTACATAGCCGAGACCGACTTCATAAAGAGTTCTGAGCTTACGTTCTATTTTCGGAACTGCTGAGAAGAAATTCATAGCTTCTTCAACGGTCATTTCCAAAACATCGTATATACTCTTGCCCTTATATTTTACCTCAAGGGTTTCGCGGTTATATCTTGCACCTTTACATACGTCGCATGGCACATATATATCAGCAAGGAAATGCATCTCAATTTTTACTATTCCGTCGCCCTGACATGCTTCGCATCTTCCGCCCTTAACATTAAATGAAAAACGTCCGGCGTTGAAGCCTCTTATTTTTGCATCCTGTGTTGAGGCAAAAAGCTCTCTTATATCATTGAAAACGCCAGTATATGTGGCTGGGTTTGAACGTGGTGTTCTGCCTATGGGTGACTGGTCAATGTCAATAACCTTATCGAGAGCTTCAATGCCCTCAATTGCATCATGGTCACCATATGCCTTTTTAGCTCCGTTAAGTTCGTTTGCAAGACGTTTATAAAGGATTTCGTTTACAAGAGATGATTTTCCCGAACCTGAAACACCTGTAACACAGGTAAAAGTACCCAAAGGAATTTTTACATCAACATTTTTAAGGTTGTTTTCCCTTGCTCCCTTAACAGTAAGGAAATTGCCGTTGCCCTTTCGGCGCTCTTCAGGAACAGGTATATACTTTTTACCGCTGAGATACTGTCCAGTCAATGAGTTTTCACATTTCATTATATCTTCAACGGTTCCGCAGCAGACAATCTCTCCGCCGTGTATTCCCGCTCCCGGACCTACATCAACAATATAATCGGCAGCAAACATAGTTTCGTCATCATGCTCAACTACGATAAGAGTATTGCCGATATCACGAAGATGTTTTAGCGTTGACAAAAGCTTTTCGTTATCACGCTGGTGAAGACCGATACTTGGCTCGTCCAAAATATAGAGAACGCCCATAAGTGAAGATCCAATCTGCGTTGCAAGACGTATTCTCTGGCTCTCTCCTCCAGAAAGAGTTCCAGAAGAACGGGAAAGGGTGAGATAATCAAGACCAACACTTGAAAGGAATTTAAGCCGTTCCCTGATTTCTTTTAAAATAGGCTCCGCAATAACTTTTTCCCTGCCCTCAAGGTTCAGATTCTCGGCAAATTTATAAGCTTCATTTATTGACAGATTTGAAAACTCGTCGATATTTATTCCGCCAACGGTAACTGCCAAGGATTCCGCACGAAGTCTCGCCCCGTGACAGGTGGGACATTTTTTGCGGCTCATAAACTGCTCTATCTCAGCCCTCGACCATTCACTTGAGGTTTCGTTATATCTTCTTTCAAGATTATTTACAAGTCCCTCAAACTCAGCCATATATGTGCCTGTTCCGTACTCGCTTGTACGGTGAAGCTTTATCTTTTTGCCCTTTGTGCCGTAAAGAATTGCATCGACTGCTTCCTTGGGCAAGTCTTTAACGGGAGTGTCAAGGGAAAATCCGTAATGCTCAGCAAGACCTTCAAAATACATCTGAGCTATTGTACCGCCCTCGGCATTGCTCCAACCGGATGCTTTAATAGCCCCTCCCCTTATGGAAAGTGATTTATCGGGTATTATAAGGTTTTCGTCAACCTTCATGAATATTGCAAGGCCTGAACAGGTTGGACATGCGCCAAAGGGATTATTAAAAGAAAACATTCTCGGTGAAAGCTCTTCAATACTTGTACCATGTTCGGGACAGGCATAATTCTGAGAAAAGAGAAGCTCTTCACCTCCGATTACATCTACAAGAATTGTTCCTCCTGAAAGAGAGGATGCAGTTTCAACAGAATCGGCAAGACGGCCTCTGATGCTGTCCTTAACTACAAGGCGGTCAACTATGATTTCAATTGTATGCTTTTTATTCTTTTCAAGAGTTATTGTCTCCGAAAGGTCGTACACATTGCCGTCAATACGCACCCTTACATAGCCTGAACGCCTTGCGGCATCAAGTTCTTTTACGTGCTCACCTTTTCTGCCCTTTACAACAGCAGCCATAATCTGAATTTTGGTTCCCTCTGGCAGAGCAAGGATTTTATCTACAATCTGATCAACAGTCTGTTGCTTTATCTCTCTTCCGCAGACCGGGCAATGAGGTATACCTACCCTTGCGTACAAAAGTCGCAGATAGTCGTAAATTTCCGTAACAGTACCTACTGTTGAACGTGGATTTTTAGATGTGGTTTTCTGGTCGATTGAGATTGCCGGAGAAAGTCCCTCAATATAATCCATATCGGGCTTTTCCATCTGACCGAGGAACTGTCTTGCATAAGAAGACAGTGATTCAACATAACGCCTTTGACCCTCTGCATAAATAGTATCAAAAGCCAAAGAGGATTTACCGGAACCTGAAAGTCCTGTAAAAACCACAAGCTTATCTCTTGGAATTTCGACATCCACATTTTTTAAATTGTGCTCTCTTGCACCTTTGACAAAAATATTTTTAAGCGCCACTTGGAAGCTCCTTTTCACATTCATCTTGAACATTTGTTCTTTGCGTATTATACCCCTTTTTTCTCCTTTATGTCAATAGGAAAGAACAGGCACTTTTCAGATAATAAATAGTAAAAGCAGCCTCATTATAAAGGCTGCTTCCTTATAAATATCTTTGGAAAATTTAACACTTTTAAACATGGAAAAATTTACATCACAAAATTTAATTTACAAAAGTTTGAGACATTCATCAAGTATAGCATTTGCTACGGATTCTTTGGATTGCAGAGGCAATTCTTTAACCTCGGACTTAGTTATAACAGTGATAACGTTTGTATCAACACCGAATCCTGCTCCCTCAGTTTTCAGATTGTTGGCACAAATCATATCTATATTCTTACTTTGCAGCTTTCTTTTGCTGTTTTCAATCATATTCTGAGTTTCCATTGAAAATCCGCATATAACCTGTCCGTCCGTGCGGTGTTCACCTAAATATTTTAAAATATCCTGAGTACGCTTAAGAGGAATTGATAAATCATTATCTGATTTCTTCATTTTCTGATCGTTGTACTCAGCAGGCGTATAGTCGGCAACTGCGGCAGCTTTGAAAATCAAATCTGATTTCGGTGCAAGAGCTGTAACTGCATCAAACATATCCTTAGCAGAAACAACGTTTACTATTTTCACAAAGGGTGGAGGTGTTACTGACAGCGGTCCGCACACTAAAGTGACGTCCGCTCCACGGAGCATTGCCATTTTCGCAATGGCACATCCCATTTTGCCGCTTGAGTGGTTTGTCAGATACCGCACGGGATCCAAGGCTTCTTGTGTAGGTCCGGCAGTAACCAGCACCTTCTTACCTTCTAAATCATGAGGCATTGCCAAAAAGCGCATTACATAATCGAGCAGTACCTCCGGCTCCGGCAGCTTTCCTTTGCCCACAGCTCCGCAGGCAAGTCTTCCGCTGGCAGGAGGAATAATTTCCCAGCCGTAATGCTCCAGTAGTTTAAGATTATCCTGTGTAACTGGATTTTCAAACATATTAGTATTCATAGCCGGAGCGATAAGTTTCGGACAGCGGCACGCAAGTACAGTTGTAGTAAGCATATCGTCCGCAAGTCCGTGAGCAAATTTTGCACAGACATTTGCAGTTGCAGGCGCAACAATCACCAAATCTGTACGCTCCGCAAGTGCGATATGCTCAACCTGATGAGAAAAATTACGGTCAAAGGTATCCACCATTACACGTCGTCCGGTAAGCTGTTCCAAGGTGAGCGGTGTTATAAACTCAGTAGCATTTTCGGTCATTACTACCTCTACTGCGGCATGCTGCTTTACCAAAGCCGAAGCCAGTGCAGCTGCTTTATATGCAGCTATTCCTCCGCTTACACCCAGAAGCACGGTTTTTCCTTTCAGCATAAGTAATTCCTCCCATACGGATGTGATATATTTTATGAATTTAAGCAAAACTTTTCTTTATGCGCAGCGTTTCAACGTCTGTCGCAAAAATTATTATAGTCAATTTTCTGTACAGTGTAAAGCTCTTATTTAATCTTGAATTTTCCACATGGTTTGCTATAATATTCAAGGAGTTTTTCTCCGTAATATGCGCTGTATCCGTAAAATACGGAACGGCAGCAGGAGGTAATTGAATATGAAAAAAAAGAACGTGGATGTAAGGTACCTTGTATCCCTTGCCATGATGTGCGCTGTACTTTTAGTTCTCGGCATGACCGGAATTGGATTTATTCAGCTTCCGGTAATCAAAGCCACTACAATGCACATACCGGTAATTTTAGGCGCCATTCTTCTCGGACCCGGAGCCGGAGCGGTTTTGGGCGGTGTTTTCGGTCTTTGCTCCATTTGGGCTAACACAACTGCACCGGGACTGCTTTCCTTTGCGTTTTCACCTTTTATGACAACAGAAGGACTGCCCGGAGTGCTCAAAAGCCTTTGGATTGCACTTGGTTGCCGTATTCTTCTTGGCCTTTTGGCAGGCTGGTTCTGGAAACTATTCAAAAAAGTACTGAAGAAAGATTATGTGGCTCTTCCCGTAACGGCTGCTTTGGCAAGCGTTTGCCATACAATTCTTGTAATGGGAAGCATTTACGTACTTCTTGCTCAGCAGTATGCAGATGCCAAAAACGTAGCTGCATCGGCTGTATTTAACCTTGTTTTAGGCACAATTGTAGCTTCGGGAATTCCGGAAGCCATTGCAGCGGCAATTCTGGTAACCGGAATAGGAAAAGCCTTACTGAATATATCAAAACGCATCAAAAAACATTAACGGAGGAATCGCTTTTGCTTTTAGCTATTGATATCGGGAACACTAATATAGTTATCGGCTTTATGGAAAATGATAAGATTCTCTTTGAAGCGAGAATTGCTACCGATAAGCTTCGCACTGCAGATCAGTACAGTGTGGAAATCAAAAATATGATGAAAGCTTATAACGTTGAAAATTCGGATATTGATGACTGCATTATTTCATCGGTTGTACCGCCCGTCCTTGATTCTGTCCGCACCGGTGTAATAAAAATAATCGGTAAAGATCCTATGGTTGTGGGACCCGGACTGAAAACCGGACTGAATATCCGTATGGATAATCCCTCTCAGGTTGGCAGCGACCGAATAGTCATTGCAGTAGCCGCACTTGCAGAGTATTCTGCTCCTCTTATTCTTATGGATTTAGGTACTGCAACTACCATTGAAGTTGTGGCGCCTGAGAACGTATATATGGGCGGTATCATTTTTCCTGGAGTTCAGATTTCCCTTGAAGCATTGGCAAGCCACGCTTCACAGCTTCCCGGCATCAGCCTTGATAAGCCTAAAAAAGTAATCGGTAAAAATACCGTTGATTGTATGCGCAGCGGAATTATGTACGGAACAGCGGCAATGCTCGACGGCTTAATAGAGCGAATGGAAGAAGAACTGGGTCAGCCGGCAACAGTTATTGCTACAGGCGGCATATCACAGTTTATCCTACCCCTTTGCCGCAGAAAAATAATTCTCGAAAACGATTTGCTCCTTAAAGGGCTGAATATCATCTACAAAAAGAATAAAAGATAAACACAAAACCGGTCGCAGCTGTGAAATAGTCAATAGTTAGTAGACATAAAAAAGCGAAACTAAGCCATCTGTTCAATTCTAAATTGGATAGGTGGCTTTCCATTTAGTTTACGAACAG
>CASEMN010000002.1 GCA_949289045.1 uncultured Oscillospiraceae bacterium
TCAGAATCGATGTTTCTTTGCTTAAGCCTTAATCTCACCCGCATAGCGGGCGGTTGTTAAGTTCTCGTCATGACGAGAACTTTTCCGCTAAAGCATTAACGTAAAAAAGCGGTTCGCCTTTCGGAGAACCGCTTTTTAATACTAATTTTTTAGCTTTAAGCTTTTACTCAAAACTTATCAGTCTGAGTGATAGAAATATTAGCGCTGGAAATCTTGAATACTGCCATAGCTGTAACATTGCTTACGTCAAGAGTAACCTTCATTGTATATGTAGCGCTTACAAGCTTGCCGTCTGCTGTAACAGTAGCGTTGATTGTTCCGCCGCTATAAACGAACTTCATGCCGCTTGCGGGCTTAACGCTGAACTTATTGAGCCAGCTGTCAATCTCGCTCTGAGGAAGTTCCTCAAATGCACGAGCATTTGCTGCGTTGTTGGGAGCAGTTTCAGTCTTAATATTCATTGTAAGAACCCAGTTGTTGCCGCTCTTCTTTGCGGTAACGCTTGAGAAATCGCTTGCCTGCATTGTTGCGTTGGGAACACCTGTAATGGGTGTAGCCTCATCAGCACTGGGAAGGCCTTCAGAAATCATGCCCTTAAGTTTATCTAAAGCACCGGGAAGTTTGTTGATAGCAACAGCTGTGTAACGGTTACCCTTCATGCTCTTAGCGCTTGCAGTTGCCTTGTTGAAGAGGGCCACTGCTTCATCCTTAGAAAGAGTTGAAGAGTTGCTGGAAGCAGCACTTGAATCCTTAGCGGAATCGCTGCTGTCAGCACTGTCAGAAGCAGCTGAACCGTCCTCAGAAGCAGCTGTATCGCTTGCATCAGCAGATGCATCCTCAGAAGCATTTGTGTCATCAGCGGGCATATCCTCTACTACTGCGTTATTAGTATCAGATTCTGTGGGATCCTCATCCTCATTGCCGCCGCAAGCAGCCATTGAAAGAACGAGAAGAGCAGCAGCAGTAAGAGCTGCTATTTTCTTGAAATAAGCTTTCATTTTTAAATTCTCCTTTTATAATATTTGTCGTATGACCTACAGATGATAGTATAATAAACCGCCGCTAAAATTTCAACCTCTAATTTATTAAAAAAAAGAAAATTTTTAGTTCAAAATTAGTTCATAGTTTACCAAAAAATATTAATACAAATTTAAAATGAGCAAAATAGTTTTAACTGTTTGTTTCAAAAAGCCAAACTAAATTTTTAAAAATCAATTTTAAACCTGAGGAACGTTGAACCTGTACCCTGTACCCCATACAGTTTCAATATATTTTGGATCACCATTTACATCGCCGATTTTGTCCCTTATGCGATTAATGTGAACAGTGATCGTGGATGTCTCTCCCATGGAATCGTAACCCCATATTTTACTGAAAAGTTCTTCTTTAGTGAAAACAATATTGGGCTTTGAAGCTAAGAAATAAAGCAAATCGAATTCCTTGTTTGTAAGACCAATTTCTTTACCGCCGACAGTAACTCTTCTTGCACCATGGTCGATAAGTATATCGCCAACTTTAAGCACTTCGTTATTGTGGCTTTCGTTTGAAACGAGAGACTCATAACGAAGAATATGCGCCTTTACTCGTGCAACAAGCTCAGAGGGACTGAAAGGCTTAACTACATAATCATCGCTGCCAAGACCAAAAGCCCTGATTTTATCAATGTCGTCCTTTCTGGCAGAAACTATCAATATGGGTATATCTTTTACGCTTCTAAGCTTTCGGCAAATTTCAAAACCATCCATCCCGGGAAGCATAAGATCAATAAGCACAAGGCTGTAATCAACGTTTAAGGCAGCCTCCAAACCGCTGACTCCATCTGCGGCAATATCAACTGAAAAATTGCTGGATTCAAGATAATCACGCTCTAATTCAGCAATTGCGTGATCATCTTCAATAATAAGTACCTTTCTTTCCAAATCAATTAACCTCCTCGATATAATTATGAACCGGCAAACTAATAACTATAGTTAAGCCGCCGCTTTCGCTCAGCTCAGCCTTAATCGTTCCATTATGGCCGATTATTATTCTTTTAGCTATGGCAAGGCCTAAACCGCTGCCGCTTTTTGTAGAATTGCTTCGCGCCTTATCAGTACGGTAAAAACTGTCAAAGATTTTTTCCAGATCTTCGGGAGCTACACCCGGACCATTATCTGAAATAGAAAGACTTATATAATTCTTATCATACTTAAGGGCAATTTTAAGTTTCGGGTTCTTATTGGTGTTATATTTAACAGAATTATGTACAATATTTTTCACTACTCTCGTTATTTGCAGCTTATCTATTAGCACATATACCCCTTTGGGACAGTCGTTTTCAAATACACATTCCATATTAGTGCTGCCTGTAAGCATTGGCAAATCTGAAACTTTATTATCAAAATATTCTGAAATATCTATAGGAGAAAAATCAAAAGTAAAATTATCCGTTTCAAGCTTAGAAAGCAGAAACAGTTCATCTACAAGCTTATCCATATCACAGGCTGTGTCAAGAATTGTCTTTAAATATTTATCTTTTTTCTCTGGGGTATCGGCAATTCCATCAAGCAGCCCCGAAACATATCCTTTTATAAGAGTAAGGGGAGAACCAAGATCATGTGAAATTCCGGCGATTAATTCTCTGCGGTTATCTTCATAAGCCTTTTGCAGGCGCTTCGACTCTTTCAGCTGAAGTCTCATCTGATCAAAGTCTTCACACAAGGCACCGATTTCATTATCTCCTCGGTAGTTGATACTGTAATCCAAATCCCCTTCTCTTATTCGCTTCGTTGCAACACTTAAACGGTATATCGGATTTACAAGGTCTCTGGACATTCCGTAAGAAAGCATAATATTAGTTATAAGTATAATTATAAGAGCGGCTATTGAAACAGGCACAAGTATACTGACTGTAAAATCAAAAATGCCATTTAACATTCCTTCATTGGTTTCACCTATTATGTTATTGAGCCCTTCATCACTGAACAATATTCTCAAATATCCTCCGCCGGGTATTGGACGGCAGCTGAATAAAACGCTGCCACTGGATCCTGTATAAAACTCGGACGAATTTTTGGTGAAGAGATTATGTTCTTCAGCAATCTTCACGGCTCCTTCTTCAGTAAATTCACCGTTTACATATATTAAGTCTTCGTTTTTAAAAATCGCTACATCTGCGCCGGTTTCGCTGATTCCGTCAATAAAGCTTCTTGTTTCGGCGTCATTAATGGTCTGTGCAGGATCACCCTGCAATAAATCGTCCTGAATTTTATTAACATACATCTGGAGCTGATAAACTGTTACAAAACCTAAACCGGTTTCGTAATTTTTGCTTATCCTTCCACCGTCATATGTAAACATAAATCCGTAAATTGCAAAGCCCAGAAAACCTACCGCAAGAAATGCGCAAAGGCACAAGATTATTGCGTTTGAAACAAAAACTCTGGTTCTCAAACCAAAACTGCTGTTTTTCATATATCACACCCATCCTGAAAGCCGCGCCGATTTCATCTACAGTAGAATACAAATTCCACTTTTATCTTTGTGAAAAATGTACTATGGGTATTATATCACATTTTTACGAACCTATATGTAGAAATTTCTCCCTCTTTTTTCTACAATATGCCCATTATTTTTTCTATTTCCGACTGTAAATACTTATCTCCCGAACTGTTGGCTATACTTTTATAGGAATATAAAACTATTCCATCATAATTGAGTTCTCTTAGATAGCTTATCTGACGGCTTATTATATTATCTTCATTAATCCATTCATAACGGCCGGTGTCCTTTTTTTCGCTTTCCGCTCCTGCATATTTATCCTCAAGTCCGCATTTATATAAAGCCAGCCCTGCATAAAGCTTTACCCCGCTTTCCTCCGAAACAAGTTTCTCCCATTCTTTCGCCGTATTTTCAAAGGGCATCGTGGCATTTTCAAAGCCATAGTACAGCTGAGGCATTATGTAATCCAAATATCCTCCCTTTGAACACCAAAGCTCAAGGTCAACATAACTGCTGTTATAATTTTTCTCTATATCTCCCATTGGACTTATACCGAAAACCACCTGGGGATCAATACTTTTTATTTGTGAATAAATTCCTCCTACAAGGGCACTTACCTGATTTCTCCTCCACTGAGCGAGAGAAAGGGTTCCGCCGGATTCGGTATAATTCTCATATTCCTCATTATCTATTTCTTCATCACTACTGGGATAAAAATAATCGTCCATATGTATTCCGTCAATGTCATAGTTTAAAAGCTCCTTAACTCCGTCTATGACAAGCTTTTTTGCCTTTTCATCTGCGGGATTTAAAAATATTCCGCTGTCTGAAATATAAACGCTGTCAGGATTTTCCTCGTACATTTTTTTCGCCGGATTGTTTTCACTTAGAGCATTTATATCAGTCTTATATGAAACACGGTAGGGGTTTATCCAGCCGTGAATTTGAAGCTCAAGTTTTTTTGCCTCTTCCACCATTATTTCAAGAGGATCGTAACCCGGGTCATTACCTTGAACTCCTGTAATATATTCGCTCCATGGGAACAGTTCGGATTTATAGAAAGCGTCACAGAATGGTCTAACCTGTACAAACACGGTATTGACACCGACTTTTTTTGAAACAGAAAACATCTCATTCACTTTTTCCCTGAACTGTTCTTCTGTACCTCCGCCGCTTTCCTTCATTGAAAGCTCATAGTAATTGCACCATACGCCTATTAATTCATTATCTGCTTCCTTTTCGGTTTCGATGTTTTGAGTATAATTTAAAGGCTCCTTTTGGAAATCCGTCTCCCCTTTAATAACAGATTGGCTATCAAAATTTTCAGCAGTACATCCAGTTATAATAAACAAAATTGCAAAAATCAAAGACATAATTCTATAAATTCTTTTCATAAAAAACTCCTTTTCACTTGACATATTAAAATCTAAATAATAGGATTATATGCGGAGGTGTTTTTATGTCACACTTACTTGACTTTACAAGCAGACTTAAAACTTTTTGCGTAGCAGAAAACGCAGTTTGTCCTAAGTGCCTGCAATCAACCAATATGCACGTTTTTGAAAATTATGACAGCGCAATAGTTCTGGCCTTCCCTGTCGGAAAATTCGGCACTAACTATTTTGCCCTTTGTCCCTCTTGCAGCAGCACCTTTATGCTTACCGACAGCGAAGCGGAAAAAATTAAATCCGGCGATATTGAAGTATTCAAAAACCTTGAAGCTTTAAAAAAGGAAGAAAGTAATGTTTGATTCTTTAACAGCCGCAATATGTGTTTTTATTATATATTACATTATAATTTCTATATACGGAGTTTCTATAACCATCTCCGACAAAAAACGCGCTGTCAAAGGAAAAAGAAGAATAAGCGAAAATCATCTTATGATTACCGGACTTATTGGTGCTTCCCTGCCCATGTTCATTACGATGAAAATTATCCGCCACAAAACCAAACACTTAAAGTTTATGATAGGGCTGCCAGTTGAATCTTTGTTTCACATAATTTTACTTATTTTAATTCTCAATTTAATTTAAAAAAAACTTGACAAAAGATTATTTAGGTGTATAATAATGATAACGATAATCGTTATCAATAAATCTATGGAGGTTATACAATATGAAAAAGTTTGTTTGCAGTGTATGTGGTTATGTTTATGAAGGAACAGAGGCTCCCGAAAAGTGCCCTCAGTGCAATGCTCCCGCTTCAAAGTTCGTTGAGCAGAAGGAAGGCAGAAGCTGGGCTGCTGAGCACGTTGTAGGCGTTGCACAGGGCGTTTCTGAGGACATTCTCGAGGATCTCAGAGCTAACTTCACAGGCGAGTGCACAGAGGTTGGTATGTACCTTGCAATGGCAAGAGTTGCTCACAGAGAGGGTTATCCCGAAATCGGTCTCTACTGGGAAAAGGCTGCTTACGAAGAGGCAGAGCACGCTGCTAAGTTTGCAGAGCTTCTCGGTGAGGTTGTAACAGACAGCACCAAGAAGAACCTTGAAATGAGAGTTGAAGCTGAAAACGGCGCAACAGCAGGTAAGTTTGACCTTGCAAAGCGTGCTAAGGCTGCTAACCTTGACGCTATCCATGACACAGTTCACGAGATGGCAAGAGACGAAGCTCGTCACGGCAAGGCTTTCGAAGGACTTCTCAAGAGATATTTCGGTGAATAATTAATTTTAAAAGTCATAAAGGGTGTGCTGATTTCAGCGCACCCTTATTTCTTAAAAGGAGTGCTGTTTTGAAAACATTTCTGCGTTTTCTTGTTTCGGGATTGATTGCCATATCTCTCATTGCCCTGTTTTACAGCCTTTTTAAACACAGAAAGGGTCGTGGCATGTGCGATATCGCTATTATCGGAGGGGCTGACGGTCCTACTGCCATTATAATAAAATAAACATCGTCGAATGGCTTCAGATGACTTTTCGGCAGATGTTTAAACTACAAAAAGACACCTGTCTTGCGGCAGGTGTCTTAACTTTACTCTTTGTTTTATGGTATGAGAAAAACAGAATTTTCCGCATACCTTTTATTTATTATCATTTAAACGGTAATCAACGAGCATTTCTATCATTTTATAATCAGAATCCGTTAATTGTGAAATCTTATCTGTTAAAGTATCGAAATCATTATCTGTACGTTTGCCCGTCAATATATAATCGGTGCTTGTTTTGAGTATATTACACAACTTTAAGAGATTGTCAATTTTTATAGCTTTGTTTCCTCTCTCAATGTTGGAAATCATTTGGATAGATACATTCATGCGCTCGGCAACTTGTTCCTGGGTTAATTTCAATTCTTTTCGCCGCTCAACAATACGGATACCGATTTCTTTTAAATCCTCTGTTTTCATATACTCACCGCCCATCCTGTGGTTTTAGTATATGGTTTTTCAGGTTAATTTATAAGCACTTTAAGGTTTACAATATTAATCTATAGGTGTATGATAATTAAAAATTGTATCTAAAAAGCGGGCTGCATTATGAGATATTTAAAGTTAGAAAATTTTCTTAGTGAGGTATTTGAAACGTTATTTGCTGATAAAGAAAAATTGGACTTTTTAGATAACGTACCGCAATTTTGCAGGCAGTGTGAATTGTTGGGTATTTGCAGGGACAAAGACAACCACTGGAAATGCCATCATGGTTGTATGGTTATAAGCCCTGAAAGAAAAAACGCAACAGAAAATAAAGCTCATTCATTAAATTTCTCCCATCCTCTCTAATAATCACTTAAACATCAAGGTAAATAATCATCAGTTATAAAACATATAATCTGCAGCGGGGTAAAATCCACTGCGGATTTTTATTTTTATCAAAAGTCCAAGCAAACTCATTTTACAGCAATATTGAACATTTTTACTTGAAAAAAGCGCCGCATTATGTTATTTTTGTTATAAGAAATTTAACTTTGGGGGGCTTTTCTATGGCTACAGATAAAACATCATCCTCCACCGTAAAATCCACAAAGCTCGGAGGAAAAATATGGTTCAGCGCAACACTTTTCGGTCTTGTAGGACAAATTGCCTGGATGGTTGAAAATATGTATTTCGCAACCTTTGCCCAGAATATCTTTGAGGACACCTCAAAATACGGCAACCTCTACTATATCGCCACAACCCTTATGGTTATCTTTTCCGCAATTACGGCTACCGTTACTACTATTTTCGCCGGAGGGCTCTGCGACAGAAGCGGTAAAAGAAAACCTTTTATTTCCATCGGCTACATACTCTGGGGCTTGACGATTATCATGTTTGTGGCGGTACCCACAGACTTTTCCCCGGAAAAAGGTGCATTGGTCGTGGCAATTCTCGTTATTTTTGACTGCATTATGACTGTTGCAGGCTCAACAGCCAACGACGCCGCTTTCAACGCCTGGGTCACCGACGTCACTGACGTTTCAAACCGAGGTAAAATGAACACCATTCTGTCAATCCTTTCAGTGTTTGCAATGGTTGTAACCCTTGTAATAGCCATGTTTACCTTTGACAGCGGCAACTATAACGGCTTTTTCTATACCCTGGGAATTATCCCAATTATTGCAGGTATTCTCTCTTTGTTTCTTCTTAAAGACAGTACAAAAATCAAAAAAGCACAAAACTCCGATTATCTTAAATCCACCTTCTACGGATTCAGAAAAGACATCATCAAAGAAAACAAAATGCTCTACATTACCCTCGCCTGCTACTGTCTTATAGGCATCGCTCAGCAGGTATTCATGTCATATCTTATCAATTTCGTAGTAAAAACTCTCGGCATAACCGATTACCTTATCCCCCTCGCCGTCGTCATAGTCGGTTCAGCGGCAGTAACGGCAGTTTCCGGAATATTTTTTGACAGGTACGGACGTAAAAGCTTTTTATTCCCCCTTCTCTTTTTGATTGTTGCAGGTACTTTTATAATCTACCTCATGAAGTTTATGCCCTCTTCGGCATATCTTCCTCTTCTCTATATAGGCGGAATTGTAATGCTGGGCAGTATGCTCTCAATGATAGGTGCGCTTAACAGCACTTTTCAGGATTACATTCCAAAAGGAGCCGAAGGGCGTTTTCAGGGCGTGAGAATGTGCTTTACCGTCATGATACCCATGATTATAGGACCAATCATCACCCTTGCCATAGGCATTAATTCCTTTAATCCCCTTGACCCGGTAGCGGCAAAGCCTCCCTTTGAGATTTTCCTTGCATCCTCTGTAATCGCTTTAATAGCATTTATCCCCATGTACTTTGTAAGAAAGGATTCCGACAGACTCCGCAGGGATTTGCTCGCTCAGCGTGATAAAAATAATTAAATTAAAAAACGCTCCCGAATAAACTCAGTCGAGAGCGTTTTATATTGACTTAATTTTCTATGGATTTTATTTAATCAAGCTCTTAGGAGGCAAAACTTTGAAAACCAAAATTTTCGCAATACTCGCCGCTGTCTTTTATGCCGTAAATATTCCCCTTTCAAAATTGCTGCTGGAAAAATCCGGTCCAACTATGCTGGCTGCTTTTTTGTATCTCGGAGCCGGTATAGGCATGGTTATCTATATGGCTTTGGAAAAATTCTCGGGGAAAAGCGGTCAAAAGGAACCGCTCACCCGTAAGGATTTACCATATGTATGTGCTATAGTCATTCTTGATATCGCCGCCCCTATCCTTTTAATGCTGGGCGTTGCACGTACTACCTCCGCTAATGCATCACTTCTCAATAACTTCGAAATAGTCGCTACAAGCCTTATTGCACTTATTGTGTTTAAGGAATTTATCTCCAAAAAGCTCTGGGCAGCCATAATCCTTTTAACTGCCGCAAGCATTATTCTGAGCCTTGACGGCGGCTTGGGAGCTTTTACCTTCAATGAAGGCTCAATACTCATACTGGGAGCCTGCACCTGCTGGGGCTTTGAAAACAACTGCACTAAAATGATAAGCAGCAAAAGCTCTGAAGAAATAGTAGCTATAAAGGGCTGTTTTTCCGGACTTGGCAGTTTAATAATCGCCTTAATAGTTGGCGAAACCTTCCCTGCTATTGAAACAATTGCCGGAATACTTATACTGGGCTTTGTTTCCTACGGGCTGAGCATCAACTTTTACATTATGGCTCAGAAAGATTTGGGAGCAGCCAAAACAAGCGCATATTACTCAGTCGTTCCCTTTCTTGGCGTGCTTTTCAGCATGATACTGGTAGGAGAGCGGCCGCAAATACAGTTTTACGCTGCACTGCTGATTATGATTGCCGGAACTATCCTAATAGTAAAAGACACAATTGAGCTTCAGCACACTCACATACACACTCACGTTCACTGCCATGAGCACAGTCACGGCGATATTGTTCACACTCATCCCCACGAGCACACCCACAGCCACATACACACTCACGACGCAGACCATGAAAACCACAGGCACAGCCATAATTTCAGTGACAATCACAACCACATCCATCCGGCGCTGTAACAGAAATTACTCTATACAGAAAAATTCATTCGTCACGTTTTATCAATTCTCCATAAAAAATGCATCAAAGCCTCCCTTTTCACAAGGGAGGCTTTTTCTCTGTTTATCCTTTTGCTCTATCTGCATTTTCTGACGCTGTGCTTTTCAAAATAACTATACTGCTTTTTTCAGCCTAAAAATTCTTTCAAATATCCGATAGCGGTTTTATCCTGATGCTTTAAAAAGCCGTGTCCCGCTCCCGCGATAAATTTCAGAATAATTTTGTTTTTATAGCCCTTTTCCGCCCTCGCCTCAAGATAGCTTTCGTATGCATTTTGACTGTATCGGGGATTAACTATGCCATCCTTTGTGCCGTGTACAATGAGCACATTACCCGGGTAATCCTTTATTTCTTCAAAGGGATCCATATGTATTACATCCTCAACATAGCACCTGCCCAAAGCCATGGGACCGCATCTCAGTTTATCCGGAATATTTTCCGGGTCGAATTTTGCAAACATCATCTTTCCCGCTCTCGCATCGTCGGGAATACAAAGGGCAGGATAAAACAAAACAAGATTTTCTATTTTTTCCTTGTGTTTTGCCGCAGTCAAAGCCGAGACAAAGCCGCCCTGGCTGCATCCCATAAGGAGGATTTTTTCACCATCCACAAAACTGCACGATTTCACATACTCTATCACCGCTTCCAGATCCTTCACCTCGGTGAGCACCGACATTTTTGTGGTATCTCCGTCACTTTTTCCTTTAATCACTGAACCACCGCAGAAATCAAAGCAATAGGAAGCATATCCCATTTCAGCCAGAGCTTTTGCATACTGACGAACTGTATCCTGAAAGGCCATAAAGCCATGGCAGACAATAGCAGCGGGAAGATTTTCTCCCTCCGGCCGATACTCTGTACCCCTGATAGTCAAATCGCCTCTCTTGCAGGAAAAGAGAGATTTTTTAATTGTCTTATGGGAATCATTTTTACCGAAAAACTTTTTCACCAGCACCACCTCGTTTATCTGATGATATCACAGCGAAATTCAAACTGCAATAAAAGAAAAAAGAAAAGCATCTGCTCATTAACCGCAAAGGATAATAACAGATACTTTAAAGATTTTAATCAGTTACAAATTATGCGTTATTTTACAGTTCAATTCTCATTCCATCAAAGGCAAATTTCACATTGTCATATTGCTTTTGAAGTTCCAGATAATCTTCATATGACTTTCCCCAATCCTCTTCAATATGGGTAACAATTACGCTCTTGATATTCATTTTGTCCGCTATGTCAATAACTCCCCTTAAAGTGTGCAGTTCTTTCAGCAAGGGGTGTTCCTCTGTAATAATTTTTCCGTTTTTCAGCACATTTCCCACAACAGTATTGCCGATAATCAACACATCTGCATTTTTTATTATTTCATCATCTGGAAACGGCATACAGTCGCAGGGAGCATATACAAGCTTCTTTCCTTTTTCCTCAAATACAAACACCGAAACAGCTTTATCCGTTCTAACTGAAACAAAGGAGATTTTTATGTCATTTATAAAAAGCGGATTCTTCACAGCCGTACGGCGCACCAGTCCCATATATTCGTAATAATCCATAAACGAACCGTAAGAACTGCGGATTTTATTGATGTCATCCATTACCCTCGTCTGAGCATAGACGTTGATAGGCGTTTCGGGCTTAATGTTGTCGCAATAGTCAAGCCATTCAAGACGCAACTGCTCAACTATTCTCATGCCAAGAGTATGATCAGGATCACAGTGACTGTAAAGAATATTATCTACCTTTTTAATATCTGCATTATTAAGAGCTTCGGAAATATCCTCAGGAGTATCTACCAGCAAGGCACAGTCCTCCAAATACAGGCTGCATCCGCAGCGTTTATAGGGATAACCCTTTTTTCTCGCTTCAACGCACACACTGCACTGACACAACGGTTTCGGAGTACAAACACACCCACCTGAACCCGTGATAAGGAACTTCATTTTATATTTCCTCCTTTCATAAATATTATCTTCGTTGCGTTCACAGTCCTAAAACATAAAAGCCCGTATAATTTATTCCGGATTTAAGCCATCTGAGCAAAATTTCATATTCCGGCGGCTTTTCATCTTCTATTCGCTCCATAATCAAAACAGCCTGTTCCTGTGAATAGTAATTTATTCCCAATAAATCCATCCCGCCGCTTTTTCCGTTATTGTATATTCCTCCGGTAATAATATTCGAGTAGCTTTCATAAAACAGGTTCACATCGTCTCCGGAAACATAAAGGGAATCATTTTTCCAATGGGAAATTTTATCTACGGAAACAATTTCTTTAATTTTTAACCCCTGGGGCAATTTGCAATATTGAAGCTCTATAAAATCAGAACCGCCAAAATTTCTCCTCTCCTGCTGAGAAGAAAACATATGAAACAGCAAAAAACATCTCCCCAAAATATTCATGTTTTTATTAATACCGGCACGGGAATTTCATAAAACAAAAAGCCGCAACCTCACTCAAGGATTGCGGCTTTTACTATGGCGGAGAGCAAGGGATTCGAACCCTCGAAGCCGTTTTAGCGACTTACACGATTTCCAATCGTGCTCCTTCGACCAGCTCGGACAACTCTCCATATGCTTTCAGTCAAGCGACGCTCTATATTATAATTTATTGTCCAAAAAAAATCAAGAGTATTTTTAAAGTTTTTGATTTTGTCCTTAATTAAAATAATATTTAGTTAAGTATTCCATTGTAAATCCATTTTCATTTCACCAAACTTCCCTTTTTTCATACTATATAAAAGGGACTTGCCCAAATCCAGAAAAGGAGCTGAAACTATGGAAAACTTTGATAATTTCTCTAATCCCTATTTTTCGGGACTTAACAGAACGGACAGCGACGATAACTGCGAAGAAAGCTATAGACCAACTTCTCCGCTGCCCAAAAATCCTGTTCCCGCAATGGCATATATACCTTTCCAGCAGTTTAATCAGCCTTACTCCTCACAAGAAGGCTTTAAAAAGGGAACTTTATTCCCCTGTCTGGACAAACCTTTCTTAGGTGAAGGAGGGTGCAGTTTATGACGGACAGAGAAGCACTTTTAAAGAAGCTGAGCATAGCTCAGTTTGCCGCATGGGAGCTGCACATCTATCTTAACACTCATCCCGACTGTCCTGAAGCGGTTAAAAAATTCAAAAAATATACAAATGAAGCACGGGCGCTTACAGAAGAATATGAAAGCCAGTACGGGCCTTTATCCTCTGAACAAAGCGACGGCTCCTCATGGCTTAAAGACCCATGGCCCTGGGAAAACATTGGAGGTGCAAACTAAATGTGGAATTACGAGAAAAAGCTTCAATATCCCGTAAACATTAAGACGCCAAACCCTGTTTACGCAAAAATTATCATGACCCAGTACGGCGGCCCTGACGGAGAGCTGGGAGCTTCCCTGAGATACCTGAGCCAGCGTTTTTCAATGCCTTATGCAGAACTGAAAGGACTGCTGACAGATATAGGTACAGAAGAACTTGCACACCTTGAAATGATAGGCGCAATAGTCTACCAGCTTACAAGAAACCTTTCAATAGAGGATATCAAAAAGGGCGGCTACGATTCCTATTTCGTAGACCATACCACAGGTATATATCCCGCTTCTGCCGGAGGAGTGCCTTTCACTGCCTCATATCTCCAGTCAAAAGGCGATGTAATAACAGATCTCCACGAAAATCTTGCTGCGGAACAAAAAGCACGTACCACCTACGACAACATTCTCAGACTTGTTGACGACCCTGATGTACGTGACGCAATTAAATTCCTTCGTGCAAGAGAGGTTGTACACTATCAGCGTTTCGGTGAGGGTCTCAGACTTGCTACCGACAGACTCAACGAAAAGAACTTCTATGCCTTTAACCCCAGCTTTGATAAATGTCCAAAGAAAAAGTCCAACTAACAAACCTATAACTTATCACAATTGAATATTCAGTTCTATTTCGGGCCGTCATTTTATGATGGCCCTTTTTTGTAATTTATCATTAAAAATTGTTTATTTACAGTTTTTATGGTAAATTTTGTAAATGAATTTACAAAATATTCTTGCAAGTTAATTATATATGTGATACACTATCCCCGCTGACAATATATACATAAAAGGGTGATTAATTTGAGTTTTTTTAGTCGCATTGTTAACAGATTTTGTTCAAAGACGGGAGCATATGTTTTTTATGTAATTTCCGCTCTGGCATTCGCTTTTTTGAGCAGTGCCACTTGGACCTATGCGTGGATAACGGATTTATATCCTTTAGGGGCAAAGTTCGTCCCCACTGTTTTAGTGATATGCGTCGTATCAATGGCTGCAGCGTTATCTTACCTCCTTGCCCTTACATTCAATAAAAGCAAACACGATAAATTTTTCCGTATATTTAATATTATATATATGATTTTTGCGGTTTTATCTGTAATCCTATTCATATATACCGCGATACTTGTTTTCAGCATGGATAAAGGTCTTTCCGCTGAAAACTTCAAAAAAGGACTTGAAGCTATTGCCGGAAAGCTTCCCTGGGTAGGTTTAGCTGCCGCTCTCCCCTTAGGCCTGTTTTTTGCCGGCGAACCGAAAAAAGTTGTAAAAGCTATCATTGCAGCTGTACTGATTATCGCATTGGTTGCTGTTCCAACAATTCTCGTTTCAAACAGCGCTGATAAATGGGACGGAAATTCCCTTCCGGCAATTAATCTTAAATCGGATAATCTCCTTGAAGGAGGCAGCATCCTTTACGAAAGCCTTAAACAGGGAGAAAAGGCAGATGCGAAAAATCTTCTTGAAAACAGCAATGCCTGCTGGACTCCTCAGGACCCTGACCGCTCACCTGCCGAAGGCAGCGAAGATGCAAACAACAGCTATGTTGAAATAAAGCTTAAAGAAACTTCTACTTTCAACACTGCAATAATTGAAGAGACTGGAAATCAGGTACAGTATTTCCGTTTACAGGCTGAAGTTGACGGAGAATGGATAACCGTATACGAAAGCGAAAAAATTCAGACAAGCCGCCTTTGCTCCTTTGACGCCGTTACAACGGACAAAGTCCGTTTGTCAATCGACCAATTCAGAAATAGTGAAACTCCGGCAAAAATAAGGTCAATCCGTCTTTACAACGAACCGAAAGTCAGTGCAGACGATTTTGAAGTAACCGCATATCAGCGTCTTGACGGCGATGTGCCTACCGAAATACTTGCAAAAGGCGAGGAATATGTAAATAACTATGCACGTTTTTATGATGTTTACACTACAATAATAGTTTTCGGAGCGATACACTGGAACGAAAACGGTCAGATGGGCTTTGGTGACGGCGGAGAAGAAAAGTTTGCTCAGGAGCTTAATGCACTTAAAGAAATCATTTCCCACCGTTCAAACAAAGATCATCAGGTAAAAATCATCGTCACCGCCCTTGCCGACGGCACCTGGGGCGAAGGTCATAACGGCGTAAACGGATATATGGCACAGTACTGGGAGTCAGTTGCCGACCAGATTATTGCCTTTGCAGATAAATATGACCTTGACGGCGTAGACATAGACTGGGAATATCCCCAAACATCAAGCGACTGGGAAGTATTTAATAAGTTTATAGCTCGACTTGACGATGGTATACAAAAAGTAAATCCTGACGCCATTCTTTCAGGAGCTCTTTCCGCTGGAAGCCTTGGTATGTCCGAAGAAACTCTCAAAAGATTTGACCAGATTCAGTTTATGGCATACGACGGAAACGACATGGACGGATATCAGAGTTCTCTCCAGCAGGCACAGGAAGGTCTTCAGGACTTTATTGACAATGGAGCAGACATCAGCAAAATAAATATCGGCATAGCCGCCTACGGTCGTCCTGTAAACGGCTCACCCTACTGGGCATCCTGGCGCACTCTGGAAGAAGCTACCTACTGGAACAACAAATACTATAGTGTACATGACGCCAATCAGGTTTACGAGGGCACTTTCTGCTCCCCCGCTCTTGCTGGAGATAAAACCGCATATGCCCTTTTCAGCGGTGCAGGCGGAGTTATGGTATTCCGTGTAGCCTGTGATAAAACCATGGATGACCCCAACAGTGTCGCCGCAGGTATCGAAAATGCACTTAAAAGATACACTATTAACTGGTAATCAAAAAGATATATAGCAATATTAATTCCTTAATATAACATATCGGTTCAACCTCAAAACTTTTTGCTTTTCTGCTATTGACTTAGCAAAAAACAAGTGGTAAAATCCCGATTATTAAACACCATTCAATAATAAGAAACAGAGGTGACCGATATGTTAAATATCCCCAGAAGTGAACATCCGAAACCACAGTTCCAGCGTGATAACTGGGTGAATCTAAACGGTGAGTGGCAGTTTCAAATTGACAACGAGCTCAGCGGTGAGGAAAAGGGATGGTACGATCCGCAAAAGAATTTCAGCGAAAAAATTACTGTCCCCTTTTGTCCTGAAAGTGCCCTTTCAGGAATAGAACATAAAGACTTTATGTACGGAGTTTGGTATAAACGTACCTTTACCATTACAGAAAAACAGATTGCAGGACGTGTATTTATACATTTCGGAGCTGTTGACTATGAAGCAACAGTATACATTAACGGCAAAAAAGCCTGCACTCACAAAGGCGGATACGTATCTTTTAAAGCAGAAATAACGAAATATGTTGTCTGCGGAGAAAATACCGTTACAGTTTTCGCAAGGGATGACGTTCGCAGCGGTCTTACTCCACGGGGAAAACAAAGCGACAAATATCATTCATACGCATGCCTTTATACAAGAACTACAGGTATATGGCAAACTGTATGGCTTGAATTTACAGAGAAAAATTATGTAAAAAACATCCGTATGTATACAGAAATTGCCTCTCCCTCAGTTACGCTGATAACAGAGCTTTCAGGAAGCGGTAAACTGGAAATCACCGCTTCGTATGAAGGTAAAACTGTCGGTTCTTTTTGCGCTGACAACGCTTCCGGTTCAATGACTGTAAACCTTCCCCTTTCAGAAAAGCATCTTTGGGAACCAGGACACGGACGTTTATATGACCTGGAAATAAGGTTTTGCTCCGATATTGTAAAAAGCTATTTCGGCCTTAGAACTGTGGAGCTTGACGGAATGAAATTTCTCATAAACGGAAAATCGGTATTTCAGCGTCTTGTTCTTGACCAGGGGTTCTATCCTGACGGTATATATACAGCTCCCAGTGATGAAGCTTTGCTAAATGATATTAAGCTTTCACTGGCTATGGGCTTTAACGGTGCAAGACTTCACGAAAAGGTTTTTGAAGAGCGATTTTTGTATTACTGCGACAAAATGGGCTATATAGTTTGGGGAGAATATCCTGATTGGGGATGCAATTTCTATGATCCAAAAAACATATATTCTGTTCTTCCTGAATGGATTGAAGAAGTAAACCGTGATTTTAACCATCCGGCAATTATAGGCTGGTGTCCTCATAATGAAACAGGACCCATAGACGGCAAGAAACAGTATGAAGAAAGCATACGGCTTGTATATAAAGTGACAAAGGCTCTCGACAGCACACGTCCTTGTATCGACACAAGCGGATATGTTCACGTTGAAACAGATATTTTTGACACCCACGACTACGAGCAAAATACCGAAACCTTCCGCAAAAACTATGAAAAGCTGATTACCGACGGCGAACTTTACGACGGACAAAAGGATAATCAAAAATATGAAGGTCAGCCCATTTTTATAAGCGAGTACGGCGGAATACAGTGGTCAGAGGATAAAAACAGCTGGGGTTACGGTAATGCTCCTAAAACTCCGGAAGAATTTAAACTCCGCTTTAAAGAACTGACGGAGGTTCTCATGCAAAACGAAAAGATTTTCGCACTTTGCTATATTCAGCTCACCGATGTGGAACAAGAACAAAATGGACTTTACACCTATAACAGACAGCCGAAATTTGAACCTGAATTTTTCAAAGATATACTTTCACAGAAAGCTGCCATTGAAGAAGAATAAAACTTAAAAAATCTCCCTGCTTTAACATGCAAAGTTAAAACAGGGAGATTAGTTTTTTATCACATTGTAATCATATTGAACCAAACAGAGAGTGGGCCGGAGAACAAATTGAAATTACTCGAGACTGATTTTCCACTATCGCCTCAGTAAATTCTCCGCCGTATTCGCCGTCAACCAACCAGCCGATAGGCTTATCAGAAGTAAACTTTACTTTATCTGTTTTTATAAGAATTACTCTTTTACCGTCGTAATCCTGTTTCTGAAGCCTACGTATCATAGTTGGAATCTGAGTAACACGGTCTATGCTGCTCACAAGTATAATCTCGAAAAGTCCGTCATCAAGCCAGAAATCCTTTTCGTCAAGATGAAAAATACCTCCGACGGATATAGTGTTAACCACTGCGCCGAAAATATAGTCGCCTTCAAAGCTTGTACCGCTGCATTCAATTTTCATATGTATCGGTTTTATATCGCTAACATTTTTTATTCCCGAAAGAATATAAGCTAAATGTCCGATTTCATTTTTAATGCTCTGCTTTGTGCTGTAGGAAGCCTTTGCGCCAAAACCAAAGGAAGAAGCACAAAAGAAATTCCTTCCGTTAATATTTCCGACATCCGCCGGGTGAAAAGATTTACGCTTAATTAAAGATATTATCTGAGAAACGCTTCCGTCTATACCTAAAGTTTTTGCAGAATCGTTTGTTGTTCCGTTTGGAAAATATATAAGAGATACGTCCGGTTGCGGCATAACGCCGTTTATAACCTCATTAAGAGTTCCGTCACCGCCGCAGCTTAAAATATAATCATAATTGCTATGATGCTCACGTGCAATTTTTATTGCGTCGCCTTTTCCAGTGGTTTCTATAACGTCAACATCAAAGTCGAAAGCAGATATCTGCGAAGCCAGCGACTGCGCCTTTACTCTTTTATTGTTTTTACCGGAACATGGGTTTGAAATAATAAGAATTTTTTTATTCATGGTATTTCCTCGAATTATTTGCAGTTTGTTCAGCTGATACTTTGTTAACGCCTTTAACGTTACAATTTTTCTTTCACCTCCCGCAACATAATGGCTGAAACATTGCTCTTAATATAAGCGATTTTTTTATCACTTATATTAAACTATATTTAATAATATTGCTATATCCAATTTATGTCAATACCATTTGAAAAATCACTAAAAAATACGTTAATTATAGCCAAAGTTAAATCAAATAATTTGTGGAATTTAATTGCGACTTTTTAAATTTCTGAATAAATATTAAATTTAATTTATTATTTATCACCATAATAATTGTATAAATATACAATTTATCACAATAAAAATTTAAAGTTTTCCTCTTATAAAGTGGATTGCGTTTCTCTTAAAATTCTGCGTTGACAAGCGTCTTAAATCAGGATAAACTTTAATAAAAATTCATTGTATTTATCAAAAAAATTGTGCATTTATAAGTACTGATATATAGTAATAAAAGGCGGTGTCAAAGTGGAAAAAACAATTTATTCAAGTCACCTTTATAATAGTTTAAAGAAAAAACAAAGAGAGTTTTGCTACCAAACAGCTGAAGCAGCCAACACTTTAGAGGTTAAAAAAACAGAAAAAATATACGGAAGTTCCATTTCAGAAAATGAACTTTATGTAATCCCTCCTGTTTTCCAGCCGGATAAATTTGAAGGCAATAATTTTCTCTGGATAATAAATGAAACTGAAAACAGCTTTTCATACATAAAAACAGACGACAAATATACCGTTGTCAAAAATGACGAGAGAAGACTTGTTTTCTTTTCCGGAGAATTTACAAGGAAAGATTTTAAAGGCTTCCCAAGCTGCGATTTTTTGGGAAACACTTTTCTCTTTAATATAGGCGGCAGCGATAAACTTACTAAAACTCTTTCTGAATTTTACTGGAAAAATCTACTGTGCGAATGTGCGGAACGCAGCTTTATGACTGAGAAAAAACATCTTCGTGAAGGATATGTTCTTTCTACTTTAAATACAGATTTTTACGGCGGCACCTATCCGGCGGTAGATCATGAATTCCATATACGAGGACGTCTTGCAATGGGAAACTCTTTTGATGCGGGCATAGTCAAGAGAATGATTTCACTGCAACTCAGGGTTATGAAAACCGACTGGCGTAAACAGTACAGAAATCTGCTCTCCCTTCAACCTAACGGACGCCGTGAATACAGAGTCAGGAGACGAAGTAAAAACCTAAAAAAAGAGCGGTTATGTTTCCTCTGACAGCAAATATAGAGATTGTCGAAGATCTATATAACTATTACTGTCTGACAAAGGATGTGCAATTTGTAAAAGATAGCCTTTCCACAGTGGAAAAGGGACTCGCCTACGTTGAGAAGCATATAGACAAAAATGGCCGACTCTGGTCAGATGTGTATTATGAGGATCAGGTTATAAAACACGGAGCTACTGCTCAGGCACAGGCCTTTGCCATAAATAGTTTCAGACTCATGGGAAACCTCGAACGAATAGTGAAAAAAGAAAACCTTGCGGAACATTACGAAAGCCTAAGCGAAAAAATGGCGAAAAACTATATTAAGGATGTTCCAAATGGATACTGGGATTCCCAAGATGAGCGTTATATAGACTGGATCGAAAAAAGCGGCAAAACCCACGACCATATCCATCTTCTGAGCAATGCCCTTTCAGTATCCTTAAAATTGAACCCGGAAGAGCGAGACAGGAAAATCATCTCTATGATAAAGGAAAACGATATTGTCTTTCAGAAATTCCCCACCTTTCTCGCCGCCGATATAGCCGTCTATACCGACAGCGAAATAGGCACAGGAGGTCCCTACGACCTTTGCGCCGCAGGCCGATACTGGTGCCATGATGCAAAATACAGAAAATATATCGGTGAAAAGGATTTAATTCTGCATCAGCTTCTTGCTGTTTCAAAACAGGCTGAAGCTGACGAATATAAAATGGGCGAACGATATGACATGAACTATGTCTATTACAACACCGGAAAGGATGCCGAAAAGAACTGGCACGGAGCCGAATACTATTATGAATATCCAAACGTATTCACCGATGTGCTTATTCACGATTACTGCGGAATCAGTGGCCACAAGAAAGCCGACTGCGCCGTAATCCCATGTCTGTCCGAAAATGCGCATATAAAAATGGAAAGCTACGGCATCGAGTATTCAAACGAAAATAACACATTCAGCCTGAAAAATTTAAAGCAAAAACCTTTACGGGTATTTATAGACTTATCAAAATTATTCAATAATTATAAATGCGATTTAAAAGAACAGCCCGAAGATGGAATTTATGAAATTGCAGCAGGCGAAACCATAGTGTTTAACGGACAATTATAGAAATAGTTAAAACCCGTACAGTGGTGAGCTGTACGGGTTTTGCTGTCGGAACCTGATGCACTCCAAAAATTAGACCGAAACAACGGTTTGGTAAAGCTTATAGAAAGGTAAAATTAGAATTATTTAATTTGCTTCGGTTTTAAGGATGCACTTTTTAAGCTAAACGGTGGATTCAGCTTTCCGACTACAAGACGGTCAAAGAAATTAGGCAGTTGAATTTTCTTTTTCCGCTACGTCATAATTCTATCATAACCAACGTCATTTACAATATTTACAGGATAAACGACACGTTTTTTATGACATAATGCAATTTCTGAAAACTTTTTCAAAATGATAAAATCATACTTTTTGGCTCTCTGAAATTGTTTTTTTCTGTCCACGCAAATTTTTCCAAAAATCCTGGATGCTGATTTTATTTTTTGCTCATGGACAAATTATCATCATATCAGTGAAATCAGCAGTGGTAAACATCAAGTCTTTGCTTTTAAAATTATCAGCCTTGGTGACTTTAATTTCTATATTATATAATAATAGCTTCCTGTTTCATGTTTCATATGATATAATATTAAATATAATTTTAAAGGGAGAATACAAATGATTAATGTTATAATCTGTGACGACGATATAGATTTTTGCGAAATTATAGAATACAAAATTAAAAACCACATGAAAGCTCTTGAATTCGATTATAAAATCACTAAAATACATAATCTTAACGATCTGAAAAGTCTTATAAACGAAAATTCAGCAGATATCGTTTTTATTGATATTATGGTAAAGGACATTAACTCCGTAAACTGAACAATTGAAAACATTAAAAACAAAAACGTACAACTCATATTTATGACCGGCTTCCCGACAGAGGCGTACAATATATCGGAAACCCTGCACTGCTATTATCTTATAAAATCCAAGCTGACCGAAGAACAGCTTTCAAAAGCAATAAGGCGTGCGATACAGAATCTTGCTCAGAAAAACGACAATCTAACAGTTATAAAATCCGGCAGCAAAAATTATACAATCAATTTTCAGGATATCCTCTTTATTGAAACCTTTGCAAATAACATTACAATACATTTGAAAAACAATCAGAATATCACCATTTATGCAACCCTTAAAAGCTTTCTAAAAAAAACACCGCCTTGTTTTCTGCGATGCCACAAGTGTTACGCCATAAACATGAACCATGTAGTCTCCTATGAGCCTCATGAGTTTGTGCTGTTTTCAGGTGACAAAATCCCAATTCCACCTAAAAAGTATAACAACGCAATTGAAGCCTACAAAAAATACCTTTCTTTCGCTTAAAGGAGACACACAATGACCGAAGTTGATCTCACTAATTTTTTCTCCTGGACCTTCCTGCTTCATCTTGTCAGAGCTCTTGTTACCTTCAACATATCTAATGCCATACTTAAAAGCAAACGCAATGTATATGTAACATTTTTCTCCATTGTAATTCCCTGTCTCATTTATTCATGGGTTGGCGTCAGTGTCGCTACATTGGAAAATGAATTGCTGATTATGGTTGGATACTACATCCTCACCTTTATCGTACTTTGCTTTGCTGTAGAAGGAGCAATTTTTGCAAAGCTTTTCACCGCTATATTCAGCCATATAGCCTATCTCATAGCCGGCTATTCAGGAGGTTTGATTGCTACTTTTTTATTTAAAACAAACCTCAGCCTCGGGGTACAACTTAAAGTTACCGTAAATATTCTTCTAACTATATGCATATGTATTTATTCGTTTTCTTTCATATTTGTTGCTGTTATAAATTTTATAAAATCAAAAACCAACCCTTCGCTTAAATATAAAACGAAATATACTTTTTACTATCTTTTTCCAATAACTCACGTTTTTTCTTCCATGCTGATTTTCCAGGCCATAAAAATAGCAACTCCTGAGGGCTTTACTCAATTGGTGGAAAAAGATCCTTATTTTGAAAGCTGGATCATTATTTTAATGGTTCTCTGCCTTGTTTTTGATGTGTGCATTATTTTCATCGTTGACAGACAGTCAAAAACGGAAGAAAGAAATATCAGAAACGAAAAAGAACTGCTTAAAAGCGAACTTAACTACAATCAGACGCAGCTTTTAAAGAAGGAGCAGGTTGAATTCAGAAAAGTAAAGCACGACCTTATAAATCTTTTGACAACGGCAAGCGGTTTTATTGAAATGGGTAAAACTGAAAAGGCTCTTGAAATACTCCGCAAAACCGGCAACAGCTTCAGCGAGATTTCCGGAACTCCCATTTGCTCAAATGATACACTCAATACCATCTGTTACATCAAACAGCAAATGGCAGAAAAGATGAACGTTACATTAAAAATAGATATTATGGAAAACGCCTTTTTGAAAATAGAGGACTACGACCTTTGCAGGTTATTACATAATATAATGGATAATGCTATAAATGCCAGCAGTAAGCTTATGAGCAACAGAACTGTGGAAATATCAATTGAAATAAGTCCCGACTTTTTCTGTGTAAAAAGCAGAAACGAATATTCCCAGCAGAAAAAATCGAAAAGTACACACGGCGTTCACGGCAACGGTATAAATATTATCAATGACATAGCAAAGAAGTATTCAGGAACTTATACCGCAGCCCTTGAGGACAATTTTTATACTACCTGCACCTATCTTAAAAATATTTCACCGGTAACCTGAAAACGATTACATCCCCTTTCAAGAAGGGGATTTTGTTTTTAGGTCATTAAACATTTAATAATACTTACCCTTAGAATTTTCCTGTATTATGTCTTTGCCTTGACACCCTGCTTTTCTCAAAATATAATTCATTTGTATCCATATTAAAAGGAGCTGTCCCCAAATGATTGAGACAAGACTTTTACATTACTTTCTCACAGTGGCAAGAGAAAAAAGCATAACCGGCGCTGCAAATGTGCTTCATATAACTCAGCCTACTCTCAGCCGACAGATGGCAATGCTCGAAGAAGAAGTGGGAGCCACGCTTTTTATTAAATCAAGCCGCCCTTTGGCTTTGACAAACGAGGGAATACTCCTTAAACGCAGGGCGGAAGAAATTTTAGAGCTTATGCGAAAAACAGAAGATGAAATTTCCCTCAGAGAAGAACAGATTGAGGGAACTGTTTCAATCGGCTGCGGCGAACTCGCTTCCGTCAAGCTCCTTTCCGACATTCTGGCAGGATTCAGGAAAAAATATCCACGAATAGTATTTGATGTTTTCACTGCCAATGCTGACGAAATCAAACACCGCATGGATAACGGACTTACGGATATCGGCCTTCTCCTTGAACCGGTGGACATGGAAAAATACGAGTACATCCGTATGCCTATGAAAGAGCGTTGGACTGCCCTTATCCCAGCGGGGGTTCCCTTGGCAAAAAAGGAATACATCACCCCTCAGGAGCTTGCGGATATTCCCATTATTATGCCCAGACGGCAGAAGGTTCACGATGAGGTGGCAAGCTGGTTCGGTGATTACTATAAGGACCTTAAAATTTCCGCTGTATGCAATTTCAGCACCAATGCCGCAATGCTTGTAAAAGCCGGCTTGGGGTATGCTTTAACTGTTGAGGGCGGGCTTCCGTTTCTTGAAAAATCTGAAATCACAATGGTTCCTCTTTACCCTGAGCTTTCGGCGACATCTGTACTTGCCTGGAAACGTGAACAGCCCTTTTCTTCGGCAGTAAACAGGTTTATCGAGTACATAAAATGCTTTTTGAGCATGTATAGCTCATAAAATATAAGTATTGGACATAATGTTTTTGCCGCAATATAATAAGCATATCAGATGAAGTAAATCTGATATGCTTTCTTTTTTACACTTAAACTTAATTTCACAAATACAAATTTTAGAAAGAGAGGCTTTATTTATGACCGAAAAAAACGAATTTGCAGAAAAACTTATCTTCCCCATGGGAGAGGAAAACAAAACCTACGCCCAATATTTTGTAGGCGAAAGCTATCTTAATATGCTTTCAACAAAACAGGTTGTCATAGGAAACGTAACCTTTGAGCCGGGCTGCCGCAACAACTGGCATATACACCACGCAAAAACAGGAGGCGGTCAAATTCTTCTTGTCACCGCCGGCAAAGGCTACTATCAGGAATGGGGAAAGGAGCCTGTAAAGCTTCATCCCGGCGACGTTGTGAACATTCCTCCGGAGGTAATGCACTGGCACGGCGCAGCGCCTGACAGCTGGTTTTCACACCTTGCAATTGAGGTTCCGGGAGAGGAAACCTCCAACGAGTGGTGCGAAAAGGTAACTGATGAAGAATACTCCAAATTAAGGTAAGGAGCTGATATTTATGAAAGCACTGATACTTTACTATTCCTATGGAGGAAACACAAGGCGCATCGCACAGATGATAAAGGATAAACTAAACTGCGACTTATGGGAAATTGAAACCGTAAAGAAATATTCAGGAAATTACAACGACGTAGTTGAAGAGGGAAAGCGTGAAGTTGACAGCGGATTTACGCCGGAAATAAAACCCGTCAATATCGACTTAACCGACTATGACACAATCATTTTAGGCTCACCTGTATGGTGGTACACCTTTGCACCTGCTATGAAAACCTTTTTAAAGCAAGCGGATTTAAAAGGCAAAAAGGTTTATCCATTTGCCACAAACGGAGGATGGATAGGCCACACTTTAAAAGATTTCGCAAAAGAGTGTAAAGGCGCCGAAGTTCACGACGGACTGAATATTAAATTCAACGGCAAAAAGCTTCTTACAAATGAAGCCGACATTACCAGGTGGATTGAAAACATAAAATAAGCTCCTGAAGCTGTACTTTGAGAGTACGGCTTCAAGGTCTTTACTGGGCTTTTGAAATTTACAATCTATTGCAGCCGCTGATTTTATGATATAATCAGTATAATAGTTTTCGTCCAGAATTTGAAAATAAAAAGGAGCAATAAAAATGAATCCTTATTTCAGTGAAGTAAAAAAGAATTTCGGTTTCGGCTGTATGCGTCTGCCCATGAAACTTGGCAAAGTTGATTACAAAGAATTTACAAAAATGGTGGATACCTTTATTGAAAGCGGTTTTAACTACTTCGATACCGCCCACGGATATCTTGACGGCAAAAGTGAAATCGCACTGCGGGACTGCCTTACAAGCCGCTATCCGAGAGAGAGCTATATTTTGACCAATAAGCTTTCCGAACACACTTTTAAAAAGCAGGAGGATATACGTCAAATTTTCCAAAAGCAGCTTGAAGCCTGCGGCGTTGAGTATTTCGATTTTTACCTTATGCACGCCCAGAATGCAAAGTTTTTTGAAAAATACAAAAAATGCCGCGCTTACGAAACAGCTTTCGAGCTTAAAGCAGAGGGAAAAATCAAACACGTTGGTCTTTCATTCCACGACAAGGCGCAGGTTCTCGATGAGATTTTAACCGAATATCCTCAGATTGAAGTTGTACAGATACAGTTTAACTACGTTGATTACGACAACGACTCCGTAGAGGGCAGAAAATGCTATGAAGTATGCCGCAAGCACAATAAGCCTATAATTGTAATGGAGCCTGTAAAGGGCGGAACCCTTGCAAAACTTCCGAGAAAGGCTCAAAAGATAATCGACTCGTTACAGGGTGGAAGCGCCGCAAGCTACGCCATAAGATTTGCCGCTGGCTTTGAGGGAATCATGATGGTTCTTTCAGGCATGGGCGACATGGATATGATGAACGATAACCTGAGCTTTATGAAAGACTTTGTCCCCCTTAACGAGACAGAGCTTAAAGGAATAAGAGAAGTGGCGAAGATATTCCACGCTCAGGATCTTATCCCCTGCACTGCCTGCCGTTACTGCACCGAGGGCTGTCCTCAGCATATTGCGATACCTGATTTGTTCGCCTGCCTTAACTCAGCGAGAGAGTTTAAAAGCATAAGCTCAGAAAATTACAATGAGGTACTCAAATCAACAGACAGCGCAAAGGCGTCTGAATGTATTAAATGTGGAAAATGCGAACACAGCTGTCCGCAGAATCTTAAAATCCGCAAGCTCTTAACAGAGGTTGCAGATGAATTTGAAAAATAAGGAAGTCTTAAAAATGACAGAAACTGATAAAAACTTCAACGTTCTTCTTCCAAAATATTACGATGAGCTTTTTGAAAACGACCCTGAATTTGCCGAAATACTTAATAATTTTGCATATGGAGAAGTTCCGGAGCACGATAATTTGGACGATTTAACACGCTTTACAGCCATACTTGCAGCGCTTATTGGATGCCAGGGCACAGATGAATTTTCCGTAATCCTCTCCGCGGCTGTTGATTTCGGCATGGAGCCTGTTAAAATAAGAGAAATCGTCTATCAAGCCACAGCTTATTTAGGTATAGGCAGAGTATTGCCATTTATTAAAATCACAAATGAAGTTTTTAAGGAAAAAGGAATACCCCTTCCCCTGCCCTCCCAGAAGAAAATCAATAACGACCAGCGCAGAGAAATGGGAACCAAGGCGCAGGTTGAGATTTTCGGCGAATCAATGGAGGACTTCTGGAAATCGGGACCGGAGGAAAGCCGTCATATAAACTACTGGCTTGCCTCCAATTGTTTCGGAGATTATTATACAAGAGGCGGGCTAGACCTTAGAGAAAGAGAGCTTATAACTTTCTGCTTTTTGTCGGCTCAGGGGGGCTGCGAACCTCAGCTTATTTCCCACGCCGCCGCAAACATGAAAATGGGCAATGACAAAAACTTTCTCATTAAAATTATTTCACAGTGCCTGCCCTACATAGGATATCCCCGCTCACTTAACGCTCTTCGCTGCGTTAACGAGGCGGCAAAATAAGATTAATTAAAGGAGATTTAAAATGCCCAATATATCAGCAGTTAAAACTTTGGAAAAACCGCAGCTTTCTATGAAAGCAAAAACAGTTTACGCTATTGCCGCAATTGCGGGAGCGGTGGTTCTGCCTCAGATTTTTCACACTTTAGGGGCAATATCAGGACTTGGAACAAGTGTGGGCGAAGCTTTTCTCCCAATGCATCTTCCAATCATATTAGTGGGACTTTTAGCCGGTCCTCTTGCGGGAGCTGTTTCAGGATTTCTTGCTCCCATTATCAGCTTTACCCTGTCGGGAATGCCCTTAATAACGATGCTTCCCTTTATGGCAATTGAGCTGTGTGCTTACGGAATGTTTGCGGGACTTTTGAGAAACGTCAGAATGCCCGCAGCCGCCAAGGTTCTGATTGTTCAGATTGGAGGACGTTTAGTAAAAGCCGCTTCAATAGCTATTGCCTTCTATGCTTTCGGCAGCGAAAGCGTACAGGTTGCATCAGTTCTCACAAGCGTCTATACAGGCATTTTCGGCATTGCCCTTCAGCTTGTACTTATTCCTCTTATTATTTACCGTGCTGAAAATTCAAAAAGATATGAGAACTGATACTGTAAAAGCCAAAGAGCTTCTTTTCTCTGGAAAACACACCTGCGTTCTCTGTAAGGGAGAAAGGGTATATACCAGCAATCAGCGAGGAGTAGCTCCCCTGATTTCGTGGCTTGATTCAAAGACGGATTTAAAGGGCTTTTCCGCGGCGGATAAGGTAGTTGGAAAAGCGGCTGCATTTTTGTATGTACTGCTTGGAACAAAAGAAGTGTATGCAGATATCATAAGTGAACCGGCTTTGGAAACTCTGGGTAAATTCGGTATTTCCTGCCATTACAATAAAAAGGTAAAGGCCATAAGAAACAGAGCCGATACAGGCTTTTGTCCCATGGAAACATCGGTACTGGCTATGGAAGAGCCGGAAGAAGCGCTGAAAGCCATAATAAGAAAACTTGAAGAACTGAAAAACGGAAACTGAAAACAGATGAAAAGAGAGCCTTCCCTTTAAAGGGAAGGCTCTTTTAAATTAAGTACAGCGTTATTGTGGTCTATTTTTTCGTTAAAAAGCACAGGTTTTACTATCTTTTTAACACTGTCAAATCCCGTAAGCTTTTTAATATCAATGGGAAGTATTTTAATGACAGAGTCAATAAACGATACAATTCCCATGGTAATTTTATATTCTGCCGACTAGGGTGATATATAGCAGTCACCGCTGTAAATATTGCAGATAACATCAAATAAAAATGGAACTATCTTTTTATCCTTTACTGATGAACATTCTATTTTTTTAAGTCCGTTTCCCAACCGGGCTATTTTTTCGGCTTTGCCGAAGGTAAAGTTATTTAAAAATCTTCCCGCTCTGCTTACAAGTTTTCTGTGGCGCAGAATTTTTTCCTTAGGTAGACTTATTCCTCCGCCCGTTTCGGCAAAAGCTTCAACATCGTGTTCCATATTATAAGGAATAACCTCAAGGCTTCCCAGAAAACCCTTTCTGCAATATTGCTCAAGGGACATACCGAGATTCATTTCAGGCAAATCCATCAGTATGGTAGTTATCTGCGCCACTTTAAGCTCAGTGTCAATGGTGACACGGCGCATTTTAGGCGGACAGCCTACGAGAGAAGAAGTGCTTACATCGTAAAAAGGGCGATTTTCTCCGCTTACGGAAAACTGTATTCCGTGCATATGACAGTGACCGGAAAAAACCAGATTCAAGCCTATATCCGCAAGGAAAGCTCCCACCTCTTCACCGTTTTTAAAAGCGTTTTCACGGCTTATTACCGAGTATACAGGATTCGGCGCAATTATAGGCGGATGTATTCCGCCAAAAAGCACCGCTCCGCTTTCCTCAGCATCCGCAGCCTGATTTTTAAGCCACTTTTTATAATCCTCAGAAAAGTTTAATCCACTTTTGGATTTTTCATAGCAAAGCGCCACAAATCGAAGTCCCGGAAAAATTTCAGCCACAAAGGATTCGCCGTCTTCATATACTGAAATTGCTTTGCTTACGTTATATTTCCTGTAAAGAGGCAGCACCTCTTCCTTTTCCATATGCTCTTTTTCATAAGGCTTTCCGTCCTTGTCAAAACGGAAAACGGGCATCTCATCGGGATAATCATGGGAATCCGTAAAGGCATAAACGTCTCCGCCATCAGATTCAAATTTGTCAAGAAGAGCCGTAAGCTCTTCATGGCTTTCTTTATCGCCGTGATGGGTCATATCACCGGTAAATATAACCGTATGGGTTTCGCTGTCTTTTAAAATCATAGCGAGAGCTTTTTTCAGTATCTCCTCGCTTTCACGCATAGCGATCTGGTCGTTCCATTGAGGCAATGCCCAGGGGTCACCGTCATAATTTTTTTTGGAAAAATAATGTGGGTCTGTAATGTGATAAAAGGAATATTTCATTGTCGTTTCCTTGAATTTTAGTTTTTATTTCAGTTTCAAAACCGCATCGTAATCGTCAATGTCGTAATTTCCTGCGGTGTTTTTAAGAACATCGTAAAGATCTACGGGATTTCCGTTGATATCTTTAACATTTATCTTTTGGAGAATTGGGTGTATTTTTTTGAGAACAGCCATAAAGACATCGCCTTTGGGCGTACCCTCTTTAAAGGTCTGATTTCCCACAAATATGCCTCTTACAAGCTCCGCCACATAATTTTTTACAAGCATGTTCTTAATTTCAGGACTGCATTTTATGAACATCAGCTTACAGGCATTACCAACAGTGGCAACGGAAAAAATCTTTCCCACAACTTTAACCACAGGATAAAGCGCCTTTGCGTTATCTGCCCCGAATTTCTTTAAAACAACTTTGGGATTTGTTTTCATATCATTAAGGAGGTTGAGAATCATGCTGTCAAACATATCCTCCAGATACTTCTTACAGCTTCTGCCATTTGTATCCCATTGGAAATCGGGGGTAGGAATGCTTTTGATATCCACTGTCGCTTCATCTTCAATTGTCACAAGGCGCATATAGGCAGGACAGGCGATTACTGAGCCGGTGCAGACATCGTAAAATTTATTTCCCTTTGATGTGATTTTTTCATTTATACTCTGGTTGTGCATATGTCCCGTAAAGACAAGATGAACACCCAAATCTGCCAGCATATCGGTGATTTTATCGCTGTTTTCCTGTACGGCGGTGGGGATAAGTCCAAACAAGGGCTGACCGGGAAGCAGCGGATAATGGTTCATGGCAAACATCATCTGTCCGTCCTCTTTCGCCTTTTCCGCCTGCTCCTTTATCCAGTTCATCTGTTCATCGTCGTAGGTTATAAATTCCTTGCAGTCACCGTCGTTGTTGAGAGCCAGAAGCCTCACTCCGTCAAAAAGCTGCACAACATAGGAAAGGTGCTTTCGGTCAACGGCTATGGCCTGTTTGAAACCGAAGTCATAGTACAAATCAAAAAGTTCGTCCCTTTTAGTTCCCTCAGGTCTTTTTTTAACTCCTCCGTCATCAAAAAAAGTATATCCGCAGTCATAGGAGGTATCGAAAAGCTGTTTTTTATCGCTCAGAGAAACTTTTTTATCGCTTTCAAATGCAAAGGGACGGTCGTTGAAATCATGCCCTGCGGTTATGACGAAAACTCTTTTACCTTTTTTCTGAAGCTTTTTTAAAAGCTTTATAAATTCCAGATGACTTTCCTTTTCTCCATTAAAGGATAAATCTCCCGCAATGAGTATTGTATCAGCTTCTTCACTATTTCCTAAAAATTCAAATACCGATTCATTAATGCTCTGGGTTTCAGCAAAGCATTTCTGCTCATACCGCATCACTTTGTCATAACTTTTTCCCTTTGCTCCCAGTGAACTTTTGAAATAGTGTGTATCGGTAATCAGATAAAATTTAGCTTCTTTCATCTTCCTGCACCTCTGATAACTTCTCTTTCAGCACAGGCATCCAAAGTCCTGCCTGTACGCTGCGGTGATTCATGCCTCTCTCCTTTGGAGTTTTCGTTTCATACCAGTCTGTAAAGCAGTTTTTGTCCTGAGTGTCTGCAAGATATTTTACAATAGAGGATGAAAAGGTCTTTATGTTCTCTCCTGTTTCATCAAGACAGGAAGCCCAGAGCATCCAGTCCGTCTTTGTGAAATCCTTTCGGTAATCAAGGGGCACGCCGTATTTATTGAGTTCGTCACGGTATTTTTCGCTTTCGCCCTTATAAATCTCCTTATCAAAAATGTTAAATTTAAAGAGAATATCCCAAACAAGATTGTATTTTAAACTCCAGCTTTCTTCTTTACCTATGGAAAAAGTGAGATAATCCTTTACACGTGAAATTCCGCACAAATCCTCGGCGTATTTCTTTGCTGTTTCAAAATAAAAGATATTATCATCCTCTGAGAGAACCTCACAGATTCTGCTGAAACATGCTATACCCATAATTTCTTTAATTGCAAGGTTTACGTTTTTCTCGCTGTGTCCTGCAAAGTCATCTGTACAAAGCTGGTTGTCAAGAACTATACCTTTCTTTACAAGAAAATCTGCCCACTTTTTAAGCAGATCAAAATTCTTTTTAATCTGTGAAACATCGCCGGTTACATAATAGTAAGCATAAGACATTATAAGCATATTGCCACACTCTTCAACAGGCATCTGACAATCCTGATTAAAAATGCCGAAATCCTTATTTTTATAGATTGTTCTCTTATTTATGCTTTTTCCGTAATTGTTTCTAAGGGCATAAACCTGACCGTCTGCAACAGGATATGTACCTATATCGTGAGGAGCAAAATCTGCCTGCCAAACAGGCATACGTGCAAACTCAAAAATTCCGGTCATCATGGCCTTTACAAGCTCAGGGCGATATACAAGAAACATGGGAACAGCAGGATATGATACATCTACCGTATTAATGCAGCCGTTTGAATGACATTCCTTTGAAAGATACAGCAGATCGCCGTTTGTATTTCTTACAAGTTTATGAGCAGCAAGAACCTGCCTTGCAGCAGCGGTAAGTATTTTACAGTAGTCCTCACCGAATTTTTCAGCATCGGAAAGTATTTTTTTATTCTGCTCATTCATGGCTTCCAGAAGCTCGCCGTGATGTTCGTCACAATAAATAACTGCTTCTTCGATAGAAGAAAATTTCTCCTTCCAAAGTCCTGTCATACGTTTGCCGAAATATTCGATTGAAAGAATATCATCGAAAGCCACAATATTTCTCGCCTTTACGCTTCCGGTAAGCTGCGGAATTTTAAATACGGATTTTACAGCATTCTTTTTTGTAAGACCAAAAGTAATTTCACCACCGCAGACATACAGATATCCCCAATCCGCAGAAACACTGTCGCCTGTCTTATTAAGAGGCTTTTGGGAAACACGTCCGATTTTGCCATAAGACATTTTCCCGGCAGTTCCCAGAGTTTTAATAACTCGCTTTATGCACTTATCGTAACAAAACTCTTCTCCTGCCGAAAATACTATAGCTATATCATGGCTTTTTCCGTCAATAACTTCCACTTCATAATCTATAAATGAGCACGGAACAGACAACACATATAAGTCGTTTAACACCAAGGGAGTCCAAAAAGAAACTTTAAGCCGTATATACTCATTTTCAAAAGTGTATTTCGTAATATAAGGGGTAATTTCAAGATCAGTTTGGTTTATAACTTTTGACTGTCCGCTGCCGAGAAAGCGAAAAGCGATAGAGTCAATATAAACTGTTCCGGTTATTCTTTTTTTAATACCGCTCCAAAAATATGTCGGTCCGTCGTAAAGCTTATCGCTCTTTGACCAGATGCTGAAAAACGGATCAACCGTTATAAGGGGATATGCAGGTAATTTCATAAAAATCCTCCACTACTTAAAATTTATTATTCACTGTCTTTTTCGTCACTGTTTTTTTCTTTTGCATTTTCAGCTGTTGTTTGGCTTTCAATACTTTCTTCCATCAATTTACGTCTGTCCAAAACAGCGGCATGTATCTTCTCCTTACGCTCTCCTGTCAGACGATAGAAGAAAAACGGCACTCCGGCAAGAAGCATCATAATGCCGTGGAAAATCGTATAGAAGAACAAAAGAAGTATTTTGGTTCTGAGCTCCTGTTCAGGATAGACTCCTTCAACAGGCTGCATGTACTGTATTATGGAATTCTCTCCATAAAGAATAAGGGGAGCAACGCCGGTAGCTATGGCTCCGCTGATAGTTGAACCTATTCCGCAGACAAAACCAAGGCTTACATCAAGACGTTTGCCTGTTTTAAGCTCGATATCCTCAAGAATATCAGCCTGGAACATTGATGGCAGCAGGTTTGAAGCTCCAAACTGAAGGCCGATAAGGAACAGAGAAACAACGAAAACTATCTGCAATAAAGCGGAACCTGTTTTAAAGTACATTACTCCTATTGCAAAAGCGATTACATTGGCACAAACAGAGTAAACACCTGAAGCAATATATATCTGCTTTGAATTAAATTTCTTTAAAAGCGCTTTTACTATAAGCATTCCAACAAAGGTACCTATACCAGTAGGAAGACCCAAAAGAATATATTTGCTTGTTGAACCTAAAAGGGCTGCAGCAAGGAAAATTCCCATATAAGTGGCAATGCCCCTGAAATTCTTAAGGAACTCACTTATAAGCACAATCCATGCATACTTATTCTTGAGAATGTCACCATATCCCAAAAGAGGATTGACTTTTGTACTGGTATAAGTAATTCTCTCTTTGACAACTTTACTTGCCCAAAGCATGAATATTGTGCCTATAAGAGCGCAGAGTATAGCAGAACCTAAATACTGTAAACCTTCATCTTTTGTTATAAAACCTGCAACAAGCACAACAACAAGAGGTGCAGAATTTCCTATGGCATTTACAATTCCTCTGAAAGTAAGGGCTGTATCCCTTTCCTCATTATTTGGAGAAATTACAACGGCAATATTGTTAAGAGTACCGGCAAAAGTGTTTGCAATATTGTAAACGAGCTGAATACCTATAAGGTAAACAACAATTATCACACCTGTCTTTGGAATAAAACTCGGTGTCCAGAAAAGCAAAACGGCCAATATTCCCGTTGGTATTGCCCAGGTTGCCACAATAGGCTTAAACTTATTTTTACCGTCTTTCGGAGTACGGTCAATAATCATCATCAAAAAGAAGTTGATTACAAAGCTTGCAATAGTGCAAAAAGAATTGATAAATCCAACAGAATCGGAATTAATCTGCAGCACGTTTACAAGATACGCCTGACGATAATTTCCCTGCATTCCCTGCATCATCGTAAGGAAGAAAGTTCCCATAAGGAAAATTATCATTTCGTTCGTAGGCACATTTCTTTGTGCTCTTTTAATGTTTTCCACCATGACACTCCCCATTCATAAAATATTTTTCGGCTGCATTTCGACAGCCTTTTATTTAATCTGCAAAGCAAATTAATTCATTGGTACATATGCTTTTCTTTTCCCCGTTCACCATTACAAGACATTCTTTTTCGCTTTCATGGTCGATTTTAAGCCTTGTAACCTTTCCCCGGGAAAAATCAAAGGAAACCTTATATCCGCCCTTTGCTCTCATTCCTTTTACTTCTCCCGATTCCCAGCTTTCCGGAAGAGCGGGCAGAATATCTATAAATCCGTAATTTGACTGCATAAGCATCTCACCTATTGCGGCCATGATTCCGAAATTGCCGTCAATCTGGAAAGGTGGATGGGCACAGAAATAATTAGGATAAGTTCCGCCGCCATTTGAATAGTCAAGAGATGCAGAAGGCTCAACTGGATTAAGATGACGTTTTATCAAAGCCAATGCGTTTTCTCCGTCGGGAAGCCTTGCGTACTGGTTGGCTTTCCAGGCTATACTCCATCCTGCTCCCCCGTGACCTCTTACAGCAAGACTCTTTTTAATGGCTTCATCATATTCGCCGTTAAAATTAAGGGCTGCGGGATGGTTAAAGTAAAGATGAGAAATATGGCGGTGTTTTACTTCGGATTCTTTATATTCTCTGTCCCATTCCAAAATTCTTCCGTCTGAACCGATTTGCGGCTTTCTCAGTTTCTCGAGAGCCTTTTCTGCTTTTTCGCAAAGATCTCCTTTTATCTCGAGTTCGCCGCAAGAGTCGATATAGCTTCTAAAAAGCCCTTCAATAATGGAATTATCCATTGTACTGCCGCAGCAAAGAGCGCATTTTCTGCCGAGCTTCGTATATGTATTCTCCGGTGAAGCGGAAGGTATAACCGTAAGGCTGCCGTTATGTTCTTGAAGATTTCCAAGATAGAATTTTACAGCCCCCTCTATTACCGGCATTGCAACATTTCGCAGGTATTCTTTGTCTTTTGTGTACTGGAAATGCTCGTATAACGGCAGACACAGCCAGCCCGCCGCACCCATAAACCAGGCATATTGGCTGGGGTCTGATTCATGGGTATTGCCCACAGGTGTAGTCATATTCCATATATCCGAATTATGGAAAGCACACCATCCGTCAGTGCCGAACATCTCCTTTGCGGTTTTTTCTCCGCTTGTCTTCAGCCTTGAAACAAAAGATATAAGTGGCTCAACACATTCGCCGAGTCCTACTTGCTCTGCTCCACAGTAATTCATTTGCAGATTTATGTTCATCGTATATCCGCATTTCCATATGGGCTCAAGGCTTTCACTCCAAATGCCCTGTAAATTTGCTGGCATGGAACCTGCTCTCGAAGAAGATATAAGCAGATATTTTCCGAAATTAAAGAGAGTTTCGCTTTTATCCGCCGTGTCGTCCCCGGAAATTCTCAGACTGCTTTGGCAATACAGCCTTGTGTAATCCTCAATATGCTCTCTTTTTAAGTTTTCAAATCCGAACTCCGTAGCCCTGTCAGTTACAGCGCATATTTTTTCTTCATTTGCATTTAAATCGTAAAAGGTTGTAGTGCCTGAAAAATATATTTCTATAAACGAAGCTTCGGTTATTTTAATTCCGCCGTCAATTTGACTTTTACCGTCAGTGTTTATTTTAATACTGCAAAAATATCTTATAGTGCCCTCACCGGAAGCAAAGGTCACGGGATAGCACTGATCGGGACATCTGCCGCAAAAAATTATTTCGTCATTTTTATAGCTTTTTTCGCAGTACTGCGCCGGCTCAAAATCAATTGTACGGGTTAAATCATTTTTTCCCGACGCTATTTTAACTGCGAGCACCATATGGGGATTAGAGCAAAAACATTCCTCTTTGACCTCAGTTGCACCCTCTGAGTAGGATGCCGAAGCCACTGCCCTTTCCAAATCCAGCTCTCTTCTATAGCCGTCCCTTTCTGCCTTTTCGGACTTTATGTATAAATTTCCCAAAGGAACATAGGCTTCAGAATAATCACCGTAAAAATATTTCTTTAAAAGCTTTGCTGTTTTTCCAATTTTTCCCTCTTTAGCTGCACTGCGCACAAGGTCTAATTTATCCGCCGCAAAACCCTTTCCTTTATTCTTATCGTTGCCGCTCCAGAGAGAGTCTAAATTAAGAGAAATTTTTCCATTTTCACTGTCTCCGTAATACATACCGCCAAAGAATCCATTACCTACAGGAAATGCTTCTTCAAAAAAATTTGCCGAATCAGAAAATATTATTTTATTCATTTTATCCCTTCTTGTTTCTTTTTTCAATTAATAAACGCAAAAAAATTTTCGTTTTAAGAAAAATCATTATATTTTTTGCAAAAAGTGATATAAATTACAATAAATTATTGTAACATTACTTGACTATTTTATACTCTTATCACAAATTAAACAAGTTTGTAATATGGAGCTTTTATATGGTATTTTGTATCCATTAATTAATTGATTTCAGCCAATATAAGGTTGACTTATTAGCAAAACTTTGTTAAAGTGGGTTTAATAAATTATAGGAGGCGAAAACTACGGAAAATAAAGCTTTAAAAAGAATAAAAAACGAAAATTTGAATATAATATGCGATTATATGCGTAAGGTAAGAAAAGCTACTCTCCCGGAAATTGCTGAAAATACAGGTTTCAGCTTTCCCACAGTTAAAAAACTTATAACTTTAGGCATCAGTCACAATGTTTTTTCTATATGTGATGAAAGAAGCGTTTCGGAGAAGGCCGGCAGAAGAGCTCAGTTTTATCAGATAAATTCTGACTATTTTCATACTGCAACTATCGTAATAGATATCGACACAATTTTTACAAAAGTGTATGACTTTTGCTTAGATACCGTATATTCCTCTGAAAGAGAAATTTTTGATAATTCCTCTCTGCAAATAATAGACGAGGAAACAGATAAAATTTTTAAAAGCTTCGAAAAGCTGAAATTCCTGACGATAGTTTTGCCTGCTCCCGTATTTAAAGGTAAAATCAGAAAGAACTTCCGTCTTCCGTCACTGGAAGGTATTGATTTTAAAGAAAGATACAGCAAAAAGACAAGGGCTGTAATAAAAGTTGAAAACGATATGAATATCCTTGCTCTTTCTGCGCTGCGTGACGACAGGGTTGAAAATAAAAATTCGGTAATTGCAGCCTTTCAGCAGGGATTTACAGGTTTCGGTTCCGGCTTTGTAAACGAGGGTAAGCTGCTCACCGGTTTTTCGGGATATGCAGGAGAAATTCACAACTTACCCATAGCCTCTGATATTTCCGGTAGCGAAATTACAAAGGATGCTTTTGCAATGATAGCTTCCTCAATCGTCTCAATTTACAATCCGGAATATCTCTTTATATACGCACCGGAAAACTTTATTTCCGCCGAATATATTGAAGAGAGTCTGAAAAGACACATCCCCGACTATGCAGTTCCCAAAGTTTTCGTAAAGCAGGCTTTCATTTCAGATATGTTTACGGGAGCCGAAATTTACTGTCAAAAAGATATGGAACTTTATTTCTGAGCGAAGTTTTCTTCGCTCTTTTTCATATGGAGTTTAACACAAATAAATAAGTTCACATTTGTGAAAAACATAGAATCAAATTTAAGGGATTGACTTTTGAATCTTTTGTGGTATCGTTATCTTTATTAATGAACAGGGTTTAAAAATCAATGTAGGAGGACATAAAGATGCTTGATTTTACAGGCGAATACTTAAACGAAATCTCATTTCCTTTAGGAGGAATCGGAACGGGCAGCGTAGGCCTTGCGGGAAACGGACGGCTTATTGACTGGGAAATATTCAACCGTCCAAACAAGTGCTCATATAACGAATATACAAACTTTGCCGTAAAGGCGGAAAGCGGCGGAGAGGTTCTTGATGCAAGAATTCTTCAGGGAGATATATATAAGAATATAATGGGCGACAAATCGGCTTCCACCCATCACTCCTGGGGCTACGGTCATGGACCTAATCGCACCACACTTGCGGGCATGGCTCATTTCTCAGATGTAAACTTCAGCGGACGCTTTCCCCTTGCTGAAATAAGCTATAACGAAGAAGCTTTCCCGGGAAAAATAAAGCTTTCGGCTTTTAACCCTTTCATCCCCTCGGATGATAAAAATTCCAGTATTCCCGCCGCTTTCTTTCAGTGGGATATCGAAAACGACTCAGACAGAGAAATAACCTATACTGTGGCTTTTTCATGCGGAAACCCATTGAAACCGGACACAGAAAACAGTTTTTCAAAAAGCGGCTGTATTTCGGGTATCTCCCTTAAAAGCGCAAAAAATAAAAAGGGAACTTTAAAAATAGCCACCGACTGCGACGATGTTTCATATCAGGAATACTGGTACCGCTCAGGCTGGTTTGATGATCTGACCGTATTCTGGCGTGAGTTTTCTGCACCGGGAAAACTTAAAAACCGTCACTATGACGGACACCAAAAGGTTTACGGCAGACTTGATATAGGCGATATGTGCACCCTTGAGGGACATATAAAACTTAAACCCGGCGCAAAAGGCTCCATACGCTTTGTGCTCACATGGTATTTCCCGGTATTTGAAAAATACTGGGGAGGAAAAATATTAAAAAGACCATCATGGAAAAACTATTACGCTTCTCTTTTTTCAGGCTCTGACGAAACGGCGGAATACTGTCTTAAAAACTTTGATTCACTTTTTGAGAAAACGAAGCTGTTTACAGATTCCCTCTATTCTTCCACAATACCCGAAAAGGCACTTGAAGCTGCCGGAGCAAACCTTGCGGTACTTAAAAGCTCCACCTGTATGCGACTTGAGGACGGAACCTTTTACGCTTTCGAGGGCACAAATGCGGACACGGGAAGCTGTGAGGGCAGCTGCACCCATGTGTGGAACTACGCCTATGCTCTCCCATTCCTTTTCCCTGCCCTTGAGCGTTCAATGCGTGACGCCGATTACAAATATAACTCCACTAAAACAGGAGAGATGAAATTCCGCATAATGCTGCCCTTAGGCTCAAAGCAGTGGAATTTCAGAGGTTGTGTGGACGGTCAGTTCGGCGGAATAATAAAACTTTACCGTGACTGGAAAATTTCCGGCGATGACGAATTTTTAAAGAGAAACTGGAAAGAGGCAAAAAGAGCCTTGGAGTACGCATGGAGCGAGAAAAATCCCGATAAATGGGACCCGGAAAAAAGCGGCGTTATTACGGGCAGACAGCACCACACCCTGGACGTTGAGCTTTTCGGCCCGAACCCGTGGCTTACGGGATTTTACATCGGAGGTCTTTTAGCGGGAAGTGAAATCGCCGATTATTTAGGTGACAAAGAGACTGCCGCAGAGTACAGACGCATTGCGGAGAGCGGCAAAAAATATATTGACAGCGAGCTTTGGAACGGAAGATATTATGTTCAGAAAATCGACGTTAAGGATAAAAGCGTACTAAAGCCCTACGAACAGACGGATAAAAATATCTACAACGAATACTGGAACGACGAGAAAAAGGAAATCAAATATCAGATAGGCGACGGCTGCGAAATCGACCAGATGGTAGCCCAGTGGCATATGGATATATGCGGTCTCGGTGATATTTTCCCGGAAAATAAAGCCCGCACCGCTTTAAAAAGCCTTTACGACATTAATTTCAAATCTATGAGAGATGTTTTTAATCCCTGCCGCATATTCGCCCTAAATGATGAAAAGGGCCTTCTCATCTGCAACTGGGATGAAACCACATACAAGCCCCAGATACCTATTCCCTATTCCGAAGAGGTAATGACGGGCTTTGAATACGCCGCCGCTGCTGAAATGATTAAAAAAGGACTTATAAAAGAGGGAGTAGAGTGCATCGAAGCGGTAAGGGACAGATACGACGGCAAAAAGCGAAATCCTTACGCCGAAATCGAGTGCGGCTCATCTTACGCACGTTCAATGGCAAGCTATTCTTTCCTTCCCCTTTTCAGCGGATTTATATTTGATAAGCCCCATAAAACCATAGGCTTTAAGCCAATTGAAAACACTCAGAATTTCAAAACTTTCTGGAGCGTTGACGGCTGCTGGGGAACTTTCGAGATAAAGGAAAAAGGAAGCCGCCTTTGTGTACTTTACGGTGAAATCAGCCTCGATAAATTCATACTGCCTGAGAGATTTTCGCAGTCTGTAAAAGCTTTCAAAAACGGCGAAAAGCTTGACTCTGTTTGCGACAACGGAAATGTAGCTTTCAGTAAAACCGTAAATCTTAAAGAAAAGGATTATATTGAATTTAAGGCGTAATTAAGATTATAGCAGCATGAACCCTCCTTTGCTTTTCAGCAAAGGAGGGTTCATGCTTTCATAAATTTATAAAAGATTACTGGTCTTTTTCTTTTAAATTCCACATTTCATCGGCACGGCGCAGCATATCTTTGATATCGTCAACATTGTTCTGGTAGGCTTTTTCCGCTGCCTCTATCTCCGACTGTTTTTCAGCTAGCGGATACCCCAAGAACTCACCGTTTTCATCAACTATCAGCATTATCTGTTCATTCGTATCTTCCGTACGAACATAGGCCCCATATTTGTATCCTGATAAAGATTTAGGCCAGATAATTAACATTTCCTGTGTTTCCTCATTGACAACAGCAAGATTATATTTAAAATTCAACTTGAAGGGCGATACAGAATAACTGAAGTCATCCTTTGATGTAAGATGTACCCCATGTGTTTTTGGAATATTCTCTACAAAAGGCCGGTATTTAATCTGACGATAAGCAAACCATACAACTATAAAAGTAAAAATTACTGTAAAAACGCAAGATATAATTATAATAAACTGTTTTCTTACCTTTCTTGTGTTCCTCTCATCCACGTTCATAACCTTACCACCTTTTTGCCTTTTTTCAGCAGTTCTTCATCGTGAGTAACAAGTATAACCGTTTTTCCGCCGTCATTTATTTTTTCAAGAATAGAAAATACCGCTTCGGCATTTTTTCTGTCGAGAGAACCGGTGGGCTCATCGGCTAAAACATAATCGCATTTTTTTATTATAAGCCTTGCCAATGCAGCCCTTTGCTGCTCTCCGCCCGAAAGGCTGTAAACCTTTTGCTTCTTTTTATCACTCAGCCCTACGGTTTCAAGAGCTTCGTCTATTGTAACACCTGAACGGCAGTCATTTTTAACAAGCTTCAGGTTTTCCTCAACAGTCTTATTGTCAACCAGAGCAAAATTCTGGAAAAGAAATCCGACCTTTTTCTTTAGATATTCATTTTGATTTTTCTTTTTGGTTATATCAACGCCGTCTACCGTTATTGTACCGGAAATGACCGGCTCAACAGAACCTATCATATTCAAAAGCGTAGTTTTACCGCAGCCGCTGACACCTGAAAAAATTACAAATTCACCATCCGCAATTGTAAGAGAAAAATCCTCAAACAAAATCCTCTCCCCGAATTTTTTGGACAAATTTTTTATTTCAATCATAGGCTGCCTCCTTTAAGAATTTTTACTATCCGGCTTTTTTCGATTTTAAGAATATTATATATAATTATAAGCGTTTCTATTGCCGCAAGCAGCAAACATCCCAAAATTATCAAAGCCGGATTTGCAAGCTTTAAGAAACCATTCAGAATGAGCGCCGCCGTAAAACCCACACCGATTACTCCGAAGGTTATGGCAAAAATTTTAAGATTCCTTTGGAATATACCGTAACCCAGCACTTTTTTAATTGCAAGCTCTTTGGCGTGAATGGTATATTCCATTTTTATAACTATGCTTATCATACAGGTTTCAAGCAGCAGCATCATTACGAGAATTATACATGCCAAGGACAGAACTTTCACCGTTTTTGCGTTGATACTCAGAAAGGTTTCATAAACATTATCAATTTTAATAAATTCAGGATCAAGTTTATATCCGTCCCGCCTTGCAAAATCGAGCACTTCTTCCGCAGAAACCTCATAAATAGTAAGACTTCCATATAAAGGACTAATAAAACCGTCTCGGCTATTTACATTATTAACATAATCTGTATCCACGCAGTCAACGGATTGCTTGCTTTCATCAATATTGCTAAAGCAAATAACAGGATTTTTACATATTTTTCCGCCGCCGGTATAATTGTCGTAAAAAGCAAAAAACTCAATGTCGCTTTTATAGGTTATAATTTCAGGTTTAAAGTCGTGCGCAAAAAGATATCCGTTCATTCCGTTTAGAGATGGAGAAAAGAAATAGGTAACCTCTTCTTTATATCCCGCAAACTCCGGAGTTATAATGTATACAGTTTCTTCATCCAAATTAACGTTTTTAAGCTCTGGTATACTTTCAATTAAATTTTCCTTGGCGTACCTGTTACATACAACTGCATCATACTGACCGCCAGGACCAAGATTTCCAATGGACGCCTGAACTAAAACTTTTCCTTCTTTAAAAAGTTCCTGCGTCAATCGATACATAAACACATCTCTGTCATACCATAAGTCGTCACTGACTTTGGTGGCTTCATCTCCTGTACTGTTCATTGGGAGAAGCTTATCGGTGTCAATAGAAACATCTAAAAATGAATAGTTTGAATATTTTTTATAAATATTCTCCTGCTGACGTAAATCTGTTGTTTGTGAAATTATTCCGAAACTTACAGCCGTGACCATAATCGTAAGAACGCAGGTAATAAGCTTTAAGACATAACTTGCAGACAGAAGCGCCGGAGAAGAGTAAGCTGAGGCAAAACCTCTGTGCAGATCAACGCGTAAAAGAGGCAGGAGGAAAAGTGCATTTGCTATAACAAGCAAGGCAAACATAATAAGAGTAATTTTCATAGAGAACAGAGAGGATGCAAATATAGAAGAAACTCCGAAAGTTAAAACTCCTACAACTGAAAAAACCAAAGTATCGGCAACCACTTTTTTAAGGTAAATTACAAACGGCTTTTCACCGAGAATATATTTTACAGCAGCCTCACCTTTCATGAAGCTTACTTCATACAAACACACGGCTCCGATTATCGCAATCGCAAAAAGCCAAATAACAAGCTGCAAAGCAAAAGGCTCACTTGATATAGGATTTGAATCTTTATTCTCCCATTTATCAGCTACATCCATACTTTTTTCAGCAGCACTGACAAAAGCAGTTTTTTCGGCATCCCCGCCTATATAATAAACTTTAACATAGCCATCGCTAAGAGGATATTCTTCAATATCTTTAATTTCTATTACAGTATCTGAAAGGAAAACGGACTTATAGGTACCCTCTTTCATAAGACACTTATCTTCTACAAATTTGCGTGCCGCAGAGTCGGTGCAGTATGCAGTACCATAAAAATTTGTTTCAAATTTATCGTTATCTAATGTATAAATGAACGCCGATGCTCCGGAAGAATAAACCGCTTCTTTTATACTGTTTAAAATTTCTCCCGCAGAATCTTCCTCATGGATATGAATTTCTACATAATCCGGATAAGGAATTGTTGTAACATGAAGCTGACAAATCAGCCCGGTACATGCAGCGACAACCGAAAGTATAAATAAAGTTATGGCATATTTAACATATTTCAATACATCCGCCTCCTTCCGAAAACGGCAGCAGGCTTTCAAGCCTGCCGCCGCAAAACTATTAATAATATGCATAATATTGAGCTACAGCATTATCTTCAATTCTGATATCGACCCGATTTGTCCACTCACCCGGACGTCCCTCTCTTGTTGTATCGCTTCTGCCAGCAGCTGTAACCATTCCCATATGTTTTTTGGTTGTGTGAAAAACTTTTATGGCAGCTTCATTAGTTAAGTACTCACTGTATTCGGCCCAAATTATTCCCTTGTCATCATCAAAATAGTGGTAAACATAAAAATCCTCATAGCTTACACCAACATTATGTGATACCACACAAGAATCATTATACGCACTTACCAATATAAAGGAAGACAGGACAACCAGCATAGCGATAGCCGCAACTATTCTTTTAGTTAATTTCATAAATATTCTCTTCTCTAAAATTTATAAGATCAAGTAATATAATGAGAACATTGGAATCGCCACCTTAAATACTTATGCATTTAAATAACAAATCTATATTTGTTATTTATTTTAATAATCATTTAGTTTCTGTAGTAATATTATCACATTTATTGTAAAATGTAAACAGTTTTCTTAAAAGATAAAAAATAAAAATATGCATTCATTACTATAGATGTTAGCATAAACATATAAAAAAGGATATCCGAAAAACGGATATCCTTTTGCTTTTTTAACTTTCTGAACGGTTCTTTCTGTAACTCATGTAGCTTTCGAGAATCATCACCGCCGAAACTGCATCGACGATATTCTTTCTCTTTTTGCCGCAGACATTGACCGTACTCAAAGCGTTATGAGCTGCAACGGTTGTAAGCCTTTCGTCCCAAAGGGCTGTTTCAATTCCGCTTTTTTCGGCAATAAGCTTTGAAAAGCCCTCGCACTTTTCGGCTCTCGCACCTAAAGTGCCGTCCATATTCTTGGGATAGCCCACCACTATGAGCTTTGCTCCACGCTTTTTGGCTTCTGAAACTACCTCGTCCGCCGCCTTTTCCTCGTCGGTTTCAAAAATCACTCCCGCAGGAGAAGCAAGCATTTCCAGAGCGTCGCACACAGCAAGTCCCGTTCTCGAGTCCCCGTAATCAACAGACAATATCACCATATTATCCGCCTCACCAGGGCTGAACCTTTCCGACTATTTCGGAAACGCTTTCTATGCCGTTTTTGTCGAGATATTCATTGAGTCCGTCGATTATTTTAACAGGCGCATAAGCGTCAGAGAACATTGCCGTTCCCACCTGAATGGCGCTTGCTCCTGCCAGCATCATTTCAACTGCATCCTGCCACTTTGCAATTCCGCCCATGCCGATTACGGGAATCTTTACACGGTTCGCAACCTGCCATACCATTCTCACAGCCACAGGGAAAACCGCAGGGCCTGACATTCCGCCAACGTTATTGTGGAGAATGGGACGACGTGAATTTATATCAATTCTCATGCCAGTAAGGGTATTTATAAGTGAAACTGCGTCTGCTCCCGCCGCTTCTGCCGCCGCTGCGATTTCCGCAATATCGGTGACATTGGGGGTAAGCTTTACTATAAGAGGCTGTTTGCAGACCTTTTTAACCATGGAGGTTATGGACTCAACGCTGGCACAGGATGTACCAAAAGAAGCTCCGCCCTCTTTAACGTTGGGGCAGGAGATATTGAGCTCCACCATATCGACAGAAGTGTCTGCAAGTCTTTCAACTGCCTTGCAGTATTCGTCGGGAGTGCTTCCCGCAATGTTTGCGATAACCACTGTTCCCTGCTCACTGAGCCAGGGAAGCTCATCCTTAACAAAGCTTTCAACGCCGGGATTCTGAAGTCCCACGCTGTTTAAAATTCCGCTGGGAGTTTCGGCAATTCTCACAGGAGGATTTCCGAAACGGGGATTTAAAGTTGTGCCCTTACAGGAAATTCCGCCGAGCCTTGAAATGGGATAAAACTCATTATATTCTCTTCCGAAACCGTATGTTCCGGAAGCTGTAATGACGGGGTTTTTAAGCTCAACGCCCGCTATATTAACTCTTAAATCAGCCATTCCACACTACCTCCCTCGAATCAAAAACAGGTCCGTTTTTGCATACATGACGGTAGTGTTCGCCGTCCTTTTCCTTTGTCTTGCAGGCACATACAAGGCAGGCTCCGATTCCGCATCCCATTCTCTCTTCGAGAGACACAAAGCAGGGAATACCCTTTGCCTCAGCCATTGCCGCAACATTTTTAAGCATGGGTCCCGGTCCGCAGGCAAAAACTGCATCGCAGGGCTTTTCAAGGCGTTCCTTTAAGATATCCGTTACAAAGCCGTGATGACCATAGCTGCCGTCATCAGTGGTGACAAATACGTTTTCACAGACCTCTTTGAAATCGTCCTCTAAAATAAGAGCCGATTTACTGCGGAAGCCTAAAATTGCATCGGCTTTTTTGCCGTAAACTTTGCTTGTCTCCAAAAGCGGAGGAACACCGATTCCGCCGCCTACAAAGACAACGTTTTCATATTTTTTATCAGTGGGGAATCCGTTGCCGAGAGGGCCGAGGACATTTATTATATCCCCTTCCTTTCTCTCGGAAAGCCATAAGGTTCCCTCGCCCCTCACTTCAAAGACAATGCGAAGTGTGCCCTTGTTTTTATCTATTCCGCAAAGGGAAATAGGACGGCGCAGGGTTTTGCCGTCACAGAGAATATTTACAAACTGTCCCGCCTTTGCTCTTTCGGCAATTTCCGGGGCTTCAATTGTAAAATCAAAAGCTGTACTGTTAAGCTTATTGACAGCTAAAATTTTGAAATCATCCTGGATATATTTCATCTTTACCTCCGGGAAATTTATTTTTTAAGAGCGGGAATAAAAGATGTAATATCATCTCTCATTCTGATTGCCTCACGGCGTGAAGCAGCTGCATAATCCTTTTCGTCGCAGTTTTCTTCCTTTTTGTATGCGCACATAATTGAACGTGATGCGTTTACTATTGCGCCGATTCCGTTTTCATCAAATGCACCTGCAAGGTTTGCAGCGGAACCGCCCTGTGCACCGTAACCGGGAACAAGGAAGAATGTATGGGGAAGAGCTTTTCTAAGCTCTGTAAGCTGGTCGGGATATGTTGCGCCTACAACTGCACCTACGCCTGAATAGCCTGTTTCTCCCATAAGCTCCTCTCCCCAGCTTTCGCAGAGAGCACCCATCTCTCTGTAAAGAGTGGGACTGTCGCCGATAGGCTTGTCCTGAAGCTCACCTGAGGAGGGGTTTGATGTTTTAACGAGAACGAAGATTCCCTTATCCTTTTCACGGCAGATATTGAGAAGAGGCTTAATGCCGTCGCTGCCAAGGTATCCGTTTACTGTAAGGGCATCGGCTCCGAAAGGCTCAAAGGTCTTATCGTTAACCTTAACTTCACCGAGATGAGCTGCCGCATATGCTTCCATTGTTGTACCGATATCATTTCTCTTACCGTCGGTTATAACGTACATTCCCTTTTCTTTAGCATAGGCGATTGTATCGTAAAGAGCTTTAACACCCTGCCAGCCGTACATTTCATAATATGCACACTGGGGCTTTACAGCGGGAACTATATCGCAAAGGGCATCAATAAGTCCCTTATTGAAAAGAAGAAGAGCATGTGCCGCTCCCTCAAGAGTTTCGCCGTACTTTTTAAAGGCTTCCTCTTTGATATAAGACGGAATATAGTCAAGCTTCGGGTCAAGACCCGCAACAGTGGGGTTACCCGTTTCTTTAATTTTGGCAATAAGTCTGTCAAGTGACATTTTTCTTCCTCCTCGTTATTTATCCTCGTAAACCACTTTGCCGCGGCATACAGTGTACTTTACCCTGCCGCAAAGCTCGGTGTTTTTAAACGGTGTGTTTTTGGATTTTCCGTGAAGCTTTTCCGGGTCAACAATCCATTTTTCGTCATCGCTGAAAATCGTTACATCCGCAGGTTTTCCCTCAGCTAAAACTCCTGCTCTTATTTTGAGAATACGTGCAGGATTCTCGCTCATAAGCTCAATGAGCCTCGGTAAAGTGATATAACCCGGCTTTACAAGATAGGTTATTCCCGCTGCCAAAGAGGTTTCAAGACCAATTGAACCATTGGGAGCGGATACAAAATCCGCCTTTTCCTCGGGAGTATGAGGTGCGTGGTCCGTTGCGATTGCGTCAATTGTGCCGTCGCATATTCCCTCGATTATAGCGTTTACATCAGCCTGGGTTCTCAGAGGCGGATTCATTCTGTAATCGGCATCCATATTCATGACGATTTCATCGGTAAGGGTAAAGTAATGGGGACAGGTTTCACAGGTTACTTTTGCGCCCATTTTCTTTGCGCTTCTTATAAGCTCCACTGATTTTTCGGTGCTTACATGACAGATGTGAACAGCTGTATCAGAGGAAAATGCAAGAGCTATTTCCCTCGCTGTTCCGGCATCCTCAGCGGCTCCAGGTATTCCCTTTACGTCAAGAAGAATACTTGAAGCACCGTCGTTTATTTTTCCTCCCGCTGCAAGGCTCATATCCTCACAGTGAGCAAGTACAGGAACTCTGAGTCCGTAGGCGTTTATAAGCGCATCATACATAAGCTTTCCCGTAGCAACAGGAACACCGTCATCGGAAAAAGCAGCTGCTCCCGCCTCTTTAAGAGCCTCCATATCCGTAAGCTCTTTGCCTGAAAGTCCCTTTGTTATTGCCGCTACGGGCAATACTCTCGCATCTGCCTTTTCGGCTTTTTCGAGAATGTATTTTACTGTTTCACAGGAGTCAACAGATGGAGATGTATTGGGCATTGCCGCTACTGTTGTAACTCCGCCGGCAGCCGCAGCACGGCAGCCGGTTATAATATCTTCCTTATGGGTCTGACCGGGGTCACGCAGGTGAACATGCATATCTACAAGTCCGGCACTGGCGTAAAGACCTTTGCCATCAATTACTCTTTCGGCTTCTTCCTCTATGCAAGGGTCAATACGCTTTATTATTCCGCCATCAATTAGGATATCCTTTAATGACTCCTCAGTTTTGCCATCACCTATTATTCTGACATTTTTAATAAGCAGTTCAGCCATAACGTTACCTCCCGTTAAAATTTTTAATCTGCAGCCTGAGTTGTTGTCTCAGAAGCTGAAGTATCACCTGAATGGGCTGTACAGGTAGCAGGAAGAGTATCCTTATTATACCATCCTGTTTTTGTGCTGGGGCAGGAATCCGTTGCAAGAAGTCCCGTCTCCATGCAGTATTTACGCTCTACAACCTTATCGCTCTTGGGGAAATCCTTTGAAGGCAGACCTTCATGAATTTCATCCATAACTCTTTTGAAAATATTACCTGACGGATTCAAATAAACTCCTTTGATTTCCTTCTGGGTATCGTATCCGTACCAAACGGCGCTGACATAATAAGGAGTTCCTCCAATAAACCATCTGTCGTGGTCATCTGTTGTTGTACCGCTCTTTGCCATTGTGGGATATCCGCTGATACCGTAAGGTCTGGTAGTACCCTGGGGATCGGTAATAACAGTCTGGAGCATCTCACACATTATATTGGCTGTTTCTGCGGAAATTGCACGCTCAGATGTAGAGTTATTTTCAAGAATCACCTGCTCACCCTTGCTGTCTGTAACTTTATAGTAACAGTAAGGCTCATAATAAAGTCCGCCGTTGCCGAAGGCTGCATAGGCCGCAGTCATTTCGAGAACGCTGACGCCGCTGTACATACCGCCCATTGCAAGAGGTGAATAGTTTTTATCTTCCTTCTCATTAAGAGAGGTTATATGGAACCTGTCCTGAAGGAATGCATAGGAACGGTCAAAATTGAGATAATCTTTAAGAATACGTACAGGAACGGTGTTGAGTGAACGTGCAAGAGCATTCTGCACTGTAACATTTTTTCCGCTTCCCGAACCACCGCCGTAGTTGAAGGGCATCTTTTCACCCTGATAGTAAATCTGTGCATCAGGAATCATTGTCGACCAGTTTATTACATTGTACTCAATGGACGGAGAATAAATACTCAGGGGCTTTATTGAAGAACCGGGAGAGCGGGTTGTATCCGTAGCACGGTTAAGGCAACGGTTGCCGCTCTTTTCGCCTGCTTCACCAGCCATTCCAACAACTCGTCCTGCATAGTCCATTATTACCATTGCGGACTGTGCAGCAGGATTATCTTCAGTATCCTCTTCCTTAGCAAAGGTTTCTCTGTTTTCATATACTCTTGTTACTACAGACTGGATATCAGGATCAACGGCACTGTAAATTCTAAGTCCGCCGTAGAACACCATTTCCTCAGCCTTGTTCTTGCTGTATCCGCATTCAGTCTGGAGATCGGAAATAACAGAATCTATTACATACTCAGTATAGAAATCATACTTTTGTACTTCAGGCTTCTGCTTGTTTTTCATCTCTTCGCTGGGAACATAATCCGGATCATTTGTAAACACAAGATCATAGGCCATAGCCTCGTCATATTCTTCCTGAGTTATTTTTTCCTGATCCAGAAGCTCACCAAGGCAATATTCCTGACGTTCTTTATTGTTTTCAGGATTTATAAGTGGATCATACAGTGTAGGAGAGTTCGTAATCGCCAGCAAACTCGCACATTCTGCAAGATTTAAATCCCCTACGTTTTTGCCAAAATATTTTTCAGCTGCTGTCTGTACACCATAGCAGTTTTCGCCGAGGTATATGGTATTCAGATAAGCCTCAGCTATCTCAGTTTTTTGATAGTTTTTCTCGAGATTCAGAGCATATGTTATTTCATTAAATTTACGTACAAGCGTTACGTCATCCTCACCGGTAAGGTTTTTGATGAGCTGCTGTGTAATTGTAGAACCGCCCTGTACTTTCATGGAAGGAATAATCCTCGAAAGCAGAGAACGCACAGACGCAGACGCCGTTCTGAACCAGTCAACTCCTGCGTGACTCTCAAAGCGCTTGTCTTCCATAGCGATAACGGTCTTATACATATACGGACCCATTTCGCTTAAATCAACCCATATTCTGTTTTCAGAGTTGTTAAGACGGCAATACTCGTAAATATTGTTATTATCGTCATATGCGTAGATAATCGTAGTCTGGTTCTGGTTGTTTTTATAAGACTCGAGATCTATTGCACATTCGCCGTTTGTAAAAGAAATAACGTAAGCGAGCACCGACGCCAAAATGACGCACATAGTAATAACCAGCACGAGTATAATGGCTATTACAACCTGCCATTTGGCTGAATGTTTTGTTATGGTATTATTACCATTGTTTGTATTTCCGTTATTCTTTTCCGGATCTTTTCTTTTCTTAAATGGAACTTTCACTTTCACAGTTTTTAAAATCCTCCCTTTTGGTTAAATGAAACATCTATGCCCTTTTGCGGGAAACTGATTAAAGTCTGTATCATTATAGCACATTTTTGGTAAAAAGTTTATATCTTTATAAAATTATTCCTTTTATCTATGAGAAAACTGCATATTAAAAGCAAAAAAGACAAAAATATATTTAACTTTAAAGATAAAGGTTGTGAAGAAAATGAAAAAGACCGTCGGAAAAGTACTGCTGACCGTTGGAATTTCCGCAGTTCTTGTGGTAGCCATTTCCTCCGCTTCATTCGGTTCGGATATCAGTAAAAACCAGTCGCAGAATCCTCAGGGACAAAATGCAGCTGAAAGTGTCTCCGAGCCCGCTTATATAATAGGTATATATAAAGGTTATGTGGCGGTATACAAATACGGCATTGACAAGCCCGTTAAGATAACCGACGTACCTGTAAGCACTCTTACTCAGGGCGATACCCTCATTTTGGCAAAAGGCATCCGGGTTGCCGACGAAGATGAACTTAACAAGCGTCTTGAAGATTATGTGGATTAGAAAAAAATAAAAATTTTTTATGTATTTTTACCCATCTTGACGATATTAAAGTAAAACTGTATAATATACGCATTAATTGTCACATATCAAACAAAGTGTGGTGCGAAAAATAAATGAAAACTTATAATACCTTTGTTTTCACTTCAGAGCCGGAGTGGAACAGGGTGCCTGTTGCTTCCATCGACAGTTTCCATTGGGAGAAGGAAAATTTTGTGCGTCCTCGTTCTTATGCAAAGCTCTGCGCTGTTGAGGGCAAAGGTATCTTTGCAAGACTGTGGTCCTTTGAAAAGGATGTACGTGCCGTCTTTGAAAACCGGGACGACCCTGTATACCGGGACAGCTGTCTTGAATTTTTTATGTGCCCCATTGAGGGCTGTACCGTCCCTTATGCAAACTTTGAAATGAACTCGAAGGGCGTTTTGCTTTCAGAATTCGGCGCCGGCAGAGGCGAGAAAAGAAAAAAACTTGCCGTACTATCGAAAGAAATTCCCGAAGTTTCAGTTTTTACCGTCAGCGAAAACGGCGAAACCGCATGGGGTGTTTCTCTGTTTATAAGCGAAAAACTGCTGTCGGATTTAACGGGAACTGATTTCAAAATCCATCCGATGACCCTCAGGGGTAATTTTTATAAATGCGGAGATGATACTCCGATTGCACATTTCGGAGCTTTCTCCCCTGTTGGGCCTGTTGAAAAAGGTTTCCATAACCCGGATTTATTTGCTGAGATAGTTTTTTCCCCCTGTAAAAATTGAGGTAAACAGATAAAAATATATTTCACCGAAAGGCTGTGTAAATTTTGACAAAACCTGTTTTTGATATTGAGGAAATTAAAGAGCATTTTAATTTTGAAGGAGAGTATACCGGATATTATTCAATACATAACGGACATATTAATAATACTTATGTTCTTGAATTTAACCACAACGGAAACTATAGAGCCTATCTGCTCCAGCAGATTAACACCTATGTTTTCACTTCTCCTGACAAGCTTATGGAAAACGTTGTAGGAGTTACAGAATACCTCCACAAAATTATCGTTGAAAACGGCGGCGACCCTGAAAGAGAAACCCTTAACGTTATCAAAACAAAGGACGGGGCTCCGTATTTTGTTTCAAAGGATAACAGATACTGGAGATGTTACAACTTTATTACCGACGCATATACATGCCAGGCAATAGAAAACCCTGTTGTATTCTATAACTCAGCTGTTGCTTTCGGCAACTTCCAGCGTTTACTTGCTGATTATCCAGCTGACAGTCTTCATGAAACCATACCTAATTTCCATAACACCGTTTCCAGATACAACGACCTTATGGAGGCTGTAAAAAACAATATCGCAGGAAGACTTGACAGCGTTAAGGAAGAAGTTAAATTTGCTCAGGAACGTGAGGCAGACACCCACGTTGTAGTTGACCTTATCGCCGAAGGAAAACTTCCAATGAGAGTTACACACAACGACACTAAGCTTAATAACGTAATGTTCGATAATAATACAGATAAAGGAATTTGTGTCATTGACCTTGATACGGTAATGCCCGGTTCCTCACTTTACGATTTCGGTGACAGCATTCGTTTCGGAGCAAACCATGCCGCCGAAGATGAAAAGGATTTAAGTCTTGTTTATCTTGACCTCAACCTTTTTGAGCAGTATTGCAGAGGCTATCTTGAATCAGCAGGCAAGAGCCTTACCAAAACTGAAATCGAATACCTCCCCTTCTCTGCAAAACTTATGACATTTGAATGCGGAATGAGATTCCTCGGAGATTATCTTAACGGAGACACATATTTCAAAATCGGATATCCTGAACACAACCTTGACAGATGCCATACACAGTTCGCACTTGTTGCTGATATCGAAAAGAAATTTGATGAAATGAAAGCAATTGTTTCACGCATTTGCAGCGAGCTTGGAATTGAAAAATAAAAAGTTTAAAATAGCAGCATCAGTCATTGCTTCTGTTCTTATTTTGATATCAGTGGTGTTTGCAGTGTTCACTCTCTCCGAAAAGAAAGCTCTGAAGCAGGCAAAGCTTGCTCAGTTAAATCTTCCTGAAGGATTCACAGTTACCGCTCACGCAGGTGCTTTAAATACTGAACCCAACACTATGGACTCTATAACCAAATCCCTCGATTTTATAGGAAACGGCGTTATAGAAGTTGATGTTAGGTTTACTTCTTCGGGAAAACCGGTTCTGAGCCACAATGAGGTTGAAGGCGAAGAAGATAAATATGTTTCACTTGAAGAATTTTTCAGTGTACTGAAAAAATATCCGGCAAAGGTTAACCTTGACCTCAAAGAGTTCTCAAACCTTCCGATAATTCAAGAGCTTGCTGAAAAATACGAGGTAATGGATCAGGTTTTCTTTACCGGCGTTTTCGAGGAAGAAGCCCAGAATGTAAAAACTTCATGTCCGGATATTCCCTACTATCTTAATGTATATCCCAATCCTATAAGGATAAAAAATGATTCTTATTTGGATTCTATAGCCAAAACAATTACGGATTGCGGAGCCATAGGTATTAACATCAATTACCGTCTAGTCTCCGAAGAGATGATAACAAAAATGCACGAGAAAAATCTTCTTGTTTCTCTTTGGACAGTAGACAATGAAGATGATATGTATATCGCCCTTGCTGAAGCTCCTGATGATATTACTACAAGAAATCCGGACCTTCTTACTAATATTATCGAAAAGCAATCAAAAAATTGACTTCATTTGTAAATCCCGTAAATCAGAAATTTGATTTACGGGATTTTTTTGACTCTCTAATTATTATAACATAAAGCAGAAAAACGTCTGCGGCTAAAAGCCGCAGACGCCTTTTTATAGGTTTATTCTGTTTGAATCAGAATTTAACATCTAAAATGTTATTTCTGCCAATCCCAGTTATAGAAACGTACCTTTACAGGATCAGATGTGATCTTGTTGCCGTATACGTCTTCAACTGTAACCTGAATCCAAGCTGAACGTGCACCAATGCCATTTGTAGCTCTGATAACAGCGCTTGTTCCGTCATCGGCAGCTTCAATTGTAGCCTGCTGATCGTCAGCGGACCATTTTGCATATTCCCAGCTTACGCTCTTAATGTCAGCGCCTTCGTTAACGCTGAGACCGAGAGTAACGGGAGTGCTATCCCACTTCTTAGTCCAGGAGACCTTCTGATATACAACCTCACCAACGGGAGCGCCGTTCTGAGTAATTGTTACGTCAGTAACTCTTGTACCAAGATCGATTGCATAGTAGGCATTAAGAAGCTCTTCAAGAGCAGCATTAACCTGTGCCTGAGTAGCAAGTTCGCTGTTAAGAACGAAGTCTGCTGTTTCAAGAGCTGCACGAAGCTCATCGGTAATCTGCTCATCGGTAAGGCCTGCGCCGTTTACCATGTTGACAGCCTCAGTAAGTGCAGTCTTATCGGAACGTACACGAACAACACAGCTTACGGTATATCCACCGTCTTCTGTTGTTGCTGTGATGAGAGTTTCACCAGGTCCTACAGCAGTTACAACTCCGCCGCTTACTGTAGCAACAGCAGCATTGGAAGATGCCCAGATTACGTTCTTATTCTTAGCAACAGAGGGTCCTACAGTTGCTTTAAGGGTTAATGTGTTACCCTCAAACATATCGGCTTCGGTACGGTCGATTGAAATCTCATATACTCTGCCCTGGAACAGTGCAGTAAGTTTTGAGAAGAAATCAATAAGTCCGTTTGTTCCAACGCCGCTGCCATTAATAAGACCAAGGCTGATTGTGTCAAGAGTCTTATCGGCAAACTTTGCAAGTTCAATAAGATATTCGTTTCCGCTGTTATAGAACTTCTGGAAAACAGCGCTCCAGCGTTCATTGAATCCCTTGATGATTGAAACCGAGTTATCAAGAGTAGTATCTGTGCCTCTGAAGAGAACATAGATAGCGTTAAGAGTCTTATCTACGCCGTTATCCTCTTTATAAAGTCTCGCAAGAACATTAAGAATGTCGCGAAGATTCTTATTGAGGTCATCGCTCATGTTTGTCTTGTCAGCAATTATATCTGCGACTGTGTTGATGTTATCCTCATAGAAAGCGATTTCGATGAGGTTACGCATGAGAACAGTAATAACGTCAGCCTCAGCTGCATCAGTCAGACGGTAAGCTGTCTTACCAGACTTGGAAGTATATTCTGTAATAGTTCCAACGGTAAGCATATTAAGATCGTAAAGGAAGGGAATCTTAATATTTACGGGCTGGCCATCTATTTCAAGATTTGCAAGAGCGTTAATGATGATCTGAGTGATATCAAGGTCAAGATTAAAGCTGATGTCATAGATGGGACGAGCTGTATCAAGCATTACAAATGCGGCCTGAGCTGCATTTTCAACGCTTACCTGAAGTCCGTCACTGTTGATGAAGTAAAGTGCATTGGGAAGAATCTCAAGAAGCTTGTTGACCGGATCATTATAGATAGCTTCAACAAGGTTGAGAATGGGCTTAAGAATTGCGCTGAGAGCTGCATTCTGATCAGCCTGAACCGCTGCAACATACTCATCAGCGGAAAGAATGTCGTCGGGATTGCATCCAAGACCCTCAAGGATCGGGATGATACCGTTCTGATATCCGTAATAGCCGTTAATTTCAGCTGTTCCGAGAATATCAAAGTCCTCACCGGCAAGAACTGCCGCAAGAACGGGAGCGAAGGGGCTGAATGCCTTTGTAAGAGCAGCTGCGAAGCCGTCCTTATCGCCGTCTGTGAAGCCCCAATTATAACCCTCGGTTACATCGTCCCAAACAGAAATGTCGAGACCTATTGCACCGAGAACAGGAGCAAGATCAATACCGATTCCGCCAAGAGCGTCCTTAACCATAAGAACGATGCTTGTAACAGTATCGTTTGTATAGATGTTGCCGGTAATGTAACCCTTAATAAGCTCACTGAGAGTGGGAGCTCCGCTGCCCTGAAGAACAAGGATAAGGTTATCGATATAACCTGTAAGGTGATCGGCAAAGTACTGTGCCTTTTCCTGTGTCCAGTCGTCTGTATAGGTTACATTGTTGATTGTCTCTCCAACTTTGTCGGAGAAAGCGTACTCGATTTCCTTTGAAGCATAATCTTCATAAGGAATGAAAAGCTCTGTAACTGCACAGATAACGTTATCTGCATTAAGTCCGATACCGTTTACAATCTTGAGAATATCCTCGCTGATAACAATTTCAGAACCTGTAAGTTTGCCTACAAGGGCTGTAACAGAATTGAGGAAATCGTTGTCGCCGAGCATGGGAAGAATGTAACGGAGAACTGCAAGAAGAGTATCCGCTTTATCGGTTACAAGCTGATAGCGTGTTCCGCCTGTACGTCCGCTTGCAACACCTGCGATCATCTGTCCATGGCTTGCAAGAACTGCCTGATTAATTGTGGGAAGCACAAGATTTGAATCAGGAGCTACCAAACTGAGAACCATGGGGATAAGTTTGTTTACATCGCTGAGAATTGAAAGGTCGAGGTCAGGAAGAGCAAAGCTAAGAATGCCATAAAGGCTGTTGTCCTCTATTCCAGCTAAACTCAAAACATCCATGCCAATAACGCTTGCATTAACTTTTGCATCCTTGAGAGCAGTAGTAATCATATCGTGGTCAAGGATATAAGCAAACTTTGGAAGCACGTCTATCAGTGACGATACAGGAGCATCGGCAACGCTGTCTACCCATGTGAGAAGAGGATCAAGGATCGCTCTCATCATATCCTCTGAAGTTGAATAAGTGTTGAATGTGCTTGTAGGAACTACATTCTCGCACTCAAGAACCTCAAGAAGAGGAAGAATATCATTGTTGTAAAGATTCATGGGAGAAACGTCAAGATTTACAGAAGTAAATATAATATCTATAACTTTGCCAGAAAAGTTCTTGTCTCCAAGAGCCGTTCTGAGAAGAGGAGTAAATCCGCCAAGAGCCTGACCAACGGCAGTGATAAATGTATCTTTATCATGCACACCCCAGGAAACCGTTGAATCAAACTGTGTCCAATCCTCACCGGCAGCATTGAGAGCTGCAACAACCTCAGGATAACGGTTTGCATCGATTGCTTTTGTCAGGTTGTTTGGATATACATAGATACCCATTCCGTCAAAAGCACCAAGTACAAGTGAACCAGTAATCTTAACACCAAGTATCTCTGTGAAAACCATTTCTTTAAGGGTATCAACAATCATAGGATAAATGGTTGTAACAAGGGTGTTAACCATTTCATCAGTATAAAGATTATCGTTGATAGCGTTCTTAATAAGGTCGGAAATTGTACCCTCAATACCGAGAACGGGACCGATAGCCTCGTTACCCATAAGAGAATCAAGCTTTGTAATAACTGTATTAAGCTTTTCGTTGGTTACTTCATAAATTTCATCAGATGTTCTTGCAACGTCGCCAGCCATGGGATCACGGGAAGGATATTCCATTTCAGTAGGAGCGTAGTGATCACGGAAGTTTGCGTTGTATTCTGCAAGAGCTTCTGTCATAGGAGCAACCTTTGCATAATCAGCTTTAAGCTCTTCGGAAGCACGGCTTGAGATAACATCCCAAATTCTTGCTTCAACTGCGCCAACAGCCTCTTCAACCTCATTGTGGTTAAGAAGGTTAACTGTTCCGACTTCATCGTAGTTATCGGCAACAACACTTATCTGTGCTTCCAGACGTGCTGTGAGAGTTGTATAGATAGATTCAACATAAGCTGTAATCTGTCCGTATTTCTCACCAAATACACGGTCAATTGTCACCTGATCATATGCATTGATCGCAGTAAGCTTTTCCTCTGCAGTTTTGAGATAATTGTCAATAAGTTCATCTGTTGAAATCTTTGTAAGATCCATTCCGAAGAGATCGGCGTTGAAGTATACAAAGTAATCAACAAGTGCGGCTTCCTGAAGATCGATAAAGTCGATTTCAAGTTCACAGGCTTGAATAAACTCTGTTACATAATCAGTACCGTCTGTAAATACACGGTCAATAGCAGCCTTTGTGCGGTTTGTAACCATCTCATACTGCTCTTTAACTACCTTGAGAGCATCAAGAATAGTATCTTTATCATTACCTTCAATTACAAGGCTTCCGATTGTAGCATCAATTGTCGCTTTGAAGCCCTGAAGCTCAAGAACTTCTTTTTCTTCGTTTACAGAAGTAATGTAGCTGTCAATAGCCTCTGCTGTAAGTCCTACCTTTTCAAGAGCGGCGTCCTTTGCCTCCTGTCCGCAGGTATTGAAGTTAGCTCTGAGAACATACATCTCGTCAAGAAGAGTCTTGAGGGATTCAAGATCCATTCCAACGGGATCATTCTTATCCATCTTGTCCTTTATTGCAATAGCATACTCTTCAGCAAGCTTGTTGTCGCGGGCATTGATTGTTGCGATAACGAAGTTCTGGATAGTGTCCTTATCACCAAAGAAATGATCAATTAATACATCCTGTCCCCAAAGGCCACCGAGAGCGTCAATAGCTGCCTGATTTTTCTTGGCAAGCTCTGCAAGCTCAGCTGATGTCATTGAAACAAGGTCTGTTTTGAGAAGATCGTCGGTGAAATAAGCACCGAAAGCTTTAAGAGCGGCAGGGATCTCTGTATTTGCTCCGCCTTCAGTCTTTTCCATACCGGTAAGATAGTTCCAGTATGTCTTGAAGATCCATCCACTGGAATTAACTCCGTGAGACCACTTGTATGTAACTGTGGTATTTATGCTCTCGGGCAGATCTTCAACAGAATCGTAAGACATCAAAACGCTTGCGATATCTTTGGTAATAATAATTCCGTAGGTTCTGTCTCCGGGATTGCTGCCACGGTTATTGCTATCCATACCACCGACAAATTTATCGATGACGGAATTTACGTTGTACTGTGCGAATTCTTCGCCCATACGGTTCTGAAGTTCTGTCTTGATTTTTTTAGCTACACCGGCAGCTGAACGGGGCTGGTTAGTGCCGTTATCATCGCCGTTATTTCCGATTTCGGCAATTGTCTTAGCCACCTCCCAGAAAGCATCGGCTGCTTTTTCAACGTCGCCGGTAGGATCGCTGACAGTTGTCATATATCCGTTGGCTCCATAGGAAGCGTTTGCAACATTGGGGCTTTTAAGAGCTTCTACCAAAGTAACCCAAGGATCTTCAGCTGCAAAAGCTACAAAGCCAGCACTGACGCTCATTATAACTATAAGCATAGCCATAAATACGCTCAGTACTCTTTTAGAAGTCTTCATTTCAATACCTCTTTTCATTTTTAAATGTATGCATCACCGTACCTTTTCAGATTTTACACAGGCAGCTTCATACGATGCATAAAATCCGAGTAATTGATATTTTTATTCTTCTCATCACTCCTCTTTGTTAAATTTTTTTCGAATACAGAACGTTCCATTTAACACGGAACAAATGACAGCATTTCTATAGTTTTAAGTAACGCTTCACAGTATCCAACCAAATTATAACAAAATTATAAACAGAATTCAATGTGTATAATTGTCAATATTATCAATATTTTTTAGTAAATAATAATCAAACTGTTATCAGTGCATAGTTTTTTGCATTATTTTAAATTCTAACACAGCATAAAGCTATAATGCTTAACATTAGAAATCCTGCCTATGATTTATTAACAGAAAATAAAAAAGCCTGTGTAAAAATAAACACAAGCTTTTGTAAAACAATTTAATTTTAGAGCACTGAACTACACTTCTGAAAATCTGGTAGCAATACTGCTGAGCCTAAAATCTACCGGTTCCTGTTTTCGTGTGCTTCGGTAAATACTCATTATAAGTCCTATGGCAATGTATATACAAAGGTTAGATGAACCGCCGGCGCTGAAAAACGGAAGTGTAATTCCGATAACCGGGAAAATTCTTATACACATACTTATATTTATTATTGCCTGACCGCCTATCATCGCCGCCGTTCCGCAGCACATAAGATATGCTTTATTGTCACCTGATTTTTTACCTACGGAAATTATCCTCATAATTATTGCAAAAAGCAAAATCAAAACAAGAATTATACCTACAAGGCCCAGCTCTTCACCTATGGAAGCGAGTATCATATCGTTCTGACCTTCGGGAACAGCTCCATTCTGTGTATATTCACCATTAAACAATCCCTTTCCGAAAACCCCGCCGGAACCCATGGCGTTGAGCGCCTGATTTTGCTGATATGCTTCCTCAAGAGCATAATGCTCAGGATAAAGAATTGCCAGCACACGATTTTTCTGGTACTGCTTAAATATACCGCCTTTATCGCCGAGAACCCAAAGTATAGGAAGAGCAACCGCTAAAAGACCGGCTCCCGCAGCAAAATATCCCCAGTGCATTCCGGCAACAAGAAGCATTGCCATACATATAAGCAGGAAAACCAAAGCTGAGCCAGCATCACCCGTCTTCATTACAAGAGCAAAAGGTATAAGCGCATGAATAGCAAGCAATGCTATATTTTTGAAAGAATTAAGGTTTTCCTTTACCAAGTCAAGATGTACCGCAAAGGTGATAATATAGCCTATTTTTACAAGCTCTGATGGCTGAAAGTAAAACACCTTCAAATCAAGCCATACTCTTGAGTCAGGTCTCGCTTCAGGTGCTACACCGAAAAGAAAGACTAAAAACATCAGTCCGATGCAAACGATACCAACTAAAGGCCACAGCCTTGCAATAAATTCATAATCTATAAACGATATAATAATACACAGTACAACACCCATTGCTACGGCAAGAACCATGGTTTTCATATCACCGGGTATCACTTCACCGTCGGTCAAAGTATGCTTTGTTACACTGTACACCATCAATATTCCAAAAGCTGAAGCCAAAAGAGATAAAATAAGCAGCAGCTTGTCCGTACCCTTAAAGGCATTTTTCAAAACACCGCTTCGGTTTCTCAAAAATAATCACCACCGACTATAATTTTCTGCTTTTCATTATATCCTTAATCCACTTTTTGTTCAAGTAAAAATACTTTAACCAATTGTTAAAATGTGATATAATAGCCCTTGCAAACACACAATAATGTTAAATGATGATTTTAACCGCTGAAAGGTATATATAAAGGTATATATAATGAAAAAGATCATTTCAAACAGCGCCGCCGAAACTGAAAAAATCGGCGCAGAATTTGCTAAAACATTAAACAGTGGAAGAGTTGTCGCCTTTTACGGCGATTTGGGAGCCGGCAAAACCGCATTTATAAGGGGCATGGCAAAAGGATTCGGACTGGATGCCGAAGTAAGCAGTCCTACCTTTGCCCTTGTCCACGAATACGGCGGTTCTCCCCTGTTTTGTCACTTCGACATGTACAGGGTTGACTCCTGGGAGGATTTATATTCAAGCGGTTTTTTTGATTATATTGATATGGGTGCAATCCTCGCTGTGGAATGGAGCGAAAACATAGAAAATGCTCTTCCGGAGGATACAATAAGAATTGAAATAACTAAAACCGATGACGAAAATCAGAGAATAATAACCATAACAGAGTAATACAGGAGAAAGAAAATGAAAATTCTTGCAATCGACAGTTCGGCGGGAGCGGCAAGCGTTGCAGTAACCGAGGACAAAAAAATACTCAGCGAATGCTATATAAACAAAGGTCTCACCCACAGCCAGACACTTATACCGATGGTTGACTTCGCCCTTAAAAACGCCGGCATGAAAACACAGGACATCGACGTTTTCGCCGTTACAAACGGTCCCGGTTCATTTACGGGAGTGAGAATAGGCGTTGCTGCCATAAAGGGGCTTGCAATGGGAGCGGATAAACCCTGCTTCGGTGTTTCCACCCTTGAAGCAATGGCAAATTCTCTTAGGCTTTGGGATGACTTTACAATTTGCTGCGTGATGGATGCAAGGTGCAGTCAGTTTTACACAGCAACCTTTTACTGCGAAAGCGGCAATTTAACCCGTTTCACACCTGACAGGGCAATTTCCTCTCAGGAGCTTATAGAAGAGCTTAAAGAAATTGACGGAAAAATAGTCATTACAGGCGACGGAGCAGAGCTTTTATATAATAGTGTAAAAGACATTATACCGGAAGCTGTTTTAGCGCCTGAAAATTTAAAATGGCAGAGAGCTTATGGAGCGGCTGTTTCAGCTGCTGAAAATAAAGAAAATTTTGTCCCGGGTGAAAAACTGGAGGTATCATATCTCCGTCTTCCCCAAGCAGAACGTGAACTTAAAAAGAAAAAGGAGAATTTAAAATGATAGCAATCGGTTCAGACCACGGCGGATTCGAGCTTAAAGAGGCAATTAAAAAACATCTTGAAGAAAAAGGTATAGAGTATAAGGATTTCGGCACCTATTCACCGGAATCAGTTGATTATGCAGTTATCGCTGCAAAAACAGCAAGAAGCATAACTTCCGGCGAATGTGAAAGAGGCATACTCTGCTGCGGCACAGGCATAGGCATTTCCATGGCAGCAAACAAGGTTAAAGGCATCAGAGCCGCCTGCTGCTCAGACTATTTCAGCGCAAAATATACAAGACTTCACAACGATGCAAACATCCTTTGCATGGGCGGAAGAGTTGTAGGCGCAGGACTTGCCCTTGAGCTTGTGGACGTTTTCCTTGAAACTGAATTTGAAGGCGGACGTCATCAGCGCAGAATTGACCAGATTACTGCAATCGAAAACGGCGAGCTTTAATTGAGAGGTGATTTTTTGCTTAATATAGGAGCACATCTTTCTTCGTCCAAAGGCTTTCTCCATATGGGCAAAGAAGCTGTTTCAATAGGCGGAAATACTTTTCAGTTTTTCACGAGAAATCCCAGAGGCGGAAAGGCTAAGGATATTGACCCCGCCGACGCAAAGGCCCTCAATGATTTCATGGCTGAAAACGGTTTTGCAAAAATCCTTGCCCATGCCCCATATACCCTTAACCCCTGCGCCAAGGATGAAAAAATCTTAGAATTTGCCCTAATGGCAATGGAAGATGACTTAAAGCGCATGGAGTATGTCCCGGGAAATTATTATAATTTTCATCCGGGCAGCCATGTGGGACAGGGTGCGGAAAAAGGCATTGAGAAAATTGCGGAGCTTCTCAATAAAATTCTCAAAGAGGAACAGACAACCACGGTGCTTCTCGAAACCATGTCTGGTAAGGGAAGCGAAGTTGGCAGAAGCTTTGAAGAATTAAGAGCAATAATCGACCGCACTGAGCTTTCCGACAAGCTGGGCGTATGCCTTGACACCTGTCATGTATACTCCGCCGGATATGATATTGTAAGTAATCTCGACGGGGTACTGGAAGAATTTGACAGAGTGATCGGACTCCAGAGACTTAAAGCCATACACCTTAACGACAGCATGATGCCCTTTGCCTCAAACAAGGACAGGCATGAAAAAATCGGTAAGGGAACCATAGGTCTTGAAGCCATTTCGAGATTTATCTGCCACGACGCTTTAAAGGATATACCCATGTTTCTTGAAACTCCTAATGAGCTAAGCGGATATAAAGAGGAGATTTCTCTGCTCAGAGGAATACGGGGCGAAAACTGATTTTTGGAGGCTTTAAAATGGATGATGTAGGAAGAATCATTCTTATAATTGCTGTTATCATAGCTGTCGTTGCAGTAATAGGGGCAGCTATAAGATATATTTATTTCTACAGGAAAGAGCATTTTGAATGTCCTCACTGCGGAAACGAATTCAAGCCAAAGGTTCTGAATATGATTTTTTCCGTAAACGCAGTGGACGGTAAAATCATCACCTGCCCCAAATGCGGTGAAAAAGAATATATGGAACCTAAAAAAGATAAATAATATAACCTGATTTAAAAGCCCAGTATGCTTAATGCACAGCGTACTGGGCTTTTGTTTTTTCAAAAATCTTTCTCTTTCGGCACAATATACTAAATTTTAACAGTTTTTTCGTTTTGACAGCAAATATTTTATATGATACAATCAAAACATGGAAACTAAAATTAAAATTTCAGTTTCCGCAAGAAGCTTTGCATGAGTATTATATACTACCTATTTCATTTATCAAGGAGGTAAGATATTGGAACAAAAAATCATAGACTCTGCAATTAAACTGATTCAGCAATACGGAATTAAATTTACTCTCGACGACATTGCCGCAGATGCAAAAATCAGCAAGAAAACCATATATAAATTTTTCTCCAGCAAGGAGTCACTTATAAACGGAGTAATCGACTATATTTTCGCCGATATTCATGCCCAGCACAAAATCATACTAAACGAAGATATTCCCAATATAGAAAAGCTCATAAAGATAGTGAGTGTATATCCTCAGGTAATACATTTTGATTCATTAAAGCTCGACAAACTCATCGAGCTACACCCGGATATCTACAAAAGAATAGACGACCAGTTCCACAGCAACTGGGATTTGACCCTTGGCCTTTATGACAAATGTGTTGAAGAGGGCAGTATAAAACCTATTGACCGTGAATATTTCAGGCTCATTCTACTGGGAATTTTCGACCAGGCTATTCATCTCGAAGACCACGAAAAAGCCACAACAGAATGTATCAAAGCCATAATTTACGGCTTTGCCAAATAGAAAGTGAGGAATTTAAAATGAAAGAGTCAAAAAAGCTCTACTGGAGAAACCCTCCGGACTTACCCTGGCATCTTTCGGACACTGTATTTTCATCAGCCTTACCTCCATGGCTCTGCCCATGTTTTTCACTGATGTAATGTACATTGCCCCTGCAAGCGTATCCTTGATTTTTCTTATTACAAGAGTTTGGGACGCCATCAACGACCCCATTATGGGAACAATCGTTGACAGAACACGCACGAAATGGGGTAAATGCAGACCTTATCTTTTTTATTCATCCTTCCCCCTGCTGATTTTTACTATCCTTATGTTTTCCCCTATAACAATGCCCACGGAAGGCGGAAAATTCGCATATGCTCTCATTACATATGTGCTGTTCATAACCTCCTTTACAATGGTAGATATTCCACTTGCAGGACTCAAACCCCTGCTTTACACCGAACCTGATGACAGAAATAAGGCAATGTCATTCAGCTCAACATTCGGTTCTCTCGGTTCCCTCCTTGCCGTTGATCTGTTCTTTATTTTAGTAGTCCTCTTCGGCGGAGGAAACGATAAAAAGGGATACTTTATAACAGTAGTTGTTTTAGCTCTGCTTGCTTTCGCAACACTCCAAAGTGGATTTTTCACCACAAAAGAGGTTGTTCCGGTATCTCCCAAAAAAGTTCCCTTTAAAAAGACCCTTATGGCTGTTCTTAAAAACAAGCATCTTCTTATTGTAATTGCTGTTCAGATTTGCAGCATCGGAATAAGCGCATACGGTATAATGCTTCCCTATTTCTCAAAATGGAACCTTGCCAACAGCTTTTCTTTCGGCAAATTCAGCGTTGAATCAATTTTAATTCCCGCTCTTTCAACAGCAACAGGCGTCGTCTACATGATTGCCGTTATGATAACACCTTATATCTTAAAGCTCGGCAGCAAGAAAAAAATGTTTATTATAATGTCCGCAATGGGATTTGTATTTAACGTAATCTCCTTTTTCTGCGGTTACGAGAATATGATTCTGTTTATATGCATCAGAATTCTTGCACATATTCCGCCCACAATTACAGCTACCATTGCCAGCTACATGATTATGGACTGTCTTGACTACGCAGAATACGAGACAGGGGAAAGAACAGAGGGTTCCACCTTTGCGGTAAATAACCTCATAATGAAAATAGGTAATGCTGTATTCAGCTCCATGGTAATGCTTATACTGGGTCTTGTGGGATATAACGCAGCCTTAAACGAACCGGCACTGCGTATGGGAGAGCATATGATGCACAACTATCCGGAAATGCTAAACGGCATTTTCGCCTTAATGACAGGAGCCCCAGCTATAGGATGCATTTTACAGATTATACCTATGGCTTTCTACAAGCTCAGCGACAAAAAGGTTAACGATATGGTCGAGGAGCTCAAAGTACGCAGAGCAGCTTCTCAACCGGCTCAGGAAGCTTAAGATTGGAGTGATTAATTTGAAAAAAGTCATAAGCTTATCTTTTATTTTGATTATTCTCACTGTACTTTCAACTTTTACATTCTCATCCTGCGGCAAAAAAAGCTACGGTGACGTACTTAGCAGCATGGATGAACTTAAAGCAAAAATGGCAGAGGAAAATCTTGATTTCAAATATCCGTCATATCTGGGAGAGGGAGAAAAAGACGCTGAACGTCAGTTCATAACCGTAAAGGAATCCTCGACGGATAAATATTACGGATATAAAATTTATCAGTTCGGATCTCCCTTTTATGCAAGCGTTACGGCATTCAGCGGAGAAAGCGATGAAATGCTCAGCGATGAACCGTCACGGACAAGTTTTCATAATGAGCTGCAATCGAAAAAACGGTAAAATCTCCGTTTACAGCGGAAAAGGTCACAAGGATGCTCTTTATCTGATTGGCTGCGTCAATATTTCAGGAAATCACTACGAAATACGCATAACCTCAGACGAAACAATGGAGAACAACGAATACGTTCACGCCATATATGAAAGCAATGAATATTATCAGCAGGCCCTTGACCTTATGGTAAAAATTGCAGACTCCATACAATGACAAACGCCGCCGGCACGTTTATTCTGTGCCGGCGGCGTTCTTTTATCTTTATTCTAAAATCTCATTTATGAATTTTACTATTTCGTTCATGCATTTTTTGTACACTGGCAGAAAATAGAGTATCTGAAAATCGTGTATGAAAGCCCCGTCCTTTTTGCCATAAAAAATTGTTCTGTGATAAACTCCGCTGGTTTCGAGAACCTTATCCATGGCGACGCTTTCCTCAAACAATCCGTCGTCGTAGGAATCCGTTACAAAGGACGGCGGGAAATCCCCGGTTATATGAAGCAATGGTGAAACCTCAACCCATTCCCCTGTTTTTGCAAGATCCCTCAAAGAATGGATATTGAGAAGTCCCTTTATATATTTGCCTATTGCCGGAACTTTTACTTTGACTGCCGATTTTATATCATATGCACCGCAAAGAAGCACAAGTGCAGAGATTTTAATATTTTCAATTCTCGACGCATACCCACTCTCCTGAGCGTAAGCTTTATTGGTACAAAGACATCCGAGAGTTGCTGAAAGATGCGCTCCTGCGGAATCGCCGCCCACAATAAGCTTTGAAGTATCCGCACCGTATTTTTCGCCGTTTTCCATAACCCAGTTAACCACCGAAATAATATCCTCTATCTGAGCCGGATAACGATGCTCAGGTGCAAGGCGGTAATCTATATTGAAAACCACAAAACCTTTCTGTGCAATGCAGCGGCAGTAATGGTGAAAAAAGGTTTTGTCAACTGTACTCCAGCCGCCGCCGTGAATATATACAAATGCCGGCAGCGCCTTATCTATCTCCTCAGGACGGTGAATGTCAAGCAAATGCCATTTTTCGTTATCTTCCGCATAGGGAATATTTATTATATCCCTTACTCCTCTGATTTTCGGCGCCGGTTTCATAAGCATAGACCAGCGAAAGTCAGTACGTACTCTTTTAATTTTTAAGCTTAAATCAGTTCCTGCCCCCATACATATCCCCTTTAATTTTAAGATGAAGATTTTACATGATTCTTTATAGCTTCAAAGCTCTCTTGGCTTATTACATGCTCCATTTTACAGGCGTCAGCAGCGGCAGTTTCAGGATCCACTCCTAAAAACACAAGCCATTTTGTAAGAAGCGTATGCTTTTCATAAACATTTTCCGCTATTTCTCTGCCCTTATCTGTAAGAGTTATTCTTCCCTCGGCGGACATATTAATATAACCGTTTTCCCTTAAATTTTTCATTGCAACGCTTACGCTGGGCTTACTGAAATTAAGCTGAGCGGCAATATCCACTGAACGCACAGAGGGATTTTTAAGTCCTAAAACAAGTATAGCTTCAAGATAATTTTCTGCAGATTCCTGTATTTTCAAAATTATCACATCCATAATTTTTGTTATAACCATAATAACACAAGGAACATATAAAATCAATTTTTAAAAACTTTAAAAAACCTATTGACAGCCGAGTTAGTTGGTGCTAACATTATAGCAGTTAGATATGACTAACATATTTCTTTGTGAAAGAAGGAGGTAGTTTTGATGCCTTTGACATTGGCAAATTCTGGAGAAATTCAAAAAATAAAGCGAATAGGCGGCAACAATGAAATAAAAAAACATCTTGGTGCTCTCGGCTTTACGGTAGGCGAAGAAATCAGCGTTATCTCCCAAAACACAGGTAATGTTATTGTAAGCGTAAAGAATACACGCATTGCCATTAGTAAAGAAATGGCAAACAGAATTATGGTGTGAGGCGAAAGGATGAGAACAATGGAAACCTTAAACAAAGTAAAATGCGGCAGAACGGTATCTGTTACTAAAATCACCGGTCAGGGAGCCGTTAAAAGACGCATTATGGATATGGGAATTACCAAAGGCACAACGATTTATGTAAGAAAAACTGCTCCCCTTGGAGATCCCGTAGAAATAACGGTCAGAGGCTATGAGCTTTCCCTGCGAAAAGCGGACGCACAGATGATTGAAGTGGAGTAAACTTCTTTATTTTTGTATATCGGTTAGTTGTCGCTAACCTAAGGAGGAGAATTTATGACAATTAAAATAGCCCTTGCCGGAAATCCAAACAGCGGCAAGACAACGCTTTTTAACGCTCTCACAGGTTCCAATCAATTTGTAGGAAACTGGCCGGGAGTAACTGTTGAGAAAAAAGAGGGGCGCCTTAAAGGTCATAAGGATGTTACAATAACGGACCTGCCTGGAATTTACTCCCTTTCCCCCTACACTCTCGAAGAAGTTGTGGCAAGGAACTATCTTTTAGAAGAACATCCCGACGTAATTTTAAACATAGTTGACGGCACAAACCTTGAAAGAAACCTTTACCTTACAACTCAGCTTTGTGAAACGGGCATACCTGTTGTAATCGCCGTAAACATGATGGATACAGTACATAAAAACGGCGGATTTGTAGATACTCAGAAACTTTCAAAGGCAACAGGATGCACTGTTTTTGAGATATCCGCTCTTAAAGGAACAGGTATAAAAGAAGCATCTCAGGGAGCTATTGATGCTTCCAGACAGAAATTTAAATCAGTTCAGAAGTTTAGTGCTGATACGGAAGAAATTTTATCGAAACTTCAAACTCTTCTTGCAGATGATATTCTCGAAAGTGAAAAGAGATTCTTCGCAGTAAAGACTTTCGAGAGAGATGAAAAATTTTTAAATAAAGTAAAATTCCCCGAAGAAGCTGAAAAACTTATCAAAACCTTTGAGGAACAAAAAGATGATGACAGCGAAAGCATAATAGTAAACGAAAGATATGAGCTTATTTCAAAAATGCTCAAAGGTGTCACTGAAAAAAGGAAAGCAGGTCAGCTCACTTTATCGGATAAAATCGACCGAATAGTTACAAACCGCTGGTTATCCCTGCCGATTTTCGCCGCAGTTATGACCCTTGTCTACTATGTCTCAATTACCACTGTCGGCGGCTGGGCCACCGATTTTACAAACGATAACATTTTCGGCGAAGGTTGGCATCTTTTCGGTTCTTCAGTTTTTGTCCCAGGAATTCCCGATGCCATCGGAGGATTTCTTGAGGGAATAGGTACTTCACCCTGGCTACAGGGACTTATTGTAAACGGTATTGTCGGCGGAGTAGGCGCAGTTCTCGGCTTTGTGCCCCAGATGTTTGTCCTCTTCTTCTTTCTTGCTATACTTGAAGGCTGCGGCTACATGGCGAGAATTGCGTTTATTATGGACCGCATTTTCAGAAAATTCGGTCTTTCGGGAAAATCCTTTATCCCCATGCTTATAGGAACAGGCTGCGGCGTTCCCGGCATCATGGCCTCAAGAACAATCGAAAATGACCGTGACCGAAAAATGACTGTTATGACAACTACCTTTATCCCATGCAGCGCAAAGCTTCCCATTATCGCCCTTATTGCCGGCGCATTATTTGCAGACAGCTGGTGGGTTGCTCCCAGCGCCTACTTTATCGGCGTAGCGGCGATTATAATTTCCGGAATTATGCTTAAAAAATCAAGACTCTTTGCAGGAGATCCCGCTCCCTTTGTTATGGAACTCCCAGCCTATCATCTGCCCACTCCTTCAAACATACTCAGAAGCATGTGGGAAAGAGGATGGTCTTTCATCAAAAAAGCAGGAACAATCATTCTCCTTTCATCTGTTTTCATTTGGTTCACTTCAAACTTCGGATTTACAGAAAACGGCTTTGGCATGGTAGAAGACCTCAACGAAGGGCTTCTCGCTAACATTGGTTCCGCTGTCGCCTGGATATTTGCTCCCCTTGGCTGGGGCAACTGGCAGTCGGCTGTTGCAGCCATTATGGGACTTGTGGCAAAGGAAAACGTTGTTTCCACTTTCGGAATACTCTACGGCTTTGCTGAGGTTTCCGAAAACGGCCAAGAATTTTGGAGCGTCTTCGCACAGAACTTTTCCGCTATTTCCGCTTACTCGTTCCTGGTGTTTAATCTCTTGTGTGCCCCCTGCTTTGCCGCAATGGGAGCCATTAAAAGAGAGATGAACAGCGGGAAATGGACGGCTATTGCTTTAGGCTATCAGACCATTTTTGCCTATGGAATTTCACTTTGCATATATCAGTTCGGCTCACTCTTTACAGGCGGCGGATTCTCGATAGGCACAGCTTTCGCCATAATAGTTTTTGCAGCTATAATTTATTTACTTTTCAGAAAACCTGTAAAAGCAGGCAACAAATTGAGGTAATTTTATGATTGAATTTTTATCACTTTATACAGCTGACATAATTGTTTCGTTAATTATATTAGCTGCTATTGGAGCAGCAGGAATGAAAATTTATAAGGACAGAAAAAAAGGCGCCTGCACAGGCTGCTCAGGCTGCTCCAAAGACGGATGCGGATGCTGCGGATGCTCAAAAAATACTAATAACTCGTAAAAACTCATATAACCTTCTTCACCTTTTTTGCTTTGAACCCCCTGCTATTTTGTGCAGGGGGTTCAAAGTTTTTCTCCAATCTAAAAGGACGCAGACTGATATAATGGCAGTTTGCGTCCTTTTATATACAAATTTAGCTTTATTTCCGATTAATGTTACGGCTTTTTTCCGGAATGTAATGCTTATCTTAAAATGAGTATAATCGCGTGTTACGCATTAATAAAAGAAGCAAACATCCGCCATTTAAATCTTATCCTTATAACGCTCCGCTGTAATTATACCGTCCTTTACGTTTAGCTTACATATTCTCGCATTTCTTGCGTCAAAGGCGCTTGCGTTCAAACCGTCATCATAGTCTCTCGCATGATAAACTGCGTACCATTGACCGTCCTTTTTTATCATTGAATGGTGACCGGTACCCTCCTCAAATTCGTTAGCGGAAATGACAGGCGCATAAGTATTATCATCGGGATATTTTTCAAACTTTATCTTAGTTAAATCAGTCTCATCTGTCTTGGCACGAGCGTAGCCGATATAGTATGTAGGCTTCTCGAAGCAGTTGCCAGAATACATAAGGTACTGCCAATCGCCCTCTTTGAAGTAGAAGGCTCCTTCAATAGTATGCCAATGCTTTCCCCATCTGTATCTGTTACGGCGATAAATATCCTCGTCAAGTGTTGGAACTACAACAGGTACTGGATTTCCCGCTACATGGTAAGGGTCGAGCATTTTATCAACTACAATGTATGTACCTATCCTCTTCCCTTTAAACCTGTTGGTGGAATAGAAGATAAAGAGGCCGGCCTCATTCTTGACCACATGGGCGTCAATGGAAAAGGGATGCAATATCTGGGTGGTATTTGTAAAAGGTCCCAGAGGATTATCGGCTTCTGACACATGCATTGCTCCTCTGTGGCCTCCCTTATCGGGTTTATCATTGTAAATCTCAATGGAGTTGTACATATAAAACTTGCCGTCAAGCTCAATAACACTGGGTGCCCAGAAAGAATCATGGTCGGGAATGGACATTACCCGGCCCACAAATTCCCAGCCGCTGAACAAATCATCCGACTGATACGCATAGATACCGTCGTGTCCGGTAGTATAAATATAATATCTTCCGCCGCTTTCCAGAATAAACGGGTCTGCCTGCCCAATATAATTTTCCTTATCAATATTTAAAAGATGCATAACAAAGCTCCTTAAAATTAGTTTTGAATCTATAATAAAATATAAGCGCCGTTATTGCAATATCTATTTTAGAAGTGAAAAATAAACGTTTTTAAAACTAATTTAATATGCTTTTACTATACCATTTTAATTAACACAAAACTCTATGACTTTTATTGCCGGAATCTCGGCATCATCTTTTACAACATCAAGAAGTTTTTAAACTTCTATATTATCGGGCTTTGAATAACTTTCATGCTATCATAAATAGTTTTAAAGGAACATCTGAGCACCAAAAACTGCACTGGTATTGTTGCTTTTTAGTTTCTCTAAACTTTCGGAGAAATTTTAACGCTTCTTATCAGTACTTCAAATTTACATGAAGTTCAAAAAACATAAAAGCGTTTATTCCCCTTTAGCCTTTTTCGGAAATACATTCTTTACGATAACAAAAACTCCTGCTGCTATAAGCAAAAATGGAATAAGAGCAAAAGGTCCTCCGGCAGCAAAAGCCGCTTTAAATGAAAATCCGTCAGCCATTAGATAAAAAGCTCCGACACCTATTACAATAGGCACTAAACCTACAAACAGATCAAAAACATGAATAGGGCACTTTTCAAAAACACCGGCATTTGTCAAAAATCCCATAATGAAAACTCCGGGAATCAAAATAAACATAACTCCCATGAAAATCATTATAATACTGCCGCTTATTCCTGCAATAACAGCTTCTTCAGGATTTTGAGGATTATATTTAATCTCTTTGGTACTGCCTATTTCCGGTACACTGCCTGAACCGTAATCTGTTGTAACAGTATACTCCTGTCCGTCTACAACATAAGAATAAGTCAGATAATAGGAATAGCTTCTATTAGTGGAACTTCCGCTTTCCCTTAACTCATAGTCACTGAGATAACCTTCCGTAACAGCATAATTTTCAGTTTTCTTATTGAGTTCATAGGTATTCTTTATACCGAAACCCAGCAAAAGTATTCCTATCAAAAGAGCTATTCCTACTAAAGCAATTCCAGGTGTCTTCTTCATATCTAAAACCTCCGCCGTGCACTACAAAACACTTTGTTTTGTCGATTATACCACTCAAAGGAAAAAATTAAAAGCGGTCTGCTTAATGCAAACCGCTTTTGTGGTGATCCATCGGAGATTCGAACTCCGGACACCTTGATTAAAAGTCAAGTGCTCTGCCAACTGAGCTAATGGATCAAACTATTTAAGCACCTCAAACAGTGCCTGTATATAATATAATAAAATGCTCCTAAAGTCAATAGGTATTTTCGCTTTTTTTCAATTTTTTTCATATTTTTTTGAAACAGCGCATACATATATTAATTTACAACCTTTTTACCTTCGATAAAGCTAACCGGAATCAGCTTTCATGCTCTGTTATTTCTTGAAAGCTGATTCCTTTTTATGAAGCCAGCTAAAATTATTCATTAATCAATTTTTTGTTGCAAGCTAAAAATGTCGCCCTGTCCTCGGTAATCTGCTTTCCGTGACCGAAATCATGTCCTCCGTGATCAGATGTAACTATTATAAGCCAGTTTTCATCTTTATATTCTTCTCTCGATTCAATAAAGTCAAGCTGCTCATAGACACATCTGTCCAAATCCGTCACCGCCTTTACATAGCGGTAATTTCCGTTTCCGAATTTCGTCGAATGTCCGTTACAGTCCGGAGCTTCATATATTGCAAAAATGCATTTTGTACCTGATGTTATCTCAGACTTAATTTTCTCGTGAAGCTCTTCGTCGTTTTCCACTCTGTTAAAAACAAGGGGCAGGTTATCCCTTTTGGCAATCTCTATTTCCCGGGAATAGGTAATTGTAAAATGATCCTCCCATGAAGCGTTAAAGGATGCTGGATATCCCTTTTCTGCGAGCTCTCTGAGCACAGTGGGAACATTTTCTCTTATTGGCACATGAAGGATTACTCCGTTCTCCTTTCCCCATTTTCCCGTAAGAATAGAAGACCAGCCCTGAGCAGTGCTTGTTTCCTGATAACCGCATTTATCCCCGCCTGCATAAGTGAGATAAAGTCCGCCCGCCTTTTTGATTCTATTTATACCGCTGTACCTGCTGTCGCTGTTTATGCCGCTTACCTTTTCATCGGCGCCCTTTAATATCAGAAGCATACTGTCAGCTCTGGCTCCGTCAAAGCCGATAATAAGAGCACGGTTTATTTTTTCCCCGATGGTTTCAAAATGCTTTCTAACAATATCCGCTGTCACTGTTTGCGGCAGTGAATCAGCATAGCTGTTATCAAAAATACCGCTGCCGTCTATGTTATTTATGTATTCTCTGTTCTCTTTGGGCTTCTTTATTCTCTTACGCAAAAACACCATATTTTTTACCTCTTTAATGCAAAATTTATTCTTTATTTTTATCTTTGTGTGAATTATAATATTTAACATATTCACTTTCAAGAGGTAAAGAGAAATGAAGACAAATTTCTTAGGATACGAGGACAAGAAAAACCAAAAATTATGTATACTCTGCTGGATTGCCTACGCCTCAACTTATATATGCAGGCTTAACTATTCGGCGGTTATGCCGGACCTTGAAAAGCTCAATGTTTTTCCCGAAAGTCAGATTGCTGCAATTTCTTCGGCATTTTTCATCTGCTACGGACTGGGTCAGATTGTAAGCGGTATGCTCGGTGACCGCATTTCACCAAGATACATGATCTTCGGCGGACTTGCTGTTTCATCTCTGAGCAACATCGCAATTTTTATGGTAAATTCGTTTTTCCCGTTTATTACACTCTGGGCCATCAACGGAGCTGTTCAGTCAATGGTATGGACACCCATTCTCAGAACTGCCGGCGATTATTTCAGCCCCTATGAGCGTGAAAGATTCGGAATACATATCGCTTCAACTGTTCCTCTCGGAACCCTGGCAAGCTATGGCGTAAGCCTTCTGACACTTCTCATACTTCCCTGGAAATATGTATTTTTAGTATGCGGTATTATTTCCCTTACCGCTTCCGCCTATTGGTTTATGGGGACAAAAAACATAATAACCGAAAAGGAAAAAGTCAAAACTACTGAAAACGAAGCGAAAGCACCTGCTCTTTCATATAAGAAGATGATAGGGCTCATGGCTTCATCGGGAGTATTTATACTCACTATTTCAATTGTCATTCAGGGAACCCTCAAGGACAGCGTAACACAGTGGATTCCCACCTTTTTCTCACAGCAGTTCAGCACAGGAACGGGAACATCCCTTGCCCTTACTATGATTCTTCCCATAATCAACGTAACGGGAGCATATTTTGCACGTTTTGCAAACAGCTATCTTAGAAACGAACTTAAAACCTCCATGCTGTTTTTCGCCATTGCAGCGGCATTCCTTGCTGTACTCAATTTCTTCGGCAATAATATAATTCTCTCCCTCATCTGTATGGCGGGAGTAACAAACTGTATGTTTGCAATAAACGTTATGATAATTACTATGGTTCCCCTGCATTTCAGCCGCTACGGATGCGTAAGCACAGTGGGAGGAATACTAAATGCCGTTGCATATATCGGCTGTGGAGCCCTTAACATGGTTGCCGGCTCCATTCTCGAAAAGAGCGGCTCATCCTGGTCTGCACTGTTTATTATGTGGCTTTCACTTGCAGTTATAGCCGTTATTGTCACAGGCATTGCCGTACTGCCCTGGAATAAGTTTATCAGAAAAGAGGAAGAAGCAGATTGATTTAGTAAAATTTATCTGATAAAATTAAATGGTATAATAAATCTAAGGTGGTGCAGTTTAAAATGTATCCGTTAAAATTAATTCCCGCCGTTAAAGATTATATCTGGGGCGGAACAAAGCTTAAAACAGATTTCGGTATTAAAAGTGATCTGGAAAAAGTCGCCGAAGCATGGACCCTCTCATGCCATAAGGACGGAGCAAATATCATAGCTAACGGCAGCGACAAGGGCAAAACTCTTGCAGCATGGCTCGAAGAAAAAGGCTTTGAAGTTCTCGGCAGCAAGGGCAAAAACCTTGACAGTTTCCCCGTACTTATAAAGCTTATAGACGCAAAGGACAATCTTTCCGTTCAGGTACACCCTTACGATGAATACGCTCAGAGAGTTGAACACGAACAGGGCAAAACCGAGGCTTGGTATGTCATAGACTGTGAAGAGGGAGCAGAGCTTATATACGGCTTTAAGAAAGAAATCTCCTCACAGGAATTTGAAGAGCGCATTATGAACAACACTCTTCTTGATGTTGTAAACAGTGTACCTGTTAAAAAAGGTGATTTGTTCTTTATTGAATCAGGCACTCTTCACGCCATAGGCAAAGGAATACTCCTTGCAGAGGTTCAGCAGAACTCAAACTCAACCTATCGTGTTTACGATTACGGACGAGTAGGAGCTGACGGAAAGCCCAGAGAGCTTCACATTAAAAAGGCAGTTGACGTTACCTCCTGCACTCCTCCCACCCATCCCTACGGAGCAAAGCCTGTTACGGAAAAGGGCGACGGATATGAAGTTACAGAGCTTGTAAACTGCGATATTTTTAAATCTTACAGCGTAAAAATCGACAGCGAATACAGCGATAAAGCCGGTGAAGAATCCTTTGTATCCCTCCTCTCCCTTGACGGAGATTTCACTTTCAGCTGCGGCGAAACAGAGCTTAGCCTCAATAAAGGCGAAAGCATTTTCATCCCTGCAAACATGGGTGAATATACCGTTAAAGGCAAAGGAGAAATCCTTAAAGTTACTCTTTGATAAACTCAACTGATTTCATTAAAACAGCCCGAAGAATTACTCTTCGGGCTGTAAGTTTAATTTTATTTAATTTAATCTTTTTATCTTCCGATTGTCTCAACACAAAGATCGGGTACATCGCTAATAATGCCGTCGCAATTCCACTCACTCATAGCTTTCATTCCCTCTGGAAGATTTACACACCAGGGATTTACTATAAGGCCGTTTTTATGGGCGGTTTCGATGTATTCCTCATCCACATAGAAGCAAAGAGGATGAAGTGCATCGGCACCGATTTTCTTTGCATAAGCAAAGGGATCGTCAAAAACCTTTTCGATAATGGGAGAATCAGGTGAATAAAGAAGTCCTGTCTTTACGGTTTTGTCTATCTCCTTAGCCTCTACAAGAAGTGTATCGTCAAAAGAGGAAATTATGAGCCTGTCAAAAAGTCCGTGCTCCTTAACGGCGTCAATAGTCTTTTTAACTATGTCAGTGCCTTTCTGTTTGGGGCTTTTGATCTCTATATTGATAACTTCAAACTTGTCGGCAATATCAAGGAATTCATGGAGAGTGGGAATCTGTGTTCCTGCAAACTCCGGTGAAAAATATGAGCCGAAATCAAACTTTTTAAGCTCTTCAAGAGTATAATCGGAAACAAGTCCTGTACCGTTTGACATATTATCTATTGCATAGTCATGAACTATAACAAGATGTCCGTCAGCGGTAAGATGCACGTCGTTTTCAACGCCGTGAGCACCCATTTCTATTGCCTTTAAAAAAGCAGGTATAGTGTTCTGAGGTGCAGCCTTATTGGCGCCTCTGTGGGCAAGTATCTTTGTCATGTTAAAACTCCTTCCGTCTGCTTTATTCGGCTTTTATTATATCGCTTTCCGGTCGGAATGTTAACAGCTTTTTGTATTTTTATTTTAATTTAGACATTATTTTTTCGTAAATTTCAATTATCTTAAACCTTGGCTCATACTCAGGGCTTTTCTCAACAAGCTTTACTTCCTTTTCAGTGAGCACACAGTCAATAGAAGTTTCCTCACTGGCGGCAGGCAGGCAAAGGGGCGGGAACATTATACACCACCAGTTGTGGCCTCCACCGGTTCCGATTACCACTCTCACAGCCATATACTGTCCGGCGGGAAGAGTAAATTCCTCATAGGTTCTCGTTGAAAAATACTCCTCGGAAACGGTTATTTCAACGGGATAATCATATCCGTTTTCGGTTATAACCTTTCTTGCTGCTTCTTCAAGTTTATCTATATTAGGCTCAATTTTAGCCTTTGCTTCGTCACGGGTAACGGAGCCATCAAATATTTCATTGCCCGCCTCAAGCACAGCGTCACGGACTTTAAGCTTCAAAGCCTGATCCTCTTCGGAGTCGGAATTTGCAATAACATGAAGACGGAGAACACTTTCTCTTATTCCGGTACAAGTTTCGGCAAATGTAGTAACACTGAAAATGAAGGCGATTATAACTGCCATAATAATTGCGATTTCTGCTTTAAGTAATTTCATAAAAAAACACCGTCCTTTTTCTTTGACTCGCAAAGATTATGGACGGTTATTTTTTCTTTTATTCAATTTTCTTATTTTTCAATTTCGCAGCCGTACTCTGCGGGAGTACATACATGAACAGTGATACCCTTTATTTTTTCCGAAAGCTCACTGGCGCATCTTTCCGCATTCTCATTATTTTCAAAAATACCAAAAACAGTGGGACCGCTTCCGCTCATACAGCATCCCATTGCGTCATTGTTACGCATAATCTCCTTAATAGAAACACGCTCATGGACATCCACAGCCTGCTCAAATACATTGCCCAAAGACTTAGCAATACCCTTTAAATCTCCGTCTACTACACTTCTGAACATTGTGTGAGCGTCGGGATGACGCAGGTTCATACTGTCAACTGCTGCATAGGCTTCGGCAGTTGAAACGCCCTGCTGAGGCTTTGCCAAAACAAAAAAGCAGGATGGAATATCGGGAAGCTGTGAGAGTACCTGACCTATATCCTGAGCGAGCATTGTTCCGCCCTGAATACAGAAAGGCACATCGGCACCTACTTTAACGCCTATCTGACATAGTTTTTTAACGGGAAGATTTTTTTCATAAAGACTGTTAAGAGCTGTAATTACCGCTGCACCGTCGGCACTTCCTCCTGCAAGACCTGCCGCATGGGGGATTTTCTTCTCTATATTAATATGGATATTTCTGTCCTCTTCACCGCAGAAATCAAAAAACTTTTCCGCCGCTTTATAAGCTATATTCCTTTCGTCGGTAGGTATATCCTCCTCGGAACAGCTTATTGTAATTCCGCCGGAAGTTTTCTTCTCCACAGTTACACGGTCATAAACGCCTACAGACTGCATTATCATCCAAAGGCTATGATAACCGTTTGGAAGCTTTTCAAGAATATCCAGCATCAAATTGATTTTAGCCGCCGCTTTTACCGTAATTTTCATTTAATAGCCCTGGGATACCTGTTCATAAAAAGGTTATTTTATGAATGTATCTTTCCTTTCATATTTTTACGTCTTGCTTTTCAATGTGCGTTATTTATTATATTCTGATTATTCTATTGGAATCGGCACCGGTATTCTGCTCTGGAAAAGAGTTATATATTTAAATCCGGCATCGAGAGCCGTCTGCATTCCGTCGCAGAGGTTTTTACCTATATCCTCTGCTCTGTGGGAATCGGAACCGACAGTAATATATTCTCCGCCAAACTCTTTAAAACGCTTTACATAGTCTACTGTGGGCAAAGTTTTGCCTATTTTCTGTCTTAAGCCTGATGTGTTTATCTCAAGCGCCTTTCCGCTCTCAGCAAGATTTTTAAGTATTGTGTCAATTTTATCGCTGAAACGCTTAAGGTCAATTTTATAGCCATGCTCACCCTCTATATAGCGAAGAGGATAAGTAAGATGCGTTAAAACGTCAAAGCCGCCCCACTGAGTCATCTCTATAAGAGCATCAAGATAACGGTCAAAAAGCTCGTTTACGTCACGGTCTTCATAATCCATAAAAAAGAAATCCTGTTCATTTCTAAGGTTATGGACTGAACCTAAAACAATATCGTAATTATAGGTTGAAATTATTTTCTCCGCAAGAGCAGGATTATATGCAGGCTGACCCAGCTCTATTCCTTCAAGGACGATAAGTCTTCCCATAAAAACGGAGCGTGCCTTTGCAACCTCAAAATAAGACTGCATTACGCTTCTGTCATAGTGATCCTTTTCATAGGAATCCACCTCGCAGTGGTCCGTAAAAGCTATTCCTCTTATTCCCGCAAACTCCGCCTGCTCGCACATATAAATTGTGGAATGTGTACCGTCGGGAGAATTATCTGTATGAGTGTGAAGATCAATGAGTTTCTTAAATTCCATTTTATCACCGCTTAACTTTCTTCCGGATTTTCCCGGTTGTTTTTATTGTAACATATTCGGACATTATATAAAAGCAAATGATTTAAGTTTTTTTAGATTTTTTGTGTGCACAAAAGGCTATTATATGGTAGAATAATATGAAATATCATCTTGGAGGTGTGTATTTTGAAGAATATAATCAGAGTTTCTGCCTGCGTCCATAAGATTGCTTCAGGAAATGCTGCCCGATGCGGAGGATATGCTTTAAAGGCAATTACCGATGCGGCTGCAATTGGCTCTGACATCATAGTCCTGCCTCGCCTTTCCCTTTGCGGAGCCGCCATAGGAAATCTTGCTTTAAACAGCGTTGTATGTGATGACTGTGAAAATGCCATTTCCGAAATTGCATCCCAGACAAAGGAAACCAATGCCTATATTATAATTTCTTCACCGATTAAATTAAACGGTAAAGTGATTCCGGCAGTTACTGTTCTGTATAAAGGAGAAAAAATTGCCGATATTCCAGAAAACTGTGAGGATACTTTGCTTTTCGGATGCGGAGATTCACTTTTTGCCGTTGTATCCTGCCGTCCTGAGGATATTTTTATCCATGGAACAAAAGCGGTAAACGCCGGAGCAGATATTGTAATCTGTCAAAGCTCAGCACCTGCTTACGCCGGATATAAAGAAGATTGCAGAAAGATTTTTTCAGCTTTTTCCAAATCCGCAGGCTGTGCTGCAGTGGTTTGCTGCTCAAACATAGACGAAACCACCTTCCCCGATGTATACTCACCCTTTGCGGGAATTTTTGAGTGTGGAAGTGAAATAGCCTGGCAGACGCATATTTCTCCTGCTTTTTCCGCAAACGGAGACCTTGACAGCGATATTATTGCCTCTCAGAAAAAGGTCTTTACTGATGAAGTTTATCCTATCAACTCCCATGAGCTTAACAATAAAAGCGGACTTTTACGAAAGATAGTTCAGAACCCGTTTCTTCCTGAAGAATATATGGATTCTGTTTCAGTTACTGCTGAATACTTTGACCTTCAAGTCCGCGGACTTATGGGCAGACTGAAAAATACAGGAATCAAAAAAGCGGTTGTGGGAATTTCAGGCGGACTTGACTCTACTCTCGCAGTTCTTGTAGCCGCTGAAGCTTTCGACAGACTTGGACTTCCTTCAAAGAATATTATCGGCATAACAATGCCGGGATTCGGAACAACAGGGAGAACCTATGAAAATGCATTAAGCCTTTTGGATACTCTTGGAACTGATAAGCGTGAAATTTCAATTAAAAGCGCCTGCACAGAGCATCTTGAAAACATAGGACACGGCCTCGAAGTACATGACGTAACCTATGAGAACGCACAGGCTCGCGAGAGAATGCAGATACTTTTTGACGTTGCTAACTGGGAAAACGCCATAGTCATAGGAACAGGTGACCTTTCTGAATCAGCCCTCGGCTGGTGCACTTTTGGCGGAGACCATCTTGCCGGTTATAACACAAACTCTTCAATTACAAAAACCATGGCAAGATGCATCGTAAAATATCTTTCCCAGTCACCTTCTTTTGCAAACTCCAGAGAAGTACTGGAAGATATTCTCGACACTCCCGTAAGCCCTGAGCTTATCCCCTCGGATAACGGTCAGATAGGTCAGAAAACCGAAAACATTCTCGGCGCTTATGACCTTCATGATTTCTTCCTTTATTACTTTGTAAAATATTCTCTTGCTCCGTCAAAAATATTTGACTATGCAAGAAATGCTTTTGAAGAAGTCTATTCAGAAGAGTATATTTTAAAAACCCTTAAAACATTCATTAAGCGCTTTTTCTCAAGCCAGTTTAAGCGTGCCTGCTCTTCGGAAGGCTGCCCGAATATTGCACCGGTAAGTCTCTCTTCAAGCAGATTTTCAATTCCGTCAGACCTGAGCGCCGACTTTATGCTTTCGGAGCTTGAGGCATATATATCAGAAAAATAAATTTGGAGGTTCTCAATATGCGTGCTGTTATTACTGTTGTCGGCCGTGACAAGGTCGGTATTCTTGCAAAGGTATCTTCTATCTGCGCAGAAAACAACGTTAATGTTATTGAAGTTTCTCAGTCCATTTTGCAGGATATGTTCTGCATGATAATGCTTACCGATGTAAGCGAATGCAGCGTTCCTTTTACCGAGTTTGCGGAAAATCTTGCAAAACAGGGAGAAGAACAGAATCTTTCAATTCGTGCAATGCATGAAGACGTTTTTAATTCAATGCACAGAATTTAAGGAGTAGATTTTTTAATGATCAATACAAGAGATATTTTGGAAACTATCAGCATGATTCAGGAGGAAAACCTTGATATCAGAACAATAACCATGGGTATTTCCCTTCTTGACTGCTGCCACAGCGACATAGACACAGCCTGTACAAGAGTCTATGATAAAATTACCCGTAAAGCTGAAAAGCTTGTCAAAACTGGTGAGGATATCGAAAAGGAATTCGGTATTCCGATTATCCATAAGAGAATATCCGTAACTCCTATTTCAATGATCTACGCTTCCTGCGGCGGAGACCCTGTAAAATTCGCCAGAACCCTTGAGAAGGCCTCTCAGGCAGTAGGAGTAAATTTCCTTGGCGGATATTCTGCCCTTGTACAGAAAGGCTTTGCAGCAGGCGACATAGAGCTTATACGCAGTATTCCCGAAGCCCTTTCCGTTACTGATCACATATGTTCCTCTGTAAACATAGGCTCCACAAAAGCCGGTATCAACATGGACGCCGTAAAACTCATGGGCGAAATCGTAAAGGAAACCGCAGAGGTCACCGCTGATCGTGACTGCATAGGTGCCGCAAAGCTTGTAGTATTTTGCAATGCTCCCGACGACAACCCATTTATGGCCGGTGCATTCCACGGCGCAGGCGAACCTGACTGTGTTATTAACGTAGGCGTTTCAGGTCCCGGAGTTGTCCGTGCAGCCCTCGCAAAAAATTCCGACTGTGACATTACAGGCGTTGCGGATATAATAAAGAAAACTGCTTTCAAAATTACAAGAATGGGTCAGCTTGTCGCCTCTGAGGCTTCAAAGAGACTTGACGTTCCTTTTGGAATTGTTGACCTCTCTCTCGCTCCCACTCCGGCTGTCGGCGATTCAGTGGCTCATATTCTCGAAGAGATGGGTCTCGAGCAGTGCGGTACTCACGGAACTACAGCAGCTCTTGCCCTCCTCAACGACGCTGTTAAAAAAGGCGGTGTAATGGCTTCTTCCCACGTTGGCGGACTTTCCGGCGCATTTATACCCGTAACTGAGGATGCCGGCATGATTAACGCTGCAAGAAGCGGTTCCCTTATCATCGAAAAGCTTGAAGCTATGACAGCTGTCTGCTCCGTAGGACTCGACATGATTGTAGTACCCGGTGACATCTCACCTGCTACAATTTCAGCTATTATTGCAGACGAAGCGGCTATCGGTATGGTTAACTCCAAAACTACCGCAGTAAGGCTTATTCCCGCAATCGGTAAAAAAGTCGGCGAAGAGCTTAATTTCGGCGGTCTTCTCGGAAGCGGTCCCGTTATGGCAATAAACGAAAAATCAAGCGAGAAATTTATTGCAAGAGGCGGACGTATTCCTGCCCCGATTCAAAGCCTTAAAAATTAAAATATGAATAAAATTAAAATTTCAGTCCATACTATTGATTGCAAACCGCAAAATAAGGAGTTGAAATTTTAATGCTTGATAAACTTGCTTTGTTTCTCGTGATTATAGGAGCGATAAACTGGGGCAGCATCGGTCTTTTCCAGTTTGATATTGTCGGCTGGCTCTTCGGCGGACAGGGAAGCCTTATAAGCCGAATAATCTTTTCCCTTGTCGCCCTCGCTGGCATTTGGTGCATATCTCTCCTTTTCCGTGACAATGAGGTTCTTCCCTCAACTGATCACGATCAATAATTTTGCATTTGTCAATTAAAAATCCCATGCTGTTGAAGCATGGGATTTTTTTATAATTATAAATAAACATAAAAAAGCCCCATATCGGTATTACTACCGATATGGGGTTAAACTCATTATACTAAGTTGTCCGTTTTAACGTCTTAACTTATCTGAGTTAATTAAGCGTGCTTCTTCTTTCTTGCGATAAGAAGAACTGCGCCAGCTGCAACTGCTGTTGCAACAAAGCCTGCAATTGCTACATCGCCAGTGGGAACGTCGCCAGCACCGCCGTCAACATAACCGTCATCGGGTGTTGTTGTATCGTCGCTACCGTCACCGCTGTCACCGCCGTCTTCTCCAACGAGAATACCAACGATAAGTGCAATTGCTGAATCAGGATCTGCCTTAGCCATGTCAAGGATGCTTGTAACAATACCTGTCATGTTTTCAGGAAGAAGACCTGCAAGAAGGTCGTTAACGGTGTTGTAGTTCTCTTCGATCTGAAGGAGACCAAGGATGTAGCGAAGAACAGTTACAAGAACGTCAGCCTGATCAGCGACGATCTTCTTGCTTGCTACGAACTTGCCATCAGCGTCAACGCGCTTGCTTGTGAAGTCTGTAAGAGTACCAAGAGCAGCAACCTTATGAAGGTCGATGTTGCTGAGTACTATATTGATGTTCTCAGGAAGAACCTGAGCAAGAAGACCATTGAGAAGTTCGTCAAGGTCGATGTCGTTAAGAACATCAAGCTCCTTAGTAATATCAAATCCAGCCTGAGCAAGAAGTGAGTTTACGGGAGCGATAAGGTTTGCTACAAATACTGATACGTTGTTGCTGTCAACAAAGTATGCAATATTGGGAAGGATCTTTGTAAGTCCATCGATAGGTGTAGCAGCGATGCCCTCAACAAGGTCGAGGATAGGATTGAGGATGTCAAGGATGAGGTTATCATGATCTGCAGCAACAGACTTCTTGTACTCATCATATGTCTTGATATCTGTGCATCCAAGTGCCTCAAGAAGAGGAATAATAGCTGTGTTGTAGCCGTTTCCGCCCTTAAGAGTTACTGCATCAAAGAGAACAAGGTTCTCGTCAGTAAGGATAAAGTCGAGAAGGCTGCTTACAGGACGAAGAACTGCAACGAGAGCGTTTGTGAAGCCGTCTCTGTCTCCGTCTGTAAATCCATAGCTAACCTTTGAGAAATCAACGTCTGCCCATGAGTCTGCCTTTTCGAAAGCAGCCTTAGCAGTTGCGAATTCTTTCTCTGTAAGAAGAGATGCAAGACCCTTAGGTGTTACATCAACTCCGAGAAGACCGAGAACCTGAGAAACCTCAGCGCCAGCACCTTCGATTGCGGAGTATGCTTCTTTAACAAGAGTGTTAACAATGTTGTTTGTGTAAAGATTTGAGCTTATCAGACTCTGAAGTCCGCCGGGAAGAAGTGTTCCGACAAGAGTATCAAGAGTGGGGACAAGCTGTGCAATCTGCTCTTTTGTGAACTGGGTACCATAGTCAACCTTGTACTTTTCAATTGCGGGTGTGTTATACTCGTAATTTACAAGATCATAGTTGGGTGAGAAGAGGCTGAAGAGGAATGAAATGATTTCGTCATTATCCATGGCGAAAACTGTGTCAAGAAGACCTGCAACAGTCTCGTCGCCGATCATGTCAACGAGGAGAGTCTTATTAGCTCTTGCTGTATCGAGAGCATATCTAAGAACTGTTACAAGAACGTCTGCACGGTAAGCATCGATTTCAAAGCTCTTGCCGCCGTTTGCGTTATCAACAGCTGTGTACTTTCCAAGTGTTGAAAGAAGCTCGAAGTCAATATCGCTCCATACAAATCCGGGAACCTGAGAAGTGATTGCACTCTCAAGAAGATCGTTGATGCCAGCAGCATCTTTGATCTGAGGCATTGCATCAAGAACAAGGTCACCAACATTTACCTGTGTTGTGTACCATGTTACCCAATCCATAGCATCGGAAATACCGATTGAAACAACAAGCTTCTGGATAGCTGTTACATGAAGCTGGTTGGTAATGACATAACCGATTGTGGGAAGAAGGTCAACAATGTCTGTTAAGGGAGAACCGGAAGTCATGGAATCCACTCTGTCAAGGAGAGGATTGAGGATGTTTCCGAGCATCTCAACTGTAGAATCGCCAGCCTTGTATTCTTCAACTGTAAGAGCGTCAGCTCCGATGTGCTGAAGAAGAGGAAGAACGATATCTGCATATGCATTGCAGCCAGTGATTTTAACTGTTACCAGCGGAACCTCGAGACCAGGAATGCCAATCTTTACCTGACCCTCAAGAGTATCACCGGAAAGAGCTGCTCTAAGAACAGAATTAAGACCGTTAAGAGCATTACCGAGAGCATCGATGAAGGAAGCTCTGTCAGTTACGCCCCACTTTACGTTATCCCAGTTAACGTTTGCCCAGTTGTCGCCGGCAGCAGCGATTGCTGCCTGAGCATCGCTGTATTTGTCGTCGATCTGAGTTGCAACGTCAGCGGGTTTAACATAAACACCGATAGTATCCTTCATGATCTTAAAGATGTAATCTTTAATGGCATCAGGAACATTCTCAATGTTGTTGATTGTGTCCTGAATCATCGGATAAACAGCCTTTGCTATCTCGTTAACGATAGCATCTGTGAAGAGATTGTCACTGATAAGCTTGTTTACTGCGTCATTGAGAGACTCAGCGCCAGGGCTTAAAAGTGAAGCAACAGCTTCGCTCTTAACAACTTCGTCAAGAGCAGAAAGTACCTGAGTTGCAGCTTCTTCAGTTACACCATCAGGCAGGTCAACTACTCCGGTTTTTTCTTCAGCAGCGAAAGCCATCATGCCAGCTGAAAGAGAAGAGAAAACCAGAACGAGTGCCAGCACAACGCTGAGCACTTTGCGGATTGTTTTACTTTTCAATTGTAAAATCCCCTTTCATAATATTTAACAGGAAGTATTCACTTCAACACTAACCGCAAAATTGTGCACACAACCTGTTTATACAGCGAATTATAACCCGTTTCAAGATGAAAATCAATTAACTAATTGCATAAAAATGATAAAATTACTTAGCATTTTCCTACAAAAAGGCTGGAACTTCTATACAATTCGTAAACAAAGAATAAAGCCGCTCCTTATTATATAAATAAGATAAGGAATCGGCTTTAAAATTATTGGAAAATATTACTTTTTGTATTTTTTTTCGTAACTTTCAATACCACCTTTGGCATCGTAAAGACGAGCAGCTTCAAGACAAATATCAAGAGAAAGTTCTATACATTCAGGACTGATGTTATCCCATGTATCATACCTTGTATGATAATAAGTTTTTGGATTGTGGTTTACTCCGCAGAAACCGCATGAACGTATTCCGTACATTGAAAATCCTTCAGCATCGACAGCTCCCGGATAAAGTTCTGCACGAGGCATTTCGATGCCACAGTTGAGTCCTGCCTCATGAAGAAGATCGCCCACAGCTTCGCTGTCTCTTACTGTACCGGTGCATCCCTGAGTATAAACCTGAAGCTGTTCAATCTCTCTCATGGTATCCATGGAAATAAAAACAGTTTCTATTTCTTTCAGCTCTTTCTGATGACGTTTGGCGTATGCTTTTGAACCTCTGAGTCCTGCCTCTTCGGCGCCTGCAATAAGACAGCATACCTCTGTGTTTTCAAAACGGAAATCAGCGTCTTGCATTTCTTTAAGAACGCCCATTGCTATATAGCAGGCAGTAAGGTTATCGTTAGCACCGTCAACTATAACCTTCCAGTTGATGAAAAATAGAATGGAAATTATAAAGGGAATTGTTATACCTGAAATAATACCCATAACTTTCCAAAAACCGCTAAAGACAATTTCATTACCGACGGCTATTGTAATAGCTGCCGCAGTATTTACAACAAAAATGAAGAACATACTGATAATTGCTCCGCCGATAACCGGTACAAGAGCTGCAAGCTGACCGTGAACGGAATAAGTCCACTCAGGGGAAGCATCAGCATGGCCGCCAAATATTATTCTTCTTTTGACCTCTCCTTTGGGAGCTCTGCGAGCCATTACGTTTCTTGAAACCCTTTTTGGGAAAAGAAAGTCTACAAAGGAGCGATACATCATAAACTCAAAAGCAAACATTAAAACTGAAAAAAATGTAAGAACGCTTCCCAAAATCGGGAAAACAATACTACTGGGCGAAAGCCAAAACATTACTGTTGAAAGAAGTGTAAGTGAAGCCGCAATAATTATGAATCCCATAAAAGCATGGGGATGCAGGCTGAAATCCTCCATTTCAACACTGTCCGCATACTTTTCAAGCTCTTTTTTGAAAAATGCCTGTGCGTTACGCTCAGACTCGGTACCAGGCCCTCTTTTCTTAAAATTCTCGCAGACATACTTTATACCGTCCAGCATAAACTGCAAGGTTTCCTTTGTGGATTTGGTAACAGACATAATCTTTCCTCCTTGAATTAAAAAAATTATCCGCTTAACGGAAAAAGATAGAAATATTATACCATTTTTTTACAGTTATTCAATATCATTAATCTAAACAATAAAAAAACCTGAAAAATTACGTTTCGAGACAAAAATAACATTTCCGGCCGTATATTTTTGTTTTTTAAACCCACACTGCACTAAATAAATCGGTTGCTAATTAAATTATGTATTTTGATTGAGGTTAAATTTATAGCTAAAAACTACAAAATTATAAAATCCTAAATAAATTTAATATTTAATTTGACCTGAAAAATTAACTGGTATATAATTAGTTCATAAAAATTACGGAGGAATGGCAATGATAAACAGTAAAAATTTACGCACATACTCACCTCGAGAAAGAAATATGTACCTCATGGGTCTTTTCGGACAAAACATTATTTACAACATTATAGGCGCATCTCTTGCCTATTACCTGCAATTTACTATTCTGATTCCCGCAATTGCTGTAAGTACAATTATGGCAATCGCCCGTGTTTGGGATGCTTTCAACGACCCGATGATGGGAAGTATAGTTGACCGTACAAGATCTAAATGGGGAAAATGCCGTCCTTACCTTCTCTTTGTTCCCATTCCAGTTTTTATCGTTACTATGATGTGCTTTATAAATTTCGGATTTTATGATCCTGCCGCTGGAGCTGCCAACGGTCATAACATACTGGTAGTAGGCTGGGCTGCTTTCGCTTACATATTATGGGGCATGGTCTATACAGTAGGTGACATACCTCTTTGGGGTATAACCGCACTTATGACAGAGGATCAGAACGACAGAACAAAGCTCCTCTCTCTTGCAAGAATAGTCGCAGGTATCGGCGCAGGCATCACCCTCCTTGCAATACAGCCCTTGGCATTAGCTTTAGGCGAAAAATTCACTCCCGTTTTCGGCAGTGCTCCCGAAGGAGAGAGAATGGGCTTCATTACCGCTGCACTGCTCTTCGGCATAGTAGGAACAATTACCTTTCAGATGGCAGGTATTTTCACAAGAGAGCATATTGCTCCGTCTGAAGAAAAATATACTCTGAAAGAAAATTTTGCTCTGATGTGGAAAAATAAGCCATTCCGTCAGATACTGATTTCCGGTCTTCTCAGCAGTACCATTCAGCTTCCCATGCTTGTTGCAATGCCGATCGTAACATATTATTATGCAAGTAAAGATCCGATTATGGCTCTTCTCTATATGGTGCTTCTTGGAGGAGGACTCTTTATAGGTCAGTTTGTAGCAATGGGTGCTTCCCCCTGGCTTACCAAAAAATTCTCCAAGAAAAACCTCTATAATTATTGCCATCTTTTAAGTGCAGTTCCATTTGCACTTTTGTTTGTTCTCTATCTTTCAGCTCCTACAAAGCTTGTTGAGCCACTATATCTTGCCATAAGCTTGGTTCTCTTCGTAATCTGCGGAGGTGCGATAGGTCTTATTTCAGTTCTTCGCTCACTTATGATAGCCGATGCCGTTGACTATGAGGAATATCAGAGCGGCATACGTCCCGACGGCGTTTTCTTCTCAGGCCAGTCTTTCATAACAAAGCTTTCCATGGGTATAGCAACCGTCATAAGCGGTATAGCTTATTCCGCAGTCGGTTTTTCAGATGCCCGTGTTCAGGAAGTAAACGCTTTCATTGAAGCAGGAGGAATCCCCAGAGAGAACCCTGAATATGCACCGTATCTTATGATACTCTTCTTCCTTATCTCCATCCCCCCTGCTATCGGATGTCTCCTTGCAGTAATTCCCACTTGGAAGTACGCTCTCGATGATGATGAACATAACAGAATACTTGAAATACTTAATAAGCACAGACACGAAAAAGAGGAAGCAGATGAAAGCTCCGAGGAATCTGCACAATAATACAGCAATGTTCTAAACATTAAAAGCAGGTCTTTATGACCTGCTTTTTCTAATTCAAAGCTTAAAGCTAAATTCCGAGAGCTTATTGTCATTCGGCATTAACAGACAGTTGGCTTCCAAAAAAAGCTTTTTTGTCATCTTTTAAATCTTCTCCTGTCGCATTTCTGCTGTAAAATTAACTTTCAAATCTGCTTTTAAATCAGAAGGTTGACAACGGGTAAAAGATAAGATATACTATGCAGCAGTAATTAGCAATACTTAGTAGTAGAAAGAACAATAGCTGTCAGAGGTGATATCTTTTGAAAGATGATATAAAATACTTGTACAGAAAATCCAGTAAATTTAAAGCTGTTGCATCAGTTTGTGCACTGATTGCGGTAGTGCTACTTTTCACACAATGTACTGTTAATCAGGAAGAAGAAGAAAGCGAAACCATACCTATTCCTTCCCTGCCCTTGGCAAAATTTGAAGGTGAGTTTCTATATGGAAATATTCCAAAGCCCACTGAAGCTGATGTCTATGTATTCATGAACAGCGAGGACGAAAGATACAATCACTATTCTTTTCAATTTGATAATTTCACTATTGAAGAGGCAAAGGACTACGTTGAGTTATTGGAAGAAACAGTAATTCAACGTAGACTTGCCTATGATATTTATAATGAAGACGGTGATTTTCCGACACTTAATTATTTCGGATGGGTGGATAATAAAACTTCTATTTCCTTTGCCCAAGGCAATAAACGAGGCGGAATGTCAATAAATGTAGAAAAGGGTAACTGATTAATATTCTAAATTAAATTTATATATGCGTTACCTCAATTTATCATCAGTTGCAAAATAAGCAGTGCGGTTCTTTTACGGATTGCACTGCTTTTAATATGTCAAAATCGGATATTTGACGAAAATCTGAGAACATGAAAAAAGGCTCTGCATAAAGCAGAGCCTTAAAATTGTTAAAGAGTAGAATTACTCGTCGATCTCAGTAACAACACCTGAACCAACTGTACGTCCACCTTCACGAATAGCGAAACGAAGTCCCTCTTCGATAGCGATGGGAGTGATAAGCTCAACAGACATTGTAACGTTATCGCCAGGCATGCACATCTCTACGCCTTCGGGAAGAGTGATAACACCTGTAACGTCAGTTGTACGGAAATAGAACTGAGGACGATAGTTGTTGAAGAAAGGTGTATGACGTCCACCTTCGTCCTTATTCAGAACGTAAACCTGACCCTTGAACTTTGTGTGAGGATGGATTGAACCGGGAGCAGCAAGAACCTGTCCACGCTCAATCTCTGTACGCTGGATACCACGAAGAAGAGCACCGATGTTGTCGCCAGCCTCAGCATAGTCGAGGATCTTGCGGAACATCTCGATACCTGTAACAACAGTCTTTCTCTTCTCATCTGTAAGACCAACGATCTCAACTTCCTCAGAAGTTCTGAGCTGTCCACGCTCAACTCTACCTGTAGCAACTGTACCACGGCCTGTGATTGTGAAAACGTCCTCAACGGGCATAAGGAAGGGAAGGTCTGCCTTACGGTCGGGAGTGGGGATATAGCTGTCAACAGCATCCATGAGCTCCCAGATGCAAGCAAGCTCAGGAGCGTTTACATCGTTGCCTGAGTACTCAAGAGCCTTAAGAGCTGAACCCTTGATGATGGGTGTATCATCGCCGGGGAACTCGTACTCGTCAAGTGTCTCACGGATTTCCATCTCAACAAGCTCAAGAAGCTCGGGATCGTCAACCTGATCGCACTTGTTCATGAAAACGATGATGTAAGGAACGCCAACCTGACGAGCAAGAAGAAGGTGCTCTTTGGTCTGAGCCATAGGACCATCTGTTGCAGCGATAACAAGGATAGCGCCGTCCATCTGAGCAGCACCGGTGATCATGTTCTTAATATAGTCAGCATGGCCGGGACAGTCAACGTGAGCATAGTGACGCTTCTCTGTCTGATACTCAACGTGAGCTGTGTTGATTGTGATACCACGCTCTCTCTCTTCGGGAGCCTTATCGATGTTTGCATAATCAACGAAGTCAGCCTCGCCCTTCATAGCGAGAGTCTTTGTGATAGCAGCTGTAAGAGTTGTTTTACCGTGGTCAACGTGGCCGATTGTACCAATGTTGACATGGGGTTTGGTTCTGTCAAATTTTTCCTTTGCCATTGGATGTTTCCTCCTTTATTTTCAGCAAAATAATTTGTTATTTATAACGGCACACGCCGTAAGGATATTTTAACAATTCTATTGACTAATTGCAATAGATTTTTGATAAATTAATCCTTCTTCATGCGGCTGCTGATAATTTCATCAGCAATTGACTTGGGTACCTCAGTGTAATGGCTGGGTTCCATTGTATACTGTCCACGTCCCTGAGTCTTTGAACGAAGGTCTGTAGCGTATCCAAACATGTTTGAAAGGGGAACCATAGCATTGATCTGAGTAGCACCATTTCTGGGCTCCATACCCTGCATGAGTCCACGACGTGAGTTGATGTCGCCGATAACGTCACCAACGTAGTCGTCGGGAGTGATTACGGAAACCTTCATGATGGGTTCCATAAGAGTGGGAGCTGCCTTCTTCATAGCATTCTTGAATGCCATTGAACCGGCAATCTTGAATGCCATTTCAGAGGAGTCAACCTCATGGTAAGAACCGTCATAAAGAGTAACCTTAACGTCAACAACGTTGTAACCTGCAAGAACACCGGAAAGCATTGCGCCCTTGATACCTGCTTCAGCAGGTCCAATGTATTCTTTCGGGATAGCGCCGCCGACGATTTCGTTAACGAACTCATATCCTTTGCCGGGGTTGGGCTCGATACGGATCTTAACGTGACCGTACTGACCACGACCACCGGACTGACGTGAATACTTGCAGTCCTCATCGGCAGCCTTGGTGATTGTCTCACGGTAAGCAACCTGAGGTTTACCTACGTTAGCTTCAACTTTGAACTCACGAAGCATTCTGTCAACGATGATTTCAAGGTGAAGCTCACCCATACCGGCAATGATTGTCTGGCCTGTCTCCTCGTCTGTATAAGCCTTGAATGTGGGATCTTCTTCAGCAAGCTTCTGAAGAGCGATACCCATCTTCTCCTGGCCAGCCTTGGTCTTGGGCTCGATAGCAACACGGATAACGGGCTCGGGGAACTCCATGGATTCAAGGATTACGGGATACTTGGGATCACAGAGTGTATCACCTGTTGTTGTATTCTTAAGACCAACAGCAGCAGCTATATCACCGGAATAGCAGGTTTCGATGTCCTGACGGTGGTTAGCGTGCATCTGGAGAATACGTCCCATTCTCTCGTTTGTATCCTTAACGGAGTTATATACTGTGCTTCCGGCGTCAACTGTACCGGAATATACACGGAAGAAGCAGATTTTACCAACATAGGGGTCGGTAGCAATCTTGAATGCGAGAGCTGCAAAAGGCTCATCGTCGGAAGAATGACGAACCTCGTCCTCTTCTGTTTCGGGATTAATACCAGTGATGTCTGCAACGTCTGTGGGAGCAGGCATGTAATCAACAATAGCGTCAAGGAGCATCTGAACGCCCTTGTTTCTGTAAGAAGTACCGCAGGTAATCGGAACCATGCTGTTTGCGATTGTTGACTTACGGATTGTGGATTTAATCTCGTCGATTGTGAGCTCTTCGCCTTCGAGGTACTTCATCATGAGGTCCTCGTCCTGCTCTGCAACGTGCTCAAGAAGGTCTGTACGATACTTCTGAGCAAGCTCTATCATATCCTCAGGGATAGGCTCCTTACGAACGTCAAGACCCTTGTCGTCGTAGTAAACCTCAGCTTCCATTGTTACGAGGTCGATGATACCCTTGAAAGTATCCTCTGAACCGATGGGAAGCTGAATCGGAACTGCGTTACATTTAAGGCGATCCTTAATCATGTTCAGTACATTGTAGAAGTCCGCACCCATGATGTCCATCTTATTGACGTAAATCATGCGCGGAACATGATATTTATCAGCCTGACGCCAAACGGTCTCAGACTGAGGCTCAACGCCGCCCTTAGCACACATAACTGTTACAGAGCCGTCGAGAACACGAAGTGAACGCTCAACCTCAACTGTAAAGTCAACGTGGCCGGGAGTGTCGATAATGTTGATTCTATGATCTCTCCAGAAGCAAGTGGTAGCAGCGGAAGTAATTGTAATACCTCTCTCCTGCTCCTGTGCCATCCAGTCCATTGTGGCGGCACCGTCATGGGTCTCACCGATCTTATGGTTGATACCTGTATAGAACAGGATACGCTCGGTTGTAGTTGTCTTACCGGCGTCGATGTGAGCCATGATACCGATGTTTCTGGTCATAGCTAATGATACCTTTCTTGGCATAAAACCCTCCATCGCCGCTCATGCGGTTTCTTTAAACGCTGCACTTAAAAAAGTGCATACTGATTGAAATATTTCCTTTTTTTCGCAAAATATCCGTAAAAAAGGAAATTACCATCTGTAATGAGCAAATGCCTTGTTGGCTTCTGCCATCTTGTGTGTATCTTCACGCTTCTTGAATGCGCCGCCTGTGCTGTTAACTGCATCCATGATCTCGGCTGCAAGTCTCTCACGCATTGTTCTCTCTGAACGCTGACGGCTGTAAAGTGTGATCCAACGTAAACCAAGAGTCTGACGTCTCTCAGGACGAACCTCCATGGGTACCTGGTAAGTTGCACCACCTACACGGCGTGCCTTAACCTCAAGTACGGGCATTACGTTTTCCATAGCTGCCTCGAAAACTTCGAGGGGCTCTTTGCCTGTCTTCTCTCTGATTATATCAAAAGCATCGTACACGATCTTCTGGGCAACGCCCTTCTTACCGTCATACATTACGCTGTTGATAAGACGAGTGACAAGCTTTGAATTGTAAAGCGGATCCGGCAAAACATCACGTTTTGCGATCTGGCCTCTTCTTGGCACTTCGCTTCCCTCCTTCATAATAATGATATCATAGGTACTCGAGTGACAAAATTCCCGTGGCGCCAATGGTGAGGCGATAATAATATATATTAACCTCAGCATTGGTTGAGCTTTTCGCTCAGCCTGCAAGAAGATTCTGTCGTTTTATTTTCCGGTCTACCGGATTATTTTTTAGCTGCCTTAGGACGCTTAGCACCGTACTTTGAACGGGACTGCATTCTTCCGTTAACACCCTGAGTATCAAGTGTACCGCGGATGATATGGTAACGAACACCGGGAAGGTCCTTAACACGGCCGCCACGGATAAGAACAACGCTATGCTCCTGAAGGTTGTGTCCTACGCCGGGGATATAGGCGGAAACCTCAATATCGTTGGTAAGACGAACTCTGGCAATCTTTCTGAGAGCTGAGTTAGGCTTCTTAGGAGTAGCTGTCTTAACGGCTGTGCAAACACCACGCTTCTGAGGAGAGTCGTTATCTGTAAGAATGTTCTTCTTTGAGTTAAGACCCTTTAAAAGAGCGGGAGCCTTAGCCTTTTTCTCAAGGGATTTTCTTCCGTTGCGAACAAGCTGGTTAAAGGTTGGCAAATCTACTGCACCTCCTTGCACTAAAAATATATGTGCAGGGGGCATAAAGCCCCCTTGTCACCGTTTTTTAATTTGCTATGGGCAAAATATAGAAAATATACCCACACAATTGGTTATTTTAACATAAGTGTTTCTGGTTGTCAACACACCATTACACTGTTTTCGTCATTATTTTTATGCCTGCTCAGCGGTTTCCTCAGCTGCATCAGTAGGTTTAATCTCTACCCTGCTGTAGCAGTCCATTCCGGTACCGGAGGGAAGAAGCTTACCAATAATGACGTTTTCTTTAAGTCCAAGCAGCGGATCTGTCTTTCCTTTGATAGCTGCATCTGTAAGAACTCTTGTGGTCTCCTGGAAGGATGCTGCTGAAAGGAAGGAGTCTGTTGCGAGTGAAGCCTTTGTGATACCGAGAAGAACAGGTGTTCCTGTAGCTTCTTTGAGATCCTCGCCGGTCTCCTCTGCTCTCTTTCTTATAGCCTCGTTCTTTGTGATGAACTCGTACTTTTCAACTGTTGAACCGGGAAGCATATCTGTATCGCCGGGCTCAACAACCTTGTACTTCTTCATCATCTGACGGACGATAACCTCAATGTGCTTATCGTTGATATCAACACCCTGCATACGGTAAACACGCTGAACCTCACGGATAAGGTAATCGTGAACAGCATCTGTACCTTTGATTGCAAGAATGTCGTGGGGGTTAGCTGAACCCTCTGTAAGCATATCGCCCTTATTTACAAATGCGCCGTCACGGATATTCTCTTTAAGACGTGCATCGTAAGGAATAAGGTAACTTCTCTGATCTCCGTTTTCGTTATCTGTAATGACAACATGGGGGTTACCCTTAATCTCTTCGATTGAAACAACACCGGAAATCTCAGAGAGGATTGCAAGGTGCTTGGGCTTTCTGCCCTCGAAAAGTTCCTCAACACGAGGAAGACCCTGTGTGATATCGGCAGCAGATGTAACACCACCGGTGTGGAACGTTCTCATTGTAAGCTGTGTACCAGGCTCACCGATTGACTGAGCAGCGATAATACCAACAGCCTCACCGACTGTTACGGGATCACCTGTTGCAAGGTTGGAGCCGTAGCACTTGATACATACGCCATGTTCTGCACGGCAGGTAAGAAGTGAACGAATCTTGATTCTCTCAACTCCGCTTGCCACAATGCGCTCTGCATCGGCATCGGTCATCATGCGGTCTTTGCTCATAATGAGCTCGCCTGTCTCTTTATCATAAAGGTCCTCAAGGAGATAACGTCCCTTAAGACGTTCTGCAAGACCTTCGATAAGCTCTTTGCCGTCACGGATATCGTAAACATCAATACCCTCGTGGCATCCGCAGTCCTCTTCACGGATGATAACATCCTGTGAAACGTCAACAAGACGGCGGGTAAGGTAACCGGAGTCAGCAGTACGAAGAGCGGTATCAGCAAGTCCTTTACGGGCACCACGGGAGGAGATGAAGTATTCGAGAACATTAAGTCCTTCACGGTAGTTAGCACGAATTGGAACTTCGATTGTCTTACCTGCTGTATTAGCGATAAGTCCACGCATACCGGCAAGCTGACGAAGCTGTGACTCAGAACCACGGGCACCGGAGTCAACCATCATGTAGATGGGGTTGTAGTGGTCAAGGTTTGCAGTAAGCTCGGATGAAACTTTCTTTGTGCAGTCTTCCCAAACTTTGATAACGTTTCTTGAACGCTCCTCATTGCTGTATCTACCTTTGAGATAGAAGTGGTTGATCTTATCGACCTCTGCCTCAGCCTCAGCAAGGAATTCCTTCTTCTTGGGCGGGATTGTAGCGTCGCAGACAGCAACGGTAATACCGCTTCGGGTTGAATACTGACAGCCCTGAGCTTTAATCTTATCAAGAACGCCTGCGGTTACGGCTGTACCGTGAACCTTTATGCACTTGTCAATGATCTTACCAAGCATCTTCTTGCTGACAAGGAAATCAGCTTCGAGCTTGAACATATTCTCAGGCTTGCTGCGGTCAACAAAACCGAGATCCTGAGGAATGGGATTGTTGAAGATAACACGTCCGAGAGTGGTTTCGATAATCTGTGAAACCTCTACTCCGTCAACTTCTTTGCTCATTCTGATCTTTACAAGGGCATGAAGTCCGAGGCAGCCCTCGTCGTAAGCCATAATAGCTTCTTCAACGTTTCTGAATGCCTTGCCCTCGCCGGGTTCGCCGGGCTTAATGAGAGTAAGGTAATATGAGCCAAGAACCATATCCTGTGTAGGAACGGCAACGGGCTTTCCGTCTGAAGGCTTGAGAAGGTTGTTAGCGGCAAGCATAAGGAAACGTGCCTCCGCCTGTGCCTCTGCTGAAAGAGGTACGTGAACAGCCATCTGGTCGCCGTCGAAGTCAGCGTTGAAAGCGGTACATACAAGGGGATGAAGCTTAATAGCTCTGCCTTCTACAAGTACCGGCTCGAAAGCCTGAATACCCAGTCTATGAAGAGTGGGAGCACGGTTGAGCATTACGGGATGGTCTTTAATGACGATTTCGAGAGCGTCCCAAACCTCGTTCTTTGCACGCTCAACCATCTTTCTTGCGGATTTGATGTTTCCTGCTGCGCCTGTTTCAACAAGACGCTTCATGACAAAGGGCTTGAAGAGCTCCAGAGCCATCTCCTTGGGAAGTCCGCACTGATACATTTTAAGCTCGGGTCCTACAACGATAACGGAACGTCCTGAGTAGTCAACACGCTTACCGAGAAGGTTCTGACGGAAACGTCCCTGCTTACCTTTAAGCATATCGGAAAGAGATTTAAGAGGTCTGTTGTTGGGTCCTGTTACGGGACGGCCTCTTCTGCCGTTGTCGATAAGGGCGTCAACTGCCTCCTGAAGCATTCTCTTTTCGTTTCTTACGATAATATCGGGAGCTCCAAGCTCAAGAAGTCTCTTAAGACGGTTATTTCTGTTAATGACCCTTCTGTAAAGGTCGTTAAGGTCAGATGTTGCAAAGCGTCCGCCGTCAAGCTGAACCATAGGACGGATATCGGGCGGAATAACGGGAAGGCAGTCAAGAATCATCCATTCCGGTTTGTTGCCGGACTGTCTGAAGGCCTCTACAACCTCAAGACGCTTTAAGATTCTTACCTTCTTCTGGCTGCTTGCATTTTCAAGCTCCTCACGAAGCTCTTCTGCAAGGGATTCAACATCTATCTGTGAAAGAAGCTCTTTGATAGCTTCCGCACCCATTCCGGCACGGAATGAATCCTCATACTTCTCTCTCATATCAGCGTAATCTTTATCATTGAGAATCTGAAGACGCTGGAGCGGTGTGTCACCGGGATCTGTGACGATGTAAAGGGCAAAATAGAGAACCTTTTCAAGGTCACGGGGAGAAATGTCAAGCATAAGTCCCATACGTGAGGGAATACCCTTGAAGTACCAGATGTGGGAAACGGGAGCTGCAAGCTCGATGTGACCCATTCTCTCACGGCGAACCTTTGCCTTTGTTATTTCAACTCCGCAGCGTTCGCAGACCTTGCCCTTAAAGCGGATGCGCTTATACTTTCCGCAGTGGCACTCCCAGTCCTTGGTGGGTCCGAAAATCCTTTCGCAGAAAAGACCGTCCCTTTCAGGCTTGAGTGTGCGGTAGTTTATGGTTTCAGGCTTCTTGACTTCACCGTAAGACCATTCTCTGATCTGTTCAGGTGAAGCAAGACCGATTTTTATTGACTCAAATGTGATGTTTTCCATGTAACCGACCCCTTCTTTCAATTGTTAATTGCGTTTCTTTTCATTAAAAGGTGTCTTCGTCAAATCCGTCGTCACCGAAAAGCTCTTCTTCACTGAATTCTTCAAGTGCGTCGAAATCAACCTCTGTGGGCTCCTCTTCCTCTTCTTCTGAGGCTTCGATACCGTAACCTTCTGCGTTCTCGGCATCATTTACCTGTGAGAAAGCTGCGTCATCGCTCATAACATAACCGATGTCGTCGCCGTCAAAGTTTTGCTTGAGGTCAATTTCCTGGTTATCCTTATCGAGAACTCTTACGTCAAGACCAAGAGACTGGAGCTCTTTGATAAGAACCTTGAATGACTCGGGAATTCCGGGCTTAGGTACGTTCTGACCCTTGACGATTGCCTCGTAGGTCTTTACACGGCCCACAATATCGTCGGATTTAACAGTAAGGATTTCCTGAAGAGTATAGGCAGCGCCATAAGCTTCAAGAGCCCAAACTTCCATTTCACCGAAACGCTGTCCGCCGAACTGAGCTTTACCACCCAGAGGCTGCTGTGTAACAAGTGAATAGGGTCCTGTTGAACGGGCATGGATTTTATCGTCAACAAGGTGGTGGAGTTTAAGGTAATACATAACACCCACAGTTACGGGGTTATCGAACTGACGTCCTGTACGTCCGTCAATAAGGATTGACTTACCGTCTTCTCTCAAACCTGCCTCACGAAGAGCGTCACGGATGTCGGACTCATGAGCGCCGTCGAAAACGGGAGTCATGATCTTCCAGCCAAGGTGTCTTGCAGCGAAACCAAGGTGAACTTCGAGAACCTGACCGATGTTCATTCGGGACGGAACGCCCAGGGGGTTAAGAACGATATCAAGAGGAGTACCGTCGGGAAGGAAGGGCATATCTTCCTGAGGAAGAATTCTTGAAACAACACCCTTGTTACCGTGACGACCAGCCATCTTGTCACCGACGGAGATTTTACGCTTCTGTGCAATGTAGCAGCGTACAACCTTGTTAACGCCGGGGCTCAGCTCATCGCTGTTGGCTCTTGTAAAGGTCTCGACCTTAACAACGATACCGTACTCACCGTGAGGAACACGGAGAGATGTATCTCTTACCTCACGTGCCTTTTCACCGAAAATAGCACGGAGAAGTCTTTCTTCTGCTGTAAGCTCAGTTTCTCCCTTGGGAGTTACCTTACCTACAAGGATGTCGCCGGAGCGAACCTCTGCGCCGACACGGATGATACCCTCTTCGTCAAGGTCTTTGAGGACATCCTCACCGACGTTGGGAATATCTCTTGTGATTTCTTCGGCGCCGAGTTTTGTATCTCTTGCCTCAATCTCATGCTCTTCGATGTGAATTGAGGTGTAAACGTCATCACGTACCAGCTTTTCGTTAAGAAGTACGGCGTCCTCGTAGTTGTAGCCTTCCCAGGTCATGAAGCCGATAAGGGCATTCTTACCAAGGCTGATTTCACCGTTGCTTGTTGCGGGACCGTCGGCGATGACTTCCCTTTCCTCAACTCTCTGTCCGAGATCAACGATGGGACGCTGATTTATGCATGTACCCTGGTTGGAACGCATAAACTTGAGAAGTTCATAGGAATCAACTTCGTCGTTATCTGTTGTGATTTCAATATTGCTTGCGCTGAGCTTTGTTACAGTACCTGCTCTCTTTGCAAGTACAACAACGCCTGAGTCAACAGCCGCTTTGTATTCCATACCGGTTCCCACAATGGGAGACTCGGTTTTAAGAAGCGGCACAGCCTGTCTCTGCATGTTTGAACCCATGAGAGCACGGTTTGCGTCGTCGTTTTCGAGGAAAGGAATCATGGCCGTAGCAACTGAAACGACCATTCTCGGTGAAACGTCCATGTAGTCGGCTCTGGAAGAGTCGATTTCAAGGAACTCATCACGGTAACGTGTATTTATCTTCTTACGCATGAATCTGCCGTTTTCATCAAGGGGCTCGTTAGCCTGAGCAACGATGTAATCATCCTCAACGTCGGCTGTCATGTAGGTAACTTCATCAAGAACAACGCCGGTTTCCTTATCAACTCTGCGGAAAGGAGCTTCAATGAAGCCGTATTTGTTTATACGTGCAAAAGTTGCAAGGTAGGAAATAAGTCCGATGTTGGGTCCTTCAGGAGTTTCAATGGGGCACATGCGTCCGTAGTGGCTGTAGTGAACGTCACGAACTTCGAATCCGGCACGGTCTCTTGAAAGTCCGCCGGGTCCCAAAGCAGAAAGACGTCTCTTGTGAGTGAGCTCTGCAAGGGGGTTGTTCTGATCCATGAACTGTGAAAGGGGTGATGAACCGAAGAACTCTCTTATAGCCGCTACAACAGGTCTTATGTTGATAAGTGCCTGAGGAGTTGCTGTATCGCTCTCCTGTGACTGGAGAGTCATCATTCTCTCTCTTACAACTCTCTCCATACGTGTGAAACCGATTCTGAACTGATTCTGGAGAAGTTCGCCAACAGAACGGATGCGGCGGTTACCCAGATGGTCGATGTCATCGACGGTTCCAACATCGTTTGCAAGACAGTTGAGATAGTTGATTGTAGCAAAAATATCATCAATGATGATGTGCTTCGGAATAAGGTCATCACAGCGTGCTTTAAGCTCTGCTTTAAGAGCGTCAACATCGCCTTCGCACTTTTCGAGAACCTCAGTGAGGACACTGAAACGTACCTTCTCGTTAATGCCGAGATCCTCAAGCTCTTCCTCGGAGAAGAAGGGAACGTACTCGCCGATATCAACCATACCGTTGGAGATGATCTTAACCTCTACGCCTTCAACGTCAACATAAGCGATTGTGACGCCTGCCTGCTCAAGCTCATAGGCTCTCTCTTTGGAGATAACCTCTCCTGCCTCAGCAAGGATTTCTCCTGTTGTGGGGCTTGCAATGGGCTGTGAAAGCTTATGGCCTGCAAGACGCTGTGAAATTGCAAGCTTCTTATTGTATTTATAACGTCCGACTCTTGAAAGGTCATAACGGTGTGCGTCAAAGAACAGTCCGTCAAGGTGTGACTGAGCTGTTTCAAGTGTCGGAGGCTCACCGGGACGGAGCTTTTTGTAAACCTCAAGAAGAGCCTCTTCCCTGTTCTGGGTTGTATCCTTTTCAAGGGTTGCGAGAATTCTCTCATCTGCTCCGAAGAAATCGGTAATTTCAGCATTTGTACCGAGTCCCAGCGCTCTGATAAACGTTGTGATATGAATTTTTCTGTTCTTATCTATTCTTACATAGAAAATGTCGTTCTGATCCGTCTCGTACTCGAGCCATGCGCCACGGTTGGGGATGACAGTTGTGGTAAACATCTTTTTACCGGTCTTGTCATGGGTCATACCGTAGTATACGCCGGGAGAACGAACAAGCTGTGAAACTATTACACGCTCAGCGCCGTTAATAACGAAAGTACCGCTGTCGGTCATGAGCGGGAAGTCGCCCATGTACACTTCGTTTTGCTTGATTTCGCCAGTTTCCTTGTTGAGCAGTCTTGCAGTTACCCTTAAAGGCGCCGCATATGTTGCATCACGCTCTTTACACTCGGTTACCGTGTATTTGGGCTTATCATCCATACGGTAATCGATGAAGCTGAGAACCAGATTTCCCGTGTAGTCGGTGATCTCATCGATATCTCTGAAAACTTCTTTCAGACCCGTATCGAGGAACCACTGATATGAGTTCTTCTGGATTTCAATAAGGTTGGGCATTTCCATAACCTCATTGATGCGTCCGAAGCTCATGCGGGTATTTTTGCCAAGCTTAACAGGTTTCACATTCACCATAGGCTAATCACTCCGTTCTTTTTATTCGTCCATCAACATGGAAACGTTTTTGTTTTTGAACAAAAAACGATTGCTTTCCAACAAATTCTCCTTGATTTTCGGAGAAAAAAGTGATACAATCCGCTTAAAGAAAAAATCCTTAAGGGTACACACTGCCATCATAATAGGCAGTATTGTATTTTACACCCCTTGTCAACAAATGTCAATAGAAGCGAGATAAACTTTTTGTCTTTTCTTAATTTTTAATTGAGAAAAGGCATTTTTTATGCTTTTAGATAAAAAACAGGCTCCGGTCAGCTCCGAAGCCTGTTTGTAATATCAATTAATATATAAGTTTACTTCGACTTTTTGCCTACTACCTGCTCCTCGGAAGAAAACTTCTTCTTTGCAATAACGAGAGCTGCAATAAGAAGTACAAAACCGATTGGAAGTCCAAGCCATGCATTTGTAAAGCCTGCTATGAGATAGCCTACAAAACTGCATCCGGCAACAATGAGGGCGTAGGGCATCTGGGTCGAAACGTGCTCCAAGTGATTGCAGTTAGCGCCCGTTGAAGCAAGGATTGTTGTATCGGAAATGGGAGAAACATGGTCGCCGCAAACTGCGCCTGCAAGGATGGAAGCGATTGTAAGAACCATCAGCTGGCTGTCAGCTCCGCCGAATACCGCCATGGTAATGGGGATAAGGATACCGAATGTCCCCCATGATGTTCCTGTTGCAAAGGCAAGTCCAAGAGCGATAAGGAAGAATACGCCGGGCATAATGGTCATGGGAATGCTGTATGTTTCAACAACATGTCTTACAAATCCGCCTGCGTCAAGATAATCCGCACTGCAAACGCCGCTGAGAGTCCAGGCAAGAGAGAGAATTGCAATAGCGGGAACCATTGCTCTGAAACCCTCTATAACGCTGTCTGTAAACTCTTTGTACGTGATTACTCTGCGGGACATATAGAGAATAAAAGTAACAACAAGAGCGAAGAAAGAACCGAGAACAAGTGAAAGTGAAGAATTGCAGTTACTGAAAGCGGTAACCACGTTTTCCCCTTCAAGTATGCCACCTGTATAAAGCATTGCCATTATACAGAAAACAATAAGAGAAACTATAGGGATTATAAGATCCATAACCTTTCCCTTACCGGTAACTTTAATTGTTTCTCGCTCACTGTTTTCGTTGATGGTTTCCTTTTCGCGGTGCAGAACCTCATATTTTTTCATGGGTCCAAAATCGAAGTTAAACACTATAAGGAAAACAATCATTACAATTGTGAGAAGCGCATAAATGTTGAAAGGTATTGTTCTGAGGAAAAGATTGAACCCGTCAATGGTGCTTCCCTCAGGAAGTGATGAACCGACAGCAGCTGCCCAGCTGGAGATGGGAGCTATAATACATACAGGAGCAGCAGTTGCGTCGATTATATAAGCAAGCTTTGCTCTTGAAATTTTATGTCTGTCAGTAACAGGTGACATTACAGTACCGACAGTAAGGCAGTTAAAGTAGTCATCCACAAAAATGAGAACGCCTAAACCGGAAGTTGCCGCAAGAGCGCCTCGCTTTGTTTTAATTGCCTTTGACGCCCAGTTACCGTATGCTCTTGAAGCACCGGACTTGGCCATAAGAGCTACCAGTATTCCGAGAAGTACCAGGAAAATTATTATGTTTGCATTTGAGCCGATTTTTTCGCCCATAATGCCAAATGTTGTCTCAACTGTCTTAACAGGATTGAAACCGGTGAAAAACAGTGCGCCGGAAAGAATTCCTATAAGCAGGGAAAAATATACTTCCTTTGTTATAAGAGCCAGGGCAATAGCAACAATCGGCGGAATAAGCGACCAAAAGGTACCTACCATTTGTTTTATCCCTCCTGAATAATATTAGCTTTATTGTACTGTTTTTGATATGGTGTGTCAATATTTTTTGTTAGATTTAATATAAATATGTCAAAAATTATTGAAAACCTGCAAGACTTATTGTTTTCAGTGAGCATCTGCTCTGTATTGCTATGCGTAAATCGTTTTTGCAATTTATACAGCTTGACGCTGTAGAATCCTGTGGCGGCAAACCCAAAAGCACAGCATCAGCCAATGCCGAATTTTTTCATTTCCTTTTTGAGACAATTTGCTTTCAGCTTAAGAAAAGGATGCGAGACTTTACCAAGACGTGAATACCAGAACATTTCCGAAAACAAAGCATAAAACTCAGTTTTGACATCTGCCTTTTCACTTACGCCGTATCTCTTTTTATATTCCTCATAAAGTCCCATTGCCCCTCCTACTCCAGCTTTTAAGGCAAATAGTTCATAATCACCGTCCGCCCACTTGACCATAAAGGGGTCTATCAAACCTTTCATGGTAAGGGTATTTTTATCGACAATAATATTGGGAGTCCAGAAATCGCCGTGGGTGAGCACTGCTTTCTTTGGCTTTTCATCAAATATTTTTTCATATTTCAAAAAAGCCGTTTCCATAACCTCAAGCACCTCTTTGCTCAAAGCTTTTTCCTTACCTTTGGCTTCGGCAAATTTCAAAATCTTTTCAGCAAAGGGCTTATAGTAATCGTCCCAGCTTTCATAAACGGCATCAGTATAACCTCCGAACTTATCATTCTTTACACTCTGAAGCCGATTGAGATTTTCAAGAATTGAGCTTACGTAATTTTCACGTTTTTTCTTTCCCTTGAATTTAAACCATATATTATCAGCGGAAACTCCCTCTATATATTCCATAGCGAAAATTCCAAGCTCTTTTTCACCGTCGTTATATTTCTTGAAAAAATACGGCTTTGGTATTTTTATTCCCGATTTTTCGAGGAGGAATTTTGAGCTGTCATATTCTTCCTCCATAAGTTCCGGATATTCCGAAACTTTTACTGCCGCTTTGAAACCGTCCTTACATTGGGCGATATATACATTTCCCGATGCACCTTTGCCGCATGGTAGACACTTTTCGGTTTCTAAATTCATCTCTTCCTTTAAAGCTCTAATTATGTAATCGTCTATCATTTTTCTCTCCTCCTGACAAATTATCTTAATAACAATAAATAAAACCAGATAAAGCAAAACGGCTTTCACAAATGCAAAAGCCGTTTATTATATTGAGGGATTTTTCCTTACTCTTCTCCCTTTATCCAGTCAAGGGTGAATTTTACGAAATCTATCTTACGACATTCCAGATCAGGCTCATACATAGCTCCGATTGTGCCGTCGGGAAGCTGTGCAAGGGTGCTGTAGACAAAGGGGCCTTCTTTAATCTGTCTTGAGTATTTGAATGTTTCTCCTCCGTCTTCGGAAAGACGCACTACTCCGTTTTCCCTTGCCTTTCTGCTGGCGGGATTAAGGAAAACCACATAGGGCTTATCCATATTTTCCAGAGCGATAACAGACATCTGGCAGATGCACTGGGGCAAACTTTCATCGTGATGGAAATTCTCCCAGCTCTCTCCTCCGTTATAGCTATAAGCTACCGCAACACTTCTTTTTGAGCTATGGTTACGCATAAAGTATTTTAATACTCCGTCCTTTTGCTCAATAAGCTGGGACTCCGTAAGCATAAACGGCTCAAAAGTCCACATATGGTTAGCTTTGAAAATTCCTATTTTTCTTGTTGTGTTGGGAGATTTGCCCATATGCCAGGTTTTACCCATATCGTCACTATAAATGCAGGTACAGGAAAGTGTGAGCAGCTTTTTATGTGTTCCGTAATAAATGGGGCAAACTATTCTGCCCTTGTATTTACCCTGCTTTATAACGATACCCACACCCGGACCGGGTCCTATAAAGCTCATAAATTTTTTCTTTATACCGAGATTAAGTGACACAGGCTTTGACCATGTAAGTCCCTCATCGTCACTGTAACAAAGCATAAGCCATGCTGTATTTACACTTTTAAATTCTCCGCCTATATGTATATTACATATAAATTCGCCGTTTTTTGAAACATTGCCCTTTTCATCAACGGCATATTCGGTTTTCTCACCTGAGTTTTTGTAAAGGTATCCGTTTTTAAGAACACATTTATCCTTACCGTTTCTGCCAAGGACAATAAGGTTTCCCTCTTCATCCTCGCCGGTGGAACATTCGCAGTTGAGAATACCTACCCCTGACGGAGTGGAACAGTAAAGCATATATATTCTGTTGATTTCCTCAACATATACCATGCACGGATCTATTGCGGCAGAAGAAGTTTCTTTGGATTCACCGTGCTCCTCAACGGCAAGGATATATTCCTGCCAGGTCTCACCGCTGTCGGTGCTGCGGCGTATTACCTTATCGATTCTGTTGGGATTATCCTGACCTGTAAAATATCTTGCATCGGCACAGGCGACAACCACACCGCTTTTGGTCACAACAATTGACGGAATACGGTAATTTTCAGATGGGCCACCCTGATCCGGTCCAAAAACTGTAAAGGGCTTCGAAATACTCATTTTATCCTCCTGATTTAAATAAAATACTCATTATCTTTTCGTCTTGAGAAGTTTTCCTCAAGCCGCTTTGTAACAGCTGAAAAGTCCATTTTACGACTGGATACCGGACATACATGCAAACACTTTGTGCATCTTATGCAGAGCTTTTCATCGGCTTTGAAATCCGTATTGCTGATAGCCCCCACTGGACAGAAACCGGCGCATTTTCCGCATCCTATGCAGCTTTCATCGGGCACAGGAACATTTCCGTTCATCTTCCACTCTTTATATGGAAAGTTTCCCTTTACGGTTATCTCTGACAAATCGCCTTGACTGAGCTTTTCCTTAACTTTTTCGGCAAAGCCTTTCATCTCTTCAATATCCTTTTCATCGGGACGGCCTTTGCCCAGCACTCCGGAATACACATGAGGGATGACAAGAGCGCAGGCTCCGATGCATTTGAAGCCTTGTGACTCAACTTTATCCTTTAACTCCAAAAGGGCGTCGTCATAGTCACGGTTTCCAAAGCAGGAGCACACAACACAGGGTGTATTTTCTCCCCTGATATTTGAAAACAGCCCCTCCACAGGCGGGATTCTGCCGCCGTATACGGGAGAACCGATTATCACAAAATCATCCCTTTTAAACTCTAATTTCTTCTCTCTTTCCTTTAATGAGCAAAGGTCAAGCTCCTGAAAATTCCCGTCCAGAAGCTCACCGAGCTTTCTCATGGCGTTAAGGCTTTTCCCTGTGGGGCTGAATGATACTATGTAATTCAAAAAAAGTCATCTCCAAAATTCTCTTTTAAAATTCGTTTACAATATAATGGATTATTCCCTTTGTTTTGTCAAGCTTTCGGGATTTTACTTTGCCTCAAGAGCATTTCATATACTGAAAATATCATACTTTTTTCGCAACCACAAGCAAATCCCTGTCGCCTGTCGTCTCTTCCCTGTAGTTTTCAATAAAGGATAAAATTTCAAATCCGTTTTCTTTGAGCAGGCTTTTTACCCTCTCGCCGTCAATTGCGCTGTTATAAAATTTCTCCCCGAACATTGTACCGATAATTTCCCCGTCTTCTTTTCCGTGAGTAAAAAGCAGCATACCGCCGCTTATCATAAGTGAAGATAAAATTTTATATATGTCCTCCTGCCTATCGTGCTCAATATGCCAAAGTGAATCAAAAGCGATTATCGCTTCATATTGTTCATCAGGATGAAAATTAAGAATATCCTCAGTAAGGAATTTTGCACCGGGCAAGTTAAGATTTTCAGCTCTTTTTATCATCTCTTCCGAAATATCAATACCGGTGACAATAAAGCCGCATTTTGCAAGATAATCGTCAATCGGAAATCCGGTTCCGCAGCCCACATCCAAAATCTTGCACTGCGGCTTTAGAAGTTCGGCAAAATCTTCAATGCATTTATTCACCTTTCTACTAATGCAAAAATCACTCCACTGACCACATATTTTATTGTAGGATTCTCTGACACTATCTACCACCAGCACCGCCTCCTCACGTTGAAATCATATTTTAACTATACCATAACAGTTGTATGTATTCCATTACTGACAAAAAAACAGGGACATCTGAAAAGATGTCCCCGTATAAGTTTGTACCCTTAGAAATCTACCTCTTCGCCGTAGTAGATAGCTGTGAAAAGCTTCTCCATCTCTTCCTGAGTGGGAACTCTGGGGTTAGAGCCTGTGCATGCATCGCCAATTGCATTTTCTGCAATAGCTGAAAGCTTTTCCTTAAACTCTGCTTCAACAATACCGAAATCTTTAAGTGTCTTCGGTATTCCGAGTTTAACGTTGTACTCGTCTATTCTGTGGCAAAGAGCCTCTACGCCGTCAAGACCAAGTGCGTTTGCAATGTCCTCATAACGCTTTGCGGCATCCATAACTTTCGCATTATATTTGATAACATAAGGAAGATAAATTGCGTTTGCGCATCCGTGAGGAATATGGCCAGTGCTGAAAGCGGCACCAGTCTTGTGAGCCATTGAATGAACTATGCCGAGAAGGGCATTTGAGAATGCCATTCCTGCAAGACACTGTGCATAGTGCATCTGCTCTCTCGCTGCCATGCATCCGTCGAATGATGCGGGGAGATACTGCATAACCATCTGAATTGCCTTGATTGCAAGAGGATCGGTAAAAGGTGAATGAACTGTTGATACATAAGCCTCAATTGCATGGGTAAGAGCATCCATACCTGTGTGAGCAACAAGCTTCGGAGGCATTGTCTCTGCAAGGTCGGGATCTACAATTGCAACGTCAGGAGTAATGTTAAAGTCGGCAAGAGGATATTTAATACCCTTCTGATAGTCGGTAATAACGGAGAATGCCGTTACCTCTGTTGCTGTACCTGAGGTTGAGGGTATTGCAAGGAAGCGTGCTTTCTGTCTGAGAGTCGGGAAACCAAAGGGAACGCACAAATCTTCAAATTTAACATCAGGATACTCATAGAAAGCCCACATTGCCTTCGCTGCATCAATTGGCGAACCGCCGCCGATTGCAACAATCCAATCAGGCTCAAACTCTCTCATAACAGCAGCGCCCTTCATTACTGTTTCAACAGATGGATCGGGCTCTACGCCTTCAAAAAGTTTGGTCTCTATTCCAGCGGCATTAAGGTTTTCAACTACCTTGTCCAAAAATCCGAAACGCTTCATTGAGCCGCCGCCGACAACTACTATTGCCTTCTTGCCTTTAAGATTTTTAAGTTCATCAATTGTACCTTTTCCAAAATAGATATCTCTGGGTAATGTAAAACGAGCCATTGGAATAACCTCCCACTATTTAAACATAATATGTGCAGCAACAACACTTTTATCGTTGCTTCGTTATTATTTTAATACACTTCTACCTATAAATCAATACATTTAGCATATTTTCGTTAATTTTTTAACATTTTAAAATGAATTAACTTGCTATAAAGTAACTTTAACATAGAAAATAAATAGCAAAATTAAAAATTATAAAAAAAGAAGGCAGTAACCCTTAAGGTCCCTGCCGGCAAATGCGGCTCCTGCTTTTAACAGGAAAGCTGAAACCACAACCGCCGACCAAAATCGCACTCCGGAGAAACCTTGGATTCTCATCCGGTTTGCTGCTCTTAAAGCATCAACACTCGACACCCGGCACCGACATACTTCATAAAAGTACACCGCTTCCCTGTGCAGGCTGCCGCCTCCTTTAACATGTGAAGCAGGCTCTATCTGTGGCTTACAAACTAACCGCTTATTTAACTTGTGGCTTTAGTTTACAATATTTTTCTACATAAAGAAATATCTCAATCTCTTTTTTTGATGAGATTGAGATATATATTTAAATTTTTTTATATTTCTTTTAACCTGTAGCCTCTTCCACGTTTAAGTTCAATCAAAAAACCTCTGCCTGACAGTTTCTTTCTCAAACTGTAAATATGGTTATGAACTGTACTTAAATCATCGCCGCCTTCAGCGTTCCAAACAGCAGAGTAAATCTCTTCCGCCGAAAGATAATAATCACGGTTTTGGTCAAGGAGCTCTAAAACAGCATATTCTTTAGGTTTCAGCATAAGGTCTTTTCCGTCACAAAAAGCCTGGTTAGAAAGGCTGTTAAAGGTCAACCTACCTTTATTTCCGTCTGTCTGATTCATATTGCCTCTTCGCATAAGCGATTGTATTCTCAGAATCAGTTCATCCATAATATACGGCTTTGCAAGATAGTCATCGCCGCCGGCTCTTAAGCCTTTAACAATATCTTCCTTTGTACCTAAAGCGCTGAGAAATAAAATACGTACTCCGCTTTTGCCTCTCAGTTCACGGCAGTATTCGAGGCTGTTGCCATCTGGAAGCATTATATCCATTACAACTAAATCAGGAGATGCGCTTTCTACAAGCTCTTTTCCTTTTTTAAGAGTTCTCGCCTCAATTACGCTGTAACCTTCAAGTTCAAGCATTATTTTATTAGCAGAGGCTATATCAGGATCATCTTCAATAAGTAGTATCAGGTTTTTGCTCACTTTTTGCGCCTCCTTCACATGGTAAAAGTATCGTTACAACGGCCCCTCCTGAAAGGATATTATCAATTTTTATGCTTCCGCCGAAATTTTCAATTATATCCCTACAAAGTGAAAGACCTATACCGCTGCTGTTGTCTCCGCTGTATCCTCTTTCAAACACATAAGGAAGCTTTTCCGGCGAAATTCCCTCACCGTTATCTATCAGGAAAATACGCACTGACTTATAGATCCTTTCAGCACTCAATATAATCTTACCGTTTTGGGTGTGACGATTGGAATTTGTAATAAGATTATAAAGCACCTGGAACAATGCATCATTATTACCGCTGACAGTAAGCTTTTCTTCAGGATATTTAACAATAACAGTATTGTGATTCTTGCTGCAAACAGGAGTACAGAATTTTTCCGATCTCGCAAAAAGTTCGCCGATATCAACGCTTTCGGTTGTTGTCTCTTTTGGCTTATCACAAGCTGAAGCACTCAGCTGCTCAACAAGCAACCCAAGACGAACTGCTTCCTGCTGAATAACATCGAGATTTTTAACAGTTTCCGGAGTTACGGCATTCTTTTTAATCTGTCTGATTGTAAGACCCGCATAACTTCCCATAACCGTAAGCGGAGTTTTGAGCTCATGTCCTACATTTGCCATAAAGTCCGCTTTCATTTTCGCAAGCTCAGTTAAATTATTTCTCTCCCTAATGACCTCCATTTCCCTCTTTCGGCTTTCTTTAAGATCGTTTTCGGTACGCATAAAGTTTACTGTAAGAGCAATGGCATTTGCCGAAACGAAAATCAAGACACCGGCTTCAAGAATATTGGTCTCTCCGTAATTAATATTAACCATACTGTCAATAAATGATAATACACCGAACAAAACTCCGCCTATTAGTATAAGTACCTGTTCACTTTTTAATAAATGCTTCTCAGCAAAGTACCACCTTATAACACTTATAAGGATGTTAAACATAAGCAAAGTTCCTGCAAAACTTAAAATATACGGCGATAGCGCCAAAAGCGTAAGATATTTATCAAAAGGCAACACAACACAAAGAATTGCGCTTAACCCGGAAGCTATAAAAATTATCGCCTTTGAGGACTTGTTAATAGCATTTTTATACATATTGTTAAGATATAACAATATGAAAAATAAAAACAAGAAGTCAGCAATTCCGTCAAATCTCATTCTGAACTGCCAGCCGGTATCCGGGTACAGCATTTCGAATATCTGGGGAGGTGTAAAAAGTTCAGTTGCAGTTAATGCTCCGCAAGTGCAGGCAAACCACAAAAATCTTCTGTATCTTGTAAAGAAAATATATGTTGCTAAAAATATAAGCATCATTGCCAACACAGCACCTAAAGGCAGTGTGTTAGAAAAAAACATAAGATTTATAAGCCCGCTGAGCATATCCGAGGTTCCTATATAAAGCCCGGCAAAGGATTCCTTTGGCATCGTAGTTATATCGTCTCTCTGAACTACTATTTCCGTAACTTCATTTTCCACGTAAAAGCTGGCAAAATTACATCTCGGATTTTGTATTTCTTCTTCATTCTTAGAATTGCTTGCCGAGCCCGACTGAATCACCAGTTTACCGTCTATCCAAATTTTCTGGGAATTAGAAGTGCTGTTCTCATATACGGAAAGGACCTGGCCGACAGGGAGGTGAATCAGCAGCCTATATGTACACATTTTGTTTAGATTGTCGCCCTTTTTGTCTACAGAAGAAACATTTTTTATATTCTGTTCGGCAAAATCTTCAGGAGTGTACATCTTATTGGGATAAGCCTCAAAAACGTCCGCAGCAATAAAACCTATTTCTTTAGTAAAATCAAAACTTTCTATTTCACTCATACTTTCAAGAGAAACGCTCTGCTTTGTATCCACAGAAAACACCAAAGAAAAAATTGTAAAAATCAAAACAAATATAATAGTAGCGCCTATAGCAATTTTTTTCATAGTCACCAAACCCCTCCCTTTTAACGTCTTAAGATTCTATCCTCTCTTCTCTATTTATTTACCTCTTGATTTTTTTATAAATTCTTCCGCTTTTTCAGTTTCCGGAGCGGTAAGAAGACTCACCGAAACATAAACTATAAGCGACAAAAGCACGCCTAAAATTACCTGAAGGGCCGACTGCTGCTCCCAGAAAGACGGAAGCTGAACGCCGAAACCTATAATCAGATTATAAAGACAATATATAAGTCCCGCAGCCATTGAAGCCACCGCTCCTTTGCTGTTTCCCCTTTTCCAGAAAAATCCCATTACAAGGGGTACTAAAACTCCGGTTGTAATTATATCAGAGGCCATCCACGCAATTTCAAGAATTGACCTTATACGCAGGGAAATAATAAGGGCAACTCCTGTTACAAGAAGCGTAGCAAATCTGGAAAATTTAAGCTTTTTCTCTTCGCTTTCCCCTTTTCCCACAAGATCTATTGAAAGGGTCATTGCTCCGGTATTTATAAGGGAATCCATAGTGGACATAATTGCGGCGGAAATGCCCACGAACACCAAGGCTCCCAGAACCGGGTTCATGTACTGAGTCACAATTGCCGTAACAACTCCGCCCTGAGGAATATCATCAAAAAGAGTTATTCCTGCCATACCCGTTAACACTACCATAAGGTAAAGCGGAATATAAGCAAAAAAGCTCATCACAGTCATTTTTCTTGCGTCTTTATCGTCTCTTGCAGCGGAAATTCTCTGCCATACATTTGCCTGAATAACCCATGCTCCGCCGAAGGTTATTACATAAACCATATATTTCCCCGCTCCGGCAGAAAAGCTCATATATCCTTCTATTCCTGCCTGTTCGGCAGTGAGGGCAATATTTTCAAAACCTCCGGAGTTTATCATCGCCACAATAAACACAATAAAAGCGGAAATTGCGAGGAGTACAAACTGAATTATATCAGTAAGTACAACGCCTCTGAATCCGCCGAACATTGAATAAATCAGAACGATGCCAGTACCTACTACTACGGCAATTTCATAGTTCATACCGAGATATGTACCGAAAAAATTTCCTATTCCAACCATCTGAGAAGCAGCGTTAAGAGTCATGAATACAAGAATCATAACAGACAACAGCTTTGCCGCAAGAGGAGAATATCTTGCGTTTATCATTTCTCCCTGAGTGAGGTAGCCTACACGGCGTATGCCCTTGGCTCCGAGAATCATTAAAAAAGTTGAGAGCAGCACAGGCACTCCATAGTACCAGAATGCTCCCAGTCCGTCAGTAAAGGCAAGGTCAGCCGTGGAAATAGCTGAACCCGCTCCCCACCATGAAGCGATAAATGTAATAGAAAGCGCCCAAAAAGGCAGGGTTCTGCCTGCAAAGAAATAATCCTCAACAGTATGATTTTTCTTTTCCTTTGTAACCGCTATAAGCAGTACGGCAAAATAAATCAAAAGCCCTATGAGAGATATTCCCTTTAACAAACTTACCACCGCATCAATACTTTAAAAAATAAATACACTTACATAATATTACATTAGCAAACAAAAAACAAGAACTCCTATTTTTGCTTTTAAAAAATCCGCCGAACTTTTATCTGCGGATTTCATTTTTTATTTAGTTTATATTACGCTTTTAATAACCAAAAAATGCACCTGTAATTTGCATTAAAATGCTGTCTTTACAAGCCTTCCCGAAAAATCAGCTACAACCACAGCGTCTTCAAGAACAATAGGCGTCGAAAGAACAGGAGAGCCTACATTAATTTTTTCTAAAATCTTTCCAGACTTATCGGCAACATATACATAACCGTCAGAAGCGGCAAAAATGAGATTTTCGTCTTTTTCGATTATATCGCTTTCAACAGTCTGAGAATCTCCTGAAGTGTAGGGTGCAGTATAGACAAGAGCCTTGCCTACTGGAAGCTCCCATTTTACTTTCTTTTCAGTAAGAGAATATGCTACAACGCCCTTAGTAGCGGTTGGAATATAAGCCATGTCTCCGGAAACAAGAGGCTTTGCGCTGGAAGAGAAATTATATCCTTCCATTTTGGTTTTGTTTGTCATGTTGCCTGTTTCCAAATCTATTAGCATTATAGCATCGTCATCTGCAACAATAAGTGTTTTTTCATCAACCACCGCAGGAGTGGAGCTTCTGAAACGTATATCTTCATCCTTGTTTTCCCAAACCTGTTTTCCTGTATTCTTATCGAGAGCAACAAGAGCATCCCAGTGTGAGCTTACAATAAGCTTATCGCCCGCTACCACAAATTCAGCGGGAGAGGTTTCACCCTTTCCTCTGTTGTTCTCCCAGACAATTTCACCGTTCTCGCCGTTTAAAGCAGTGACATATGAAGCATTTCCAGCATATATCACTCCGTTATCTACACAGATGCCCGAACAGGTGTTTAGTCCGTTTCCTACAGGGACCTGCTTCTCCCAGATAACCTTACCGTCGCCGGGATTAATGCAGTAAACATATCCTTCGGCAGACTGGGTATAGAGCTTTGAGTTCTCTATAATCAATTTGCTCTTAACTGAATTTTTTGTTTCGGTAAACCAAAGCTGCTTGCCTGTCTGTTCATCTATGCAGTATATTCCGCATTTCGCAGGATAATCATCATAAGACGTTGCAGCGTAAACCTTTCCCTCATAATATACAGGGTCTGAGAAAACTACGTTACCGCTCATCTGCTGGGTCCAAACTGCCTTTTCAGCTTCGGGAGTTTTTGTAACATCATAATCGTAACAGAGCATTCGAGTGGAAACCTCACCTGCTTCATTTACATTTATAAGTCTCGCTCCGCTCACAGACTGGTCTATTCCGCCGCAGTCAGGACGTGCCGTACTTACAGATAAAACTCCATTTTGCACTTCGACGTGATTGTTGTGATAATGTCCATAAACCCATGCGATGAGATTATGTTTTTTAAGATCCAGCTCTCTTCCGCTGAAGCTGATAACATAATCTTCCGACGGAGATTTTGTATGGTTGAAAATTACAACCTTCATATCAGGGTCGATATTGGCGAGGTCGTTTTCCAGCCACTTCCACCTGTCGTTTTTACTGTAGCCGGATCTATAGTCGGCTCCCGTCTGGAAAGGCGTTACAACATAATGTACATTTCCCACATTGAAAGAATACCATACAGGACCGTAAATGCTCTCGTAAAGCTCTTCTCCGTACTTTCCGTCAACATAGTCATGGTTACCTATAGTGTAATATACAGGTACTCCCATATTTTCGGTATTCATATCAGATTTATGGCGTTTAAGTCCCGCTTCATAGCAAATGTCTCCCGTATGTATCAGGAAAGCAGGCTTTTCATCTTCGACTGCCTGTTTTACATAATTAATCCAGTCGCCCACTCCGTTTTCTCCTATTTCAGTATCTGAAATCTGAATAAAGGAATGATCTTCAGCTGCGGTTCTTTCATCCTTTGTGAGAACAAAATTATATTCCTCAGTATCCCTTGAAGCGGAAATATAGAAGTTCTCACAGGTATAGCCTGAAGGTGTAGTGATTGTTATGAAACGTGTTTTTCTGTACCCCTTAAGGGTGAACTGGCCGTTTTCGTCCGTCTTTACAACATTTCTTCCGTCAGTAACCATAACTCCGGAAACAGGATTTCCTGTATCGGCTTCGGTCACTTTTCCGCTGTAGGGACCTCCTGAACGGAAGAACAAAAACAGACCTATCGCAGCAGCGATAATTATTATAACCGCCGCCACAATAACAGCAATAAGTTTTTTTGACATAGTTTCTCCTCCCTGCAATTTTATTTAGTCGCTGAATAAAGTAAACAATATAAACAGTTTAACAAAAGAAAAAACAATGTCAATTATCTAACTTCACAATAAACAAGTTTGTTTTTTGTATACTGTACTTATTTAGAGCGTAAAGCGTACTGCTTTGGACTTACTCCCTTATACTTTTTAAATGTTTTAATGAAATAGCTCAAATCGTTAAATCCGCAGCTGAAAGCTGTCTGAGTAACCCCCATGTTTCCGCTGAGCATACACTGGCAGGCACATTCGATACGGTAGAAATTAACATAGTCTATGGGAGTTCTCGAAGTATAAAGCTTAAAGACGCTACAAAGTCGCTTTTCGCTCAGACCCGAAATAGCCGAAAGTTTCTGAAGGCTTATTTCGCCTGAGTAATTATTTTCTATCCATTCGATAATATTACGTACTGCCTCAAGCTCTTCACGGTTCTTTGCGGAAATGCCCTGTGAAACCGTATAGGAGTTTTTTAAGAGAAGATAAAAAAGACTGTACAGAACACTATAAGCTAAAAGCTCATAGAACGGCTCCTCGTTTTTTACAGTTTCAAAAAGAAGATTCACTTTATCGGATATTTTTTCATCGGTTCCCTTTTGGAAAAAAGCTTTTACGGCAAGGGTCTGCCCTGCAAAGGGAGAAAGATATTTCGCCGAAGCGTCGCTCCTGCTTTTTGCCAGCATTGCCATATCAAAAACTATACATTCATATACGCAGTTCTCAGGATTTCCGCTGTGGAGGCATCCGCAGTTTACAAAGACAATATCACCTTTTGTAAGAGTATATTCAACTGTATCCACAAGCAGACACAGCTCCCCCTCCAAAACTCTGATAATTTCAAATTCACGGTGCCAGTGAGCGGGCATCAGATACTGAGGATGAGAAAAATTTACAAAATAATACTGGAGCGGAAAGGATGAAGAACCATGTGTTTTTTTCTCGTAATAGTCTATATAGTTCATTTTTGCCTCCAAAAAGGAAAATCGTTATACTTTTAGGGTCAAATAGCACAAGTATTTTAGCATATCAGCTGATATAATTCAATTATCAATAAAACCGTAAAAAAATTTTAAGGAGGTTTTTAAATTGGCAAAAAGCAGACTTATAGGCGATTACCCCGTAATCGGAATCAGACCCACAATCGACGGCAGAAGAGGCTATCTTAAGGTTCGTGAATCCCTTGAGGAGCAGACAATGAACATGGCTAAAGCCGCCGCTAAACTTTTTGAGGAAAACATAAAATACTCAAACGGCGAACCTGTAAAGGTAATCATTGCCGACACAACTATCGGCCGTGTTGCTGAGGCAGCTGCCTGCGCTGACAAGTTCAAGAAAGCCGGCGTTGACATCACTCTTACAGTTACACCCTGCTGGTGCTACGGCGCTGAAACAATGGACATGGAACCCTCAACAATCAAAGGCGTTTGGGGCTTTAACGGAACTGAGCGTCCCGGCGCAGTTTATCTTGCATCCGTTCTTGCAACCCACGCTCAGAAAGGTCTCCCCGCTTTCGGCATCTACGGTCACGATGTCTGCGAAGCTGACGACACTTCAATCCCCGAAGATGTTAAAGAAAAGCTTCTCCGCTTCGGCAGATGTGCAGTTGCAGCGGCTACAATGAGAGGTAAATCATATCTTCAGATCGGCTCAATCTGCATGGGCATCGGCGGTTCAATTATCGACCCCGCTTTCATCGAAGACTATCTCGGCATGAGAGTCGAGTCCGTTGACGAGGTTGAAATCATCAGAAGAATGGCAAACGGAATCTATGACGAGGCAGAGTTCCAGAAAGCTCTCAAATGGACTAAGGAAAACTGCAAAGAGGGCTTCGACAAGAATCCTCCCGAGGTTCAGAAGACTCCCGAAGAGAAAGAAAAGGACTGGGAGTTTGTTGTCAAGATGATGTGCATCATCAAGGACCTTATGAACGGCAACGAAAATCTTCCCGAGGGCTGTGAAGAAGAGCGTGTAGGACATAATGCTATCGCCGCAGGCTTCCAGGGTCAGAGACAGTGGACTGACTTCTATCCCAACTGCGACTTTGCAGAGGCACTTCTCAATACATCCTTCGACTGGAACGGAGCAAGAGAGCCGTACATCCTTGCAACAGAAAACGACGTCCTCAACGGTCTCGGCATGATGTTCATGAAGCTCCTTACAAACAGAGCTCAGATTTTCGCAGATGTACGTACATACTGGAGCCCCGAAGCTGTTAAGAAGGCAACGGGCTATGACATTGAGGGCGTAGCAAAAGAGGCCGGCGGATTTATTCACCTTATTAACTCCGGTGCAGCCTGCCTTGACGCCTGCGGACAGGCAAAGGATGAAAACGGCAACGGCACAATGAAGCAGTGGTTCGATGTTACAGAGGAAGACCAGAAGGCTATCCTTAACGCTACCACATGGAACTCCGCAGACTTCGGTTATTTCAGAGGCGGCGGATATTCTTCAAGATTCCTTACAGAGGCTGAAATGCCCTGCACAATGATAAGACTTAACCTTGTTAAGGGTCTCGGCCCCGTTGTACAGATTGCAGAGGGCTGGACAATCAAGCTTCCCGACGAGGTATCCGATAAACTCTGGAAGCGTACAGACTACACATGGCCCTGCACATGGTTCGCTCCCAGAACAACAGGCAAAGGCGCATTCAAGACAGCCTACGACGTTATGAACAACTGGGGCGCAAACCACGGCGCAATCAGCTACGGCCACATCGGCGCAGACCTTATTACCCTTTGCTCAATGCTTCGCATCCCCGTTTCAATGCACAACGTTGACGAAGAGAAGATCTTCCGTCCCGCCGCATGGAACGCATTCGGTATGGACAAAGAGGGACAGGATTTCAGAGCCTGTGCTGCATACGGCCCCATGTACAAAAAATAAGGTGGACATATGAGTAACACAACAGTTCTTGCAATGGATTTCGGCGCATCAAGCGGCAGAGCCATAGCAGCCACTTTTGACGGAGAAAAAATAACTCTCAAAGAAATACACCGTTTTTCAAATGATCCCGTCATTGTAAACGGCAGCATGTACTGGGATATTTTAAGACTGTTTTTTGAAATAAAGCAAAGTCTCGTCAAGGCAAAAGCTCTCGGTAAAATCGAGAGCATTGCCGTTGACACCTGGGGCGTTGATTTCGGTCTTATTGATGAGGAAGGAAATCTCATCGAAAACCCTGTTCACTACCGTGACGAAAGGACAAATGGAATTTTAGAAGAAGCCGAAAAGCTTTTAAGCCTTGAGAAAGTTTATGACATAACAGGCAATCAGATTATGGAGATAAACTCTCTTTTCCAGCTTCTCGCCCTTAAGAAAACACGTCCTGCCGCTCTCGAAAGAGCCGACAAGGTTATGTTTATCCCCGACTTACTTAACTTCTTCCTTTCCGGGGAAAAGAAAAGCGAAATGTCAATCGCTTCAACCTCTTCCCTTATGGATGCAAGAACAAAACAGTGGTCAGAGGAAATTCTCGAAAAGGCGGGAATTTCAAAGGATAAGCTTCCACCCATTGTTCCCAGCGGAACAGTACTGGGCACTCTCAGAGACGACATCTGTGAGGAGCTTTCAGTAGACAAGATAAAAGTTGTCACTGCCGCTTCCCATGACACTCAGAGCGCTATGCTTGCCTCCCCTGCAAAGGAAAAAGATTTCATCTTCCTTTCCTGCGGAACCTGGTCGCTTTTCGGAACTGAGCTTGACGCTCCGGTAATTGATGAAAATTCAAAAACCTGCAATGTTACAAACGAAACGGGAGCAGAGAACAAAACCTCTTTCCTTAAAAACATTATAGGTCTTTGGCTTATTCAGGAGAGCCGCCGCCGCTGGGCAAAAGAGGGCAATGAATACTCTTTCGGAGAACTTGAATCTCTGGGAGAAAAATCGGAGCCTTTCGCCTGCTTTATAGATCCCGATGATCCTCTTTTCACTCCCTCAGGAAATATGCCGAAAAGAATCAGGGAATACTGTGAAAGAACAGGTCAAAAAGTTCCCGAAACAGTTGGCGAAATTGTCAGGTGCATAAACGAAAGCCTTGCGATGAAATACAAAACCGCTTTGCTTGAAATAGAAAAATGCACAGGCAAAAAATACAGTGCAATCCACATTGTAGGCGGAGGATCACAGAGTGAACAGCTTTGCCGCTTCACCGCCAACGCCTGCGGATGCACAGTATATGCAGGTCCCGTTGAAGCCACAGCTTTCGGAAACGCCGCTGTTCAGCTTATAGCCTGCGGAAAAATCGAAAACGCCGCAAAGGCAAGAGAGATTATAAGCAGGTCGGAAGAGATCAAAACCTATACTCCCTGTGACACCGAAAAATGGGAAGAGTATTACAGAACTTTCAAAAAGGTCACGGAAAAATAAAAGCAAATTCTAAGGAGAAAACACAATGAAATACTATGAGCTTCGCAAGCAGATTTGCGATGTATGCTACAAAATGTGGCAGCTTGGCTGGGTTGCCGCAAACGATGGAAATGTTTCAGTAAAGCTTGATGACGGAACATTCCTCGCTACACCTACTGGAATCAGCAAAAGCTTTATCACACCCGAAAAGCTTGTACATATTGACAAGGACGGAAACATTATCGACGCACTCGACGGATACCGTCCCTCATCTGAGATTAAAATGCACCTTCGCTGCTATGAAGAGCGTGACGATGTAGGAGCAGTTCTCCACGCTCATCCCCCAACCGCAACAGGCTATGCAGTTGCAAATAAGGCCCTTGATGAGTATTCAATGATTGAGACCGTTATCGCTATCGGTTCAATTCCCGTAACACCCTATGGAACTCCCTCAACCTATGAGGTTCCCGATAATATCGCCCCCTATCTCGGCGAGCATGACGTAGTGCTTTTACAGAACCACGGCGCACTTTCAGTGGGTGCAGACCTTATGACAGCCTACTACCGTATGGAAACCCTTGAGCTTTTCGCAAAAATCAGCCTTAATGCACATCTTCTTGGAGGAGCAAAGGAGATTTCAAGAGAAAACATCGACCGCCTTATTGATATGCGTAAAAACTACGGCGTAACAGGCAGACATCCCGGATACAAAAAATATCCCAACGGTTCAAACTGATTGAATTTAAACTGGATTATGTCCAAATAGAAAAGAGCCCGTCTCAGAACAAGCTAAGCTGTTTTGAGGCGGGTTTGTAATATAAACTTATTGATTTTCTTATTCGTCTATTTCTTTTTCAATTTTCTGCTGACCTTTTTTATGAAGCACATATATGAGAAAAAAGGCTAATGAAATAAATATGGTTGAGGAAATAAAGGAAACTAACAGCACCATTAGAAAATGCATATCAAATATTCCTGTATAGAGCTCTTTGTAGGAAGCGTAGTTTCTTATACCGTTTAAAACGGTTACACCAATACTTAAAACGAAAATTAAAATAACCGATAACAGCTTTCCTCTTTTTGAGGCATCTATAAGCGTATTTCCCTTAATCATACTTCTTACGGCAACATAAAGTATAGACACAGCAACAATTATAAGTTCCGAAGCATATTCGGTAACATGCAGATTAAATAAACAAGCTTTTACCATAACTGAAACTATCAAGCAAAATACAACTACGAGAAAAGCTTCACCAAAAATTTTATTTGTCAGCTGAACTATACGTTCATCTTTGATTTTTTTATTTTTCATGACTGTTCCTCCCAAAACAAATCGTTTAAAGTTTTATTAAGCGCTTTGCATATTTCAATACATAGCTTTAAAGTGGGATTATAATTTCCGGATTCTATTAATCCTATAGTTTGCCGTGTCACGCCAACACGGTTAGCCAAATCTTCCTGACTCATATCACATTCTATTCTTGCGATTTTCAGCTTTTTATTTTTCATATCTTCCCTCCTTGCTGTCACAATTATATAATATAACTTGCTAAACGTCAACTATATATTGCATATTGTTTTATTTATCTTTCAAAAAGAAAAAAGTAAAAACTCTGCTGATGAATTTTTTGTATTTTCATTTGATTTTTCATATATAAAAAAGTAAAATAGACCAAAGTGAAAAATCAGACTGTTATTTGAAAGGCGGTTTTGGAATATGAAAAGAGCTGTTATTACAGGGGGAGCTTCCGGAATAGGACGCCATTTAGCAATTGGCTTTGCAAAAGAGGGATATGAGGTATTTGCCCTTGATATAATTGATGCCTCTTTCTCTGAAAAGAACATTCATTTTTATAAGATGGATTTACGCAGTGAAGCTGAGATTCACCAGTGCTTTAAAAAGATTACTGAGGAATACGGCGAAATTAGCGTTTTAATAAATAACGGCGCAATCAGCAAATTCAATAAATCCGTTTATGAGATATCAGTAAAAGAATTTGATGACGTACTAACCACTAATCTCAGAGGTGCGTTTATCTGCTGCAAAGAGTTCATCGCACAAAAACAGAGCGGCAGCTACGGACGGATTATAAACATAGCCTCCACAAGATTTCATCAAAACGAAGCGGGATGGGAAGCGTACGGAGCGTCAAAGGGCGGCATAGTATCTTTGACAAACAGCCTTTGTGTCTCTCTTAGCAATACAGGTATAACGGTAAACGCAATTAGCCCCGGATGGATTGAAGTGGGCGACTATAATAGCTTAACTGAAAGAGATCATAAACAGCATCCGTCAGGCCGTGTGGGAAAGCCTCAGGACATTGTAAACGCCTGCCTTTTCCTGTGCCGTGAAGAAAATGATTTTATCAACGGCGCAAACCTCATTATTGACGGCGGCATGACAAAGAAAATGATTTATGAAGAATGATATAGAATACATTTGAGTGAAAACATTATATCCAAACAAAAACAGCGCAGAAGCCTTACAAAAAGGTTTCTGCGCTAAAATTTTTATAAGCTGATATTAATAAACTTACTCAGCTGCAATCTGAGTTCCGCCTACAGGTCTTATGGCAAGAACATAGCAGCTACCCTCACCAAATACCTTCTCCATGCGTTCCTTGTACTCAGAAAGAAGATCGTTGGGAACAAAAGCCTGAATGGTTCCGGCAAATCCGCCGCCGTGTACTCTCCATGCTCCCTTGCCGCTGAGAATCTCTTCGCTCATTGCAAGAGCCAGTGAAACAGGCTGATCTGTGGGAGCCTTGCAGGTATATACGTTCTGGTTGTACATATATGAAGAACGCCCGCTCTCAATTATGCACTTTTTGAACTCTTCAAAGTCACCTGCTTTAAGGGCTGCAACTTCCTTTTCAACTCTTGCGTTATCACCGTAGAAATGCATTGCACGAAGCACAGCTCTGTCGCCGCAAGTCTTTCTGACTTCGCCTATGTTGTCCTTAAACTCTTTTTCGCTTACATCACGGAGAACATCCTTGCCGAAATACTTTGCAACGGACTCCATCTCCTTGCGTACTGCCGCATAGTCATCAGTAAGATCTGAATGGTTTCCGCCTGTATCTACAATGCAAAGTGAATGTCCGCAGGAACCAAAATCAAAATCAACCTTTTCGATTACGGGAGCGGAAAGGTCTTTAAAATCTATTGTAACAAAGCCGCTGACGGAACAAGCCATCTGGTCGAGAAGTCCGCAGGGCTTGCCGAAATACTTATTCTCGGCATACTGTGAAATCTGAGCGATTGTAACAGGGTCAATCTTTCCGTCATTGTAAAGATAGTTCATCATGGCGCACAGGAGCACCTCAAATGCAGCAGATGAAGAAAGTCCTGAACCGGAAAGAACCTTTGAAGCTGTTGTAGCGTCAAATCCGCCGATGTTATATCCTCTCTCCTTGAATCCGGCGCATACACCTCTTAGAAGAGCAACGCTCTTTCCCTCTTCTTCGCTATGTACTGTAAGGTCGTTTATATCTACAACATCCATAGGATATCCGGCAGATTTAACTCTTACAATTCCATCGTCGTTTTTGGAAGCGGCTGCGATTGCGTCAAGATTTATTCCCGCCGCAAGAACTTTACCATGGTTGTGGTCTGTATGGTTTCCGCCTACCTCGGAACGTCCAGGTGCGCTGTAAAGTCCGGCTTCTCTGTCACCGAAAAGCTCTATAAAGCTATCTATTACTGCCGCATAGCGCTCATGCTGTGCTTTGGCATCTGCATCAGTAACATATACCGTTTTAAGACGGCTGTCATATTCTCCATTTAACAATTTTTCCTTAAGAAGGGTTGCTTTTGGCATTTTTAAGTCCTCCGTTTATTATTAATCAGGCTTTATGGCCCGTTTTTTCCTTTTCCTTTGATTTTGAATTCTTAGCTGCTGCATCCAGAGCAAAATTCAGTATTAATGCAGATACAGCAGATATGAGAAGTAAAACAATTATCGGAACAATAAATGACGGCGAAAGTGGGTCATATACATTTCGTCCGATAATGGTATAAGAAACGATTTTTGGCGAAAATCCGCCGATAGAAATAAAAATGTATTCCCAGTACTTAATTCCCATAGAGCCGAAAAGACGGCTTACAGTATTCATCGGTACAAAAGGCACAAGCCGGAACGCAAGCAAAAGAAGAGTGTGCGCCGACGCCTTTTTCTCCAGCACCTGACGTGTTCCCTCGTACTTATTTAGGAACTTATGAACGTTTCCTCCTCCGAAGAGCCTGCCTTTAAAATAGGCAATGGACATCTGCAAAGCAACGCCAAGCATATTTATCAGGAAAGCTGAAAATCCGGGGAACACCATACCGGTCATAAAACAAAGGGTACTTATAGGTAAAAATGGAATAAATCCCTTTATACAAAACAGCGTAAGTATTACTAAAAAAACTACGTTTTTATTTTCAATTGACGTTACTCTGTTTTCAAAGTCGATAAGCCACTCCTGCATATCGGCATACCAGCTTTTCAAAGGCTCCATCTGTAACAGTGCAAGCAAAATTACAAGCACTGCAGCTGTAATGAGCATGGCTACAGCGGCAATATTTATAACTTTTTTTCTGCTTATCTTTTTCTTCTTTTTCACTGAGCCGCTCCTTCTACTTTACTATCATTTAATTTTATCCTACTTTTATCTTAAGGTCAACTGTCAGAATAATCTAAAATTAAACTTCATTTTATAATTATATGCAGTCACTCGTCAAATAAGTAATTTAGTAAAATTAATACTCTGTTAATGATTTTATGTTATAAGCAAATTGTAATATGGGAGGTGCTTACATGGAAAAATACGGCGTTATTTTCAGCGGCGGCGGTGCAAAAGGCGGCTATCAAATAGGAGTATGGAAAGCTCTTAACGAGCTGGGATTCGTTCCCGAAGTTGTAACAGGCACCTCAGTAGGGGCGTTAAACGGCGCCCTTCTCGCAATGGGAGAATATAAAAAAGCTCTTTCCGTCTGGGAAAACATGAGTATGGCTACGGTTTTTGAGCAATTTACCAATGACGAGAACACAGACAGCGTAAAACCCGACGACCTTTTTTCACGTGTACTTAAAGAGGCTATATTTAAACGAGGAGCAGACTATACTCCCCTTCAAAACCTTGTACGAGATATGCTGGATGAGAAAAAGCTCCGCACGGCAAAAGCAGAATTCGGACTTGTCACCACTAAATTTTCGCCAATAAAAGCGGTGGAACTTTTTATAGAGGACATTCCTGAAGGCATGGCGGCTGATTACATAATTGCAAGCGCAGCATGCTTCCCCGTAATGAAATCATATAAAATCGGAGACTCGGTATTTGTAGACGGAGGATACTCCGATAACATCCCCGTTAAAATGGCTCTCGACAAAGGCGCAACGGAAATAGTGGCTGTTAATATCGGCTCAATGGGCAAAGCACAGCCTGTTGAAACGGGAAGCGCCGTTGTTCATTACATAAAAAACAAACGTCCCTTTAACAACGGTCAAAGAGGCAGCGTTATGATGTTTGATAAAAATATTTCCCTTCAGAATATTCAGCTGGGTTATCTTGACGGTCTTAAGGAATTCGGAAAAATTGACGGATTTTACTATTCTTTCCATAAAGGAGAAGCTGAAAAAGCGCTGTTTCTCGAACCGGTTATGCGAAAAAAATACAGAACTGTTTTCAGCGACCTTCCCGCTTCATCAAAACTTGAAGAGGCGGCTTCAGAAAGCGTAAGAAAACATCTTGGCGAAAACACGGAATTTCCTCTCGGAATTAACTGCGGAGCTTTGGCATGCATCGAAGCGGCGGCAGAAATTTTTGACATAAACCCAAGAATTCTCTATACTGTCGATATTCTATGCGAGACCGTTGAAGAAGCTTTTTATGAGGCTCTTAACAGCCAGAGCGCCGAAGAAGCGGTTAATCTTGCAAAAACTCTTGACAGAGGCATTAGCTTTGAGCTTATGAAAACCGCCGTTTACGGACTCGACAAAAAAGCTCTTACGGTATACGCTGCTCAAATACTTATGCACGCTGAAATAAGCCACGCTCATATGCTTCGCCTTTGGATTATAGCTGCACTTATGCCGGATGTATTCTGCGCTTCAATGTTCTGTTATGCATATTTAAAAATAAAAAGTGAATAATCGTCTTAAATTCCAAAACATTTAAGACAAAACAAAAAGCTCGGAGAAAAACCGAGCTTTTACTTTTCTTATTCTGCAAGTATACGTTCAATTCCTGCCGTAACAGCCCTGAACTCAGAAACAAGCACTTTCAGATGTTCACGACCCTCGTCTGTAATTGAATAATACTTACGAAGGCGTTTATTGACAATTTCATTTCTGTCAACTACATAATTGCCTTCAATTAAACGATAAAGTGTAGGATACATTGATCCTTCCTGAAGGGTAAAGTCACCGCCACTGAGTTCACCAAGCTCATGGGCTATCTGGTAACCGTACATTTCTTCTTTTTGGAGCATATGCAGAATCACCATTTCTGCTGCACCCTTCTTAAGATTGTCTCGAATTGTCATTTAAAACCACCTCTCTATAAGCTTCAATACATTTATATCATATATCTTAATTAAAGTAAAGAATAAATTGTTAATTTTAAATGATTGTTGGCAATATTTTCTAAATTTTTGTTGTTAATGTTGTTAAATTAATTAAAAATCTTCTGACTGAATTCCCACAACTTCTTCCCTGATTTTGTAGTCATAGCCGTTATCTGTGAGGATTGATGAATTTATCAGTGCTTCGCCCATGCCCTTGGCAACACAGTTTATAGGATCATCGGCAACAACTGCCTTTATTCCTGTTTTTCTTCGCATTATATCCGCCATACCGTAGAGCATTGCTCCGCCGCCGGTAAGAATAATTCCCTGGCTGCTTATATCTGCGGCAAGCTCCGGAGGGGTCATCTCGAAAACAGAACGCACTGCTTCATAAATCTTCTGAACAGGATAACGAAGTGCTCTGAAAGCTTCGCCTGATGAAATTTCAAAACTCTGAGGCATACCGGTAAGATAGTTTTTACCCTTCGCCGTCATAGCTATTTCTACCTCTCTGGGAACGGCACAGCCAACTGTCTTTTTTATCAGCTCAGCAGTCTGTTCACCGATGAGGACACCCTTTTTATTTCTCACATACCTCATTATTGCACGGTCAAATTTATTGCCTGCAACTTTGACAGAACTGGATACAGCAATACTGCCCATTGTTATAACGGCAATATCCGTTGTTCCGCCGCCGATATCCACAACCATTGTACCAAAGGGATGGGATACATCGAGGCCGGCGCCCACTGCCGCCGCCAGAGGTTCCTCAATAAGGCAGGCACTGCCCGCACCTGATTTTGTCACAACGTCGAGAATTGTTCTCTTTTCAAGATTTGTGACAGTACTTGGCATACATACAATTACATGAGGCTTAAAAATAGAATTTCCGCAAACTTTTTGAAGAAAATATCCGAGCATTTGCTCCGTAACCTCAAAATCGGATACGACTCCATCCGCCATAGGCTTAATGACCCTGACGGAACGCGGATTTTTACCTACCATCTTTCCGGCTTCGCTTCCTATGGCTATTATTCTTCCGTCATCGCCGCTTTTGGCAACTACTGACGGCTCCGAAAGCACAATACCTTTACCGGAAACATAAATAATTACCGTTGTTGTACCAAGGTCTATACCTATTCCTTTGCCTACCATTCTGTCACCTCTTCCTAAACTGTATTATCCTAAATTGATATGTTACTTTAACATGCTTTCTTTGTCAATACCAAGACCCGTAATGGCTGCACATACACAGTAAACTTTTTCTGCTCCTGCAAGCTTTAAAACTCTGGAACATTCACTTAGAGTAAAACCGGTTGTCTTTATATCGTCACATAGGAGAATTGTTTTCCCCTTAACTTTTTCAGGATTTTTAATACTGAAAACTCCTGCAATATTTCCCGCTCTTTTGGAAGCGTCTGTAAGGTGCTGGGGCTTTGTGTCAAAATCCTTTGAAAGGACTGAAAATACGGGCACATTAATAAGTTTTCCAATTCCTTTAGCCAGCAGCATACTTTGATTATAGCCTCTTTCTCTGAGCTTCTTTTTATAAAGAGGAACAGGCACAATCATATGGAAAGTTTTGTCGGAAAAGCAATATTTTATTCTCTGAGCCATATTTTTTGCGAAAAACTCACCGATAGCCCTTTCATCACGAAATTTATATCTGTGAATAGCATCAATAACTTTTTCACGGTAATAAAACGGAGCACAAAGGCCATCATATTCCCTTGTCTCCTTGCTGCATAAACATTTTTCAAAAGGCATACCGCATTTATTGCAGACATTGCCTGTGATTATTGGCAGCTCTTCAAAGCAGCTTTTACAGCAGTCGTTTTGCGGCAATATCACCTCGCTGCAAAAAGGACATCTTTTAGTAAAAATTATATTGGCAATTATTTTTTTCATACCTCATAATCACCCGTAAGGAAGTGGTCAAGAGCCGAAAAGCGTTTTATCTTTTTATCGTTATTTACCATAGCCTCAATCTGTGAGGCGAGTCCTACAAGAACTATGATTTTCTTAGCTCTCGTGACGGCGGTATAAAGAAGATTTCGATAACTGAGCCTTGGGGGAGCTCCGTAAACAGGCATTATAACCGCCTCAAATTCGCTGCCCTGGCTTTTATGTACCGTTATTGCATAGGCAAGCTCCAGTTCAGAAGCACTTTCCAGAGAATAAACAGCCTGGCGGTCATCAAAATCTATCTCTATATATCCTCCGGCCATATTGATGGTTTTTATAACGCCTATGTCGCCGTTAAATATGCCCATGCCGCTCTCCCCAGCCTTTTCCCAGGGAATATCATAATTGTTCTTAGTCTGCATGACCTTATCCCCTTCACGGAGAACCCTGCCACCGGACTGTAATTCCTCTTTGAACTTTTCAGGGGGATTGAGCCTTTCCTGAAGCATACGGTTAAGATTATTTGTACCAAGTTCACCCATTTTCGAGGGACACAAAATCTGTATATCCTCAAAGGGACGGTATCCGTAAGCTTTAGGCAGCCTTTCGGCGCAGAGTTGAGCAACGGTCTGAGCCGCTGAAACGGGATTTCTGCGCTCCATATAGAAAAAGTCACTGTCAACGCTGTTTAAAATAGGCATTTCACCTTTTACTATTTTGTGAGCGTTTGTAACTATCAGGCTTTCCATAGCCTGTCGAAAAACCTCTTTAAGCTCTACAACGGGAAGAAGTCCCGATTTTATTATATCGTGAAGTACATTACCTGCACCAACGGGAGGAAGCTGGTCGGAATCCCCTACCAGCACAAGACGGCAGCCTAAAGGCAGAGCCTCCAAAAGTGCGGAAAATAAATATATATCTACCATTGAAAGCTCGTCTACAATAAGGGCATCTGCTTCAATGGGATTTGTGATATTTCTCGCAAAGGTTTTGCGTTCTCCCTCTTCCCATTTAACTTCAAGGAGCCTGTGTATAGTCTTAGCTTCACGTCCTGTTACCTCTGACATTCGCTTTGCAGCCCTGCCGGTAGGAGCTGCCAGAACAACGTCCAAGCCATCTTTTTCGTAAAGGCTCAGTATTCCGTTTAGAGTGGTCGTCTTACCTGTACCGGGGCCTCCCGTAAGCACAAGTATTCCCCTCTCAATGGCAGTGGCTATTGCAAGGCGCTGTTTATCGGCAAAAGTTATGCCCTTTTCGATTTCAACTTTAGTAATATCCTTCTGGACTCCCGTTTTTCCCGCAGGAGGGAATTTAAGAAGCACATCAAGTCTTCTCGAAATATTCATCTCAGCTCGATAGGCTGAGGGAAGAAACAAAAACTCCCTCTCTCCAAGCTTACAGCATACAAGTTCTTTAGAGGCCACAAGGCGATCAATAGCAGCCTGTACACTGTCAGGATCAGCCTCTAAAAGCATGGATGAAGGCTCAATGAGTTTATCACGTGGAATACATGTGTGGCCGTTATCAAGATTATGCTTTAAAACATACAAAACTCCCGCATCGGTACGGAAAGAGGAATCAACGGGATTTTCAAGCTTTGCAGCAATATCATCGGCTCTGTCAAAGCTAATTTTTATATCCTCACGGCACAAAATATATGGGTTTTCATTTATCTTTTCGATGGCACATACACCCAGTGCACTGAAAACTTTCAAGCATTCGCTTGCAGTCATCCCGTAACGCTCAAGGTATATCATAACCTGTCTGACGGCAAATTGTTTGCGGAACTCTTCTCCGATACTCTTAGCCTTGTCACGGCTTATTCCGGGAAGCTCAGCAAGTCTTTCAGGAGAGTTTTCCAGTATTTCAAAGGTCTTGTCACCGAAAGCGGAAACTATTTTCTCCGCAGTAGCGCTCCTCACGCCTTTTATGACTCCGGAGGAAAGATATTTGAGCATTGCCGAGGAAGTAGCTGGCATACTGCGTTCACAGAGTTCTGCACGGAATTGTCTGCCAAAGGATGGATGAAAATCCCAGTGCCCGGAAACCTTAATCTCCTCTCCGGGAGAAAGCTCCGGCATAACGCCTACAACGGTAATCAGTTCACCGTCGCTGCTCATATCGAACACGGTAAAACCATTCTCCTGTCGGCGAAAGGTGATATCTTCAACTACTCCGCTGAGCTTTACAATCTCCTGCTCCAACTCTTCCCCTCCTCTGCATTAAAATCAAGACTTTTAAATCTATACACTAATTTGTTATTATACCATAATTTTCCCTTTCAGTCAGCAATCAATAGCACAAAAATAAACCGCAGCCTTAAAGACTGCGGTTTTACTGTTAAACTTATTTGCAAAGGGCAAGAAGTACGCCCGCTGCAACTGCGGAACCGATAACACCGGCAACGTTGGGACCCATAGCGTGCATAAGAAGGAAGTTTGAAGGATTCTCTTTCTGACCAACCTTCTGTGAAACACGGGCAGCCATAGGAACAGCTGAAACACCGGCAGAACCGATAAGGGGATTTATCTTTCCGCCTGTTACAAGGTACATAACCTTTCCGAGAAGAACGCCGCAAGCTGTTGCAAATGCGAAAGCTACAAGTCCGAGGAAGATTATGCGGATTGTCTCCCATGTAAGGAAGTTCTGAGCGTTTGTGGTAGCGCCGACAGAAAGTCCGAGGAAGATTGTAATGATATTCATAAGCTCATTCTGAGCAGTCTTTGAAAGTCTTTCTGTAACTCCGCTTTCACGAAGAAGGTTACCGAACATAAGCATACCAACAAGTGAACCTGCATCGGGAAGAAGAAGTGTTACAACAACAGTAACGAGAATTGGGAAGAGAATCTTCTCTGTTTTGGAAACAGGACGAAGAGTTCCCATAACAACCGAACGCTCTTTCTTAGTAGTAAGAAGCTTCATAATAGGCGGCTGAATTACCGGAACGAGTGCCATGTAGGAATAAGCTGCAACGGCAATTGAACCAAGAAGCGAAGGAGCAAGAATTGAAGTTACGTAAATTGCAGTAGGACCGTCAGCACCGCCGATGATAGCGATTGAACCGGCCTGAGCGGGATCAAAGTTAAGAAGAGTGGCGGCGATAAATGTAACGAAAATACCGCCCTGTGCAGCAGCGCCGAGAAGGAAGCTCTTGGGATTTGCAATAAGGGGAGCAAAGTCGGTCATAGCGCCTATACCCATAAAGATAAGGGGCGGATAAATACCGGCTTTAACGCCGAAATAAAGTATATCCAAAAGTCCCGCTTTTTCAGCATTTGCACCGTCTGCCAGCAGAAGCTGCGCAAACTCGCCAAGGGAATGGTACGAAACATCAAGGTTTGCAAGAGGAAGGTTTGCAAGAAGCATACCGAAAGCGATAGGAACCATGAGCAGAGGCTCGAACCCACGCTTTATTCCGAGATAAAGCAGAAGGAAGGAAATTCCTATCATAATAAGGTTAAGGTATCCGTCACCTGTGAAAAGCGCTGCATAACCTGAACCCTGTAAAATATCAACAATCGTCTGAAAAAAATCAGCTACCAAAGCAGTGTGCCCCCTTTAAAAATTTAATCTATAATTAAAACTGTCTTGTGTTTTCCATAACGCCGGCAACGGCCCACGGATTTCTTCCGCTGCGTCTTACTGCCGGACGCACACTGCGTATAACGCCTTTTTCACCGTACTGAGCCAAAGCAGCAGCAATAACCGCTACAATTTCAGGAGAAACACCGGTTTCTGAAACGGCCGCAGGAGCTGCCGGAACTGCAGCAGCAACAGGAGCCTTGGGAGCAGCTTTAACGGGCTTTTCTTTTTTCTCTTTACCTGTTCCCTTTGCCATTATTCTGCCAAACACATTGAATATAAGCACCAACGCTATAAGAACAAGGAAAACAATCGTCATACCTGTAACAGTAACCAGACCTGCAAAACCCAAATCAGGTGTTGTCTGAGCTAACAGTGCAGTAAAAAAGTTTAAATTCATATAAACACATCCTCCTGTAATCCAGTTGGGCTAACGCCCGCAATATCGGTTACAATTATATAATAATTCAGTCATTTTTTCAATTGAAGCAGCCTATTAATTTTATTTTTGACGATTTATATAAATATAACCGTCAACCGCCCATTCTATTAAGGGAAAAATTGACAATAATTTAACAGCTTTTACATTATTTATCCACTTATCAAATTAATTGTCAAAAACCGCTATCTGAGCTTGCTATGTGTTTAATGTAATATGCATCATATATTTTGTACAGGTTTTATAAAAAATAAGTGCTTTTATCTACACTTGTGGTGTAAAAATTTTTTCAAAAAAATTGTTAATTCGTCAAAAAAATCTCATTTTCGTTTTTTTAATATCAATTTTGTTTACACGAGATTCTTTTTTCCATATAATTAATTGTATACGTTAAAAAATTATCGTTTTTCTGAGAAAGGAGCATTAAACATGATTATAAAAACAGAATACACCTGTGGAGATATAGAATATAAAGCTTCCGGAGCGGAAACAAAACACTTTTCAATAATCAAAAAAGAAAAGGATAACTGCCTAACCCTTAAAATTCTACCTAACAGAGACATAAAATTTAAAAAATTCCAGCTTATTTTTAACTATGAATACGACGACAACTGTCGTATTTTTGTAAACGGTTACCAGTCCTGGACAGACAGCCGTGAATATTTTAAAACTGAATTGATGACCCACCTTCATCCTTTCAGCAAAAAACGGATTATGAAAAACCCCATGCACAACGCCGGCGATTATTCATTTAAAAAATATCCCGTCAGAAGCGGAGTCTTTTACGGCTGGTCTTACGGATATGTTCGCCTTGGCGATAACGTAGAAATTTTCGGTTCCGTTACTGAAAAATGCGGTTTTACATCCATTACCTTTGATACAGTAAATCAAAAAGTTGTTATTGAAAAAGATCTTGAGGGCGTAACCGTAAACGAAGGCTACAAGGTTATTCAGCTTTTCAGAATGAAAGGCACTATGGACGAGGTATTTGATGGATACTTCAGCGCAATGAATATACCGAAGCCAAGAGTCTCCCCTAAATGCGGATATACAACATGGTATAACTACTATCCCGATATTAACGAACAAATAGTAACCGATGACCTTGAAGCTCTTGCTTCAACAGGAGAAAAAATTGATATTTTCCAGATTGATGACGGATATCAGACTGCTGTAGGTGACTGGATCAGCGTTGACGAAAACAAATTTCCAAACGGAATGAAAGCCATAGCAGATAAAATACATTCAAAAAATATGCTTGCAGGTCTGTGGCTTGCTCCCTTCGGATGTCAGATTGATTCAGTTGTTGCAAAAGAGCATCCTGATTGGCTTATTAAAAATTCCGACGGTACTCCCGTAAATTGCGGCGGAAACTGGGGCGGATTCTATGCTTTGGACATATCAGTACCAGAAGCTGCAGCGTACATCAAAAACTTTTTTGACGTAATCCTCAACCAATGGGGCTACGACATGGTAAAACTCGATTTCCTATATGCCGCCTGTGTTGTACCGAACAAGGGCAAATCAAGAGGTCAGCTCATGTGCGAAGCAATGAACTTTATACGTGAATGTGTTGGAGACAAGCTTATACTCGGCTGCGGAGTTCCCCTTGCCCCTGCTTTCGGAAAGGTGGATTTCTGCCGCATCGGCGCAGACGTAGATCTCAGCTGGAAAACAAATCTCTACGAAAAAATGAAGCACCGTGAAGATGTTTCAACTAAAAATACAATCAACTGCACTATTTTCAGACGTGAACTAAACGGCAGAGCTTTCCTCAACGACCCGGATGTTTTCCTGCTTCGCAATTATAACATTTCCATGAACGAAGAGCAGAGACGGCTTGTCGCTAAAATAAACAAGCTTTTCGGAGGACTGCTGTTTATATCCGATAACACTGATAAATATTCAGCAGACCAGTTAAAAGATTTTAGAGAAACTATTGCAAAAAATGAAATTAAAATTCTCAAAGCCGAGTATGTACTTCCTAAGATTATAGAGATAAAATATACTCTTAACGGTGAAACTCATCACTTCCGCTTTAATACGGATAACGGTAAAATCCTTTCCGGAAAACTTTAAAACAGCCTATTATTTTAATACATCAAAAAAGCAGCGGTTTTGATCCGCTGTTTTTTTATGCCAATTCTCTTTTCTCACTAAAATATCAAACTCAAATATAATGCTAACAGGAACCTTACGCAACGAGAAAGGAGAATCCCTATGGATATTTTCACTTTAGATAAACTTATACCGGGAAATAGTGCTCATGTAAAAAATATAAACGCCGACGGGAAAGTGAAGCGTCGGTTATATGATTTAGGCTTTATAAACGGAACCTTGGTCAAGGCTTTAAGATTAAGTCCCGGCGGAGATCCCCACGCCTATTTTGTAAGAGGCACTGTAATTGCATTAAGACAGGAAGACGCCGCAAAAATTGAGCTTTTCTCCGGAGGCGAAGAAAATGGGTCTGACTAACGCATCGGTTGGAAAAAGCTGCATACCCAAGGAGCTTTCAATTCGCCTTACGGGGCGGGAAAAAATAATAGCTCTCGGCGGAAATCCAAATGTCGGCAAAAGCACTTTATTTAATAACCTTACGGGAATGCGTCAGCACACAGGAAACTGGCCCGGAAAAACTGTTGCAACCGCTTTCGGTTCACATCATTTTAACGGCAAAGATTATATTTTCGTAGATCTCCCCGGCTCCTATTCCCTTATCCCAGCTTCACCGGAAGAGGAAGCGGCGGCGGACTTCATATGCTTCGGGAATGCCGATGCCACAGTTATGGTATGCGATGCCACCAGCCTCGAAAGAAGCCTTAATCCGGCAATACAGGCAGCGGAAATTACAGGAAACGTAATCATCTGCATTAACCTTACTGACGAAGCAGAAAAAAAGGGAATTGAGATTAACTACACAAAATTAGAGTACATTCTGGGAATTAAAGTTATCCCTGTCTGTGCCAGAACAGGCAAAGGCATAGATGAGCTCATGAAAGCTATCGAAGAGATGACAGAAAGCGAAAAAAGTTATCCTCCTTTAAAGCTAAAATACCCACATGAACTCGAAAAAGAAATAGAACACTGCTCCGAAGTGGCCGATAATACAAAACTCAGTCCCCGCTGGATTTCTTTAAAGCTTATTGAAAACTCCTTGGCGGGAGAAAAAATCAGGGAACAGATTCTGACAGAGAAAGATTCACTTTTAATTGAGGAAACTAAAAAATCATCATCCTCTTTACTTAAAAATGGATTTGACAGTGAAAAAATATGTGAAGCAAACGCAGAAGCATCCATTAGATTTTCTGAAAAGGCTGCAAAGAACTGCATCAAATACAAAAACAAACAGTATGATAAATTCGACCGAAAAGCCGACAAAATACTTACCGGAAAACTCACCGGAATACCGGTCATGGTACTGCTTTTGCTTTTCGTTTTCTGGCTAACCATTTCCGCTGCCAACTATCCCTCTTCACTTCTTTCAGACTTTCTTTTTTCCATAGGTGAAAAGCTCACCAACATAATGACCCTCACCGGTGCTCCCCAGTGGCTGATAGGCATAATCTGCGACGGCGCTTTCAGAGTACTGGCATGGGTTGTATCGGTTATGCTGCCGCCAATGGCAATTTTCTTTCCCTTATTTACCCTTTTGGAGGATTCCGGATACCTTCCAAGAATCGCATTTAATCTCGATAAACCCTTTAAAAAAGCCGGAACCTGCGGAAAACAGGCTCTTACCATGTGCATGGGCTTTGGCTGCAACGCTGCCGGAGTTACCGGATGCCGCATTATTTCATCACCCAGAGAACGCATAATAGCCACTGTTACCAACGCTTTTGTTCCCTGTAACGGCCGATTTCCCGCTCTCATTGCTATTATAACCATGTTCTTTGCGGGAGCCTCCGCTTTCTGCGGCGCTGCAATGCTTACAGGCGTTATCCTCTTTGGGGTGTTTATGACCTTTGCGGTTTCATATATTCTCTCAAAAACGCTTCTTAAAGGTGTACCGTCATTTTTCAGCCTTGAAATGCCGCCCTACAGAAAACCGCAAATAGGCAAAGTAATTGTCCATTCCATATTTGACCGTACGCTCTTTGTCCTTGCAAGAGCTGCCGCAGTAGCGGCTCCCGCCGGAGTAATAATCTGGCTTGCGGCAAATATTCAGATTGATGGCATCAGTCTTTTAAACCACTGCGCCGCTTTTCTCGACCCATTCGCAGCTCTCTTTGGACTTGATGGAGTAATTCTGATAGCTTTCATTTTGGGCTTTCCAGCCAATGAAATAGTAGTACCAATAATCCTCATGGCATACACCTGTTCCGGAACAATAACGGAAATGGGAGATTTAACTTCACTTCACGCACTGCTCACTGCAAACAGCTGGACTCAAATAACGGCAATATCATTTCTTCTCTTTTCCCTTATGCACTGGCCTTGCTCCACTACCCTGCTGACAGTGAAAAAAGAAACGGGCAGCCTTAAATGGACACTGCTTTCAGCACTCATTCCCACCGCCGCAGGATTTATAATCTGCTTTATATTTGCGAATATTGTAAGGATTTTTATTTAAATGTTAAAAGAATGAGCCCGGACTTTTCAGTCCGGGCTCATTCGCTTTATATTAAGATTTCAAAAGAAATTACATGAGGCTTCTGTAAAGCTCTGCGATCTCCTCAACGCTTGTGTCACGGGGATTGCCGGGACGGCAGGCATCTGCATAAGCAGACTCGCTCAGGAACTGTACATCCTCTTCCTTAACAATCTCTTTAAGGTCTGCGGGGATGCCCACATCCATTGAAAGCTGCTTTACAGCGTCGCAGGCTGCTTTTCTTGCTTCGTCGAGAGTCATGTCGTCTACGCCCTCAACGCCCATTGCCTTCGCAATATCTCTGTACTTCTCACCTGTGCAGGGAGCATTGTACTCCATGATTGTGGGAAGAAGAATTGCGTTTGCAACACCGTGAGGTGTGTCATATACTGCACCGAGGCTGTGTGCCATTGAGTGAACAATACCGAGACCAACGTTTGAGAAGCCCTGACCAGCAATGTACTGAGCGAGAGCCATTCCCTCACGTCCTTCGGGAGTGTTGTCAACAGCTGCACGAAGATACTTTGAAATAAGCTCGATGGCCTTGAGGTGGAACATATCTGTCATTTCCCAAGCTGCTTTTGTAATATAGCCCTCAATAGCGTGAGTAAGGGCATCCATACCTGTTGCGGCGGTAAGTCCCTTAGGCATAGTTGACATCATATCGGGGTCAACAACTGCTACTTCGGGAATATCGTGAGTATCAACGCAGACAAACTTACGTTTCTTTTCTACGTCTGTGATAACATAGTTTATTGTAACCTCAGCAGCTGTACCTGCTGTGGTGGGTACTGCGATTGTGAAAACAGCATGATTCTTTGTAGGAGCTACGCCCTCAAGGCTGCGAACATCAGCGAACTCAGGGTTCTCGATTATAATACCGATTGCTTTAGCTGTATCCATTGAGGAACCGCCGCCGATTGCAACGATGCAGTCAGCGCCGCTGTTTTTAAATGCTGCAACGCCTGTCTGTACATTTTCGATTGTGGGATTTGCCTTTATGTCGCTGTAAATTTCATATGCGAAATTAGCTGCATCCAAAAGGTCGGTAACCTTTTTTGTAACGCCGAACTTAATGAGATCCGGATCAGAGCATACGAAAGCCTTTTTCATTCCCCTTGATGTAAGTTCGGGAACGATGTTTTCGATAGCACCTTTTCCATGATAAGAAATTGTGTTGAGAACAATGCGATTTGCCATAGTATATTCTCTCCTTTAAAATAAAGTTTTCTTTGAAAGCACAGTGTTATTTGTATAAAAAATATAAAAAACTCTGCACTATGAGTTTATTATATAACTTATTATGGACTTTGTCTATAAATTAACAAGTGAATTACTTACAAATATTTTGGGATTTTTTTATGACAATAACAGCAGACGAAAATTTAATGTAAAAAAACAAGCGATACAATTTATTTTTGAGTTAAATATACTTAATCCTGAAAGCCGCAACGTCCTTATTATCCTATTCTAACAGCCTGGACTCACTCCTTCCTTAGTCAGCATTCCCGTAAGTGAAAACCACAGATAAAATTATTCATCGCACGCTTAGCAAAACAGGGCTTTATCTTTAGGAAATAACCCGTTTACTTTAACAAAATGATGATGACGGTTTCCGTCAGTCAGTTTTGTCATTTTGAGGATTAATTTCGTTACTGAACAGTGTGTCTGTATGGTGTTTGCTTTTATAACTACATTTCTTAATTATATTATGCGGTTGCAAGCAGACTACAGTAGAAAAAAACTGCTCCTTGTGCTATGCTTTACTCAAAAATCAACGGTAGACAGCTTTACCAAAAAGGAGAAAACATGAGTGAAGCAATAATAAGACCTGCAAATCTTAATGACGCGGATCACTTATTGAGAATTTACGCTTATTATGTTGAAAATACTGCCATTACTTTTGAATACGCTGTTCCTACACTTTCGGAATTTCAAAATCGCATGAAAAATATAATGGAGCGCTATCCTTATCTAGTCATAGAAAAAAGCGGAATCATTTACGGCTATGCCTATGCGGACACTTTCATTAGACGAGCTGCTTATGACTGGTCGTGTGAATTAACCGTTTATCTTGAGCATACCGCCCTCAAACGCGGTTTTGGCCGAAAAATTTATGAGGCGCTTGAAAACAAATTAAGTGAAATGGGAATACTGAATCTATACGCCTGCATTGCCTATCCCAAAAAAGAAGACGAGTATCTTACCCAAAACAGCGCAGAGTTCCATAATCATTTGGGATTCTCAAAGGTAGGAGAATTTCATAATTGCGGATATAAGTTTGGACGTTGGTATAACATGATTTGGATGGAAAAAATCATTGGAGAATATCAATCCGAGCAGCCGCCTGTTAAATTTAAAGCGTTTTAGAGACCGTGCCTGATCAGCTCGGCCGTTTTTATTTCCCGGTTCACGCCGAATAAGCAGATTTCAGTGTTGAGGCGCTCTCATGCCAGCCGCCGAGTATGCGATTCTCTTCGATACGGCAATCCATAAAAATATTGAAAAAGCCATAGCTGCGTCCATATAAAGAAATAACCTTTATCACCTGAGCAATAAAAAGTTCTCTCATGAATATTTCGCACCCCCGTTATGCATCTTACTTGATTCTAATCGTTATTTATATCGGGAATTTCAATCTCAAAACGTATACCACCATCAGATTTCTAATATAAGCTCAGAGAGTAAATCCAGACAGTCTATAAAATAAAAATGAGCGCTCCTATCTGTATCGTCATCTTATAATACAAAAAATTGTAGTTTTACTCCTCAAGCAAATATTTCAAAAGATGCTCCCTGTTCTTTATAAACATCTCCGTCACTTTATAACTTTCTGTTTCTGTATAATCACAAAGCTCAATTCGCTTTCCGTCAAAAGAAAGTATCTGAGCACCGGGTATGCCTAAAAGTATCGGTGAATGGCTGGCGATTATAAACTGTGCTCCCTGCTGGGCAAGGGTGTATATTTCACTGAGAACTGCAAGTTGCTTTTGGGGCGAAAGAGCCGCCTCCGGCTCATCAAGAATATATAACCCGTTTGGAGAAAAGGCTCCGATAAGGGAGAAAAAGCTTTCCCCGTGGGACTGAGAGTGAAAGGATTTTCCGCCGTATTTTGAGTAGTAAATGCTCTCCGGCTTATCACGATATTCTTCGGTTTTAGTGGCAACATTATAAAAGCTCTCTGCCCTGAGAAAGTAACTGAAAGAAGGTCTTTTTATTCCTTTTGATATTTTCAGCGCTTTATAAAGTTCAGAATGAGAATCATAGGTTGAAAAATTATAATTGAGAGTTCCTCCCTCTGCGCTGAATCCATAGGCAACAGCAATGGCTTCAAGAAGCGTTGATTTACCTGTGCCGTTTTCACCGGCAAAAAAGGTTATATTACTACTAAAAATCAGTTTTTTTGTTCCCGTAAGGGCAGGGATATTATTTAGATAACTGCCTTTATCAATTAAGCTTTGATCTATTTCTATTCTATTTAAAAACAGGTCATCCATTTTAATTGACGCTCCCTTTCGCAGAACTTTCATCACGTAAAATAACCTTTACTCTATCTCTTATCTCCATTGTATCAGGCGTGACAAAACAATCTGCAGCAACAATACTTACTCCCGCTTTTTCTGCCTGACAAAGAGCCTCGGCAAATTCCTTATGAGTTTTAATATTGGGAGTAAAATATTTAACGTCCTTCATCTGAATTACAAATATAAGATAAGCTCCGAATCCCTCTTCCTTTAATCTGCAAAGCTCTTTTACATGCTTCACTCCTCTCTCAGTAGGAGCGTCGGGAAACATTACTACTCCGTTTTCTTCGAGGGTCACTCCTTTAACTTCAGCATATGCTTTTTCATTTTGGGTTTCAAAATAAAAATCGAACCTTGAATCTCCCCATTTCTGCTCCCGCTTTAAAAGCTGTATATCTGGTATAAGTCCTCCGCCTTTAATCCACTCTTCGGCGGCATTATTAGGAGCCTGAGAGTCCATATTTATAAGTTTTCCGTTTTTATTTACAGTAATAAGAGAATACTCTGTCTTTCTCTTTTCACTTTTACAGTGTTCCAGCCACACTTCGCACCCGGGTACAAGCAGTTCACGGCATCTTCCTGTATTCTTAACATGACATTTATAAATTTCACCGTCAATTTTCACATTGGCGATAAATCGGTTTGGCCTTGAAATAAATTCACCTTTGACTATATTCTTGTAACGCATAATAACTCCCAAAATGAATTTTAGTTTAACACTAATTTTACAGTGAACCTCATTTTATTTCAATACCCGGCATTTGCGGTTTTATCTCAAAAATAACAGCCCGGATTTCTCCGGGCTATAATTTTAGTCTATTCCTATGGCACGGCCAATCCAGGTAATAAAGTTAATAGGTATCATCTTTATTCTGAACTGAGTCCATCTGCCGTAAAGTTTTGAATGATTATTTTCAATATTGCCGACGGTTGTATAAGTAAGGCTTTCTTTAAGGGCCCGAGCAGTTACGCCCTCTTTGGCTTTTACCGTAAGCTTTACGTCCTCACCGGGAATGATATCCATAAAGTTATCGCTGAAATTACCTTCGGTAAGATCGCTTTCAACAAGTACATTTCTGGCAAACTTATCTGTTTTGAGAGTAACGTCCGCTTTATCGCCGCTTATTTCAGCCTCTGCAGTGATATTGCACTTTGGAAGTCCGATATCTTTTTCCGCACCGAAAAGCTGTATTCTTTCAGAAACCACTTTTGAATCTTTCATAAGCCTTACTGCAAAAACCAGCTTTGAAGCATTATGTCCAGCCGCAAGGTCTGCAGTTTTAAGGGTTTCCACAAAAGTTGACTTTACAGGTTCAGCGTTTACAGAAGAAGAAAACTCCTTTATTTTTTCTCCGTCAAAGTTCATCAGTGTATAGCATATTTCTCCCTCAAAAGGCTTAAGAGTATCGTTTACAACGAAAATTTTGAATTCCTCTTTGCTATCCTCGACGGATACAGTTATTGGAGCGTTGAACTTTTTGGAGGCAAACTGCACAGCCTTATTCATTCCCAGATAATCTATACCTGCCCAGGAGCACACTGGCCAGCAGTCGTTGAGCTGCCAGTAAATAGAACCGTTACACCTGCCTCTGTTTCTGCGCCAATGCTCTGTAGCGTCACGAACTCCTTCCTGCTGAATAAGCTGGGAAAGGTAAAGAGTATCGGAAAAACCTTTGGGAATAAGATAACGGGAAGCAATATAATAGTACATCTTCTGATTTCCGCTTGGACTCTTTTGGTGAGCGTTGAACACTTTACCTGTAAGAGAGTAATCTTCAGGCTTTGCAAAATACCGTACAGTTTTCATAGAGGGCATTGACTCAAGTCCGAATTCGCTGCAAAAACGTGTCATGCGCTTACGGTAGAAAGTAAGGGGCATAAGTCCGTGCCATACCTGCCAAAGGTGAGTATCACCGGTTTCATCGCTGCCCATACCCTTCATATATTCGCTGCCTATGGGCGAAGTGTTTATAAAAGGAGTTTTATCGTCAAGGCTCTTAACCCATGGGGGCAGAATCTCATAGAAAAATTTCTGGGTCCACTTAGTGAGTTTTGTATATGCCTTCCATCCCAGAGCCATAGCCTCAATTTCGTTATTTCCGCACCAAATTGCAAGGCTTGCATGATGGCGAAGTCTTTTAACTGTGAATTCCACTTCTCTCTTTACATTAGCGAGGAATTTTTCATTATAGAAAGGATAGGGAGCGCAGGCAAACATAAAGTCCTGCCAGACAAGTACGCCCAAACGGTCGCACATATAATAAAACTCATCACTTTCGTAATATCCGCCGCCCCAAACTCTTATCATGTTAAGGTTTGCGTTAACGCAGTTTTCAATAAGTTTTAATTTATCGTCATCGGTAACCCTTGTAATAAGGGAATCCATGGGTATATAGTTTCCGCCTTTTGCGAAAATCTTTACGCCGTTAAGAACAAAGCAGAAATTACTGCCCCACTGATCCTCTGAGCGGTCAAGAGTAAGAGTACGCAGACCGATTTTCTTTGAAGCAAAATCACATTCTACGCCGTCTGAGAAAATTTTCGTCTCAACTGTATAAAGAGGCTGTTCCTTTTCCTCAGAAAGGTCGTTAGTCCACCAAAGTCTCGGATTCTCAACAGTGCAGTACATTTTAAATGCACCGTTTTCTCCTCGCTTTGAATCTATTACATTTCCATCAGGGTCCTTAACTGTTATCTCTATTTCGGTTTTGCCGCTGAAATGCTCAGATGTAACGGTAGTATAAATTTCAACCTTTCCGTCAACATGGTTCTGTTCTATTTCAAAAGCTTTTACCTTAGCTCCCGTATAGACCTTTACGCATATATCCCCTGTAATACCACTTATTGGTATTACAGGACCCCAGTCCCAGCCGAAATGACACTGTGCTTTTCTTATATGGGTAAGACCTGTAAGACCCTGATTGTTTTTAGGAGTTTTATCCTCTTCAATAGCTTTTTTTATGTACTTTACAGGTGCGTCAAACTCAAAACGCAGGGTATTTTCTCCCTCTTTCGCAATATCTGTTATATCAAAGGAGTAAGATATATGTACATTTTCCGTCTTTGCAATAAGGCTATCATTAAAATACACGCTGCAAAGGGTATCGAGCTGCTTGCAGCATAAAAACAGCTTGTCGCTGTCAAGGTCTTCCTTTGTAAGAGTAACTGATCCAAAATAGTCCCAATCGGTTTCACCAACCCATAAGGTTTTTTCTTCGTTTTCACTAACAAAGGGATCTTCCATCTGACCCAAACGCAAAAGGTCGCTGTAATTGCATCCCGGAACCTCAGCCGGAAATTTTTCTTTACCTCGCTGACAAAACTGCCAATTAGGATTCATCTCTATTCTCTTCATAAGCCGCCTCTTTTCAGTATTATCTAAAAGGGAATATTTTTACAGATAAGAGTATAATACAGCATCATATATTAAGTCAATTAACAATTCGCCGAATTATTTCTGCACTTTCCGTATTATTTGCCGAACCAGGATTCGTAAAGCACGTTGAGCGCTTGCGGAAATCTTTCCGCTGGCATTGGCGAACAGGAGAGAATTGCACTTTTTATCCCCTTCTCTCCGCTTTCTGTCACAGCTCTTAGGGCAACGCCGTTACTTCTCGCAATCTTTTTTAGTTCCTCACTTTTTTTATCACTTTTAACGTCAAGCCGTATAAGGAAACCGCCTTCGCTCACCTCGCACTTTGCCTTATCATCGAAGACTGTTTCCGCATCACTGCAAAGCTTACGGCTTTTATTCATATAAAGCTTTCTGACCTTTCTGATTTGACTGCTCAGGTATCCGTCACGAATAAAACGTCCGAGAGCTATCTGCTCCGCTTTTGAAGCAGTCTGAGAGTAACTGTTTTTGATTTTTTCGTATTTCGGCATAATAGATGTAGGCAAAATCATAAAACTTACACGCAGGGAGGGTATAAGAAGCTTTGAAAAAGTCCCAAGATATACAACATTTCTGCCTGCATCAAGTCCCTGAAGGGATGGAACAGGTCGTCCGTAATATCTAAACTCGCTGTCGTAATCGTCCTCTACTATAAGCGCATTGTGTTCTCTTGCATATTCGATAAGCTTAAGCCTGTCATGTACGGGAAGCACCTCTCCCCTTTCGTTAAAACCGGAGGGTGAAACATAAACTACCGATATGTCATCTCTTACGAACTCCGAAACATCAGCTCTGCCGGGATAAGAAAAAACATTATATCCCATATCACGGAAAACCGTTTCACCTTTTTCAAAGTAGAATCCTGAAAAAGCTGCATTGCGTCCTCTTTCTCCCATAACCGCACAGAGAATATATAGAAGGCTCTGAACACCTGAACCGATTACCACCTGTTCAGGCGTACATACCGTATCACGACTTTTGGCAGCATAGTCACATATAGCCTCACGAAGATCATATTCACCTTGGGGCTCACCGTAAGAAAGCAGTCTTTCATCATCGCGTAATGCACTTTTCATATATCTTCTCCAAAGGGCAAAGTCAAAGCTTTCACTGTCAACGCTCGAAGAGGCAAAATCATATTTAATTTTACTGTTCTCATGCCCCTTTTCTCTAAGGCGGTTAACATCGCTCTTTTCCGCACCATGAAAGGCAAAACTGTCTGTAAAGCTGCTTAAATCGGATATGTAAAATCCGCTGTTTGCCTTGGAAGTAACATACCCTTCGGCAGCCAGCTGAAAATACGCTGTTTCAACAGTGGTTTTGCTGAGCTCTAACTCCGCCGCACATTTTCTTATTGAAGGAAGTCTGCTTCCGCTTTTTATTTCTCCGTTTATAATTCTGCGTTTATAATATTCATATAACTGAATATACAGCGGATCTGTCCCGTTTTTTTCAAACATCATATTAAAACTGACCTTTCAAATTTTGATAAATTGAAGTTTTTATTAATGACAATTATATCATTATTTTTACAAAATCAAACAAAAAATATTACTTAAATTACTCTTTCTCTAAATTTTTACCTTTTCATTTTTTTGAATATCAGAACTTAAGTCAACAAATAATAAAAGCGAAGGAGGCGTTTAAAAATGAAAAACAATAACAAAAAACGCAATAATCAGCCCCAGAACAACAAAAATATTCCTGATATGCAGAACGTAAACAACATGCCTGAAAAGCAAAACACCAACGACCCTCAGGATAAAAGAGCAAAAAACAAAAATTATAACAATCCTCAGTATTGAAATGCTGCTGCCCTTTTTGATATCGGAGGAGTTATAGATCCCACCGATCCGTTCGGCAGCTATACAGGCGTTCCTGTTGTAAACCCATTTGAAACTCCGGAACAGGACGCAGACGATCTATAAAATAAAAAAGAGCTGATACTTTAAAGTATCGGCTCTTTTAACTTTGATTAATTGTAAAAAGAAATTATAACTTATTTTTTGAAGAATTTTTCAATATCAGATGAAAACCAATCTTCATCATCCGAAGACTTCTTTGAAGAGCTAAAGTCTTCAACAGAATTTTTCTCCTCAACTGCGGGAGCTTTTTCTTCCGGCTTTGAGTAAGAGGAAGAAATATCAATATTCTTATCTGAGGGATCACCGAAGCTTGTTGCGATAACAGTAATTATCATCTCATCGTCAAGGGCCTCGTCAAAGGAAACGCCGAAAATTACGTTTGAATCCTCGTTTGTTGCATCAGTGATAATTCCGCAAGCGGTCTCAACTTCATCAAGACCGATATCAGCAGAAGATTTTATGCTGATAATGATGCCCTTTGCCCCGTTGATTGTAGTCTCCAAAAGAGGACTCGAAATAGCAAGCTTAGCAGCCTGTTCAGCTTTATCCTTACCGCTTGCTCGACCGACACCCATATGAGCGTGACCGGCGTTCTGCATAACAGCGGTAACATCAGCAAAGTCAAGGTTAATATATCCGGGAACCTTAATGAGCTCGGAAACACTCTGAACACCCTGAAGAAGCACATTATCGGCAGCTTCGAAAGCGTTTGCAAAAGTGATTTTTTCTTCTGAAACATATTTAAGGCGCTCGTTGGGGATTATTATAAGACTGTCAACATGCTCAGCGAGATTGGCAATACCTGCTTCCGCCTGCTCCATACGGCGTCTGCCCTCAAAAGCAAAAGGCTTAGTGACAATACCTACTGTAAGTATACCCATTTCTCTTGCGATGGAAGCTATTACGGGAGCCGCACCGGTTCCTGTACCGCCGCCCATTCCGGCAGTGATAAATACCATATCGGTACTTTTAAGAGCGTCGCTGATAGCCTCTCTGCTCTCCTCAGCGGAACGCTGGCCAACTTCCGGCTTTGCGCCTGCGCCCTGTCCCTTTGTGATCTTCTCGCCTATCTGAATTTTATGGGTAGCCTGAGAATGCATAAGAGCCTGCTTATCGGTATTAACCGAAATGAATTCAACGCCCTGAATCTGCGCTCTTATCATTCTATTTATTGCATTACCGCCGCCTCCGCCGACGCCGATTACTTTTATCTGAACAACACTGTCAAAATCGTTATCAATCTGAAATGACATTTAACTTCCTCCCGCTTTTGATGAAATAACTATTTTATTCAATTTAGACAATTATACAAATTTACCATATTATACTACCATGCCTACGATAAAAATACAATCATCTGTAATTAGAAATATTATAATTTTTCCGTTTTTTTTTGGTGGTTTATCCAATTATCAATTTCAATTTGTCTCGATTTCCGGCGAAAAATATGCTTTTCCGTCGTATGTTAAATCAAAGGTGCCTTTAACGGAGTTTCCGTTTGCCTTTTCCTTTTTAATCGCTTCGCTTACAAGAAGAAGCTTTCTGTCTATCGTATCGGCTGAAATCTCACCAAGCTTGAGCGTTGTCTCGCCGTTTTCGCATATAATTTTTATATTTGAAGAATCACTTAAATCGTAATAAGTTACAGCAATACCCGCTTTCTGAGCAGCCTCTATTACGATTGTAAGACTGTTCATGACTTTTTCGTCTTTAAGTACAATCGGAAGACCTACCTCTGCCTTTTCGACTCCCGAAAGCTCTATTACGGGAATTGATTTATCTACGGAATCAGTCTTTTCAAGAACCTTGTTGTCTTTATCGAGAAGTATATAACCTGTATCCGTACGCATAGCACAGGATGGCTCTGCACTTTCTACGGTTATCGTTACTGTATCAGGTATACTGCGTTTTATAGTAGCTTCACCGATATAAGGAAGAGCCTGCGAAATAGACGAAGAAACACTTTCCGCAGAAAATCCGAAAAGATTCTGGCCTTCTGTTAAACCGGAACTTTTTATTATTTCTTCAGCGGTGTACTGAGTTTCGCCTACAACAGTTATGGTTGCGACTTTAAAAAATACTGTAAAACAAAGCGTAACGGCTACCGCAGCAAGGAAAAGGAAAAAAAGCAATCCTGTAAATATGCGTTTTATGCGGTTTTTTCTCCGCTTAGCCATAGCATACTCACGGCGTCTTTCATCCCTTGACTTAGGCTCCTGAGGCGGTGTTCTTTTTGGTTTCACATTCTCTTTCTTCATAATCCCTTATCCTTTTAATATCTGCACCCAATTGACACAGATTGTCGGTTATATTTTCATATCCTCTGTCTATATGATGCACGCCGTCAATTTTCGTTGTGCCTCCTGCGCTGAGACCTGCTATGATGAGAGCGGAACCGCCTCTTAAATCCGGAGCGGTAACCGCTGCCCCAGATAAAGCCTTTACTCCCTCTGTAACAGCCACACGTCCTTCAACTTTTATGTTTGCACCCAGACGGCAAAGTTCGCTTACATGTCTGTAACGGTTTTCGAAAATATTTTCCGTAAACACCGTTGTGCCGGAACACAGAGCAGCTACTGCCATAACAGGTGCCTGAGCATCCGTCGGAAACCCGGGATAGGGCATTGTACGTACGGTACCCATTTTTCTCAAAACAGGTGGAGCTGAAAGTGAAACGCTGTGGTTTCTTATTGCAATATCACAGCCGCTTTCACTCAGTACGGAAACAACCGCTCCGATATGGGCTGGAATAATATCTTTGAGCACAACTTGACCTTTCGTCACTGCTGCTGCACACATATAAGTTGCGGCGGCTATGCGGTCAGGTATCACTCTATGCTCACATCCGCTGAGCTTTTCTACGCCCTCTATAAACACTGCATTGCTTCCTGCACCGTGAATTTTCGCACCGCACCGGTTGAGAAAATCAGCAAGGTCACTTATTTCCGGCTCGCATGCCGCATTTACTATAGATGTATTTCCCTTTGCCGTAACAGCTGCAAGCATTATGTTTTCAGTAGCTCCGACACTGGGAAAGGATAAAACTATCTCTGTTCCTTTAAGTCCTTCAGGACATTCAAAATAAAGCCTTCCGTGCTCTTCGGTTATTTTTGCACCGAATTTTTCCATTGCTCCAATATGCAGATCAATGGGTCTCAGTCCAATATCACAGCCTCCGGGAGCGGAAAGCTCCGCCTTGCCGGTTTTTGCAAGAATGGCTCCGAGAAAGACGACGGAAGAACGCATTTCATGCATAAGCTCTTCAGAAATCTCATAACCGTATGCGTTTTCAGCATCAACATATACCGTGTGTCCCTGACGGCTTGCTTTACATCCTAAATACTTTAATATTTTTATAGCGGCGTCAACATCGGTTAAAATCGGACAGTTATGTATGACGCACTGTCCGTTTGCAAGATAACAGGCGGCAAGAACAGGCAATACGCTGTTTTTCGCCCCCTGCACCGATATTTCGCCCCACAGACGCTTTCCCCCTGCGACTTCTATTAAATCCTTCAAGCTCTCACACACCCTTTCATACCGAAACTTTCTGCCGATTTTATACTATGCGGTATGTCTCGACTGTGTGAAAAACGGGATTTATTTCTTTACAAGAGAGGTGATAACCTCGCAAATTCTTTCGTTGGCATCGGCAATTGAAAGAGCCTTTGCCCTTTCACCGATATCCTTTAAAGCCTCCCTGTTAGCAAGAAGCTCATCTACCTTTTGGGAAAGACTGTCGGGAGTCAGGTCTTTTTCTTCAATTATCACTGCCGCTCCCTTATTTACAAGAGCCATGGCATTGTGATACTGGTGATTCTCCGCAACGTTAGGCGACGGAATAAGTATTGCCGGCTTTCCGAGAGCTTCAAGCTCACTGAGAGAACTTGCACCGGCGCGGCAGATTACAAAATCCGCAGCTGCAAGGCAAACGTCCATATCGTTTATATATTCCCTGATTTCTACATCGGGTTCTTTGTCGCAATCAACACCCAATTTACGCAGTGCGTCAGGCATCCATAGGCCGTACTGACCCATTGCGTGAAGGTATTTACAGTCATGCTTTGAAATGCGCTTTGCAATCATGCCCGCAACAGCTTCGTTGATGGCTTTCGCTCCGAGACTTCCGCCCATTGAGAGAACAAGCGGTCTTTCGTCAAGATTCATTCTGAACCTTGCCTCATCACGATTGGCGCTGAGTATTTCTCCCCTTACGGGAAGTCCCGTAACTATGCAGGGATTTTTGCATTCAAGATATTGTTCCGCTTCCGGAACAGTAAGCATAACCTTATCGGCACGCTTTGCAAGAATTTTATTAGTCTTGCCAGGGAAAGCGTTCTGTTCATGAATAGCTATTGGAATACCCATTTTGGACGCCATTCTAAGAACCGGTCCGCTTACATATCCGCCGAAGCCTACAACTACATCGGGCTTAAATTTCTCAATAATCTTTTTTGCCTGTGAAGAAGATTTAAAGAGCTTCGCCACTGTTCCTAAATTACGCTTTATGTTTTCCGGAGTCAGCTTACGCTGGAATCCGCTTATTTCAATAGTTTCAAAAGCATATCCCGCAGCAGGTACAAGACGTGCTTCCATTTTTTCCTTTGTACCGACAAAGAGAATTTCAGCGTCGGGATACTGTTTTTTTATCTCGCCGGCAGCGGCAAGAGCCGGATTTATATGGCCTCCTGTACCGCCTGTCGCAAATAAAATCTTCATATTAATTACCTGCCTTTATTTTAAACTTTTTTAACGCTGGACGATCGTGAAACTGAAAGCACCATACCAAGCTCCGCCAATAGTACCCACAGCGCCGTACCTCCGTAACTGAAAAACGGAAGTGAAATACCTGTGTTTGGCAAAAAATCCGTAACGACGCCGATATTAAGGGCTACCTGCATGCCGATATGGAAAACAACGCCTAAAACCAGAAGGGAACCAAATCTGTCCTTTGCCTTAAGAGCAATCGCAACTCCTCGTGCAATTAAGAGAACAAAAAGGATAATTATTACACAAGCTCCGAAAAGTCCCAGTTCCTCGCAGACAATGGAGAAAATAAAGTCGTTCTGAGGCTCGGAAACATAAAGATGTTTCTGCTTAGACTGTCCGAGACCTACTCCAAAAAGTCCCCCTGAGGAAATAGCGTAAAGGGACTGGTTAGTCTGCCAGCGGCCCTTTGTAGGCTCTGCCTCTTTATCAAGCCACAAAGTAATTCGCTGAGCAGCATGTTCTGGAAGAATATCCGGTTTTATAAGCACAAGCGCTACAACAGCTACAATCGCCACAATACCTAAAACAAACCAATATCTTTTAGTGCCTCCAAGGTACATCATTACTATACCAATCATAAGAATAAGCACTGTACCTGAAACGTGATTTTCAAGATAGATAAGTCCCGCAAGAATAAGAGTAACAAGGGCGTAAGGCCAAAAAGCAAATGGCTTTTCTACAAGTTTTTTATGGTTCTGCTCCATCTTCACCGCACAGAACATTACAAGAGCTATTTTCGCAAGCTCAGAAGGCTGAAAGGTCGGCGAACCTGCCATACCGGGAATATAAAGCCAACGTTTGAACCCAGGCGTATCGGGAAGATCGGGAAGGAACAGAACAACTACAAGCAAAATAACCGTAAGTATAAGAAGCGGATAGGTGAGAACTTTAAACCAGCCATATTTTACCTTTGAAACAATCATCATTATGACTATTCCGCTTACGGCAAACATCAGCTGCTTTCTAAAATAATAAAGACTGTCTCCGTCATTATTATAGTAAGCATAAGGATAACTTGCGGAAAAAAGCATTACAAGACCCACCGCCAGCAAAATGAGAACCAGTATTAAAAAATACAGGTCAACTGCACCGGTGTTGAACAGTCCGAGACCGCTTTTTTTCTTTTTAAGTGGGCTTTTAGTTTTTTCCGCCATAGTCGCCTCTCCTTATAAATTATCAACCAAACCAAACGCAGAGAATACCGATTACTGCGCCTATAAGATTTATAGTAGTGAAAACTGATACGATTTTTACCTCGCTCCAGCCTGACATCTCAAAGTGATGATGAATAGGAGCCATTTTGAAAATTCGCTTACCGTGAGTTGCCTTGAAATAAGTGATCTGAATAACATCAGAAAGAGCTTCGATAATGTAGATGATTCCGACAGGAATAAGAATAAGAGGACAGTTAATGCCGAAAGCAAGGGCAATTACCATGCCTCCGAGGAAAAGGGAGCCTGTATCACCCATGAACACCTTTGCTGGATAATGGTTCCAGACAAGGAAGCCCGCACATCCTCCTGCAAGGGCAGCGGCAAGAATACTCATTCCCGTAAACTTGAGAATAGCAGCCATTACAATAAATGAGACCGCAACAGTAAGGGTTACGCTTGAGCAAAGGCCGTCGAGTCCGTCGGTAAAGTTAATGGCGTTAATTGCGCCATAAATTACGCAGATTGCAAAAATCCAGAAGAACCAGCCCAAATTTACATTTCCGATAAAGGGAATAAATGTTACAGCTGAACCTGAATAATAGAGAACAGTTGTATAAGCTACCGCAACAAGAAGCTGCATAAAAGTCTTCTGCTTAATTGTAAGACCGAGGTTTCTCTTTTTTACAACTTTGATATAATCATCCATAAAACCGATAAAGGCAAAGAGAAGAGCCATTATGAGGCCACCCCAAAGGCGCATTTTATTGTAATCGGCAGTTGCCATACCGTCGGGGAAAATCTTTTTGCCTGTAAGATAATCGGTAACGTATACAGCAACAAAAGAAACTGTTACACCGATTATAAACATGATACCGCCCATTGTGGGGATACCCTGTTTTTTCTTATGCCATTTCGGTCCGATATCAAGAATAGTCTGCCCGAATTTAAGCTTTCTCAGCCATGGAATCATAAAAAATCCCAGTACAGTTGTCACTGTAAATGCTCCGAGAGCCGCAATAATTCCCAATAATGTTGTGCTCATTTTTCGTTCCACCCTTCATAAAGCGCATTTATTACTTCCTCAAGCTTCATTCCCCTGCTGCCCTTAAAGAGAATGCAGTCCCCGGGACGAACACAGGCGAGAAGACTTTCGGTTAATTCCTGTTTGTCTTCAAAGCTTTTCACATTCTTTAAACCTTCGGCCCCCTCAGCTATAAACCTTGCCTGTTTGCCAAAAGTGAAAAGCATATCAATATTAAAATCAGCCGCCATTTTTCCGACGTTCCTGTGTGCTTCTTCGGATATTGTACCAAGCTCCAGCATATCCGCAAGAACAGCGATTTTTCTCTCCGCCTTAAACGCCGAAAGAGCTGACAAAGCCGCTTTCATGGAATCGGGGCTTGCGTTGTAACAGTCTTCAATAACTGTAATATCCCCCGTCTTTTTAACTCTCTGACGCATTCCCGAAGGCTCGTATTTTTCGAGACTTACAGCGCCTTCACTAAGGCTTATTCCATATTTTACTCCCGCCGCCAAAGCCGCAAGAGCGTTATAGACATTATGTATGCCTATTGCAGGAAGATGTACTTTCTGTTTTTCTCCACCTAAAACAGCAGTAAAATCAGTGTACATTCCATCAGAGGTAATATCCTCAGCTTTTATATGGCATTTTTCGCTCTCTATACCGTACCAGATGACCTCATGGTCTGAAAAATCGGCATCTTTGAGATATTCATCATCGGCGTTGACAATAACAGGGGCGTCATTTTCCATTCCGTCAAGAATTTCCATTTTCGCTTTAAGTATATTCTCCCTTGAACCAAGGGTTTCCATATGGGATACTCCGATATTTGTAAGTATACCCAAAGTAGGGGCAGCAACACGGGAAAGGTTTGAAATTTCTCCGAAATCCGCCATACCCATTTCAAAAACCGCCGCCTCATAAGTTTCGTCAAGGCTGAAAACCGTCATAGGCATACCTATCTGATTGTTAAGGTTTCCAAGGCTTTTGAGGGTTTTATATTTTGAAGATATAACGCAGTGAACCATTTCTTTAGTTGTTGTTTTGCCTACACTTCCAGTAAGAGCAATTACAGGAATACTGAACCTACGACGGTACATTCCCGCAATAAGTGAAAGTGCTTTACAGGTGTCCTGAACTTTCAGCACACGGGAATCATCTACATCACGGCTGCTCACTGCTGCCGCTGCTCCCTTTGAAAGAGCCTCTTCCACAAAGGCGTTTCCGTCGAAGTTTTCACCCTTGAGAGCTATAAAGAGACATCCCTCTTCTATTTTTCTTGTGTCGGTACATACGGAATAAATTTTCTTTTCTCCGTCGCCTGAAAATTCAGCGCTGCACGCTGCGGCAACATCTTTTAATTTTAGCGGTATCATCTACTTACCTCTCTGTTTAAATATTCCGAGACAATTTCTCTTTCGTCGAAATGTATTTTTTTATCGCCGAGAATCTGATATGTCTCATGGCCTTTTCCGGCGAGTAAGATTATATCATCTTTTTCTCCGATTGCCAAAGCCCGTTCTATGGCTTTACGGCGGTTTTCTATGGTTTCAACTGTAATTTCTGCGTTTTTACACCCTTTAAGTATGTCTTTTATAATTTCCTGCGGATTTTCACTTCTGGGATTATCCGAAGTCACTATTAAATAGTCCGAAAACTTTACGGCAATTTCACCCATTACAGGTCGTTTGGCTTTATCTCTATCACCTCCGCAGCCTAAAACTGTTATTATTCGTCCCTGAGCAAAGCCCTTTATAGTTTTAAGTATATTTTCGAGGCTGTCGGGAGTATGGGCATAGTCGATTATAACTGTGAAATCCCTGTTTGTTGGAACAACTTCTGCCCTCCCCTTAACTCCTTTGCTGTCTTTAAGCGACTGTACAGCTTTCTCCAGTGGTATACCCTCCTGTGATGCACAGACAATTGCCGCTAAAGAATTATAGACGGAAAATAGCCCCGGTATTCCAACTTCAGCCTTTATGCTTTTGTTTTTATGTATTATTTCATATTCTGTGCCGTTCGATTTCTGAACAATATTTTTTGCGGTATAGTCAGCTGAATCCTCCAGCAAAGAATATGTAACACTTTGGCATTTTTCTCCATGGGTCATATAAAGACCTTTTTCATCGTCTATATTTATTATGCCTTTTAGGCACATGGAAAACAGCTTTTTCTTTGCTTTTGCGTAATTTTCAAAAGTTCCGTGATAATCAAGATGGTCTTGCGTAAGGTTCGTGAAAACAGCACAGTCAAAGGAAAGAGCATCTACTCTTCCCTGAGAAAGAGCCTGGGAGGAAACCTCCATAATACAGTATTCGCATCCCCGTTTTACCATCTTAGAAAAAAGACAGTTAAGTTCAAAAGAATCGGGAGTGGTTCTTTCGCTGTAAAAAACGGCATCCCCCGCCATATCCTGAACAGTACCTACAAGACCGCATTTATATCCGTTTTTTTCAAAAATATCCTTTAAAAGAAAGGCTGTTGTGGTCTTTCCGTTGGTTCCGGTAATGCCTATAAGCTTCATCCTTCTTGCAGGATTAGAGAAGAACGCACCGCAAAAATCAGCATAAGCTCTTCGGGTGTCTTTAACGATAATCTCATCACTAACACCGATACTGTGTTCACAAACAATTACAGCGCCTTTTCGTGCGGCATCCCTGCCGTACCTATGGCCGTCACCTCTCGCCCCTTTTATACACACAAAAAGGGACGAAGAAGTAACATTTTCCGAATTATCGGTGATAAAAGAAATTTCACGGTCCTTAAATTTTCCCTTGTATCCTGTACTTTCGAGGAGCCTGCTTAAAAGCATTACGCACACCTCCCGAAATATCAGTCTGCCAAATCGTTGCCTGCCGTATCGGAACGGAAATATACAGTTATTGTTGTACCCATCGCAACAGATGAATCTTTTTCTATACTTTGCTTATACGATTTAATATCTCCACTGTTAAGGAAGTTACCGGAGATTTTAATATTGAGACCTGCGTTAGCAGCTTTCTTATTGGCCTCTGAAAGAGTAAGACCTGTAAGATCGGGTACTTTAACAGTCTCAGCATCTCCCTCTTCAGTATAAAGGATAACAATACCTTCCTTGGGAATTACGCTTCCCTCTTCGGGAGACTGACGCAGAACCTTTGTACCGCTGCCGATAACTTTAACTTCAAAGCCTTTGCTTTCAGCATAACTCTTTGCTTCAGAAACACTCTTACCTACAAGGTCGGGAGAGGTATCGCTGAGAACGGCAAGTTCGTTTGCGGAATATCTCGGTTCAACATTGAGATATTTAAGAGTCTGCTCAACAACCTCACCGGCAACGGGAGCAGAAATTGTACTACCGTTTATCTTGCCTGCATTAGGTTCGTCAATGATTATTATAACGGCGATTTCAGGATCATATGAAGGGGCGAAGCAGCAGAAAGAAGCTATATATTTTTTCTCATCAGAAGTAAGCTTTTCACTGGTACCGGTTTTACCTGCTACATGATAACCGGCAACATAAGCGTTCTGTCCACCGCCGGAAGTTACAACAGCCTCCATCATTTCAGCAACCTGTGACGCCACCTTTTCGGAAATAACCTGACGGCGAACGGTGGGAGTTTTCTCCCAAATTGTATTGCCCTCAGAATCCGTCATAGCCTGAACCACATAGGGTTCCATAAGCTTTCCGCCGTTACCTATAGCGGCAACCGCAGTAATCATCTGAAGAGGTGAAACCTGGAAGGACTGACCGAAAGATACACTGGCAAGGTCAAGGTTGGTCATTGTTTCTTTATCATAATAATGAACACCTTTTACCGGCTGGAATTCTGCCGGTAAATCAATTCCCGTCTGCTCAGTAAAGCCAAAGGCTTCAAAATATTTCATATATGTATCAACGCCCAAACGCTGACCGACAGTTACAAACCATGGGTTACAGGAATTCATAAGTCCTTCAGTGAAGTTTTCGGTTCCGTGACCTGCATGGTTATGGCAGTTTATCCTTCTGTCGCCCACTATGATATATCCGGGACAGTTTAGTGTTTCGTCCATCGAAACCACGCCTTCTTCAAGTCCTGCTGAAGCGGTAATGGTTTTGAAAACCGAACCCGGCTCATAGGTATCGCTTATGCATCTGTTTCTCCACTGAGAAAACTGAGCGTTTAAAAGCTGCTGAGAGCGCTCGCTTATATCTTCAATTTTATTTATATCCGTTAAAAGCTGATTGTCCGTAAGGGTGTACGGATCGTTAAGGTTATAGTCAGGCTGAGTTGTCATTGCAAGAATTGCTCCGGTTTTAACATCCATAACAATACCGTAAGCATACTTAGCTTTATTATCAACAAGAGCCTGAGTGATGCTCTTTTCAAGGTAATGTTGGATAACCGAATCTATCGTCAAAACAAGATTTGTACCTGCCTGAGCGTCATATGTAGTCTCAAATCCGTTTGTCATTTCAAAAGACAGAGCATTAACTGCAGTTATTGTTCTTCCTGGAGTACCGGTAAGCTCGCTGTCGTACTGAAGCTCTATACCGGCTCTGCCAGCATCTTCAGCTGCGGTAAAGCCTATTACGGAAGAAGCGAAATTGTTATTGGGATAATATCTTTTGCTGTCAGATTCTATGCCGATAAACTCCGTATATCCGCTGTTTTGGAGACGGAACTCGTTCACCTTTTCCTTGGCATCGTTTTCTACCTTCTCCTTTACAACGTAATAGCCCATTTCCTTCTCTGCATATTGGGTAACATTTTTAATGAGCTTTTCCTCATCCACATCCAAGATTTCCGCAAGGTTCTTTACAACATTTTCAATTTCCTCATCGGGAATTTTTGAAGGGTCAAGGTATATTTTCCACGCAGTTGCACTTTGAGCTATTACGTTCATCTTACTGTCGTAAATTGTTCCCCTCAAAGCGCTCACGGTTACGTCGCTTATTTGCTGCGCAGCCGCTTTTTCTTTATATCCTAAAGGGTCAAAAATCTGAAGCCTAACAAGACAGCCTATATTAACAATAAAAGCCGCCACTAAAAAAAGCAAAGCGATAACCGCTCTGTTCCCCATAAGTTTTGTAGGTCTTCTGGACATCAATATTTCATCCTTTCAATAACAAAAAGCCTGAAAATCAGGTAACTCTTTTCTCTGCATAAAACATCTTTACCTCCGGCCGAACATCTGCTTTAAACTTTGCAGAACACAACCGGAGGTTATGGGGCACATTCATTCACCCCTAATAGTTATTTAAATTTCAGCGAAAATATGACAAAAGCTTATCCAAAATTCCGGTATTTTCACCGTCTTCGGAAGGTGTAGTTCCGTTAGCAAGAACAACCTTGTCGTCTAAAGCAAGATCAATATACTCAACCTGATAGCTTTCCTGCTTTACCATTCCCAGCTTGTTTATTGCATAATCTTCAACTTTATCCAGTGATGCCATTGAGTTCAGCTGCATTTTCAGCCTTGTATTCTCACTGTCGGCAACTTTTATCTGGCTCTGAACCTGAGCTATATCGTGGTTTATTTCGTCAAGCTTCAGCGTTCCGAAAATATACGTTCCTACAAACAGCATTACGGCAATTGTAGCAGAAAGAACACGCAAAGTTTTTACCGCTACAGCACGGGATTCCTCCCTGGCCTCCTGTACGCTTTTTTTCTTCTTCGGAACCAAAACAGGCTTAGGGGGATTATTCCGCTCATTTCCGGGTTTCTGAGGCACTGAATGCGGCTCAAATCTGGAAAAATCATATGCTGTGCTTCTGTTATTCATAATGTTTGTGCCTCCATAAATCAAAATACAGTCCGCTTTACTCAGCCGTTTACTTACTGACCTAAAAAACGGCTACGGTTAATTCTCTCTCTTTCCCCTACTCATTTTTCATCTTACTCTTTTTCAAATACACGAAGCCTGGCGCTTCTGCTTCTTGGATTTTCCTCAAGTTCCTCCTCGGTAGGCGCTTTAGCCTTAAAAGGCAGATGACCCAACGGCTTTTTACCGCATACACATACGGGAAAATCAGGGGGGCATGTGCAGCCCGAACACCACTTTGCAAAACGCTGTTTAACTATTCTGTCCTCAAGGGAGTGGAAGGTTATTACCGCAATTCTACCTCCGGAATTTAAACAGTCCGCCATTTCATCAAGGGCTTTTGAAAGCTTGTCCAGCTCCCCGTTCACCTCAATACGTAAGGCCTGAAAGGTTCTTCTTGCCGGGTTTCCGCCCTCTCTTCTTGTAGCAGCCGGTATTGCGTTTTTAACAATATCAGCAAGCTGTAAAGTGGTTTCTATTTTACCGTTTTTCCTCTCCCGCACAATTGCCGCAGCAATGCGCTTGGCAAACTTTTCCTCACCGTAAGTAAAAATAATCCTTGAAAGCTCCTGCTCTGAAAGATTATTTACAAGATCTGCCGCAGTAGTTCCCTCCTGGCTCATCCTCATATCAAGAGGGGCGTCTTTTTTATATGAAAAACCTCTTTCTCCTTCGTCGAGCTGATGTGAGCTTACACCAAGGTCAAGAAGTATTCCGTCAACTTTCGAAATGCTTTGCTCTATCAGCACTTGCTTTATCATACAGAAATTACTTTTTACAACCGTTACGCATGGGTATTTACCGAGACGCTCGTGTAAAATTTCAATGGCATCGGGGTCCTGATCCACTGAAATAAGCCGTCCTGTCGTAAGCCTCGAAGCGATAGCTCCCGAATGTCCTCCGCCGCCAGAGGTTCCGTCGAAATAAATTCCATCAGGCTTAATATTAAGCGCGTTTATAGCCTCATCAAAGAGAACCGGTTTGTGGATAAATTCCATTTTCAGTCCTCCTTAATAGCTCAGCGGAGTCTCGTCCATTTCATCACAGGACTCAAGCTCTTCGTTCCACTTATCTGCATTCCATACTTCAATACGGTTTCCCTGTCCTATAAGAACCACGTTTTTATCAAACTGCGCATGATCGCAAAACTTCTGCGGCACCGTGATTCTGCCTTTTCCGTCTATTGTTACAATAGCGGCGTTGGCATAGGCTCGTCTCTGTCTTTTTCTGTCTTCAAGAGTGGTAGGACCGTCAGTATGTAAAGGAGCTACAACCTTTTCCCAGCCCTCGTTTGAATAAATAAACAAACAGTTTTCCGGAGCTCGGCAGATTACGAAGCTATCCCCTAATTTTTCACGGAATGCGGCCGGTATGAACAATCTGTTTTTAGGGTCAAGAGAGTGCTCAAATGAACCCATAAACATAACCGTCCGCCTCCTTAAAATTAATCTTAATCCATAAAAACGGATTTCAACGACCCTTAACGGTCCATTTTGGTCCTTTTTATCCCACTTTGGTGTTTTTATTATATCCTTAATCCTTTTTCTTGGCAATAGTTTATGAGAAAAAAATTCACAAAATAAATATATATAATTAAGTGGTATTGACTCTGAAAATGTTGAAAAAGCAAAAAAACACCCGCAGCACTAAGCTGCAGGTGTCAGACATATACTTTATATTATATTATTAAGCTGTAAAAAAACAATCACAGTTAGTTAATCGGCTCCGAGAGAAATCAGAATGTTTTTCTCATCCCAAAGCTTTTGCGAAATATCAACATAGTATTTGTGGGGATTTTCAAAACGAAGCACTTCTTCCCAAAGGGTATCCACTTGTTCGGAACAGTAATTTCTGATCTCCTCAATGGATTCCTTTTTATATATGCACTTTCCGCCTTTGAAAATCTGATGAAGAAGGGGTCTTGCTACAAAATTGGAAACTGTTTTTCTCTTCCAGATATGGTCAGGATCGAAGAGCTCATAGGGCTCGTTTTCATCGATAACCTCATCGAAGAGAGTTATGACATCAGCAATAGCCTTTCCTGTATCTCTGTCGAAAAGTCTCCACGCCTTTTTAAAGCAGGGACTAGTTATCTTTGTGACGTTTTCGCTAATTTTAATTTTGGGAATAAGCTTTCCGTCCTTTTCGATGGCACACAGCTTATAAACTCCGCCGAATACGGGAGAAGAAGCAGCGGTCACCAATCTTTCGCCTACGCCGAAAGAATCAACCTTTGCCCCCTGGATAAGCATGTCCCTGATAATATATTCATCAAGAGAATTTGATGCCACAATTTCACAGTCAGCAAAACCTGCGTCATCAAGCATTTTTCTTGCTTTTTTAGAAAGATAAGTTATATCTCCGCTATCTATTCTTATTCCCTTGGGGCGGTATCCCCTGGGAAGAAGTTCTCTTTTAAAAGCTTCAATTGCGTTAGGAATACCTGATTTGAGAACATTATAGGTATCCACAAGCAAAGTACAATTATCAGGATACTCTCTTGCATATGCACAGAAAGCTTCAAGCTCTGAATCAAACATCTGCACCCAGCTGTGAGCCATAGTTCCAAGAGCAGGAACACCGTAATCACGCTCAGCAATTGTGCAGGCTGAACCGACGCAGCCCGCAATGTAAGCAGCTCTTGCACCGTAAATGGCACCATTAGCTCCCTGAGCACGCCTTGAGCCGAACTCCATAACTCCTCTGCCCTGTGCGGCTCTGACTATTCTGTTGGCTTTTGTAGCAATAAGACTTTGATGGTTTATGCATAAAAGGAGCATAGTTTCAATAAACTGAGCCTGAATAATTGGACCCTTTACCGTTACGATAGGTTCGCCTGGGAAAATAGGAGTTCCTTCCGGAATTGCCCAAACATCACATTTAAACTCAAAATCTTTAAGATAATTTAAAAACTTCTCGTTGAAACCTTTTTTACGCAGGCACTCAATATCCTCATCGGTAAATTTAAGATTATCAAGATATTCTACCAGCTGCTCTACACCTGCCATTATGGCAAAGCCGCCGTCATCGGGAACACGCCTGAAAAACATATCAAAGCAGGCCACCGTATCGGCAAGATTGTTTACAAAGTAACCGTTTGCCATTGTTAGCTCATAAAAATCAGTAAGCATGGTCAGGTTTTCTGTTTTTAAAGTATCGCTCATTTTTCTTTTCACCCCTGAGGTTTTCCTTTTTATTTCAGTCCGGCGTAAAGCTCTATACCGCTGCATTCCATATTCATAAGCGCCGCTGCGTTCATAAGATCCGCAGCATGAACCGGCGCATCATATGTCTCCGTGCTGTCTGTAAGGACAATAATCCTCGACTGAATATTTTTACTATTATACCACGCTTTTGCACACTGAGCAAACTGCATCACACAAATATCGGTACAGTCTCCGCAAATAATATAATTTTTTACGTTGGGATTTTCACTGAGCCATTTTTGGAATTCCGGCTCAAGAAAACCATTAGTGGAATTTTTATCTATTCTTTTATAATCACAGATATCCTTTAATTCATCCGCAATATCTTCCTCTCCAGTGCCTGAAATACAATGAGGAGGAAATCCCGAAAGCTCTGCACTCTCTAAGGTATGGCAATCACAAAAACACAGCACCTTCATCCCTTTTGCGCTGCATTTTTCCATATTTACAGCAACTTCTGCCTTGATGCTTTTAATCCTGTCGCTGTAAAGACTGCCTACATCAGTAAAACCTTTAATCATATCCATGACAATCAGAACAGATTCTTCTGAATTAAGCATAGAAATGTCTAAATTTTCAATTTTCCTTAACCGTTCATAATAATTTTCTAATGCTTTTGTACTCTCTTTAATAAAATCAGTTTTTGAAATCAGTCTCATATTTACCTCCATTAATATTTGTTAAAGTAAACAAAAAACAGCTTAATTATTTGGGGAAAAAGCCGTATTTTATAGATATTATGCTAATTTTTATATTTTTTCGCCTTTTTTCTTTTATGTTATTGATTTTTTTCATTTTTGCCATATAATTAGTACATAGTGTACTATTTCCAGAATTTTGTCAATAAAAAATGACAAACGTTATACTCGCTGTATAATCTGGTTGTATATTATGGCTGAAAATCTCAGGTTAATTAGTGGAGGGAGAATTAAATGAGAATCAGAAAGCAGCCGGTAGGAGACCGCAATATTGTGGGCAGCCGCGTTGAACAAGCACGCAAATCTCAAAATATGAAACAGAGGGAACTTCTTACTAAATTGCAAATGAAAGGCATTGAGCTCAATGCGTCAGGTCTTTCAAAACTTGAAGGTCAGTTAAGGTGCGTTAATGATTATGAGCTTGTAGCTCTTGCGGAAATTCTTAACGTATCAATTGATTGGCTTGTCGGCAAAGAAAACTGAATCAGATTACTAAAACCGGGCATTCAAAATAGTGCCCGGTTTTAATTTTTAAAAAATTTGGAAGTTTCTCTGCAAAAGCACCCTTAATTTCAGAAAGTGTTGCCCTTGCTGTTTATTCATATATAATTATAATTTTGATTGTATTTTATTTGAAAACAGTTTGTTTATGTCACAAATGCAATAAAAGAACATACTAAATTATTGCACGATTACTCATCATTTATTTAAACCGATTTTCTTTTTTATATCTTTTTCTCTGAATACCACAATTGCTCTTCTGAAAATTTCGCCCATATTCAAAACAATCATACATACAGTGAGGAGCAATTCCCACAATACCCAAAGGTCAACTTCATTAATTAAAATAAGACTCTGAGCCAACAAAATTACCGTACTTAAAATAAATCTCGGAATACGGATTTTTATTTTTATAAACCTTGAGGTATCAAGAATTCTAACTACAAATACGACGAAATAACTAAAGAATGTGGCAAAAGCGGCGCCTAAGGCTCCATACTTAGGTATAAGTATAAGATTGAATACAATATTTATCACAGCACCCAACGCCGTTGTCAAAAAGGACAGTACACTTTTTCGCTCTACCATATATACGCTTCCCAAAAAAGTTACAAAACAGGAAAACGCCATGGACATTATAAGATATGGAATATACTTCCATGATATATAGAAATCTTCCGAAACAAGAATATAGGTTAAAGGTTTTGCCAATAAAATAAGACCCGAACATGCAGTAAATATCAGGTTACAGTAATTGTGAAATACTTTCGTAAAGAATCTTGACCTCGCACGAGCAGACATATCTGAAACAGCAGATACCTGCCATGCATCCATAAAAATATTTGAAACTAAAACTATGACTGTGGGTATTTTGTAAGAAGCGGCATACAGGCCGTTTTCCGCGGCGCCGGAAATAAAGTATACCATATAGCGATCGGAAACATTGGTTATCCACCAAAACATATTATTGGGGATAAGCGGCACCGAATATCTTATCATTGACTTAGAGGTAGCCTTATCCACATTTCGGAATTTAATATACCTGAAAAGTCTTGCCCTTGTAAAAACAAAAATCGCCGAAAGGCAGTCAGAGCAAATGGTGGCCAATATATAGCCGGTAATGCCCATCTTAAACACAGCTAAGAAAAGAATATTAAACCCTACATTTGTAGCGGTACTCAATATTCCATCTAGGGCGTAAAGTTTTACATATCCCTTTGCTCTTGCAAACTGTGAACAAAGTCCTCTGAAAGAAGACATCATTACAAAAACATAAACCAGTACAAGATATCCGTCAAGAAAGTTAAACAAAGAAAAAAACGGAATAATTACGAGAAGCGCTGCAAGACCTAAACATATGGTTTTAAGACCAGTTGTAAAAACATCGTCTTTTCTATAGGTGCTGTCAAGGCCGTAACGCACTACTCCGCTTACAATTCCCAAGGTTACAAGAGGATATAACAAATTACCTGTCTGAGTAATAAGGTCAACCGTTCCGTATTCTTCCTGAGTAAGAATACGGGTATAAAAGGGCATCATTAGAAAAACAAGTAATTTTGAACTAAAAGTACCAACCGCAAAAATCACGGTGTTGGAAAGCAGTTTTTTATATTTATCCATACTTTTCACACACTTTTTCTTTATATAGATGGTTTTGTTTATTATACCACTTTTTGACGAAAAAGGCAAAAAATCCTTTTACGTATGTGTAAACAATTTTTTAATTGACTTTAAATTGTTTGATGTTAGAATTATAGACATTACGAAGCAATTATACTCTTAAGGAGGTACCCAAAAATGGATAATCGCCCCAATATTATTTTCTACTTTTCCGACCAGCAGCGCTGGGATACCGTAGGCTGTTACGGCCAGGAGCTCGACGTTACCCCTACAATCGACGCCCTTGCCGAAGACGGTACAAAATTTGAGTATGCCTTTACCTGCCAGCCGGTTTGCGGTCCCGCAAGAGCATGCCTTCAAAGCGGAGTTTATGCAACAGAAACCGGATGCTACAGAAACGATATCGCACTTCCTCTCAATATTCCAACGATAGCTTCATATCTAAATGAAGCCGGTTACGAAACCGCCTATGTCGGAAAATGGCACCTTGCTTCAGACAGTGAACACAGACTTATGAGAAAAGCTGTACCCGAAGAAAGAAGAGGCGGATACAAAGATTACTGGATGGCATCCGACGTTTTGGAATTTACTTCCCACGGCTATGACGGATATGTTTACAATAAAGATAACGAACGAGTGAATTTTAAAGGATACCGTACGGACTGCATAAACTCATTTGCCCTTGACTACATAAATTCCGTAAGTGGCGAAAAACCTTTTTTCCTTTTTGTTTCCCATATTGAGCCTCATCACCAGAATGACCATATGCGCTATGAAAGTCCTCACGGAACAAAAAAGAATTTTAAAAAATACAAAGTTCCCGGAGACTTAAAGCACACTTTGGGCGATTGGCGGCTGCACTATCCGGATTATCTAAGCTGCTGCAACAGAATAGACCAAAACCTCGGAAAAGTTGTTGACACACTTAAAGCAAAAGGAATTTTTGACAATACAATAATAATATATACCTCCGACCACGGTTCACACTTCAAAACAAGGAATTCCGAATACAAACGTTCATGCCACGACGGATGCATAAGAGTTCCTCTTGTAATTCACGGTCCCGGATTTGAGGGCGGCAAAGTCATAAAAGACCTGGTAAGCCTAATTGATTTACCGTCAACGGTTCTTCAATGCGCCGGAATCGAAAAGCCTGAACATTTCAGAGGTGAATCCCTTAAAAAACTTGTAGACGGCTCAGGCGAAAAAAAGAGAGACCATGTATTTCTTCAAATAAGCGAAAGCCAGATTGGCAGAGCTGTCCGCACAAAAGATTTCAAATATTCCGTAACTTCCAAAAATGCAGATAAACCCTTTTCTCCAGTTTATGAAGAAGATTTTCTCTATGACCTGAGAAAAGATCCCCATGAAAGAAAAAATCTCATTAAAAATAAAGAATATACCGAAGTAAAAAATGAACTCAGAAAGCTTCTTTTAGCCGACATGAAAGAAATAGGTGAACCGGAAGCGAAAATTATAATTAAATAACCGTAAAGGCAACTTAACACAAAAAGTCCTCCCGTTTAATCTGATACGGGAGGACTTTTTATCAGTTGTCATTATTATTTTCCGATTTGTCGTCAGAAACAATTACTTCTTTTTCAATATAAATTGGTCTGTTCTTACTCTGAATATAAATTCTTGCAAGATACTCTCCGATAATACCGAGAATCAAAAGCTGCAAGCCGCCGATAAGAAGAATAAGTCCGATAATCGTTGGATAACCCGGTACATCTATACCGAAAAACAGCTTCTGTATCACCACAATTCCAAAATAAATAACAGACATCAGGGAAGAAATTATTCCGAGAAAAGTTGCTATTTTAAGAGGAAATGTTGTAAATGAAATAAAGCCTTCCATGGCGTATTTCAGAAGCTTTCTGAAAGACCACTTTGTCTCCCCCGCATTTCTTTCGAGAGCTGAGTAAGGCATAAAATATGTGTTATATCCGACCCAGGAAAATATTCCTTTAGAAAAACGGTGATATTCAGGCATAGCTACAATTGCCTCTACCATACATCTGCGGAAAATACGGAAATCACTTGCTCCCGTAACAAACTCTGTATCGCTTACACGGTTTATTATCTTATAGAAAAGCTTCTTCATCCGCTGCATGGATTTAGACTCTTTTCTCTCTTTCTGATAAGCCACAACACAGTCATACTCATCGTTTTCCTTTAAAAAGTCCGCCATCTCTTTGGCTACCGACGGATGCTGCTGCAAATCGGCGTCGATTATGCAAACCATATTTCCTTTTGACCTTTTAAGTCCCGCCAGCATAGCGGCCTCTTTTCCAAAGTTTCTGGAAAAACTTATAACAGCCACCCTCGCATCTTTTTCATGAATCATTCGAAGCTTTGTAAATGTTTTATCACGGCTTCCGTCATTTACAAATACAATTTCATAATTATAACCGGAATTATCAAAAACACTTTTAGCCGCTTCATAAAAAGCATCTACATTTTCTTCTTCATTAAAACATGGTACTACAAGGGATAAATCAAACATGAGAACACCTCAAAAAATAATCTATATCATTAATTATGCCTTTGCAGCGGATAAAAGTCAAGATTATTCAATTTTTTGCTTTTATTATGCTTTTCGATTGATAGAATATCGCATTGACACTCCTTTTATCAAATGCCATAATGATTTAGAAATAAACTGTTTTTGGAGGTTACTATGGGCATTTTCAGCACATTTGTGTGTACACCTAAAGAAAAAACACGTCTGAGAGAACTTGCAAAAAAACAAGCCGAACTTGCAAATTCTCCAAAAAACCTTGAAAGAGTAGAACTTTGGAAAAGACATAATTCTTTTAAAGGCGAACGTCCCGTTATTCATATTGAGGTAGGAACATTCAGAAAAGAAATTATAGACCCGATGATGCAGTGCACTTTGCCCTTTGCCAGAATGGTAGAATATAATCTGCTTCAAAACTTCGTCAATTTCGAACTCTTCGACGATGACAGAGTTGTCCCACCATACTACATGGTAAACTATCTTACAGAGTTTGAGCTTTTCGGAATAAACGTAAAAGAATCTATTCTCACCGACGAAAACGGCACTGAGCTGGGACATAAATTCAATCATCCCATTTCTGATATTCATGATGATTTCGATAAGTTCATGCAGGACAGCAAAATTGCGGTACATAAAAGAACTACAATGCTTCACAAAAAGGCTCTTGAGGATATTTTCGGAGACATTCTTCCCGTTAAGCTTACAATGAACAGCCTTTACGCCGTTCCCACCCAGCAGGTAGTTCATTTTATGGGCATGGAAAATATGCTTTTTGCAATGTACGATTACCCCGATGAGTTCAAAAAGATGATGGACAGAATTGCAGAGGAATATATCAAATATTTCAAATTCCTTGAAAACAACGACTGTCTTCTCCAGAACCATGAATTTGAGGGGCTGGCTCAGGGCTCTATGTGCTTCTGGGACGAAGAACCCAAGCAGGGACGTATACTTACAACTGACGTTTGGGGCTTTATGGATTCTCAGGAAACTGTGGGAATTTCTCCCGATATGTTTGAAGAGTTCATCTTCCCCTGCTATGAAAAAATCGGAAAGCTCTTCGGCAGACTTTCCTATGGCTGCTGCGAACCTACAAGCGCTGTATGGGACTGCATAAAGAGATTTGACAACCTTAAAAAGATTTCAATTTCTCCCTGGTGCGACGAAGAATTTATGGCAGACCAATTAAGAGGCAAGGATATAATCTACCACAGAAAGCCAAGCCCCAACTTCCTGGGAGTAGGCGAAACTCTTGACGAGGACGGTTTCAGAGAGCACATTGAAAAAACTCTCAAGACTGCTCAGGGCTGCCACCTTGAAATTACACAGCGTGACGTTTACACCGTAAACAACGACCTCAAAAAGGTTCAGAGATACGTTGAGATTATAAGAGAGAGCATCGAAAAGTGCTGGTAATTTAATAGGATAAATATAGTAAAAGAGCTTACAAAAAGGTAAGCTCTTTTTTGTTTGTTTATTACAAAAACCTCCGACGAGTTTTCGTCGGAGGTTCCATTTTTATCTTAACTTTATTCTTCTCTTAAAATCAGATAGAAATTTCGTGAGCAACCTTGTAAAGGTTAAGGTCGATTGACTTCTTCATGTTAAGTGCTTCATAAATATCAAAATCAACAACCTTTTCCTTCTGCATTGCTACAACACGGTTGCCGATGCCATTCTGAAGAAGCTTAACAGCGTAGTTACCCATTTCACTTGCTGCAACTCTATCACGAACAGTGGGAGAACCTCCACGCTGAACATGGCCGAGAATTGTTGCACGGCTTTCAACGCCTGTCTTTTCTTCGATCTCTCTTGCAAGAGCCTCAACTCCGCCGATACCCTCAGCAACGATTATGATAAAATGCTTTTTGCCTGTCTTCTGTGTGCGGCGCATTCTTTCAATAACGTCTCTTTCAATATCGTAAGGAACTTCGGGAATAAGGATTGTTGTAGCTCCAACTGCTATACCTGCGTTAAGAGCAAGATAACCTGCTGAACGACCCATAACCTCAACAACGCTGCAGCGGTCGTGTGATTCAGTTGTATCACGGATTCTATCAACCATTTCCATAATTGTATTCATGGCTGTGTCATATCCGATTGTATAATCGCTGCATGCGATATCGTTGTCGATTGTTCCGGGAATACCTACGCAGGGAATTCCTGAAAGGGAAAGATCTCTTGCTCCCCTGAAAGAACCGTCACCGCCGATTACAACAAGGCCGTCAATACCGTTTTTACGGCAGGACTCAGCAGCCTTATCAATACCAGCCTGAGTTTTAAATTCAGGACAGCGTGCAGAGTAAAGCATTGTTCCTCCGCGATGAATTATATCGGAAACTGTTCTAAGATTCATCTCATACATTTCGCCGTTAATCAGACCGGTGTAACCTCTCTCTATACCCATTACCTGCATACCATTCTCGCATCCAGTTCTTACAACGGCACGAACTGCAGCGTTCATTCCAGGAGCGTCACCGCCACTAGTCAATACACCGATTTTTTTCATGTTTCCATCTCCTTCTCGTTTCATACCTTTAATTACGGGATTAAAAAAGTTTCAAAGTACATAATACACCATGTCAATATTTTGTCAATAGATTTTATTAAATTATTCCTGATTTTTTACGTTTTCCGACCCTAAAAGACGCTCTAACTCACTTAAAAGAGGCTTATTTATTTCAGTAAGCAATTTTGAATAACGGTATTCCTGAATATCTTCAAAATAGAAATATACAGGTGTCATACCCTCAAAAATCTCTATAAGATTTTTGGCTTTAGCAAATTTTGGAGACTTTTCCGAGGAAAAGCGTAAAAACAGCCCACGCTTTTTCTTTTTTTGAGATAAGTTTTGATTTTCTGATGAAACTCCTTTGTATTCCTCAGGTCTTTTCAGTGAGTCACAGATAATTTTAGGTTCTTCATCTTCACGAAGGCTCAATCTCCCCTCGGCGACAACTACAGCGTTTTCACTGATTACTCCTGCGGCAGCCGCAAGAACCGTGGGAAAAATAACAGCCTCAACAGCGCCGTACATATCTTCAATGCTTATAAATGCCATAGAGTCCCCGCGCTTTGTAGTCTTTTTGGTAACTGAAGCTATCATTCCCAAAAATAAAACCCTGCTGCCATCTTTATATTTTGAAATACCCAATTCCGATGCCTGCATAAGCTCAGTACTTTTGGCGCAGCCTATACTCTCTCCAAAAGCCTCATAATCCCGCATAGGATGCCCTGAAAGGTAAAGTCCTGTTGTTTCCTTTTCCATCTGTAAAAGCTCCATATATGGCATCTCAGGCACATCGGGCATATTGGGACCCGAATCCTCACCTAAATCGGGAGCTACGTCGAAAAAGCCAATCTGACCGTCAACGTTTCTTCTTTTATTATACTCAAGATCGTCCAAAACACTCGGCAAAGCTGAAAGCATTTGACGGCGATTTGCTCCGAGAGAATCAAGAGCTCCGCACTTTATAAGACTTTCCACAGCACGGCGGTTAAAGTCTTTGCCGTAAATCCTTTTGCAGAAAGAGTAAAAGGAAGTATATTTCCCGCCTGTTTCCCGCTCCCTGACAATACGGCTTATAAGTCCTCTTCCGAGATTTTTCACCGCCAGCAAACCGAAAGTAATACCTTTATCCGTAACGCCAAAGCTTTCAACACTTTCGTTTACATCAGGTGGCATTACTTTAATTGAAAGACGTGCACATTCGGCAGTATATTCGGCTACCTTACCTGAATTGTCAAGTATGCTTGTAAGAAGTGCCGCCATAAATTCTGCGGGATAGTGGCATTTTAAATATGCTGTACGGTAAGCTACCACAGCATAGGCCGCAGCGTGGGATTTGTTGAAAGCGTAGGAGGCGAAAGAAATCATTTCATCAAAAATTTCATTTGCCGTTTTCTCATCAACGCCACGCTTTACACAGCCTTCACATTCAACTGTGCCGTCCTCATTTACAAGACCGTAGATAAAATTATTTCGCTCTTTCTCCATAACGTCGTGCTTCTTTTTAGCCATTGCACGGCGCACTATATCGGCTCGTCCATAGGAATATCCAGCAAGGGTTCTGAAAATCTGCATTACCTGCTCCTGATACACCATACAGCCGTAGGTTACGGAGAGAATATTTTTAAGCAGCGGCGTTTTATATACTATTTTATCTGGATTCTTTTTGTTCCTAATATATGTCGGTATTGAGTCAACGGGTCCGGGACGATAAAGGGAGGTAACGGCTATGAGATCCTCCACCCGCTCAGGGCATAAACCCATGAGCACGTTTTTCATGCCATCTGATTCAAACTGGAAAACGCCCTCAGTCTGACCCCTTGAAAACATTTCAAAGGTCTCTTTATCCTCTAAATCAATCTTTTCAATATCAAAGCCGGGATCTTTTTTTCTTATCATTTCCTGGGCATGGTGAATAACCGTAAGGGTGCGAAGTCCCAGAAAGTCCATTTTAAGAAGTCCCAGCTCTTCAAGGGTTGTCATGGTAAACTGAGTTACAACTGATTCATCATTTTTTGCAAGGGGAACATAGGTATAAACGGGATTGTGGGTTATTACTACTCCCGCTGCGTGGGTAGAGGCATGGCGTGGCATACCCTCAACCTTGAGAGCCATATCGAGAAGACGCTTTACCTCTTCTTCCCTTTCGTATCGCTCTCTTAATTCAGGAGTTATCTTCATGGCCTTTTCTATTGTCATATTAAGGCGCATTGGTATGAGCTTTGCAACGGAATCCACAGCTCCATAGGAAAATCCCAGCGCTCTTCCCACATCTCTTACTGCTGCTCTCGCCGCCATGGTTCCGAAAGTTACAATCTGAGCTACATGATCTGCACCGTACTTTTCGATTACATAATCTATAACCTCACTGCGGCGCTCATAGCAAAAGTCTATATCAAAATCGGGCATACTGACTCTTTCGGGATTTAAAAAACGCTCAAAGAGCAAATCATACTTCATAGGGTCTATGCCCGTTATACCTACACAGTAAGCGGCTATACTGCCGGCTCCGGAACCTCTTCCAGGTCCCACAGGTATATCTTTGCTCTTGGCAAAGTCTATAAAGTCGCGGACTATGAGATAATAGTCCACATATCCCATCTGATTTATTACTCCAAGCTCATAATTGAGCCTTTCTCTGTATTCTTTTGGAGCGTTTTCACCATAGAGCCTGTTAAAGCCCTCAAGACACATATTTTTAAAATAGTCAAAGTGGCTCTGTCCCTCAGGTACATCAAAATGAGGAAGCTTTGTCTTACCAAATTCAAATTCCAGATTACATTTTTCAGCTATTTTAACGGTGTTCTCTATGGCTTCAGGCACATATGAGAAAAGCTCTGCCATTTCGTCGCCGCTTTTAAGGTAAAACTCATCGCTTTCAAATTCAAGGCCGGTGGCTTCTCCCACAATATGGTTCGTCTGTATGCAGATTAAAACCTCCTGCACCTTTGAATCCTCACGTTCAATATAGTGGGTATCGTTTGTAGCGGCAACAGGTATATTAAGCTCAGAAGAAAGCTTTAAAAGCTGCGGTAAAATCCGCTTCTGGTCGGCAATGCCGTGGTCCTGAAGTTCAATATAATAGTCCTCGCCGAAAACATCCTTATACCACTGGGCCGTTTTCTTTGCGCTTTCGTAGTCACCACGCACAAGGGCTCTGGGTATCTCTCCCGCTAAACATGCAGACATGGCAATAAGACCATCGCTATGCTCCTTTAAAAGCTCATGGTCTATTCTCGGTTTTCCGTAAAAGCCCCTTGTCCAAGCTTCGGAAACCATATATATAAGATTTTTATAACCCGTTTCATTTTTGCACAGAAGTATAAGGTGGTTATGCTCGCTGTCAAGGGCATGAACCTTGTCATCCATTCCCCTTGCCGCCATATATACTTCGCATCCGATTATGGGCTTTATTCCGTGTTTTTTTGCCTCCTTATAAAAATCCACGGCACCATACATGACGCCGTGGTCTGTTATCGCTATGCTTTTCTGCCCCAGTTTTTCGGCGGCGTCCATAAGTTTTTCTATCCTGCATGCACCGTCAAGAAGACTGTATTCCGTATGCAAATGAAGATGTACAAAATCAGTCATCGACATCCTCCTCTCCTTCTTGGGAAATATAGCGGGCATACTCCATTATGCGCTCAAGACGGTGGTTTACCCCCGACCTTGAAATAGGCACAGAAAGATTTTCTCCAAGCTCTCTGAGGCTCATTTCAGGGTTTTCCTCTCTAAGTATGGCAAGTTCCTGTAAGTCCTCCGGAAGGCTCTCTATGCCTCTTGTACGCCTTATTTTTGCAATGGCTTCCACTTGCTGAAGGGAAGCGGCAACGGTACGGGAAATATTAGCCGTCTCAAAATTCAGCTTTCGGTTAACATTATTGCGTACATCCTTAAACATTTTAACGCTCATAAGTTTAAGAGAGCTGTTTGTAGCTCCGATAAAGGTAAGCAGATCCTCTACGGATTCACTGTCTTTTGTATATAAAACATTATAACCTTTTCGCTGAGTTGATTTAGGCTCAAAAAGCACTTCACTTAAAAAAGCTTCCAAATCTTTACAAAGATTCATGCGCTGAACAGTAAATTCGCCGTGATAATCCTTTTCCGGATCTGTCACTCCGCCGCAGGCAAGAAATACACCTCTTAAAAAAGCTCCCTGACAGCATTCGTTTTCGATATTAGCCCTGTTAAGGCGCAGAGAGAGCTCCTTTTTATCGTGACCGAAAGTGTTCCTTATTTTTTGTCTCTCCTCAGCCGTTTCAGCGTTTACTGTTATTTTACCCGACGGAGAATGATTTATTTTAAGTGGTACGCCGCATACCTTTGAAATAAGATAAACGTATTTTTCCGCTGCGGCTTCATTTTCTGTTACAAAGGAAATCTGAGAGGGAGAAAAAGCTCTTGAGAAAAGCACAAGGCCATATGCTTCGCTTTTATCACAGCACGGATTTTCGTTTTCTATAGTGCATATTTCATCTTTAACATCCGAACAGAAAGACATTTTCCCGCCTCCTTTGTAACAGTATTTTACTTTCTCGATTATTTATCTATATCTCTGTGATGAACGCTTACGGTTATACCATCGCACTTTTCCTCAATAAAAGTGCCTAAATAACGTGCTACGGCTACAGAGCGGTGATGTCCACCGGTACAGCCTACCGCTATAACAACCTTTGTCATATCGGAATTTTTTGCAAGGCCTATCATTGTCTCAGCAAGAGAAAAGAACTTAGGCAGCATTTCCTTCGCCGGGTCACTTGTTATAACATAGTCATAAACATCTCTGTCCATACCGTTTTTATCCCTTAAAGAGGATACATAATATGGATTCGGAAGCATTCTGACATCCAATACAAGAGAAGCGTCCCTTGGAATACCGAACTTGTAGCCAAAAGATACACACTGAACTTCCAGCTTGCTTTTATCGGCTCCTCCGAATATCTCCCTCACCCGCTCACGAAGGTCTCTGTCCTTCATTCCTGAGGAGTCAATTATGTAATCCGCCACACGGCGAACGCCGAAAAGTCTTTCCCTTTCGGCAGAAATTGCGTTTTCGAGGGTTTTACACTCAAAAATTAGGGGATGAAGTCTTCCTGTACTCTCATATCTCTCGCATAAAACTTTATTATCTGCTTCAAGGAAAAGCACCTTGCAGTCAAAACCATCCTTTTTAAGACGCTCAGTTTCATCGGCAAGGTCGGAAAACATTTCGCCGGATCTTATATCCGTAACCACAGCCAATTTTTCGCTTATTCCTCTCGTCTTCATCATGGCAACAAAATCAGGAATAAGCTTAGGCGGCATATTGTCAACGCAATAATAACCCATATCCTCAAAAGCCGAGGAAGCCTGGGTTTTGCCTGCTCCTGAAAGCCCTGTTATCATTACCAGATCCATTTCTCTATCACCATCCAAAACTTCAGGGAATTTTTATAACCTCTGGTTCCAGTAAAATTCCCGTTTCCTCAAATACTCTTTTCTGTACAAGCTCAATAAGAGCAACAATATCGCCGCTTGTAGCGCCTGTATTATTTACAATAAAGCCCGCATGTTTTTCGCTTACCTGAGCTCCGCCGACTCTAAGGCCCTTTAAGCCGCATTGCTCAATAAGAGCTCCGGCAAAATGTCCCTCAGGACGCTTAAAGGTACTGCCTGCGCTGGGCAGTTCAAGGGGCTGCTTTGATTTTCTTCTGCTGAGGAAATCATCCATTTTAGCTTTTATTTCTTCTTTGTCGCCCTTTTCAAGCTTAAAGCGAGCGCTCACAACCACAAAACCGGTTTCACGGTAAATGCTTTTACGATACCCCAGATTCATCTCATTCAATGAAAGCTCACCGGGAACGCCGTTTTGATCCAAATGACGGCATGACACAAGCACATCGCCCATCTCACCGCCATAGGCACCCGCATTCATAAACACTGCTCCGCCGACACTTCCGGGAATACCGAAAGCGAATTCAAGACCGCTGAGCCCTTTTTCAAGGGCAAAACGGCAGAGACGAGACAGGCTTAAACCTGCCCCGCACTCTACCGTTGTTTCGTCAACCATTCGTATTTCCGAAAGACCATCCCCTATTTTGATAACCACAGAACCAATTCCGCCGTCATCTACAAGAAGATTACTTCCGTTTCCTACTATATAAGGCTTTATCCCTTCCTGTGCACATTTTGACAAAAGAAGTGACAATGCTTTTTCATTTTGCGGCTCGGCAAGCAAAGCGGCACTGCCCCCGGTTTTAAAAGTGGTATACTCACTCATAGGTGCATTAACAGTTACGCTGCACCCAATTTCACGGGCAAAAACATCTAACTTTTCTGCTCTGCTCATATTACCTCCGAATTATATCAGTCCAGAAGCGCCGCACCTATAACGCCTGCATCATTTCCTAAAAGAGCACGGCAAATCTGAGTCTGAGTTTTTGCAAACATACTGTATCTTTCTCTCTCAACATGCTTTCTCAGAGGCTCAAGAAGGCTTTCACCCTCATGGCTGATTCCGCCGCCGATGCAGATCATCTCCGGCTGAAGAATGTTGATTACGTTTATTATACCACAAGCTATGTAATAAATATACTGTTCGACAACTCTTTTTGCAGCTGCATCACCTTTGCGAAGAGCTTCAAAAGCAGTTCTGCCTGTAACAAGGTTGATATTTTCATTTACAAGGTGCCACATCTCGCTGTCATAGCTATGACGCATTGCATGCTTAGTCTGGTTTATAAGAGCGGTTGCAGAAGCATATCTTTCCCAGCAGCCTCTTCTTCCGCAGTTACACTGTTCGCCGTCAATAGAAATTACCATGTGACCGAACTCAGCCGCAGCAAAGTTTGAGCCGTTATAAATCTTACCGTCTATAACAACGCCGCTTCCTACGCCGGTACCAAGAGTAATAGCAACAAAGTTTTTAACTCCTCTGCCCGCTCCTGCAAGAGCTTCGCCCAAAGCGGCACAGTTAGCATCATTATCAATATATATCTTTTTGCCGGGAAGACGTTCCTCCATCATTTTCTGAGCATGAAGGTTTTTAAAATCAAGGTTATTTGAAAATTCAATCATTCCTGTGGCTTTGTTAACGGTTCCGGGAGCACCCATTCCAATGGAGTCTATATCTTCCATTTTAAGTCCCGCATCCTCAACGGCAAGAGCTACTGTCTTCGCAATGTCGTCAAAAATAAACTCAGCTTCACGGGGAGCGTTTGTTTTAAGTTTGCCTCTTCCGATTATTTCAAAGCTGTCGTTAATAACGCCTGCAACTATATTCGTTCCGCCTAAATCAATACCTACTCTATACATAAATTAATTCCTCCGTAAATTTTATATGATGGGCTTTAAAGGTTCTGCCAAACTAAAAGCTCATCCTGCTCCGGTTGGATATCCTCCATACCGAGACGATGAAGAAGCTCACGGGCAGCATTATAACCCATCTTCTTCTGTCTGTTGTTCATTGCGGCAATTTCAATGATGACAGCCAGATTCCTACCGGGTTTAACCGGTATTGTAAGCTGCGGAACATTTATGTCAAGAATTGAGCAGTATTCGTCTTCCATGCCCATTCTATCGTAAACTTTGTTGCTGTCCCAAAGCTCAAGCTGAATTACCATATCAATTTTTTCAGTCATCTTTACGGCACCCATACCGAAAATACGCCTTGCGTTTATTATTCCGATACCTCTGAGCTCCATAAAGTGACGGATATTGTCAGGGGCAGAACCTACAAGAGTCTTGTTGGAAACACGTCTTATTTCAACCGCATCATCAGCAATAAGACGGTGGCCTCTCTTTATCAGTTCAACCGCAGTTTCACTTTTACCTACGCCGCTGTCGCCAAGAATAAGCACACCTTCACCGGAAACTTCAACCAAGACACCGTGGCGGGTAATTCTCGGCGCAAGCTCGACACTCAGGTATGCAATAAGCGTTGACATGATGCTGGATGTGGTATCGCCTGTTCTCAAAAGGGGAACGCCGTACTTTTTGCATCCGTTCATAAGCTCATCAAAGCAGTTGAGGTTTCGTGTTATAAGTACTGCGCTGGGACGCTGAGAAGTAAAACGCTCTACGCTCTCAAGCCTTTTTTCAGGGCTCAGGTTTTCAAGGAATGCCATTTCCGCCAAGCCCAAAAACTGAATTCGCTCCGGGTCAAAATAATCGTTGGCACTGGCAAGAATCAAACCCGGTCTGTTTACATCACAGCAGGTAATGTAAAGATCAGATGCCTCTGTAGGCAAATAAAGGGTCTCAAAACCATGATCTTTGATTATTTTCGCAAGAGACACCGAATATTTTGCAGCCATTTTTACACCTCTTTCTTTGTCGCTCAGATAAGCCACTGTTGGTTAACTCAATTAATTATACGAAGCTAACTCTTTGTTAATCCGCTTTTATTATAAAATGAATTGATGAAAACTGCAACTAAAATATTCGTAAAAATATTATTTTTTTCACTTACAATTAAAAATGTATTACAAAAATCAAAAACAATTGATTAAATTCAAAATTTGGAGTATTATATATTATAATAAAAAAATTGTTAAATGATTTTGCAAAGGCGGTTTGGTGATGAGACTGAAAGTAGCAATTATGAATGACGCTTTTCCTCCAACAATAGACGGCACGTCTTCAACTACTCTCAACTATGCGAATATATTACACAAAAATCACTGTGACGTTATGGTTATAACCCCTCGTGCCCCTCATGTTAAAGATAATTACCCCTATGAGGTTTTTAGGTACGACGCCTTTCAGTTCAACAAAAAAGAACAGTATCAGTTCGGATGGCCTTTCCGTCACAGTCTGAGGGAATATGTGTGGTCAAAAAATCTTGACCTTATGCACTTCCACTGTCCTATTGCTTCAGGCAAGTTTGCCAGAATAATTGCTCAAGGACAGAAAATTCCAATTGTAGCAACATATCACACAAAATACGATTACGATATAAGAAAAAGAGTACCCACTAAAGCTCTCCAGGATTTCTTCCTGCGCTTTATTGTCACTAATATGTCAGCAGCGGATGAAGTTTGGGTAGTAAGTCCCGGAGCCGGAGAAAACCTTAAGTCAATCGGATATAAAGGCGACTACATAGTCATGCCCAACGGAGTAGATTTCCCCAGAGGAAAAGCTGACGAAAGCAAAGTGGAAAAGCTTAGAAAAGAGCTTAAAATCCCGGACGGAATACCTGTATTCCTGTTTGTGGGACGCATTATGTGGTATAAAAATCTCAAAATCACTGTTGACGCTCTTAAAATACTTAAAGACAAAGGCTTTGATTTCAGATTTGTAATGGTGGGCAAGGGCACTGATGAAAGAGATATCAAGAGATATATAAATAAATCAGGTATAGCCGAAAAATGTATTTACGCCGGAAAAATCAGCGACCGTGAAGAGCTCAGGTGTTATTATTCTTTAGCTGACGCATTCCTTTTCCCCTCAACTTTTGATTCCCACGGTCTCGTCGTAAGAGAAGCCGCCGCCTGCGAATGTCCATCTCTTCTCATAAGAAACAGCAGCGCCGCTTATGGTATCGAAGAAGGCGTGACAGGATTTTTGGCCGACGAAAACGCCGTGGATTTTGCCGAAGCCATAGAAGATATGATTTCAGATATGGACAAACTTAAAGAAGTAGGCAAAAACGCCGGAGAAAAAATTTATCTTTCATGGACTGATTCTGTTGCGGCAGCATATGAAAGATATGAAAACTTATGTAAAAACTGGCCATATCCCCTTCCCTGCAAGGGCGGAAAGGCTGTTCCAGCAGAGACGAAACAGTAACTTTGACTTTTTTGACATAAGTGACATTTTATGGTAAAATAAAAGTCTACAAAATTTACAGAAAGCGGAGTGATATAAATGGCAGCCAAAAAGAAGTTTCTCACATACAAGGGCAAGCCTCTGGTAAGAAGCGGCAAGACCATATACTACGGCGATATGGCAGACCCCTTCGTTGTTATGCTCCAGATTAACAGCACTAAAGACTTTAACGGCCTCGAAATTGCTGATAAGGTTACCGTACAGCTTTTAAGCACAGACCCGGAAGCTCGTCCCCATGACAGAATAATCAAAAAGAGCGAAAAAATCGGACTTTATAATGCCATGGATATTGGCTCTATATGGCTTGAGCGTGCTCTTAATAACAAGTAACCTTTTAAAGATGACCTGTTAGGGTCATCTTTTTTATTTACTGGATATTTAAAACCCGGCAAAAGATTTTTTGCCGGGTTAAACTTTTGCTTTCAGCTATTTATACTCGCCGATTACACCTGAGAAACATAGTATTTGGCCTGAGAATTCCAAAGCTTTGAGTACATTCCGTTTTCATCACTGAGAAGCTGTTCATGATCGCCGAACTGAACTATATTACCTTTTTCAAATACAAGTATCTTATCGCAGAAACGGCAGGAAGACAGACGATGAGAAATATAGATGGCAGTTTTGCCGCTTGTGAATTCATTGAATCTGCTGTAAACCTCAAACTCGGAAATTGGGTCAAGGGCGGCGGTTGGTTCGTCGAGGACTACAAAAGGAGCGTCCCTGTAAAGTGCTCGTGAAATTGCAAGTTTCTGAGCTTCTCCCCCTGAAATTTCCACTCCGTCATCGTCAAAATCTTTATAGAGAACAGTGTTTTCCTTGTTTTTCATTTCATTTACAAATTTGTCTGCACCCGATTTTTCAAGGCTTGAGAAAAGCCTTTCCCTGTCATAATCCATTGAGGTTGTGACATTCTGCGAAAGAGGAACTGAGAAAAGGGCGAAATCCTGAAATACCACAGAGAACAGCGACATATATTCATTGATATCGTATTTTCTTATATCTATGCCGTTTAGAGTAATTTCTCCTTCGGTTGGGTCATAAAGCCTGCATAAAAGCTTTATGAAAGTGCTTTTTCCCGAACCATTATGACCTACGAAAGCTATGTGCTCACCGATTTTGAATTTAAATGAAACATCTTTAAGGGCATAGGAATCCGAACCGGCATATTTAAAGCTGACGTTTTTAAATTCAATTTCATAATCGCAGTCAGTTCTTTTTTCGACAGGAAGAGTACCCATTTTTCTCTCAGTGGGATAGTCGTAAACCTTACGCATATATCCGGCATTGGCTATATCATAATTTAACATCATGGGTATACATCCGAGCTGAGTAACACTTGCAATAATAATCGGAATACTTCCCGTAAGCCTTACTATATCGTCTACAGTCATAAGTCCGCCAACAGCTTTCACACAGATAAAGGCGTATATTATCGAAGTGAGAACAGCCTGCATGATTCTCATTGTATAATTTTCCACAATTGTCTTTTTATCTGAATATTTTCTGTGTTCCATCATTCCGGATTTAAAATCGATGTATTCGTCTAAAACCATCTTCTGAGAACTATAAAGTCTTATATCCTTACCCTTTTTATACTCCTTGGTGAAATCCATCCAATACATAAATTGGGAAAAAATATCAGTATAGTATTCCCATAATTTTATGTTCTTTTTTGAAGCACAATCTCCCGCAAGAGCTGTTATTACAGCACACAGTATAAATGCTGCAAGCATAACAACAGCAAATTTCCAAGAAGTAAGAAAGGATAAATTATCAAAGGTCAGAAATCCTTTTATTGCCGGTGAAATGGCAGCAATTGAAAACACCAGACCGAAAATTCCGCCTATTGCTGACTGCATAGATGCATAAAAGCTGTAAATTATTCCGCCGTTGTTCATTAATGATGTCTGGCAGTGTTTAAGTGTAACCTGAAAGTCCGGCTTTTCCAATAGGGCATAGTCTTTGCCCGTAACAATTTCTGTAAGGATTTTATTTTCAGACAGCTGTATAACTGACATCTGTTTTCTGAATTCCTTTTGCAAAGCTGAATTTACAACAGAAAAAACAAATACGGATACTGCAAGGAAAACAGCATTAAGCATTATTTCCTTTGCCGGTGCTCCAACGGAAAACATTGAAGTAATTTTAGCAGAAAAATAAATAGCTGAAAGCTGCGGCAAAAATGCCGTAACAGAGTATAAAAGCATTATAGGGATAACTTTTTTATCAGTCTGCTTAAAAAACCTAAGGGCAAAGCGTATATTCATTTTCGTTTCCTGTTTATTACTCAAGATTTTCACCTCCTGCCGGTTCCTCATTATAATAATAACTCTGCATTGAATACATCTTAAAGTATTCGCCTTTATCTTTCATAAGCTGCTCGTGGGTTCCCTCCTGAACTATGGAGCCGTCTTTCATAAACAGAATCCTGTCACAGAAAGCGGTACTGGCAAGTCGGTGGGAAATGTAAAAGGACGTTTTACCCTTGGTGATTTCATCGTATTTCATATAAAGCTCATTTTCTGCAATAGGGTCAAGAGCCGCCGTAGGTTCATCAAGAATTATAATTGGAGACTGTTTATAAATGGCTCTGGCACAGAGAAGCTTCTGGGTTTCGCCTCCAGATAAATCAATACCGTTTTTGTTTATTTCCTTATGAAGCTTAGTTTTCACTTCGTCGGGAAGAGACGCTATTTTTTCCTCAAGTCCTGCAAACTTTATGGATTTTTGAAGTAATTCTTCATCTGCTTTACCCTCAGTCATTGTGATATTGCTTTCAATTGAGGAAGGCATAGTGAATATATCCTGAAAAACTGCCGAGAAGAGCCTGTATCTATCCTCTTTTGCAATTTCCTGTATATTTTTTTCGTTTATTAGTATTCTGCCGCTGGTGGGAGAATAAAGTCCGCAGAGAAGTTTAACGGTAGTCGTTTTACCTGCTCCGTTAGCACCCACAATGGCTATTTTCTCACCTGCCCCTATTTTAAAGGAAAGATGTGAGACAGCGTCATGAACACCATCGTAAGAAAAGCTTACATCGTCAAATTCCACAGTGCATTCTTCAGGGAATTTTTCCAATGGCTTTGCATTACTGAAATCCTCTTCTTTTTCAATACATTTACGGTAATCGTCGGCATAGAGATGGTTTGAATAAAGCTCGCCATAGGTCTGTGCAACCTGAAAAATCCATGAGTTTGCTCCGCTTATGACTGAATAGTAAAAAGCAAAATCTCCCGCCGTAAGTCTGCCTTTTGAATAAAGACTTATGAGAATTGCAAAAACCGATAAATCACGGGCAAGAAAAACACCATAAGTCAGAGTATTATAAATAAAATGCTTCTTATTAGCACTGTTTTCAAACCTTTTATAATCACCTATAAGCATATCTATAAGGGGTGTAAACCAGTTTGCCACATTGAATATCTTCATATCCTTTGCGGCTTTTAAATCAGAGCCTTTTCCAGTGGATAGATACCTTGCTTTTCTGGTCTTACCCAAATATTCTCTGTTCTCTTCTATCGACACTTTTTTCGATAAAACGCAAAAAATAAAATTAACGGCTGCCGAGAAAATGCATACAGCTAAAATCAACGGGTCTGCCAAAGCTACAAGTGCGAAGAACGCTGCTATTCCCGTAAGGGCAATTATCATTTTCTGAATATTATAGAGAAACTGCGATAAACCCATATCTCCGTAAAAAACACTCGAAACTGCCTTATCAAAAATCTTTCTCTTTTCATAGCTTTCAATATCTTCATAACTTACGGAAAGATTCTTCCTAATGATGTTTCCTAAAATGGTATATCTCCACTTTTCACTGTAACGCATAATCTGCATTTCGTTTTTGTAGGACATAGCCTGAAAAATGATGTTCATGGCTGCAAAGGCGAAAAATGAAATGAGCAGAGTTTTTGCATCTGCATCACCTGTAATGCAGTCGATTATTATTTTAAGTATAAACGTTGCCGCAAGGGGAATAAAAACCGCAGGTACTATTCCATAAACAAAGGTCATTATAAGTTTAAATTTGCTGTCGTTGTTAACATCAAGCATCATCTTAAAAAGATATTTGATATTCTGATAAAAAGAGTATTTTGTTTTTTCATTTGCTGGTGCGTTCAAATTTTCCATCTCCTCTCGACTATGATAATACATTATTTTCTCTTTTAAAAGTGAATTTCTGCACGAACGGTATCATATAGAGCACGAATGGTTAATTTTGCAATTCTTTTCGCTGCTTAAGATGATGAAACAGTTTTAGAGAATAAAAAATCCCGGCAGGAATTTTCATTCCCGCCGGGTAAAAGCTTTATAGACCTATTTTATTTTTCGTTTTTGATCTCTTCCCAGAGCTCTTTTACAACAACTCTTTCATCAAAGGGATACTTTACGCCGTTGATTTCTTCATAATCCCAGTGACCCTTACCGATAAGGAGAATTATATCTCCATCTTCGGCCATTTTCATAGCGTGCTTAATGGCAGTTCTGCGGTCAACAATCTCAGTGTACTTGCCGGTTGTTCTGTCAAGGCCCACTTTGATTTCGTTGTTTATATCCTCTACCTTTTCAAATCTCGGACAGTTTGAAGTGAGAATTGTAAAATCAGCCATATTGCCCAGTATCTCACCTGCATCAGCTCTGCGGATTTTTGTACGGTTTCCGTCGGAGCCGAAAACAGCGATTATGCGATTGGGATTATATGCCTTAACTGCGGAAATAAGGTTCTGAACACCAATTCCGTTATGGGCAAAGTCAAGAAGCACAGTAAAGGGAGCGTCAATTTTAACTCTTTCGGCTCTGCCTCTTATCTCGATTTCTTCGAGAGCGGTTGAAATAACGCTCTTATCTACTCCGCACATATGGCAGACACAGGCAGCTGAAAGGGAATCATAAATACTGAATTTACCGGGAGAACCTACGGTGATTTCGTCCTCGTATTTACCCTTTGTGCTGTATTTTACACCCATGTATCCGGGCTTCATAACAGTTTCAAAGCTGTCTACAACTATATCGTTGAAATCGCCGAAACCGAATTTTACAATATCACAGGTATGTCCTTCAAGAACCTTGTCAATCTGAGGATCGTCGCCGTTGACAATACCAACCTTACACTGTCTTAAAAGAAGGCTCTTGCAGTAAAGGTACTCTTCAAGACTCTTATGCTCCCAGGGGCTTATATGGTCACGGGAAATATTGAGGAAAATACCGTAATCAAATACAAAACCGGCAGTTCTGCGAAGCATAAGTCCCTGTGAGGAAGCTTCCATTACAACATATTTACAGCCTGCATCGTACATTTCACTGAACAGTCTCTGAACCTCGTAGGATTCGGGAGTTGTGTTGATTGTCTTTTTCTTTTCATCGCCGATAAGAGCGCCGATACTTCCGATAAGGCCTGTTTTATAACCTGCCTTTTCGAGAATAGCCTTTATCATATATGTGGTTGTAGTCTTGCCCTTTGAACCGGTTACGCCAATTGTAACAAGCTTTTCGGCAGGATATCCATAATAGGCCGCTGCCATTTCTGCAAGGGCTGTTCTTGTATCATTAGTTTTAATTACTGTAACATTATCCGGAACTTCAACATCATCTTCACACACAATTGCAATTGCGCCTTTTTCCACTGCTTCACCTGCAAGAGTGTGGCTGTCAAGCTTGGCGCCTTTGATGCATACAAATGCGCCGTCCGGCACAAGACGTCTTGTGTCATAGATAACGTCGGATATTTCAATATCCGTACTTCCGCTGATTACTTCATAGTCAAGCTTAGAAATAAGCTCGCTTAATTTCATTTTTCATCATTCCTTGTTTATGAAATCGGCACCCTCTTAGGTACAGAAACAGTTTATCACAAATTCCCGAAAAAAACCACTCGAAATGTAAATTCCTTACAAATTATATATTTTTGATATAAAAAACACCGCAGCCGGAAAGCTGCGGTGTAAATATAAACTTATCAGTCTCTGCGAAGAGCTTCGATAGGAGCCATCTTGGCTGCCTTTCGTGCCGGATACATTCCGAAGAATATTCCGATTGCACTTGAAAAACCGATTGCTATTACAATTGACATTATACTTATCTGAAGAGGAATTGCCATTATATATGAAACAAGTTTTGCGCCGACAATTCCGAGTATGATTCCGATTATTCCGCCTATAAGACAGATAATTACGGACTCAGTAAGGAACTGAAGAGAAATAGTTGAAGTTTTTGCGCCGAGGGCTTTTCTAATACCTATCTCTCTCGTTCTTTCAGTAACCGAAACAAGCATAATATTCATAACGCCTATTCCGCCGACTAAAAGAGATATTGCGCTAACTGCGGCAATAAATGTTGTGAAAACGCTTATAACCGTATTTAACAGGTCGATGTATGTCGCCATATTGGTGACGGCATATACATCACGGTCGTGGTTATTATGGCGGGCCATAAGCACATTGGAAGCTGTGCTACCTACGGCATCAAGCTGATTTTCATCAACGGCGGAAATATAAAGCATTTCATATTTATCGTTATTTCCCATAAGCGAAGAAACAACGTTGCCGGGAGCCATAATCATTCCGCCGGAAACACCCATACTTCCCATCATGCTCATGCTGCTCAGCTGATCAGTGTCCATTCCGAAACTGCCTGCAACATCGGTGACACCTATTATTTTAAATTTTACCGACCGTCCGCTGACAGTGTAAGTTAGATATTTACCCACACAGTTTTCTTCACCGAAAAGCTGCTTTGCGCTCATAATATCTATTACAGCTACTGCACGCTGTGCGTCATACTCTTCCTGAGTAAAATATCTACCATATTTACAGGAGGTTTTCAGCAGCGACGCTACGTCTGCATCGCAACCTATTGCTGCACCCATACCGGTGTTTCCCTCAGCGTCAATAGTACCCATTGAAATAGTAACCGGGGTAACATATTCAACGCTTTCGAGATTTCTTATAGCCTCAATATCGCTGTAAGTTATATAATCGCTGGAGGTTGCAGCGTTAGTTTTTACAGATATGCTTACGACGCTCGCTCCCATATCTTCTATCATGCCGATAATATAATCACGGCCGCCGGTACCTACGGTTATAATGGCTATAACTGAAGCAACGCCGATTATTATTCCCAGCATTGTAAGAAGGGAACGCATCATATTAGTGCGGATGCTGAAAACCGCTATTTTTATATTTTCTTTAATATTCACGGTTTTGCCTCCGTTTTATTATGAATTTTTCTCTACTTTAACCTTTGCGCCGTCAGTAAGAGTTGTGGGAGGATTCTTTACTACAAACTCTCCCTCCTGAAGACCTGATTCGATCTGATAATATGTGTCGTCAGTAGTACCGAAGGTGATTTCTCTTACGGAAACTGTTTCGGTTTCGCTGTTATAAACATATACACTGCTGGCCTTTGAATCAGGAATAAGAGCTTCAACAGGAATTGCAATCTGCTCTTTTGTTTCACCGATTTCAACATCAATATCAACATCAAAGCCTTCAATTACGCTCTCATCGGGATTTTCAATTGAAACCTTAACCTGGCATCCAGCAGAGCTTGAACCTGTAAGTCCGCTTGTTATGGAGCTTAAATCGAAAGAACCTGAAGAAGAACCTGAGGTTGCCGTAGGACTGATATAAATAATCTCTCCGTCAAAGGTTCCGCCCATTGTAGTAACGGTAGCTTTCTGGCCTACTTCAAGTTTAAGAATATCGTATTTGCCTGCGATAAAGGTTGCAACATATTTTGAAGTGTCAGCTACAACCATTCCCGTCTGTCCTGCGCCTGTGTTTCCGAGCATTGAAAGAATAGAACTCATATCCATTTGTGTATCTCCGCTTGTAAGCATTGAAAGGAGTGAGCTCATATCAAAACCGCTGCTCTGTTCTGTTCCAAAAGTCTCCCCAGCCTTTACGCTGACCTTAGTCACAAGTCCATCGCTTTCAGCAACCCAGCCTTTGGCGATAACCTCTTTTTTAGCTACGCTCTTATCAAGATCAGCTTTTGCCGTATCTACAGCCATTTTAACTATTTCGTCAAAAGAAAGACTACTCTGGGTTTTAAAAAGTTCGTTCTGCACTTTAAGCTGAAGAAGCTCAGTTTCACAAGTTATAAGCTTGCTTATTTTATCAGAGAAATCGCTGACTTTATCTGCTCCAGTGCTGATATCGGGAATTGAATTTAAAATCTGCGTAAGAGCCGCCTGAAGCTCCTCCGGGGACATTTCAGAAAGCTTAGCAATAATTTCATCAATGTCTACATTGGGAACTTCCGGAAGGGTACCGCTCATTGAAGTAAGTTCCTTTTTAAGGGTTTCCGCTTCTTTTTCAAGAGTAGCTATCTGCGAAGTAAGATTTTTAACCTGCTGCTCAGCAGTAACTTTTCCGTTTACAACTGAATTATAAGATTCCAGCGCTTTTGAGTAAGATTCCTGTTTTTCTGCAATTTCTTTATCTATTGCAGATGTGTCAAAGGTGGCAAGAACATCTCCTTTTTTAACTGTATCGCCCTCTTTGACGTTTACGGTTTTAACTAACGTTCCGCTGTACATTGTATACTGGGTATCACCGTCGGAAACAATCTCACCCGTTGTTGTAAAATGCTGAGACATCGCACGAGGCTTAACCTCTACCAGGTTAACCGTTATTCCGGAATCCGGGACAACAAACATTAGAATTAGCAGTACCACAACTAAAACGCCTGCTACGCTTCCTATTATTATCCCGTTCCTCTTTTTTTTGCTCATTTTTTTCTCCATTACTTAAAACACCACTTTCGTACTATGTTAAACTTACCCAGTCTTACATTACGCATGGTATGATTATAAACTAAAAAGCCATCTATGTGATGGCTTTTTGTATTAACAAATTATGAATTATTTATTACCGATGTCGGTGCGATAATGGGCACCTTCAAAAGTTATTTTTTCAACTGCCGCATATGCCTTTTTAAGAGCCTCTTTAAGGTCTGTGCCTAAAGCCGTTACGCCAAGAACTCTTCCTCCGGCAGTTTTAAACACTCCGTCTTCAAGAGCTGTTCCCGCATGGAAAACACATGCTCCTTCAACCTGTCCTTTTGAATCGAGACCTTTAATCTCTATTCCCTTAGGATATGAGCCGGGATATCCGCCGGAAGCCATTACAACACAGGCACAAGCCTCATCGCTCCACTGGATATCAAGATCGCTAAGCTTCTCGTCGATTACAGCGTCCACAATATCGCAAAGGGGAGTTTTAAGTCTCGGCAGTACAACCTGAGTTTCAGGGTCACCGAAACGTGCATTGTACTCTATTACCTTTGGACCATCGGCAGTGAGCATAAGTCCGAAATAAAGGCATCCCTTAAAGGTTCTTCCCTCTTTGTTCATTGCTTCAATTGTGGGAAGGAAAATTTCCTTCATACATCTGTCGGCAATTTCGGGAGTGTAATAGGGGTTGGGACTTATTGTACCCATTCCGCCTGTGTTGGGGCCTTTATCTCCGTCATAAGCTCTCTTGTGGTCCATTGAAGAAACCATGGGCTTTACACATTTGCCGTCTGTAAATGCAAGAACTGATACTTCAGGGCCTGTTATAAACTCTTCAATTACAACCTTATTGCCGGAAGCGCCGAATTTCTTATCATCCATAATTGTATGAACGGCATCCTCAGCCTCCGCTTCGTTCTGGGCGATAATAACACCCTTACCGAGTGCAAGACCGTCAGCTTTGATTACAACGGGATATTTATTCTGCTCTTTGATATAGCTGAGAGCATCTTTTGAGTTTTCAAAAACTTCATATCCGGCAGTGGGAATTGAATATTTCTTCATAAGGTTCTTTGAAAAGACCTTGCTGCTTTCAATAATTGCTGCGTTTGCACGGGGACCGAAAGCTCTTATGCCCTCTTTCTCCATTGCATCAACCATACCTGCTGCAAGTGGATCGTCGGGAGCTACAAAAACACAGTCAACTTTAAGTTCCTTTGCAAGAGAAACCATGCCGTCAATATCAGTAGCTCCTACTGAGAAACACTGAGCATCGCAGGAAATTCCTCCGTTGCCGGGAGCACAGTATACCTTTTCTACCTTTTCGCTTTCAAGAAGCTTGCGGATAAGGGCGTGTTCACGTCCGCCGCCGCCTACCATAAGTATTTTCACGGTAATAGCCTCCTTTATCAGTGATGGAAAAGGCGGATTCCTGTAAACGCCATTGCCATTGAATATTTGTTGCAGGTTTCGATTACGTTATCGTCACGGATAGAGCCGCCGGGCTGTGCAATATACTCAACGCCGCTCTTCTTGGCTCTTTCGATATTGTCACCGAAGGGGAAGAATGCATCCGAACCGAGAGAAACGCCGCTCATTGTGGCAAGCCACTCTTTCTTCTCCTCTTTTGTAAGAGGCTCGGGCTTCTCATCAAAGAAATTCTCCCAAACGCCGTCAGCAAGAACATCCATATAATCGTCGGAAACATAGACGTCGATTGTGTTGTCTCTGTCGGGACGGCGGATATCAGCCTTAAATTTAAGACCCAGGGTCTTGGGATGCTGTCTTAAATACCATACATCAGCCTTATTGCCTGCAAGACGTGTGCAGTGAACTCTTGACTGCTGTCCAGCACCTACGCCGATTGCCTGTCCGTCTTTGACATAGCATACGGAGTTTGACTGAGTATATTTAAGAGTGATAAGGGAGATAAGAAGATCTCTCTTTGCCTCTGCGGGGATGTTCTTATTCTCTGTAACAACGTTTTCAAGAAGGCTTTCATCTATTGAAAGCTCGTTTCTGCCCTGCTCAAAGGTGATGCCGAAAACATCCTTGTGCTCAATGGGAGCAGGAGTATAGTTTTCGTCAATCTTTATGATATTGTATGTGCCCTTTCTCTTACCCTTGAGGATTTCGAGAGCTTCATCCTCATAGCCGGGAGCTATGATTCCGTCGGATACCTCACGGGCAATAAGCTTAGCTGTGGGAACGTCGCAGACCTCTGAAAGAGCGATAAAATCGCCGTAGGAGGACATTCTGTCAGCTCCTCTTGCTCTTGCGTAAGCTGTTGCAAGAGGTGAAAGCTCAAGGTCATCTACAAAGTAAATCTTTTTAAGGGTATCGCTCAGGGGTACGCCGATTGCAGCGCCTGCGGGGCTTACGTGCTTAAAGGAAGCCGCAGAGGGCATTCCTGTAGCCTTTTTAAGCTCTCTTACAAGCTGCCAGCTGTTGAATGCATCGAGAAAGTTAATGTAACCGGGTTTGCCGTTGAGAACCTCGATAGGCAGCTCGCTTGAATCTTTCATAAAAATTTTTGACGGCTTCTGATTGGGGTTGCAGCCGTATTTAAGCATAAGCTCTTTTGCCATTTCTTTCTCCTCCATTATTTGTTTTTATTTACAATTCTTGTTTCAGTCTTGCCGGTTTCAATGTCGATATAACGGACAAAAAGGGAAACCTTATTGTTTTCGTTAAGTCCTTCCCATACCTTTTCGGTAAGTGAATCGATATCGCCTTTAAGCTCAACCTCAACAGGCTCGCCCTCAAAGGAGGGAATGGGATTACCGTCATGCTTATATGTATGGATAATATGTCCTCTGCCGCTGAGAGGTGAAGTATATTCATAAAAATATCTTCTTACGCTTTCAGGGTTGCCGTTTGCGCTTTTGAGGATTGAAAGCTTATAGAAAAGCTCGCTCTTTGCGATATCAGCTTCACCTGAAATTCTGGGGGTAAAGTTAGGCTCATCGGGCTCAAATGTACGTGTTCTGAGAGCTTCTTCAAAGGTTTTGCCCTCTTTAAGGAAGTCATAAACAGTATCGGTCTGGTCTCCGTTTGTCACAACTGTTTTGCTGCCTAATACTCTTACGGGAGAATAAATAATAAGTGAAGGATCGGAAAGCTTTGCCGGATCAAAGGCCTGAGTTTTAATTCCCTCATCCTCCGTTACAAAAACTCTGTTTCGGCTGTTTTCACTTCTGCCCATAATGAAATATACGATTACAGCGTTTTTGCCGTCCTCACTTTTTCCTATAAGCACGCCTCTTCCGGGATATTCGTTTGAGGAAAGATAATTTTTCAAATCAGCAACCTGCATGGCTCTGCCTCCTGTAATTTAATATTATTTATTTTACTCTCAATCTTCCACAACAGTTGTGTTTCCGGTAACTTTTATTTTGCCTTCGCAGAAAAGAGAAACAGCTTTGGGAAGAATTTCCCACTCGGCATTTTCCATAACTCTGCGCTGTAAAACCTCCGGAGTATCACCGTTCTTAATCTCAACTGCTTTCTGGAGAATTATGGCTCCTCCGTCGGGAATAAGATTTACAAAATGAACCGTTGCCCCTGTCACTTTAACGCCCTTTGCAAGAGCCATTTCGTGAACTTTAAGGCCGTAGCAGCCCTTTCCGCAAAATGAGGGTATAAGTGACGGATGGATATTTATGATTTTATTTTCATACTCTGAAATAACGGTTTCACCGAGAATAGAAAGGAAACCTGCAAGGACTACAAGGTCAGCCCCACACTTTTTAAGCTCTGAAAGGAGAGCCTTGTCGTAATCATCAGAGTTTTCATAGGATTTTCTTGCCACAACGGCTGTTTCTATTCCCGCATTTGCAGCACGGGTGAGGGCATAAGCCCCCTCCTTGCTTGCAATAACTTTGACTATTGTTCCGTTTTTAATCTTTCCGGCTTTTTCAGCGTCAATAAGTGCCTGAAGATTGGTTCCTCCGCCGGAAACAAGCACAGCTATTTTCAGCATATCTCTATACCCTTTTCGCCCTGCTTCATCTCACCGATAATATGAGCCTTTTCGCCGCAGCTTTCAAGGATTCTTACAGCCTCGTCAGCTTTATCGGGAGCAACTGCGATGCAAAGACCGATACCCATATTAAATGTGTTGAACATATCTCTCTCGGGGATACCCTCGTTCTGGATAATCTTGAAAATGGGCTTTACGGGAACCTTGCTCTTTTCGATAACAGCGGTAAGGTCGCCCTCGATCATACGCGGAATATTCTCATAGAATCCGCCGCCTGTAATATGTGAAATTGCGTGAACGTCAACTTTTGACATAAGCTCAAGAAGAGGCTTTACATAAATCTTTGTGGGAGTGAGAAGCTCTTCGCCGAGAGTTTTGCCAAGGTCGTTCATATGAAGGTTAAGGCGCTCCTCAGATATACGGAAAACCTTTCTGACAAGTGAGAATCCGTTTGAATGAAGACCGGAGGACTCAACACCTATAAGGGCATCACCTGCACGGAGGTTTTTGCCGTCAACAAGCTTATCTCTATCACCCATACCTACGCAGAAACCTGCAAGGTCATATTCGTCAACAGGATAGAAGCCGGGCATCTCAGCGGTTTCGCCGCCAACAAGAGCACAGCCTGCCTGTACGCAACCCTCAGCAACACCTTTAACTATCTGCTCAACTTTTTCAGGTATATTTTTTCCTACCGCAACATAGTCAAGGAAGAAAAGAGGCTTTGCACCTGAACAAGCAACATCGTTTACGCACATTGCAACGCAGTCGATACCTACTGTATCATGTTTATCCATGAGAAAAGCAATTTTAAGCTTTGTTCCCACTCCGTCGGTGCCGGAAACAAGCACGGGATTTGCAATACCTGTCATATCGGGTGCAAACATTCCGCCGAAGCCGCCGATTGCGGACATAACACCGGGAATTCTTGTTCTCTCAACATGGGATTTAATAAGCTCTACTGATTTATAGCCGGCGGTTACGTCAACGCCCGCATCTTTGTAGCTTTTGCTGAAGCTTTCCATTTTGTAGAATCCTCCTTTATTTTTTAGACTCGTTTATTTTCTTGCTGAATTTATCTTCAAAGATAGAATCCTTAATTTCTACGGGATATTTGCCTGTAAAGCATGCATCACAGAAATCACACTTTGAGCCCACTGCAATCTTGTGAAGATTTTCAAGGCTCAGATAGCCGAGAGAATCAGCGCCGATTTCCTGACGGATCTCGTCAAGAGTGAGACGGCAAGCGATAAGATATTCACGTGAGCTGATATCTGTACCGAAATAGCAGGGATTGAGGAAAGGCGGTGAGGAAATACGCATATGAACCTCTGTGGCTCCTGCCTTTCTGAGAAGCTCAACAATGTGAGCGCTGGTTGTACCTCTAACGATTGAGTCATCTATCATGACAACTCTCTTGCCCTTTACGGCTGCTGAAAGAGGATTAAGCTTAATATGAACGCTCCTCTCTCTCTGTTCCTGAGTTTCCTGAATGAAAGTTCTGCCTATATAGCGGTTCTTTATGAAACCGAATGCAAAGGGAATACCTGACTCCTCAGAATAACCGATTGCGGCATCAAGACCTGAATCGGGAACACCGATAACAACATCGGCTTCAACGGGATGCTCCTTTGCCAGATAGCGTCCAGCCATACGGCGTGCCATATGAACGCTTGCTCCGTCGATTACGGAATCGGGACGTGCAAAGTAAACGTGCTCGAAAATGCAAAGTGAAGTTTTCTGTCCGCAATGGTCCTCAATGCTGCGGATACCGTTTTCGTCGATGATGACGATTTCACCGGGTTTAACGTCACGGACGAACTCAGCGCCAAGGCTGTCAAGAGCACAGGTTTCGGAAGCGAGCATATAGCTGTTTCCGCTCTTACCTATGCAAAGGGGACGGAAGCCGTGAGGGTCTCTTACGCCGATAAGCTTACGGGGTGAAACAACAAGGAAAGAATATGCACCCTCAAGCTTGTTCATTGCAACAGAAATTGCCTCTTCAACGCTGCCCTCGGTAAGTCTCGCCTTTGCAATAAGATAACCGATAAGCTCAGCGTCGCTGTTTGTCTGGAAAATAGCGCCTGTTGTCTGAAGCTCACGTTTGATTTCTTCAGTGTTTACAAGGCTGCCGTTATTTGAAATAGCCAATGTGCCCTTTGAATAACGCATAACAAGAGGCTGAGAGTTAATCGGAATAGAATCTTTACCGGCAGAATAGCGGACATGACCGAGACCAATATCTCCCCTGCCGTTTGCTGTAAGCTTTCTGAGTGTATCAGCATCGAAAACATCGGGAACAATGCCCATTCCCTTTTCACAGTCGATTATTCCGTCGTTGTTAACTGCAATACCGCAGCTTACCTGACCTCTGTGCTGGAGGGCAAAAAGAGCAAAATATGCTTCATTTGCCACATTGAGATCGTCTTTGTTATAAATGCCGAACACACCGCATTCTTCATGTATTTTGTCAAACATATATATCAGCCTCCAAAGTGATTTTGCAAATTAATAATAACAGCTATAAATTTTAAGCCTTAAGGCTCTCTGCAAGTGCCTTATCCTTTGCGATAACAGCCTTTTCCATATCAGATTTCATTTCATCAAGCTTCTTTGCAAGTGTCTCATCAGAAAGAGCAAGCATCTGTACTGCCAGAATTGCAGCATTTTCAGCGCCGTCTATTGCTACAGTTGCAACGGGAATACCTGAGGGCATCTGAACTGTTGCAAGAAGAGCATCAAGTCCGTCAAGAGTGGAAGATTTTACAGGAATTCCGATAACGGGAAGAGTGGTATGAGCTGCAAGAACACCTGCAAGATGTGCAGCTTTTCCAGCCGCAGCTATAATTGCTCCAAAACCATTTTCTTTTGCCTTTGATGAAAATTCTGCCGCCTGAACCGGAGTTCTGTGAGCTGACATTACATGAACCTCTGTTTCAACTCCAAACTCGGCAAGCTTTTTTATAGCTTTTCCTACTACCGGTAAATCACTGTCGCTGCCCATTATTACAGCTACCTTTTTCATACTCTCGACATCCTTTCAAAATTTATAAATTTGGTGGTTTTTCCAAAGTAAAAAGGCTGCGGTTATAACGCAGCCTGCTTTTCACCTTTTGGTTTTTGACACACTGATACTGGGCTTAATAGCGTGCCTTTTATTCAGTTTTGTGTTTAAAGGCGAAACTGAAAAACAGGTCACCACAAACTCACCTACCCAGTTATCTCGTCAATACCTAATTATTCTATTGCAAAACAGGGATAATTTCAATAGATTGCAACAGCATTTGATTTTTTTCTACATATAGATTGATTAACACCTTTAGTTGTGCATAATGTTTTGTATACTTTGCCTTTATTCGGCATTATGCCAATTGACAGGCGTCTAACATTCCTATATCATTTATTTGTGAAAATATGCGTACGAGGTGATTAAATGAAACACGCAGTAAAATCCATAGCCTGTGTCCTCCTTGCCCTTGCTCTTACTCTTACTTTTTTCGGATGCATGGCTGAACAAAACATGGTTACAGACGGAATTAAAAAATTCGATGAAATATCTTCTGATTATAAAATTCCCGAAGACGATATTCAGATTTCTGAATCCAGCGACAGCTCCACAATAAACTACACCTATGCTTTTGATATTTCCGCAGGAAGCTCTAAAATCACCCTTTTAGCTTCCGCAGATAAAAAATCAAAGGAATTCATTAAAAGCTCGGTTTGGTTTGTTGGCTCAGGTCAGAACGCCAACGGAGAAATAGACCAGAGCACTGTCGATGATTTCTGCAAAATTTCCGGATATTCTATCCTTTCTTTTACAGAGCTTACAGAGGCTGACGTAGACACGATTATTGAAGAACTTAAAGTAAATCTTCCTGAGTCCTATAACGGAAAAACATCTCTTACAAAAGACGTAGGAAACTACCGTTTTGGTTTTTCCTCTACAGCTATAATGACAGGCTTTACTATTGTGAACTTAAACGCCAAAGCAAACTCCTCCTCTGAGGATGTAACAGCAAAAGCCGCTCAGTAAAATTAACACAAAAATTACCCGTCGGAAAATCCGGCGGGTTTAATTTTTCTGATATTCACTTTCGGAGCTTTCCCGCAGGACAAACCTTCATGCAAATTCCGCAGACGGCTCCCCTGCCTATCATTTTAAACTCTTTTTTCATAAAAGTACTGCACTTTTCGGGGTCGAAGATTTCGCTTCTATCTACCCCCGGATACCAGTCTTTTCCCTTTATGGCTCCTGAAGGACAGGCATCTGTGCAGAGATCACAGCCGATACAGATGTTTTCCGAAATCGGCACTTCTCTCTCCAGGGGACAGTCTGTGAAAAGTGAGCCGAGACGGACTCTCGCTCCGTATTCTCTGTGGAGGAACAATGAATTTTTTCCCACTGTTCCAAGTCCCGAAAGATACGCAACCTTTTTATGGGAATAGCGGCCGCAGTAATTCCAGCCGTCCTTATTTATGCTCTGAGAAGCGGCAACGGTAATATAACGGTATCCCCTTTTTTCGAGGAACATTCCCGCTCTCAAAAGCAGAGAATCAATAAGAGCATTGACCGCTCTGTAGTGGCTGAAATAAGTATGAGTTGGGGCGCCGTCTATTTCGTCAATTATTGCGTCGGAAAGCTTTACTACAACGCTCACACCCCAGCGGCAGGAACCGAAATCCCCGTCGTCAATTTCCGCAAAGCCTACATCTGAAGCTCCCGCTGAAAGAAGAAATTCTTTCAGCTCTTTTTGTATATCAGTCAATTGAATTTCCCCTTTCATTAAGCTTTTAAAAGTTTAATATTTTTATTTGAGTCTGTCAATAAGGAAGGGCATTGCTGTTTCAAAATCAACGCCGTAGAAATCTTCCCCTACTCTGTTAAAGGTTATCTTGATACACTCAACTGTATAATCAGCGGCAAGTTTTACGGCATCCTCCATGCTCTTTCCTCTCATAAGTGCACCTACAAAGGTTGAGGAGAATACATCACCTGTACCATGATAACCTACAGGTATTTTTTCGTGGCTGTACATGCTTCTCTCGCCTGTTTTACAGTTATAGCAGATAACTCCGTATTTGCCATCCAGCACAACGCCTTTAAGCACTACCTTTTTGCTGCCAAGAGCCGCAAGCTTTTTGAGAAGCTCATCAATGTAGCTTTCGTCATACTCTGTTTTATATTCGCTGCCTGTAAGGAAGCTTGCCTCAGTGATGTTGGGAAGAATGATATCTGCCTTGCCGCAGAGCTTTGCCATCTCCTTGGGGAATTCGCTGTCAAAAGCAGGATAGAGCTTTCCGTTATCAGCCATAGCAGGGTCAACAACTACAAGAGTGTCGTCTTTAAGCTTGTCGATAACCGACATAACAGTAGCTATCTGCTGACCTGAAGCGAGGTAACCGGTGTAAATACCGTCAAACTTAATTCCCTCATTTTTCCAGTGGTCAGTAATAGGCACAATCTGATCGTCAAGATCCTTGCAGGTAAAGCCCTTAAACATTGTATGGGTGGACAAAACAGCAGTTGGAATAATAGCAGCTTCAACACCCATTGCTGAAATTATCGGAAGAGCAACTGTAATTGAGCACTTTCCGAGACATGAAATATCCTGAATTGTAACAATTCTTTTCATAACTGACACCTCTCTTTTCTTTATGGATACATGATAGCAGAAAAAGTGTCATAGTTAAATATACAATTTTCAGTCATTTTAAAGAGGTCAATTTTGAGAATAACTTAAAAATCCTCCAACTCTGAAAAGACTACCTTTTCTTTCTCAGCAGCGCCGCAGTATAAATAGTCGGTATATCTTCCTTTTTCCATATAGTGTTTAAGCACATACTCGGCTGTATACGGCATTTTCTTTTCTGTAACTTTTTCAAATTCCACCCATTGCAGCTTTCCTTCACTACAATAGTTCTGAACGCTAACCCCATTACGCAAATCAGCGAAAAAATAGTAGTTTATACGTATTTCACCGTTCTTATTTCTAAGGGTTATATACCTGAGTTTTATATTTTCCAAATCATTCTCATCAAGATTTATTTCTTCTTTCAGTTCTCTAAGCATTGCTCTTTTAGCGTCATTAAACTCATCCTTCTCAAAATGTCCGCCTATGCCGCACCAGGAGGGGGCTACAACCCGTGAACCGATTCTGTACAGCATCAGCATTTTATTTTCCGCCATAATGTAAACCGACGCCATATTTCTTAAATGTCCATCCATTTGAAAATCTCCTTTGCATTAATCGGTTTGATAATATCACAGTGTCAATAAAACATCAACGACAAAAAAGGCTCCGTCCTTTAAGACGAAGCCTGATTTTTATTATATATACTTACTGTTTTCGTTTCTTTATCGTATTTTAATTATACTCTTGTCTTTACCTTTTTAAGGGCCATGCTCACAGGAACGGCAATTATTACAGCTGCTACAATTTCAAGAACTGCATTGATTGTAAACGCTGCAAGGACATATTTAAGGAAACCACCAAAGGACATGACGGTAATTCCGAGCTCCTTGCCGAACTCTCCACCGTGGAAAATATAAATAGCTCCCATTACGAAAATCGTATTGGTAATGCAGCCTGCAATTGCGGCGATTCCTGCGGGTATGTTATTCTTTTTGCCTTTTGCATCCTCCTTTTTAGGATCAAAAACAAGATAAAGGCAGCCTGCAATTATAAGAGCAAATACAACAACACCTATCAGAGCAACTGCAAAACCTGCCCATTGTGCCTGCTTTGCAAAGCTTACAGCGGAAATTACTGCAACACCTGCAAGAAGAGCGGCAATAACAGCAGCAATTGTCTGAGCAGTTTTGCCTATTTTATCGGCTTTTGCAGCAATGGCAAAAACAGCTCCTGCTACAAATCCCGCAAGAACACGGGGAATAAGTGATACCGCCGGGTTCCAGAAAATAGCGCCCTCAAGAGGTGACGGCGGAGCCAGAACTGCTTTCACAATACATGAAACTCCCCACACTGCGCCAAGGATTGCGCCGGATTTTGGTCCCATAACAATTGCGCCGATAATAACGGGAATGTGAATAATCGTGATACTCAGAACACCGTAGCTGATGTATCCAATATTTGGCACAAAGGTTAAAAGGATGATGAGCGCTGAAAGCACTCCCAGCTGAGTGAGCGTTAGGACACTCTTGGTTGATTTTTTGCTTTTCATAAATTATTACCTCCTTGCTGCTGCTCCATTAAATAAAGGATGCAGCGCCGGGGCGTGATTTATTCACGCCTTACTGCGAAACGAAAACAGCGGTATAATCTGAAAAATTTATTTTAACTGCCAAGGAACAGCATATAAAATGTAAAACAAATCACTTTGACGAATTTCTATCGTATAAAATCTTTAATCCTTTAAGTATGAGTTCTCCGTCAAAACTTACCTTTCTGCGGCAGTTGCGGACTATTTCCCCGGCAAAGCCGCCTGTTGCAACTATGCTTTTAACAGGACATTTAAGCTCATCCTCTATTCTGTCCGCCATGCCGTCAAGCATTGCGGCTGTGCCAAACACTGTGCCGGACTGCATACAGTCTATTGTATTTGTGCCGATTGTGTGGGCGGGAGCTGAAAGACTTATACCTGGAAGCTGAGAAGTTTTTGTAGCGAGAGCCTCAACGGAAATTCCCACTCCTGCGGCAATAGTACATCCTCTGAAATCTCCGTTTTCATCTATTACGCTGATTTTTGTAGCTGTACCCAAATCCATAACAAGACATGGCAGCGAGAAAAGCTCAATTGCGGCAACTGCTCCCGCAACAAGGTCGGCTCCCAACTCTCCGGGATCATCGGTGCGAATATTAAGTCCCGTTTTAATTCCGGGTCCTACCATGAGAGGAGTACGACCCGTTACAAATTCCACGGCTTCTTTAACTGCCCTTGTAAGCTCCGGCACAACGGAACCAATAATAGCACCTGAAAAATCAGAGCCTTTCACACCGTTAAGACGTAAAAGGTCGTGGAACTCCGCCGCATATTGATCCCTTGTTCTTCTCCGGTCTGTAGAAAGACGAAGTACAAACATAAGCTCCTCTTTTTTATATGCGCCTAAAGTTATATTTGTGTTTCCTATATCAACTGTTAATACCATCAAAGCACCTCCGCAAGGTTTTCTTTTATCTATTTTTAAACGCCTTTTTAAGATTCAAAAACTGTTTTACGTAATTATTCAACGCTGGTATTATATCTCAAAAACAATGATAAATCAATTTAAGGTTGAAAACTTAACCGATAATTACTATTATATATTGATATAAGAAAAAGAGTTTTATAATTACAGCAATCAATATTAATTTGAGTTTCTGTGATTTTTAAAGGAAATAAAAATGGAAAAGTGCAGTCTTTGTCCGAGAATGTGTAAAGTAAAAAGAGAAAAAGAATTACCCTCCCAAGGCTTTTGTAAAATGCCCGACTCCCCGGTTTTAGCAAGAGCCGCTCTTCACTTTTGGGAAGAGCCCTGCATAAGCGGCGAAAAAGGTTCAGGTACTGTTTTTTTCTCTGGCTGCTCTCTGGGATGCGTCTTTTGTCAGAACAGCAAAATAAGCACTGGTGGCTTCGGTACTCCTGTAACAGAACAGCGGCTTTCGGAAATTTTTGACGAGCTTATTGCCCTCGGAGCAAACAATATAAACCTTGTAAATCCCACCCATTTTGCCGCTTCCATAAGGAGGGTTCTCAAAAAGAAGAAGCCTTCTGTTCCCGTAGTATATAACAGCTCCGGATATGAAAGAGTTGAAACACTTCGCTCCCTTGACGGACTTATAGACGTATACCTTCCCGACTTTAAATATGTCAGCAGCAGCGTTTCCGCAAAATACTCCGGAGCGGCTGATTATTTTGACTTTGCGTCAAAGGCAATTGAAGAAATGATCCGTCAGGTAGGTGCTCCCCGGTACGATGAAAAAGGACTTATCACTAAAGGAGTTATAATAAGACATCTTATTTTACCGGAGCATACAAAGGAGTCCATTAAAGTTTTAAGGTATATTTGGGAAAATTATCCTAAAAATATACCCGTAAGCCTTATGTGCCAATATACCCCCTGTTCAAGAGCTGAGGAGTTTCCAGAAATAAACAGAAAAATAACTAAAAGGGAATATGAAAAAGTCATAAACGCAATGCTGGAAATGGGCTTTGAAGACGGCTTCCTTCAGGAGATAACTTCAGCGCAAAAAAAGTACATTCCGGATTTCGACCTTACCGGAATTTGATTGTGTTAAATAAATATAAAAAATAACTATCTATTGTCAAATTTCACAAATTTCTATAGAATTAATCGAAAAAAATAAATATATTTAGTCTTTTTGTTGGACATTATTCTATCTTTTTTGTCAATTACTACAAAATTCTTTCAAATAGTAACAAAATAGTTACAAAATTTCAAAACTTATGCTATAATATTTTGCGTAAATTGAAGATGTTAAATTACACTAACATGAATGATATTTTTTAGAGCTGACATAGCTCCAGCTCTTTTGATTATTTCCCTTACGGAAGGAGCATGAACATTATGAATATTTCTGTTAACGAGTATACTTTTCCGTCCTCTTCAGGACTTGCCGATATCTACGCCCGCTCTTACGCCCCTGTTCAGGAGGATGAAATAAAGGGCATTGTTCAGATTTGCCACGGTATGGCTGAACACAGCGGAAGATACGATGAATTTGCAAGATTCCTGAGCAGCAACGGATTTGCAGTTTTTATTAACGACCATCTCGGTCACGGTCTCTCTGTTAAAAATGACAGTGAACTTGGATATTTTGGTGACAAAACCGGACGTCACGACCTTGTAAACGATGTAAAACTTTTAACCGACATTGCCCGCAGCACATACCCTGATAAACCGTTTTTTATTTTCGGACACAGTATGGGTTCGTTTATTGCAAGACGCTACACAGAGAAATTCGGCATGAATATTAACGGAGCAATTTTCTGCGGAACAAGCGGAACAAATCCCGCCGCAGGCATCGCCGTTAAAATCGCTGAATTTGTAGCTTCAAGAAAAGGCGTGCATCACAGAAGCGAATTTATTAACAAAATTGCCTTCGGCGGCTATAACAAGCACGTTGGCGAAAAGCGTACTGATTTCGACTGGCTTACCCGTGACGAATCTATTGTTGACGCTTATATTGCCGACCCCAAATGCGGTTTCCTTTTCACAGCTGCCGGTTACAGAGACCTTTTCGACATTCTGCGCAGCGTTTCCACACGTTCGTGGTACAATAACGTTCCTTTTATTCTGCCGATTCTTCTTATCTCCGGAACAGAAGATCCGGTAGGTGAATACGGAAAGGGAGTGAGACAGGTCTTTCACGATCTCAAAAAGACAGGCCACAAAGACGTAACACTTAAACTCTATGAAAACGACAGACACGAAATTTTAAATGAACTTAATAAGCAGCAGGTTTTTGACGATGTGCTTAGTTGGCTCTGTGAAGTTTTGGCCAAACAACAGCCTCAGTCATAAAGTAAATAAATGAAGCTTTTTAACTAAATCAAAGTGAGGAAGATTTGAATGAAAACGCTTTTCATCTATTACTGTTCGGATTCTCAAATAGGAAAGATTTGCGCCGAAAGCGCAGACAGCAAGTATGTTGATGTTATTGAAATTTCTCCACGATATTCCTGCGGATTCACCAGAAAGCTTTCACGTGCTTTAAGCGGCGAAGGTGTAAGAATTAAGGAAAATGATATAGATTTTTCAAAGTATGATAGCGTAATTGTTGCATCAACCCTTATCGGCGGTGTACTTTCGCCGGTTGTTAATGAATTTCTTCATACTACCAACCTTTACGGAGTTGAAGTTACAGGAGTGCTCATAAAGGGAAGTGTTTTTTCACGCCACACCGCTGAGGTATTCAGAAAACGCATTGCTCTCGCCGGCGGTAACTGCCGCAGCGTAGTTACAATTCCGGCAAAGGAAATTAAGAAAAATCACTCCAATGTTATGGAATATGTTAAGAATGCTGTCATCAAGGCGGAATCTTTCTAAAAGTCCCCTTTCAAAATTCTAAAAGATGCTCTGTACAGTAAGGATTGTACAGAGCATCTTTTATTAATATTCTATTGCAAAAATAAGAGCCTGAAATCTTTTAAGATTCAGGCCCTTTTATTATCAGTTTTCTTTCTTTTCAACTTTGCGCATTATTACGAATTTTTCAAGAGGGAACAATACTACAAAGTTAAGAACACTAAAGCACATTTTTGCAATGTTTGTTGCAAGGTCATAACCCATGTTAGCGCTTTCCTGAAGCATGTAGCTTATCTGGGGAGCAAAATAGGTCTGTGCGCAAATAAGCGCAACAATTACAACGAAATAAACTACTACGCTGAAAGTGAGGTTCATGTTTGAACCAAAGGTCTTTTTTCTGTTTACAACGAAGGAGATTATCTGTGCAACGGTTGTAGAAACAAGGAACGCAATCATTGTTCCGAGACCTTCTACGCCGTCTCCCTTATAATGGAATACAAACCAGTTAAAAGGCTGCATATTGAGATTTGTTATTGCATCAATATGGTTCATAATATTGAGTATTGCAAATTCGGAAATCATTGCAATAAGACTTGCAAAAGTAAATTTTACAAACTGCCATATTGTGACAAAACCAGAACCCTTTTCCTCCGTCTTCTTATCGAGCTGATCAAGCTTTCCCATAACGTCACTCCTTAGGAATATTTGTTTTATATTTTAGCACAGCAAATGGCTAAAAAGCAATAAAATAAAACTATATTTTACTTTTATTTACAAAAATTTATGTCTATTTTTTCACAATGTTTTTTGCGTACATTTATAAAGTTATTGCTTTTTTTCTGAAAAAGGTATTAATAATTGAAAATCAATGCTATAATGTATGTGATTTGAGCACAGAATCGATTAATTATTTGGAGGAACTTAACATGAAAGTAATCGTTTTAGATAACGCCGCTCAGATAGGCGAAGAAGTAGGTAAGATTTTTGTAAATCAGGTAAATAATAAACCCGATTCAGTTCTTGGACTTGCAACAGGTATGTCCCCCGTACCTACATATGACTACATGGCAAAAGAATATGCAGCCGGAAACGTAAGTTTTAAAAATGTCACCACTTTTAACCTTGACGAATACTGCGACCTTCCCAAAAGCGACAAAAACAGCTTTTATTCCTTTATGGTTGACAATCTTTTCTCCCGCACTGATATTGACCTTGATAAGGTAAACTTCATTGACGGAAACGCTGAAGAAAAAGCTGAGTGTGAGCGCTATGAAAAGGCAATTGAAACTGCCGGCGGAATTGACCTTCAGCTTCTTGGAATCGGTACAAACGGACATATAGGCTTCAACGAGCCTGCCGACGAATTCACACAGCACACCTACAAGGTAAAACTTACAGACAGCACAATCGCTTCCAACCAGAAATTTTTTGGCGATGTTCCCATGCCCCGCTATGCAATGACAATGGGTATAGGCAGCATTATGAAGGCTAAAAAAATCGTCCTCATAGCCACAGGCGAAAGCAAGGCAAAGGCAGCTTATGCAATGGTCAAGGGAGAAGTTTCCCCCTCCTGCCCTGCTTCCGTGCTTCAGAACCATGAGGATGCAGTAATCTTCCTCGACAAGGAAGCTGCAAAGCTTCTTTAATAACCAGTTTCAGTTCAAATAAAATTTAAAACAATACACTAAGGGATGCTTCACATAAAGTGAGGCATCCCTTTTTCTCATTCAGATGTTGATATTTCTTTTTACTTTTGCCTTTCAGCTTATCTTTTCTGCCGCATACAAGAACTCATCTGTGTCACCGTCAATGGCCACAATGGGGTTTAAGTCAATCAACACCGCTTCATCGTTTCCGCTGAATTCATACACTTTCATTCCACCAACCGTTCCGAGATAATCTCCTTTCTGGGGTTCCGGGTAAAAATATGCCTGTCTGTCAACGATACCGTATTTTTCACCGTCAATTTCAAACTCACCATCAAAAATAAAATCATACCTGATTATCATACCGTTAGCCTTAATTGCAAAACTTTCATTAATTGGAACGCCTTTAATGGAATAAACGGTCACTTTATATTCATTTTGCATCTCGGTATACTCAGCGCCTAAGTCAGCTTGCATTAATCCACTTTCACAATTGGCTGAATATAATCTATGATTGAGTATCATGTAATAAGGAATGCAAACCCCCATTGACACGCCTGAATCTATTTTCGATGACGATGTTGCATCCTCAGTCGAAGCTCCTTGCGTTTCCCCGGGAATGGGAGCCGCACTCAGGGTAGTATCATCGTCTGTAATAAATAAAGAATTTCCGCTATCCGTACTGTTCTCTCCGATAATCGGTGGCTGCTGAAAGACGTTTCCTTTATTGATGGCTGCAACTGCGGCAATTATCACAAATGCTGCCACAGCACAGACTGCGGCACGGCGATGTGTTTTCCTGTAGCTTCTTCTCTGCTTATTTGTATCCATATAAACTAAAATGGGTTCGCTTTTTATCCTTTCCCACACACTTTCGGGAGCATAAATCTTCATTGCATCTTTCATATATTTTTCTATTTTACGGCGTTTCATCTGCAAACACTCCTTTTTCCTTAAAATAGCGTTTCAGTTTTTTAATAGCATATCCGTACTTTGAACGCACTGACAAATAAGACATTCCGAGAACTTTTGCAATTTCAGTTTGCTTGAGACCCGAAAACATGTAAAGCGAAACTATCATTCGTTCATCCTCGCTGAGAGAACTTAACGCTTCCATCACAATAACCGTATTTTCTGTTTTTTCTCTTTCGTCTTCCTTTTTGGAAAATGAAGCTAAAGTTTCATCATCAACACAGATACATTTCGAATTCGCCTTGATGCTGTCCATACAGCAGTTTCTGGCTATACTGAAAATCCACGCTTTGGGATTTGTTCCGCCTTTGTAATTTCTCGCCGACTGCATAACGGCGAGAAAGGTTTCCTCTTGTACGTCTTCTGCAAGCTGATAATCTTTAACTAATGACAGCGCAAACAAATAAATCGGATTTTTCATTTCATCATATAATTGCCTTAGTGCCTCACGGTTACCTTTTGCAATTTCACATATACACAAATCTAATTGCCTGCCCGTCATTTTCTCATCCCCTTTATGTCTCTGATTATATATCTCTTTGAAACTGTAAAATGCATAATTATTTTCATTTATTATAATACCGTTCACTGAGAAACGATATTGTGTTACTTTCCGCTTCACGCTAATTTTTGGATAAAATCAGGGTATATCTAACTATAGTAGGAAAAAACTGCCTTCTCTTTCCCTGCCCCGTCTTGTTTTTAAATTTAAATAATGGTAGAATAATTTGTAATATTCTGTTTCACAAGGAGGAACAAATGATGAGTAAAGAAAAATTCTACATCACCACACCCATTTACTATCCGTCTGCCAATCTGCATATAGGTCACGCTTACTGCTCAGTTATGGCGGATACAGTCGCCAGATATAAGCGAATGCAGGGTTACGATGTAATGTTCCTCACAGGTACCGACGAACACGGACAGAAAATTGAGGAGATTGCAAAGAAAAACGGCGTAACGCCTAAGGAATACGTCGACAAGGTAGTTGCGGGAATCAAGGATTTGTGGACGCTTATGAACGTAAGCTACGACCGTTTTATCCGCACAACCGACGATTATCATGTAAAGGCTGTTCAGAAGATTTTCCGTGCTCTCTACGAAAAGGGAGATATCTACAAGGGCGAGTACAAGGGAATGTACTGCACCCCCTGCGAATCTTTCTGGACTGAAACCCAGCTTGTTGACGGCAAATGTCCCGACTGCGGACGTGAAGTAAAAGCTGCTTCCGAAGAGGCATATTTCTTCCGCCTTTCAAAGTATCAGGATAAGATTTTAAACCTTCTTGAAGAGCATCCTGAGTTCCTTGAGCCTGCATCACGCCGCAACGAAATGATAAACAATTTCATCCGTCCCGGCCTTGAGGATTTGTGTGTTTCAAGAACCTCTTTCAAATGGGGCGTTCCTGTAGATTTCGATGATAACCATGTAGTTTATGTTTGGGTTGACGCTCTGTCAAACTATATCACCGCTCTCGGCTACGGCTCCGATGACACATCCCTTTATGAAAAATACTGGCCTGCCGATATCCACCTTGTAGGTAAGGAAATTGTACGTTTCCACACAATCATCTGGCCTGCAATGCTTATGGCTCTTGACCTTCCCCTTCCCAAAAAGGTTCTCGGTCACGGCTGGCTTAACTTTAACGGAGACAAGATGAGCAAATCAAAGGGCAACGTTGTTGACCCCTCCATACTCTGCTCACGCTACGGCGTTGACGCTATCCGTTATTTCCTTTTAAGGGATATCCCCTTCGGCTCTGACGGAAACTTTACAAACGAAGCCCTTATTAACCGCATTAACTCCGACCTTGCAAATGACCTTGGAAACCTCGTTTCAAGAACTGAGGCAATGGTTGGAAAGTATTTCGGCGGAGTCCTCCCCGAAGACAGAGAAGCCGGAGATTTTGATGATGATCTTATTGCAACTGCCGTTGCTGTTAGAGAAAATGTCGAAAAGCAGATGGAAACTCTCCAGTTCCCCAACGCTCTTTCAGAAATCTGGAAACTTATTTCCAGAACCAACAAGTATATTGACGAAACCATGCCCTGGGCTCTTGCAAAGGATGAAGATAAGAAAGCAAGACTTGGTGCGGTTATGTACAATCTCTGCGAAAGCATCCGCATTATCTCTTCTCTTATTGTTCCTTTCCTTCCCACAACTGCACAGACAATTCAGGAAAGATTTGTATGCGACAAAGCTCTTTTCTCCTACGATAATGCCGCTTCATGGGGACTTCTTCCCGCCGGCACAGAGATTAAGAAGGGCAGCATAATCTTCCCCCGTCTCGACCTTACAAAGGAACTTGATGAGCTTGAAAAGCTCACAAAGAAGCCTGAGCCTGAGAAAAAGGAAATCCCCGGCATTGCTGAGATGATTTCTATTGATGATTTCGGCAAGGTTGATTTGAGAGTTGCGGAAATCAAGGACTGCTTCCCTGTTAAAAAGTCAAAGAAACTGCTCCAAATAACCTTGGATGACGGTACAGGAACTCCCAGAACAGTTGCTTCCGGAATTGCCCCCTGGTACAAGCCCGAAGACCTTATCGGTCATAAGGTAATGGTTGTGGCAAACTTAAAGCCCGCAAAGCTCTGCGGAGTTGAAAGCTGCGGAATGATTCTTGCAGCTGACTGCGACGAAAACGATGTAAAGGTAGTCTTTGTGGACGGTATGCCCAACGGAGCAAAAATCAGATAACTTAATTTACAACATAAATGCCGGCAAAACTGTCGGCATTTATTGATTAACTTAAAAAGGATTATTTCAAATGGAATATATTTTTGACTCTCATGCTCACTATGACGATGAAGCTTTCGACGAAGATCGTTTTGAGATTATTGAATCCCTTAAAGAAAAAGGAGTATGCGGCGTTATAAACTGCGGATGCACTCCCGAAAGCACAGAAACAGCTTTAGCTCTTTCTGAAAAGTTTGATTTTGTCTATTTTGCAAGCGGTATTCATCCCGAAAACATCCCCGCTCCCGAAGAGGACGAAAAAGTTTTCGCTAAAATTAAGGAACTGGCAAAACATAAGAAATGTGTTGCCATAGGTGAAATCGGTCTCGACTATCACTATGAGGACGGAGCTCCCCGTGAAAGACAGATTGAATGGTTTGAAAAGCAGCTGATTCTTGCCAATGAGCTTTCACTGCCTGTTATAGTCCACGACAGGGACTCACATGCGGATATTTTAGAGCTTCTAAAGAAACAACGTCCGAAAGGCGTGGTACACTGTTTCAGCGGAAGCCTTGAAATGGCTCAGGAAGTGCTGAAACTGGGAATGTACATAGGTCTCGGCGGCGCTGTCACTTTTAAAAACGCCAAAAAGCCCGTACGTGTTGCAGAGGGAATCCCCATTGACAGACTGCTTCTTGAAACCGACTGCCCCTATATGGCTCCCGTTCCATTCAGAGGCAAGAGGTGTGACTCTTCATTGATAGCTTTCACAGCTCAAAAGATAGCTGAAATCAGAGGCATCACCACAGATGAAGTTCTGAGAGCAGGAAAAATAAACGCCTGTACGCTTTTCGGTATAGAAGCGTAAATTTCACCGTAAAAATTTATCCCCTTGCAGCTGACTGTAAGGGGAATTTTTTATAAAAAGTTATGTGCAACTGGCGGTTGCTAATATTTCAAAGGATACTTGGTCGACATTCCTTTAGTTCACTGGTACAATCGGATCAAAGAAAGGGAGTGAGTTTATGACACTCGGACAAAAGATTTTTGAACTGAGAAACGAGCAGAAAATGTCACAGGGAGATTTAGCAAAAAAACTCAATGTATCAAGACAGTCAATTTCAAAATGGGAAACTGATGCCAGCGTCCCGGAGCTTGACAAACTCATTATGCTCAGCGATTTATTTCACATAACAATGGATGAGCTTGTAAAGGATGAACTTCCCGAAAAGAGCACTGATGGAGAAAAGGAGAGCACGGAAAAAAACAGTCCCGAAACAGTAATTATAAATAAACAGATGAGCACACAGAAAATAATAGGTTTTATACTCCTTGGTGCGGGAATTATTTCTCTGCCATTTATGTTTCTTGTAGGCTACAGTGCACTAATTTTCAGCATCCCTTTTTTAATTTTCAGCATCATATGCTTTTTCATCAAAAAACATGCAGGTCTTTTTATCGCATGGATACTGACAATTGCTGCGTTAATATTTTTTCCAACCTGTACAAGTGTAAACATTTTCTTTTTTCTCTATGGCAGTCTGTATTATAAGATGTTTACATTGCAGACATTTGTTGCTGTCTGCCTATGGATCTGGATTATTTTGCTTATTATCTACACTGTAATAACCATAAAAAAGAGAAAACTTAAATGATTTTAAAATCTATTTTTCTTTATTCCAAATATTGACATTGTAAAATCACGGTGCTATAATACCTAAAGTATTCGGTAGGTGAGGCTCCTACAGGGATATGGATTGCTGCCGCGGAATCGTGGAGACACGATGAGAAGGTTTGAACAGGCTGTATCGAAAAGCAAGGTACAGCATAATGCAATTTCACCGCCCTGTAAAGCTAAAGCTCAAACGAAGATATAAGAGTTTATGCTCCCGTATGTTCTTGCCGAATATACGGGAGTTTTTATTTTGCAAAGAAAGAGAGGTGCGCCAGAATGGATAACGGTCATCACCGAAGTTTTATTTTAATAAAGAGAATGATGGTTAACGAAAAATATGCTTTCAGGCGCACTTTGCCTGTGGCTTAGATTTTGTGCGGCAAAATGAAATTGACCATCGTTTTCGGGCTTTGAAAACGGTGGATTTTTTATGTCCTTTTTCAGAAAACAACGCCTTAAAGGCGATTACATAGATATTATTTTGAAAAAAGAGGTGACGGATAATGGACGCAGGAAGTAGTAATGGTATTAAACCGAAAGGGCGAAATTCAGAGAAAAGTAAAGAAGCGGAATTATCCGTACATCTTACCATCAGGGAATAAAAGCCCTTTGATTTGTACCGTACTTCCTTTAGCTTATTTAGCAAAAATTAAACGGAGGTACTGTAAGATGAAGAAAATAATCAAAAGAAGAATTGCGGCAGATTTTGTCCGCAGAGATGAAATAAAAGCAAAAATGATATTTGCCGCTACTCATGCGGAAAGAGAAGCACTGAAATTTTTAAACGCACTGCCTGAAGGTCTCACCGAGGATTTTGTAGAAGAGTCAAGAGAAAAAAACGGCAAAAACACTGTAACCCATGGAAAAAAGGAATCTCTTTTCAAAAGAATCTGCGGCGCATTTATAAATCCCTTTACTGCTATTTTATTTGTCCTTGCACTGGTTTCAGTTGTGACTGATATAATTTTAGCGGCACCCGAAGATAAAAACTATGTGACAGTTATAATCATTACAACAATGGTCATGATTTCAGGTCTTCTTCGTTTCATTCAGGAGACAAGAAGCGGCAATGCGGCTGCAAATCTTTCAAAAATGATTTGCACAACCGCCTGTGTGGAAAGAGCGGAGACAGGAAAAAAAGAAATCTCCATTGACGACATTGTTGTAGGCGATATAGTTCATCTTTCCGCTGGGGATATGATTCCCGCCGATGTGCGTATTTTGTCGGCAAAGGATTTATTTGTAAGCCAGTCGGCTCTTACGGGCGAAAGCGAGCCCGTTGAAAAACAGGCAAATGTCTCATCAGGTTCAGAAGCTCTTACAGAGATTTCAAACCTTGCCTTTATGGGCAGCAATGTAATAAGCGGCAGTGCAAAAGCTGTTGTTGTGGCAGTGGGCAACGATACCATGCTCGGAACAATGGCAAAGGATTTAAGCGTAAAACCGCCGAAAACCACCTTTGAAAAAGGAGTCAATGCGGTTTCCTGGGTACTTATTAGATTTATGCTCGTAATGGTTCCGGTGGTACTGTTTATAAACGGATTTACCAAGGGCGACTGGCTGGATGCTCTTTTGTTTGCAATATCCGTAGCTGTAGGTCTTACCCCCGAAATGCTGCCCATGATTGTTACCACCAACCTTGCCAAAGGCGCTGTAACTATGGCTAAGAAAAAGGTAATTATCAAAAATCTCAACGCCATTCAGAACTTAGGTTCCATTGACATACTGTGCACCGATAAAACAGGCACACTCACTCAGGATAAAGTGGTTTTGGAATACTATCTTGACATAAACGGCAACGAGGATAAAAGAGTGCTTCGCCACGCTTTTCTCAATAGCTACTTTCAGACAGGTCTTAAAAATCTCATCGACATTGCAATTATTTCCCATGAGGAAGGCCTTGACAGTGACGCACTGAAAACAGAATATACAAAAGTGGATGAAATCCCATTTGACTTCAACCGCCGCAGAATGAGCGTAGTTGTTGCAGACAGCAGCGGCAAAACACAGCTTATTACAAAAGGCGCTGTTGAGGAAATGCTCAAATGCTGCTCTCATGCGGAGATTGACGGCAAAGTAGTTGCCCTCACAGAAGAGACTCGCACATTCATAACAAGAAAATCAGATGACCTTAACGGCAAGGGAATGCGTGTTATTGCAGTTGCACAGAAAACAAATCCCGCTCCCGTTGGACAGTTCAGTGTAAAGGACGAATCCGACATGGTGCTTATAGGCTTCCTTGCATTCCTTGATCCCCCTAAAGCCACTACCATGAGTGCAATCAAAGCACTTAACGACAACGGTGCAGATGTAAAAATACTTACGGGAGACAACGAAAAAGTAACAGTAAGCATAGCAAAACAGGTTGGACTTAAAGTAAACGAGATTCTGCTCGGCTCAGATCTTGATAACCTTACCGATGAAGAACTTAGCGAAAAAGCGGAAAACATTACAGTATTTGCAAAGCTTTCTCCTGAGCAGAAAGCAAGGATCGTGAGAATTCTCCGTCAGAACGGCCACAGTGTAGGCTACATGGGTGACGGAATTAACGACGCAGCCGCCATGAAAGCAGCCGATGTAGGCATATCTGTAGATACGGCAGTGGATATTGCAAAAGAATCAGCAGATGTAATACTTCTCGAAAAGGATTTGAATGTTCTGGAGGACGGAATCATAGAGGGCAGAAATACATATGCCAACATGATTAAATACATAAAAATGACCGCTTCCTCAAACTTCGGAAATATGTTTTCCGTACTGGCAGCGAGCGCATTTCTCCCCTTCCTGCCAATGGCTGCAATCCACCTTATCCTCCTTAACCTTATTTATGACCTTTCCTGCACTGCAATCCCCTGGGATAACGTTGACAAGGAATTTGTGAAAAAACCACGTAAATGGTCTGCTTCATCAGTAAGCAAATTCATGCTGTGGATAGGTCCCACAAGTTCGGTTTTTGATATTACAACATATCTGCTTATGTATTTTGTAATCTGCCCCATGGTAACAGGCGGACAGCTTTTCCATCAGTTAACTGATCCTACTGCTCAAGCGCTTTACATTGCGACATTCCAGGCAGGCTGGTTTGTTGAATCCATGTGGAGCCAGACTCTTGTCATACATATGATTAGAACACCTAAAATCCCCTTTGTACAAAGCCGTGCTTCCTTACCTGTAATGCTTCTCACCTTTACAGGCATCGCCTTTGTTACAGCTATCCCCTTTACTCCCTTAGGAAGCCTTTTGGGGCTCGCCCCTCTTCCCCCTGTCTATTTTGCATGGCTTGCCCTTACAATCGCCTGCTATATGTGCCTTGCAACTTTCATGAAGAAAATGTATGTAAGAAAATATGGCGAGCTGCTGTAAAGGGAAGTTCATAACAAAAAATACAGGCTGATTATTTAAACTATAATCAGCCTGATTTTTATTCTTAATTTGATAAGTTTAATCTTATGCAAACAGTCCGGCAATAACTTCCGGAAGTCCGTAAGAAAGAGTTGCTATTATAACACCGGCAATAAATACACCGGCAGCAATAGCGGGGAATGACTTTTTAATGGGTAAATCCATAAGGGCAGCTACAAGAGCTCCTGTCCAGCCACCTGTTCCGGGAAGAGGTACGGCAACAAAAGTCAAAAGTCCCAAAACAAGATTGTTCTCTACTTTCTTACTCTTCTTTGCTGCTCTCTCCTCGAGTTTGAGAACAAGACCTTTTAAAATGTTATGTTTTTTCATAAACTCGAAAATTCGCTTAATAAGAAGAAGTATAAAGGGAATAGGCAAAATGTTTCCTATAAAACAGATTGCAAACGCAGGAAGCAGCGGAACTCCAAGTACGGATGCCGCAATAAGTCCGCCTCTTAGCTCCAGAATTGGCATAAGGGAAATTACAAAAATTGTAAGCTCCGCCGGAATAGTGTCGCTGAAAAAGGCTAACATCTGATTTACTAAAGTTTCTGTCATTTTACCACCTCGTTGATCCTTTCATTAATAGGTTTAAATTCTTTTTTTCTGCATAAAGGCATAAGCCTTTTTGAGAATGGATTTGTCGTTTTCAAACTTCAGGGTCTTCATAGCTTCATCGTAGTTAAGCCATACGGAGCTTTCAATCTCCTCTTCCTGCAATGATACATCCTTTGTATCGCTTTTTGCAAGAAAAATAGTTACGTTTTTTTCGACCTTTCCCTGAATTGTATAATCTGAACGTGAAGCAAATTCAGGAATCAGTTTTACTTTAAGACCTGTCTCTTCGAAAACTTCTCGAAGGGCGGTTTCTTCAAAGCTCTCGCCCTTTTCAACGTGTCCTTTGGGAAATCCCCAATGAGCGCTTCTCTTATTTTTTATAAGAAGGAAGGTTCGCTCGGCCCCTTTGCCGTTAAAGACCACTGCTCCACATGACCTTTCATAAAGACAGTCAAGGGTGTAAGTACCGGGCTTTTCAGCAAAACTTATAGCCTGTTCAATCTCGTTGACAATAAACCTTTTACTCTTTGGTGAGACAACAAGAATGTCATCGCCGGATTTGTGGTGAACAACCGCAATTATTCTTCCGTCAAAACTTTTGACTGGATGGTCAATACCCATAATATACGCCATCATAACTCCGCCTGAGCTTCCGGAAACACCTTCAACGGCGCCGAAATTAAGCCCGTATTTAAAACCTTTCTCCGGGTCGGCAGAATGCATGGCTCGGGTTACCCTGACCTTTGCATATTTACCTAACATTCTGATACCGCTTTCTTTCAAATTCAAAACGTCTTATTTACTGCTTTCATTTTCGGTAGGTAGCAATTAACGTCTTGTGACAATACAGGTTTATTATACCAATTTCATCCATTTCTTACAAGTAGTTATCCCTTACTTTTAAATTTTTCCCACTAATATTGTTTTTAATTTATAAATATGTTATAATTTTTATGTATGCGGAAAAGGAAACAGGTGATTTATTTTGAAAACTCTTTATATAACTGACCTGGACGGTACTTTCTTGAATCCTGACGGAAATGTAACTGAAACATCGGCATCACTGATAAACAAAATGATTGACGATGGGCTGCTTTTTACAGTGGCAACTGCAAGAAGCCGTGTTTCCGCAAGCAAAATTTTGAATTCTTTAAACCTTAATATACCGGTAGTTCTTATGAACGGAGTATTCATATTTGATCCGGTAAAAGAAAAATATCTTTCGGCAAATCCAATAAGTGAAGAAAAAGCGGAAGAAGTTATAAAAATTTTTGAAAAACACTGCCAAACTCCGTTTATGTTCTCCTTTTCAAAGGGCAACATAGACCTTCAATATACAGCATTTTCCAACAAAGCACAAGAGGACTTTTACGAGGAGAGAAAACATAAATATAAAAAGTTCCAAAAAGTTTCTGATTTATCCGTTTCTGGAAAATCTGTGGTATATTTTGCGAATTTAGTTAGCTATGAACAAGGAAAACCTCTTTTTGACGAAATTTCACATCTAAACGGTGTCTCAGCCGTTTTTTATGAAGATACATACTATGACTGCTGGTATCTTGAAGTTTTCAGCGACAAATCAAGTAAACCCGGCGGCATGGAATTTATAAAAAAATACACTAACGCAGACAAAACTGTGGCTTTCGGCGATAATCTCAATGACATCGCTATGCTTAAAGCTGCAGATTATTGCTGTGCTGTTTCAAACGGAAGAAAAGAGGTGCGTGATATAGCAGATAGGACTATAGGAAGCAACAGCGACGATGCTGTAGCAAAAGAAATTTTCAAAATGTTTTACGGAAAACAATAGGATTTATTCGCCCGTTTATATTGTAATGTATATAACATTAATGATATAATATATAAGATATGCAGCTGCATGTCATTTTTTATGGAATCATACTTTTCAGAATATTTTTAAGGTTGTGATTGAAATATCAAGATTTGATAAAGCGTATATGCGCTCATACAAAATAAATCCGCAGTCAGAAAAAGAATTTTTCGACTGCATAAGTGATATTTATTTTACAGATGAGGTTCAGAGCCTTGCTGTTTACGAACAGCATCTGGATATAAACAGACTTCAGCATATTACCAGCGTTGCATATTTAAGCTACCTTATCTGCAAAAAAATGGGTTGGGATTATGTTTCCGCTACAAGAGGAGCAGTTCTCCATGACCTTTTCTATTATGACTGGCATGAAAAGGACGCCTCCCACAGGCTTCACGGTTACCGCCATCCCGGTTTTGCTCTTAAAAATGCAGAGGTGCTTTGCGGGGATAAACTCACCGACCTTGAGAGAGAAGTAATCCGCCGCCATATGTGGCCCCTCACCCCTACCCCGCCTATGAAAAAAGAGGCTTTTGTAGTAAGTATGTGTGACAAGTATTGCGCCACAAAAGAACTTATTGTTTCTATTGTGCCCAAACAGGCTCATCGTTTTCATTTAGAGACAGGAATAGTTCCTTCCCGTCCAAAAGCCTGACAGGAGGTACTTTTATGTTAGAAAAAATCGCTTTAATCGCTATTTACTTTTTCTTTTACAGCGCCTTGGGCTGGCTTGTAGAATCAATATACTGCTCAATAGCCGCAGGAAAAATTATAAACAGAGGTTTCCTTACAGGTCCTATATGCCCAATTTACGGCACAGGCGCCGTTGTTATGACTCTTGTTCTCGCTCCCCTCAAGGAGTATCCCATTTTGGTATTTATTGTAGGACTTGTAGTATGTGACATCGTGGAATTTGCCACAAGCTACATTATGGAAAAACTTTTCCATGCCCGCTGGTGGGACTACTCAAACAAATGGCTCAATATTCAGGGACGTATTTGTTTCAGGCACTCTATGTACTGGGGCATTGCTTCCGTTCTTTTCATCTACTTTGTCCACCCCAATATCGGAGAAAAAATATTCTCCGATATGCCGGCAAAATATCTTTATATAATCCTTGCTGTTATCCTTGTAATATTTGCCTTTGACCTTGCCAACGCAGTACGCAAAGCTATGGATATTAAGGCCATGATGGATAAACTTAAAAAACTAAGGGATAACATTACGGCGAAATACGAAGAGTCTTCCGAAAGCGCTGCAAAACGCCGCGAAAGACTTAAACAGCTGATTTCTGAATATAACGATCAGATTACTGAAAACATTAACTCGATTACCAACTATTTTAAACGTGACCACGCTAAGGATGATAAACATAACCGCATGGTTGACAATTATCCGAACCTTGAAAGCGGCTCAAAAAAGCAGCTTGATAAAATCAACAGTCTTATTGATGAAATAAAAAGGCTTATTTTTGAAGACGACAGTGAAATGTATTAATCAGAATAAAGTTAAAGCGCAGAGCTGTAAATCTCTGCGCTTTTCTTTTTGTTTAATTGTAGCCGTAACCTTGCTTTTTTCCATATCCGTAACCTGAATACCCACCGTAACCGCCGGCTGAAGAAGTTTTTTCTACATTGTTGTAAACGCTTCCCAAAATGGGCGTACCGCTGTCAGAAATTGCGGAAACCGCATCCTGAATAAATGATACCGGTGTGGCGTCGTCACGCACTACCAAAAGAACGCTGTCGGAATAACCTGCTACTATTATGCTGTCCGTTACAACATTCACCGGCGCCGTATCTACAATCACATAATCAAAGCTTTCTTTAAGGCTTCTGAAAAGCTCTCCAGCCTTTTGGCCGGAAAGAAGCTCGGAGGCATTATCGTCGGCTATTCCGGAAGCCAAAACATATATTCCGTATCTCTTAATAAAGCGAACCGCTTCATTTGCAGGTATTCTCCCCTTTATTACATCCAGAACGCTTCGGCTTTCGGGAGTGCTTATGCTAAGCGCCTTCGCAACTGCAGGCTTTCTTAAATCGCCGTCCACAAGTAAAACACTTTTTCCGTTTTGTCCCAGGGCAATTGCTAAATTTACCGCAACTGTAGTTTTTCCTTCATTTTCGCTGGCACTTGTTACCATAATAGTTTTATAACCTTTTTTTCCGGCAAGTATTTCTATTTTTGTTCTGATTATTTTATAAGCTTCTATAAATCCAAAACCGGTGGACAGGTCGGTAATTAAAAGACTTCTTTTTTTGCCTTTTCTCCTGTCCTTTTTTATGTGTCCGACTCTGCCTATTACAGAAAGTCCTAACTCTGTTTGAATGTCCTTTTGGCTGCGTATAGTTGCCCTTGACAAATCCGAAAGCACTATAATTATTACTGAGACAGCAACACCTATAAAAAATCCCAAAACTCCCAGTATCGCAACATCAGAGTTGCTGTCAGGGGCAGAGGCTGCCGAAGCTCCGCTGAAAATTTCCAAATTGGTATTTTTAACACTTTCAACATATGGAGCATAACTTGTCTCAATAGCTCTCGCTACGGCGAACGATGTTTGAGCAGACGGCGTTGTAACCCCAAGCTCCAATATAAGAGTATCAGCGGGAACTACAATAGAGATATTTGAGCGAAGTTCTCTAACAGAATAATTGGCGCCGGATTTTCTTATAACATCTGTCAGAAATTCATCGCTTGTAAGAATGTACTTAAACGTTGAATTCAGCGTAGAAGAAGCCGTAACGTCTCCGCTTGAAATACTCCCTGTAATTTCGCCCTCGTTTCTGTTGCTGGAAATAAAAACTACCTTTGAAGTATATTGCGGTTTATAGGAAACAGCTCCCGCAACAGCTCCGCCCACAGCAAAGGAAAGGGCAAAAACTACAACAAGCCACCACTTTTTCATAAGCAGTCTGAAAAAGCGGAAAAAATTTATTTCTATTCCTGTTTTAACCTCGTTTTCCAAGGAAATTCCTCCTTCAATTTCTTCTCTTTAGCTTTTTACTGCTCTGCATATATGAAAACCACGGCAGAAGCCATGAAATTGTCAAATAGACATGATCGGTTTTTGAATAAAAGCTTACTGTTCCAACATGAGAAATAAGCATTGCGATAACCAAGGTAAAGGAAAGTATTTTATAAACATTTCTTTCTAACAGCCCCTTAACCGATTTTAAAATAATAACCGGATAAATCCAGTAATAAGCGATGAAACCGATAATTCCGTAACTTACGAGAAGCTCAACAAAATTATTATGGGTATAATGGGACGTTCCGTAATCCTCCGAAAACAACTTTATAAAAGCTCCGCCTCCGTAACCTGTCAGAGGTCTTGTGAGAAAAATTTCAATACCTTTCGCCACATATAGTTCCCTTTTTGCAACGCTGCCGTCGGGGGTGCTGCCGGAAAAATAATACTGAACCAAATCGCCCATGGTTTTGCCTATTGTATCAGAAAGAAAAGGAATGTTTTTAATTGCCACTATAACAATAACAGGAACTAAAAGACAGATAAGGATATTCCTCACTAAATGCTTTCTGCCGGAACTTAAAAGTATAACCATAACCGATACCGCCACAAGGGTTATTATTCCCCTTCTTGAGCTCGAAAGTATCACCATAAGAAAAAGAAAAAAATAACATAAATAATACTTTTTTTCTCCTCCTGTAAAAGCTAAAACAAGGGAAATTATCGCCCCTATTATTTCGATTCCGCTGGTAATGTTTCGGTTATAATAAAAATTTCCTATATCTCCGGCAAACCATTGAGACACCGGAGTAAAAATTAAAATAGTCACGGCCAAAAACACTACGGAAAATACTGTTAAATTAAGTATACGGCGCATTCTTCCGCTGTTTGTGACATAATCGGTGAGAAAATACGCTGTAATTAAATTTTGAAATAGTCTGAAAGCAATATCTAGAGTATCTCCTAAAGAGACAGCCCAAAGAACAGATAAAGCAGCTACAAGTACAAAAATAAGATTCCAAACGGTAAACATATTTATGCTTAAAGAACGGGTACGCAGAATTTTTCCGAGGGAATAATAAGAGCCCGCTCCGAGAAAGAGAAGATAAAAAGCATAGTATATACCTATTCCCCAACCCGGTACTGTATAAAAAGCATAGCCGCACATATGGAGTAAAAAAGCCGTTTCGAAAATAAGCTCATTTGCATTTCCTTTTATTTTTACAATGCTGTTTTCCATTTTAAACGCCACATGATACTAAGACAGCGTCAAACGCTGAAGCACAAAAGCTTTTCATACCCGTACCATTCCTTTCAGAATATTTTTCGCTTCTTTCCCCTTTAAATCAGGAAATTATTTTGGCCGCAAAATCTGAATAATTTTTTTCGGCGTTATATTTTTTCATCCACATATTACGGGAAGATTCCGACATTTTATCAATTTCACTTCTTTTAAGAGACATGAACTCCATAATTTCTTTTATCAGCTCACTATCTGAAAAATCTTTATTAATAAGTTTACCCGTAACTCCGTTTTCCACCGCTTCCTTAGTTCCTCCGCAGTCGGTCGCCATAACAGGTATTCCAAAGGAAGCCGCTTCCATAATAGAAACAGGCACCCCTTCGCTTTCGCTGACATTTAAAAACATATCCGGAGAATTACTCAGATAAAATTCGTTTACCTGTTTATTTGTCATCTGACCTTTAAATTCAAAAGTCACTTTTTTACCAGACAGTTTTTGCTCTGTATAAGTTTTGAGTTTTTGGAGCTTTTTTCCCGAACCGCCTATATGAATCCACTTTATACTTTTTGCTCCGGTGTAAAGCGAAAGAGCGTCTGCAACCCTCCAAACACGCTTTACTGGATTTAATGAGGAACAGGTAACTATCGTAAAAATTTCCCGCTCACTTTTTGGGCTTATTCCGTAATCCTTTGTGCCCAGAAAAGAACAACTTATTTTCCCTGCGAAAGAGGGATACTTTTCTTTAAGATGTTTTTCTCCGTGTTTAGAGCAGGTAAATACTTTATCGAGGTTTTCCAGAAGATACTCACGTTCAGGAAGATATTTAAGAGGATCTCTCTCTTCATAAATATCGTATCCGTGGGCTCGTGAAATTACTTTTTCGGCATTAATACCAAGGCTTAAAAGCTTCTTTTTTATTTCTACCGCAACATTAGCCGTAACAAAAAGCCAATAACTGTAAATAATAACTCTGTCATATTTTTTCAGCTCTTCAACAGGAAGCTTATTCATAACCTGCCTGTACTGCCTACGGGTTCTGGAAAGAAAGTATTCACGAAAAAGCTTCTTTCTGAAATCTTTATCAGTTATATCATCATGGGCAATGTTCTTCCCTTTACTGAAAAACATATTCATTGAAGCTCGAATTAAATCTTCCGCTCTTTCGCTTTTTCTCGAACGCATCCCCGTAATAAATGCAGCGGTATTACTTGGAACATCTCTTGTAAGAGTATCATTTACGTTTGCGTCCAATGCACAGATTATAACTTTGTCAAAGCTGCGGCTGACAATTTCAATTTCGTTTTCAATGAAATATTCTCCCCCGTCAAAAGGATATGTATTTGTAAGCATAATGAGACAATTTGACATATTGCCGCCTCCCGAAGTTATAAATTTAAATTTAATTTTCCTCAAAACCCTTTATTTATTCATCGTTTTCCGGCCTTATAGAAGGCTTAAATCATTTGTTAAAAATGCAGAATTGTCGCATAATGTTAAAAAAACGTGAATACAGTATTGATTTTGTATTAATTTTCAAATATACTAATTGTATGAATTCAGCGGTAGATAACTGCTGATAATTTTATTCCTAAGGGCGTGATAAATTGGAACTTCTTGAACAGCGAATTATCCGTGACGCCACGGTCATCGGTGACGATATTCTTAAAGTTGATATGTTTTTAAACCATCAGATTGACGTTGACCTTCTCAACGACATGGGTAAAGAATTTTACAGACTTTTCGGAGATATGGGCATTACAAAAATTCTTACAATTGAGGCTTCCGGCATAGGAATAGCCTGTATTGCCGCCCAGTATTTTTCCGTTCCCGTAGTATTCGCCAAAAAGGGAAACCATAAAAATGTAGGCAGCAACGTTTATACATCTGAGGTTTTTTCTTTTACAAAAGGAGTTTCCTATACAATTACCGTTTCTCAGGATTATATTAATCCGGAAGATAACATACTGGTAATAGATGATTTTCTCGCTAACGGTAAGGCAATAATGGGTCTTAAGGACATAATAGATCAGGCGGGAGCATCCCTTGCAGGAGTTGGAATAGCAATTGAAAAAGGCTTCCAGCCCGGCGGAAAAATGATAAGGGATAACGGAATTAAAGTCGAATCTCTCGCTATTGTGGATTCAATGAAGGACGGAAAAGTTAAATTCCGCCGCTGAGTAAGGTTTTCAAAGGACAAGAAGTCCGGTGAATAAACAAAAAATGGAGGTAAGAAAAAATGACTAAGTTCAAGAAAATTGTCGCCCTTGTATTGGCTCTTGTACTTGTTTTCGCTCTTGCAGCTTGCGGCGGAAACACTGATACAACTCCCTCAGGCGACGGCACATCAACAGGCGAAAAGCAGCCTATGCCCGCTATCGCTAAGGACGACATCAAAGTCGGCGTTCTCCACATCGGTGATCCCGCAGACGGAGCAGGTTACTCCTATGCTCACGATTCCGGTATCGTAGAGATGCAGAAGGCTATCGGCCTCAGAGACGATCAGATCATCCGTAAGAACAACGTTGCCGACGATAACGACACAGCTATCGAAACAGCTCTCAACGAGCTTATTGAGGCAGGATGCAATATCATCTTCGCAACAAGCTGGGGCTACATGGAGAAGGTTAACGAGGCTGCAACAGCTCACCCCGAAATTATCTTCTCACACTGCTCCGGATATATGTCAAACGACACTAACTTCAACAACTACTTCGGACAGATTTATCAGGCACGTTACCTTGCAGGTATCGTAGCAGGACTTAAGACTGAATCCGATAAGATCGGCTATGTTGCCGCTCAGGATAACAACAATCCCGAGGTTACAGGCGGTATTGACGCTTTCGCACTTGGCGTTAAGAGCGTTAACCCCGACGCTAAAATCTATGTAAAGGTTACTAACACATGGTTTGACCTTCAGAAGGAAAAGGCAGCAGCTGTTGCTCTTCTCGACGAGGGATGCGACGTTATCGCACAGCATCAGGATACAACTCAGCCCATGGTTGCCGCTCAGGAGAGAGGCGCTTACGGTATCGGCTATAACTCAGATATGGCCGTTCAGGTTCCGGACGCAGTTCTTACATCTGTTGTATGGCACTGGGGCGTTTACTACACTGCCGCTGTTCAGGCTGCAATTGACGGCACATGGACTGCTGACAACTATTTTGACGGCATGAAGGAAGGCCTTCTCGGTCTTACAGACCTTACAGACCTCTGCGCTGAAGGAACAAAGGAAAAGGTTGACGAGGCAACTCAGAAGATCCTTAACGGTGAGCTTCAGGTATTCGCAGGCGAGATTAAGGACAACGAAGGCAACGTAAGAGTTAAGGCAGGAGAAAGCCTTGACGACGCTTACATCGCAGGCGAAATCAACTGGTATGTTGACAACGTTGTTGTTAAATAATCTCAGGATAAATTAACAGCTAATCACAAGGCTTTCGGGTCCAATGCCTGAAAGCCTTGTGTAAGTTAAAAATAAGAGCTTTTGTGCAAACATTTAAAATTCTTAATATTGAAGAATTTTAAATGCCTGCATAATCAATTAACATATATAAGAAGGTGGGATTTGTTTGGACGATAAAAAGAATGTACCCTATGCTATCCAGTGCAAGGGAATTACCAAAACATTCGGCCCAGTTGTGGCAAACGACAATATCGAGCTGACTGTTAAATCGGGAGAAATACTCGCCCTTCTCGGTGAAAACGGTTCCGGTAAAACTACCCTTATGAACATGCTTTCAGGTATATATCACCCGGATTCAGGTTCAATTTTCGTAAGGGGTCAGGAAGTAAGCATAGCCTCCCCCAAGGACTCGCAAAACCTTGGAATCGGTATGATACATCAGCACTTTAAACTTGTTGATGTATTCAGCGCAAAAGACAACATAGTGGCAGGCACTAAAACAGACAAACGTCTCAGCGGTAAAAAACTTTCCGAAAAAGTTAAAGATATAAGCAAAAAATACGGCCTTGAAATTGACCCTGATAAAAAGACATACAATATGTCCGTAAGTGAAAAACAGACTGTTGAAATCCTTAAGGTTCTTTACAGAGGCGCTGATATTCTCATTCTCGATGAACCTACGGCTGTACTTACTCCCCAGGAAACTGACAAGCTCTTTGCAATTCTTCGCAATATGAAGGAGAACGGCTGTGCCGTTATTATCATCACTCATAAACTCAACGAGGTTATGGCTATAAGTGATCGCGTAACAATTCTCCGTAAGGGAAAAAGTGTTGCAACGGTAAACACAGCAGAAACCAACATTCAGGAACTGACGGAGCTTATGGTGGGCAGAAAGGTAAGCCTCGAAATAGACAGACCGAAAGTTGAACAGACAGAGAACCTCTTTGAAGTTCATCACCTTATGGTTAAAAACGACGAGGGATATTACGCCCTTAACGATGTTTCCTTTAACCTTAACGGAGGAGAGATTTTAGGCGTTGCCGGAGTCGCAGGCAGCGGACAGAAAGAGCTTTGCGAAGCTATTGCAGGCCTTATTCCGGCGGATAAAGGTGCTGTTCTCTATAAGAAAGAAAACATCATCGGAAAATCCCCTGCCGAAATCATTAAAATGGGCATAAGCATGAGCTTTATCCCTGAGGACAGACTTGGAATGGGTCTTGTAGCATCAATGGGCATGACCGAAAACATGATGCTCAAAACCTACAAGAATACAAAGTCCCCCTTTGTTGATAAGAAACCCTCCAGAGAGCTGGCTCTAAAACTTATCGACCAACTGGAAATTGTAACACCCGGCGTCAATACCCCCGTTTCACGTCTTTCCGGCGGTAACGTTCAGAAGGTTCTTCTGGGACGTGAAATTGAATCAAATCCCAATCTTTTAATAACAGCTTATCCCGTAAGAGGTCTTGATATCAACTCCTCCTACACAATATATCACCTTCTCAACGAACAGAAAAAGAAAGGCGTTGCGGTACTTTACATTGGCGAAGACCTGGACGTGCTTCTCGAACTGTGCGACAGAATTATGGTTCTGTGCCACGGCGAAATTACAGGTATTGTAAAATCGGACGAGGTTACAAAAGAGGAAATCGGCCTTATGATGGCCGGAGAAAAGAAAGCAGGAAAGGACGGTGCAACGGCATGAACAGCGTAAGGACAAAAAACCACGAGCCTTTTATAAGAGTAGTCAAAAAACCGGAAATGCCGACGTCCAAAGCGGTTATTCTGAGAATTGCCTCCTTTGTACTGGCCATTGCCGTAGGCGGTCTTTTCATTCTCGCAATTGGTCACAATCCCTTTGAGGTTTATAAAGAAATGGTAATGGGCTGCTTCCGCAGCAAAATTGCTCTCCAGGGAACAGTTAAAATTATAGTTCCCCTGCTTATCACTTCTCTCGGCGTAACTCTCGCTTACAAGATGAAATTCTGGAACATCGGCGCAGAGGGCCAGATGCTCATGGGCGGTATTTTTGCCTCCTACTTTGCTCTTTTCCAGAACGATATGCCTCACTGGGCACTTTTGATTGTATCTTTCCTTGCCGGATGCATAGGCGGTGCAATCTGGGGAATTATTCCCGCCTTCTTCAAGGTCAAGTTCGGCACAAACGAAACCCTCTTCACCTTGATGCTTAACTATATTGCACTTTATATCATTGACTTCCTCCGCCACGAAACATGGCGTGACCCCGGCGCAAGAGGCTTCCCGAAAATTGCCTCCTTTGCCTCCAACGCCAGAATCGGCGCAGTTTTCGACCTTCAGGGCGGCTGGGTAGTTGCACTTATTATGGTTGTTGCCGTTTTCGTACTTCTCAAATATACAAAGTTTGGCTATGAAATCAGCGTTGTAGGTGAAAGCCAGTCCACAGCAAGATATGCCGGAATGAGCGTTAAAAAGGTTGTAATCCTTACAATGGCTCTCAGCGGTGCAATCTGCGGCAGCGCAGGTATGATAAAAGCTATGGGCAGTGACTATACCCTTACTCTTGGTCTTGCCGACGGCGTAGGATTTACAGCAATTATAGTCGCATGGCTCGGACAGCTTAACCCCTTTATCATTCTTCTCATCACAATCTTTTTCAGCATCATTGAAAAGGGAAGCGGCGTTATTCAGTCCACCTTTAACATATCGGTATTTACCTCCGACGTTTTACAGGGAATTATTCTTTTCTTCATAATTGCAAGTGAATTCTTCACAAGATATTCTTTCGCTTTCAAAAAAGGAGGTAAAAGCAAATGACAATGTTTATTAACTTTCTCTATGCTGCAATAACCTCCGGTACTCCCCTTATGTTCGGTACCTTAGGCGAAATCATCACCGAAAAAGCCGGAAACCTCAACCTTGGTGTTGAAGGTATGATGGCGATTGGCGCAATTGCCGGTTTCTATGTAGGCTATACAACAAACAGCGTTATTTTAGCTGTTATCGCTTCTTTTGTGGCCGGTATCTTTGCCGCCCTTATCTATGCGTTCCTTACTGTTACACTTAAAGCAAACCAGAACGTTACAGGTCTTACCCTTACAATTTTCGGCATAGGTCTTTCAAACTTCCTTGGCGACTACATAAGAACTGCTGCCGGAGAAACCACCCTTCAGCTTTCAACAGAATTTACCGCAAAGCTCGCAACATACAAAATCCCGCTCTTAGGAGATATTCCCTATATCGGACATCTCTTTTTTGACCACAATCCCTTTGTTTACTTCGGCGTTATACTCTGCATAATAGCAGGTATTTACGTTAAATACACAAGAGCCGGTCTTAATATGCGTGCAGTGGGTGAAAACCCGGCGGCGGCAGATGCGGCAGGAATCAATATCAACTTTGTAAAGTATTTCAATATACTTTTAGGCGGCGGAATCTGCGGTATAGGCGGCGCTTATATCTCACTGGTTCTCTGCGGCGGCGTTTGGACACAGAGCTGCGTCGACGGTCTCGGATGGATTGCAGTTGCTCTCGTTATCTTCGCAAACTGGAATCCCTTTGCATGTATCCTCGGTTCTTTTGTATTCGGCGCATTCCGTGTACTTAAGTTCTATGTACCCAAAGAGGTTATCAGCATACCCGACGCAATATTCGATATGCTCCCCTTCCTTATTACAGCGATTGTTCTTGTCATCACTTCAATCCGCAAGAGTAAGGAAAGAAGCCAGCCCGCAGGCTGCGGAGTAAACTATTTCAGAGAAGAAAGATAAACTGAAATAAAACTCAAAATCACAAAACTCCTTTTAGAACAGAAAGTTCTGAAAGGAGTTTTTTATGCCCAAATTTGAATTTATATTCGAAATTTGCGAAAAACACAGATTTTTTGTCCAATTAATGATAGGATGAATCGTTATTATTAGTAAAACAAAATTTATTAAAGAAAGGTGAGCGATGTGAAAGAACTCAGTAAAAAAACAAAGATCATTTTTTCAGTATTTGCATTAATTTTTGTTATACTTATTGCAACCCAGTTCATTTGGCCCGTAAGGGTTTCTTTTGACAGTGAAAGCACAAGACAGTCTTATGAAGAAGCTGAGGGTTTAGAGTACAGCTGTAAAATGTTAAGAGAACAGGGAGACCCATACGAAGAGCTTTTATCAGATTATCCTTTTGAATTCAGTGATGACGAAGAATACAGAATAATTTATGTATATTTCAATGTAACAAATTACTATCTGGGATTTATAGAAAACCCTGAAATTAAAGTCAGAAACCTTCCAAGAGATAACAGTGATTTTGTAATGAGATTAAATAACGCCGTAGGAGAAACATTTAAGCTTGGTGAAGATTTTTATGTGCCTCTCAGAATTATTGTAAAAACCGATGGACTTACAAACGAAGAGATTGCAGAAAAAATTAAAAACCTCGATTTGGAACTCGAATACAGCAGGAGATACTTGGATTTACCTCCAAAAACGTTTAAAGTAACTATTCCTGATAATTTTGAGCTTCCTTCTCAAATAAGAGAAGAATAAAATACGAAATCCCCGTACAGTTTTGACTGTGCGGGGATTCACTTTTTTAGCAGGTAAAATTATTTATTGTTTCATCTAAGGCATTTATGATATCTTGTCGACGTCGTTTGGTGTATAACTTGGGTACAAACTCAGCATCCTAGACTTTTTTAAGTTCTACTTTTGTCTGTCCGTCAGCTTCCGTAAAAATAAACTGAACAGATATTTTTTCACTGCTGCCTTTAGGGGTGTAATCTTTCATTATGAATCCGTCATCTGTCATCTCAAGTTCATAGGGCAAACCCTCATAGAATTTCATAAACTCTTCCTTTGAAGCTATAAGGGTATGTATCTGGGTGCTGCCAATCCATGGACCGCTCATATGCATTGGGAACGGTACTTTATAGCCATAGCAAACAGCTTTCATGGGTACAAAATTAATCTGTTTTCCGTCCCTGCCTTCTACCCCCTCGGTAGAAATTCCATCGGTAAGGATTAATGACTCATCAGCCTCTAAAAAAATTCCTTCTGTATATAGGGGAAGTTTTTCTCCGTCGCTGTCGGGATGAATATACAAAATCCTCATCATTATGGTTTTACCTTCGGAGTCAGTAAGAAGCACTCTGTCAGTACCTGTCCATTCGCATTTGAGTTCAGGGTTTTCTGCTTTTACCTTTTCAACTATTTCTGAAAAAGGCAAGTCACTGAGAAAGGATGTAATACCATTCTGGTCACCGTATCCCGGCAAATTAGAAATGTTAAGAGTGATATTTCTGGGGACTTTTACAAGCACAGTTGTTCCATCCCAGCTGTCAGCAGCAAAAGTTTTTGTTTTGGCATAAATGGGATTATAGCAGGAGCAAAGAAACACAGTTGATAAAATCACAATCGCTGCCATAAGAGCCGATAGATATTTTTTCATAGTGATACCTCCTGAGTTTTTATTTCCAATTTAATTATCTTTTGATTTTTTTATTATGAAACCCAAAGTAGAAAAAACAATTGCCATAAAGGAAAGAGCACCAGTAACTATATTTCCTCCGATTAAACTGTATATTCCAAAAATGAAACTGCATAAAAGGACGATTGCAAAGCTGCATATATTTAAAATTTCGTCCTCAGAAACACAAATATGCTGTCCCGTTATTGCACCGAAAATTAAAAGCAGAATAAGAAATGCATGGGATATATCTCCCTTTACTAAAAAAATCAGAAAAAGTACCGTTGAAATTCCGCAGGAAATAATGACACCTGTCTTTTTCATACTTTCTCACCCCGCTAAACTAATGCGTTTACTATGTTTTTGGATTTAATTTATGCAAGGTAGATATACAGTTCGCCTTCTCTCCTCTATATACTATAACGAAACAAAATCAACATTTGCGACAATTATTTTAATTTTTATCGTCTACATCTATATAAAAAACTTCCGACTGCATAATGCAATCGGAAGTTTTTCTGTATTCATATTCTAATTTAACTAAACTTAAATTAATATGCCTTGCCCCAGTAGAGCATCTTATCAGCAGGCTTTCCGCAGCATACGCATACATCGGAAATTTTCTCCTGCTCAAAGGGAATACATCTTGATGTAACTCCTACAACCTCTTTGAGCTTTTCTTCACAGGCAAGGTCACCGCACCACATAGCCTTGATAAAGCCAGGCTTATTATCGGCAATCTCTTTCATCTCGTCAAGGTTCTTTGCGGTGTATGTCATCTCCTCACGGCGCTTGAGAGCCTTCTCATAAAGTCCGTCATGGACAGCCTGAAGAAGCTCGGGAATACGTGTTTCAAGCTCGTCAAGGGATACAAAAATCTTTTCTCTGTTATCTCTGCGAACAATTACGCACTGGTTCTTTTCGATGTCCTTAGGACCGATTTCAAGACGAAGGGGCACGCCTTTCATCTCATATTCAGCAAACTTCCAGCCTGCTGAATTGTCGCTTGTATCAGCCTTTACACGGCAGAATTTTGAAAGTCTCTCTCTGAGCTCCTCAGCCTTTTCGAGAACACCCTCTTTATGCATTGCAATAGGTACAATGATAACCTGAGTGGGAGCTACTGCGGGAGGCAGCACCAGTCCGTTATCGTCACCGTGAGTCATAATAATAGCTCCGATTATACGGCTCGACATACCCCATGAGGTCTGGTAAGGATACTGAGGCTTATTGTCACGGCCTGTAAACTGAATATCAAAGGCCTTAGCAAAGCCATCGCCAAAATAGTGGCTTGTACCGCTCTGGAGAGCCTTACCGTCATGCATAAGCGCCTCAATAGTATAAGTAGCCTCCGCTCCGGCAAACTTCTCCTTATCGGTCTTCACGCCCTTTATAACGGGTATTGCAAGGCATTTCTCCGCAAAGTTTGCGTATACGTTCAGCATACGTTCTGTCTCTTCAAGAGCCTCCTGTGCAGTCTCATGCATGGTGTGTCCTTCCTGCCAGAAGAACTCCATTGTACGAAGGAAAGGTCTTGTAGTCTTTTCCCAGCGGACAACTGAACACCACTGGTTATAGAGTTTCGGAAGGTCACGGTAAGAGTGAATTATCTGAGCATAATGGTCGCAGAAAAGAGTCTCAGAAGTAGGTCTTACGCAAAGACGCTCAGCGAGCTTCTCTTCTCCTCCATGGGTTACCCATGCAACTTCAGGAGCAAATCCCTCAACGTGGTCCTTCTCCTTTTGAAGAAGACTTTCAGGAATAAACATGGGCATCATTACGTTTTCATGTCCTAAACGCTTAAATTCAGCGTCAAGGGTATCTCTTATATTCTCCCAGAGAGCGGTTCCGTATGGGCGGATTACCATACATCCCCTTACTCCTGAGTATGAGGCAAGCTCTGCCTTTTTAACAACATCGGTATACCATTTAGCAAAATCAACATCCATGGATGTAATTTCTTCTACCATTTTTTTCTGGTCTGCCATTTTTTTCCGCCTTTCTTTCTGCAAAAACGCATCAAATCGAATTATACCGTTTAATTATATCCTTAATCGCTTTGTTTTTCAAGGAATAATATTAAATTTATATCCATGTCCTTTTATAAAAACTAAGCCGCACCCGTTGAAGGTGCGGCAAGGCATATATATTATGTTACGCCGTTACTTAGATGTTCTCTTCTACAAACTTAACGATATCTCCGACGGTTTTTACGTTCTCAATTACCTCATCGGGAACTTCGATTTCAAACTCGTCTTCAATTGACATTACGATATCGACAACATCAAGACTGTCGGCGCCGAGATCTTCCATCACCAAAGATTCCATCGTTACTGCGTCTGCGTTCTGCTCAAGCTGCTCGCAGAGAATATCTCTGATTTTCTCAAAAACCATATTTACATCTCCTTCACTCAAAATTTCGGTTTTTCCGCACTTTATCGCCTCGCCCCGGTGGACATTTGCCGCCGCCTGTGCTAAACTTTTTCTGGCAGAAAAACAATCTTTACAATAGAGATAGTAGTAATATTTTTACTCTTTGTCAAGTACATTTTAGAATTTTTTCTTTTAAGGTGATATTATGCGTTTTGCGGTTATAGGACATCCAATAGGACACACCATGTCTCCATTCATTCACAAGCGTCTTTTTGAAATTTCCGGCGTCGAGGCAGAATATTCTGTTATGGATATCGCTCCTGAAAACTTTGCATCTGAGTTTAAAAATATAAAAAGTCTAAACGGATGCAATCTTACAATTCCCCATAAATCGGCGGTAATTCCCCTTCTCGATGAGCTTCACCCTTGGGCAAAACTTTTCGGTGCCGTCAACACCGTTAAATTTGGAGAAAAGAATATCGGCTACAACACCGACTGCATAGGATTTACGAAAGCTCTTGAAACAGCCAAAATACCTCTTTCAGGCAATGTCATTTTGTGCGGAAACGGCGGAGCTGCAAGAATGATGGCTTTTGTCTGTGCCGAAAAGGGTTGCAATCTCACATTTTCAGTAAGGGAAAGCGGAATAAAAAAGGCAGAAAAAATAAAGGAAGAAATCCATAAAGCTTTTAAGGATGCAGAAGTTTCAGTCTCACTTTCAGAAAATGTAACAGGAAATTTTGATTTGCTTTTGAACGCCACTCCCTGTGGGATGTTCCCAAAAATTGACGCTATGCCCGTAAGGGAAAAGGTATTGTCAAAATGCGAAAATGTATTCGACTGCATATATAATCCCAACGAAACACAGCTTTTAAAAAAAGCAAAGGCAAACGGCTCCGGAACAGCTTACGGAATGCCTATGCTTCTCTGGCAGGCTGCGGCGGCTCAGGAAATCTGGAACGGTGTTAAGTTTTCAGAAGATGACGTTAACTCCCTTGTGGAAGAAGCTGTAAGGGAAATGGAAAGGATTTTCAGATGAATATTTATCTTTGCGGATTTATGGGGTGCGGTAAGAGCACCGTAGGAAAAATTCTTGCAGAAAAGCTCTCAATGAAATTTACCGATATGGATACTGCCATAGAAGATTTTTACAAAATGACAATTCCGGAAATATTTGCTTCTTACGGCGAAGAAGGCTTCAGGGAAAGAGAAACCGAAATCTGCCGGATGCTTTCAGAGAAGGATTCCCTCATAGTTGCCTGCGGCGGCGGAGCAGTTCTCCGAAAGGAAAATGTGGACATTATCAAAAAGGACGGTATAATTGTCTTTCTGAAAGTGCCGGAAGAAAACCTTATTAATCGCCTTAGGAATGATCCTACTCCGAGACCTGTTATTCAAAATAAATCCGATGAGGATATTTTAGAGATATACAGGGGACGGCTTCCCAAATACCTTGAAGCGGCGGAGAAAATCGTCGATTGCTGCGAAAATCCGGAGGAAAACGCAGAGCGTATTTTAGATGCTGTTAAAGAAAAAATATGATTTTCACATTGCAAAAAACTATTGACAGAGCGAAAAAAAGGTATTATATTAAACACAATAAGTATATTCGGGAGATTTAGCCATGACTGTTTCGTGTGCAAAAAAGAATTATTTCTTTTACTTTACACTCAGCTTCTTTTTTAGCTGGGGCTTTTTTGCTGCGAAAAAATATGCTGTGAGTTAACTTTCGTAATATGCCAAAATAAAAGGACATTTAACGAGGCTCATAGCATTGAGCCTCGTTTTTTTGTTTCGTTTAACTTTAAGGAGGAATAAAAAATGATTATTGTACTTAAATCAGGAGTTACAGAAAAACAGATTAAGGATTTTTCAGAGGAACTTTCAGTTCATGGCGTTTCCGTCAACACGTGGAGAGGTACTCAGTCCACCGTACTCGGTCTTATCGGTGATACAGCATCAATTGATATAGACTACGTTCAGGCGCAAAATATTGTTGAAAGCGTTAAAAGAGTTCAGGAGCCCTACAAAAAGGCTAATAGAAAATTTCATCCTGATGACACCGTAATAAAAATAGGCGATACTCAAATAGGCGGCGGAAACCTTACAATAATGGCAGGCCCCTGCTCCGTTGAAAGCGTACCTCAGATGCACGAAGTTGCTCAGAGAGTAAAGGCAGCCGGTGCTACCTTCCTTCGCGGCGGCGCATTCAAACCCCGCACTTCCCCTTACGCTTTCCAGGGACTGCGTGACGAAGGACTTAAAATGATGCTCGAAGCCAAAAAGGAAACAGGGCTTCCCATCGTCACAGAAATTATGAGTGCTGAACATATTTCGCTTTTCGAGGACGTTGACGTTATTCAGGTCGGCGCAAGAAACATGCAGAACTTTGAGCTTCTCAAAGAACTCGGAAAACTTGATAAACCCATTCTCCTTAAAAGAGGTCTTGCAAACACCATTGAAGAAACTCTCATGAGTGCAGAATACATTATGAGCGGCGGAAACGAAAAGGTCATTCTTTGCGAAAGAGGTATCCGCACCTTTGAAACATACACAAGAAACACCCTCGATATTTCCGCAATTCCCGCTTTCAAGCGTCTTTCACATCTTCCCGTAATTGTTGACCCCAGCCATGCGGCGGGCATTACCTGGATGGTAGAGCCTCTCGCTCTTGCAGCCGTTGCAGCAGGCGCTGACGGACTTATGATAGAAGTTCACAACAATCCCAAAAAAGCCCTTTCAGACGGCGCTCAGTCCCTTACACCTGATCAGTTTGATGAAACTGCGGCAAAAGCTCTCGCCCTTGCAAAATCAATGGGTAGAAATGTTTGAGAGAAGAGAATATTATGGAAAAAATAAGAGTTAATACAGGAAGAAAATACGATATTTTCATTGAAAGAAACATTCTCTCTTCCTGCGGTCAAATAGTTAGAAGCGTTTCAAACGCAGCTACTGCTGCAATTGTCACCGACAGTAATGTGGCTCCCCTTTACCTTCAAAAAGTTAAAACTTCTCTCGAAAAAGAGGGTTTCAGAACCGTAACCTTCTTTTTCCCGGCAGGAGAAACCTCTAAAACAATTTCCACTGTTACGGATATTTTGAATTTCTTCGCAGAAAACTCCATGACCCGCTCCGACATCGCAGTAGCTCTCGGCGGTGGAGTTACGGGAGATCTCACAGGCTTTGCCGCTGCAATCTATATGAGAGGCATTGAATTTGTACAGATTCCCACCTCTCTCCTCGCTCAGATCGACTCTTCCGTAGGCGGAAAAACGGGAGCCGACCTGCCGTCAGGCAAAAACTTATGCGGAGCTTTTCATCAGCCCTCTGCGGTCATTATCGACCCGGAAGTGCTTAAAACTCTGCCATCAAAATTTTTCTCCGATGGAATGGCAGAAGCTATAAAGTACGGCTGCATTGCGGACGAAAGTCTTTTTGAAGAAATCAAAAAAGGCATCAACACAGAAAACGCCGATTCAATGATTTACAGATGCGTCGATATTAAAAGAGAGATAGTCGAACACGACGAAAAAGAAAAAGGAGAGCGTATGCTCCTTAATTTCGGCCATACATTAGGTCATTCCGCTGAAAAGCTAAGCGACTTTACACTTACCCACGGTGAAGGAGTGGGCATAGGAATGTACATTATGGCAAAATCGGGAGAAAAACAGGGAGTTACCGAAAAGGGAAGCAGCGAAAAAATAGCAGAGCTTCTTAAAAAATACTCTCTTCCCCTTTCCTGTGATATAAGCCTTCAAGACCTTTGCACAGGCGCTCTTACAGATAAGAAAAGGTCGGGAAGCAATATAAACATTGTTCTCCTTAATAAAATCGGCTCTGCCTTTACAAAAAAGCTGCCCGTAGAAGAGCTTTATGATTTTGTCAAATAAACGGTGAAAATATATGAAAGAAGCTATAATTTATCCATCCGTTCTTAACGGCGAAGTAACCGTACCACCCTCAAAAAGTGTTCTCCACAGAGCTATAATCTGTGCAATGCTTGCGAAGGGAAAAAGTGTTATAAAAAACGCTGCATTTTCAAAGGATATAACAGCCACAATCAACGCTGCAAAGGCAATTGGTGCTGATATAACCTTTGACGGAGAGACAATAACTGTAAACGGAGGAACCTTTACAAAGGAAAAAGCAGAAATTAACTGCTTTGAATCCGGTTCAACTCTTCGATTTATGGTTCCCGTTGCCGCATCCCTCGGAATAGATGCAGTTTTTACCGGCGAAGGACGGCTTCCCAAAAGGCCAATAAAAGAACTCACCGAGATAATCTCCTCAGGGGGAGTTAAATGCAGCGGCGACGCTCTTCCCCTCGAAATAAACGGAAAACTTCGTGCTGGTGAATACAAAATCAGAGGAGATATAAGCTCCCAGTATATTACAGGACTTCTTCTCTCTCTCCCACTTTGTGACGGAGACAGTAAAGTAGAACTCCTTACCCCTCTCCAGTCAAAGGGATATGTAGACATAACCATAGGCGTTATGGCGGATTTCGGCGTTAACGTAACTCCCACGGAAAACGGCTGGATTATTAAAGGCAATCAGCTTTACACTCCCCGTGAGTTTACCGCTGAGGGCGACTGGTCTCAGGCAGCGTTTTTTCTTGTGGCTGCCGCACTGAGTAAAGAAAGCGAAATTGCCGTTAAGGGACTAAATCCCCTTTCAAAGCAGGGTGACAAAGAAATTTTCGATATTTTAGACCGTTTTGGTGCAGATATAAAATGGAATGACGGGAAAGTGATGTGTAAAGGTAAAGAACTTAACAGCCTTAATATAGACGCTTCTCAGATACCGGATCTTGTGCCGATTTTAGGGGTTTTAATGGCCTTTTCCGAAAAGCAGGGAGAAATCTTTGGAGCAGAAAGGCTACGTATTAAGGAAAGCGATCGCCTTTACACCCTGTGCAACGGACTTTTAAAGCTGGGCTTTAAAGTTCGGGAAACTGACGGCGGAATAATTTTCAGTTCCGGCTCTCATGGTACAGGTGAATGTAAAATAAAAGGCTTTAATGACCACAGAATTGTAATGGCTATGTCCGTTGCGGCTCTCTATTACGGTTATAAAATTACCATAGACGATGCACAGAGCATAGAAAAATCATATCCTCGTTTTTTTGAGGATTACAATAGACTGGGAGGAAAAGCAGATGTCATCAATATATGGTGAAAAACTTAAAATATCCGTTTTCGGTGAAAGTCACGGCGCAGGAATAGGCGTTGTAATAGACGGTATTCTTCCCGGAGCCGAGATAGACCTTGAAGAAGTCAGATTTCAGATGTCGAGGCGCAGTCCCGGAGGCGTTGAAGGCTCCACAAAGCGCAATGAAGCCGATGAATTTGAAATACTCTCCGGTATGCTTGAAAACAGAACAACCGGTGCTCCTTTATGTGCCTTTATCCGCAACACAAATACCCGCTCCGGAGATTACGGAAATATCGCACTGCTTCCCCGTCCATCACATGCCGATTATACTGGCTTTGTAAGGTACAATGGCTTTAACGACATAAGAGGCGGAGGTCATTTTTCAGGCCGCCTTACGGCTCCCATAGTCTTTGCAGGCAGTGTTTGCAGGCAGATTTTGGAGAAAAATGGCATCATGATCGGTGCACATATATACAGAATAGGTAGTGTAAAGGATACTCCATTTACAGATTGTGAAATTCCCTCGGAGCTTTTAAAAAGCCTTACAAGGGAAAGATTTTGCACAATAGATAAAGAAGCCGCCGAAAAAATGAAGGTGGAAATCGAAAGAGCAAGGCTTCAGGCTGACAGCATAGGGGGAATTGTAGAATGTGCTGTAACAGGACTTCCCGCCGGCATAGGTTCACCTATGTTTGAAACAGTTGAGGGGCGTTTGGCTTCAATGATGTTTTCGGTTCCCGCAGTAAAGGGAATAGAATTCGGCAAAGGCTTTGAAATTTCCGAAATGCTTGGCTCTCAGGCAAATGATCCATTCTACTATGATGAAAACGGCGAAGTTAAAACGAAAACTAATAACAACGGCGGAATTTTAGGCGGTATCACTACGGGAATGCCTCTGATTTTCAGAACCGCTATAAAGCCTACGTCATCCATAGGCAAGGAGCAGGATACAATTAACTTATCAGAAAAGAAAAACGATAAGCTCATAATAAAGGGACGTCATGACAGCTGCATTGCAGTACGTGCTGTTCCCGTTATAGAGGCAGCTGCAGCAGTTGCTATAACTGATATACTTTTAAGCGAAGGATTTTTTTCACAAAGAGAGGATTAATAAATGGGTTATTTAGACGAGGTAAGAAAAGAGATTGACGAAATAGACGAAAAGCTGCTTCCCCTGATTATAAGGCGTATGGACGCCGCAAAAAAGGTGGCAGCAATCAAAAAGGAACACAATATTCCTGTACTCAACTCCCAAAGGGAGGACGAAATACTTAAAGAGATGAGCGAAAAAGGTGGAGAATACTCTGCGGCTGTAAAAATCGCCTATTCAACTTTTATGGATATAAGCAGAGCTTTACAGCACGAAATTTTAGGTTCAGGAGAAGCTCTGAGAAAGGAAATCACCACAGGATGCTCGGAAAAAGGCGCAGAAAATCCCAAAGTAATCTGTCAGGGCACTGAGGGAGCTTATTCTGCCAAGGCTGCGGAGCTGTTCTTTAACAATACTCCCGGATACAGCCGCTTTTTCTGCCAGAGCTTTGAGGAGATTTTCTCTTCCGTCGCTTCCGGAGAAGCCGATTTCGGAGTTGTACCAGTTGAAAATTCTACAGCCGGCTCCGTACACGAAAATTTTGACCTTATAATGAAATACAGGCTGTTCATTGCAGGAGCCATTGACCTTCCCGTTTGCCACTGCCTGTGCGCCGCCGAGGGAGCTGAAATGGATACCATAAACGACGTTATCTCCCATCCTCAGGGACTTATGCAGTGCAAGGAGTTTACGGAAAAGCATGGATTTAACACCATAAGCGCCGAAAACACCGCATTTGCCGCCGAAAGAGTATCCCAAAGCGGCAGAACGGATATCGCCGCCATTTGCTCAGAGGAAGCCGCTAAAAAATTCGGACTTAAAATTCTCCAGAAGAATATTCAGTCCGTTCCCCACAACACCACCCGTTTTCTTATTCTCTCAAAAAAGCTGATTATCCCTGAAAATGCAGATAAGATCAGCCTTATCTTTTCAATTCCTCACGTTACCGGTTCACTTTACCGCATTCTCGGCAGATTTGCCATATGCGGCCTTAACCTTACAAAACTGGAATCAAGACCGGCCAAGGACTCAGGTTTCAGTTACTTTTTCTATCTGGATTTTACAGGTTCTGTACGTGACAGTGAAACCATGAACCTTTTATGCGCTCTTTACGATGAGCTTCCTGAGTTCACGTTTTTAGGAAATTTCCGTGAAATAACTAAAAAAATGTGAATCGATATTTTAGCACCTGAAAATCATATAAAATAAATGCAAAAACACGGCTTCGGATATTATATCCTCAGCCGTGTTTTTTATCTGCAATTTATGTAATATTTATCAGCCCTGACCGTAATAGGCATTTGCCCCGTGCTTTCTGAGATAATGCTTATCAAGCAGTTCCTGCTGCATAGGCAAAATACCAGAATCAAGCTGCAAGCAGTGGAAAGCCATAAATGCCACCTCTTCAAGGACAACGGCATTGTGTACGGCTTCCATGGCGTCCTTGCCCCAGGCAAAGGGACCGTGGGAAGCTACCAAAGCAGCGGGAACCTGAGAGGGATCTATCCCTTTTAAACGCAGGGTTTCAATTATCACGTTACCCGTTTCCTTTTCATATTCTCCGTTAATCTCTTCCGGAGTCATAAGGCGGGTACAGGGAATTTCACCGTAGAAATAATCGCCGTGGGTAGTGCCTAAAGCAGGTATTCCCCTTTTTGACTGAGCAAAGGTAGTAGCCCAGCGTGAATGGGTATGTACAATACCGCCAATTGACGGAAAAGCCTTATAAAGAGCCACATGGGTAGGTGTGTCGGAGGAAGGCTTATACTTTCCTTCCACAACTTTACCGTCCAAATCCACAACTACCATATCCTCGGGCTTCATAGTGTCGTATTCGACCCCTGAGGGCTTAATAACTACAAGTCCTGTCTCTTTGTCAATGGCGGATACATTGCCCCATGTGAAAGTGACAAGCCCGTATTTTGGCAGCTCTAAATTAGCTTTGCAGACAAGTTCCTTTAAATTTTCAAGCATTCAATCCACCTCAGATAACTTCAACGGCTTTGCCCTCTACTTTAAGCAATGCCTTATATTTTTTAATATAGCTATTGAATCCCGCAACATCTGCTGCCTCAGGCTCGAGAGTTGAGCCGATGACATCGGCGAATACACGGTTATTAAGATAATCCTCCAGAGTTTCGCCTTTATCCTTAGTGACTTTGTATGCTGAAAGCAAAGCCATACCGTAAGGTCCGCCCTCACCTGCTGTTTCCATACAGGTAACAGGTGCATTGCAGGCAGCGGCCATGTACTTTTGTCCCACAACGGGAGTTTTAAACAGTCCGCCGTGTCCTGTAAGGCTGTCGATTTTAACATTTTCCTCTGCCAGAATATCCATGCCGATTTTTAAAGTTGACATGGTGGAATATAAAGTGGCACGGAAAAAGTTTGCAAGAGTAAATTTACTGTCAGGAAGACGAACTACCATGGGACGACCTGCATCAAGGTGTGTTACACCCTCGCCTGCCATATAATTGCAGACAAGTACGCCGCCGCAGTCTGCATCTCCCTCAAGGCTCTTTTCGTAAAGTTTAGTGTACACTTCTCCCTTTGAAGGCTCGGCTCCGAAAAGCTCGGCTGTCTCGCCCAGTACACTGACCCATGCATTGCTGTCGTTGGTACAGTTATTGCAGTGAACCATGGCTACGGCCTTGCCAGTGGGAGTAGTGACCAAATCTATTTCTTCGTATACCTTTTTCAGCGGACGCTCAAGAACCACCATTGAGAAAATTGAAGTACCCGCTGAAACATTACCGGTTCTCGGCGCCACGGCGTTTGTAGCAGTCATACCGGTTCCGGCATCTCCCTCCGCAGGAGCAAAGGGGATACCAACGGGCAGCAAATTATCAATAAGTTTTGCACCGCTCTCAGTTAAAGCACCCGCATCGTCTCCCGCCACAAGAACTTTCGGAAGAATGTCGGGAAGGCTCCAGGGCATACTGCGAACTGCCGGGAGATTATTAAACTTTTCAAGCATTTTTGCGTCATAGTCAAGAGTTTCGGAATCGATTGGGAAAATTCCCGATGCCTCTCCTATTCCCACAGCATTGACGCCTGTAAGCATATAATGAATATATCCTGCAAGGGTTGTGATGTGAGCAATTTTTTCAATATGCTCTTCACCGTTCAGCACTGCCTGATACAAATGGGCAACAGACCACCGCTGGGGAATATTGAAACTGAAAAGCTCTGTAAGCTCTCCGGCCGCCTCGGCAGTCATGGTATTCTGCCAGGTTCTGAAAGGCACAAGAAGATTCCATTCCTTATCAAATGCCAGATAGCCGTGCATCATTGCAGAAACGCCCATGGATGCAATTTCCTCACGGTTTTTAACCTTTGAAAGAGCTTCTTTTAGTCCCTGCCATGCTTCCGCCAGATCATAGGTCCAAATGCCATTTTCAAAGGTGCTTTCCCAAACATAATCTCCGGAAGATATCGGCTTATATGTCTCATCAATCGCTACGGCTTTTATTCTTGTAGAGCCGAATTCTATACCTAAATACTGCTTACTCATATTTTAACCCCATGGATTCTCAGTTGCATAAGGAAGTGATTTCGGCTGATTGTAGGATATATCCTTAACGCCAAGGTACTTGAACACCTCGTAAAGAGCCTTGCCGTAATGTCCGAAAGCTACTGCTCCGTGGTGAGGATAGCGTTTCTGAATGAGCACATGACGATAGAAGCGTCCCATTTCGGGAATTGCAAATACACCTATGCCGCCGAAAGAACGTGTCTTAACGGGCAGCACCTCGCCCTGAGCAATATAGGAACGAAGATTGCCCTCGCTGTCGCACTGGAGACGATAGAAAGTGATGTCGGAAGCTGCAATATCTCCCTCAAGAGTACCTCTTGTAAAGTCGGGCTCGGAATCCTTCGGCTCAAGAAGGCGGTGCTGAATAAGCTGATACTTAACGGCACAGTCGCTGCACATCTTGCAGCTGGGAGTGTTGCCGCAGTGGAAGCCCATAAAGGTATCGGTAAGCTTATAATCGAATTTACCAGCTATATCCTCGTCATAAATATACTTAGGAACGGAGTTATTGATATCAAGAAGTGTAACTGCGTCATCGGAAACACAGGCGCCGATATATTCGCTGAGTGCACCGTATATATCGACTTCGCATGCTACGGGAATACCCTTTGCAGCAAGGCGTGAATTTACATAGCAGGGCTCAAAGCCAAAGGTCTCAGGGAAAGCCGGCCAGCATTTATCGGCAAATACCACATATTTTCTCGCACCCTTGTGCTCCTCAGCCCAGTCAAAAAGTGTCAGCTCAAACTGAGCCATTCTCTGGAGCAGGTCGGGATAATAACGTCCCTCACCCATTTCCTTTGCCATATCGTCACAGACTTCCGGAATTCTGGGATCGTTAGCATGAGCTTTGTATGCAACAAGCAAATCGAGCTCAGAATTTTCCTCAATTTCCACACCCAGCTCATAAAGTCCCTTTATGGGAGCGTTGCAGGCGAAGAAATCCTGAGGACGTGGTCCAAAAGTTATGATTTTAAGATTCTGTACTCCTACTATACCTCTTGCTATAGGAATAAACTCTTTAATCATTTCCGCAGCTTCTTCAGCTGTACCAACGGGATACTCGGGAATATATGCCTTCAAGTGGCGCATACCCAGATTGTAAGAGCAGTTGAGCATACCGCAGTAAGCGTCACCGCGGCCGTTGATAAGGTCTCCGTCACCTTCAGCAGCCGCAACATACATAACAGGGCCACTGAACTTCTGAGCGATAAGTGTTTCGGGAGTTTCAGGGCCGAAATTTCCAAGGAATACTGCAAGAGCGTTGCATCCGGCTTTTTCTACATCTGCCAAAGCTGCAAGAGCATCCTTCTCATTCTCAACGGTAATAGGACATTCGTACAGTCCCTCACCATAGGCGGCGACGATATTCTTTCTGCGCTGATTTGACAGCTCAATTGGGAAACAGTCGCGGGATACGGCAATAATGCCAAGTTTAATTTCTGGAATATTCATGTCTTTCCTCTCCTTTATTTAAAGCAAATTTGCAATATTAAAGCCTTTATTTATGTATGACTTCAATTGATTTTTTCATGTTTAAATAATTTTGCTGTTTTAATTTATTTAACTGAAAAATAAACGTACACTTTTAATTTTTAAACACAATTATACTCTGATATTGTATATTTAATTAAAATTATACGTTAAATTATACTGGAATTTTGTGAGAAAAACAAGTACCGTAAGGCATAATGAAGTTATAATTAACAGAGATTTTATGAACTTTTATACTGCAAAAAACCTTATGTCAGACAGTACTTAAAGCCGTACTATTAAAAATATAAATCAGCTGTCAGAAACTGAATTTTTTTCGTTCATTTGCCGGAAAAAGCACAGAGAAACTCTAACCTTATAAATAGGACATACCAAAAAGCTGAAAGATATTGAAAGTTACGTATTTCTATGATAAAATGAAGCGTTGTGATAAACTTATATTTAGTCTGTAAGAAGTTAGTTTATTAAACGCTTTTCTGTATATTTTGAAGGGTATATACACTGCAAACAGAATTTAATTTGCGTTTTAAAAAAACCTTACAGATTATTAGGCAATACGATTATTAAAACAGCAATAACCCAAGCTGCATCGTCTTAAATAAAAGGCGTAAAAAGGGCGTAGAAAAAATTTACAGAAAGGCAGAATGCCTTTAAAATCAAAGGTTTCTGAACAGGTAGATGGAATTATGAAATTAGGTATCGTAGGTTTGCCAAACGTCGGCAAAAGTACTCTTTTCAATGCAATTACAAACGCCGGAGCTCAGTCGGCAAACTATGCTTTCTGCACAATTGAGCCCAATGTCGGCGTTGTTGCCGTTCCCGATGAAAGACTTGATAAGCTCACCGAAATGTATTCTCCCGACAAAACCACTCATGCAACAATCGAGTTTGTCGATATTGCAGGTCTTGTAAAGGGTGCATCAAAAGGCGAAGGTCTCGGAAACAAATTCCTCTCTCACATCCGTGAGGTTGATGCCATAATCCACGTTGTCCGCTGCTTTGATAACGACGATATTATCCACGTTGAGGGAAGCGTTGACCCCGCAAGAGACATTGAAACCATTAACCTTGAGCTCATCCTCTCCGATATAGAAATGGTCGAAAGAAGAATTGACCGCTCCTCAAAGGCTATGAAAGGCGACAAATCCCTTGCCGGCGAAGTTGAGTTCCTTAAAAAACTTAAAGCTCACCTTGAAGAAGGTCTTTCTGCACGTTCTCTCGAATGTGATGAAGACGAAAAAGCTATTATGGACTCTGTAGCTCTCCTCTCATCAAAGCCCGTCATCTACGCCTGCAACATGAGCGAAGAGGACTTTATGAATAACATAGAAACCAATGTCCGCTTTAACGCAGTACGTAAAATAGCTGAAGAAGAGGGCTCTGAGGTACTTCCCATCTGTGCAGAACTTGAAGCTCAGATTGCACCCCTTGAAAAGGAAGAAAAAGAGCTTTTCCTCAGCGAGTTAGGTCTTGAAAAAAGCGGCCTTGACAGGCTTATTAAGAGCAGTTATCATCTTTTAGGACTTATTTCCTACCTTACCGCCGGAAAGCCGGAGGTTCGTGCCTGGACAATTAAAAACGGTACTAAAGCTCCTCAGGCTGCCGGAAAGATACACTCCGACTTTGAAAGAGGATTTATCCGCGCCGAAGTTATCGCTTATGACGATCTTATAGAGTGCGGCAGTATGGCGGCAGCAAAGGAAAAGGGCCTTGTAAGAAGCGAAGGCAAGGAATACGTCATGAAAGACGGAGATATTGTTCTTTTCAGATTCAACGTTTAATTATTAAGGAGGATTTTATTATGGCAGAGATTAAATATGAGATAACAGAGGAAATCGGCGTACTTTCAGAGAATCCCAAGGGCTGGACAAAAGAGCTTAACCTTGTAAGCTGGAACGACAGAGCACCTAAGTTTGACCTTAGAGAGTGGGCTCCCGATCACTCAAAAATGGCTAAGGGAATAACCCTTAACTTTGACGAAGCAAAGGCTCTCAGAGATTTTCTTAACGACTTCAATTTCGACGAGGAAGAATAAACTAAAAGATATGCAAAAGGCTGTTATGGAAAAATCCGTAACAGCCTTTATTTTTTTGGTTTTTACTTTAAAAACTTTCAATCTCTTTTCCGTTTACGGTTCCCGCTCTGTAAGAATCCAAAGCACCTTTACCTGTAAAACGGTCAAAGATGAGATTTTCAGTATTATCCGCATCGACGGCATATTTATATGTGTCACAGACATTGCCCCAAAGCATCTTTGTCTTTGAAACTGTGATGTTCTTAGCGTATCTTATAAAGAAGCCTGCATTGTCGTACTTTTCAACACCGTAATCTATACAGGGTCTTAAATCATAGCATCCACATGGCCATTTTGAAGTTTTTGTAACTTCAACGGAGCAGTTTTCAAAAGTGATATCCTCGATATAGTTTTCGCTGTTACCGTGAATCAAAACTCCGTTTTCGCCCTTTGCAGTAATGTTGAAGAAACGGACATTTTTGATTTTACCACTCTTTGTGTTTTCGTCACGGTTAAAAGTGGTTATGGTAATTGGCTCCGCAGTGCCCCACCAGTCGGAACAGAAACGGCGGGTTTCGATAATGCAATTTGAAAAGCTCACATTTTCAACGTTTCCACCGTCTCTAATCTGAATTGAAAGACCACGGTTAGAACGGCTGATTATGCAGTTATCAACTATTACGTTTCTGAAATCTCCTACACCCTCAGTTCCGATTTTTATAGCCGCAGAGGTAGAAACAAGAGTACAGCCTGAAATGATTATGTTTTCACAGGGACCGTATTCGCTGTTGCCCTTTGATGATTTAAGACAGATACAGTCGTCGGCACACTCAATATGGCAATTAGTAATCCTTACATTGCAGCAGTGATCAGGGTCTATTCCATCGCTGTTTGCAACGTCAAGGTCGTTGAGAATCCTTATTTTATCAATTTCCACATCATAGCAGCCTGCCGGATGAAGAGTCCAGAAGGGAGCATCTTTTATAGTTACGTCCTTAAAGCTTATGTGCTTACTGTTCTCAACGTAGATAACCGTGGGACGGGGATAAAAATCACCTGTCACATAATACTGGCTTTTGCGGTTTACAAAGCTGTGACCGTTTGCATCAATGGTTCCCTCACCTGTTATGGAAGCGCCGTCGGCTTCATATCCGTAGATAAACACAAAGCTGGGCTTTCCCGTTACAGGGTTACCAACAAGAGCGGTTTTAGGGTCATTTATCATATTACAAGGTCTTATATAGCCCTCAATATCAGAAGTAGCTTTTAATACTGCTCCCTTTTGAAGATGAAGCTCTACATTTTTCTTAAGGCTTACGGAGTCTGAATAGTAAACCTTTCCGCTTTCGAGAACTACGGTTCCTCCGCCGTTTTCGCTGCAGGTATCAATAGCTTTCTGAATGGCGGCGGCATCATTTGTTTTTCCGTCACCTAAAGCTCCGAAATCTTCTACTTTATATAATTTCATAACTCATTACCCTCCTTAAACGCTGGGGTTAAAACAGTCCGGGAAAGAACGGAAGTATCATACCGGGAATAAGAAGCTGAATAAGAGCTACTATTCCCCAAATTACAAGTCCGATAATACCGAGAACAACCGCTATAAGAAGAATTACAAGAACTATTAAAGCGGCAAGAATCCACGGACCTTTTTTGCTCTTCTTGACTGTATTTTCGTATTTTGGCTTTTTCTCCTCTTCAATAAGCTCCGGGTTCGGATTTTTCTCTCTGTAAAGTGGGAAGAGTTTAAGCTCGGCCTTTTCGTCACAGATACCTGCGTTATAGAGAAGGGGCTCAACAAGAGAACTTGCGCTTTCGCAGCCCTTTAAAAGCTTTCCGATTTTAAGACCGATTGTGTCAAGGAAAGAATCTATAATACTTAAAAGTCCCATTGCGATTTTATATTCCCTTGTATCGGGAGTATAGGGAGCATCGCCGCCGTAAAGGTTAGTGACTGCTTCAAGAATGAAATTGAGAACCTTTCTGTCTTTGATATCCTCATAGTCCTCGGGCTTAAGACCGGTTTCAGCTCTTGTCCATTTGCCAATCTTTCCTATTGTAAGGCTGTTGAGGAATTTGCCTATGGGCTTAATTATAAACTTTAATTTCTTAACCTTCTCACCGGGAACACTGAATGCGTCAGTCATTTCAGCAAGACGGTCAATATCGTTTCCCGCTGCCCAAAGAACCTCACCTATCATGCCGATGAAGAAATCCTTAATATACTGTGGGAAAGATTTTCCGTCAGTATCAAGGCCTTTAACCTGTTCAATGTACTGGGTTTCAACGGTGATTTTTCCATTGGCCGGATCAATAACCGCTGTTCTCATTGTGGGCGGATATCCGATAAGGGCAGCCGTTGAAACATCATAGAAGATATTACCCTTTTCAGTTCTTTTAAAGGAAATATCATGAATGTGGGTGTGACCGGTAAAAATACAATTTATTCCCCAATCAGCAAAATCTTCTACATTTTCATCATGATGGCCTTGAAGATCACCTTTTCCAATTATTGCGTAAAAAGGTGACGGAGCAATCATGGGATGGTGGGTCATGGCGATAATGTACTGGTCGTTTTTCTGAGCGTCCTCAATCTGCTCATGAATCCACTTTTTACAACTTTCACTAAATCCACTGCTGGCAGGGCCATCGTCGTCAACATCTCTGTCATCGTTAAGGGCAAAAAGTCTGTAACCGTCGCAGAGCTGTACAACGTAGGACATTGAGGGAAGATGATAGGAAATAGCTTCGTTAGGACCAAATTCATAGTACATATCCCAGAGCATATCTCTCGTTGCTGCAGGAACCTTTATCTTATCGTCGCCCTTATAGCCGTCTGTTAAACCATCCTCCTGATAGTCGTGAGTGGCGGTTATAACGTATACTCGCTTTCCCCTGCTTTTAAGCTCACGAAGCTTTTCAATAAACTCCTGATGGCTTGCTATTTCACCGTCCTTGGTGGTATCGCCTGCAAGGAGGACAATATCGGTAGATGTATCCTCACAGAGCATATCCCAGGCTGTATCTATTACAAGGTCGGAGTCCTTAATGACCTTCTGGCTTTTTGATTCGGCTTTTTTATAAGCCTTGCCCTCAGTGCCGATTGTTCTTGAGTAATAATGAGGGTCGGTGATAATTTGAACTTTTAATGGCGCATTTTTGCTGCCGTAAATTCTTTCTTCGCTCATTTTAGATACTCACTTTCTGATTATTTCAATGGCAATATCCTTTTCGGCTGTATCAAGAGTAATCTCCAGAGCACCTTTCTTTCTCTCATTAAAGGAAACCTCTTTACCGTTTACCATAACCTTATAATCGTACATATCGTTCATAACCGCTACAACGGCACATTTTTCGTTGTTTCCGCAATAACGGCACTTAGCAGTAAAATATGTGTTGTTCTCATTAAAGGAACGGCTGTCAACCCACATATCAAAACCACTTGTAAAAATACCCGGCTTATAGTAGGCATTTGCCCAAACGTTAATGGGAGCTGAAAGTCCGCCGAAATTGTGGAACCATCCGCCGCGTTCAGATTCGATATTGAACATCTCGAAAGTATAGTAGGAGTGGTCAACCTCTCTTCTCCATGCGTTAAGAGCTGTATCGGCAATCTTAAAGGCAAAATCAGTTTCGCCTAAATCAAGCATTGTCTTCCAGATAAACCACTGATGTGAGAACCATACGTTGCCGTTCCAGTAGCCGTTGTGCTTAAAATATCCTGCGGAGCGGTCAACGGCGCTTACGCCAACATTTGACCACATTTCTTTTTCGTTCATTATATGTCCGAGAACTCTCTGTTTTCTGTCCTCAGGGCAGGCTCCCGCAATAAGGGGATATATTCCGTCCATACCCTTATTGAGGTTTTCGCCGTCATCGGTTCTGAAGAATTTCTCCGGCTCGCCGTTTTCGTTGTGAAGAACATAGCTGTAATATCCTACTTCGTCATCCCATGCGTTGTCATTGAGAGCCTTTGTAAGCTTTTCGATATCGGCGTCGTATTCGGCTATATCCTCACTGTGACCTGATGCTGCGGCTATCATCTTCATTATCTTTGCTATTCTGATAACCTGACTGGAAGAAATACAGGGGCAGGCGTATTTTTCTATTTTCTTTTCTATCATTGCAGCCTGTGCAGGATAGTCGTCCATGCCGCTTGAAGAATAGAAATAGTCATAGGTAGTGGTCATGCCGCTTTTGAATTTAGCCGTAGTGGAACCATGTGTTCTACCTGCCATAAATCTGTAATACTGCTTTGCACGGTCATAGTAGGAATAGAGATTAGTTTTATCGTTTTCTCTTTTGAGCATTTCAAGGTACTGGTAGAACTGTACGGGAACAGGTGAACCGTGATGGAGGAACGCAAAATCCTTATTGTCTGTTTCGCTAAGATATGTATCGAGCACATACTCTGCAAGCTTCGGCTCTGCCTCCAAAAGACCGAGAGCGATAAATCCGCTGTCCCAAGTATAAAGGCAGTCCCATCTCTTGCCGGGAGTGTGGTGGACAATATAGTCTCCGTGACGGTAAATGGGATAGACAACATTTGTGAGAAGAGTGGCTTTAAGTATCTCGTTGCTAAGGGTATATTGTTCGCCCTCTTTGTTATATCCAAGAGGCTTTAAAGTCGCCTTGCCCTCGTTATAAATACGCTCATATTCTTCATCGGACAGAGGCTCAAATCTATCCTTACTTACAACCACATATTCAATATGGCTTGTGCCGGGTTTAATATAAAGAGAATGAACAATGGTGTTCTGATAAAATCCCTCGTCGCTCTTTTTAGGTGAAAACGAACCTGTGAAGGTGCGGGTAAGCTCATCAAAGGTTATATCACTGTTTGAAACACGGGAAATAAGGGCATCTTCAAGAACACCTGTTTCAAGCTCTCTGGTTCTTGTGTTTTTGTTGTGAGTCATAACACAATATGTCTGTCCGATTTCGCCGTAGGTAAGAATTTCTCTAAAACCTCGCTCTGTCTCTTCCTGTATGATTTCCGGCTTTCTCTCATAGAGAACGGTTTCGGCAGTTACAGCGTTAACATCTTCCTTTTCAGCTACTGCAAAAAAGTCAAATTCGATTCCTGCCCCGCCCTGTGAAACAAGCTCAAATACTACCGAGCCCTTTGAAATTTTTCCCATGGGGATATATTTAAAGGTAAGACTGTCGCTTTTCTCGAAAGTTACTTCTCTTCCGTTAAGGGCAAAAACCGCTTTGTCTCCATCTCCTACAGTTCTGTAACGTACGGCAAGAACAGGACTTTCAAAATCATATTCGCTCTTTACTCTGTACTCGGCTCTGTCTCCCTTTTCACATCCAAAAGGCTTTAAATTAAGGAAATGCACATGGGCGTTGTCTATTCTGTCACCCAGACCCTTTCTGCCGTGGAAAAGAGGATCAATGAATACACCTTTCTCCATACCGTCGGGGTTTTCCATATCCCATGGTCTTGTCACCGCATAATCAAAGGCCGCATAATTTTCCGCATCAAAGAAAATGCATTTATCGGGCAAAGACACCTTGCAGTGCTGAGGATAAGGATACTCCAAAGCTGAGAAAATGTTTTCAAGGCAGATCTGGCAAAGCTCAGTATTATTGACAAACTCAGTTCTTACAAGAAAAGCCTCGTCGTTAATCTTTGTAAAGGATACGTCCGCATAAACCTGATCCTTCCACTCAAGGTCATATCTGTAAGAAAAATGAGTCATATCCTTATTGCAGGTCCAGGGATGATAATTTGAGGGGAAAGTTACATTGGGCACAGGTACGTTTGTGTTTGCAACCGTTGGATGAATTACAAAATCAAAGCGCACCCCCTCTTTACGGCTATCGTCAACAATTCGGGAAACACCCATATATTTTTTTGAGTAAGAACCCCATACAGGTACATATTCTGAAAATTTCTTTAAATTGCTCATTAATACACCTTCCATCAAAGTTTATTGTAAAATAAAACTCCCGCCGCCGTTTTACCGGAGGCAGGAGCTCAGTTTTTTATCAGTCTTCCTTAACTCCGCGCTTTGCAATAAGCTGCTCAGTTATCCTCTTCTTCTTCTCGCCTACAAGGTCATAGAAGAGAATGGGCATTCCCTGGAAGATTACGAATACCGCAGGAATAATTGTGTAGATAATAAGGAACTTGTTAAGGGTTGCATCAGACTGGGGACCGTATGTACCGCCTGTTGCGGCAATATATCCTGTCCAGCCGATAAGCAGAACTCCGAAAGAGTCTGTAAGAGCTGCTGCAATCTTTGCGAAAAGGCTTACGCCTGAATAGCAAAGAGCGTCAACTCTCTTGCCTGTTTTAAGCTCGATTTCATCTATGCAGTCAGCAATCATAATGTTGGGTGTAAGGTTTGTATTGCCGTGCTGAAGTCCGATAAGGAAGTTAAGGCAAAGGAAAATTACAAGATAAACCGGATTCTCTTTAAGACCGTTGAAGCCGACTATCTGAGTAAAGATAAAGAGAAGTGTAAGGGCCGAAGCACCGTACAGACAGAAGCTTATGTAAATCTTCTTAGTAGACATTCTCTTAAGAAGGAAGTTAACAATTAGCATACTTACCGCAGTACCTATACCCATGGGGAGCATAAGGCCAAGGTTCATATCCTTGCTGCCGAGAAGGTAAACTGCAATGTAAACAGAAACTGCAGAATAAACGCCGCGGCCGAAACCTGTGAGCTTTGTAATAGCAACCATGAGAAGGTTCTTATTTGTGAAAACAACTTTAAGAGATTCTACAATATTTGTCTTTTCGCTTGTGTAAGGAACACGCTCTCTGTTATTGAAGAAAGCGAGAAGTACAAGGACTATTCCGAGGAACGCACAGATAATAGCGGAGATTGTGTACTCCTGCTTGTCGATGTGATGACCGTACTTAGCCTTGAAAATAATACCGACAATAAGAAGGGCAACCATACCGCCCTGCTGTCCTACAGCTTTTGCAATGCTTGCAAAAGAAAGGAAGCTGCCTCTTTCATCGGGGTTGGGAGTTGAAACAGCTCCGAAGCAGTTAAGAGGATTTTCTACGCCGCTGCCTACGATTGTGTAAACAATGTAGAGAGCATAGATCCAAATAATTGTGAACATAACGTTTCCGGTTCTCGGAGCAACAAAAAGTAAAATAGTTGAAAGGAAAAGCGGTACCGAGGAATAAAGAATCCAGGGACGAAGCTTACCCCATTTTGTATGAGTTCTATCAATTCTGTATCCGATTCCGATATCGCAAACAGCGCTTATAATTCTCGCTACAAAGAAAAGAGCAGCGACAATCGCAGTAATTGCGGGGGTCGGAAGTCCGGAGTCACCTAAAGCAAAGTCAATAAAGAAAGTTTTAGAATAACCCTGTACCCAGCCCGTTAACATTGCAAGACCGAAAAGGCTCAGTGCGTATGTAATGGGTTCGGATTTTCTAAGATACTTCTTCATGGCAGCAGGCTGCTGAACAGCTGTATTTTTTTCCATAATCTTTCACCTCACTACATTATTAGGCTTCAAGCTGACTGTTTACAAACATATTCTCAACTTCTGTAAACTTGCCGTCTTTAAATTCCACGTTTGTAAGCGCAAGGGAGTTGTTATGAATTTTAATTCCTGCAACAGTTATATCGTTGTCTACTTCAATATGTATATTGTCGCCATCTTTAAATTCATATCCCTTTATTACTACTGTAAGGATAGCCTTGTCGCCTTCGGTTTTATAACTGTACTCATAATGAACAGTTTCAGTAGATTTGCCTTCGCGGACAAGCTTAATTGCCTCAGCAAAGCTCATTTCTGATTCGTCATCACTTTTTGTGCCAAGCTTTGTCCAGTCGCCGTACTGATAATTGCCGTTATCATCCAGAGCATAAGTTCCATCATTGTTCTTTGTAGGTTCAGGTCTTATTGTAACAGAACCATAAAGATCATCACCGAACTCATCAGGAAGAGTGGTCTTTTTATCGTACCTTGTGTTTGAATAGGCTTCTTCTTTGTCAAGGGTAAATACAAGTGTGGTTTCATCACCGTTTACTGTTGTCGCAACCTCATAATTTCTAACATTATATTCGTTGTATACAACGCCCTGAACGTACGTGTATCCACCGAAGGCTGCAATGGTTATTAAAGCAATTGCGGTAATGACAGCTACAACCGACTTACTCATTCTTCTTCCTCCCTTAAACTGTGTTCTTTTGACATTAACCATGAATATTATACCAAAGCTTTTTCTGTAATTCAATATCAATATATATATTTAGCACAAATTTAATTTTAGACAATTTTTCGTGATAAAAAGCCATATATTTAAATATTTTTTCGAATTTTTACTATTATATCTTATTTTTTTCGATTTCTTGTGCAAATTCAGAATTTGCAATATACCTGTCGAGCTTTTTTTCTCAAAAAAAATTATTAATATTATACAAAGGCAATTGCTTTATTTAAAGTAATTAAAAAAGCGTAAAACAACGTAAAAACATTGTTTTACACTTTTTAAAATTCATCAAGATTTATCTTTCCTTGTATACTTGCTCTTTAAAGCAGCTCTCCTTCATCCTCTAAGTAACGCATCAGAGCATCCTTCCACGGAGGAAGATGGCGAAATTTACCGTCCAAACAGGATGTGTCCAACACGCAGCGTGTAGGCTCTGCCTCCCGGGAGGCAATACTTGCCCCTTTAACCGGCAAAACAGAAACAGCATATCCACAAAGACGCTTTATTTCCAGCGCCATTTCATAAAGGCTGCAATACCCTTCATTTACTCCGTGATAAACTCCATATTTTTCGCTTTGAGCCATCTCTAAAAGCAATACTGCAAGGTCTTTAACATATGTGGGAGAAGCAAGACGATCATATGGAGCTTTAATGCTCCTGCCCTGCTTCATCTGACTGAGAACCCGGCTTATATAATTATCCTCGCCTTTTCCGTAAAGGCGGCTTGTACGCACTATAAAAGTTTTTGAACACTTTTCAAGACAAACTTTTTCCCCTGCCAGTTTACTTTCACCATAAATATTTACCGGGAAAACCGGCGACATAGTTTTAAGTTTAACTCCTGCAGCGCCGTCAAAAACAAAATCCGTACTTACATAAATAAATTTTGCATCTACCTTTTCTGCCACTTCCGCTGCATTTTTAACTCCTTCAAAATTAACCTTAAAAGCCTTCTGCCGCTCTTCTTCTGAGGTATCAATATTTTTATAGGATGCACAGTATATGATACAGTCCGGTTTTACGGACATAACATATTCTTCATTTTTATCATCATTTATAAAATCAGAAGCAGAAACAATGCCTTTGCATCCCCTGGCAGGACAAAAATACATCACTGCCTTACCCAAAGCTGTTTCAGCTCCAACAATAAGTATCTTCATTATTCAGCCTCGCATAACTCAACTTTATTTTTTAATGATAATATTATTTATTAAAAAGGTCAACAGGGAATATTACCCTAAAAATTAGCCAAGGGTAACATTGACTTTAAAGTATATGTGTACTATAATTTTTTAGTATGCTGGGTTTAGTGTGCACTAAATCCAAGCTTTTCGGAGGTGCTTTATTTTGATTAAAACAGTAGATAAATTAAAACCCGGCGAAAAGGGAATAGTTGAATCACTGGGATGTTCGGGAGCAATAAGAAGACGAATTATAGATATGGGCATCACACCCGGTGCAGTAATAGTTATGCGTAAAACCGCTCCCATGGGAGACCCCATTGAAATCAATGTAAGAGGATATGAACTCAGTATAAGAAAATCTGAAGCTCAGGATATCAGAATTGAGGTGGAAGGCTGATGGCATACCGTTATGCTCTCGCAGGAAACCCTAACTGCGGCAAAACAACTCTTTTTAACGCCGTTACCGGAAGCAACCAGTATGTCGGAAACTGGCCCGGCGTAACAGTTGAGAAAAAAGAGGGTAAAATAAATATAGGCGACAGCGACGCAACGATAGTCGATCTGCCCGGAATATATTCTCTTTCCCCATACTCAATGGAGGAAATAGTCACAAGAAATTATCTTATAGATGAAAAGCCTGATCTGATTATAAATATTGTTGACGCTACAAACCTTGAAAGAAACCTTTATTTAAGCTTACAGATTGCAGAGCTTGGCTGTCCCATGGTAATCGCCCTTAACATGGTGGATATGCTGGAAAAGAGAAAGGAAACCATCGACTTTTCCCTCCTTTCTGCACTTCTCGGCATAAAAGTTGTACCTATTTCCGCAAGTAAGGGAACAGGAATACAGAAGCTTCTTAAAACTGCTGAACATGAAGTTATTCACGCCAGAGACAAAGGCTCACATATTGACAAACATAACAGCAGTCCCCTTGATATTTACACCGGAAACGTTAAAACGGCAGTTAAGCAAATTGAATCAATTATCGCAAAAACCTGCCTTGAAAAACAGCAGCCCCTTCGCTGGTCAGCTGTAAAGCTTATTGAAGGGGATGCTCCAACTCTTGAAGCTCTCGATTTATCAGACACTCAGCTTAACTGTCTTGAATCAATTGTGCAGGAACTGGAAACAAATAAAATTGACCGTGAAATGGTAATTGCCGATCAGAAATACAAATTCATTTGTGATGTGAGAGAAAAGGCCGTAAAACGCACTCTTGAAGACGGTCATATGACTCTCTCAGATAAAATCGACTCAGTTGTAACAAATAAATATCTTGCAATACCTCTATTTTTTGGTCTCATGGCTCTTATATTCTACATAACTTTCGGAGCTGTTGGCTCTTCCCTGACCGATATAGTAGATAACCTTGTAAACGTCCAGTTTGCAGGTTTTGTAAGGGATTCGATGATATCCCTTGGAGCAGCTGACTGGGCAGTGGGACTCATATGCGACGGTATAATTGCAGGTCTCGGAGCTGTTTTATCTTTCTTCCCCCAGATTTTCCTTTTATTTTTCTTCCTTTCAATTCTTGAGGATAGCGGATACATGGCTCGTGCCGCATTCATAATGGATAAAGCTCTTCACAGCATCGGTCTTTCAGGAAAGTCCTTTGTTCCCATGCTTATGGGCTTTGGCTGTACTGTCCCGGCAGTTATGGCTTCGAGAACCCTTGAAAACGAAAAGGACCGCCGTCTTACAATAATGCTGACCCCCTTTATGTCATGCAGCGCTAAAATGTCGGTTTACTCCCTTTTCATAATGGCGTTTTTCTCAAAGAGCAGAGGTCTTGCCGTTCTTTCAATATATATACTCGGCCTTATAATCGCTATTATATGCGCCTTTATTATTCAGAAAACAGTGCTGAAGGGCGGCCATGCCCCCTTTGTAATGGAGCTCCCACCCTACAGACTTCCCACAGCCAAAACCCTTGGACTTCATCTCTGGGAAAAGGTAAAGGACTTCTTCTCAAAAGCCGCTACAGTGCTTTTAGGTGCAAGCGTTATAATCTGGTTCTGCCAGTATTTCAGCTTTTCTCTCACTCACGTTGAAAACAGCAACGAAAGCATTCTCGGCGTAATAGGAAGCTTCATAGCTCCCATATTCGCTCCTTTAGGCTTCGGAAACTGGCAGTCTGCAGTAGCTATTTTAAGCGGTCTCATCGCACGTGAATCCGTTGTAAGCACCCTTGGTATTCTCTACGGCACAGGCGGCGATGCTCTCGGTGCTCTTTCCGAAGTTTTGCAGGGAGTTTTCACTCCCCTTTCAGCATATTCCTTTATGGTATTCATTCTGCTGTTCATCCCCTGTATTGCCGCTGTAAACGCTGTAAGACGTGAAATGAATTCGGCAAAATGGACAGCTCTTACATTTGCATTCCAGGCCTGCGTTGCATGGATTGTAACCTTCATTATTTATCAGGGCGGAAGCCTTATTTTAAGACTCTTCGCCTGAGAATGAGAGATTTTTATGGGTACTTTTATAAACATAACCGTCATTGTAATTGCAGTTTTAGCTGTAGGATTAATGATACGGGCAAAAATTAAAAATAAATCCTGCTGTTCGGGATGCTCCGGCAATTGCGGAGCTTGTTCTCAGCAGTGCGAAAAAAAAGAACAAAAGAGGGAGGATTAAAATGAGTGAAATTATCTCCGCCTCTCTGGAAGATTATCTTGAAGCAGTTTTCGTACTCTCTGAATGCCGTGAATCCGTAAGGGTAACTGATATTGCCGCTTTTCTTGAGATTTCAAAACCCAGCGTCCATAAGGCAATGGGTGCTTTGGCTGAAAAGGGATATATCAGCCACGAATCATACAAGGGAATCGCCCTTACTGAAAAAGGAAAAGAAAAAGCAGTTGAAGTTCTGAACAGGCACAGACTTTTAAAAAACTTCCTCACTGTACATTTGGGAGTATCTGAAGAAACAGCTGAAAAAGATGCCTGTCGTATGGAACACGTTATCAGCAGCGAAACCGTCGAAAGACTTCTCGAATACATCAATTTTTCCGAAGAAAGCGAGGGACGCAGAAACTGATATGAAAGAAAACAGTAAAGCTTCCGTTCCCGCAATTGCCGTAATAGGTGCAGGCGCTTCCGGTCTTGCTGCTTCAATAGAATGTATGAGAACCTTTAAAAAACATGGCATTAATGCAAAAGTTATGCTTTTTGAAGCCTTACCAAGGTGCGGAAAGAAAATTCTTGCAACAGGCAACGGCAGATGTAATCTGACCAATAAATTTGCAGAAAACACCCCTTACGGCGGCGATAAGGATTTTGCCAAAACAGTTATTTCACAGTTTACTCCTGAGGATACAATAGCCTTTTTTAATTCTCTCGGACTTCTCTGCCGCACAGAGGATGAGGGAAGAGTTTATCCCATGAGCGGACAGGCCGCCTCGGTTCTCGATGCCCTCCGCTTTGAAAATGAAAGGCTCGGATGTGAAATAATAACCGATACAAAAATCACATCCATAAAGAAAAAGGGCAAAAAATTCCTTTTAAACGATGAATTCTGCGCTGATGCCGTAATCCTTGCCACAGGAGGCAAGGCTGCCCCGAAACAGGGCTCAGACGGTTCAGGATATCCGCTGGCTCAAAGCCTCGGACATAGGGTTACAAAGGTATATCCGGCTCTTGTGCCTCTTACAGCCAAAGGCGACTTTTTCCGTTCACTTAAGGGCATAAGAGCTGAGGGCAATATCACAATGACCCTTGACGGCAGAAAGTTAGGAGAAGAAAAAGGCGAAATACAGTTTACCGATTTCGGTATTTCCGGCATAGCGGTTATGCAGCTTTCCTCAACAGCTTGTGCACTTACAGCAAAGGGAAAGAAGCCTCTTATCCATATTGATTTTGTTCCTGAAATGTCGGAAAAAGAGCTTTTCTCCTTTTTATGGGAAACGGCAAAAAAGAACAGCACAGCCGAAAATCTCCTTTCCGGCATTGTACCTAAAAGGCTGGGACAGGTTATTATGAAAATATCAACACAAAAGCCCCTCACCTGTTCCTCAAAAGAGCTTACAAAAGCTGAAATATCAAATGCCGTACAAAATCTCAAGGATTTCACTGTGGAAATAACCGGTACGAGAGGCTTTGACAATGCCCAGGTATGCACAGGCGGAATAAAATGCAGTGAATTTGACAGTAAAACCATGATGTCACTTATAACGGAAAACTTTTTTGCCGCAGGCGAGGTTCTGGACGTTGACGGAATCTGCGGCGGATTCAATCTTCAATGGGCGTGGGCATCCGGCATAATTGCAGGAAAGTCCGCTGCCGAAAGGATAATTAAAAATGATAAGAATTAACGAAATAAAGCTTTCCCTTGATGCTCCCCAGTCGGAGCTTAAAGGTGCAGCGGCAAAGGCTCTTAAAATAAAGGCAGATCAGATTAAAAGCCTTACAGTTTATAAAAGAAGTGTTGACTCGAGAAAAAAGGACAATATCTTTTTCAGCTACGCTGTAGACGTAACATTAGGCTGCAATGAAGAAAATATACTTAAAAGACTTTCTTCAAATCCTAAAATCAGCGCCGTTGAGCCTTTCCATTACACTCCCCCTGAGCTTAAAAGGAACTCTCCGTTCAGACCTGTGATTGTAGGCTTCGGCCCCGCAGGAATGATGGCAGGACTGCTTCTCGCCCGTGCAGGACTCAAACCTCTTATTCTCGAAAGAGGAAGAGATATTGATTCAAGGCAAAAGGATGTAAACCGTTTCTGGCAGTTTAGAGAACTTGACGAAACCTCAAACGTACAGTTTGGAGAAGGCGGCGCTGGAACCTTTTCCGACGGAAAGCTCACAACAGGAATCAAGGACAAACGCTGCCGTCAGGTATTTTTAGAACTTGCAGAGCATGGTGCTCCCGAAGAAATACTCTATTCGGGAAAGCCCCATATAGGTACCGACAAGCTTGCTGTTACCGTTAAAAACATAAGAAAGCATATAACCGAAATGGGTGGAGAGATTCTCTTTCAGTCCCAGTTCAAACGCCTTATAACTGCCAACGGAGTTGTTCACGGAATAACCTACACCGACGAAAAGGGATGCGAACACGATTTTGAAACAGACGCTGTCATTCTTGCAATCGGTCATTCTGCAAGAGATACTGTTGAGGCTCTTTATGGTCAGGGAATCAACATGATGAGAAAGCCTTTCTCTGTGGGAGCAAGAATTGAGCATCCCCAGGAGCTTATAAACAAAGCTCAGTACGGTGATTTTGCAAATCATCCCGCTTTAGGGGCCGCGGACTATAAAATGGCATGTCATCCCCCACACGGAAGAGGTGCATATACTTTTTGTATGTGCCCCGGCGGAACAGTTGTTGCAGCCGCATCTGAAAAAGGCGGAGTGGTAGTAAACGGAATGAGCGAATATGCCCGTGACGGCGAGAACTCAAACTCTGCCCTCCTTGTAGGCATCGAGCCTGAGGATTTCCCCGGCGACCATGTACTTGGTGGCATGTTCTATCAGAGAGAAATAGAGCACGCCGCATTCCTTGCGGGAGGCTCTACTTATGAAGCTCCCTGCCAGCTTGTAGGAGATTTTTTGAAGCAGCAGAAGAGCACCAAGCTTTCATTTGTAAAGCCCACCTGCCCCACGGGAGTACATCCCACAAACCTTTGGGATATTCTCCCCGAAAGAGTGAGCAAAACAATGAGCGAAGCAATAGTTAAAATGGACAATATGCTCCACGGCTTTGCTCTTCCCGACGCTGTTTTAACGGGCGTTGAAACCCGCTCTTCCTCCCCTGTCCGCATTCTCCGTGACGAATTTTACCAGTCCAATATAAGAGGACTTTTCCCCTGCGGAGAGGGAGCAGGCTATGCGGGAGGTATAGTTTCCGCAGGTGTTGATGGACTTCGCTGCGCCGAAGCCATAATAAGCGATCTTAACTAAAAAACGCATATAGCAAAATAACGGACTGTAATTCACAGTCCGTTATTTTTTATGTTTAGTACTACTTTTATTCAGTAACTTCGGCTTCCTTCTGAGCCTCTACAGTATTATACATCGCATTGAAAAGTGACTTTGCGTTATCTGCCGGTGCATCACAGGCATAGTGCCAGACCATCATTCCACCGAGGCCGGAATCAATGGCAAGCTGGGTCTTTTTTGCAACCGTATCATATGTATTGAAAGAAGCAATAAGATTATTTCCTTCATCTTTGGCAAAACCTTTATCGTCTATTTTGTCAACGTAATCCGAATAGTTATACCAAATCGCCTCCTGAGTTGTGGGGCGGGCATAGAAAGGTACTCCTAAATCAATCTTAGCCTTATCGTATCCAGCTTCTACCAGCTTATTTATATCGTCCTGAGCTATTTCATAAGAAGCGTGGGTTCCGTCGTCATCCCACAAATCATAACTCATAAGTTCAATTCTATCCAAAGCTTTTTTAGCTTCGTCAGAGAAGTTCGCATCCCAGCCTGCTACTGCTGCACCTATTTCATAACTGTCTCCTAAAACGGAATCCAGAGACACAATAAATTTACTGAATGCTTTCCAGTGTTTGCTCTTTATTGGAAATTCATAATCGAAAAATATACCGTCAAAGCCGTATTTATCCAGTACCGCTTTGATATTATTTTCAAGATTTCCACTTTCAAAAGCCTTTGTGTGACGTTCTCCTACGTCATCCATTCTTTTGTTCCAGTCATCGGAATCAATCTGTGCCGATGGGCCGAGTATATTAAGATAAACTTTCTTCTCCTGAGAATCACCAATTGCATCTTTAAGATTTGCTAAGATAGTATCAAATTCATCGTCAAGAGTTACTTTTCCCTCTTCGTCAAATGTCGCACATCCGAAAAGAATAACATCGGTTATCTGTGAAAAATGGGATGTATCAAGTTTCCCTTTTTCTCTCAGTCCGTCAGCAACAACATATGACGTAATTCTGAAATCTTCAGCTTTGACAGATGTTGTTTCAGAAGGTGTGGTTTTATCAGTTGTCGACTCCGCTTCCTTTTTAGAACATCCTGAAAAAACCGAAAGTGCCAGCAATGCACAGATAAGAGCAGCTATAATCCGCTTTATTTTCATAAAAAACGCCCTCCATACAGGTTCTTTTTAGGTGATTTTAACATAAAGCTACTCTTTGGTCAATCAGATATTCTGCTCTAAATATATCCGAACATAAAAATAAAGCCGAAAAGGAAAATCCTCTCCGGCTTTACTGTATTTCAAATTATTCAGCTATAATGCTCTCGCCTGTCATTTCTTCGGGCTGCTTGAGACCGAGAATCTTAAGCATTGTGGGAGCTATATCGCAGAGTTTTCCGCCCTCACGAAGCTTGCAGGGATATCTGCAAACGATGAAGGGAACGGGATAGGTTGTATGAGCGGTAAAGGGTGAACCGTCGTGCTCATACATCTTGTCGGCGTTGCCGTGGTCAGCGGTGATAATCATAGTACCGTCAACCTTTTCAACTGCCTCATATACCTTGCCAACACACTCGTCAACAGCTTCAACAGCCTTTACAGCTGCATCAAAAATACCTGTATGACCAACCATGTCGCAGTTCGCAAAGTTGAGAATTACAACGTCATACTTGCCGCTTTCAACGTTCTCAACAACCTTTTCGGTTACTTCGTAAGCGCTCATTTCGGGCTTTAAGTCAAAGGTTGAAATCTTCGGTGAAGGAACAAGAATTCTGTCTTCGCCCTCATATACCTTTTCCTCACCGCCGTTAAAAAAGAATGTTACATGAGCATACTTCTGTGTTTCGGCAATTCTAAGCTGTGTCTTGCCCATAGCTGAAAGGTACTCGCCGAGAGTATTTTTAAGCGACTGGGGCTTAAATGCTACATGTACATTGGGCATTGTAGCATCGTACTGAGTCATGCAGACATAGTAAAGGGGGAAGAAGCCCTTTTTGCGCTCAAAACCGTCAAAATCAGGATCAACAAATGTACGTGTGATCTCTCTTGCACGGTCGGGACGGAAGTTAAAGAATACTATACTGTCGTTTTCGCCGATTGTGGCGTTCTCGGTGCAGATAGTGGGAATTACAAACTCGTCGGTAATATGCTTGCCGTCCTCGTCAATAGCCTCATATGAAGCTTTGAGAGCCTCTACTGCATCATCAGCATGGATTCCCTCACCGTAAACCATTGCAGCATATGCCTTTTCAACTCTATCCCAGAGATTGTCTCTGTCCATAGCGTAGAAACGGCCCATAATTGTAGCGATTTTGCCTACGCCGATTTCATTAAGCTTGTCACGGCACTCAGCGACAAAATCAATACCTGACTCGGGAGGAACGTCACGTCCGTCAAGAAGGCAGTGTACATAGACCTTTTCGAGACCCATCTTCTTTGCCATTTCAACAAGAGCCCAGAGATGTGTATTGTGGCTGTGAACGCCGCCGTCTGAAAGAAGTCCTACAAGATGAAGAGCTGTGTTATTCTTGAGAGCGTTCTCCATTGCGCCTTTAAGAGCCTCGTTCTCAAAGAAATCGCCGTCCTGAATGGACTTTGTGATTCTTGTAAGCTCCTGATATACAACTCGTCCTGCGCCGATATTTGTGTGACCTACCTCACTGTTGCCCATCTGTCCGTCAGGAAGTCCTACGTCCATTCCTGAAGCTCCGATGTATGTCATGGGGTATTCCTTGCAGAGTCTGTCAAGGTTCGGAGTGGAGGCAGCTTCAATTGCGTTTCCGTATTTTTCGGGATTATGGCCGAAACCGTCCATAATACATAAAACAAGAGTTTTTTTCATTTATATCACCCTGCGGCGGGTTTTATTTACTCCCTGCCGCTGCCTTTCTTTATTTTCTTCTTTACAAAACGATTGCCGAATTATTCATTCGGCAATCGGTAGGGTTTTAAGTTGATTATTTGGAAGCGGCTTCTACAATCTTTGCAAAATCGGGAGCTTTAAGTGATGCGCCGCCGATAAGTCCGCCGTCAACATCGGGCTGAGCAAGAAGATCTGCTGCATTGCCTGCGTTCATTGATCCACCGTACTGAACAACAAATGCATCTGCTGCTTCTCTATCATAAAGATCTGCTACGATCTCACGGATTGCATGGTTAACTTCGTTTGCCTGCTCAGCTGTTGCTGTGCGGCCTGTTCCGATTGCCCATACAGGCTCGTAAGCGATGATGATTCTGCTGAGCTCTTCCTTTGAAACTCCGCCAAGAGCGATTCTTGTCTGCATGCCTACAACGTCAAATGTAACGCCCTGCTCACGCTGCTCAAGGTATTCACCTACGCAAAGGATAACTGTAAGGCCTGCATCAAGAGCAGCTCTTACTCTCTTGTTGACAGTTACATCTGTCTCGCCGAAATATGTTCTGCGCTCGCTGTGGCCGATTACAACGTACTCAACGCCAAGCTCTGTGAGCATTTCAGTTGAAATTTCGCCTGTGAAAGCACCGCTCTTTTCCCAGTGGCAGTTCTCAGCGCCAACCTTAATATTTGTACCCTTTGTAGCCTCAACAGCTGTCTGAAGATCAACGTAGGGAACACAGATAACAACGTCACAATCTGCATCCTTTACGAGGGGCTTCATCTCTTCAATAAGAGCCTTAGCCTGTGAGGGGGTTTTGTTCATCTTCCAGTTTCCGGCAATAACTGCCTTACGAAGCTGCTTATTCATAACGAATTACTCCTTTACTGTCTTTATCTTTCTTTAAAGTGAGCGGTACGAAACCACTTTTCATGATTTCGCACCGGCAGAAAATTTATAAAAATCAGTCTTTGTCGTTGAGAGCAACGATACCGGGAAGGTCTTTACCCTCAAGGAACTCAAGAGAAGCACCGCCGCCTGTGGAGATGTGAGACATCTTGTCAGCAAAGCCAAGCTTCTGAACAGCAGCAGCTGAGTCACCGCCGCCGATGATTGAAATAGCGCCGCTCTCAGCAACAGCCTTTGCAACAGCGATTGTACCGCTTGCAAAGTTATCCCACTCAGAAACGCCCATAGGTCCGTTCCAGATTACTGTGCCTGCATCCTTAACAGCGTCACAGAAGAGAGCCTGTGTCTTGGGTCCGATATCAAGTCCCATCCAGCCATCAGGAAGGTTATCGGAATCAACAACCATTGCCTCTGTGTCGGGCTTGTACTCTTTACCAACTTTATTATCTACAGGGATAAGGAACTTAACGCCCTTAGCCTTTGCGTCTTCCATCATCTTCTTAGCGTCTTCAACTCTGTCGTCTTCGCAGATTGAAGTACCGATTGAGTAGCCAAGGCTCTTCATGAAAGTATAAGCCATACCGCCGCCGACGATAAGGGTGTCAACTTTATCAAGAAGGTTTGTGATAACGCCGATCTTGTCGGAAACCTTTGCACCGCCGAGGATAGCAACAAGAGGACGCTTGGGGTTAGCAAGAGCGCCGCCGATGAAAGCGATCTCTTTCTGAATAAGGAAGCCACATACTGCGGGAAGATAATCAGCAACACCTGTTGTAGAGCTGTGAGCTCTGTGAGCTGAACCGAAAGCATCGTTTACATAGATCTCTGCAAGAGAAGCAAGAGCCTTGCTGAACTCGGGATCATTCTTTGTCTCTTCCTTATGGAAACGGACGTTTTCAAGAAGCATAACTTCGCCGTCTTTAAGGTTTGCTGCAAGCTCTTTTGCACTTTCGCCAACAACATCTTTTGCCATTTTTACTTCACGGCCGAGAAGCTCGGAAAGACGTACGGCAACAGGAGCAAGAGAAAACTCAGGGTTAAACTCTCCCTTAGGTCTGCCAAGGTGTGAGCAGAGGATAACTCTTGCGTTATGGTTTATAAGATATTCGATGGTGGGAAGAGAAGCGACAATTCTTTTATCGCTTGTAATAACTCCGTTTTCCATCTTTACGTTGAAGTCGCAGCGGACAAGCACACGCTTACCTGCAACGTCAATGTCTTCTACGGATTTCTTGTTGAGAACGTCCATTTAAATACATCCTTTCATTTATAGATAATAAAATAAATTAGTTTTTCACCTTTAGTATTTTATATCATAGCCGTAATTTTTGCAAGTAGCAAAGAGGACAACAAACCCTTTATTGTTTGTTAAAAAACTGTCATAGTAAGCAAAAGCCCTGAATCAGTCTTTAAACAAATCAGTTGACAGGTATCTTTCGCCTGTATCGGGAAGAAGTACAACTATGCGTTTGCCCTTATTTTCAGGTCTTTTTGCAAGAAGTGAGGCGGCGTGAAGAGCAGCACCGGAAGAAATACCAACGAGCACTCCCTCTTTAGAAGCAGACTTTCTGGCAGCCTCATATGCCTCCTCTGTCTTAACAGTTATTATTTCATCTATTAAAGCTGTATCAAGTATATCAGGAACAAAACCCGCTCCTATACCTTGAAGCTTGTGAGGGCCAGCTTTACCACCTGAAAGTACGGGAGAATCATAAGGCTCTACGGCTACAATTTTTATATCCGGATTATGCTTTTTTAAAGCTCTGCCGACGCCTGTAAGTGTTCCGCCTGTACCAACAGCTGAAACAAAAATATCAACTTTTCCGTCGGTATCTTCCAGTATTTCTGGCCCTGTTGTTTTTTCATGGATTTCGGGGTTTGCCGGATTTACAAACTGTCCCGGAATAAAAGAGCCCTCAGTCTCAGCGGCAAGTTCATCGGCACGGCGGATTGCTCCGCCCATTCCCTCACTTGCAGGGGTCAAAACCAGCTCTGCTCCCAAAGCTGCAAGAAGAGCTCTTCTCTCTGCGCTCATGCTCTCAGGCATTGTAAGGATAAGTTTATATCCCTTTACGGCACAGGTAAATGCAAGACCCACGCCTGTATTTCCGCTTGTAGGCTCTATAACAGTTGCTCCTTTTTTCAGAAGCCCTTTCTTTTCTGCATCTTCAATCATGGCAAAACCGACTCTGTCCTTGGCGCTTCCAAGGGGATTGAATGATTCCACCTTTGCCACAACCTCAGCTCCGTTTTCCGAAAAGCTGTTAAGGCGAACAAGAGGGGTTCTGCCGATAAGCTGTGTAATATTATCCGCTATTTTTTCCATATATAAATATCTCCTTTCGCTTATGTTCTTTATTTATGATTTACTGCTTTTTTCTCCGATTTTTCTTTCCGTACCTTTTACAAGACTTTTAATATTTCGTCTGTGGCGGAAAAATACCATAACTGTTATTACAGCGACAACTATATACATTTCAATAAGCTGAGGCTGGGACAGATTCCATCTTCCCAAAAATCCGTAAATAATCACACCAACTAAAAATTCAGCCGCAAGAAGCAACGAACCTAAGGAAACATATTTAGTAATTCCAACAGCAGCGCCAAAGGTAGCCAAAGCTATAAGAGAAAGAAATGGGTCAAGGGTCAAAATAAGCCCCGCAGTAGAGGCAATCCCCTTTCCTCCGCGGAATTTAAGATAAAATGGGTAATTGTGTCCCAAAACCACACCTAAGCCGGTATAAACCGTCAACAAGGGCTTTATGTCACCGTATTCTCCTGAAAAAATCAGCCTAACTGTGACCACTGCAAGAACACACTTAAAGCAGTCACCTACAAAGGTTATAATTCCCGCCTTTGTTCCAAGGGTTCTAAGGGCATTGGTCGTTCCTGCGTTTCCGCTTCCATGCTCTCTTATGTCAATTCCCTTGAATTTTCCGTAAATATATCCCGTTTGAAAAAGTCCGAAAATATATCCTATAAGAATACAAAGCAAACGTATCATGCATTCCCTCCTTTATCAGTCAAATTTTACTATTTCCTCAAAATCTTTTCTTGTCTTCGGTCTAAGTTTATCATCATCAGCTGCATATCCAACGCATATTACAAGCCTTACACGTTTATTCTTCGGTATATCCAGAAGTTCTTTTATTTTGCCCTCGTCAAAGCATCCTGTGATGCAGGTTGAAAGCCCCATATCGCAGGCAGCAAGACAAAAATGAGCCGCCGCTATTCCTATATCTATTGAGGCATATTCCTGAGAGCCCAGTTTTCCGGCAATTCTCGCAATAAGCTTTGCCTTCTCCTCAACTACAACTACAAAAGCGGGACATTTTTCAGCAAATTTATTTAAACCGAACTTTTGAAGATATAATCCCATAAGCTTTGCTTTATCGTGAGACAAAACTCCATGAAAGCTCCAGGGCTGTGAATTGCAGGCTGACGGCGCAATTCTCGCCGCTTCAAGACATGCCGTAAGCTCCTCACGGTTCACCTTTTTATCGGGATTATAATTACGACAGCTCTGCCTTGCTGAAGCAAGAGAGTAAAATGAATCCATAAAAATCCTCCTAACAGAAAACTATGCATAATGTTCTTCCATTTTTAACTAACAGATACATTATGACACAAAGGAGAATTCAGGGCAATAAAAAATTTAAATCAGCCGTTTTATTTCATCCCATGGCTTTAGATTTGTATTATTCCGCCTTTACAAAGGCCACATGCGGCAACTACAGCACATACCTCTAAAAGCTCATAGGATGACTCCCATATATCCGGAGAAGTCTCAACAGTTATCTCGCTTATTTCGGCGGTGGTTCCGTCTGCACAGATAAATGGGTGCTGTATACTGACACAGGGACATGGAGTTTCGGTGCTTGAAAGAGAAATACTGCATTTCTCCGAAAACCCATATGTTATGCAGTTCAAACCTACAGGTAAATCGGGAGAAACAATAACAATATCGCTGTTTTCCGTACAGTCGATTTTTTTTGCATCTTCGGAGGACTTCAAAAATACAACACAGTTTGGAGAAAAAATTTTCGGAAGCGTTTTCCAGTGAGAAACAGAAAAACAAAGTTTACCGGTTGAGTGAAAAGTAAAAGTTTTGTCTGTAATATGAATAACTCCTCCATAATTAGAAAGAGCACGGCAAATTTTAAGACCTACTCCGCCGCAGTCGTCTCCGATAAGAAATATGTTCACCATTTTTGCAGCACCTTCTCTTTCGTGGTTTTATTAACCTAATCCCAAAATATTTTTTGTTTTGCTTTGCCTTTTATTCTCAGCACAAGGTAAAATTTTCAAAATTCATTTATAAATATCAAGCGAAAGAAAAAACCGCAGAGTTTTAATCTCTGCGGTAAATTTTAACTTTCAGGTTTTCAAAGTGTATTTTATTTCTCTGTGCAGAACTCTACCTTTTTACCTTCTAAAATCATATTTGTAGTACGTACAGCACACATCTTTCCGCACATGGAGCAGGTATGTCTTTCTGAGGGAGGTGTACTTTCAAAATATTCCCTTGCCTTGTCGGGATCCAAAGCCAAGGAGAACATCTCATCCCAGTCAACACGATGACGGGCATCTGACATTTTATTATCTATATCTCTCGCACCGGGAATGCCTTTTGCAATATCTGCTGCATGAGCGGCGATAAGACTTGCGATGATTCCCTCTTTAACGTCGTTTACATCGGGCAGACGAAGATGCTCCGCCGGAGTTACATAGCAGAGGAAATCTGCTCCGCTTGCAGCGGCAATGGCTCCTCCAATAGCTGATGTAATATGGTCATATCCGGGAGCTATATCAGTTACAAGTGGTCCGAGAACATAGAAAGGAGCGTTGTGGCAAAGTCTCTTTTCAAGAGCCATGTTTGCGGCAATCTCGTCCATAGCCATATGTCCCGGTCCCTCTACCATTACCTGTACATCCTTTTCCCATGCTCGTTTTGTAAGGTTGCCAAGCTCAATAAGCTCGCCTATCTGTGCAGCGTCGGTGCTGTCATCAATGCATCCGGGACGAAGGGCATCACCAAGGCTTATAGTAACATCATATTCTCTGAGAATTTCAAGAACCTCATCGTAATACTCAAAGAAGGGGTTTTCATTGCCTGTCATCTCCATCCAAGCGAAAAGCAGAGAACCGCCTCTTGAAACTATGTTCATTCTTCTGCCTTCACGGCGGAAAGCCTCAACGCTGCGTCTGTTTATACCGGCGTGGATTGTCATAAAGTCAACGCCCTCTTCGGCATGAGCTCTTATTACCTTGAGGAAGTCCTGAGCGGATATTTCAAGCAAATCCTTATCGAGATATCCTATTGCATCATACATGGGAACTGTGCCAATCATGGCAGGAGATTTCGCAGTAAGCTCACGGCGGAAAGTATTAGTCTTTCCGTAGTTGCTCAAATCCATTATGGCATGAGCTCCGTATTTTATTGCCATATCAACTTTTTCCATTTCTACGGAATAGTCCTTGCAGTCGCCGGAGATACCCAGATTTACGTTTATTTTCGTTTTAAGTCCCTTACCTACTCCTTCGGGAGAAAGGGATTTGTGATTGATATTTGCGGGAATGGCTACTTCACCTTTTGCTACAAGAGCCATTACCTTTTCAGCCGGAAGATTTTCCTTTTTGGCCACCGCTTCAATTTCAGGAGTAATTATCCCCTTTTTTGCCGCTTCCATTTGCGTTTTGTAGTTTCTCATATCTTTTTTCCTTTCTTTCGGATATCGCTTTTTGCGGCAAAAGAAAAACGACACCTGACAGGTGCCGTACTAAAAAGCTGCTCCCTACGCCAGTGTTAACTAACAGGTTCAAAGGGTCAGGTTTTAACCTTCTCAACTCCAAAGAGTCCCCCCGCAAACAATATCCTTTTTTGTAATTTTATCCTGTTTTCCTCTTTATGTCAATAATCAAGATAAAAACAAACGGAAATTTATTAATTTTGATATAAACTTTTACCTAAAACAAAAGGCGTGAACTATATGCTCACACCGTCTGAAGAAAATCACCTTTCACTTTATACTCGTCATCCATGGGATAAGAACTTCTTTGTAATGTTGTTTTCTGCTTCAAAATAATGGATACCGCACCGGTTTAATATCATTAAATATTGCCGCCGTAAATTTAAGCCATTGTCCCCCTGACCTGACCAACAGCAATTGCAGCTTTTAACGGTTCTCCGTATAAAGGCAATATTTTTCCAAAAGCACCCCATATGCCAATCCACATTATACAACCTCCATCCTCCATTTAATACACTATTATCTGCACGGCATATGCTTCATGCTCTCTAAATAATACAACGATTTAAATATAGGTTTTGTGACAAAACGTCACAAATAAATGAAATTTTATGCATAATTAATGCATATTAAAAGCATATTTTCATTTTACCCTTTATTGACCCTCTTTTTTCATATGTATAACATCAGTTTCGTTTACATATAGATTAGTGGAACATCACCGATAACGGCAGACAAGGAGGGTCAGTTTTGAAAGGCATTGTCGAAGAAAGAGCTGTTTTGCTTGGAGAATATATAATTGAAAACGAAGCAACGGTGCGAGCTGCAGCCAAAAAATTTGGAGTAAGTAAATCTACAGTACATACAGATGTGATAAAATAGAACGGTTCGTTTGGGTAATAGATTAAGAAAACCAAGGAGGAACGAACCATGAAGGAATTGAAAGAGCGAACAACAGCAAATGGCATGGAGTATGTCCTGGTCGGCGACTACTACATTCCTGACTTACAGCTACCAGAAGAAACCCGCCCTATTGGGATTTGGGGGCGGATACACAAAGATTATTTGGAGCAGCATCATCCAGTTCTGTATAATGACCTGATTTTGACCGGCAAGCTCTGGACATATCTGGCTGATCTGAATGAGCAGGCACAAAATCGGCTGGATTGTATTATTGCCCAGATGAAAGAAACAGAGGGAATCACAGAAAAACTGAAATCCCAGGATCAGATGGCATGGGTCAGAGCTATGAACAGCATCCGCAGTCGTGCAGAGGAAATCATCCTCCGGGAGCTGATCTACGAAGAGGATGCTGTATGAGGATTTTAGAAGAATTCTGGTATGGTAATATTGAGCCGACGGAATACGATACAATCGCCTGCAAGGAATACAAAGAAGTACTCCGTTTGATTACCAGGAACGAGGAAAAACTTCTCGCTACCATGACAGATGAGCAAAAGGAATTGTTCTCCCGGTACATGGAAGCAGTACATGAACATCAAACCATGGCAGAATGCCTGCTATTCCAGAGTAGCTTTAAGCTGGGGGCCAGGATGATGGTTGAGGTCATGACAGAATAATTTATGCATAGAGTCAGAGCCGGACTTCTTTAACGAAGTCCGGCTCTTTAGAGTTTCACAAATTGAGATTCATCTACTCGATAATTGATGGCAAATCGTCTTGACGATTAAAATTCAGATGTGTTATTATAGTGTTAGCTGTTAATTAACAGCTAACACTATGAAGGGAGGAATATCAATGGCTGTATCAGCTGCCGATAAGAAGAAACTCGGCAAGTGGATCAAGCAATCAAGAGAAAAGAAGCAACCGCATCTTTCGCAAAGGCAACTGGCGCTGGCTGTTGATATCACCAATGCATCTCTCAGCTCGATTGAGAGCGGTGTGATTTTCCCCTCTGAGGAAGTGTTTCTAAAGTTATTAGAGAAGCTTCAGCCACCTCCTGAACTGCGTGAAAAGATGTTGATCCTTTTCGCAAATGCAAAGGGAACGCCACCACCAGATATAAACGCAGAACTCAGTAGAAAGCCCAAACTATGGGGCCTGATAAGACAACTAATCGCAGTAGACCCCTCAGAAGAACAAGTTATACAAATCGAGCAACTTATTTGTGCGGGTACCGCATCAGGAGGAAATAAAAATGACATTGAATGAACTTTTTAAAAATACTACATACGACGACACCCTTTTTTCTGCGGAGGACAAATCCGCAGTAGAGTCTCGTATTTTCATGAAGTCTGTCCGCGGTGCAGAGGTTCCTTATATCACTTGTGCAATCCGTGATAAGGCAATTAAACTTACCCCCGAAGAAGCTGTTCGCCAACTCTATATTCATAAACTCATGAACGAATACGGATATGCGGCAAGTCGAATTCAGCTGGAAACTCCGATTCACTTTGGCCGTGAAGTAAAGCGGGCTGATATTGCGATCATGGATAAAGATCGCCCGATGGTTCCCTATATCATTGTGGAGTTGAAAAAGCCAAAGCTCACTGATGGCAAGGAGCAACTGAAGTCTTACTGCAATGCTACTGGTGCGCCTATCGGTGTCTGGACAAATGGCGAACAGATTTCTTGTTACAACCGAAAAGATCCCAATTTTTTCGAGGAAATCAGCGACATTCCTAAGGCGACGCAGAAACTTTCAGACATCATCAACGAAAAATTTACCTATGAAGATCTGAAGCGAAAAGACAAAATCAGCACTCAGAAAAAATCTCTCCGAGCTCTAATTAAGGAGATGGAAGATGAAGTTCTGGCGAGTGCGGGCGTGGATTCCTTTGAAGAAATTTTCAAGCTCATTTTTGCCAAGTTGTATGATGAGTTAATCTGCGCCAATGACCCCACTGCCTATTTGCAGTTCCGTAACACCGGAGATACCGATTTTGAACTGAAAGAAAAGATACAGGGACTGTTTGATGATGCCAAGAAGAGATGGGAAGGTATCTTTACGGATGAAAGCAAAATCCTGCTTTCCCCGTCTCACCTTGCAGTCTGTGTTGCTTCTTTGCAGGATATAAAGCTATTTAACAACAATCTTGATGTTGTAGATGATGCCTTTGAATACCTGATGAGCAAGGCTCAGAAGGGTGAAAAAGGCCAGTATTTTACACCTCGATATGTCATTGATATGTGTGTAAAAATGATGAATCCTACAACAAAGGACAAGATTATCGACACCGCTTGTGGCAGCTCCGGCTTTACCGTTCATAGCATTTTTAAAGTTTGGAAAGATATTCGCAGAGAAAAAGGCCTTCCTGAAGGTGACGGATTTACTGCTGCGGAACGAATCCCTGAAGAAACCAATTTTGTTAGGGACAATGTTTTTGCGATTGATTTTGACGAAAAGACCGTCCGTGTAGCTCGTACCCTTAATTTGATTGCGGGTGACGGTCAGACCAATGTACTTCATCTGAACACACTGGACTATTCCCGTTGGGGTGAAACCACCAAGCAGGAAGATTGGATTGATACCTATAACGAAGGTTTTAAGAAACTGAAGAAGCTCCAGCCGTCTGGCGTGAAAGATTATAGCCGGTTCCAATTCGATCTCGTGATGGCTAATCCTCCGTTCGCTGGCGATATTAAGGAAAGTACTATCATTTCTCATTATGAGCTTGGCAAAAATCGTGCCGGCAAATGGCAAAACAAAGTTGGTCGTGATGTACTGTTTATCGAGCGCAATCTGAACTTTTTAAAACCGGGTGGACGTATGGCCATCGTCTTACCACAGGGGCGTTTCAACAATTCCAGCGATGAGTACATTCGTGATTTTATTGCCAAACGCTGCCGTATTCTCGCCGTAGTCGGCTTGCACGGTAATGTGTTTAAGCCCCATACTGGAACCAAGACCTCAGTTCTGTTTGTACAGAAGTGGGACGATGTCTTGTGCCCTGAAAAGGAAGATTACCCTATCTTCTTCGCCACAATGCAGAAACCAAGTAAGGACAACTCTGGCGATAAGATTTATGTGAAGGACCCTGTTACCGGAGAAAATGTGCTTGATCACCACGGGCATTTGATCGTTGACCACGACTTATATAGTCATGATGGTTTGACTCCAGAAGGCATTGCAGAGGCATTTATTGAGTTTGCAAAGAAAGAGGGCCTAAGTTTTTTTCAATGAGCCCATCCGTTGAACCTTTCAACGAGGCCAAATATAAGGATTTGATGGATGGGCTGGATTTCCAGGAAATCAATAAGAGTGAGTTAGAAAATGAATTTACCATTGGTGCCGAGTATTACGGGAAAAAATATGTTGAAGTTGTTTCTGTGGTAAAAAGGCAAACTAAAACTATTCCTTTGGGAAAAATGTGGGTGTTAGCAACTGATGGAGATCATGGTTCACCTGATTATCAAGAAAGCGGCGTGTTGTACCTTTTAAGTGAATGCGTTAAGGAAGGATATATTGAAAAAGCAAAGTGTAGATATATTACTGAAGCGAAAAATAGAGAGTTAAAACGATCCTGCTTACATCCTGGAGATATCGTTGTAACTAAAACCGGTGTGTACTTTGGTAAAAGCGCAGTCATACCAGAAAGCATACCTGAAGCAAATACAATTGCACATGTGGGTAAAATCACATTAAAATCGCAATATAATCCGTATTATGTGTCCACATTCTTAAATTGCAAATATGGCTATTATCAATTGCGGAGACGCGGCATAAAAGCGACTCGTCCTGAAATTAAGCTTGTTGAATTCCCGGATATCATAGTTCCGGAGTTTAGTAAAAAGCTATATTCCGAAATTGAAGCTACTATACGAACAGCTAATAATCTTTTGGATGAAGCTGACAATGCTGGTAACCAGTCTGAACAAATACTAATGCAGGCTCTGAACATGCCGCAAATTACCGATAAAGCAGTTTCAATAAAAAACTTTTCTGACAGTTTTGCGACAACAGGACGCCTTGATTCCGAATATTATAAACCGAAATTTGACATTCTTTTTGATACGCTTAGTAAGTTTTCAAACAAACCGCTCGGTGGAGATAATGGAATTACTAACATCAAGAAGTCTATTGAACCAGGTAGTGATTCATATAAAGATGAGGGTATTCCTTTTGTTCGAGTCAGCGATGTTTCTAAGTATGAAATCACATCGCCAGAAATCTACCTTTCACATGATGTCGTCGAAAATGTAGCGGCTCTGTTTCCTAAAAAAGATACGATTCTCTTTTCAAAGGACGGCAGTGTAGGAATTGCATATAAGTTAGAGCGTGACGAGGATATTATTACATCTGGTGCATTACTGCATTTAACTGTTAAAAATACGAGTGAAGTACTTCCGGACTATTTGACGCTTGTTCTTAATTCCCCTGTTGTACAAATGCAAGCAGAGCGAGACTCCAACGGAGCTATTATTCAGCATTGGAAGCCCTCCGAAATTGAAAATGTCATTATCCCCGTATTGGGTATGGACAAGCAGAGAGAACTCGCAGAGATGGTTCAGAAATCGTTTGCACTTCGCCGTCAATCTAAGCAGCTCCTTGAATATGCAAAGCAGACTGTCGAAATGGCAATTGAGCAGGGAGAAGATGCTGCACTGGCATGGCTAAAAGATAAGGTGGAACAGTGATATGCAGGTGGAAAGAAAATATGAGCAATGGAAAGCAATTACCGAGTCTGATTTTGTAACACTATTCATCAAAACATGGTTTACTTTTATTGCAGTTTTAAGGGAATTGAATCCTGATGTTGATGTTTTTACGGAAGATGGTATGCCTCGAGGAGACAAACCTTTTTTGAATGCTTACAAAGATGGTATTATGCCCTTTGTTCAAAAGAACATCGATACAGACAATTTTGCCCAAGAAGTATTTGCAATGTATCCTATCAGTATGCGAAAAGTGATGGATATTTTTCCTCAATATTTCTTCCAGACTTTTTTCCAAATCAATCGCGATTTCTCCTATGAGGAGAAGACCATTGATCTGGATAAAGATGGTAGTCTAAAGGAGCGATATCAAGCAAATCTACATATTGCCGATAAGCATATTCTGAAATTCTACCTTGGTGTATCCGGTCAGTTCCGGGCAACAAAGTATAACGAAAGCATAAAAAAAGAAATTGATCTTCGTCCAATTGTTCGTTCCACGGTAGAGAAGCATAGGCATCAAAACCTTATTATAAATGAAACGCAATTTATGCGTGACTTTTATGATGTGGTAATGAGTGAGATAACAGGCACACTTCGACATTATATTGATATAACACTCCCGAAGAAGGGGTTCAACCAAACAGTAGCCGGAAAAGTTAAAGATGCCTGTTTACGATTGGACACAGCACTTCGTCTCAGATTTGAATACAACTACAAATATCCTCACGAAGTAGATCCGCTGATTGCACCAAACTCTTATGCAATCATTTACCAGATTCCATTTAATGGGTTTAGCCGTTCAGAGCGAGAAAGCATATATAAGTCACACCAGGGAGAATATGCCCAGTTAATCGCAACAAAGGCTGTGGATTGGTTTGCTAATTATGTATATGCTCTTAGAAATGCTCTGTTTCATGAAATCATAAGTCCATTGGATGAAGAGTGGCAAATTATCTTTAAATCTGCATATTTGCTCCTGAAACAGGTTTCTGACATTTGCATTTCTTGTATTTCACAAATAGAAGGATTTTCACGGACACAGGAAAATGCAGTTTTTGAGTATGCAGAGAAGCATAAAGCGGAGTGCTTCGATCATTTGGCAGATTATGTTGAGATTCTAGATTTTCCGGAGATGGTATTGTCCGAGTGGAAAATTGAAAAAGGGAAAATCTCATTGCGCGGATGGTTTTCCGCTAAGCTCAAACTTCAGCAAGGAGATGCTGAAGCGGTAGAAAACGGAACAGGTTCTATCACTACGGAAGACAAGGGATTTGATTTTTCGATTACACTAGGTGATGATTTCAAAATTGCCATAGACAAGGATACTCAAAAAGAGATTATTGAAATTAAGCTCCAAGGTGCTTAGTGATTAACAATCTGTCACACTCGTTTTGGAAACCGAATATTTGCAAAAAGAGCATCCTGCGTTCAAATGAAACAGGATGCTCTTTAAGTGATAGCCTTTAATTTAATTGGATCTTTTCTTCCTATTCTTAGTACTGTGGTACTTTTGCGGCCGAGCTTTTCCTCTCATATTGTTGGGATTTTTCAGCAGTTTAGACAGGCTCAATATCCGCATAAATGCTGAGAAATCCTCGGACGCAATCTTGTCAAAGGGAATTTGCATCTGGTCACAGAACTCATGAATCACCCGTTCCTCATTACTGCCCAGCTGCATGGCACGGTCAAACTTTTCCTTGACCTCCGTGAAAGTCGGCTGCGGATCAGCGGTGGTGCGGTCGGTGACATGGGCCTGACGAATATCCTGAACGATACTGTCCAGATCGTCGTGGATTGTGTGGCTGAAAAAATCACTTTCCTGTACCTGTCCCAGCTCCAGCGTGCGGACATAAAGGTCGTTATCCCCTGGTGAATGGCTGCGGATCACTTCCTGCCGAGTGGCCTCCAGCACCAGATTCATCTGGGCGATCCGCATATCAGCAATCCGGTCAACGAAAATCTCAATATCCGTCATCAGCCGCTGGAAGTTTTCATGCGTGGCAATCTCACACAGCAGCCGGTTGTTGATTTTCCCGCTGCTCAATAATGTAACCATATCATCACTCAAATGCAGGGCCTGAAGCTCTGTGTTTGGGTGATTTTTATTTTCCGACAACCCCATCAGGTAATCGGTGGACACCCCATAAAATTCCGCCAGCGTAGCGATAGCAAAGGGGCTGATGTCCTTATAATCGTCACTCTCATATTTGCTGAGAGCAGATTTGGAAAGCCCGGTCTGTTCAGCCAGCTGCTCCAGGGTCAGGCGCTTATCCACCACCCGCAAGTCTTTTAGCCGTTCCGGGATAGACAGTTTTGTGTGCATCTAAAATCCCCCTCTCATCAGGAAAATCCTTCCGTTTATGACCATTATACCATGATTCCATAAGCGTGGAAATATGCTGATTTCAAGCCATTTTCCATCGTTTTGGACATACGGGAGAGGGCCTGTTTTTCCGGTAAAATGAGTTTTGTCAGGAGACACAGAACTTTGAAAATTGAATGACCGGTCTGCGTGGGATATGCTCCCTGGGGATGTAGCGCCAAGACTTCCGGCATCTGGCCGGAACGAGCGTACCAACGGGAACAATACGCTGCTGTGAGATTCGGCAGAGGAACGACACCAGAATAGCCCGGCAACTAACACAAATGAATATCATTCTTTTTAGGAGGTTGATTTTATGAAGTTGAGTATCCGGGAAAAGAAAGTGCTGTATGCCTTTGCCTGTCCCAATCACCACAACACTGTGACACGGCTGAAATGGCTGACTGCCTTAACCGTTGACCCTCAGGCCAAGCACCGAATGCTGGAGCTGGCCCGGAAGATGGAAACGGAGATGGAAGAAAGCTGGTACACCGGCTTTTATCATCAGCTCCGTGCAGAGATGGACGAGTATTACCATGCCAAACACCGCCTGCGTTTGGTAAAGGAAAACACCGACTATGAGGAGGATCTGTATGACGAAGCTGTCTAAGTATGAAAAAGAAACCATTATCAACTGGAACGAGGCAGAGGACACCGCCAGTATCTACACCTTCAACGCCGATCTGAAGCGCAGGTTGGCCGAGTTCAGCCGCAAGTATCCCCAACTGTGCCGGTTGGAGCGCAGCACCCCGGAGGGCAGCGTGACCTATGTGATGTACAAGTCCCGCCTGTCCATCCGTCTTGTGCCGCCGTACAGCGAGGAGCGGCTGGCGGCTGCCAGAGAATACGCCAAACAGCACGGATTTCAGGTCTTGCGGACGGACAAGGAGAGCGCCTGAAATCAGATCAATTCATGGGAAAATGGCGGGTCTGCACCCGGTATTTTTGCGGTGAATTGGTATCGTGATACCCCTGCACCCCCCTGCCGGAAAATGCGACAAAAGGAGCATTCAGAGCCAGAGGAGCTGACAGAAACCGCACAAGCGGTAAAAGTCGGCTTCTCCGGGCAGGAGTACAGAGGGCGGCAAGCCCTTTGTGCCAGGGTGCAGGGGCGGCAGCGCACTGCTGGGGTCAAGGGGCAAAGCCCATTGGCGGGTTGAGGGCAGCCAGCCCCATCGGGTCAAGGGTGAAACGCCTTGCCCAGGGAGAGTTGATGCCTTGCGTCAATTCGTACTGGGTATTACCTGACGCAGAAATCCGCAGGTTTGGCGGCTTCGCCGCTGCTCCCCTTCGGGAAAAATCAACGGAGAATGGAGGGATGAAAATTGAAACTGACACGGCACAACGGACGCTCCGGCAAGCATGGCACCTATAATCCCCGGCACAATGACCGTCGGTTTGATGTTGAGAACAGCGAACACATTGATGCCCAGCGAGCCAAGAAAAATGTGTACTGGGACTGCTACCGTGGCTTCACTACCCCGGAACTTCGGGAGAACCCGGAACAACCGGATTTCAGCTTTGAAGAGATTGAGCGGATGTATTACTACGAGCATTATTCCGACCATGTGGATGCCCAGAATGCCCGGAACGAGAAAACACGACACACCGAGCGCAACCGCACAGTGGAAGATCTTTTGAAAAACAACAAGACCTGCCCGGAGGAAAGTATCTACCAGATTGGCACCATGGAAGAATCCGTTCCACCGGGTACACTGGCACTCATTGTCAGCGAATTTTATGAGGAGTTTGAACGGCGCTTTGGTTCCCATATCCACATTCTGGACTGGGCGCTGCATCTGGATGAGGGTACGCCCCACATCCACGAGCGCCATGTGTTTGACTGCAAAAACCGGTATGGGGAGCTATGTCCCCAGCAGGAAAAGGCACTGGAAGAACTGGGATTTGAATTGCCTGATCCGAGTAAACCCAAGGGCAAACACAACAACCGCAAGCAGACCTTTGATGCAGTATGCCGGACGCTGCTCTTTGACATCAGCCGCAAACATGGGGTGCATCTGGAGCAGGAGCCGTCCTATGGTGGGCGAGCGTATCTGGAGAAGCAGGACTATATCCTGATGAAGCAAAAGGAGCAGCTGGCCGCCCAGGAACAGAAGCTGGAGGAGCTGACCCTGAAAATTGAGGATGTAGAAACGCTGGTGGAGGAAGTTTCGGATATTGCCTATGACAAGGCGGTGGAGGTTGTCACCGATACTGTCCGGCAGGAAACCCACAGGGAGGATCTTCGGCTGGTGGAGGAAACGAAAAACTGGGTTCTCTCGCCGGAACGGAAAGCGCCGCAAAAAGAGCGTGAGTATGCCGCCGCCCGATTGGATGGGGTGATTTCAAAAATCAAAAACGCCATGCAGTCTGCCCTGTCAAAAATCCAGAAGAAGCTGATGCAGCCGGAAGTCAAGCAAGCTGGTAAACAGCAGATTCAGGAAAAGGCCAAGGAATCCATTCTTGCTTTCCTGAAAAAAGCCAAGCAGGACAGCGCACAGAGAGAATCTAACCGGAAAAAGCAGCAGGAAAAACAGGATATGGAGCTTTAAAGCATTTGATTTTGCGAATAAATCAGATACTTTTCCTTTGAGGAGGTGAGAAACATTGAACAGCGAATCGCAGAGTTTCGTGCCTGCTACTCGGCAGGCTGAAAGTGAGGACTTGACCGTTGATGAGGTGCGGGAAAATCTCTCCGTCACTGAGAAAGGACAACCGGCCAACACCATTGGAAATTGCCGCACAGTGTTTTGCCAAGACCCGCTTTTGCGGGGCGCAATCCGGCTGAATCTGCTGACCGACCGTGTGGACATTGTGCGGGATCTGGGCTGGCGTAGAAGCACCAGCGCCTTGACCGATACCGATGTCAAATATCTGCTCCTTTACTTTGAGCAGAACTATGGCCTGACCAACGAAAAGAAGCTGATGGCAGCGCTCTCCATCGTGGCAAACGAAAACTGCTATCACCCCATTCAGGATGTGCTGAACAGTCTGGTGTGGGACGGCAAGCCCCGGATACGTTCCTGTCTGCATCACTTTTTAGGGGCTGACGAGAGCGACTATGTGGAAGAAATGCTCAAGCACTTCCTGCTGGGAGCCATCCGCCGGGTGTTCCATCCCGGTTCTAAGTATGAGGAGCTGCTCTGTCTGGTGGGCGGTCAGGGAGCTGGAAAGTCCACCTTCTTTCGCTTTCTGGCGATACAGGATGAGTGGTTCTCCGATGACCTGAAAAAGCTGGACGATGATAAGGTGTTTGCCAAACTGCAAGGCCACTGGATCATCGAGATGTCGGAGATGCTGGCCACCAGCAACGCCAAGAGTATCGAGGAAATCCGCTCCTTTATCAGCCGACAAAAAGAAACCTACCGTACCCCCTATGAGACCCAGCCCAAAGACCGTCTGCGGCAGTGTGTGTTCGGTGGTTCCTCCAACACGCTGGACTTTCTGCCCCTTGACCGGGCCGGAAATCGTCGGTTCCTGCCGGTGATGATTTATCCTGAGAAAGCAGAGGTTCACATTTTGGAGGACGAAGCTGCTTCCAGGGAATATCTGTTGCAGGTGTGGGCCGAGGCTATGACCATTTACCGCAGCGGCGAGTATTCCATGAAGTTTTCAAAGGAGATTCATAAGCAGCTGGTGGAGGTTCAAAAGGACTTCATGCCAGAGGACACCGAGGCCGGGCAGATTCAGGGCTTTCTGGAACACTACACCAGTAATGTAGTCTGCTCCAAACAACTGTTCAAGGAAGCGTTGGGACACGCCTTTGAGGAGCCGAAGCGGTGGCAGCTGCACAACATCAACGAGATCATGAACACAGTTGTGGCAGGCTGGAAGCCTTTCTCTAATCCCCGGATGTTTGCGGGCTATGGGCGGCAGCGAGGCTGGGAACGGGAGATTTCCGGCAACGAACTGCCCGACAACGAAGGTGGATTTGTGGAGCTGAGCGAGGAAGAAGTCCGTCAGCTGGAGCTGCCAAAGGAGTGGATTGGCTGATTTACAGGGCTTGTTGCCTGGTTGGTTGTCGGCTGGTTGCTGACTTTGTTGCTGTAAAAACGGGGGTGTGGACACGATAAATGCCCATTAAACGAGACTTTTGGGTGGGTATCTGTTTTATGACAACGAAAGCAACGAGATTTCACAAGAAAATTTGAAAAGTAAGAAACGATGGCCAGACGATAGGTTACAGGTTTTTCGGAGTCCGTTGCCGGACTTTGTTGCCGATGCCCTTTGTCTGGCCTTTCTGATTTGCGGAGGTACTGAATATTTAGTAGGGATATTTTGGCAGAACTTTTCATAGAGATGGAAAAGAAAACAGGCAGAGAGGAGGCGGCGTTTCACCATGAAAAAGCGAAAACTGAATTATCGTTTCCATGACCCAAACACAGCAGAAATAGCCGCCAATTATCTGCTGAAAGTATTGATCGAAGCTAACACATCAAAAGTGGAACAGGCCATCCAGCAAAGCGCCGACAGACAGATTGAGGAAGAGCAGCGAGAGCACCTTGTGTGAAGCACACAGGGTGCTTTTCCCTGTTTACATTTGTACTTTCTGTGATATAATAAAGATGTAACAGAACGATATGGATATAACCGGGAGGTCTGCCATGAACATCGCTGCTTACTGCCGTGTTTCCACCGACAAGGAAGATCAGCTTAATAGTCTAGAGGCACAGAAAGCCTTTTTTGCGGAATATACACAGCGTACCGGAGATAACCTTGTGCGCCTGTATGCCGACGAGGGCATTTCCGGTACCAAAATCAAAAACCGCAAGGAATTTCTGCGAATGATGGCAGACGCAGAGCACGGCCTGTTTGACATGGTGGTGGTCAAGGACATTTCTCGTTTTGCCCGGAACACGGTTGATCTTTTGCAGAATGTCCGCAAACTCAAGGCGTTGGGAATCGAAACGCAGTTCCTGACTGCTAACATGACCAGCATGGGCAACAGCGAGTTTGTCCTGACCATCTTCGGTGCGTTGGCACAGGAGGAAAGCGCCAACACCTCCAAGCGAGTGAAGTTCGGCAAGAAAATGAACGCAGAAAAGGGTCGTGTTCCCAACATCGTCTATGGGTATGACAAGACGATTGGCGACTACTTCAACCTGACCATCAACGAGGAAGAAGCCGCTGTTATCCGCCAGATTTATGAGTGGTATATTAAGGACGGTTACGGCGCAGCAAAAATCTCCAATTTTCTCAACGAGCGGGGACTTAAAACCAAGCGGAACTGCCGGTGGAGCCAGAACGGTGTCTGCCGTATCCTCACCAACGAACTCTATACCGGAAAAATCATCAACGGCAAACAGGAAGTCACCGATTTTCTCACCGGCCAGCGAGCCGACAAGGATGAAACAGACTGGATGGTGGTGGAGCGGCCAGATCTTCGCATCATCGACCCGGAAACCTTTGAGCAGGCACAGCAGATCATGCAGTCCCGTGGACAGGCTTTCAAGGTGGACAAGGAGCGGCAAAGCAACAAATACCTGTTCTCCACTCTCATTAAGTGCAAAGAGTGCGGCTGGTCCTTCCGGCGTACTGTCCGCACCTATAAGAACACCTATGTGCGCTGGGTCTGCTCCGGTCACAATGGGCGTGGTGCCGACAACTGCCCTAATGCAGCGACGGTGGACGAGGATGAACTGATCGAGGTTTTGCAGGAATACTTCGCTGGGGTGCTCAAAGCAAAGAAAAATGTCATCCGCTATGTCACCCATGAGTTCCAGCGGGTATATAAGGCGAAAGATGAAAACCTGAACTACGAAAAGGAGCTGACCGCCCAGCTTGCCAAACTCCAAAAGACCCGGCAGAAATATATGGATATGTACGCCGATGACCTCATTAGCCGAGAGGAATTGAACGACAAGATCGGAGGGATGCGCAAAGAGATTGAGCGTCTGGAGAATGAGCTGAAGATGGTATCCTATCACCTCACCAAGGGCGAACAGCTGGAAACCATCCTGCATCAGACCTTTAAGGAGATCGAGGACATTGCCGATGTACGGCAGATGACCAATACCCAGCTGAAGCGGATCATCCAGAAGATCGAGGTGGACAAGGACGGAAATGTGGACATTTATCTGCGTCTGTTCGGTGATTTGGGCTTGGACGAAACCGTTCTAATTCGTCACGACGAAACATATGGATGTGTCAAAACGACTTAAAAGAATAAATCCGGCTTTATACGGAAAAGTTAAAAAGGTTCTCGAAGTAAACAAAGCACAGCGGCACATCAGAGGCGGTTTGGCTACTAAGGAAAAATACGCTCATATGCATAGAGATTTCTGATTTCCACTTGAAATATGACGTTAAATGAACTAAGATACTTTTATTATGAAAGTTAAGGAGTTTTTAAAATGGTTAAAACTATCGGTTTCATAGGCGCCGGAAATATGGCAAGCGCCATAATAAAAGGAATGGTTCGTGCAGATTTTATGAGTGGAGAAAACATTTTTGTTTTCGATATCAGCACAGAAAAAGCAGAAGCCCTTAAAAAGGAATGCGGAGTATCCGTTGCGGAAAATGCACATGAAATTGCAAAAAAATGTGACTGCGTATTGCTCGCCGTAAAGCCCATTGCCTTTCCGTCACTTTTAGCGGAAATTAAGGATGATCTCAAAGAAAACAATCCTCTTATTATCTCAATAGCTGCCGGAAAAACTACGGAATATATAGGTTCCCTTTTAGGATATGATGCAACTATTGCAAGAGTAATGCCAAACATTAACGCCAAAGCTGGAGCCGCAATGTGCGCTTATTGCAGTTCAAAGCCCCTTACTGAGGATTATGCAGCATTTATCGAGGGGCTCTTTACATCAGTAGGAAGAATTATTCCCATTGGGGAAGATATGTTCCCGCTTTTTTCCGTTATTGCCGGCTGCTCACCTGCATACGCATATATGTTTATAGACGCCTTAGCAAGAGCCGCAGTAAAACACGGCATGAACAAAAAAGTCGCTTTGGAAATTTCAGCTCAGGCAGTTTTAGGCAGCGCAAAGCTTATTCTTGAAAGCGGCGAACATCCCTGGGAACTTATTGACCAGGTTTGCTCTCCCGGAGGCACTACTATTGAGGGACTTGCAGCGCTTCAGGACTGCGGTCTTGATTCAGCAGTACGCAAAGCGGTAGACGCCGCAATAGAAAAAGACTCAAAAATTTAAAATAACTTATAAAAAATACAAACGCTTTATCCGGGCTGATTAATACCGGATAAGGCGTTTTTCTTTGCTTTTATAAACATAGCAAAAGCGGCGGATTTTACACCGCCGCTTAATTTTAAATTAATGTTTCTGAATTAAAGAGCAGGCTTAGAAATCTTTTTAACAAGTCTTGCAACCTTGTTTTCCTTAATTTCTACCTTGTTTGCATCCTGACCTTTGAGCTCTTCATAGTAATCATTAAACTTCTCTGAAGCAAGAGTTGATTTAATGTTTGTCTTCCAAAGAGGCTCGTCGTTCTTTTCTACAAAGTACATTATATGAGCGCCGTACTCAGTCTGAATAACTCCGGAGTCACCGGGCTTTCTTGACTCATCAAAGCACCAGTTCTCGAAAGCATCAACAGTCTGTCCTTTGGAGATGTTTTCAATAAGTCCGCCGTTAGAAGCAGATGAATCATCTGAATCGGTCTTTGCAAGTTCGCTGAAAGCTGCTTCAGTTGCATCGCCATTCTTCCAAGTCTCATAAAGTTCCTGAGCCTTTGCATTTATCTCTGCCTTCTCTTCATCTGTTGCGCCGTCTTCATACTGTAAAAGAATGTGGCGAACATCTACTGTTGCAGAGTCATCTCTGTAACGTGCACTGTTAAGAAGTACAACATAAGCAGCGGTATCAGTTGTTATAACGGTCTTCTCACCGTCTTTGCGATCCTCGCTGAAAGCCCATTCGGTAACTTCTTCACAAGATGTGCTTGTGAGGTTTTCCTGAGAAATGAAATCAAAAACAGTAGCAGAAGCTTCTGCATATGTCTCTTTATCATCTTCAGATGCATATTCCTGAGCATACTTTACAAAACTGTCGTTATCTGTGACTTTAGCAAGCATCTCCTCTGCCTTTGCTTTTGCATCGTCAGCAGTTACAGGTGTTTCAGCATCCTCGTCAATAGCAATGGGGAATACAGCTATATCAACAAGATCGTAACTGTCTTTATTCTCCTCATAATACGTATTGATTTCATCATCGGTAAGAGCGTTTGAGAATTCCTCAGACTTAGCTTCAGATACCTTCTGAGCGAGAGCCTCCTGTTCAGCAAGCTCTCTGAAGAATTTCTCATTAACACCAGCACCGTAATTGTTGCGGAAATATACGTTAAGAGATACTCCCTGGCCATTCTCTTCATCGGCTACGCTTGCACGAAGCTCTTCGATATCGTCGTCAATTGCCTTGAGATCCTCTTCGTCAAGAGAGATACCGAGTGATTCAGCCTGTGCACATAAAGTTTTGATCTGAGTGATGTTTTCCTCAGTAGTTTTGCGGAAATAATCAGCCCAAGTGGGATTGCTTCCGTCTTCATTAGCTTCCATATCTGAGCCTGTGTACTCCTGCTCATCAGGTGTTTTTGTATAGTCAAAACCAAGATTAAAGCCATACTGAGACTGGATATAATAAGACTGCTGATAGGTAGACAGATAAGTCTGACGATAATAGTATGTATACTCAGCAGCCGAAACTTTTTCTGTTCCTACAGTCATAACAGTGTTAAGTCTCTGGGGAATACCTAAAAAGTTTACAAGCCATGCCACAAGTACAACAGCAAGAACAGCTACAACGCCGATTGCTATTTTCTTATCTGTTTTGTCTGAAGCGGCATTTACACCCACCGAAATGGAACCGCTTTTTTTGCCTTTAGAAGCCTTGGCAATTCTTGCTTTACGCTCTTCGCGGTAAAGTTCTGCCTTAGACTTTTGTTCCTTTGCCATTGGTTTACATCATCCTTTTCAAAATAGTTGAGGCATAAGCCTCTTCTTTTTGGCTTTCATGCTGCCCGCGAAGGGCAACGGATAGTAATATTTTATACTAACATGAGGGATTATTCAAGATTATTTTTTGCGATAACTCATAAAAAAGCGTCTAATATATTTATTTTACATATTATTCACAAATCTTTTTTCCAAATATTTACGCTTTCTGCCTTAACCTGCCCTGCAACAGCGGAAACAGCGGCTATAGGTCTATTGTTTATGTGCCTATAAAAAGCTTCCGGCATTAATAATCCTATAATAGAGACAATAAATTTTGCTTTTGCTCATGCCATACTTTAAAACCTCACTTTCCTATAAGGCACATATTTCTTTTTCGCATATACGATCAATACTAATTAATTTCTCTTTCCCCATGTAATATGTCCCTTTCAAATCTTTCGTATAGCGGTTAGCAGCAGATAAATTTCAAGGAAATTCATCTGTAAAGGATTATAACTTTCCTCTGTAAAATCTAATATTAACTCATTTGCCTTAAATTTACCTTAAATTAAACAGTATGTGCATTAATTGTAAACGGAAAATCCTTTACAATCTTTTCTTTAAGTTCATTCTTTCTTACATCCTCAAAAGGATAAAAAATAACAACGTCCCAATGAGAAAAACCAATGTAGAACTCATAATTGTCAAGAATTTCACCGCAGGATATTTTTGAAGTATCAATAGAAACACAAAATCTCATAAGAGATGTTCTGTCATCACCTGACATCTTGAAACGTATTATCTCTTCAAAATGCTCCGGTACTGTTCTTTTCGGAAAGGAACAATCCGTGTCAAAATCACCTATTAAAAGCCAGTTAGTTACACGTTTTTCCTGTAAAATTTCAATTACCTTTGGCTCGGAGAAAATAGCTTTTCCTGTCTGCGTAAATGGATTCACCTTTCCTTTAAGTTGTTTATAAGAAACAGTAAAAATTTGCGATACTTCGGGAAGCCCGAGAGCTTTTATTAAAAGCCTCGCCCACTGCAAATGGCCGTATCTGTTGGGATGAATCGGATCATTCATCATGCCTCTGACATCTTTTTTATGACTTTTCCAATATTCATCTAAATCCACAAGAAGAACTTCCTGCTCATTAGCCACATTACGTATTATTTCATTGTACCGGTCTGTGTCTTTTCTCCTTGCGCTTAGCTGCGGAGTTTGCAAAACCGGCAAGGCTCCCTGCTCTCTCATAACTTTTATAAAGTGCAAAAGATTATTTTTAAATATTTTCGCAGTAACCTCATCTCTTACTGAATCATTCATACCAAAGCATATAAATACAATATCTGCCTTTGGAGCTAACAGCCAGTCTTTTTCATTATCAAAGCACTCTTCTGTGGTTGCCCCTGAAACGCCAGTATTAAACACCATATCTCTGCGTCTCAAAGGGTTAGCACCCAAATAAAATTCAAATATCTCAGAAAATCTCGGATATTCCTTTGTATGTAAACATCCGTGAGTAATGCTGTCCCCTGCGAAAAGCCATCGCAGAGGTTTACCTGAATAAAATAATGTTTGAAGTTTTGAAAAATCAGAAAATTTTTGATTTCTCTTAAGCTATTTTGAAGCATCTACCGGATTGTTTTTTGGTGTTTTATTAAACATTTAGCGCAAATCCTTTCAAAAATGATAAAATCGCAAATTTCAATTATTAAAAGGCCTATATCAGGCCGTATTTTATTATGAAATATTCATAAAATCCTTGCGTAAAATTAAAGTTTCATGCATATTTTATACAGTAAAACTTACCATGTCAATATCAAACTTTATAGAAAAAGGCGCAGCCCTTTCGGACTGCGCCTGCAAATTACTTTTTTGCAAATTATTCTTTTATAAGTTCTTTTACGCTGGTTGCAAGACCTGCGAGAGAAGCAATATCTGACGGAATAATGATCTTTGTAGACTGCCCGTCCGCTGCTTTCTCAAAGGATTCAAGGCTTCTAAGAGCGATAACCTTATCTTCAGGCTTAGCTTCATTAAGAAGTTTAATACCTTCTGCCTGAGCTTTCTGAACAGCGATAATAGCCTGTGCCTCACCTTCCGCTTCACGGATTTTTGCTTCCTTGACAGCTTCAGCGTGAAGAATAGCTGCCTGCTTCTCACCTTCAGCGGCAAGAATCTGAGATTCTTTTTGTCCCTGTGCAACAAGGATTTTACTTTCTCTCTCACCCTCTGCACGAAGGATTGCCTCACGGCGCTGACGCTCAGCTTTCATCTGTTTCTCCATGGCATCCTGAATTTCAGGGGGAGGAAGAATGTTTTTAAGTTCAACACGGTTAACCTTAATTCCCCAAGGATCTGTTGCCTCGTCAAGAATTACTCTGATTTTGCTGTTGATTGTATCTCTTGAAGTAAGAGTATGGTCAAGCTCAAGCTCACCGATTATATTACGCAAAGTTGTTGCAGTAAGATTTTCGATTGCTGAAATGGGGCTTTCAACACCGTAAGCGTAGAGCTTAGGGTCAGTAATCTGGAAAAATACAACTGTATCTATCTGCATTGTTACGTTATCCTTTGTGATAACGGGCTGAGGAGCAAAATCCACAACCTGTTCTTTAAGGGAAACGATTTTTGCTACACGCTCAAGAAGCGGAATTTTTACATGCATACCTGTCTGCCAGGTTGCCTGATACGCTCCGAGGCGCTCAACAACATATGCTCTTGACTGGGGAACGATTTTAATGTTTGCAACAATAAGAACTATTAAAAGCGCTAATACTATTACTACCGGAATCCACCACAACATAAATTTACCCTCCTGTAAATTACTTTTCGGATTTTCACTTTTGTTTTAACTTAAAGCGATATGCATATCGACTTTTTGCAGAGAATATAGAACAGTAAAGATATATTTATATTTTCTATTTAGCTCTGCGTTTTATGCCCCCTGAAAATCAGTTGTTTTCGCTGCCTGACGCCACAGCGGAAACGGCAGCCGGCTCAACTATCAGTTTAACTCCCTCTATTGAAAGAATTTTTACCTGCTCGCCTTTTGGAACAATCTGTCCTCCTGAAGAGCGTGCAGTCCAGACAGTGCCTTTTACATTAACCTGACCTTTACCGGCTATATTGTCAATTTCTTCAATGACCAACGCCGTTTGACCTATACATCTGTCTGCGTTGGTAGGCTGAATGTTCTTTGAGGTCAGCTTCTTCACAAGGGGTTTTGTGATTATCAGACAGATAATTGAGACTATGAAAAACACTGCTATCTGCCAGCCTGTTCCCGCTCCGCAAAGATTTGCTATTAAAGCGCCCAGAGCACCTACAGCAAACCAAGTGCTAACCAGCTGAACCGTTAAGCCCTCAACAACAATAAACACTACCATAAGAGCTATCCATAAGTAAACCATTTTGCCACCTCCTTTTTCAGATTGGCCTAATTATATCATTCTTTTATTTAAAAATCAATAGAATTTTGTGCAATCTATGTTATATACAAAGCAAATATTCCTCATTTTTATAAAATCTGTATAAAAATTACACCTTACGTCGGCACTAATACCAATTATCTGCGATTTTGCTTGATTTTGGCTGATTTCCGTCGATTTTTATTATATTATGCTTTTTTAAATCCGCCGCATTCATTCCCGCTGATTCTGTGTAGGCACTTCATTTTACAAATTTATTGGCAGTATTTACTTTAAAAATTCCTTTTTATATCTTCATACACATTAAACATCTTCTTTTGCAAAAAAATTTAATCTGTTTTAATTCCCATAGCTATTCCTTCGCCAAGATTGCGAAGCTGTTTAAAGCCATATTTATTATAAAAACTGCACCCTTTTTCGTTATCGGAGCCTACTACGAGCATAACCCCTGTAATTTTTTCATTTTTCAGTTTTTTACGCAAAGCATCTACAAGCTGAGTTCCTATTCCCATACGCTGATATCCGTCTAAAATATCTATATGCATATGAGCGGGATAATCAGGCAAAAATCTTCCGCTTATTTTCGACTCAAAAAACGCAGCTACACCTCTATAAAGGCTGAAAGAAAATATTTTTTTAATATATTTTTTGAAATCCTTTTTATATGCTTCATAGTTTGGAGCACAAAGAATGTAACCTACCGCCTCATCTTTTTCGTCTGCCGCCACAAAACAGTATTCCGGGCAGCAGTCAATATAGTAATCGCAGTACATGGTAAGTATATAATTTCTGCCGTTTTCTATTTTAACAGCTGCTTCTGGCGCCGTCTTTATACATATCTCTCTTACGGCTTCTCTGTCTTTTTCCTGAAAATTTCTTATTGTAGCCATTTTAAAATCACCTCTCGTCTGCATTGTAACATGAAACTGAACATAAAAAAACCGCCTGCCATAAAAGTAAGGCAGACGGATTAAATTATTTTACTTTTTTATAACGTGGAATAAGCTCAAAATCGGTTTCAACGGCTTTTCCTGCTTTCAGGGACGCTCTCGGATCAATAACCCTCTGATTTCTTGAACCGCGGAACTTAATCTCAAGGCTTTTCTGGCTCAGGATAAACTTTCCGTCGACGAGTATATCGGTTTCTTCAAGAAGCTTTTTCCAGCCTGGATGGCTATCAACGCCCGCCATAAGCTGTTCAATAGTCCAGCCGGTATAGGTGACAACGTTAAGTCCTAAATCATGTGCTCCTTTCGCCAAAACGGAAAACTCCTCCGCCTGAACAAATGGATCGCCGCCGCTGAGAGTTATTCCCGAAAGAAGCGGATCTTCTTCAATCGCCTTTAAGATTCTGTCCGTATCGCTAATATATCCGCCGCCAAAATCATGGGTTTCGGGATTCTGGCATCCTTCGCAGTTGTGGGGACAACCCTGGCCGAAAATTACAAATCTCCAGCCGGGACCGTCTACAACAGACTCCCTGATTATCCCGGCAAGCCGAATCTCAGTACCCATTACAGCTGCTCAAACTCGCCTTTGCCGGTTCCGATTGAGTGCTTAACTCTGTCGTTTACCTCAGCAAGTTTTGCATCGTTGAAACGGTCAAGAGTACCTACAAGGTAACCTGTGATTCTTCTTATTCTCTCGAAGCCTACGCCTTCGCCGACTATTTTCTTTTCGTTCGTCATTTTATATCTCTCCTTTTTCTAATTCTATGTATCTGCCGGAGATTATTCCGTGCAGCTGCAATCAACGGGATTGGGAAGCTTATCTGCTTCCTCCAAGGGATTTTCGTCACAGCAGTGAACGTTAGTGTTATATCCCTTAATCTTCTTGAGCACTTCTATATCAACGCCTTCACCCTCACGGCGTCCGCAGCGAGGACATACGTCACCGATGATTCCTGTATATCCGCACACAGGGTCACGGTCAACAGGATGGTTAACGGAACCATATCCGATACCGTTTTCCTTCATGCAGCGGATAACTGCTTCAAAGGCTTCAAGGTTCTCGGTGGGATCTCCGTCCATCTCAACATAGGAGATATGACCGCCGTTTGTAAGAGCGTGATAAGGAGCTTCAAGTCTGATTTTCTCAAAAGCTGAAATGGGGAAATAAACGGGAATGTGGAAAGAGTTAGTGTAATATTTTCTGTCTGTAACTCCGGGAATGATTCCGAATTTCTCCTGATCCATACGGACAAATCTTCCTGAAAGTCCCTCAGCGGGAGTTGCAATAAGTGAGAAGTTAAGGCCGTATTTAACAGTTGCATCATCCATACGTTTTCTCATATGTCCGACAATTTCAAGACCAAGGTTCTGAGCTTCTTTTGATTCACCATGATGAACGCCTAAAAGGCTCTTAAGGGTTTCGGCAAGACCGATAAATCCGAGAGTAAGTGTACCGTGCTTGAGAACTTCACGAACTTCGTCGTCAATGTTGAGCTTGTCTGAATCGAGCCAGATGCCCTGTCCCATAAGGAACGGATAATTTCTTACTCGGCGCTTTGCCTGAATCTCAAAACGCTCAAGGAGCTGATCTATAATAAGATCAATCTTTCTGTCAAGATCCTCGAAGAATACGTCAAGGTCTCCGTGGGCTTTAATTGCAATTCTCGGAAGGTTTACAGAAGTAAAGCTGAGGTTTCCTCTTCCGCCGGTTACCTGACGTGATTTATCATAATAGTTTGCCATAACTCTGGTACGGCATCCCATATAGGCAACCTCTGTATTGGGATCTCCCTCTACATAAAACTCCTTGTTAAAGGGAGCGTCGAGGAATGAGAAGTTGGGGAAAAGTCTCTTTGCGGAAACTTTGCATGCGAGCTTAAACAAATCATAGTTGGGATCTTCGGGATTATAGTTAACTCCCTCTTTAACCTTATAAATGTGAATTGGGAAAACAGGAGTTTCACCGTTGCCGAGACCTGCCTGAGCGGCAAGAAGTACGTTTTTAACAACCATTCTTCCTTCAACGCTGGTATCAGTACCGTAGTTGATTGAAGTAAAGGGAACCTGTGCACCTGCTCTTGAATGCATGGTATTAAGGTTATGTACAAGGGCTTCCATAGCCTGATATGTAGCTCTATCTGTTTCAGCATAACCTTTCTTTACTGCAAATTTCTGACATTTTGCAATTACGTCGCTGTCAAGACCATACTTTGAAGCAAGGACTTCAGCTTCCTTTTCACAGTAGTCGTTATCGTTTGCCAGTACAGGCTCAACACCGTATTTTTCGAAAACTTCAGCTCTTATTTCATTAGCACTATCGGTACAGTCTTCCATGCCGGCAATAAGCTCCAGAGCCTTGGCAAGGTTGCGGCTGTAAAGCTTTCTGTAAGTCTTGTGAACACCCTTTGCCATACCGTAATCAAAATTGGGGATACTCTGTCCGCCATGCTGATCGTTCTGGTTAGACTGAACTGCGATACATGCAAGAGCAGAATAGCTTGCTATATCGTTGGGCTCTCTGAGGAAACCGTGACCCGTGGAAAATCCGCCTTCAAAAAGCTTTATTATATCAATCTGACAACATGTTGTGGTCAGAGTAAGGAAGTCAAGGTCATGAATATGAATATCGCCGTCACGGTGAGCTGCTGAATGTTCAGGCTTCAATACAAAGAGCTCGTTAAACTGCTTTGCACCTTCTGAACCGTATTTGAGCATTGTGCCCATTGCGGTATCGCCGTCGATATTTGCGTTCTCTCTTTTAATGTCGCTCTCTTTAGCTGCTTTAAAAGTAAGACCTTCGTAAATCTTCATCAGTCTGGTGTTCATCTCACGGACTCTTGAACGCTCCGCACGGTAAAGAATATAAACCTTTGCGGTTCTTGCATGTCCTGATTCAATGAGAACTCTTTCAACAGCATCCTGTATCTGCTCAACGGTAGGCTTCTCTATTTTAAGTTCATTCTCTATATAATCGGCTACTTCGTTTGCTATTTCAAGGCTGACAGAATAATCTTTTCCGCCCAAAGCCTGTGCTGCCTGATATACAGCGTTTGCTATTTTATCAACGGAAAAAGGAACCTCTCGGCCATCCCTTTTAATAATAGTGGTAATCATCGGATAAAGCCTCCAATACTATATCTTGTGTCTTTTATGGTGCGATTAATATTATAGACCCAATAAATAGACGTGTCAATAGTATGAAATGTAGTTACAATTAAATTTTTAACACTCATTTTTGTATGTTTTATAGAAAATAAAAAAGCCCCTTGACGGAGCTCTTAAAATATCTATATAAAATACTCATCTTATTAATCTTTGCTTTCGTCGGTTTCAGAAATTTCCTTGAGATATTTCTTATTCAGAATATCCATAATTTCATCTTGATCCGACAAAATGCGATAGATCATAACCAGCCTTTTCTCATCCTGACTAAGCATGGAAAGATATTCGGGATAATCGCCGGCATCATATTCTGATGGATTATCCATAACCTTCCCCACTTTTGCACCATGAGTTCCATTGACAAGAAAATCTATTGATACACCAAAAATTCTGCTTAAAGCGTTAAGGGTTTCCAAGTCGGGATTTGAACGCCCTGTTTCATAATAGGCATAGGTTGTTCTGTGTATCTTCAAAATATCAGCAACTTCACGCTGTGTAAGACGGTTCGCCATGCGAAGATATCTAAGTCTTTCACCGATCACAAAAAAACCTCCCCCCGAACTTTATATTTGCAATTATATCATTGACAATAGTATTTTTGTGAAAATGTGACAACTATTCACAGATAGTTGTCAGTTTCTCAAAAAACTATGTAATTATACATAAAGTACGGGAGGATTATTAAATTTTAAAATTAAAACTTTAAATTAGGCGTCAGTCTTCAAAAACTGCTCCCTTAGAACCGGAGGTTACATGCTGAGCGTAACGCTTAATATAACCGGTAAGTTCCTTAACGGGAGGCTGCCATTTTGCCTTTCTCTCGGCAAGGACTTCATCACTTACAAGAATCTGAAGCTTTCTTGCAGGGATATCTATTTCTATCATATCGCCGTCTTCAACAAGAGCGATTGTTCCGCCAACAGCAGCTTCAGGAGAAACGTGACCGATTGAAGATCCTCTCGTTGCGCCGGAAAAACGACCATCAGTAAGAAGGGCTACGCTGTTTCCGAGACCCATACCGACAATTGCCGCTGTGGGAGAAAGCATCTCACGCATTCCGGGACCGCCTTTGGGTCCTTCATAGCGGATGACAACTACATCGCCGGCAACAATTTTTCCGCCGGTAATAGCTGCATAAGCCTCTTCTTCACTGTCAAAGCATCTTGCAGGACCTGTATGCTGCATCATTTCGGGAAGAACTGCGCCTTTCTTAACTACGCTGCCCTCTTCGGCAAGGTTGCCCCAAAGTACGGCAATACCACCGTCTGCGCTGTGGGGATTCTGGAGAGTTCTGATAACTGTTCCGTCTGCATCGGCAGCAGCGTCTACTCTCTCGCCTACTGTTCCGCTGACAGTAAGACAGTCACGGTTAATCATGCCGCCCTTATCAAGCTCTTTCATAACAGCCTGAATGCCTCCGCAGGCATTGAGATCCTCGATGAAAATGGTGCCGGCAGGATTAAGCTTACAAAGCTGAGGAGTCTTTCTTCCTGCCTCGTCAAGAAGCTTGAGGTTAATATCGTGACCTGCCGCATGAGCAATTGCGGTAAGGTGAAGAATTGTATTTGTTGAGCAGCCCAGAGCCATATCGGTTCTCATGGCGTTTTCAAAGGCTTTTTCTGTAAGGATATCGCTGGGTCTGATATTCTCTTTGAGAAGCTCCATAACTCTTTCGCCGGACTTCTTTGCAAGACGGCGGCGAGCAGACATAACAAAGGGAATTGTGCCGTTGCCGGGAAGAGCCATACCGATTGCTTCAGTAAGGCAGTTCATGGAGTTCGCAGTATACATACCTGAGCAGGAACCGCATGTGGGACAAGCTGTTTCCTCAACACAGCGAAGCTGATCGGCAGTAATTTTACCTGCGGAATATGCTCCGACATATTCAAACATCTCGGAAAGACCGATTTTTGCATCTATGCCCTTACCGGAAATCATGGGGCCGCCGCTTACAAAAATACAGGGAAGATTAAGACGGCAGGCAGCGAGCATCATACCTGGAACAATCTTGTCGCAGTTGGGGATAAATACTACCGCATCAAGAGGATGAGCGGTAAGCATAACCTCAATTGAATCGGCAATAAGCTCACGGGAACAAAGAGAATATTTCATTCCCTTATGGTTCATTGCAAGTCCGTCGCATACGCCGATAGTGTTGAACTCAAAGGGTACGCCGCCGGCGTTTCTGATACCGGCTTTAACAGCTTCACTGATCTGATCGAGCTGCTGATGACCGGGAATATAGTCGCTCTTTGAGTTGACAACCGCAATAAAGGGACGCTTCATTTCTGTGTCATCAATTCCCAAAGCATTAAGAAGGGAACGGTGTGGAGCCCTTGAAGGGCCTTCCTTTAACAAATCACTTCGCATTTTAAACATCTCACTTATTAAAAATTTGTGCTTATAGCTTTAAATACACCTGTTAGTTTGGAAAAACAGGTTATTTATCTAAAATAATACGATAGCAGATTTAAACGTATTTTTCAAGTTATTTTTAGAAATACGCTGCTGTAATAAAAGGAAAAAGCCTCCTGTATCCAGAAGGCTTAAAAACAAGAAGTTTTTACGAATTAAAAATAAAGCAAAAACCTAAAAGAAAATAATATTTCCTTTAAATATTAAAACTAACTCAGTCAAAAAGTCCTCTTTTAAATCCATCCAAATCATAACCTAATGCAATTTCAATCGCATGCTGTTTTGCCGCACAGTTCTCACAAATAATCTGGTCGTCGGTAAGTACATTTGAGATAATATTCGGTCTGTAACCTGTGCCGAAAAATGTTTCTCCGCAGTCGTCGCAGGTATGTACAACTCTCGGCACAAAAATTATTGCAGAAACTGCAATTGCCGCAACTGCTACAACGGAAACAACTATTGTTATTATAATTGATGACTTTTTCATTTTTCTCTCCCCAAATTATCCCATATAAAAATCCACATAAATATATCTATAAAATTATACCACCAAGACTCAATTATCCGCAAGGCGAAATTTATAAAGGATGTCGAAAATTATAACTGCATTACTTCTGCATTCAGTATAACATATAAGGATTTTTTCAACAAATTAAAATCGAAAATATTCAGCGTTTGAGAAAGCAAAATCCCTTACGGCAAAATACCATAAGGGATTAATTAAACCGAACGTTATAAATAAAACTATATCTCCTCTTTTTTTCTCTCCCTGTTCGCCATAAACGCAACGAAAACTGCGGCGAAAAGCAACACGCCGAGGAAAATCAAAGGCTCATACTTTGTGGTGAGAAAATCGTCATAATTGTTGACATGGATAACATAAGAAACAAATCTTTCGTTAAATATAATCGGCAGTGAAAGAAGCAGCAAGCCTATGGAAAATGGCGCAAATATGTTATCAAATCGATAGGCTATTATTGATGCTAAAAAAACAGTCAGAATCCCGCATAGGCTAAGACCCAAAAGCAAAAGCACATAAAGCTCCAAAAAAGTAAGACCTGTATAGCATCTTGAGTAAATACCCGGCAAATCTGCATATTCCAAATCTCTTAAATACACATGACTTGTAATCATCATGGTATCTATCTTACAGTCATAATATCTTGAAATATCCCATAGCCGGAAATATGCTGCCGCCATACCTGCGCTTGTACCAATGGTTATAAACAAAGTGATTATAACCGCTATAAGCTTGTTAGCGTAAGACTTACGTCCGGTTTTTGAGGAATATTCAAACAGGGCAATTTTGCTTTTATTTTCATTTACCATGTATGGAATAATCATAAACAGTGACGCTGCCGCAGCTATAACAATAATAGATAATTCATTTCCTATTGCATAGCCGAAAGAATCGCTCAAAACATGATAAACTGGATTTTCGCCTCTTTCTGCCATGCCTTCCATATAGTCTACTATTTCCTGAAAACCATCCAAAAAGTATACCGGATAATCAGTCCCCTCAAATCGAAGTGTTCCATTTGAATACTCCCACACATATTGCTGATCTTCATCAGAAAGCTCATGGCCGCCTTCAAAAGCGCCGAAATCAGGATTAAATCCGGCACGTTTTAAAATTTCATCGTTTCTTTCCGCTTCTTTAACCTGCTTTTCGAATCTTTGCAGCTCTTCCTTTACAAGGGGAAGTTCATTTGTATCAATGGTTTTTCCGTACTTTGCAAGAATCATATCCTTGAATTTAAGCTCCACAGAATAGATGCCGTTTTCATAAGTGATGTTTTCAGGATAATTTTCAGTATCAAATTTTTTAATTGTCGAATCCGCTCCCTGAAATACAAAAAAATAGCCAAACAAAAGAAATACGCTTGCAGCAACCGCCACGTAACGGAGTTTGTAAATTTTTTTAAGTTCGTTTGCAATGAGATTTATTTTCATATGCTTACCCCCTTTAAAGACTCCATAAATTTAAGAGCTTCGGATTTAAATATCCTTTTTTCTGAAAACACGGCTTGAAATAGCGGCAAGTCCTGCACACACAGCTATCCATAACGCTGTAACCCAAATGACAAGATTCTTATCAGCAAAAATGCCCGTGCTGCTTACAAACCATTTGTTGGTATTTATGTTTATAAAGCTCTCTTCCCTACTGAAATTCAGAAGCAAAGTGACCGGATTGGATGCTAAAATTCCACTTGCCGTTAACATTTTATCCTCTGCGCCAAAGCTCAGTATAAACATAAGCAATATGATTCCAAGAGATGTTACAAGACCCATATACTGATTTTTAATAAGGGAACCTACGGCAAAGGCGAAAAGCAAGGATATAATCACAATAAGGTATCCTATAAGCAGATGGACAGCAAGATAAGTTATAACAGTAAATCCATAGGGAGTCTCTATTCCCGCAAGGCTTACGGGGAGATTTAAAAATCCGTCCATACGATAAAAGATAAAGTATGCCGTAAGGGATATGAGGCTTATAATCCAGTAAAGAACCGATATGTAAACAAGACTTGCAGAAAATTTAATTCTTTGCAGACTGCGGCCTGTTTTGGTACTGAAAACAACATTCTGAGTATCTTTATTGAATTCATGATACAAGCCTTTGAGCATCATATAAGCGCCTAAAAGAGACATCTCAATATAAATGTAAATAAGAAGCTTTGAGTAAAGAAGCTCATTTACAAGAGACACACCGGGAGAAGTAAAATATCCCGCTTTTTTATTTCCCGTACCGGCTTCGGAAAGCTGAGTTTCGGCATTTTCAATCATGGAAACCAATGTATTGTAATTCTCTATTTCTGTCGTGTAATACTCTCCGTCGTCTATGCCCCCTGACAGATACATGAATATTTCCTCAATAGACTCAGGCTCCTTTTTATATTTTTCAAAAAAGGCTTTGGCAAGAGAATCATATTTTTCCTCGGAGATAGCTTTCATCTTTTCTACCGATTCAGGAGTAATTTCCGCTCCCGTTTCGGCAATTACACTGTTTACATATTCAGTGCTGTCACGGTATGAACTGTATACAATAAGCACACTGAAATTTACAGCCAAGGACAGAATAACAAAAATAATAATGATTTTATCAGACGCCGCTTTTATAAATTCGTTTCTGAAAATTTTCATAGCTTCATCAGTCCCTAAAAGAATATAAAAATACGTCTTCCAAAGTGGGCTTAACAGGTACGGCTCCGGGTACTCCTTCCCCTGCAAAGCGGATTTTTATAGTGCCGCCGTCGTATCTGTGAGAGAGAACCTGATATTTTTCGGTAAATTCATCAAACTGAGCATCGCTTATGGTAAGCTCAAAAATTTCCGTATCAAGTCGTGAGCAGATATCCTCAACGCTGTCGTTATAAAGAATTTTATGATCCTTTATCATCACTATTTTATTGGCTATTGATTCAACGTCGGAGACAATATGGGTGGAAAGCAAAACTGTTTTATCCTTTGATAGGGATGAGATTATATTTCTGAAACGTACTCGCTCCTTGGGATCAAGTCCTGCTGTAGGCTCATCCAAAAGCAGTATTTTAGGATCATTCAAAAGAGCCTGGGCAATTCCCACACGCTGAATCATACCCCCTGAAAACTTTTTCATCTTTTTATTTGCCACGTCCTCAAGGGAGACAAGCTTTAAAAGCTCACTGATTTTTTCATCCACTCCCTCGTTTACTCCCTTTAATGCTGCAAGATATTTAAGATATTTTACGGGAGTATAATCTTTGTAATAGCCGAACTGCTGGGGGAGAAAGCCGATAATTTCACGGTATTTTTCATCAAGCTTGGTTATTTCCGTACCGTCCCATAAAATCTCTCCCGAGGTAGGAAAAGAAAGGGTTGCAAGCATTTTAATAAGAGTGGTTTTACCGGCTCCGTTTGGGGCTACAATACCGTAAACACCGTTTCCGAACTCGATAGTGATATTGTCAAGAGCCGTAAAATTACCGTATTTCTTCGTGACGTTTTTAACTGTAAGCATATTCTTTCCTCCTTTTAGAGATAAGCTTTGGCAGAGCATTAAAATATAAAATTGAAGCGCAGACAACAATTATCATCCACACAAAAAGCGGAACCGATTTTAAAACACCCATTAAAAGATCTCCGGAATAAACATAAAGAAGAATATCACCGGCAATCCATAAAACCGACAAAGCAATTACAGGTTTTACCGAAGAAAATTTAATAAGCAAAGCAATAAGCAGAAGCGAATAAATAAACATTGACGAAAGCGACAGACTGATAATAGTTACAAATGAGATTTTATAATCAGCGAAGAGAACAAGTATATATACTGTATTTGCAGCAACGCTTAAAAGAGAAAAAACAAACATTCTGTAAGCAAGGAGATAGACAAATGAATACTTACAGGTCATCTTGATTATAAAAGTATCCGATGACTTTTCCTTGGCAAAGTTAAGGAAGAATAAAAAGGAAAACATAAAGGGAGCGAATGTAAAGGAAAAGAGATATATTTTTTCCTCTGCACCTGGTAAGCTATCGATGTACAGATAAAAGATCGAATATACTGCACCTGTAATAAGAACAGCTATCAGCATAACGTCATAGACACCGTAAAAGATGTTTTTTAATCCTAAATTAAGGGTCATGTTTTTAATAAAAGAAAAGACAGTATCCCTCTTTTTTATTCCCTCATTACAGATGTTTTCTACAGACTTTTTTATCTGTTCATTGGTGGGATATTCAATATTCATCTGCTTCCACATCCTTTCTGAGATTTTTTAAAGCTTTGTAATACTTGGTTTTCACTGTGTTTTCTGACATGGATAAAATCTCCGCAATTTCACGGAAGGTTTTCTCCGAGAAAAATTTGAGTCTCATTATCTGCTGAATTTCAAAATCGTACAGTGATAAATGATACATGACTTTCTGCACCAAAGCTCTATTTTCAGCTTGTGTTTCCATATTTTCACCGTCCGATAAAAAGAATTCGCATTCTTCTATATCGGTTATCAGCGAAAGATTTTTATAACTTCCCGAGCGGAAATAATCCACTACCTTGTTTGACGCTATCCGGTACAGCCAGGTTTTGAAAGCTCCCTTTTTCGGCACATACAAATCTATTGACCGAAGCATGGAGATAAATATATCCTGAGTCAAATCCATCGAAAGCTGCATTTGACCTACCTGACGGTAAACAAAGGCGTAAATCTCCTTATAGTAGACGGTGATAAGCTCATCTGCCGCTTTTTTATCGCCGTGCTTTTGTATCCTTTTAATTAAGACTTTCTCGTTTTCCACCGCTTTACCTCATGTAAATACTTGTTTTATAATAAATCCGATAAATTTCACTTTGTATATTATATCACCGAGAGGCTCTTTTTCGCTGTTTTCTGCTTCTATCAATGTATTCGTATAAGAAAAGAAAATAGTTTCAGAAAATATTAAAAAATTTACATTAAACCTTAATTAAAAATGGAAGCAGATGCGTAAATGCATCTGCTTCCATTTTATCATTTATTACTTTTCTATTTGTCAAAGCAAATCGCTTAAATCGGCAATTGTAAGCATATTTGAAACCTCGCACCAGTTTGAACCCTCGCTGAATATTTCTCCTACGCCTTTTTCGCCTTCCCAGTCGCTGGTGTTTACCCTTTCGCAAATGTATCCTTGAGGAGCGTTCTTGTGTGTCCCTCTGCAATAAATGGGATGGCTTTCAGTTGACATACACTGGCCGATTCCTCTGGCTATATCGGTAACAAGCTCAAGGTACAATTTATCATTTGTTATATCATAAAGCTTTTTGAGAGCGACGCCCGATAATGTGCAAATACCCGGAGCGCTGTGCTTATTCTGGAGGTTGGCGAAAACCGTACCGACAGTTTTTATACCGGCCTTTTTGAAAGCGCAGTCATTCCTATAATTATAGTTGTAAGCCATAACCCATGTTGAAGCAAGAGAAGCTGTATCCTCACTATATTTCAGATGCTTTTCGTCCTTTGTCACTTCATAAAGCGTCACAAAGCCCTCCAGCGTTCCGAATGCACTTTCACTGTCACAACACTGAAGCATTTCGCCGGGGCCTCCGTTTGTAAAGCCTTTGGATACAAAGTTATCATATAAATAATCGGCGCACTGAGAAGCGGTTTTAAGATATTTTTCATCTTTGAGATAAAGGTATGCTCTTGCAAGGCCGCCCACTGCTATACCTGCCGAAGCGGAGCCGGGAACGATAATTTCATTTGTACGCAAATCCACAAACTGTCCAAGCTGTTTGTTTTTATCGAAAATTTCGCAGAACGCATCGGCAAGCTTTCTGTAGCCGTCCAAATATTTCTGCTCAACAGTGTCGCCCTTTTCCTCCATTACCTTGAAAATATCATAGAGGAAATAAAGGCAGTCGGCTGACTTTCTGAGAAGATGCCAGTATCTTGTTCCGTTCTGTTCAAAGCCGTCGCCGTATCCTACTCCGTCATCGTCCACAACAGATTCAAAAAGTCCCTTTTCGTACTGAGTTTTAAACAAAAAGTCAACGCAGTTTTTGGCTCTCTGATATGTCTTTTCGCTGCCCAGCTTCATAAGGGGATATGCTGAAATAAGATTTCCAGTCCAGCCCGGCTGCCAGCAGGCAAAACGGCTTTTATTGACTCCGTTTCTGTATATTTTCAGCTTTTCATTATAGTTTAGACGATTGACCTTTTCTTCCTGAATTTTCCACATTTCTTCAGGGGAAAATCTCTTTGGTGATGAACAGTCAAGTCCCAGAGTTTTTCTGTTTTCAAAGAATATTCTCAGAAGCTCTGTTATGCTTTCGCAGTCTCTTTCAATGAGAAGATATTTAAAATCAAAACGCTGATTGGGTCTGATAACCGCTTTTTTATCATGACTTTTTGCAACGGAGCACATTTCATATTTATTTTCTCTGTATTTCGGATAGCTGATTTCAATTTTTCTTTTTGTATATGTAACGCCTAAATTGCTGTCATAAAGCTCCTGCTCGAAAAATAAGAGCATGGCTTTTTTCTTGAGTTTATCCCAAATTGCAACGCATGGAACACTCATATCTGCCGATGTGACCTCAATTTTTCCGCTTCCATCTTCATTAAGACGAGGAACATCCGTAATAAGATTTTCAATTTTTGCTTCTTCCTTTGAAAACATTGGAGGATACTTCTTTTTTACTGACGGAAAGCGATTGCCGTTATAGGCACAGGCAGGCATCAGAATATAGTCATCATTATAGTAAGAAACATCGAACTCTACAGTTGCCACTCCTTTTAAAGAAATAAGTCGCCTTTTCGATTCAGCGAAAAAAGTAACCGTATTTTTTCCGTTTTCCTCAGTGTTACTAAATTCTCTATCTTTGCCGTTTATTTTCGCCCTGATTTTAACAGTATCCATAACCTTTTCCTCTCTTAAAATAAATTAAACTTTTCTTACCCCGGAATTATCGTAAATACGCTGTTTGTTTTCCTTCCAATAAGGGTTGATTGGTGAAATATTTCCGTGAATACTTATATTCCTCTGCTTTTTAGTTTTAGGCTTGAAGGCATGGCCGGGAGAATAGCTGTTCATATATTTTCTTATGCTTTCTATGAAATTGTCTTCAACTGAAATATCATGAAGACCGTAATCAACATCATGCATAAGCAAAAACCATTTTCTGCCCCTGCCGATATAGTTATTTTTCGCAATATAGTTATCTGCCTTTTCGTCAAAATACAGTCCGGCATAGCCGTGACCGCCTTCAAGGTAATTGCCGCTGACTATATTTTTCTTATCCATTAAATGCCTTCCGAGAATATAAAGTCCTGATCCGTCATAGAGATGATTTTCAATAATATGGGTAAAACGGTTATTACGGATTTTGCAGCCGCACATAGGTGTTTCAAGTCCCCAGCCCCAGCCTACGGAAATACCCGTATAGCTTCCATATGATACGTCATTGTGGTCTATGATAACATCCTGAGAATAGCCTACAAGAATACCTACTCCGCTAAGATAGCTCTGTCCGAATTTATTAATCACGTTATCGCAGATAACTACACCTTTTGAAACAGGTGACTTAAAGGGATCTTCCACTATAAAGCTGCCAGCAGAAATAGCTCCCGCTCCGATTTCATAAAAGTGATTTTGGTACAGAAGTATATCATTTGATGCTCCGTCATATTTAACACCCATGCCGCCGGTATCATGCACTGTACAGCCTACAAAATGAATACCGTCGCTATTTAAAATATTTAAAGCTGCCGGCGGAGTTCTCCATGCAGTTACTCCGTCAATTGTATCGAGACGGCTGACGCCCTGTCCGTCAACGTAACCTATTTCCGACGGGCTTTTCCAGTTTGTATATGCAAATTCGATATTTTCAAATCTTATATTGCTGCATCCGTTTATTTCAAAAATTGTTTCAATCTGTGGTATTTCAAAAACAAGCTCGTTTATCTTTTTTCCGTCCTCAGGATAATAATACAAATCCTTATTTTCAATGTCATAATACCATTCATTTGGCTCGCTCAAAAGGGAAAGCTCATTTTCGAGCCACACCTTTGGTTTTGGGATTTTAGAACTTCTCGGCTCATAAAATCTGTCCCTGCATATTTCCGCCAGATCTACAACAATACCCTTTTCCTCACTTGTAAAATTACCAGGCTTGGTTACGGAATGGGTCCAGGCTTCGATTATATGTATTTCGGTGGTTTCCGGATTAAAGCCTTTCATTACATCATCAAACTCATGGGGCAAAAGAATCTGCTTCGTTTTATCAAGCCACTTTCCCTCAAAAACTTCCTTGGCGCAGTCATCGTTTTTCTTGGGGAACCTTGCACGAACAGCCATTTTTCCGTTTACATAAAGCTGACGGAATTTGTCTGCCTCCACATGAGCTTTATATATTCCATTTTTATAAGCTTCCCAGCCGCCGCAAAGTCTTACACTTCCAAGCAATGACGTTTTCCCTAAAGAGCGGAAAACTATAGGCAGATTGCTATTTGTTCTTTTGTCAAGGTGCATTGTATCTTTAAAGCGATATTCTCCGTTTAAAAGCTCAATTACAATGTAGTCATTTTCTTTTACTGCATCAGCGCTGAGATTTACTGCCTCACTATAGGCTTTTTCTATACTTTCAGCATCACTTTTCTCGGCACGTATTATATAAGGATTTTTGTATTCATGAAGCTTTACATCTTCAACGTGTAAATCGTACGGCTTCACCTTTTTTAATGTCGGAATACAGTATGTAGTTCTCATTTTTCCCTCCGATAAAAATTATTTTCATTCGCCTCAAAACGAATTTAATTTTTAAATAAAATTTTCTCTCGTATTTAGAATCGAGCTGCTAAGAAAATATCAAGAAACTTCATATGCTATATTGAACATCTGTGTTCACGTGCACGCAAAACACAATATATAAAGATAAGCACAAGGCACACTTATCTTCTTTTACCGTTTTTACTGTATGGAGTAATCAACTTTTATACTAAGTTCGGAGTACTGTCTTTCCTCTACATGTGTTTTTGCAATAACTTTATCAAAAATACTTTTTACAGCATTATATCCCTGTTCATATGGCTGCTGACAAATCGTAGCCAGTATTTTTCCGTTCTTCATTGCTTCCTTTGTGGCGGGTATATCATCAAAAGAACAAACTTTAATTTTTCTGCCATCCTCTTCTATAGCCTTCAGGGTTCCCTGTACACCGCCAGCAGTTATACAGACAAAATCTATGTCGCCGTTTCTATTTAAAGCAGCTTTCATTGCCAGATATGCTGTTTCATTATCATCATTGTTTTCAATAACATCCACAATTTTTATGTCTGAATACTCCCTGACAACACTGCTCACACCCTCAACACGCCAACGGTGACCTGGGTGAAGAGTACTGCCGGTTACGATACAAAGTCGTGCATGACCTTCGGAAAGCAAACCGACCATTCTTCCTGCAATTTTGCCGCTTCTTAAGCAGTCGCAACCTACAAACGAAAGCTTTCCTTTCACGTCAATATCGCTTGATAGCAGCACGACATTTATTCCTTTTTCAACAAGCTCTTGAAGCTTTCCTTTAAGCTTTTCATCATCGACCGGTGTGATAATTAAGTTTTCTATTCCGTCTTGAATATTTTCGAGAGCTGAAATAAGCTCTTCTGGATTGTAACCTTTAAGTTCTGTTAAATTTATTTCTATTCCGTAATCCTCATATGCCTTCACAGCAGCAAAAATTCCGTTTTTAACATCATCAAAAAACGGATTTCCCACGCTTGTAAGAATTACGGCAACACCCACTTTCTGCCCGGAGGAAACAAGAGCTTTCCCTATAAGGTTCGGTTTGTAATTGTACTGCTCGGCAATTTTAAGGATTCTCTCCTTTGTCTCACGGCTTATTCTGGGACGATTTTTAAGAGCTCTGTCTACTGTTCCTCGGCTCACGCCTGCAAGGGCAGCTATTTCTTTTGCCGTAATTGCCAAATGCCCCATTCCCTTCCATTGGGTTTAAGTTCACATAAAATTAAATATTTACACACCGCGTGCACGTGTACGCTAAATATATTGTAATAACAGAATTTCCACTTGTCAATAGAGATTTTTATGTAAAAAGTCTTTTACAAGCTACTATTAACCCGAAAATTCATTTAAAGCAGCATGCATATTAAAGTCAAATAGACAAGCTGCATTTTGTTTTCCGCAAATAATTATGTACTTATGAAGTTAAACTAAAATAAAGTTTACTTTTATGAGATATATATATTTCAATTGGACGCCATTGTTTTATAGTTCGTTTTTTTTGAAGCTTGTGGAAAATGTTGATTTTCCGATGTATTAATTATTTAAAAAAGATTTCAGCTATAAATGCTAACGGCCAAGCCACCGAAACTAATATGAAAAGAAAGTTAACTATTATTTTACCAAATGAACTATGTTTTTCTTTTTTTAAAAACCATAAAAGAGTCCAAATCAGAACTCCCAACGCAACCAGATAAATATTGCTTATCCATGATATTTGTGAAGTCTGATAATAATAGTTAAGTAATTCAAAAAATATAATAAGTATAGCAATGGAACTTAATAAAATTTTATATTTCTTCTGCTTTAAAATTTTCATATTAATCACTCCGCGGCTCCATTGAATATATTTTTTAATCCGCGCTGAGTATTTCCATATCAAAAATCAGGTCGTCAAAATCATCATCATTGTCCACATCATTGCAATGAAATCTAAAACTGTCCTCACCCAGCTTTTCTATAATCATAGCACAGCCCTCAAAAAGAGAATCCCATATTTCAGGACAATTAGGATGAGTACAGCAGTTGCATATTGCAATATCTCCGTTTTCAAGTATTACTTTTACCTCGAACTGCGTTGGCGTATTTTTTTCATCAAACATCATCTGCGGAAATCTGCTTTTTCTTATTTTTACCTTTTCGTCGTTTATGTACATTTCGCCTTTGAATCTGCTCAGATGAAATGTTATCCCCTGTTCGTTGACTGAATTTGTACTTACAAAAGTAAAGCGCAATATATGTGTACCCTTTCTGTCGTAAGTATAAAATCTGTTTACTTTTTTGCCTTTGTAGTCGATTTCCGAAGAATTCTGCATTGTAAATTGCGACGTAAATGGAATCAGGAAAAATTCTCCATTAAACTCGCACTCATAGGAATTTAAAATTTTAAACGACGACATATTTTTTCTCCTTTGCTATGAATACTAAATAGTATTTTCCATATTTGGGTAAAGTTTAGTCATTTTTATGATGTTTCATAATCAACGACATTTCTTAAAACTTTCCACTTCAGTAATATTGATACTTTTTACAATATAAAATTTATACAGCTCTTTTTAAAATTTCAACAATAGTATTATTGTTTATCAAACAGGTAAATTTTTTCATCCCCAATGCATATATAGTAATTTTCATCCACATCGCCTATGTATGCATAATAAATATACTTTGATATACTTTTAACGTCTTTGTCTGTTAAATATAAAAACTCTGATTGCTTACTATCTCTTATTTCTAATGCTTTTCCATATTTGTGCGATATTGCAACATATAACTCTTCTGAATTCTTATATTGGTATCCATATATTGCAACTTCACCTACTATTTTTTGAAATTTCATTTTAGTATCCAAACTGTTCCCTATTTTCCACCCTTTATTAGATTTAGGAATAATTCTATACACATATGCGCTATCTTTTTCGCCGATTACTAAATCCGTTTTTTCTCCATTAACTGTAAGTATTGCAGGGCATGAATTAAAGTATTTATACGCAGCTTCAGGAGTTGAAAACGTTACAAAAACATTTTCAATCGGAAATAAAGATAGAATTGTAGTCAAAATAACACATATAAAATAAGCATAACACGTAATTTCTTTTTATGTATAAGCGATGACTTTTTTAAAATAAATAGACCAATTAAAAATATTATAATAAAAAAGATAAATCTGATAATTGAAAACATAATAACTACCCCACACATTACAACGATTATTTTTTAAAGTATTCCTATTATGTCGCCCTGTACGTTCTGTACAAAATAGTGGGTTATTCCGTCGTAGCAAAGTCCGTATATATCGCCTTTTTAATCTGAATCATGTTCGTCCCCGGAGGGAGGCTCCCTCCGGGGATTCGTTTTCAGATAATTAATCACTGAAAAGTAATGTATCATGTGGAGCAATGATTTTCGCTTAACACATGGCTTATTAAAATATTACTTAGATCGCTTTCTTATTTTATCACTACGACCTTTGAAAAATTTCACCACCAATAGTATTGCTATCAGAATTTCAATTACATAAACTACCAGCAATAACCAAAAATGTAACAGCCATACACTTCCTATCGTAAATATTCCATGGACTACACCATCGATTATAACAGCCGTTAAGTCCCTTTCTTCTTTTCGAGAGTCCGTCATTTTCAAAGGTGTAAGTATAAACATAATAATACTGAGTCCTAAAACCATAAAAGAATCGCCGTACTGCAATACGAACTTCCAATAGAGAAAATCTAGAAAGAAGTTTACTCCTAATGAGACCCAGATCATTCCTATTAATTTTGTATACAAGTCAAGATAGTGAATTGTTCTGTAATTAGCCTCATCATCATACTTTTTTTTCATTCTTATAACCTCATTTTACTCCTTTCAAATTCCAAGCCATTTTCTAACGGTATTGACAAAATTAGATGCCATACCTGCTATAAAAGTTCTACCAGTATTTTTTACAACTTCCTTTTTAACATAAGTAATTTTAGCAGTATACTTTGCTTTCTTTCTTGCAGACTTAGTTGTATTAATAACTTGTTTTGAGCGACTGTATATTCCTCGCAATTTTTTCCCGTTAGCTCCACGACCTCCTATTCTTCCGGATGCTCCACCTATGGCTGTAGATATAATAAAGTCTTTTGCGTTTGCTGTTACTCCTTTATAACTACAATTAGCCACATATGTTGCTCCTCCCAAGGCCGCATTTATTGTGACTGAACCTACAATTCCTATTCCTGTTGCAGCTATTGCTCCTCCTATTGCCGCCGATGCATAGTCGACCGGAGATAATGAACTCATTACTTCTCCAAATGAACTTCCTGAAGCTAACCCAAATCCGACATCTGCAATAAACTGCGTAGCGACTCCTACAGCTGCTCCTATTGCCAAATGCCATACTGCGCCACTGCTATCTATTCTAATTACCGGATTATCATCACAATATATATACAGATTCTTATCATATAAATCATCCTGTATATCCAGTACCTCTAATGTATCCGCTGATATAAACCGACCAACCTCAGAGTCGTAATATCGGCTATGTGTGTAGTAAAATCCCGTCTCTGCATCGTAGTAGTAGCCACGGTAGCGGAAGGGGTTTACATGGGCGATATGGTCGGGGGAATCCACAGAATGGCCGCAGCCGTCTTCTGCTACGGGAATTGCCGTTACGTTGCCCCAGGCGTCATATTCATACTTTGCTACAAGG
>CASEMN010000003.1 GCA_949289045.1 uncultured Oscillospiraceae bacterium
GATTTTAAGCATAAATTCGATTTTTGCCCGCTTTTAGGGGGCTTGGGTTTGTGCGCCCTTTTTGGGAATGGTACTCAAATTACAATGTTTCAACCTTTACATCTTTAACCTATATCATACAACACCGCAAATAGGATATTTTGCCTTTTAAGGGTAAATTTTATTTGCTGCACTAAAAAAGGGGGAACAGAGTTCCCCCGAAAATCGGATTTACTTTTCAGTCTGCATTTTTCTTCCCGGAAGAAAGATGAAACATCCCGCCGGAATAAGACTCAGAAGCAGCACAAGAAGCATAAGGGGATTATTTATATAATAATTTAAAAGTTCCCGCATATACTCTGGCTTTCCTAAAACGGCAATACCCACTAAAACAGCGAATATGGCACACAGAAGCACAGCACCTGCTGCCGCATCCTTAGCACGCTTTGCAAGAGGACGGTATTCCTTTGTCACAAGGTCAACACATCTTTCCAAAGCCGTATTAAAACACTCGGCAGAAAGCACCATTGCGCTTGCAAGGAGAGTTATCGCTATTTCAGCCCTTGAAAGGGAGAAAAAGTCGTATATCCCTATGTAGCAATACATATAGATAAGAACAGTTATATGGATACGCATATTTCGGCCCGTTTTAACGGCATGCCAAATACCTTTAAAGGCGTACCAGAAGCTTTTTACAAGACCTTTCATTATTCTTCATCCATATAATAGCTGCTGTTTCTTTTAAGTCCCAGCTGTGTGAGAACTGTCTCTTCTTTTTCTCTCATTCTTACAGACTCAATTCCGCCGCCCTCATGGTCATAGCCTAAAAGGTGAAGCATTGAATGAACAGTAAGGAAACCTATCTCTCTCTGAAGTGAATGGCCGTAGCGATCTGCCTGCTCAACAGCGTGTTCCATTGAAATTACGATATCGCCAAGCATTTTGGCTCCCGTTGCAGGGTTAACATCATAAACTCCGTTTTCACCCAAGGGGAAAGAAAGAACGTCTGTACTGCGGTCGATATTTCTGAAAGTTTTGTTAAGATTCTGGATTTCCTCATCATTGACAAATTTTACGCTTATCTCTGCAGGACCCTGGAACTGCTCATAAGTTAAAACAGCTGTACAGCAGCGGCGGATAAGCATACGTATTCCTGTAGGAACCTTTACATTTTTCTGTGCGTTTGTGATTATTACCTTTACCCTATTTTCTGTCATTTCTCTTTCTGACCTCCTCATATTTTTCATAGGCTTTGATTATATCCTGAACAAGCTTATGTCTTACAACGTCACGCTCCGTAAAGCGAACGGTTTCAACGTCTTCAACGTGGCGAAGAACCTTCATGGCCTCTACAAGACCGGATCTTTTTCCGTCAGGCAGATCCATCTGGGTTATATCGCCGGTTACTACTATTTTTGAATTAAAGCCAAGGCGGGTTAAAAACATCTTCATCTGCTCGGGAGTCGTATTCTGAGCTTCATCAAGAATTATAAAGCTATCGTCAAGGGTTCGACCTCTCATGTAGGCAAGGGGAGCGACCTCAATGTTGCCACGCTCCTGATACTTTTGAAAGTTTTCGGCGCCGAGCATATCGAAAAGGGCATCGTAAAGGGGTCTTAAATACGGGTCAACCTTCTGCTGTAAATCGCCGGGAAGAAAGCCGAGCTTTTCCCCTGCCTCCACCGCAGGACGGGTAAGGATAATTCTGTTTATCTCTTTGGCACGAAATGCGCTTACCGCCATTGCAACGGCAAGATAAGTTTTTCCCGTACCGGCAGGGCCTACACCCAGTACAACTGTATTGTCCTTAATAGATTCAATATATTTTTTCTGACCCAAAGTTTTTGCCTTAACGGGCTTTCCCTTTGCGGTTATACATATACAATCGTCAGACATACTTCTGAGCTTATTTTCGCTGCCCTCACGGACAAGGGAGATAACATAGCGGACATTCTGTTCGCTTAAAGCCTCACCTTTATTTATGAGGGTAAGCAAACCGTTTACAGCTCTTGCGGCAGCGGAAACATTCTCCGGTTCGCCCGTAATTTTAAGGTCTGAACCTCTGCTTACAACTGAAACAGAGAACTCCTTTTCGATAAGCTTCACATTTTCATCAAAGCTTCCGAAAAGGCTAACCGCCTGCTCCATTCTGTCTATATTGATTATTTGCTCGAACATCACATCGCCTAGCCTTTAAATCTTCTTTTATTTTGTTAGATTATAACATAATTTATTTTAAAAGTCATTAATATTGAATAAAAATCAAGAAAAATTTACAATATTTTCATAGTCTCAAGTTGTGCAAAACAGCAAAGCTTTTGCTGTTTATAAACTAATTATAAAATAAAGCATCACTCAGTTTCCTGAGAAATTTCTATTTTTTCTTCTAAAGCAATATTTTCTTCACAAATGAAGGTTCCCTTTATTCTCCAGCCGGAATTGTATTCGCAGCTCTGAATATCTTCAGAAAGAATTTTAACCTCACCTTTTAGCTTTTCATACTGATTTTTAAATTCCATTGCAGCAAGATTTCCCGCTTCGGCGGCGGTGATTTCTTCCTCCACCTCTTTTGTAACAGTAACCGTGTTCCTTATTATACCCAAAGGCAGCTTTGTTTTGCCTGCATAGGCGTATGTTTTTTTGATTTCCTCATCATATTCTCCCTGGGGATATTCTGCCTTTTTTACGGGTATTTCAAAGCCGAAAAATAAAACCGTATATCCTGTGGATTTATAATCCGTATACTTTCTGCATTTTATTTTATTAGGTATTATAACTTCAATTTCCCTGACTGTTTTTGCAATTATTTCACCTTTTGCATGGTGAAAAACAGCAGTTCCGTCTTCATTTTCCGTTATGCCGTTTATGAGCAAATCACCCTTGGCAACGGCATCGCCCTGTTTCACTTCGCCCTTGCCCTCATAAACTTTTACGGATAATATCTGACCTCCCTGAGCTGCTTTTATGTTGCATGGTGTTGTATCGTCGGCAATCTCCGGAACAGGAACCTTTTCACGAACCTCTATTCGTGCCGTGCTTCCGTCAAGATTAACAGCAACCCATGAAAAATCGGGAAGTTCGGTATAGGCTTTAAGCTGTATTGCAGAAGTGTCAATATTCTCTTTGCGTTTGCCAATTGAAACTCCCATTGAGTCAAAAACCTCTATTATCGAATCGGAAGAAAAACGCTCGTTTCCGCTCACCTCAACATACCATATCCTCGTTGATAGAAAAGAGAGCATCATTACGAAAAACACAGCACCTACTGCCATTCCCCAGCGATATTTGTACCGGTCTATAAAAAAAGGCATACCATTTCTCTTTCTGATTTTAAGCCGCACTCCGGAACGCCTTGCCGCACTTCTTATGTTTTTATAGCCTTTAATTGTAGTGCAGGCGCAAAATTCCCCTGAATCACTTTTTAGGTTCCAAAGAGGTATTCCGTCCCGTGAACACAGGTTTATAAATCTTTCGGTAAATCCCTCTCTGCCATAAAAAGTTACATATCCGGTCAAAAATCGTATTAAAACTACAAAAAACATTTTCTCCGCTCCTCTTCTTTAAAATAAATTTATGAGGAAAACTCAACACAGGCTATACTGCCCGTCACCGTTGTCTGCTCCGCCGCCATAGACGGAATAGTTAGCCCCGCTCCTGTAATTTTTATAATCATATTGCCGAGATTTAAACGCACTACACTTTCATCGTATTCCAAAATTCCTCGGCAGCCGTCTATTGAAATCTCACGGTTACCGGTAAGCTCTATTTTCGCTAGCCCCGCTCCTACAATTGCCGAAAGCTCGCCTGTATCCTCAGGTGAGGTTTTTAAAAATCTTTCCGCTATGGTCTTTGTCCCTTTTCTGCCTTTTGACATAACCCATCATCCTTTCAAAAAAGAATATGCCGTTTTTGATTTAAAAATTACATTGCCGCATATACATTAAAGGCGGCGTGAAAATTTACAGAAAACGGGGTGTGTTCCTTTGAAGATAATAAAATCAAAAACCGTACATTTTTTAAAATATATCCCTGCCGCCACAGGAAGCTGTCTTATGGCCGCTCTGCTGCTTCTTATGCCGGAAAAAGCCGCCGAAGGGGTACGCAAAGGCCTTGATATATGTGCCTCTTCGGTAATTCCCTCACTGTTCCCATTTATGGCTCTTTCATCATTTTTAATTAATTCTCGGATTTGCCTTTGGCGGGGCAAATTTGCCGATACTGTTGGAAAAAAGCTTCTTTCCATTCCCGGAAGCGCTCTTTCGGCAGTTTTCATGAGCCTCATAGGTGGATTCCCCGTAGGCGCTACTATGACGGCAAAGCTTCTCGAAAAAGGAGAAATTACAAAAAATCAGGCTCAGAGAATGATGATGTTCTGCGTTAACGCAGGACCTGCTTTTGTAATAGGCACCGTCGGCGTTTCAATGCTTTCGAGTGTTACTGCCGGAGCGGTGATTTTGGCCTCACTGATGGTCTCTTCATTATCCATGGGATTTTTTTCAAACCTTATTTCCGACGGAGAGTTTGCCATACCTAAGGAATATAAAAACGAAGCCGCTCCTGAGTTTTCACAAGCTTTTACCCGCAGCGTTGCCGACGCTGCCGCAGCAATGTTTTCAATTTGTGCCTGGGTTATACTTTTTTCCTGCATAAACGGCTTTACCGACCTTTTATCGGTAAGCGAAAACGGAAAGATATTCATAAAATCAATTTTGGAAGTTACAACCGGTTCTTTTGCCGCCGCAGGTAAAGTACCGCTTCCCATAATGTGCCTGATTATAGGCTTCGGCGGTATCTGTGTTCACTGTCAGGTAATGGGATATGCTATTCAAACAGGAATAAAGCCATCCCTTTTCGTTGCGGCAAGAATTATAAACGGAGCCATTGCCGCAATGGTGTGCGCTGTTATACTTGAATTTTTCCCTATTTCCACTGCTGTTATGTCAAACACGGTACAAAGTGTCCCTCAGGCATACTCTGCCTCAATACCGGCAGCGGCCGGACTTCTTGTAATGGGCGGTCTGCTTATTTTGGAGCTTGATAGCAAGCGCAAAATATGCTAAAATTCCTTTAATGGGAGGCGGCATTATGAAGCTTTACGGAAAAAATATAGACAGCGCCTGTGAATACTGCCGGTACGGAAAGCGTTCTTCTGAAAAGGACGTTGTACTGTGTGTAAAAAAAGGAATAGTTTCGGTAGGATTTTCATGCAGCAAATTTAAATATGATCCTTTAAAAAGAATTCCTAAACGCAGACCGCCAATGCCTCAATATTCCCCCGAGGATTTTGAGCTGTAAAAGCATAAAAACATGCCATCAAAAGAAATTGCAAAATATTTAGCTTTAGTTGACGAAAGAGCACAGATTAAAGTGCTGCCTATAATAGAATATATTGAGTACCATTACCCTAAAGCTCTTTTTGACGATGAACATTCTGAAAAAACTAAAATTCCTACCTATCGTTTAAACGAAAATTTTGTAGGCATCGGCTGCCGAAAGCATTATATTAGTCTTTATTTCAGCGGTGAAAGACCTGTTAAAATTATAGGAAGTCTTACCGAAAGAGTAAGATGCAACAAAAATTCTGTAAACGTAAGTTACTGCGGCGAAACTGATTACGAAGCCTTATTCAGAGGTATAGACGCAGAATTTAAAGTCTGAATCAAAATAAACTTAATAGAATTAACCACATAAAAAAATCCGATCTCACTGATCGGATTTTTTGTTTATCTAAGCTATAAAAGTATAGGCTGAAGCTGCTGACCTTTTAAAGCAGCTTCAATTGCGTTTGATGTTAGTGAAAAATCCGCCACTATGGAATTGGGCTTTTTTACATAATCATCCTGCCTCATGGGTACAAAAAATACATTCTTATAGTTCATAAGCTGACCTATGTTTTTTGCCGCAGCACCTAAGGCATCGTTTGTAGAAACCGCTATGAGCAGCGGTCTGCAGTTTCTCAAATGAGCTTTGGCGGCAAGGGTTACGGTAGTATCCGTTATTCCGTTGGCGAGTTTACCGAGAGTGTTACCGGTACAAGGCTCAATAAGAAGTATATCAAGAAGCTTTTTAGGCCCTATAGGCTCCGCTTCGGTTATTCCGGTTATTATCTTTTTTCCGCATATGGTTTCTATTCTGCCGCGAAAATCTGCCGCATCGCCAAACCTTGTATCTGTGGAATAAGCGTTTTCGCTCATTATCGGTATTACCTCAAAATTCATTTTTACAAGGTTTTCTATCTGTTCAAGTGCCTTTGCAAAAGTACAGAATGAACCGCACATTGCAAAGCCAACCTTTATTCCATCCATCAGCTGTCCTCCTTTATAGTATTTATAATGGTTTCCGCTATTATTTCTCCTGCACTTTCAGGGGCAATTTTTCCCGGAAGTCCGGAAGCTAAAACAGTATTTACTCCTGCCCCACGTGCCTTTTCAAGGTCTGTGCCGTAGGGAGCTGAAGCCGCTTCTGCATACAGACACCCTTTCAGCTGTTTAAGATGCTTTTCACTTAAAATCTGCGCCGGAACAGTATTTACTGCCATTCTGATTTTTAAAGGAATATCAAAATCAGCCAATATGTTAAGTGTCTTAAAGCCTTCGTCTTCTGCTTTAGCTAAAACAGCAGTTTTTCTTGCCCCAATTATCACGTCCGCTCCCATAACTTTCAGAAGCTTTCCTATGGCTTTACCGGTCCTTCCAAAGCCTAAAACAAGAATTTCAGCTCCGTTTACTGTAATTGGAAGCTCTCTGAGAGCTATTTCCGCAATCCCCTCAGCGGTAGGCAGTGCATTTAAAAGCTGAAAATCTTCACGGGAGTAGCAGTCACAAATTTTATTTCCGTAAAAGAGCTTTGCAATATCACCGGACATTTTGCCGCCGAAAACACTTTTCCCTTTACCTAAAAACTCAGAAAGGGACTTAATGCTGATTTTACTTTCCGAAAAAGGAGCGTTTATATTTTCTCCGTCCCTTGTAAGGGGAAGAGGAAGTACGACAGCATCGTAAAGATAAGCTTTTTCCACACTTTCAACTTTATACGCAACGGCTCCGTCATATTTTTCAAAGCCTGACGCCGCTGTTTCATACCCCATTTTTTTCAGCTTGTCTGCCGCATACAGCTGTCTTACATCTCCCCCTGCAAAAAGAAAACTTCTGATTTTCTGCATAAACCTATTCCTCCAAACCGTATACCCCAATACCTTTAATAAAAACAGCTCCACCTTAAACAGGTCATTATCATAATATGGAAATCTCTGCTCAAAGTGCATGATTTTAATTTTATTCATTCAATTCTCAAAAAGCTGTTTATTTATTCCAGGTTTTGCAATATAATGTATATATTAAGAAGAAGAGGTGACAGCTTTGTACGATATAGATAATTTACTTAAATCCGTAAAAAGAGTTCATTTTATTGGCATCGGCGGTTCCGGAATGTGCCCTCTTGCAGAGATACTTATTTCAGAGGGATATAAAATTTCCGGTTCTGACAACAACGAAAGCGATAACCTTGTAAAGCTGCGTTCACTGGGAGTTCCTGTACACATGGGACAAAGGGCAGAAAACATTGAAGGCGCAGAAATGATTGTCTACACCGCAGCGCTTCTCCCTGACAACCCCGAACTGGTAGCAGCTAAAGAAAGCGGAATACCCACCTTTGAACGCTCAAAGCTTTTCGGAGCAATCAGCCGACTTTATCCCGACTGCATAGGCGTTTGCGGCACTCACGGAAAAACTACCGTTACTTCAATGCTCACTCAGATTTACATTACCTGCGGAAAAGACCCGTCAGCAGTTATAGGCGGCACTCTTCCCCTTATAGGCAGTCACGGAAGAGTTGGTAAGAGCGACACCCTTATCTGCGAAGCCTGTGAGTTTGTTGATACATTCCTTGACCTTTCACCTGACACCGCGGTTATACTGAACATCGACGAGGATCATCTTGATTACTTCAAGACCCTCGATAATCTTATTCTTTCTTTCCATAAGTTTGCTTCCATGGCGACAAAAGCGGTCATTTATAACGGCGACGATGCAAACACACTCAAGGCTGTAAAGGACTGCGGAGAAAAGGATAAAATCACATTCGGTTTTGAAAAGACAAACGACTTCTACCCGGAAAACATCACAATGACAAGGGGCGCTTTCCCGAAGTTCACCGCAATGCATAAAGGCGAAGTTTTGGGAGAGGTTCAGCTGGGAGTTCCCGGAACACACAATGTCTTAAACGCTCTTGCAGCAATTGCTGTTTCCGTTTACGGCGGCATTGAGGCAAAAGAAGCTATAAAGGCAATCGAACAGTTCAGAGGAGCCGGAAGAAGATTTGAGTTTCTTGCAGAGAAAAAGGGAATTACAATTGCCGACGACTATGCACATCATCCCGCAGAGCTTAAAGTAACCCTTGAAGCTGCAATGGCAATGGATTTCAACGAAGTATGGGCAGTATTCCAGCCCTTTACCTATTCAAGAACCTATACTTTAATGGACGACTTTGCCGAGGTTCTTAAAATTCCACAGCATACAGTTATGACGGAGATAATGGGTTCCCGTGAAAGGAACACATACAACGTATACACCTCTCAGCTGGCGGAAAAAATTCCCGGCAGCGTATGGTTCAACACCTTTGAAGAGGTTGCCGACTATGTTGTAAGCCATGCAAAGCCCGGAGATCTTGTAATAACCTTAGGCTGCGGCGATATTTACAAAGCGGCAAAGATGATGATTAAAAAGCTCGAAGAAAATTAAAGAATAAAAACTTAACGGGACAGCGAAAACTGTCCCGTTTTTTATACTTATTAAACTTTATAAAGCCTCTGTTCCGATATATGTTACCTCCGGCTGTTCCCTGAGTTTTACGATATCCTTCTTCTGAGCTACTACAAAAAATCCGTAGATATTAAGCCCGTCTTTTTCGACGCTTTCTATAATGCTGTCAAAGTCAACATCACCGATATTCATCATCTTTACAATATCGTCGTTATCCCTGAGATATGAGAGCATGGAAACAAAATGAGTTTTCATAATCTCGCCGTTGCCTGAGTCCTTAACGGTACCACCGTCGAGGTCAGTCAGTGACAAATACGGATATTTTTCCTTATCCCATCTAAAACAGGTTCCTCCCGGCATAACATTGAAACCCATGTTTGGAGAAATTATCATTCCTTCCTCATTGCAGGCTCCTACAGCACACCACAGGTAATATCCGGAAATATCAGCCTCATCATACCAGCTGTAAAACTTTTCATATTCCATCATATCTTTAAAAGTTACGTACACCTTGTAATACTTTGATTCATCAAGCTCCTCAATGGCTTTGTCTGCCTCTTTTCTTGTACCGTTTAATCCCATCATCTCGCCCGTTTCTCCGTCTACAGCTAAAATGCTCATTCTTTCTCTTCCGGGAACAAAAACATTAAAATTCGGCAGTCTTAAAGAGTCGGAATCATAAAGGATCAGCTTATTTCTTTCAATAATTCCGTCCACATCGTCAAAATTTCCATCAATAGACTGATGCTGCCATATTTTTATCCTGTACTTACCATACCCTAAATCTTCTGCAATTACAGCATCTCTGTAATTCCCCGGCATAAACATATCCGTATACACTGCCATATCAAGAGTTATCTGATTCATGCTGTATTCTTCCTCTATAATTTTTGCAGGCGAATAGTAAAACAGCGACACAAAATCAGGCAGTACAAATATTACAAACAAAACTATCGCGAGCACAATAGCTCCCATAACAGTACCGGCTTTGATAAAAGCTTTGCGTATAGATTTCTGCACATAGGATATTAATTTCTCATCGGCTTCGGTTTCGGCTGTGGGTTCAGTATCGCCTAAGTCATCAAGCCCGGGAATTTTCGACTCCTCAAAAAGATATTCGTTTATGGCGTCCTGCTTTTCGATTTCTGCTTCTATTTCCTTTTTACGGGTTTCATCAAGTTTCCCGCTTTTGTATAATTCAAGCAATTCACGGTATGTCATAATTTTCCGCCTCCAAATAAGATTTGAGTTCTCTCCTCGCCCGGTAAGAAAGCACACGTACATTTTCAGGAGTAATATGCAGAATTGCTGCAATCTCCTTTTGAGATAAATTTCCGAAATACTGCATTTGAAGCACTTCCCGCTTTCTCAGCTCCAGTTTTCTCATGGCATTATAGAGGAGCTTACGGTTTTCATCCCTCATTATTTCATCAAAAAGCGTATTGGAGCCTTCATCGCTCTTTTGCTGTATCTCTTCAAGGGATGTTTTTCTTTTTTCCTTTTTTAAAGTGTTGAAATATAGATTTCTCGCCACAACATAAAGCCAGGCACGGACATTTGTATGGCTGTCGGAAAGGGACAACAGCGCTTTAAGGAACGTTTCCTGAAGCAAATCTTCAGAAAGAACACAGTCTCCGCTCAGGGAGTAAAGGTAAAGATAAATTTCTCTGCTGTATCTTTGGTAAAAAATATTAAGCATTTCATTATCCACATCCGGCTCCCTCCCCGCTTTATAAAATTTGTAATGATTTAACTCTTCACTATTATAACAACCGTAAAACCAAAATGTTACACAGTTAAGCTTCATTAAATTAAAAAACTCCATTTCTTATTATGTATTTCAAATTTTTTACATATTTAAATATCCGCAAATTTTACTCTAAATATTAAAAATAACTGCATCAAGGTTTACCCATGATGCAGTTATTTTTTCAGTTAGTTTGCGGTATTGAAAACGGTATTTAATACATCATTAAAGTGGTGCAACACCTGCTTTGAATCAACGTTAAGGCATACTTGAACATTTGGATTGCAGTTACGCATCCTATCCGGATCACAAATCGTTCTTCCTCTTAAACCTTCCTCAGTAATTACAGTCACATGCATCGGCAGCATAGTAAACCATTCAGGATGGATAGCGGCGGCTATTGCGGAGGGATCATGCAAATAGCAGCCGTCCTTTGCATTTACATGGTCAATGTAATAATCCACCATATCAGCATACGCCGTACCAACAGTACCATTTTGCCTCCAAAGCATAGTATCGTTTTTAGTTAAAATAGAACGCATAGTGACGTCCAGTCCAACCATTGTTATGGAAACGCTACTTTCAAATACATACTTTGCAGCTTCCGGATCCTGAGAAATATTGGCCTCGGCAATCTTTCTAATATTTCCCGGAACGGTAATTGCTCCGCCCATAATTACAACTTTTCCTATCATTTTTTCAATTTCCGGAGCTTTTTTCAATGCTGCTGCCAGATTCGTCAACGGACCAGTAGTAACAATAGTTAACTCTTTACCGTAAGTTTTTACAGACTGAATAATAAAGTCTATCCCATTGTCTAATGCTTTTTGGATAGAAGGATGTTCAAATGAAATATTTCCTACACCATTATCACCATGTATTCTTGCACTTACTGCTAAACGTTCAAAAGCTGGCTTATTAAGGGCGTGTTCTGCTCCAACATATACCGGGATGTTATCTTCACCCAATAAATTTAACAGATTAAGAGCATTTTTTACACCACCTCTAGTTTCGATGTTTCCGTAGGAGCCGACGATACCAATCAATTCAACATCCTGACTTCCCACAGCATAGGCTATCGCCATTCCATCATCAATTCCAGTGTCTACGTCCAACAACATCTTCATCTTAAGCTTCTCCTTTCTGATAAAACGTTTTATCTATCTTTTTATAACATATAAACTTAACTATGTCAATATTTTTTATTGATTTTATACATAATTTAACTTCTGCTAGTAATTAATTATAAGGAACATTTTTTAGCTGTTTACTCCAAGCTAAAAGCATAAAAAAACGCAGAACAATCTGTTTTTACAGATATTCTGCGTTTTGTTCGATATTCTGTTTGGCTTACATCTATGTTTTCGCCGTTAAGTAGCTTTTATTCAGCTGCTTCTGCCTCTGTGGATGATGCCGATGCAGCTGTTTCAGTAGGTTCTGAAAACGGCTCTGTGTAAATCTCAGAAGGTTCTGCCTCATCGGTAGTATCTTCAACAGGGGCTGTTGTAGAGGGTGCTGACTCTGTCTCCGGTGCATTTGTAGATCTGATAGCGCTTACATAGTATCCGTCAGAACTTTCACGAAGAACCACAGTTACATATTTATCGGGCTCCGGCTCTACCATATCGCCATTTTCTGCCTGTGCCCACTGGCTGCTGCCAAGGTATCCTACAAGAAGCTCAACAGTATTTCCTTTTTTGGAAATTTCAACTACTCGAGGAGTGTAAATAGGCTCAACACCGGTAATAGGAACAATATAAACCTGCTTTGCGCTATCATAGCTGAACTCATATCCGAGACCAGTTACGCTTGTATGCTCCGGCTTTGCCTCCGGTCCGAAAAGCTTTGAGAAATACTTTTCAACGTCTTTCTGAGGTATAGAAAGATTACCGTCGTCAGTGGCATAAACGGAAGTATCAAGGTCGCTTTTAAGAAGTGCCCAAATTGCAGCGTTAATAAGCTGTTCCTGATTTCCCTTTGTAACATCATCGAAGGGATCGGGGTCAAACATTATAACGGGAGTTATGAAAGACTCATACTCCGACTTTTTCGCTGACTGATCCGTCAATTTGCCTACGCCGAAAATTATACCGGCTATAACGGCTGCAAGACCGATAACCGCAAATATTATAACGATAATTCCAACCGGCAATGCCGCCTTGTTTCGCCTGTGTTTTCTTGCTGAAACAGTTTTCTTTGCTTTTTCCATAAATAGCTCCTGTTCTGCCCTAAAGGCTGTCAGCGAATTTGTCCGCTGCCGCTGATTATATATTTCTGGCTTGTAAGTTCACTTAAACCAAGAGGTCCTCTGGCGTGAAGCTTCTGGGTAGAAATTCCAATCTCTGCACCAAAACCGAATTCTCCGCCGTCGGTAAATCTTGTTGAAGCGTTTACATATACTGCCGCAGAATCAACCTGCTGCTGAAACTTCATGGCCGAAGCGAAGTCGCAGGTTATTATGCTTTCACTGTGACCGGTGGAATATCTATTGATATGCTCAATTGCCTCTTCCACGCTGTCAACGGTTTTAACTGAGATTATGTAGTCAAGGTATTCTTTACCCCAGTCCTCATCTGTTGCAGGGATAATACCCTCTACAGTATTTGCCGCTCTTTCATCGCCTCTTATTTCGACATTCTTCTCTCTGAGCTTTTCACAAACTCCGGGAAGAACACGTTCCAGCGCTGCACTGTGAATAACAAGACTTTCGCAGGCGTTGCACACGGAGGGGCGTGAAGTTTTTGCATTAAAGACTATATCCGCCGCCATCTTAGCATCGGCTGTCTCATCAATATAAATATGGCAATTGCCAGCTCCTGTTTCAATTACAGGTACGCTGGAATTTTCAACAACGCTTTTAATAAGTCCAGCTCCTCCTCTGGGAATAAGCACATCTACATATCCGTTAAGCCTCATAAGCTCTTTAGCGCTGTCTCTTGAGGTATCTTCCACAAAGCAGATTACATCTTCGGGAAGTCCTGCTTTTTTTACCGCCTCACGCATTACTCCCGCAATAGCAAGGTTCGAGTTTATGGCCTCTTTGCCGCCTCGGAGAATAACCGCATTTCCGCTTTTAATACACAAAGCGGCGGCATCTGCCGTAACATTGGGCCTTGCTTCATAAATGACACCTATAACTCCGAGAGGCACGCTCACCTTTTCAATTCTAAGTCCGTTGGGTCTCGTGGCTCCCCCTACGGCTCTTCCTATAGGATCAGCAAGGGCAATTATATCTTCGGCTCCCTTTGCCATTCCCTCAATCCTGCCTTCGTCAAGGCTAAGCCTGTCAATAAGCGAAGGGGTAAGTCCGTTTTCTTTTCCCTTTTCAACGTCAATACGGTTTGCTTCTATTATTTTTTCTGCATTTTCTCTGAGAGCCTTGGCGATTTCATAAAGCGCTTTGTTTCTTGTTTCGCCGGAAGCGCTTGCAAGTACGCTTTTAGCTTTCTTTGCCCTTTCTCCCAGTTCTGAAATATATGACATTTTATTTCCTCCCTTTAAATATTGTTCCTGTCTGACGGCCCTCAATAAGTTTATATATATCCTGAGGGTGTGAGCCGTTCATAACTACAGTATCTATGGAGTGCTCCGCAGCAATCTGAGCAGCTTTAAGCTTTGTTACCATACCTCCGGTTCCTCGCTTACTGCCTGCTCCTCCCGCAAGAGCTATTATCCTTTCGTCAATTTCGTCAACAACAGGTATAAGTCTCGCATCTGGATCAGTATGCGGATCGCTGCTGAAAAGTCCGTCAATATCGCTTAAAATTATAAGTGCATCAGCATCTACAAGAGCCGCAACTGTTGCTGAAAGACTGTCGTTATCTCCGTAAACAATCTCTTCTACAGCGACACTGTCGTTTTCATTTACAATAGGCACAGCGCCGTATTCAAAAAGACGCTTGAATGTATTTGAGAGATTTTCTCTTCTCTCTTTATCCTCAAAGTCGCTTCTCGTTACAAGAAGCTGTGCTATTGTGTGGCCGTATTCGCTGAAAAACTTATCATACATAAACATCAGCTCACACTGTCCTACAGCTGCCGCAGCCTGTCTGCCGGGAGTATCCTGTGGTCGCTCTTTAAGTCCAAGCTTGCCGACTCCTACGCCGATAGCTCCGGAAGTTACAAGAACTACCTCAATTCCGGAATTTACAAGGTCAGAAAGGACGCTTGCAAGCTTTGCCATTCTTCTTATATTTGTTTTTCCTGTTTCATATGTAAGGGTGGAAGTACCCACCTTAACTACAATTCGTTTTAAATTCTTTAATACAGCCATACTCTTCCTCAATATCCGGCGGAGGCCTCCGCCTGATTTACCTTAAAATTATACCACAAAACATTACCTATTGTATAGCAGAAAAATAAATTTAAATAAAAGAATACAGCCCGCTGCATAAAAACAGCGGGCATTATTCTTAAATAAAGTATTCTGTTCAAATAAAATTACTCAGCAAAACCTGACTCAACAAGCTTTACGAGAGCATCAACGGCTTCTTCCTCATCGGAACCGCCTGCGATAATGCGAATCTGTGTGCCGCCCATAATTCCAAGTGAAAGCACACCGAGAAGACTCTTTGCGTTTACACGGCGTTCCTCTTTCTCAACCCAAATTGAAGACTTGAATTCGTTTGCCTTCTGTATAAAAAAGGTAGCAGGACGAGCATGTAAACCAACCTTATTCTGAACAGTTACATCTTTTACGTACATAGTCACATTACTCCTACAAAATAAATTTACTTTTTGTTTTTTTCGCTGTTACATATTATAGCACAAAACTCTATCTCGTCAATCAAAATCCGCCGACTTATTCCCGTTTTTCCAATAATTCGGCCTGTCTGCTAAACAAAACTACTTTAAAAACGTTTGGTTTGTACATTTTGTCCATGATTTTTTGTACACTTTGTTTATATAAATTTGCGAATTTGGACACATATTGACGATTGGTACTGTTTAATTGGCTATTTTGTGATGAACAGGTGAAACCTTTTCGGTCAAAACACCAAAGGAGTAACCCTTTGACTTAAAATATTCTATAATCTGGGGAAGCGCCTGCGGCGTTGTAGATTTGTTACCAGCATCATGCATGAGAACTACTACCCTGTTTGTACCGGGATTATTCATCTTTATGTTCTCTACAAGCCTTGAAGCAGGAACATTGTTGCCCGCTGCATCTCCGCTGTCGCAGTTCCAGTCAAAATACTCATATCCCATATTATGCACTTTTTTAGCGGCTGTACTTATTATTCCTCTGCAATATTTTCTGCTTACAGTATTACTGCTGCCTCCGGGGAAACGGATTATTTTACTGTCAACACCTGTTTCATCCTTGACTATTTTTGATATTCTCGCAAGGTCATTTAAATATGCACGTTCAGATGAATAAATCTTTTTATAATCATGGGTTTCGGAGTGAAGACCTATTGCATGACCTTCATTTACAATATCTTTCATATATTTATTGTAGCCTTTTCCGTCAATTACAAAAAACGTTGCCTTTACCCCATATTCTCTGAGAACTTCCAAAACTTTCGGAGTGTTTTTTGACGGGCCGTCATCAAAGGTAAGATATACGGTTTTGCCTGAAGAATCATCACTTCTCGGCGTATTGGGTTGAGGATTAACAGTCGGTCCTTTTACATCGGTTTCTGAATCTTTTTTGGAAGATTCACTTTCCGATTTTTCTTTTTTCATTTCTTTAAGCTTATCATTTTCACTTTCAAGCTCTTTTATTTTCTGCTTATCTTCATCATTTTCGCTTTCAAGCTCAGAAAGTCTGCTTTCAAGCTCTTCTATTTTATTCTTCGACTTTGCTTTGCCTCCGCTTGCCTTTTCTGCTAATTCGGACACAGATTTATTTATTTCCGCCAATTCCTCAGACAGCTTTGACTTATCTATGTAAAACTTTATTCCAACTGCTGAAAGAATAAATATTATAACAAGACCCACAGCCGTTATTCTGCGTAATTTTTTTGCGTAAATGGATTTCATATTGCTTCCCTCCTAAAGGTTTTTTCTTGCAATATTCTACCATTTTCGACAGTTAAATCCAATTACAATATTTATACAATTAGACTACAATTGGTTACAATATGTTACAAAAACAAAATAAAAAAATCACCTGCGAACAGACTGAAATCCAAACGCAGGTGAAAGATTTTATTATTGTACAAAACAGATTGTACGAAATAAAAGCAAAAGTATTTGCTTTAGGAATACATAGATTTATGTATTCCCTGTACCAAGCCCAAAACTTACAGACAAAGCTTTATTTACACGAAGCATGTCTTCACTGTCAAGATTACCCATTTTTTCCTTAAGTCTTCTTTTATCGAGAGTTCTAACCTGCTCAAGAAGCACTATGGAATCACGGGCAAGTCCACATTCATCAGCGTGTACCTGAATATGGGTAGGAAGATTGGTTTTATATTTCTGGCTTGTTATAGCCGCAGCTATAACTGTCGGACTGAACTTATTCCCAACGTCGTTCTGAACAATAAGCACCGGACGCAAACCTCCCTGTTCAGAACCCACAACGGGACTTAAATCAGCATAGTATATATCTCCCCTTTTGACTGTCATTCAAAATCACTCTCCGAAGTTATAAGTTTCAGCACTTTTATTTTGTGCAGCTATGGCTCCGGTTAATCAAAAAATTTTAATTTTCGGGGAGAAAACCTAAATAAAAAACAGAGCCTGTTTCATTATATGTTTTTACTCGAAGAGTGATAAAAGAGTTAGCCTTCTTTTACCTCTTTAAAATTTTCAAATTTCAGCGTTATTTTCATTTCCGGTATTTCGAGAGTTTCAAAAGCGCCGGTCTGGGAATTTTGAACAAGACGGAATGAACCGGAATTTATTTCTCCTTTGTAAACCCATTTATCCCCATCTTTAACTACCGTAAAGGATTCCACATCAACAAGCTTATCAAAAACAGCCAGAGCCGCTTTACCGAAAAAGCCTTCGGACAGCTTATCGAGCTGTACTGTGTAAGAAAGATTATTATAAGTAAGAATACATTTATCTCCCTGCCACACAGCAGAAAGTCCCTTTAAATTTTCAGGGGCCGTAAAGTTTAAAGCACAGTTGCCGAGTCCGTGATAACTGAGATGGGCCGTAATTTCTTCCTCGCCGGCAGTAAGCAAAACGTCCGTTTCAAACTGTTCCGGCGGTTTCTGGGGATAGTCTTTTCCGGCTGCATTTTTTTGACAGCCTGAAAAGAAAATTACTCCGGTAAGTACGAAAAAAACAGTTAAAATCAAAATTACCTTTTTTATATCTTTCACCTGCCGCTATGACGGCAGGTAACGCCGTCATTCAAATTGCGAAAGCAGCAGCGCCAGTTCCTTTGCCATATCGCTGGGTGTCATACCATGCTTTGAATACCTTTTTGCAGCGGCATCTCCCGCAGCGGAATGGACATAAACACCAGTTACGGCAGCATCAAGAGGGCTCATACCCTGAGCGACGTTGGAGGCGGTTATTCCAGCAAGCAGATCTCCGCTTCCACCCTTAGCCATACCGTCGTTGCCGGTGCGATTTATGTATATTTTCCCTTTTCCGTCAGTGACAATGGTGTTTGCGCTTTTAAGAACCACAATTGCGGAATATTCTTTCGCAAATCTTTCGGCATATTCATATCTATTCGCCGAAACATCCTTTGTGGTGGTTTTAAGAAGCCTTGCCATCTCACCGGGATGAGGCGTTAAAATCACAGGCGCTGATGCCTCTTTCAGTATATTTATATTATCTGAGACGGCATTTATTCCATCAGCGTCTATTATTACAGGACAGGATGCATTTTTTATTACTTCATACACAAGAGCATCGGACTCTTCGCTTCTGCCAAGTCCGCAGCCGATAAGTATGGCTGTAGCCTTTTTCATAGCTTCCCTGATAACCTCAAAATCATCTATGCTTACACGCTCTCTTTTTTCATCACCCAAGGGCAGGAGAAGCGGCTCCGTAAGGTGAGGAGCTATGGCATTATATGCTCCGCCGGGAAAAGCTGCGGTTACGAGTCCCGCTCCGGCTCTCACCGCTCCCGTAACCGAAAGCACAGCGGCTCCAGGCATATTTCTGCTTCCGCAGATGCAAAGCACATGGCCAAAATCATTTTTATGGGAAAGAGTATTTCTCTTTATAAATCTCGCAGAAATCTCATCTATTCCAGCACACTGCAGTTTCGGCTCAACGCAGTTCATGCTTTCGTCGGATATACCGATTCGAACTGTTGTAACTCTGCCGCAGTATTCAGCTGCCGGTTTCAATACATGAGCCGGTTTTAAGCAGGTTATAGCTATTGTTTCATCTGCCTTTACGCAGGCTCCCGCCACATCACCAGTATCGGTTTCCGCTCCGCTTGGGATATCCACTGAAACTTTATATCCACTGCTTTTCGAAATAGATTCAAAAACCTCTGCCAATACAGAATTTGCCTCTCCGTAAAATCCGATTCCGAAAACGCAATCTACTACAGCATCAGCACCGGCAATCGCACTTGAAGCTTCAGTTTTATCAAATCCGTATTTCAAAAACCTAATATCAAAAGTTTCCAGACGTTTAAACATTGTAACGGCATCTCCCGCAACAGGCATACCTGCCGCTAAAACAACCGTTACTCTCGCTCCGCTCTGATAAAGTTTTCGTGCAATTACAAATCCGTCGCCTCCGTTTTTGCCCTTACCGCAGACAACACATACTTTTTTGCCTTCAAGATCTCCGAATTTTTCCGCAATTCTGTCACCAATAACCTTTGCACAAGCAGAACCTGCATTCTCCATAAGGCGAAGAAAATCTATTCCGTTTTCCGCCTCGTATTCTTCTACTTTTCTTATTTCATCAGCTGTAAGTATTATCATATCCGTTCTCCTTCCGTGCTTTCTTTAAAAGCTATAACTACTGCTGCGGCAGTGGTATCAGTATGTGTGAGACTTACATCAAAACTCAAATTGCTTTCCTTTATCTTTTCAGCCGCCTTTCCGGAAAATCTTAAAAGCGGCTTTCCGTTTTCGTCGTGTATAATATAAATCTCCTTAGGTGAAAATCCCCTGAATCCGCTGCCCATAGCTTTTACAAAAGCTTCCTTTGCGGCAAAAAATGCGGCTAAACTCTCAGCAGAATTTTTCTTTTTGAAAGCATAATCAAGCTCCTCCTGAGCGAAAATCTTACCCAGAAATTTTTCGTTTTTGGCAGATTCCTTTATCCTTTCTATTTCCGCCATATCTATTCCAACTTTCACCTTTTCACTTCCTTTCACAGGAAAAAAGTATTATATATAATAGTATTATAATCATAATGGTTAAATTTTTATCTCAGTTTTTTAAACTTTGGGATTCTGCTTTCCGTGATAATTATATCATAAGGAAAATCCCCTGAAAAGGTATTGCAAAAAAAGGGGCTTCGTGTTATATTTATGAAAGATAACGCTGTGACGAAGAAAAGTAGTTTCTTTATGCGCCGCCAGAGAGAGGTTCCCATGGCTGAAAGGAATCTCAGGACTGCAGAAGATATGAAGTTCCCTTCCGAGCGGTGCCGCTCAAGCTTTGGTTGTAGGCGGCAACGGGTTTGTCTCCGTTAAAGGACGCAGAGTGTTTGCTCTTACAAAGCAAAAATCAGGGTGGTACCACGGAGGATATTCCTTCGTCCCTTTTTCGGGACGAAGGTTTTTTTATTTTCCGTCCCTAACGAAATATTTTATTTATGAGGAAAGGATGTTTTAAGATGAAATCACAGCTTGAGGCAATTCGTGCCGCAGCTACCGAAGAAATCGCAAAGGTTTCTTCCAAAACCGACCTTGACGCCCTTAAAGTAAGATTCCTCGGAAAAAAGGGCGAGCTTACGGCAATTCTTAAACAGATGGGTAAGCTTTCACCGGAGGAGCGTCCCGTAATGGGACAGCTTGCCAATGAGGTAAGAAGCTTTATCGAAGAAAAAATAGAGGAGCGTTCCGCAGAAATAAAAGTTCTCGAAACTGCTCAGAAGCTTAAAGAAGAGACAATCGATGTCACAATGCCCGGAAAGGTAAAGCCTCTCGGACACAAGCATCCCCTTTCAATCGTCCTCGACGAAGTTAAGGAGATATTTATGGGCATGGGCTTCGATGTTGCAACAGGTCCCGAAGTAGAATGGGACTACTATAACTTTGAGGCTCTCAACATCCCCAAGGGACATCCCGCAAGAGATACACAGGATACTTTCTATATCACAGAGAATATGCTTCTGCGTACACAGACATCACCTGTTCAGATAAGAGTCATGGAGAATAACCAGCCTCCTATCCGTATTATCGCACCGGGCAGAGTTTACCGTTCAGATGCTGTTGACGCTACACACTCTCCTCTCTTCCATCAGATTGAAGGTCTTGTAGTTGACAAGGGCATCACCATGGGCGACCTTAAAGGAAACCTTGAAGCTTTCGCAAAGAGACTTTACGGCAACGATACAAAAATCCGTCTTCGTCCCCATCACTTCCCCTTCACCGAGCCTTCATGTGAAATCGACGTAAGCTGTTTCCGCTGCGGCGGCAAGGGCTGCCCCATGTGCAAGGGCGAAGGCTGGATTGAAATTCTCGGCGGCGGAATGGTACATCCGAAGGTACTTAAAAACGGCGGAATTGATCCTGAAGTTTACAGCGGATTTGCTTTCGGCGTAGGTCTTGAAAGACTTGTAATGTTCCGCTTCAACATTGACGATATGCGTCTGCTTTACGAGAACGATATGAGATTTCTCGGTCAGTTTTAAGGAGGTAGCAAAATGAATTTATCCCAAAAATGGCTTCTCGATTACGTTGACCTCGATGTAAGCGATAAAGAATTCAGCGACGCTATGACCCTTTCCGGCTCCAAGGTAGAGGGATATGAGCATGAAGGCGCTGACCTTGACAATATAGTTGTGGGAAAAATTCTTTCCCTTACCCGTCACCCCGACTCAGACCACCTGTGGATCTGCTCTGTAGATGTAGGAGCCGAAGCTCCCCTCCAGATTGTAACAGGTGCTCAGAACCTTAAAGAGGGAGACTATGTTCCCGCCGCTCTCAACAATTCAACTGTTCACGGCGGAAAGAAGATTAAAAGCGGCAAGCTCAGAGGAGTTGAAAGCTGCGGAATGCTCTGCTCTCTCGGAGAGCTTGGTCTTACTCTTCACGATTTCCCCTATGCAATTGAGGACGGCATTTTCGTTTTAGGCGATGATTGCGACAGAACTCCCGGCGTTGACATTCACAAGGCAATTGGCCTGGATGATACCGTCACAGAATTTGAAATCACATCAAACCGTGCAGACTGCCTCTCAGTTATCGGTCTTGCACGTGAGGCTGCCGCTACTTTCGGAACAGATATGCACGTTAAAACTCCCGAAGTAAAACCCGGCCACGGCGACGTAAAAGATATTCTTTCAGTTGAAATCAAAGACAGCGAAAAATGCTACCGCTATGTCGGTGCAGTTGTTGAGAATGTTCGCATCAAGCCCTCTCCCCGCTGGATGAGAGAAAGACTCCGTGCAAGCGGCGTTCGTCCTATCAACAACATCGTTGACATCACAAACTACGTTATGCTCGAATATGGTCAGCCCATGCACGCTTTTGACCTTCGTTACCTTAAAGGAAACAGCGTTATTGTACGCTGTGCTGAAGATGGCGAAAAGATCACAACCCTTGACGGTCAGGAACGTGAGCTTCAGAGCGATATGCTTGTAATTGCCGATAAAGAAGGCCCCGTTGCGGTTGCCGGCGTTATGGGAGGCGAATACAGCGGAATCATGGACGATACAACTACAATCGTTTTCGAGTCCGCAATGTTCAACGGTTTCAGTGTACGTTCAACAGCAAAACGTCTCGGCATGAGAACAGAAGCTTCTTCTCGCTATGAGAAAGAGCTTAACCCCGAAAGCTGCCTTACCTGCCTTAATAGAGCATTGGAGCTTGTACAGCTTCTTGATGCAGGCGACGTTGTAAACGGCGTTGTTGACTGCTTCCCCAAGGCAAAAGAGCTTGTAACTCTTCCCTTTGACTGGCAGTGGGTAAACAATTTCATCGGCATCGACGTTTCAGCCGACGAGCAGAAGAAGATTCTCGAAAACATCGGCTTTACAGTCGAAAACGGCACAATCACAGCTCCCTGGTTCAGAAATGATATTGAGCATATGGCTGATATTTCCGAGGAAATCGCAAGATTCTACGGCTACGGCAATATCCCCAACAGAGCTCTCAGCGGCGAAGCTAACGGAAAGCTCACTCCCGTTCAGCAGCTTCAGCGTCTTGTAAACGAGACAATGCTCGCTTTAGGTGTAACTGAAATTGCTACATTCTCATTTGTAAGCCCCAAGGTTTACGATAAAATCTGCCTTCCCGCAGACAGCGCTCTTCGCAAGTGCGTCGTAATCTCAAATCCCCTCGGTGAGGACACAAGCGTAATGCGTACAACAGCTGTTCCCAGTGTTCTCGATGTTCTTGCAAGAAACTACAAGAACCGCAACCCCGAAGCATGGGTATTTGAGCCTGCTACAATTTACATCCCTCAGGGTGAGGATAAGCTCCCCATCGAGGCACAGAGAATAACAGTTGGTCTTTACGGTGCAGATGCTGATTTCTTCACACTCAAGGGAATTGTTGAAGAACTTCTTAAAAAGTGCGGCGTAAAGGGATACGACGTTGCAGCTGTCAAGGATGACCCCACATTCCATCCCGGACGTACAGCAGAGTTTACTGTTAACGGCGAGAGAATTGCAATTTTAGGTGAGATTCATCCTCAGGTTGCCGAAAACTACGGAATCGGTGCAAAGGCATATGTTGCCGACATCAACTTCGATAAGATTTTTGAAATCAGAGATACTGTAGTTCAGTACAAGCCCCTGCCAAAATTCCCTGCCACAACCCGTGACCTTTCATTTGTCTGCGATAAGGAAATCCCTGTGCTGACTCTTGAAAAGGCAATCGGTGAAGCTGTTGGCAAGAACCTTGAAAACATCGCTCTCTTCGATGTTTACGAAGGCGAGCAGATTGAAAAGGGCAAAAAGAGCGTTGCTTTCAGCGTTCGTATGCGTTCACCTGAAAAGACCCTCACTGATGAGGAAGCAGATGCAGCAATGAAGCGTGCAGTCAAGGCTCTTGGTAAACTTGGTATATCTCTTCGCTCATAATAAAAATTATTTATAATCTATTGTTTTTATCATAGAATAGGTATATAATGACATCGAGTTTTGAAATGGAGGTGGAGTCTTAATGACAGATAAGACAATTCAGTTTTCAATTAAAGATGAACATGAAGAGGAAATGAAAAAAACTCTTCAGTGCGTATATGATGCTCTTAAAGAAAAGGGATACAATCCCGTCAGCCAAATTGTAGGTTACATTTTGTCTGAGGACCCCACATATATTACCACCCATAACAATGCGAGAAATCTTGTAAGAAAGCTTGACAGAGACGAGCTTCTCCAGGCTCTTCTTAAAAATTATCTCGGCATTACGAAACAGTGATCTAAAACTATATAAAAGCGAAGCTTAACGGCTTCGCTTTTATTTTTGTCTTATATGTGACAAATCGTCACATATAAGTATTTTTTATCGTTTCCGTGTAAGAAGAGAGTTATTGATTTGAATGATGAGGGGATTATTATGAAGCATAGCAGCAAACAAAATGATAACGGAAAATCAAAAGAAGATTATATAAATGAGGGTTATAGGGCAGATAAAGAAAAAAATAATCCGGTTCACTTTTATCAGCAGAACGGATTTATACTTTTAATGCTTTTCTTTTGTGCTCCAGTCGGAATTTTTCTTTTATTCCGCTTTGGAAAGTGGAGCAAATTTTTAAAACTTTCCGCAGCTATTCTGTCACTTATCTGGTTTTTATTTGTAATATTTTCAGAATATCCGCCCGCTGCTCAGGACACATCCGTTTTGGATACATATCCATCTTTTATGGAAAAGGAAACCGATGAAACACTTTTCTCTGAAAACACAATTTTCTCTGAAAGTGAAGAGGAAAGCAAACCTTCGGACATCACCGCAAAAAATGAAAAAAGTACGGCGGTTTCCGAGCACACCAAATCCCCCACCGAAGCACCTTTTACCGAAGAAGCTACCGAACAATCGACACTGCCCGAACCAATCGGCAGCAAATATGTGCTAAACACAAATACAAAGGTTTATCATCGTCCTAACTGCCGATATACCGAAAAAATCAAAGCAGAAAACTACTTGCTTTCTTCAACTGTACCGTCAGATTACAGACCCTGTAAAGTATGCAAACCTTAATTCTGTTTAAGAAAGCAGCTTGACAAAACCATATTAAGGATATAATATTATTTTGGCAAAAATTGATGAACAATGACGCTCCACAGCAATTAAGAAAAGAGGATTTTTTTTATGAAAAAATTGATTGTATCCTTAATTTTATCGGTAACCCTTATTGTTACAACATGTATAAGCGCTTTCGCTGCTGCGCCTACAAAAGACGGCGTATATCAGGTTCCTATTCAATTTCGCAAGACAGATGGCAACTCTATAGCAGAAGAAGTTGAATTTTTATATGAAACTGCACTTTTAGAAATTAAAGGCGGAAATAAATACCTTACTATGGCTTCGCTTTCATCAATAATTGGTTTTCAGCTTTACTATTATACTGACGGTTCTGTTTCCGGTTCAGTGCAAATAGCTGAAAGAGTTAATAATATAGAGATTAATGGCAGAACTTACCCATCCGGATATAAAATTCCTCTTAAAGGAAACGGTCAGCTTGTGGGAATAATGTTGGAAATTCCTTATTCCACTGTTTCAGTTTCGGCAAGAATTCTTATTGATTATGATAACTGTAAAGCCGTTTCTACCCCGGAAACTTCAACTCAGGCATCTTCTTCCGATTCATCTAAATTGGAATTGCCTACCTTTTCTGGAAGCAGTTCTTATACATATGAATACCCTTACGCTTTAAAACAACCTACTGCCCAGGATAATAACGAAGATAATTATGAGTATAATGCAGAAGCTTCTGATGAAGCAGCATCTGAAAATATCAGCTCTGAAAATCAGGAAAGCGAAGTCTCAGAAACAAAAGTTATGACGAAAGTTCAGGAAAAAGAGTCTAATACCGGAATTATAATAGGCGGAGTTATTTTAGCCGTTATTTTAATCGGTTTGGCAGTAATGGTTATTATGTCAAAATCTAAAAGGTAAAAAGGAAATTATATTTTAGCTTATTTCGGCAGCTGTACTTGCAGCTGCCATTTTCTTTTGCTTAATACAGGTTGTCCACATAATTTTTAATGTAAGAAGTTTTAATAAATACTCATCAAAATCTCTTGACAAAAATTTAAAAGGGATATAATATTGTGTTAGTTTAAACTAACTTATGCCGGCGAGTTAGTCGTAGCAAACTATATGAAAGGATTTACATATGAAAAAAATTCTCGCATTTTTAACAGTAATTTCCGCACTTATAGGTCTGATGGCGTTATCGGCTTTTGCCGCTGCACCAACTAAAGACGGAGTTTATGAAGTTCCTATTCAGCTTAAACACGCTGAAAAAGATACTGAGTCTATGGGCAACAGCTATATTGTTCATACCGCTCTTTTAGAAATTGAAAACGGAGCTAAATACATTACAATTGTATCAGATTCGACTGTTATGAACCTTGAATTCTCTTATTACACTGACGGTTCAGTTTCAGGAAACACTCAGGCTGCCGAAAAAGTTGAAAACGTTGAAATAGGAGGAAAAACCTATTCTGTTGGTTACAGATTCCCTGTAAAGGGCACAGGACAACTTTTAGGAGTTAAATTTAAAGCTTCTATTATGCCCATAAGTCCTTCGGCAAGAGTTTATATTGATTATGACAACAGCGTACTAATTTCAGCAGCTGAAGAAACATCAACTTCCGCACCTACTAAAGCCCCAAGCTCTGCGTCTACTGAAACAAAGCCTAACACAGCACAAAGCAGCGGTCAAAACTCATATGCAGCTTCTGAAAAAAATGAAAGTGTAACTGAAAAAAACAATGATATTATAGAAACAGAAACCCTTTCGACTTCTGAAGAATCAGTTTTAAATGAAAATACTTCGCAGGTTATACCAGAAGAATCTGAACCTAAAGAAACTACATTATCCACTCAAACACAGAAAGAAAATAACAGTAACAGTGGACTTATAGCAGGCGTTATTATAGCCGTTGTAATAATTGCCGGAGCTGCCGCAGCAATTGTGATTAAAACCCGTATTAAAAAATAAAATTACATATCTTAAAAAACACATAAACCGCAGAATTAAAATTCTGCGGTTCTTTTTAACTATTAACTTTTGAAACCTGAACACCTAAACGGTTCATTATAAAGGCCGGCACATCTTTAATATCAAGATGGAAAACATATGCAACTTCCTGATTTACAATTTTTTCAGCTTCTTCAAGAACATGCTGATCGGCAAAGTGAAGCCGCTTTCCCCTTTTGGCAACTTCTCTGCGTTTTTCATGTAGCTCAGAAATAAGCTTTATTACATCGGCACGATTTCCGGCGTGGAGCACCTGAGAAAATTTTTCCTGTCTTGCACGATCGTCGCTGACCCAGATTGTATTGCATTCCGGCACAGCATCCAAAACAGTATAAATTTCTTCTTCCGAAAGCAGATTTCTCATTCTTCCGTCTCCCTTTTCAACGGGAACAAATATTTGGGACTTATTTTCGTAAATGGATCTGAGAACATAATACTCCTGTCCGCCGTTTTCGCCGAAATTTTCTCTTCTTATTTCATCAATTTTGCAAACACCTGTTCCGGCGTGCATTACCATATCTCCGGCAGCATACATAAGAAACATCTCCTTCTTCTGTTTTCCATAAAATATAAAAAGCAGCCGTCACAACAGGACTTACGTTCTGCTATGAAAACTGCACGTTGTTATATTATTATTTTATCATTCTGCAGAGTTTTTTTCAAATGGTCATTTTAAACAAATTAAGTGAAAACACAAAATACCAACCGATAAGGAAATATCATTTTATTCTTTAAGCATAAACGCCGCCCATGTTCCCTTATACTCACTTATGTTATCCCGCCAATAGATAAGTTTGTCAACATATTGAGCGCATCGCTTTTCTACCGGCTCACGGCAGTTTTCGATTCCATACTTATTTACAATTGCCGTAAGCTCATAAATAGGAAGTCCCATAGCGTGCCTTTTGGTATGAACTGTACTGCAAGCCTGACCGACGGCATGACACAAAGCTTTATCCGCAGGCGATTCTATCTCTTTTGCCATACTATGGCAATTAAGTATCGCTTTCTTTGCCACAGACATTTTTATCTCACCTGACGCCCACCTTTTTGCTTCTTCCAACGCTTTAAAGGGACGCTTATCGCTCGGATATTTTTCTAAAAGTTCTCTTACACAGTCGCCGGATAAATCAAGGGCCCAAAGTACAATGGTTCTGCGGTTCTGATTTTCAAGAAGCATCGAAAGTTCTTGCAAAACAAGACTTTCTTGAGAAAAAAGTATCTTATTTTTTCTTTTCATCTTCGACTTTACTTCATCAAGCCAATCCATATCTGAGTCTCCTTTTATTTACTAAATAATAATTAGATTGATTGTATCACAGGATCATAATGTTTTCCACTAGTTTTACTAAAACAAAAAAAGCAGCACCCTTTCGGATGCTGCATAAATAACAAGTATTCGGTTATCTCTTGGAGAACTGGGGAGCACGGCGTGCACCTTTGAGACCGTATTTCTTTCTTTCCTTCATTCTCGGGTCACGAGTAAGGAAGCCAGCCTTCTTGAGAGCGGGACGAAGAGCCTCATCATACTGAAGAAGAGCACGGGAGAGACCATGACGGATTGCGCCGGCCTGTCCTGTAACACCGCCACCGTTTACACGGCAAACAATGTCAAACTTCTCAGTTGTGCCTGTGAGGGCAAGAGGCTGACGAACAATAAGCTTAAGGGTTTCAAGTCCGAAATAATCGTCGATATTTCTGTCGTTGATTGTTATGTTACCTGTTCCGGGATAAACACGAACTCTTGCGACAGATTTCTTTCTGCGGCCTGTACCGTAGAAATAGGGATTTGTATCGTACATTTCATCTGCCTCCATTCATTAAAATGCCCACTCTTCGGGCTTCTGGGCTGCCTGAGTGTGTTCAGCGCCCTTGTATACTCTGAGTCTGCGCATTGCGTTGCGGCCAATTGTGTTAGCGGGAAGCATTCCCTTAACAGCCTTCTCAACAGCAAACTCGGGCTTTGTCTTCATAAGAGTACCATACTTAACCTCTTTGAGGTTACCGATATATCCGGTGTGACGGTAATACATTTTCTGCTCTAATTTGTTGCCTGTAAGAACAACCTTCTCAGCGTTGATGATGATAACGGAATCTCCGCAATCAACGTTGGGAGCAAATGTCGGCTTGTGCTTTCCGCGAAGAAGAGCGGCAGCCTGAGCTGCTACACGGCCAAGGGGCTTATCAGCTGCATCAAGCACATACCATTTACGGGTAACTTCGCCCGCTTTAGGCATATAAGTTGACATAAACTTACCTCCAATATTTCTCATAACTTTTTTCATTGCCCGATTATATTACCACAGTATAAAGCACATGTCAACACTAAATTTTTGATTTTTTAATTTAGATTTTGAATGCTCGTTTTTTCTCACGTTTTCTCCGTTTTTCATGCCAAATGCTCGTTAATGAAAAACGAAAAAAATTTTAACAGTTTATCCATATGATTTTAAACTCTTTTATGTTATTCTATTTTTGCGGAAGGGTTGATAACATATGCAGAAACTTTTGGGCTACGTTCGCTGTGCCCTTGATAAATATAAAATGATAGAAGAAGGAGATCGTATTGCCGTAGCTGTTTCCGGCGGAAAGGACAGTGTTGCACTCCTTGCAGCTTTAGGGGCAATAAGACGGTTCTATCCCATAAAATTTTCACTTACAGCCATAACAATAGACCCCTGCTTTAACAAACAAGAGACGGATTATTCCCCTATTGAAAAGCTTTGTGAGGAAATGGAGATCCCCTACATAATAAAACGAACAGAATTAGGCACTATTATTTTTGAAACAAGAAAAGAAAAAAATCCGTGCAGTTTATGTGCGAGAATGCGTCGCGGACTTCTCCATGACACGGCTAAAGAAGCAGGATGCAATAAAATTGCCCTCGGGCATCACCTTGACGATGCCGCCGAAACCTTTATGATGAACCTTTTCAGCGGCGGAAGAATATCCTGTTTTTCTCCCGTTTCGTATCTTTCTCGAAAAGATCTTTACATGATACGCCCTCTTGTACTTGCAAGAGAAAGTATAATTTCTTCTGCGGCAGAAAGGAATAATCTGCCTGTTGTAAAAAGCCGCTGTCCTGCCGACGGCGTTACACACCGCCAGAAAATGAAGGATTTTTTAGTATCCATGGAAAAGGATTATCCCGGTATTCAGGAGAAAATTGTTTCAGCAATGACCCTTGCGGATATTGACCGCTGGGGTGACATAAATCAAAATACAAAGCAATAAAACAGACTCTAAGGAGGTTAAATTATGTTCTGTAAAAATTGCAAAGCACATATCGACGACGATTCACTTTTCTGTATGCACTGCGGAGCTCCCCAGAACAACGCAGGTACCACACCACCGCCACCTTATTACAACGCACCGCCTATGCCACAAAAGGTCGACCCTGTTTATAAGGTAGGCGGATTCGTACTGGGTCTTTTTACATTCCCCACAGGATTTATTACAGCTATTATCGCTTTGGTTTTCTACGTTGTATATAAACCCGACAGACCTGAAAAAGCATCTGAAATAGGAAAATGGGCTCTTATAGGTATTGCTGTTTCCCTTGTTCTTTCTGTACTTTTTGTTATACTCGGTATACTTTTTTTTACAGGACTTACTTCAACAGTTGTACAAGCCTTTTCAGTAATTTCATAACATCCATTAAATTTTAAGCCTGCAAAATAGGATTTCTATTTTGCAGGCTTTTTGTTTACCACAGATAATAAAGCATTTTATATACTTTATTTCTTTTTAGATTTAGATATCAAAAAAATTTTTTCAGAAAAACCTCCACGCTTTTCCTGTTTTTCGTTTTTCACCTTCATCAAATCATCGACGGTGTATCCTCTTGCCTTAGAAATAGCGTATATAACCTCAAGAATATCTGCAAGTTCCTCTAACTCTTTACTCTGCCTATATTCCCGCACTTCTTCGCTGAGCTTTTTATCAAGCTCACGCAAATACTCTTTGTCGGAAAGGACTCTGGTTTTCGGAACATAACCTTCCTTTATAATCATATCAGGTATTTTATCTCGCACCAACTTTTTAAATTTCATAAATTTTTCTCCTTAAAGAAAAGATAAGTACATAGGGGAAAACAAAAAGGGTCTGATTAAAAACTCATCAGACCCTTTATTTGATTTAAAATTGTACTGAAAACCAAGGCTCGTTTACTTTTTAACCGTAGTTTCCTGCTGATAAAAGCTTTCAATTGCAGCCCATGCTGAATCGGTTTTCGCTGTAGTGACAAGGATTATATATTCACCTTTATTAAGAAATATAGCATTTTCAACCTTATCGTATTCATAGCTGTTAAGCACATCAAAGGTTTTAAGTTTCAAACTAAGCCTGTCACTTATAGCAACCATAACCTCATCAGATTTATCCATATCTGCAAGCTTAAAAACCGCTATTTCATCAGCATCATTCTGTTTTGTACTTGTATAAACGGTTGAATCAGCAATAATGTCAGAATCAAAACCAAAATGGGTAAGAATCTGTTCATTATCAAGAGATGCATAATCATGCAAACCTATTGATTCCCTAATGGCATCAGCTATTTCTGCGGTGCTGTCGGCAATAATCACCTGTGAACTGTCAGTATGAGTTGCACCTATTTTATCAAGTAGGTCGCCAAAATTACCAAATGCAAACAATACACAACCGACTAAAGCTACAACTGCGACAAAACAGGCTACTGCAGTTTTTTTGCTCATAGTCCGTAACTCACTCCATAAACGCAAACTTCACAGTAATTATATCACCGCATACGCAAAAAATCGTTTCAAAACGGTTACAAAGTAGACAAATTTCGTGACTTTAATCCCTTGCCTTTGTATCAATTTCTTCTTTGAGGGTCTTAAGGAGCTCCTCAACGGCAACTGCACCTATATCGCCCTTGCCTCTCTTACGTACAGAAACGGTTCCGGCAGCTTCCTCTTTTTCACCCACAATAAGCATATATGGAACTTTCTGAAGCTGAGCTTCACGGATTTTATAACCGATTTTTTCAGGTCTGTAATCAGCTTCAACTCTGAGACCTCTGTCGAAAAGCTCTTTCTTAACTTTTTCAGCATAGTCGTTATACTTCTCTGAAACGGGAAGAATACGAACCTGCTCGGGAGCAAGCCACAGTGGGAATGCACCTGCATACTTTTCAATAAGCAGAGCCAAGGTTCTCTCATAGCAGCCGATTGAAGTACGGTGGATGATATAGGGATTCTTCTTTGTACCGTCACGGTCAACGTATTCCATACCGAACTTTTCAGCAAGCATCTGGTCGATCTGAATAGTGATAAGAGTATCCTCTTTGCCGTGTACGTTTTTAATCTGGATATCAAGCTTGGGACCGTAGAATGCAGCCTCACCTACGCCGATTGCATAAGGAATCTCAAGATGGTCAAGGATTCTCTTCATTGCACTCTGAGCCTCATCCCACTGCTCCTGAGTTCCGATATACTTTTCACGGTCGTCGGGATCCCACTGGGAGAAACGATAGGAAACATCTTCATAAAGGCCGAGAGTTTTAAGCATAAAAATTGCAAGCTCAAGGCAGTTTTTGAACTCGCTCTCAAGCTGTTCGGGAGTGCACATAAGATGTCCTTCAGAAATTGTGAACTGACGTACTCTTATAAGTCCGTGCATCTCGCCGGAAGCCTCGTTTCTGAAAAGAGTGGAGGTTTCGTTATATCTGAGAGGAAGATCACGGTATGAACGGCTCTTATTGAGATATGCCTGATACTGGAAAGGACAGGTCATGGGACGCAGTGCGAAAACTTCATCGTCCTTTTCCTCATCGCCCAGTACAAACATTCCGTCCTTATAGTGATCCCAGTGTCCTGAGATTTTATAAAGATCGCTCTTTGCCATAAAGGGAGTTTTTGTAAGAAGCCAGCCTCTCTTCTGCTCCTCATCCTCAACAAAACGCTGAAGAAGCTGAATAACTCTTGCGCCTTTCGGAAGCATGATGGGAAGTCCCTGACCGATCACCTCAGAAGTTGTGAAAAGCTCAAGCTCTCTGCCAAGCTTATTATGATCACGCTTCTTTGCCTCTTCAACAGCTGCAAGATATGCTTCAAGCTCTGCCTGCTTCGGGAAAGCTGTACCGTAAATACGCTGGAGCATCTTGTTCTTTGAATCGCCTCTCCAGTAAGCGCCTGTGCAGCTTGTAAGCTTGAATGCCTTTATCTTTGAAAGATCCATAAGGTGAGGTCCGGCGCAAAGCTCTGTGAACTCTCCCTGTCTGTAGAAGGAAATAGGTTCGCCTTTATCAGCGTGCTCTTTAATAAGCTCAACTTTATAAGTCTCACCCTTTTCTTCCATAAGGGCAATTGCCTCTTCGGGAGAAAGCTCAAATCTTTCGATTGCGGGATTCTCCTTGATTATCTTCTTCATCTCACCCTCGAGCTTTTCAAGAACCTCGGGAGTAAATGTAACATCGGAATCGAAATCATAATAAAAACCGTTGTCAACAGCAGGTCCGATTGTAAGCTTTGCCTCAGGATAAAGTCTTTTTACAGCCTGAGCAAGTACATGGGATGCACTGTGACGGAATGTCTTTTTACCGTCCTCATCGTCAAAGGTAAGTATAGCTACCTCGCAGTCATCTGTAAGCACGGTGCGAAGATCTTTTACCTCACCGTTAATTTTGCAGGCACAAGCAGCCTTGTAAAGTCCCATACCGAGACTTTTGGCAACGTCGGCAACTGATACGCCGTTTTCATATTCGCGTACCTCTCCGCCTTTAAGAGTTACCTTAATCATTTTTATTTCACTCCTTAAAAATTAAATATCGTTATTAATTGAAAATATGTTTTCAACAAAAAATGCTCCATCCCAAAAGGGATGAAGCATAAATATACTCCACGGTTCCACCCGAATTGCAGCTTAAAAAGCTGCCGCTTTTGTGCCCTTTAACGCTGGCATGCGGCGGAACTTATCGTCCAAAACGCTTCGTACCGCTCTCGGGAGTGGTTGCGGATTCTTTGCAATGCGAACGCTTTCAGCAAAATGCGCCGCTCTCTGAAAAGCAAACGGTGAATACCGCTCTCTCCTTCAACGAGTTAACATATTTTCGAGATAATATTAGCACCAACTTTTAACCTTGTCAACACCTGAGAAACAGCTATTTTTTATCATTTTTATTTAAGCTCAGCCTTTTTCAATACCCCAGCTGTACGACACTTTCCCTGTGTTTTGAGAATAATTGTACTCGTAATAAGTTGCAGTAAGCTTTTTGCCGCTTATTGTCACAATGGAATATCCCGCTGTGTTATCTGGAACATCCATTGCCTTTGAAAACCAGGATTCCTCATATTCCTCAAAGGCTTCCCTGTTCTGACTGCCTCCCGCTCCTGACATAAGATAAACTGGAGCCTGGGGATTTACATAATAAGTCGTATCAAAACCACTGCCGCTTTCTGTCTTTGTTTCGCATTTTACCACATTTTTGTTTTCATCCATCGGCGGTGTAAGACAGAAAACATGGTCGTGTCCCTGAAGAACAAGGTCAACGCCGTATTCATTAAAAATTTTTCCCAATTTTTTCTGCTGAGAACGAGCAACTTTGTTTCTGTCCTTATCTGAACCGTACTTACCTGTTGAATAAAGGGGATTATGAATAGCCACTATTTTCCAAGTCTTATCCGTAGAGGCAAGATCCTCCTCAAGCCATTTGCGCTGAGAATATCCTACGCCGCTGCTTTCCGAATCACCTGAGGAAAGCACAACAAAATGAATATCTCCGTAATCAAAGGAATAATATTGTCCGTTTTCAGTTTTTTGCTCAGGAAGCTTAATGGTGGTGTGATTATATTCAATATCTGACGCTCCATCCAGATAATCGGACCAATAGGAATGATTTCCGCTTGTAAGCATCAGCGGAACTGATGAAGCATAACTCTGAACGTTTCCTATCATCTGGCTCCAAAGCTCTTCCTTTCCGCCGTACTGCACCATATCTCCTGTATGAAGTATAAAGTCAGGACTGCCTGTATTGCTGTAAGCGTTATCCATAAGCTTCGCCCATACCTGACCATTGAAATCTTCATCCTGAGTATCGGAAACATGCATAAAAGTTACAGTTTCTGGAGCTTTACTTCCTGTTTTAAACGTATCTGTGTAAAGTTCCGTTCCGTTTGAGTTATGAATTGTATAAGTATATTTCATATCATAATCCAAATTGTAAAAAACAGCTCTGTTTACGTAGCCGGTATCACATTCATCACAATATGCACTCACAGTTTTTTCCTCCGAGGCGGATTCTGAGCTAATCTTTACCGTAGGATAATCAGCTTTTTCAGTTCTCCAGGTAACACTGTAGGAATTTGTATCGCTGTCGTAAATTGAGAGAATAACACTTTCTGCTTTTTGAGCCGCTGCCTCTTCACGTATTACAGATGTTATTTCTATACGGGTTTTATCGGTACAGCTCTCGAGGGTATACTGCCCGTCAGTAAGCCAGATACGCTGGGAATCAACTGTTATATCAGATATGTACTCATCCTGTGCATCTACCTTCAATACTCCATTTTCAACTTTTGCCTGAGCGTTTCCGTCCACAGATATCTTAGGGTCACCGTAAGCTTTAACACCTGTTTGAACCGAATTGTCCTCTCCTGTAAACAAATCTGAATTTGCACAGGCGCTCATAGAAAACAGAATTACTAAACTTAAAACCAAAGCAATTATTTGTTTTTTCATTATTACTCCCTCCTGAAAATCTGTTTGCTTTAAATACGTTTAAACATTACTACACGAAACGCAACAGGTCACACTACTATTATATATTTATTTACCATGAAATAAATATGTTTTTTTGTCTTATTTTACTGTAACATGAGCTTTTTAAGGAGTACATCTCAATTTTATTGTAATATGTCTTTTGCCGTCTCCTTCTTATGCAGCAAGTACATAACTGACACTTGACATGTCGCTTATATAGTTATAAAATACAATAGATGATGTGGTATTGTGCTCAAACCGCACATTATGTTATTTATTTCAGGACTCTTTCTTTGGATGATTTAACTTTTGATTGCGAAATTAATTTTAAAAAGAAGGAGGTGCTGCTTTACATTGGAACCTGTTTATATTATTTTAATTGCGGTCGCTGCCTTTGTTGTGGCAGGCGTTTTAGGATTTGTTCTCGGTCAGATACACAGAAAAAAAGTTGCTGAAGCTGCTATAGGCTCCGCAACAGAAGAGGCTACAAGAATCGTAAATGATGCAATTGCACAGGCCGAGTCTAAGAAAAAAGAAGCCGTTATTGAAGCTAAGGACGAAATACATAAGCTTCGTTCAGAAACAGAGCGTGAACTGCGTGAAAGACGCAGCGAGGTAATGCGTCAGGAACGCCGTAATAACCAGAAAGAAGAAACGCTCGACAAAAAAGCTGAAAATCTTGAGAAAAAAGAAAATACCCTTGATGAAAAAATCAAGAATGCGGAAAAACAGCTTTCCGAAGTAGAGAGCATCAAAAGAAGTCAACTTGAAATGCTTGAGAAAATCTCAGGCTTCACCAAAGAACAGGCGAAGGAATATTTGCTCAACAACCTTGAAGAGAGCCTTGACCATGAAAAGGCTGTCAAGATTATGGAATATGAGCAGAAGACACGTGACGAGGCCGAAACCCTTGCCCGTGAAGTTATTTCAACAGCAATTCAGCGCTGTGCAGCTGACCATTCGGCAGAGGCTACAGTTTCAGTTGTAGCTCTCCCCAGCGATGAGATGAAAGGTCGTATTATCGGCCGTGAGGGAAGAAATATACGTGCTCTTGAAACAAGCACAGGCGTCGATATTATAATCGACGACACACCGGAGGCTATTACTCTTTCAAGCTTCGACCCTGTAAGACGTGAGGTTGCAAGGGTTGCACTGGAAAAACTTATTGCCGACGGAAGAATTCACCCCGCAAGAATCGAAGAGATGGTTGACAGAGCCCGCCGTGAGGTGGATATGACTATAAAACAAACCGGTGAACGCGCCGTTATTGATTCCGGCGTCAACTCAATCCATCCGGAACTTGTAAAGCTTCTCGGTAAACTCAAATACCGCACCAGCTACGGTCAGAACGTACTCAACCACTCCCTTGAAGTATCATATATAGCCGGCCTTATGGCTGCGGAAATCGGCGCAGACGTTAAGCTTGCCAAACGTGCAGGTCTTCTTCACGATATAGGCAAGGCAATTGACCACGAGGTTGACGGTTCTCACGTTGAACTCGGTGTTGAAGCGGCTAAAAAGTACAGGGAAAACGAAGGCGTTATTCACGCAATTCAGGCTCACCACGGTGATGTGGAGCCCAAAACAATCGTCGCCTGTCTTGTTCAGGCAGCCGACGCAATATCTGCGGCAAGACCCGGTGCAAGACGTGAAAACGTTCAGAACTACATCAAACGTCTTGAAATGCTTGAAGAAATCTCCTCCTCCTTCGAGGGTGTCGAGCGCTCCTATGCTATTCAGGCCGGACGTGAAGTTCGCATTATGGTTAAGCCCGATGTTATTTCGGACGATAAAATGGTTCTTGTTGCCCGTGATATAGTTCAGAAAATCGAAAATGAACTTGAATATCCCGGACAGATTAAAGTTAATATCATAAGAGAAACAAGAGCTACAGATTACGCAAAGTAATTGTTTACAATTTTGAAGCGAGAGGGTATACTTATTAAAGTATACCCTTTTATTTTTATTTAGAAAGAAGGGCTTTTATTTGAACATACTTGCAATCGGTGACGTTGTAGGCGATAGAGGATGTGAGTTTTTACGCTCAAAGCTTCCGGGATTCAAAAAGCTCAAACAAATAGACCTATGCATTGTAAACGGAGAAAATTCCGCTCAAGGGAATGGAATTACCCCCTATTCCGCAAACCATCTTCTCACAAGCGGAGCGGATATTATCACTACCGGTAACCACGTTTACAGACGAAAAGAATTTTATGAGTTTATCGACTCCAGCGACTGTATAATAAGGCCGGCAAATTTCCCGGGTTCCTGCCCAGGCTCCGGTATTGCAGTTGCCGATATGGGAAGATGCCAAGTTGCCGTTATAAATATTATGGGTACCGTTTATATGGAGCCTTTGGGAAATCCCTTTGAGTGTGCCGATGAAATGATAGAAAAAGCCAAAAATGGCGGATGCAAAATAATTATTGTGGACTTTCATGCTGAAGCCACCGCCGAAAAAAGAGCTTTAGGCTTTTATCTTGACGGCAGAGTATCTGCACTTTTCGGAACCCATACCCATGTACTGACCGCAGATGCTCAGGTGCTTCCGGAAGGCACCGGATATATCACCGATATAGGCATGACAGGACCTAAACACTCAGTTTTAGGCGTTACCCCTGCCCTTGCAATAGAAAAAATGAAAACAAATATGCCTGTAAGATTTGAAAACCCTGATACGCCCTGCTATATGTGCGGATGTATTTTCACAGTTGACGAAAAAACAGGAAAAACTCTTTCGACCGAAAGCGTATCTATTGAATAAGGAGTTAGAAAAATGAAGAAAGTAAAAATTTTTGCTGCTGTTTTTCTTATAATAGCAATTTTGGTAGGAACTTTTTCCGCCTGCTCCGATGCAGACACAGACCCATCTGAAGAAGCCGGCGCTCAGGGAGGCCAAAGTTCTTCCTCCGGAACATCCTCTAACGGTGAAATAACTCTTTGCTATTCAAAATCTGACAGTTTGAACCCGCTCTTCGCACAAGGGATTACAAACCAGATGCTTGCTACAATTTTCTGCGACCCTCTTTTTAAAGTTGATAACACCTTTACCCCTACGGGAGTTATTGCCGAAAGTGCAGAAATAAACGATAAACGAGTTACCGTTACCCTTAAAAGCACCCAGTTTTCAGACGGTTCTACTGTATCCGCATCTGATGTAAAATATTCCTTTGACCTTGCCAAAAAATCTACGGCATACAGTGCATCTCTTTCAAATGTTGCATCCGCAAGTGTTTCAGGTTCAAAAGTGGTATTTACTCTTTCTGCCGCAGATAAGTATGTTAAAAACGTGCTCACTTTCCCAATAGTAAAATCTGGAACCGCAGACGATGAAGACTCCCTTCCTATCGGCAGCGGCAGATATAAACTCGACGGAACTGCGCAAAATCCTTACTTTTCAGTAAACACCAAAAATTCTGCAGGCAGTTCCGCACACTTCCAGACTCTCTCTCTTTTAAATCTTCCCGACAGTGATGCACTTATCAATTCTCTTCAAATAGGAAACACTGATTTTATCTTTGACGACCTTAGCTCAGGCAGCTACAAACGCATTAACGCCACCGTCAAAGAAGTGAGCCTTAACAATATGGTATTTCTCGGCGTAAACTCATCAAATGAATTTCTTGAAAACGACGCTATAAGACAGGCAATTTCAGCAGCGATTGACAGAAACGCAATTGCAACCACAGCTTATCAGGGACACAGTGTCGCTTCTTCTCTCCCATTCCATCCCAGTTGGTCGGAGCTTTCAGCAGCTTCTATCAAAGCAACACCGGATTACGATAAAACACAGGCACAGACCATTCTTAAAGAGGCCGGAATCACAGAAAAGAACAATAAAAACGTTCTTCTTTTCAATAAAAAACCCATAACCTTAAAGCTGATTGTCAATGAAAACAATTCATTCAGAAATGAAGCGGCAGTATTGGTCTCACAGCAACTTGAAAAAATAGGTTTTGATGTGACCGTTTCTGTTTTAAGCAATGCCAATTATCTCAGCGCAATTAAAAAAGGCCAATATGACCTTTATTTAGGCGAAATCAAACTTTCAGATAACATGGATTTAAACCCTCTGCTTAAAAAGGGAGGCTCTGCTTTTTACGGTATCAAAACTGATAACGCCGCAATTTCCGCATATGAATCCTTCCGCAATTCCAAGACTACTTTGGCACAGTTCTGCGATACTTTTTCTTCCTCTCTTCCCTTTATTCCACTGTGTTTCAGGAATGGTGTCTCAGCTTACAGCAGCGACATTTCTTCAGATGTAGTTTCTTATGACTCTGACAAATTTTATAATATTGAGCAGTGGAGTTAAGCTCTTGATATTTTGCAAACAACGTAATATAATAGCGATATATGTATCGCTTCCTATAAAGGAGTGTGAATGTAATGGTTAAAATCGAAAATTATCTTGGAACTGTCTGTGTTTCCCAGGATTATTTTTCAACTCTGGTAGGAAATGCCGTCACTACCTGCTTCGGCGTTGCAGGTATGGCAAACGGCAATGCACGCCAGGGAATACGCTCTTTCTTTTTCAGAAACAAAAACTTTATCGACAAAGGCGTCCTCGTCCGCATGAGTGGAAACGCCCTTGTTGTTGACCTGCATATTATCGTAATTTACGGTCTTAATCTTTCCGCTACGGTTAAAAGCATTGTAAACAAAGTACGCTATACCGTTGAGGAAGCCACAGGTCTTGAAGTTAAAAAGGTCAACGTCTATATTGACGCTATGAAATCCGAATAATTGTTTGAGGTGCTGAATTTGATTACCGGAGCTTTGCTTAAAAGCGCATTTATTTCAGGTGCAAATAACATTAACAACAACCGTCAGGCTGTTGACGAACTTAACATTTTCCCCGTTCCCGACGGAGACACGGGAACCAATATGTCAATGACAATAACCAACGCTGCAAAAGCGCTGGCAGTTATCAGCGACGATGAACCTGTCGGTTCCGTTGCTGATACAGCCGCTTCTGCCCTTTTAAGAGGTGCAAGAGGTAATTCGGGAGTTATACTTTCCCTTATTTTCAGAGGCTTTTCAAAAGGGCTTAAAGGACTTCGTGAAGCAGACGGAAAACAGATTTCTGCTGCTTTACAAAGCGGCGTTGATGCTGCCTACAAAGCAGTTATGAAGCCCACTGAGGGAACTATCCTTACAGTTATAAGATGTGCCGCACAGGAGGCACAGAAAGCCGCTGCCGAGGATAACGACCCCATCAAGGTATGGGCTGCGGCCTGCGAAGGTGCACAGGATGCCCTTATGCGTACCCCGGAACAGCTTCCCGTTTTAAAGGCTGCTGGAGTTGTTGACGCAGGTGGTCAGGGTCTTGTGCTGATCCTTTCGGGAATGCAGAGCGTATTTGAAGACAATACAGTAATTCCCGGTGAAAATCAGGTGATCACCGCTGCTTCACAGCCAAAGAACGTTGTGGCATTTGCAAGCGATGATATAAAATTCGGATATTGCAGCGAGTTTATCATAAACAAAAATCCCGGCTGCACACTTAATCCCCTCAGACTCAGAGCATATCTTGAGTCAATCGGCGACTGCGTTGTAGTTGTTGAGGATGATTCAATAATAAAAGTTCACGTGCACTCAAATGAACCCGGCAACGTAATTCAGGCAGCTTTAAAATATGGTCCCTTAGTAAATATCAAAATCGATAATATGCGCTATCAGCACCAGAACGCTGCTTTAGGAACCGGCTCTTCTGAACCTGTAAAAGTAGTTCCCGTAAAACCCATAGGCTTTGTAGCAGTTGCGGCGGGTAGCGGTCTCGAACAGCTTTTCAGAGATTTAGGTGTTGACGCCGTTGTAAGCGGCGGACAGACCATGAACCCCAGCACTGAGGACATATTAAAGGCAATCGAAACCGTTCCGGCAGAGAGCGTTATCGTACTGCCCAACAATAAAAACATAATAATGGCGGCAGAACAAACCATTCCCCTTTCAGAAAAGAAAGTAAGTGTTCTTCCCACCCGCACAATTCCCCAGGGAATTACCGCCATGCTTAATTTCGATGATACTTCATCTGCCGATGAGAACCTTAACGTTATGGCTAAAGCGGCAGAGAAAGTTTCAACGGGACTTGTCACTTTTGCCGCCCGTGACAGCGAAGTCAACGGTCAGCGCATTCAGCAGGGACAGATCCTTGGAATGGAAAACGGAAAAATCACCGTTATTGAAAAAGATTACGTAACCGCTGCATTTAAAATTACAAAGCGTATGTATAAACGCAGTTCATCCATTATCACAGTCATAAAAGGCGACGGAGTTTCTGATGAAGATGCAGATAAGCTTGTACAGCAGCTCAGCGATAAATTTTCGGATGCAGAAGTTTCCGTTATTGACGGCGGTCAGCCCGTATATTACTTCATAATATCGGTGGAATAATTCACCTTTTGTTTTTGGCGGAATTTAAATGGATTCATCAAAGGCTATAGGCTTTTCAACAGACATAAAATATTTAAAGGGCGTTGGCAGCAAACGTGCCGAGCTTTACCACAAGCTCGGCATAGACACTGTAAGCGCTCTTTTGCACTTTTATCCGAGAGAATATGAGGACTGGAGCCGTACTGTATCAATCGCCGAAGCTCCCTTTGATGAAAAGTGCTGTATAAAAGCCATTGTTGGTCACGACGCTGCGGAGTATCGGATACGAAAAGGCATGACCCTTTATAAAACCAGTGTAACCGATGGTCAAAGCGTTATGAATATAACCATTTTCAACAATAAATATGCTGCTGCAAGGCTTAAAACAGGAGAAGAGTTTTTATTTTTCGGCAAAGTAGGCGGCACTTTCTTAAGGCGAGAAATGAATTCTCCCCTTATTGCAAAGGCGGTTTCCGGAGAAAAAATCCGTCCTATATACCGTCAGACTGAAGGTATCAGCTCCACCCTCACCGAAAAGCTCATGACTCAGGCGGTAAGCTGCATAAAGGAAACTATGTACGACTTCCTGCCGGAATATATAAGGGAAAAATATGAACTCCTCCCCTATGGCGAAGCTCTTAAAAAGATACATTTCCCATCTTCCTTTGAGGATGTGGAAAAAGCCCGTAAACGGCTTGTTTTTAATGAGCTTTTCACCTTACAGCTTGGAATGATACGCCTTAAAGGCAGAAACAGACAGCAGACATCCTGCAATATAAAAAAGGATTACACTGATGAATTTTTCTCACTTCTTCCCTTTTCTCCCACAGGAGCACAAAAACGTGCCGTAGAGGATGCAGTAAGGGATATGTTTTTATCCGTCCCTATGAGCAGGCTTGTTCAGGGCGATGTAGGTTCAGGTAAAACTGCCGTTGCCGCAGCGGTTATCTATACAGCGGCAAAAAACTCCCTCCAAAGCTCCATGATGGCTCCAACGGAAATCCTCGCACGTCAGCATTATAAATCCCTCACCGATTTCTTTAAGGGAACAGATGTAAAATGCGGACTTTTAACAGGCTCCATGACAAAAAAAGAAAAGGATGAAGTCAAAGCCAAACTCGAAAGCGGAGAAATACAGGTTGTTGTAGGCACTCATGCACTTATCCAATCTAATGTTAAATTCAAGAATTTAGGACTTGTAATTACCGACGAACAACACCGTTTCGGCGTTGAACAGAGAAGCGCACTGGCGGAAAAGGGAAAGAATCCTCATACCCTTGTTATGTCGGCAACACCCATTCCACGTACCCTCGCCCTTATTATTTACGGTGACCTTGATATTTCGATTTTAGACGAGCTTCCGCCGGGCAGACAGCCTGTTGAGACCTACTGCGTACAGGGAAAGCTCCATAAAAGAGTATATAATTTCATCAAAAAGCAACTTGACGAAGGACGGCAGGCATATGCTGTGTGTCCCCTTGTTGAAGAAGGTGACACCGACCTTATTTCCGCTGAGGAATACGCTCACAAGCTTTCTGAGGGAGAGTTCAGAGATTACACTGTGGGACTTATCCACGGCAAAATGAAGCCCGCTCAGAAAGATGAGGTTATGGAAGCTTTTGCATCGGGTAAAATACAGCTTTTAGTTGCCACAACGGTTATTGAAGTAGGTGTGGATGTACCCAATGCCGCAGTTATGGTAATTGAAAACGCCGAAAGATTCGGGCTTTCCCAGCTTCATCAGCTACGAGGAAGAATAGGCAGAGGAAAGCACAAATCCACCTGCATACTGATTTCCGACGCACAGAACCCCGATACAAAAGAACGGCTTAAAGTAATGTGCCAGACCTGTGACGGATTCAAAATAGCCGACGAGGATTTGCGTCTGAGAGGTCCCGGTGACTTTTTCGGAAGCCGTCAGCACGGCTTGCCGGGCTTAAAACTCGCCTCAACTTTAACGGATACAAGTTTTCTTGCCATTACCCGTGACGCCGCTCAGGAAACATGGAAATGGGATCCGCTTCTTGAAAAGCCGGAGCACAGCGGAATAAAAAAGGCTGTGGATGCTCTGTTTAAGTCAGCAGGAGAAAATATATTTAACTGATAAAATTTAAGAAAGGAACAAAGGATTTAACCCTTTGGCACATGATTATTATGGCAATACCAAATGACCCCGTTATTCTTTTAAGCTATATAAACACTCAGCTCCGTGATTTCTATTCATCCCTTGAAGCCTTCTGTGAAGATAAAGGCGCAGATAAGGGAGAAATTTTAAAAAAGCTTTCTGCTATCGGATACGAATACAATAAAGAGCTTAACAGCTTTGTATAATAAACTTTATTTCTTTTAGGAGGAACAAAAATGAACCCCAATGGCTTTTGCCCCATTTACGCAGAGGAATATTCAGCTCTGCGTACAAACCCGGACAGAGGATTCAGAATGGAAGTCTATATGATGCTGGGAAGTCATCATGCTGTTTTCGGCGGTGAGGATAAAGACGCCCTTGATTATCTTAAAGAGCAGCGTGAGTTTTACCGTGACGACACTTTTCATCTTGCACAGGTATATGTTTACCTTACTGAATACTGCAAAAAAGACCTTGATGAAAAAGCTTTCAGTCAGCTGGAAGAATATCTCACGGAACTCAAAAAAATGGGAATGAGAGCTGTTCTCCGCTTCGCCTATGAAAGAGAAATGGACAGAAAAGAAGGCCCGAAAAACTCTATGCTCATAAAGCACACAAAACAGATTAAAAAGTGGCTCAGTGAACATAAGGAGCTTGTTTCCGAAACTGTCGCTGTCATTCAGGCAGGAATGGTAGGTGCATGGGGCGAATGGCATTCCTCAAAGCACAGACATAATCCCAAAAAGACTCTGGAAGCTATTTTCGATATGGTTCCCGATTACCTTACCCTGCAAATCCGCACCGAAACACTTATGAGAAAAAACAAAGCACTTTTTGCAGATAAGCGTGTAGGACATCACGACGATTTCCTCGTAGGTGAATTTTTCAAATGGAGCTATATGGAAAGCAAGCCCGGCAGCGATAAATACAAAGAGATTATAGAGAGGGCAGCTCATACATATAACGACGGTGAAATGCCCTGGGGACGTGACAGCACATACAACAAAGGATATATTCACGGAGAAAAAATGCTCTTTATGTGCAACGAGCAGTCTCTTTCCTCCCTGAGCCTTACACACAACTACAAGGAAGCGGGAGGCCCCTACAATATGGAGCGCTGGAGAGGCGAATACATCACCCCTGCAGAACTCGACGAAATGGGATGCAGTTATAATCCCAACTATTTCCGTGATAAGGACGGAAATGAATTTGTACGCACTACTTTCGATTTCCTTGCCGATCATTTAGGTTATCAGATAAGTGCCGAGGATTTTACTCTTTCAGAAACCGGAACATCAATTACTCTTAAAAACTACGGCTTTGCCCTCCCCTATCACCTTGACAAGCTTGTTCTTGTAACCGATAAAGGTGAAATTGCGGCACAGGATTATTCCCCGGAAAAACTCCTCTCAGGTATGGAGAACACATTTACATTCGGAAAGCTTTCTGAAAATTCCAAAGTTTTAGGTATTAAGCTCTATGAAAGCAGATGTCCCTCTCTTTGCGCCGCCCTCGCTAACGATTTCGATTTTAAAGACGGAATTAACTATTTCAAAAACTAACTATAAAGCGTAAAAGCTCCCTGACAGATTAACTGTCAGGGAGCCTATATTTTATGTGTTTACACTATGCTTAAAGGGATTTTATTTGTATGATTTCTCGTAAATTGCAACGCAGTCATCAACGGAAAGATCGCATCTGTCCATAGTAAACAGTCCGCCCATTGTATACTTTGCGTTCTCTGCAAGAGTTTTGAACTCTTCGGGCTTAATGCCGTAATCTGACATTTTAAGCTCATCAACTCCGCAGTCCTGCTGAAGCTTTTTCAGTGCAGTTAAGAAGTCCTCCGGCTTTGAAGCGTCTTCCATACCCATTACCTGAGCCATCTTTACAAAACGCTCATCACATACGTGCTCATTGATAAAATGCTCATAATAGGCAAGTGAAATCATAATAAGTCCTGCGCCGTGTGGCAATTCCTGATGATATGCACTCATAGCGTGCTCAAGGGAATGTTCGCTTGTGCAGGAACCGGTTACCATTGAATATCCTGACATTGTGTTGCCGAAAGCAACGTGCTCTCTCGCTTCAATATCCTTGCCGTCCTTAACGGCTCTTGGAAGATATTTGGCAACGTTTTCAATAGCTGTAAGAGCTACCATATCGCTTACAAAGCTTGCACAGTTGGCAATATAAGTTTCCGTACTGTGGAAAAGTGCGTCAAAGCCCTGATATGCTGTATATTTCGGAGGAACGGTAGTCATAAGCTCCGGGTCAACAATGGCAAGAACAGGGAAAAGCTCCTCCATACCACCGAAACCGATTTTCTCCTTTGTCTCGCTGTTTGTGACAACGCCGTACTCATCAACCTCGCTGCCGGTACCTGCTGTTGTGGTAATGGCAATAAGGGAAAGAGGGTTATTCACAAGGTCTTTACCCTTACCTGTACCGCCTACAACATAATCCCAAAGCGTTCCGTCATTAGTTGCCATTGCAGCCATTGCCTTTGATGCATCCATTACGCTGCCGCCGCCGAGAGCCACAATAAAATCACAGCCATTTTCTCTTGCAAAAGCTGCGCCTGCCATTACGGTTGTGTGCAAGGGATTGGGCTCAACCTTATCGAATACGGCAAACTCTGCTCCGGCTAACTTCAGCTGCTCCTGAGTGCGGTCAAGGTATCCGTTTGCACGGGTTGATTTACCGTTTGAAATTACAATCATCGCTTTTTTGCCGGGCATTTTTTCCTTGCTTAAATCATTAAGCTTTCCTACACCAAACAAAAGCTTTGTAGGTACATACATTTTAAAACTCATTTTAAAAACCTCCCTTTAGTTTTCAGGTTCATTTATATTGTACACCCTAAACTTAACTTTACGTCAATAGTCTGTAAAGAAATATTTAATTTAATATAAAAATAAATCTGCCTGCTAAAACTTTACATCTCAGCAGACAGTATATATATTTTTTTATTTAATCCATAATAATATCGGCAAATTTTGCTTTTACAGCGCCGACTAAATCTTTCGGTGAAAGCTCTACCTGAAAGCCTATCTTTCCGCCGCTTACAATTATTGCTTCACGCTCTGATGCGGTATCACTTATAAAGGTAGGGTAAAGTTTTTTCATTCCTACCGGAGAGCATCCGCCTCTTATATATCCGGTAACTTTGTTGATATCCTTAACGTGTATCATTTCAACGGACTTTTCCCCCGCCGCTTTTGCTGCCTTTTTAAGGCTCAGCTCTTTCTCGACGGGAATTACAAAAACATAGTATCCGCCGCTTTTACCAACCGTTACAAGGGTTTTATATACGGCTTCAACATCCTGTCCCAGCTTTTTGGCTACACTTACGCCGTCAATATTTCCGTCATTTTCATAGGTGTACATTTTATATGGTATCTTGTTTTTTTCAAGAATACGCATTGCGTTGGTTTTTACTTCTGCCATATACTGCGCCTTACCTTTCTTTAAGGTTCTGATTTTTCGGCTTTAAAAAATCCCATATACCTTTTGGTATACGGGATTTTGATAAAAGCCCTGTGATTATTTTACCTCAACTGTCCAGCCAAATTCATCAGGAAGCTTGCCCCACTGAATTCCGGTAAGGTTATCGTAAAGCTTTGCGGAAATCTCGCCGATTTTGCCGTCATTGATAACCATTACATCGTCGCCCCAGCGAAGCTCGCCGATGGGAGAAATAACAGCTGCTGTACCGCTTCCGAAAGCCTCTTTAAGTCTGCCCTCTTCAGCAGCCTTTGCAACCTCCTGAATTGAAAGTCTGCGCTCGCTGACCTTCATGCCCCATGAACGGAGAATATCAATACAGGACATACGTGTAACACCTGAAAGGATGCTGCCTCTGAGCTCAGGAGTGATAACCTCGTCGTCGATTACAAAGAATACGTTCATTGTGCCGACTTCCTCAATGTACTTACGCTCAACGCCGTCGAGCCAGAGAACCTGAGTATAGCCTTTCTTTTCAGCCTCAGCCTGAGCCTTAAGAGAAGCAGCGTAGTTACCGCCTGTCTTTGTAAAGCCCATTCCGCCCTTAACGGCACGGACATATTCATCCTCAACATAAATTTTAACGGGATTAAGTCCCTCGGGATAATATGCGCCGACAGGTGAAAGGATGATTGCAAAAATAAGATGATGAGCAGGATGTACGCCTACATGAGCGTCAACTGCAAAGATATAAGGTCTGATGTAAAGTGAGGTTCCCTCTTCTGTGGGGATCCAGTCTTTATCAACAAGAACAAGCTTTTTAATAGCTTCAATTGCAAATTCCTCATCAATGGGAGGAATGCAAAGACGATCGTTTGAAACGTTAAGTCTTGCCATATTGCGGTCGGGACGGAAAAGAAGGATTCTGCCGTCAGCAGTTCTGTAAGCCTTGAGTCCCTCAAAGACTTCCTGACCGTAGTGGAGACACATAGCTGCCGGATCAAGGGCAATGGGTCCGTAAGGAACTATTCTCGGGTCATGCCAGCCCTGTCCCTCATCATAATTCATAAGGAACATATGGTCTGTGTAATAATTACCGAAGCCAAGCTTGCTTTGATCCTGAGGCTTCTCTTTTGGATTTTTTGTAAGTTCAACTCTGATTTCCTGCATAAATGAACACCTCTGAAAAATTATGCCATATATGGCTTATGCTTTTAATTATATCACCACACATTGTTTTTGCAATAAAAAAATAGAGCCTTGCAGAATATTTTTTAAAATTTTCTCATTTACCGGCGTCTTTTTTTATGTTACTATATTTCCCGTAAAATATGGAGCTTAGGAGGAATTTTTTTGAATACTGTTTGGTACGCTCCGGGAGAGGACTATCCCCTTTCAAGAGAGATAAGAGAAGAAGTTTTCGTAAAGGAACAGGAATATCCCATAGAACTGGAATTTGACGAAGCCGACGAAAACTGTTGGCATCTTGTGCTGACGGATAACGAAAAGGCCATTGCAACGGCAAGGCTTCTTAAACTCAGCGAAGGAGTTTTTAAGCCCGGCAGAATAGCTGTATTAAAGGAATACCGCGGAAAAAATATCGGCGCTGAGCTTCTCACTCTGATTATAGAAAAAGCAAAAGAAATGGGAGCAAAGGAGCTCCACATAGGAGCCCAGACTTATGCAGTCGGATTTTACGAAAAATTCGGATTCAAGACAACCGGCGAGGAATATATGGACGAGCATATTCCTCATATTGATATGATTGCTTATCTGTAATATATTTATTGAAAATCACCTGAAGCTTTATTCTTCAGGTGATTTTCTTTTTTATATTAAAGTAAAATCAAAAGTTTTTGTTTCTCCCTTTTCAAAACTTGTTTCATAGCTTTGTTTTCCTGTGCAGGAGATATTTATAATCTGCTTTTTATTGCTTGTGACACTTACCTTTACAGCTTTTTCATTCCACTCAACAGAAACCTGAGCCTGAGTGTTTGCCATAAGTCCCTTTACACTGCCCTCTTTTAAATCCTTTGCAAGAGCAGGAAGAACTTCAATAACTCCTTTATCAGAATACATCAGCATTTCATCTATTATTCCCACAATTCCCATAGATGTATCCGTACAGAAGCAGTCGGAAACACGGTTTGTATTATGGTCGGTCAGCATCGAATTATAATATACCTTTGTTGTAAGCAGCACTTTAAGGCATTTCTCTACCTGAGAGCTGTCTTTTAATCTCGCCGCTACCAACCCCTTATGAACCCATCCGTGAGTCTGGGTTTCTTCACTTTTCTTTCCGGCGCTGTTTCTGTTTTCAAGAGCCTGAAGACATGCTTTTACAAGCTTAGGATTAAACTGGGTTTCGTTGGAAGGCCAGGCACAGTACAGATGACTTATATGGCGGTGTTTATTGTTCTCTTCAAAACAATAAGCAGCCCACTCTTTAATTGCCCCTGTTTCATCGTAAAGATAAGGGGGAAGCTTCTGGATAAACTGCTTCCAAACTTTAATATCCTCCTTGTATCTCTCTTCATCAAGGTCTTTTTCAACAGCTATAAGCATTTCAAAGCTTTTTCTCGCTGCACTTATATCCGCTGCACAGTTAGCCGCTCTTGCGGAGGTAAGGTTCTTAGGCATATTTTCAGGTGAATTACCCGGAACTATACAGTAATACTCATCGTCCTTTAAAACGCTTTTACCTTCTTCATAATGTATTCCACCTTTTGAATCAGTGTAATATTCTGGAGTAAGCATCTGAACCCAAAAGTTTACGCTAAGCTGAAGCAGAGGCTGAAGAATTTCCTCTAAAAGTTTCTTTTCACCCTGAGCAGTAGCTATTGTTCTGTCGCCGTAGGACAGATAAAACTCATATATCGGCTGAAGCATCCATGCCGTTCCATGGTTCCAATATTCGAAAGGATAAACGGTATTGTATTCAACTATCAGCGCATTGGTGCCGTCTGTATTAGCTGGGGCTAAAATGGCGTTTTTAAAGCCATAGCATCGAAGTGCATTTATCTTCCAGTGGTCAATCTGCTTTAAAACAAAACGTATATAGCTTTCACCATAGGAAATACAGTTAGCACTGTTCATTGCCGAAGACTGTATATTTACATTTGCGTCCATTGTATATCCGCCGTTCCATCTGGGAGCCCATTCGCCTGTCCATATACCGTAAAGGCGGCTTATGGAGTCGTGTCCGCTGCAGCATATCATAGCGTATCTGCCCGTATTATATGCCCGCTCAACCATTGCATAATTGAGAGTTTTACTCTTCCTCTGGAGAGAAATCACCTTTTCGTTGGGAAGGTCATGGGTATCTCCCGCTCCCAGTTTAAATTTTACCCCATTAAACAGAGCACTCTGTTCACGGGCACTGGGCTCAAGAGCCATTTCATAGCTGAAGACACTTCCACCAGTATATTTTTCCTGAATTTCCACACACTTCGAAAACAGATTTTTTATAAGGGGATACTCCTGCTCTTTTTCAAATGCCTCAAAGGTTCCCATATTCAAATCTCTGTCGGAAACGGCTATGAGATAAACCGCTTGAGCATCAGAAATCTTTACCGCAGGATTTTTCTCTCTTCCTACATTAATTTTTTCATCGCTGTCATCAAGGAGAATTTTTTCCTTTTTTCCGCCCTCGGCTATTATCAGTACCAAAGTAGCGTAACCTGCTTCTTTAAGCTCAGAGCCATCATAGCTTGGATAATGAGCTACTTCGGCAATATACTCTCCGCCGTCTCCCACAAGCTTTTTATACTTTAAAAGCTCTTCTTGACCGGCTTCACGGTTTTTATACATCTTTGATATATCGTCAAAGGATATGGTAAGATTTATCCGGTTTCCCTCAGAGGATGACCCTATTTTTGTCACCGTAACATTATCTGTACGGGAGGTAAAGGTACGCCTTTCCCAAAGGCCGTTTTTATCCCTGTATTTTACAACGGCTTCACCGGTCTCATAATCACACCAGCGCACATAATCGGTACATCTTAGCTTTTTTTGAGTAAGCCTCAGTTGACCGCCGGGATGAAAGCAGTAATTGGAATACCATCTGCCATCCTCGGTAATATATGACTGACCGTTTACAATAGTCTGCCTCGCCTGAGAAAGACGGTTTGATATATCCACTGAATCACGAATTGTGTCGCAGGGCATTATAAAATTAATATTCTGATAAATAAGAATATCGTCATAGGGGGAGCCGGCATTTATAACGCCGTTTTCACCGTTGCCCGTCATAAAGCCGTCACGCCAAAGCCTGACTTTCTTTTTTCTCTGTCCCTTTGCTTTTACTTGAGTGTATGTGTTCGAATATACCTTGTATGTATCCGTTTTGTCCAAAAGCAACCCCTCCATCTTCTTTCTGAGCCATTAACGGCAAATTAAATACAGTTTTCAATATCTCAGGTAAAATTTTCTGAAAACCAGGTACGTATATAATTAAAATACGTGAATATCCAAATTGCAGCTATTGCATATTAAACGCAATAGCTGCACCTTTTTAAATATAATAACTGAGAATTTTCCGATAAATTTACTTTGCGCTTATTTACAATATTCCTCTATATAGTTATCAATAGCGCCGGAAATTACCTGCAACGCCTCTTCTCTTCCGCCGGTTTCATCTACAACAGTCTCTTTTCCCTCGAGAGCTTTATAAACCGTGAAGAAATGACACATCTCATCAAATATATGTTTCGGCAGTTCTGAAATCTCGTTATACTGGTTATAGGTAGGATCGTTATAAGGTATAGCGATAATTTTTTCGTCACTTCTGCCGCCATCGAGCATTTTTATTAAACCTATGGGATAACATCTCACAAGAGTAAGAGGCTCAAGGGTTTCGGAGCAAAGAAGCAAAACGTCCAAGGGGTCTCCGTCATCGCCCAATGTTCTCGGTATAAAGCCGTAGTTTGCCGGATAGTGAGTAGAAGTATAAAGGATACGGTCAAGGATAATAAGACCTGTTTCCTTATCCAGTTCATACTTTTTCTTGCTTCCCTTAGGAATCTCGATTACGGAAATAAAATCCTCCGGTGAAATTCTTTTGGGACTTATGTCGTGCCAGATATTGCTCATTTTATTTTTCCTCCCCTATAAATTCAAATCGCTTAATTTTTTTGCCATCCCGCTCTATTTCTTCATTCCACATAGATGCCGGACGCACCCATAATCCGCCCTCGCCGTAGAGAGCTTCATATACCACCATCTCTTCAAGGGTTTCGCTGTGTCGGGCAATGCCTATTACACGGTATTCTCCACCCTTAAAGTGACGGTATCTGCCTTTTTTAATTGAGTTCATTTTTCTTTTTCGCCTTTCTCTCAACTTTGCGCTTATTTCCCTTTTCGTCAACAATATAGGTATTATCAAGACTTGAAACAAGGCTCTGCTTAAAAGCGGCAATATATTCACCTCTGAGGATCGCTCTTTCCTGCTGCTCCTCCGGGGTAAGTTCACGTTCTCTTGAAATTCGTGTAAGTTCGCTTATTCTGTCAATTTTTTTCTGATCCATTTTATTTCCTTTCGTAGCGGGAATGTCTCCCATTAGCTTCATACTTAGTTTATCACACATATTGGTATTTCTTCAAGAGGTTGTATTTAAACAGGATTTGTGTTAATTTAAAAATACAAAATGAAAAGAGGATTTAAAATGACTATAACTGTTCCGGAAAAAGTAAAATATATACTGGACACTTTGAACGCTCACGGCTTCGAAAGCTATGCGGTAGGCGGCTGCGTCAGAGATACCATAATGGGAAAAGAGCCTTTTGACTGGGATATTACAACCTCTGCGCTCCCTGAAAAGACAATAGAAATTTTTGAAGCTTTAGGGTGCAGAGTGATAAAAACCGGAATAAAGCATGGTACTGTTACGGTACTTAAAGACCACGAGCCTTTTGAAGTAACAACTTTCAGAATTGACGGAGAATATACCGACCGCCGCAGACCTGATGGAGTCAGTTTCACAGCAAGTCTCGAAGAAGACCTTAAGCGCCGCGACTTTACTATAAACGCAATTGTAACGGATTGCGAAGGAAATATTAAAGACGCTTTCGGCGGAATTAACGACATAAAAAGAAAAGTTATTAAAGCCATAGGTGATCCCGATAAAAGATTAAATGAAGACGCATTAAGAATAATGCGTGCTCTTCGATTTGCCTCGGTGCTGGGATTCCAAGTTGACCCGGAGCTTCAAAAAAGTCTCAGAAAAAACAAAGAACTTTTACGTAACATAGCTCCTGAACGAATAAACGCAGAATTTTCAAAGCTTATTTGCGGAGAAAATTTTGCGTGGGTACTTTTAAATTTCACTGATATAATCGAGGTGTTTATTCCCGAAATAAAAGTCTGTGTCGGCTTTGACCAAAGAAATATTCACCACATATATGATGTATGGGAACACAGCGTAAAAGCTGCCGAAGCTATTCCGGCCGATCTAATACTGCGTCTTACTATGCTCTTTCACGATATTGAAAAGCCCTCCTGTTTCTTTATGGGAGAAGATCACCAGGGTCACTTTTACGGTCACGCTAAAAAAAGCGCCGAAACCGCAGAAAAAATTCTCCGCCGCTTGAGGTACGATAACAAGACTGTAAAAGAGGTTACTGAGCTTATAGAGCTCCACGACGTGGAGATAGTACCGGAAAAGAAACCGGTGCTCAGAAGAATGGGAAAAATGGGCAAAGAGAGCTTTGAAAAACTTATTGCAGTAAAATATGCTGACAATAAAGCTCAGTCCCCCATTGTACTCAGCCGCAGAAAAGATTTTCAAAAAATAGAGGAAATAGCCGCAGAAGCTCAATGGGAAAGCAGCTGTTTCAGCCTTAAAAGTCTCGCCGTAAACGGAAAAGATTTAATTGACGCAGGATTCCCGGCAGGCAAAGAGATAGGAAAAATACTGCAATATCTTCTCGAAAGCGTCATTGACGGAAAATATGAAAATGAAAAAGAAACCCTTTTAAGAGCAGCAGAGAATTTCAGAAAATGTTAATATTATTTTTCCTTAACTCATTACCTAAATAAAAATGAAAAGAGGAAAGTAAAATGAATTTTTGCGGAACACTGCCCCTTAAAACCCAGCGGTGCTATTTACGTAAGCTCGAAATTAAAGATTACTCCCAGCTTTATGAAAACGTTTATTCCGACGAAAATGTTTCCCGTTATATGTCGTGGGACAAACATAAAACCCCTCAGGAGACAAAAGATTATTTGTCCCTCTGGCAGGAATATTATAAAGATCCAACCGAATGCTACTGGGGAATATTTTTATCTGACAGCGATACTCTTATAGGAACAGTTTACCTTTATCCTGAAAACAAAAAAGCAGAAATAGGCTTTCTGTCTTATTGTTTGGGCTCACAATTTTGGAAAAAAGGCTATGGCACAGAAATGGTCAAAGCGGTTTTAGAATATGGCTTTAACACCATGGGCTATTACAGCATCACTGCTTTATGCGCTAAAAGCAACGCTCCTTCTTACAAGCTTTTACAGCGTTCCGGATTTACCTTTGACGGATGCCTGAGAAACCGAGATAAAACCTATTTGGGATATGAGGATTGCTATTACTTTTCTATACTTAAGGATGAGTATTACTCCCTTTTTAAGAACTAAAACTGATTTAAAATAAAACCTTAAAACATTACAAACACCCACCGTCTTTTTCAAGGCGATGGGTGTTCGTTTTATAAGAAGATGAGTGAAAGTAAAGTATTAATTACTTTCTCTTTTTTGTAATAACAACAGCTGCACCGGCAAGAACTGCAATTGCGGCAAATGCGCCTAACATAAGGTTATCACCGTTTGCAGGTGCCTGTGTATCGGAAGTCTCACCAGCAGTATCCTCTGCTGCAGGAGCCTCTGTTGCAGGAGCTTCAGTTGCAGTATCCTCTGTTGCAGGAGCCTCTGTTGAGGGCTCTTCTGTCGAGGGATCCTCTGTTGAAGGCTCTTCTGTTGAAGGCTCTTCTGTTGAGGGCTCTTCTGTTGAGGGATCCTCTGTTGAGGGCTCTTCTGTTGAAGGATCCTCTGTTGAAGGATCCTCTGTTGAAGGCTCTTCTGGATCGGTCTCTTCAGGAATTTCAGGAACATCAAGGATATTGCATACCATTACGAGAGCTTCATCTGCACTCATGCCTTCAACTGTGTCAAGTGCCTGACCAAGAATGTTGGAGAGTACAAAATCTTTTACAAGAGCCTTAACAACAGCCTTTATAGAGGCCATATTGCTCTGCTCGGTAAGGTTATTGAAGAGATAACGGAATATTACAAGGAAGGAGTCTCCCTTATTTGTCTCAAATCCTACGCCGTATGCGTTGAACCTGCTTACACTATCTACAACAACGGGCTTTGCTGTTGAAGCAAGAAGTGCCCAATCAGGATCAGAGAAATTGAGAGTAAGAGTAGCGCTGCCTATCTGAATATTGGAAACAAGTGAATTTACAAGACCAATAATCATTGAAGGATCGATAACAAGCATGTCGGGAGTTACAAACATTCCTAAAAGTGCAGGAAGGTTATTGTAAATCTTCTGAAGCTGATCGTTAAGAATATTATCAGAGAACAGGCGTGCTACTTTGGGAAGGAGATCAACTATTGCTGAAAAAGGATTTGCTGAAATGTCATCTACAAGAGAGAATACAGCACTTACTATCGGAACGATTGCTGCGTCGGCTTTTTCACCGGCTGTAGCTGCGTTAAGATATGCTTCGCTGTATGCTTCTGAAGTCATAAGATTATCAATACCAAGCGCTTCAAGAACAGGAAGAAGGTTATCATAAAGACCAGCTTTATATTCACCTGTGGGATATGAACCGCTCTCTACAACAACGTTTGCAAACTGAACTTCAAGGGTGCTTGTAAGAGGAACTGTGAGGCCTCTGAGTACTGCTGCAAGAGCATTGATGAAGCCGTCACGGTCGCCGTCGTTAAAGCCGAAATATCCGTTTGTAACTGTAGAAACATCAAGTTTCTTCCAATCTTCAACATTACCGCCGAGTGCTTTGAAAGCAGAAGCGGCAACTGCAAATTTTTCTTCAACAAGAAGATCTGCAACCTGATTCGGTTTAATCTTCAAAAGTGCAGTAGCAATTCCTGCTCCGGCATCATTGAGGAGATCGTTAAGAGCGGGATAAAGAGTTGATACTGCTGTGGCTACCATAGCATTTGTATAAACTTCTTTTTCAAGAAGCTCATTGATGTTTGCATAACCCTGCTGCTTAATAGCAAGACCGGCTATTCCATCAAGAATTTTAACAAGGAAGCCAAGGCTCTTATCACTTGTAAGAATCGGGTAATTGAGATCAGGACGTGTCCAGTCAGGAAGAGTGGGCTGTTCGTCAGAAGCGGGAACGCCTTTTATAATCTCTCTGAACTTATTTATAACTTCGGTAGGAATGTCAGCTCTTGATTCACTGAAAACCTGATTCCAAGCGTCAATAACTTTATCAAGTTCATCCTGAGAATAGGGTTCTGTTGCTTCGTTTACAGCTGCAATAAACGCAGCGGTTGCACCTTTACCTGCTACGGGCTTAACAAGCTTAAGAACATTTGCAGATGTTTTCTGTGTTCCGTCGTAGTAATTATACTTAAATGATGAACCGTCAAAGAATGCCTTATCGGTAGCTGTCATACTGCCATATTCTGTATATGTGTCAGCAACTGCTTTTTCATTCTCTGCTGAAGGATCATTTTCATATGCTTCAAGCGCATCTATCATCTTATTTGTAAGATCATAGGAAGCTTTTACAAGATTGGGATCAAGTTCAAGAACACGTGCCCATGCAGCTGCCTCGTAATCAGCTTTCTTAGCTGCTACTGCGCTGTCATATTCAGCTTTAGCCTTATCATAGGCGGGCTTAAGAACTTCATCATACTCTTTCTTGTCAGCAATGTACTGAGGATCTTCTTTACCACCGGGATATTTTTCCTTATCGAAATAGTTAGGTGATGTAGGAGCTACAGGCATTTCAACGCCAGGAGCATTTTTGTAAGCCTGCTGATATGCAAGCTCAAGATTGTAAAACTTGCCGATATGAGCGTCAACATCATACAGGGCATCCCTTGCAAAACCACAACTATAGAAATCATAAATCATGGGAAGATATCTCTTTGCTTCGCCAAGAGCGGCGTACTTAGCACACATATCTTCGTATACCTTTGCAATCTCTGCGGGAGTAGCTTTGATGCTTCCGTCAGTCCAATATGATACATATGTCATATCAGTGAGCTTCTTTGCTCTTCCGCCCTCTGTAGCTGCCTCAAAGGTATAACCATAAAATTCCTTTGCGAAATTCTGGGCATCTTCCATGAGCTTTGTTCTACCAAGATAATCTTTCTGCATTTCATCAGCTGCGAGATAGAGCTCTTCGCCTTTAAGGGGTGTTTCAGCACCAGATCCTTTTACATAATAAGCTCTGTCCCATGCAAGCTTGAAAAGCTTACCGGTTGCAACGATATCAAGCTCATCTTTTTCCGCATCAGAAAGAGCTTTGTACTGAGCAGCAATGGATTCGAACTCTTTGATATCTTCTTCTGTTGCATTTTTGTCAGTTTTGCCGTCAAAAGCATTAATCTTTTCAACTACATCTGCAGGACTTGCAGCGAACGCTACAAGCGCCGCTGACATAGCGGAAAACACCAGAACAAGTGCAAGGATTACGCTTAACAGCTTTTTGCCTTTTGCCATTCTTCTTTCCTCCAATATAATTTTTTTCGGTGTGCAAGGTCCGCACAACCGTTTACTTTATTATGATAATTAATTAACAAAAATAATTCAATCGTAATATCGTCAAAATAAAATCAATCTTATTTGTTTAAAATATAAAACTTTTTGTGTATAATTCATAAACTTTTTATTAATTAAAATGCGACCACTCGGTCTAATTTTTACTCAGCGGTATTTTTTTGCCACAAAATAATCGGTTATATTTTCAAAATAGCAAATTAGAGTATAAGTATATTACGCGACGGTATTCAAAAAAATTATATAGAAATTTGTCATATTATTTTCTTTCTCCTTAAAATCAAATTATAAGTATGCCACATTGCTTCTAAGCAATATAAAAAATAAAAGCCCTCCTTACGGAAGGCTTTCTATATTTAAAAAATAATCTACATATATATAACTATTCAACTTTTTTATCTATAAATTCAGGGCGAAACTTCGAATACATTATCTTTTGCTCTGAATAAAGTCCCGAATAACCTGAAAGCATATAGCTGATAGCTACCGAAACAGCAAAGAATACAAGTCCTTCAGCACCAAAAAGTTCAATGCTAAGAATAATAGAGGTTATGGGGCAGTTTGTTGCCGCACAGAAAAGAGAAACTAAACCTATGCCTGCACCAAAAGAAGAATTTAGACCAATAACTTTAGAAACTGTGTTGCCAAAAGTCGCTCCAGTAAAGAATACCGGCACAATTTCTCCGCCTCGATATCCTCCGGATAAAGTTACAGCGGTAAAAATCATTTTAAGTAGAAAAGCTTCCGGACTTACATCCCCGGCAATAGCCCTTGAAATAACGTTCATACCGGCACCGTTATAATCATGGTTACCGACAACCAAAGTCAGTATTACCACAATTGTTCCGCACACAGCAACTCTTATAAATGCATTTCTGACATACTTAGAAAAAAACTTCTTTGAATTTTCCAGTATGAAACAGAAAACGACTCCAAGTAAAGCAGTCAATACTGAAAGAACAGCAATTTTCAAAAAAGAAGATACATCAATATTTGGAATTTCCAAAAGTTTATATGTGGTGGGGATAGCTCCACAAGCTTTGGCAAATTGCGCTCCCACAACTGCGGAAACTATGCAGGGCACTAAAGCCGAGTAATACATAACTCCTACGCTTATTACTTCAATTGAAAAGATAGCCGCAGTAATCGGTGTTCCGAATAACGCTGCAAAGGCGGCGCTCATTCCGCACATTGTTATTAGCTTTCTGTCCTTCTCATCCATTTTAAAGAGAAGACCTATATTATAGGCAAGGCTTCCTCCCATTTGAAGTGCCGCACCCTCACGTCCGGCAGAACCACCCATCATATGGGTTGCAACAGTACCCAAAAAAACAAGGGGACCCATCATAAACCTTATGCGTTCATTTGAACGTATTGAGATAAATATGGAATTTGTACCCTTATCTTCTTCCATATTAAAAATTTTATAAAGGCCAACTATGCATATACCTGCAAAAGGCAATAAAAAAATAAACCATGGGAATTGTTCCAGATAGCCGCCTACGGTTTCAAGTCCAAAATGGAAAACCGTACCTGCTGCACCTACAGTAAGACCTATAAATATTGCGCATACTATCCACTTAACAAAAGTGATCATGTTATCCCTAAGAAACATTATCCCACTTTTTATTTTATCCAAAATGTATCACCCACTGCACTCTTTCTTTAAAATCAAAAATTAAGTAATAGATTTTTACACTCTGCTCCACGGTTATTATAACATAAGTTTTGTATATAAGCAATTCGTCTTTTTTTTGTAAAAAAACATCATAATGATAAATTTTTTAATATATTTAACAATTTATAATTGACATAGGCCATGAAATCACGTATGATTGAGTGTATGTTAATTGAATGGGGGTAGACGCATGAAGCCGAATAACGCAGAATATATTAAGGAATTAAACAGAAAAAATATACTTAATATAATTCGCTCCACTCCCTCTTCCCGCGCAACTCTTGCTGAGAAGACGGGATTAACTCGTGCGGCAATCACTTTTATTATCAATGAACTTATAGACAAAGGCATGGTATATGACAGAGAGATTGTAAAGTCAAGTATAGGACGTTATCCAACTATTCTTGACATAAACGCCAAATACGGTTATGTTGCCGGCGTTCTTCTGGAAAGACATTGCTGCTGCGTGTGTATTGCGGATTTTAAGTGCAATGTTATAGCAGAAACTACAATCGACTCTTCTCAAAGTCCTAATGTTGTCATGACCATTGATCATATTGCCGTTGCCATAGACCAGCTTCTTGAAAACGCAGGACTTACAAAGGATATGCTTCTGGCTGTAGGAATCAGTTCTCCCGGTCCCGTAGACTATAAATCAGGAGTTATTTTAAATCCTCCGGATTTTGAAATGTGGCACCGTATACCGGTAACAGATCTGCTTTCACGAGTTCTCGGTGTTCCCGCCTATATAGAAAACATTTCTGTTGCTCTTGCAATTGCAGAATACAGATACGGAATAAGCAATATTTTCAGAAGTTCACTGTTTATTGAAGCCGCTTCGGGAATAGGCTCTGCAGTTATCGTAAACGGCAAGGTTTTCAGAGGTTCTGCCGGTTTTGGAGTTGAACTCGGTCACAGCTGCGTAGACGTAAACGGTGATAAGTGCACCTGCGGAAACCACGGATGCCTCGAAATGTACGCCTCCCTTAAATCCCTTGAACATATTTTTGCAGATAAATGGCCGGGAAGCTGGGAAAAAGTTATGGACGGAATGGAAAGTGGTGATGAAGACTGCACTGAGATTTTCAATCATGAAGTGAAATATCTTTCAGCAGCTCTTGCAAATGCTGCAAATTCCTACGACCTTGACGGTATTATTCTTTCCCGTGATTTTGCTCATAAATCTGAAAAACTCATCAGTCAGCTTCACGAAGAGCTGACAAAGCGCTCTATTATTTCTCAAATTCATCCTGTAAGAATTGAAATTGCTAAATTTACAGGCACCTCAAATTCATCTCTCAGAGCAAGTGCGGCCACAGCAATAGAGCATTGCTTATAATACATAATAAACATAATAATCAAAAGTAAAACGCAGCGAAAAATCGCTGCGTTTCTTTTTGTTCAAATTTCGACTTATTTTTTCTCGCTTTCTGAACCATGCACTCCAGCCGCAGCAAGATTAGCTCTTACACGTTTTATATCTTTGAGACCTTTGGTAAATACTTCTTCCGAGTCCTTCATAACGCTGTCTACAAAGTCGCTTGCAGCAGTACGCATCTCTTTAGACCAACGATCTGCCTGAGCTGTAGTTTCGTCTGAATATTCTTTTGCTTCACGGATAATTTCATCAGCCTTTTCCTGAGCTGTGGCGACGGTAAGATTCGCCTGTGCTTTTGCCTTTGATAAAAGGTCATTGGACTGAGCCTTTGCCGTTTGCATAATTTCATGCTCTTCTACAAGTCTTGCCGCTTGCTCCTTAGCTTTGGCGATTATTTTTTCGCCGTCCTTTTTGGCGGCATTTAGAATTTCCATTCTATCCACAACAATTGCTCGTGCCTGTTTTACCTCTTCGGGAATATTAAGGTTTAAATCCTCGATTATATGTTTAAGGTCATCCACATCCACAACAACCTTTGAAGTAAAGGCTATGGTTGTTCCCTTTTCAACAAGCTCTTCAAGCTCACTTATTATGTTATCAATATTTTTCGGTATTCCTTCATTGCGTCTGGGCATAAACGCACCCCATCCTTTCTATGAGCTTTACTTTTGAATGCGCTTTATAATATCGTACTGTATCTCAGGAGGCACAAAAGTAGAAATATCTCCGCCCAGCTGACATACCTGTTTAACCACACTGGAACTGAGGAACATATGCTCTGAACTGGTAGTAATAAATACCGTTTCAAGCTCCGGATTGAGCTTTTTATTAGTAAGCGCTTGCTGGAATTCGTACTCAAAATCCGAAACTGCACGAAGTCCCTTAACTATGGCAACAGCTCCATGCTGGCTTGCATAATCCGCAAGAAGTCCCGAATAAGCATCAATTTCTACATTTGAAAGATGAAAAGTACAGCGTCTGAGAAAATCCACTCGTTCCTCAGCCGTAAAGCTGGGAGCGTTTTTCTGAAAATTCTTCATAACCACTACTATTACCTTATCAAATATCTTTGCGCTTCTTGTAATTATATCAAGATGTCCAAGGGTCACCGGATCAAAGCTTCCGGGGCAAATTGCTATTTTCATATACCCTCTTCCTCACTCTCTCTGTAAACGGTAAGCTCCGTTTTTCCGTATTTATAAGTTCTGAACTTAGAAAATCTTCCCGCCTTTTCCGGCATTTCCTCACCGTAAGGAGATTCACATATAATTACTCCTCCCGGGTTCATTTTATCTGCAACAGCTACAACTGCACGCTGCAAAATCCCCTTTCCGTAAGGCGGGTCAAGAAGAGCTATATCAAATCCGCCGGAGGTTATGGCCGCAAAGCTGTCGGAATTTACCACAACTGCCTTTTCCTTTAATCCGCAGGAGGCAAGATTTTTCTTTATTATCTCAACAGCACGGCTGTCCGCATCGGCAAAAAGCACCGACTCGGCTCCACGGCTGAGAGCTTCTATTCCAAGCTGTCCGCTTCCGGCAAACATATCAAGTACACGTCTGCCCTCAAGTTCAAATTGTATAATACTGAACATCGCTTCTTTTACTCTGTCGGTAGTAGGACGTACATCCTCACCCTCAAGAGTTATTAATTTTCTGCCTCTGGCAGTTCCTGTTATAACACGCATAGGTACTTTTTTCTCCAATAATATTTTGTCCTTTTATTATCACACTTTTCACGGCTTTTTGTCAACATACAACATTAAATTTAACAATTAGAACACTGTATTTAACAATCAGGATGAAAATATTTATAAATCGCCTCTGCTTGGGGCTGTGTAACTCCTTTTACACATTTAAGTGTCTCTACATCAGCATCCATTATGGTATCTATGGTTTTGAGTACTTTAAGAAGATTTACCGCAGTTTTTTCGCCCACTCCTTTTATATCCGTGAGACCGTAAGTGAGCAGTTTTTTGGTGTGCTTCTTTCTGTGGTAACCAATTGCCCAGCGGTGAACCTCCTCCTGAATATCCGAAACGAGGGTGAAGACCTGACGCTTTGAATTAATGGCAATTTCTCCCCCGTTCTGAGCAATTGCCCTTGTGCGGTGCTTATCATCCTTTACCATACCGAAAACAGGCACATCAAGGTTATAATACTTCATGACCGGCATTACGGCATTGACCTGTCCCTGACCGCCGTCAAGGAGAATAAGGTCGGGAAGTCTGCCGAAGCCTTCATTTGAATGAGGTGATTCCTCATAATAATGCTTGAAACGTCTTGTAAGCACCTCCGCCATGGAAGCATAGTCATCCTGCCCCTCAAAACCTTTAATTGAAAAACGCTTGTAAGCTTTTTTATAGGGCTGTCCGTCGAGAAATACAACCATTCCTCCTACGTTATCGCTGCCCGCAGTATGGGAAATATCATAGGCTTCAATATAACGAGGAATTTTATCGAGTCCCAGAAGCCTTGCAAGCTCGTCCAGAGCAGAGGTTTCCTTGCCTCCTCTGCCAAGCTTCTGTGCAAGTTTTTCAGCGGCATTGCTTCGGCACATTTCAAGGATTTTTGCCTGCTCTCCCCTTTCCGGAACAGCTACCGTAACCTTTCGTCCCGCTTTTTCGCTGAGCCATCGGGTTATAAGCTCTAAATCGCTTACCTCACCGTCAACAGTAACTCTCCTGGGCACTCTGTCATGCATGGAATAGTATCCCATAAGAAACTCATGACGAAGCTGTGGCAAATCCTTATCAGGCTCCAAAAAGAAATGCTCGCTGTCACTGAGCCTGCCATCCGTAAAGCGCAGAACCATAAGGCAGAATGTCTTTTCGCTTTGAACAACGGCAAATACATCCTGCTCTTCTACGTTATTAGCTACTACCTTTTGCTTTTCGTTTATCTTTTCAATTGCCCTTATTCTATCCCTTAATGAAGCGGCTTTTTCAAACTGGAGGTTTTCCGCCGCCTGCTCCATTTCCTCATTCATGCGTTTAAGAGCTTTACGGCTGCCGCCTTTTAAAAAGTCAACTGCCTGTTCAATAGCTTCGTTATACTCCTCACAGGTGATTTTTCCCGCACAGGGAGCCGAACATCTTTTTATGAAATAGTTAAGGCATGGTCTTGAGTTCCTGTGAATATCCCTCGGAAACTGCTTTCCGCAGACGGGAAGCCTGAAAATTTTCGTCGCTTCCTCCACTGCCTGATTTACAGAAAAAGCTCCAGTATAAGGTCCGATATATTCGGCGCCGTCATTGAGCATTTGCTTTTCGGCAGTGATTTTCGGCCACTTCTCCTTTGTGATTTTAATATAGTGATATCCCTTGTCATCCTTTAAAAGAATGTTGTATTTTGGCATATGCTGCTTTATAAGGCTGCACTCAAGAACGAGGGCCTCAAATTCGCTGTCCGTTAATATATAGTCAAAATCATAGACGTTTTCGACCATTTTAAGCACTTTTACAGTATGCCTTGCCTGTGAGCCGAAATACTGGCTTACACGGTTTTTTAAAAGCTTTGCCTTGCCGATATATATTATCTTATTCTTTTTGTTTTTCATAATATAGACTCCGGGATTCAGAGGCAGAGCCATTGCTTTTTTTCTCAAAAATGCCAGTCTTTCGTTCATTTTCTCACCTGCCGTAAAATCCCCTTTTCCTCCTTTAAAAAAGCAGAGAAAAGGGGATAAAAATTATAGTTTTATCTGCAATTTACAGTATAAATATCTATACCCGATTTTACAATAAATAAATTCTTTAGTCAATCATCGTCTATATACAAACATATGGAAAAATTTTCCTGTTATTTTCTGCAATAAAATCCTACATTTATTTGACCCCTTTTAATATCTTTGTTATACTGTTTAAATCAAAAGTGAGGTGTTTTAAAATGCCGTCAAAAAGCAAAATCATAACTATTCTCGAAGAAAACAGAGGAACTCCTGTTGGAGGAAATGAAATTGCAAATATGCTTGGAATTTCACGCAACGCTGTTTGGAAAGCTATAACTGAACTTAAAGAAGAGGGATATGATATAGTCTCCGACCGCGGAACCGGCTATACCCTTATGGCAGACAGCGATGTTATATCAAAAGAGGGAGTAACACTTTTCCTCAATAAAAACGGATTTTTCGATAAATATGACGCAGACATAAATTTATATAAATCCCTGCAATCAACCAACACCACCGCCAAGGAGCTTGCCTCCGCCGGATGTAAGGACGGTACTGTCGTCATCGCTTTAGAGCAGACCGGAGGTAGAGGTCGCATGGGCAGGACTTTTCAGTCGCCGGCAAAAGGCGGGATATATGTCTCAATAATTCTGCGACCCGGTATATATGCTGAAGACTGCGTACTTGTTACGACAGCCGTATCTGTAGCGGTCATGAGGGCTATTAAAAAATGTACCGGTAAACAGACAATGATTAAATGGGTAAACGACCTTTACCTGGGCGACAAAAAGATTTGCGGCATACTTACAGAGGCTGTAACCGACTTTGAAAGCGGAAATGTTGAGTGTGTAATTCCCGGAATAGGTGTGAATTTTTCGTCGGACATTGCTTCCCTTGTTCCGGAAAGCGAAAACAAAGCCGGTTCTCTTTATGAAAACGAGAAACCGCCTGTCACAAGAAACGAGCTGCTTGCGCAAATAATCTATGAAACCTTTGAGCTTTGCCGCAAGCCTGACCCCAAAAGCTTTATCGAAGAATACAGAAAGTATTCAATGATAATCGGCAGCGACGTTTATGTAATAAAAGGAAATGATAAAAGAGAGGCAAAGGCTCTCGATATAGACGAAAAAGGCGGTCTTATAGTAAAATACACAGACTCCGGAGAAGAAGCCGTTATTTCATCAGGCGAAGTTTCAATAAGGAAAAGATAAAGAGGCTTTTTAAGTAAAAATAAGACTCTACCTAATTCTTATTTTCCTTGACTTTTATAAAACGGTATGTTATCGTGAAAAAAACAAATTGGAGGTTATTATTGTGACGTTTTTCATCAGACGCAGACGAAGATGAAACTTGTGCTCAGTTTTAGGGTACAGGTTTATTGCTGTGTGCCTGAAAGCTGAGAAAAGCGTAACATGATATTAGCTTTTTACTCGCTGTTTACGGCACATAGCTGTAAACAGCGATTTTTAATTTAAAAGGAGAGAATATCATGTTTAAAGCTAAAACTAAAATAAATCACTCATCACTTAATATGGCGATTTATGAACTGCTCCAGCTTCCGCAGAATGCCGCAATTATTGATTTAGGATGTCGTGATGCTGGTTTTCTCATGGGATTTATAGATTTTTTCCCCAATAAAATCAAAAGTGCTCTTGGTGTTGACGTAACAGACAAGGGGTTTAAAAATATTAAATATAAAAAACCGATTGAACTTAAAGTTATGGACTGCTCGAAAACTTTACCGCTTGAAGACAATTCCTTCGATTTCGTATTCACAAAAGATATGCTGGAATGTTTAAAGGATAAAGAGCTTTTTATAAAAGAAATTCATCGAATTCTCAAACCGGGAGGAACTGTAATCTGCGTTAACTGCGACTGGGACAGCATTGTTTATAACGGAGAGGATAAGGAACTTATTTCAAAAGCTCTCCATGCATATGCCACCACCAAGCAAGGGTGGATGGACGATCTTGACAGCTGGATAGGACGCAGGGAATTTGGTCTTTTCAATAAAAGCGGTCTTTTTGACAGTGAAATACACGTTCACAGCGTTGTGGAAACGGAATATAGGGAGGGCTTTTTCGGCTATGATTTCAGTCATCACATAGGCTGGCTCTCACAGGAAAACACAGGCGCATTAACCACTGAGGAATATAACTCCTTTATTGATAACCTTCAAAGCGCTTACAGTAACGGAGACTACATTTTTTCAAAACCCTATTACATTTACAAAGGAATAAAAAAGTAAATGCACAATTGCAAAAAGGGATGAACTCTTAAAAAGTTCATCCCTTTTATTTTCATTCTGCGACCGGACCTGTAAGCCGAGTTCTGTCGTTTAAGACGGTTATCTATCTACGGTACGCATTGCTGCGCCCCTTTAGCCACCTTTCGGAAAATACGCCGGGCAAGCGTGTGTCTCCAGTCGGTGTTGCTTCGGATAGGGTTTACATGGCCGTACAGTCTCCTGTACGCCGGTGAGCTCTTGCCTCGCCTTTCCACCCTTACCGGATTAAATCCGGCGGTATATCTCTGTTGCACTTTCCCTAAGGTCACCCTCGGCGGCCGTTAGCCGTTATCCTGCCCTGTGAAGCTCGGACTTTCCTCACGCAGTAAAACTACTGCCCGCAACCGTCCAGTCCGCTCGCATACAATATAATAAATAAAAATCCCTTCTGTGTCAACCGCCGTACTTTTAAAATAAAATATTTAAAATTTACTTGTTGAGATATCATGTCAAATGTTGTAGAATATTTGTGTATCATGTTTTTTTAAGGAGTGAAGTCATGAAGGACATTTATTTTTCCGGCGACGACAACGGCGGAAATAACGGCAGAAACAACCGAGACAGCAACCGCCAATACAGAAATAACAATAATAGCGGTAATAACCGTTACACATATTTTGAAGACGTTTACTCTGACAGCAGCAGAGATGTGCAAAGAGGAAGTGATATAAGAAGCAATTCAAACAGACCTTCTCAAAACCCCAACCGCCAAAGGGATATCCCTATGAACCGCCAAAGCTCTCCTTACGGACGCAGCCAGCAAAGCAGTCAAAGATACCCCACTGAATATGAGGATATAGACAGCGGAGCTTATCCGAGGCAAAACCCGCAAAGACGTCCCACACCGCCTCAGGATATAAGCTCAGGAGCTAAAAAGAAAGGCAAAAAGAGAAAAATAGGCTGTGGATGCGGATGCCTTAGTGTAATCGTTATTTTTCTTGTAATAATAGGCATTATCGGCTTTAGTGTCTTCCGAGTAGCAAACAGTCTGCTTTCCGAAATGACATATGATGACACAATCCATTCAAATGTTTTCGTAAACGAAGACGACCTGTTTAAAAGCGATAAAGTCACAAACATACTTCTTATAGGTGTTGACAGACGTGAGGCAGAGGAATCATCACGCTCAGATACAATGATGCTTCTTTCAATTGACAGAGCAAATAAGAAGATTAAACTCACTTCATTTATGCGTGATATGTGGGTTGACATTCCCGGCGAGGGATACGCTAAAATTAATTCCTCATGCATGTGGGGCGGCCCTCAGCTTGTTATGGATACTATCGAGTATAACTTTAACGTAGACATCGACGACTATATGCTCGTTGATTTCGATATGTTCACTAAAATAGTTGACGGCCTCGGCGGAGTACAGGTAGAAGTCACTGAAGAAGAGGCTGCATATTTCGGTTCTGGAAGACAATATGCTCCTCCCATGGAAATAGAATCGGGCAACACGCTCTTAAACGGTGAAGAAGCATTGTGGTATTGTCGAATCCGTTACCTTGACGATGACTTCCACCGCACCGAACGCCAGAGAAAAGTTATAAGCGCAATAATAGATAAAGCTAAGAACACCAATGCAAAAGAGCTTATTGAAATCGGCAAAGAAGTTATGCCCTACATCGAAACCAGCATTTCACAGAATAGTCTTATGAAACTGGGATTAGGCGCATTGATTTCTTATATGCATTATGATATTGAACAGCAGCAAATCCCTGCCGATGACACATGGGAATACGGTACAAAGAAGGGTATGTCGGTAATACTCATAGACGTTGATAAAAACAAAAATATTCTTTATGATTTCATCTATGCACCCGATACAGAAACTACAAGTGATAACGACAAGCAGAACTAACTAAATAAAGCGCCGGTAAACCGGCGCTTTTACTTTTACAGATATATTAGAGGCAATTTTATTTTGAAATTTTTCTTCAATTTTGTTTCGTCCCACATGCTGTTTTCCCATAGTTAGAACATTCATTGTGCGGCATATCTAAACCTCGTTGCAAGTTAATAAATAAAACACCTCTTTAATCGTTGATTAGTTCAATAATCCAATTTATCCAACCTTTTATTGTAGATGAGCGTCGTTCATAGGTGCTATTACTATTAACATTATACAAATTTGACCTTTTCATAATCTGAACAATATCGTTTTTATGTGGCATTACACCCGTTTCAAAGTAAGATATAAGCGTATCAGCAAAAGCACCGTGTGACAATACGCAACCACAAAAAGCTAGTTGTCGTTGTTTATATCCCATTTTCAAGATAGTGTGTCCCTTTTCAGTTAACTTATACAGTGGTACACCGTTCTCTTTATCTTTTTCAATAAGCCCCAAATAACGAGCAGCATCTGTATAGTAATTTGTTTGTCGTGCATCAAACGCGTATCGCTCGGTTACATCATTTCTACTTAAATTTTGATCATTGAGTAGTTCACATATATTGATAACTCGTTCAAATGAATCGGCTTGCGGAAACGGAATCTGTGGCTCGCTTTCACGAATTGTGTTTCGCAAAACCTGTTGGATATCATCAACCGTTATCACGGTATCTTCAATAGAATAATTCTTCTGTTTCACAAGGGATATAGAACTATAATTATTTGGATCTGTAAACTCATACTCATAAATTCGGTAAATACCATTGGAATAAACCATAAACAATGGTCTTACAGGTTTCGTCATACGACTTTTCCACACACGGTATGGATAATACAACTGTCGGACTAAGAAGTCATCAGATAAATCACGCTTTGCTTCAAACAAAGCCAAACTGCGTATGCCTTCATATGCCGCATCAATTTCAATCTGCGAGTTGTTTACGGTCACTGTTGATAAAGATTTATTTTTCAGATTACCAATGTTAAAATCAAATACACCCGATCCCATTCTACCCGAAACCGTAGACACAATCTCCTCATCGCCTAAAAAATCAGCAACTATACCAGCCGCAACAGCACAATTTAATGCAATAGCTTCACTAAGAACATTACTACTATCCAAACTCTGTATATATGTTGGAAGTGAAACTCTTGTTATTGGAGAATTATCAGGCTCAAACTTGTGATAGGCATCAAAATGTGAGATAACATAGTCACCACGAGTAACCGGCAAAATAGAAAGTTTGTTATCAGCAAAAATTTTCGGTAAATTGATTGTGTGATCAAACTTTGCCATTAAGCGAGGCTCACGGACTTCTTTTATTTGCTTTGCAGAAATTTGAAACTGACCTTTTCTCTCAATGTGTTCCAATATATCGTGCTTTTCGAATAATTTTTCCCATGCTATATCATTAAGGCTTTTTGAACGTTCACTCATAATTACGCACCACAACTTCATCAACATCTCCACGCTTCGAAGCAACCGAATTAACAGCACGCTTCGCTTTAACAATGGTTATGTTATACTCTGCATATTGATCCATTATAAATTCTGTTGCAGAATTTGAAAGCATAAACTTTATACCACGAGCGTTTAAATCATCACAACATTCTCTCAACCTTATTTGATCTTCCCGAGAAAATCCCCCTCTTGAGTATCCAGTAAAACTTGCAGTTTCTGAAACAGGATCATAGGGTGGATCAAGATATACAAAAGCACCCCTTGGAACGTTTTCTAGAACTTCCGCATAATCCATCACAGTCATATGAATATCAGCAGAATTAAAATATGCACTAACAGCCTTCAATACAGGTGCATTTACAATGTTAGGATTTCGATAATTGCCAAACGGAGAATTAAATTCACCTGCATTGTTTACACGATACAATCCATTAAAACAGGTTTTATTCAGATATAATACACGAGCAGCTTTTTGAACATCGGTCAGCGTCGCATAATAATCCCTGTCACGATCCCAATCTCTAACCGCATAAAACTGTTCCGCTGTGTTTTCAAATTTTTCCAACTCACTTATCAGATCATTAACACTTTCTTTGATTACTGTATATACACGAATCAGTTCCGGATTTATATCGTTAATATATGCGTTGCTTGGTTGAAGATGAAAAAGCAATGCACCACCACCAACAAACGGTTCACAGTATGTTGTAATTCTTTTAGGCAACAGTGGGCGAAATGTCTCTAGTAATTGTCTCTTTCCGCCTACCCATTTTAGAACGGGGGCTACCAGTTTATTTTTCCTCATTTTGTCAACCCCTCTCTTTGCTTCATTTTTACATAAAAACTATACCATCATTTTTGCAGAAATTCAATCAGCAACACTTTCAAAATTTGCTACTTTTATTAGGCTTCTTATCTACTTCGACTAGTATTTTATTATGAATAGATTGTTTATAAAAGTTTAAAGGAAACAGTATCCTTACGAAGTGTCTATTTCTACCGGCGCTTTTACTTTTGCAGATATATTACAGGCAATTTTATTTTGAAATTTTTTTCGGACAAAATTCCGCCATACAGCACTCTTCACACATGGCTTTTCTGGCAGTACATACAGCCCTGCCGTGCAGTACGCATCTGTGACAGAAATCGTTGCTCTCCTCTGGAGGCAAAAGCTTTTTCATCTCTTTTTCGACGCTTTCAGGATTCTTTGTAGCTACAAATCCCAAACGGTTACAGAGCCTTATTAAATGAGTATCCGCAACCACTGCCGGTTTTCCGTAAACATCTCCCACTATAAGGTTTGCCGTTTTTCTTCCAACTCCCGGCAAAGTTGTAAGCTCTTCTATGGTATCAGGAACTTTGCCGCCGTATCTTTCCTTTATTCCTTTGGCAATTCCCATTATATCCCTGGCTTTTCCGTGGAAAAATCCGCAGGAATGAATTATTCTTTCTATATCCGCAACATCTGCGTTTATGTAATCATCCAAAGTTTTATATGTCGCAAAAAGCTCAGGAGTCACAAGGTTTACCCTTGCGTCAGTACACTGTGCCGAAAGTCTTGTAGCTATAAGAAGCTCCAGCGGATTAGAAGCTGTAAGAGAACATATAGCGCCAGGATATTCTTTTTTTAGAGCTTCAACCGCCGCTTTTGCACGTTCTTTCTTCGTCATTTTTTCACTTTCACACCTTTCGGAGTATAAATTACAGTCAATTATACCTTAAATTATTAAAAATTTAAAGCCTTTGCTCAATTATCATTGAAAAAAACGATTTTATGTGTTATCATGATGAAGTATATTATCAAATTTTAAAGAGAGGGATTTTTGAAATGTTTCAGGATTTACTCGATACCATCGGCTTTGTAGAGGGCTATGACCCAGAAGTCGGTGCGGCAATGAAAAAAGAGCTTGCCCGTCAGAGAAGAAACCTTGAGCTTATCGCTTCTGAAAACATAGTTTCTCCCGCTGTTATGGCAGCTATGGGAAGCGTGCTTACAAACAAATACGCTGAGGGTTATCCCGGAAAGCGTTATTACGGCGGATGCGAATGCGTTGACATAGTTGAGAACATAGCTATCGAAAGAGCCAAAAAGCTTTTCGGCGCTGAGTTTGCAAACGTTCAGAGCCATTCCGGAGCACAGGCAAACTTTGCCGTATACTTTGCTCTTCTTCAGCCCGGCGATACAGTTATGGGTATGAACCTTGCTCACGGCGGACATCTTACCCACGGCTCACCTGTAAATATGTCCGGTAAGTATTACAACTTCTGCTCTTACGGCGTAAACGACGACGGTTTCATTGACTACGACGAGTTTGCAAAGAAAGCTGAAGAAGTTAAGCCCAAGCTCATCGTTGCCGGTGCTTCCGCATATCCCAGAATCATCGACTTTAAGCGTATAAGCGAAATCGCTAAGAGCGTCGGCGCTTACTTTATGGTTGATATGGCTCACATTGCAGGTCTCGTTGCCGCAGGAGTTCATCCCTCTCCCGTTCCATATGCTGACGTTGTTACTACTACAACTCATAAAACTCTTAGAGGTCCCAGAGGCGGCCTTATCCTCTGCAAAGAGGAACTGGGTGCAGCTATCAATAAAGCTGTATTCCCCGGCACTCAGGGCGGTCCTCTCATGCACATCATAGCAGGTAAGGCAGTTTGCTTTGGCGAGGCTCTCAAGCCCGAATTCAAAGAGTATCAGCAGAACATAGTAAAGAATGCAGCTGCTCTTGCAGACGGCCTTATGAAGAGAGGCATCAACCTTGTTTCAGGCGGTACAGACAATCACCTTATGCTCGTTGACCTTCGCTCAGTAGGCATTACAGGTAAAGAGCTTGAGCACAGACTCGACGATGTTTATATCACCGCAAACAAGAACGCTATCCCCAACGACCCGGAGAAGCCCTTTGTTACAAGCGGTGTACGTCTCGGCACAGCAGCTGTTACAACAAGAGGTCTCGGCGTTGCCGAAATGGATAAGATTGCAGAGTTTATCTATCTTGCTGCAACTGATTTTGAGAACAAAAAGGAAGAAATCAGAAACGGTGTTACAGAAATCTGCAAGGCATATCCCCTTTACGAATAATTTAAGACAAAATTTTAAGCCCGGCTTGATGCCGGGCTTTTTTCTTTAATCCTTATTTGTATTTATAAAGTCAGTAAGAATCTTTATAAATTCATCATCAGTAAAATTAGTGGCCGAAATAACAAATTTCAAACCACTATTTCTGAATTTGGCTGCATGCACATAATACGGAATAATTTCCGTTTCTCCCGTTTCAAAATCGTATTCGCCAAGGGCTTCCATTTCAGCTTTTCCAATATATACCTTAACCCCATCAATATATGATGCTTTAATATTTTCTGGCCATTTGTACTTGTCGAGCATCGCTTCATCTTCACGGCATGCCGTAAAACTTATCCCCTTTCCTCCGGAACCAACAGGAATCGGTAACTTATCCTCGCCATATTCATTCCAATAAGTAAAGGTTATTCCTCCGTCAACAACTTTTCCGGTAGTTTTATCAAGGTAAATTTTATTGCGCGAATTGTTTTTAGAAGTTTTTAAATAATCAGGCAAAAAAGAAAAATCAAGCGTTTTTCCCAAATGCTCCGCTGCTTCCTTTTCATCGAGTACGGTTATATCATAGCTTTCTGGCGAACAAGCACCCGTCAAAAAGAAATCACCTGCGTCAACCTCGTTTACGGTAACCATTTTTTCCGTTTCCGTGGTGGCCTCTGCGCCGCCGTAAAAGTTTTCCATGGTACCACTTACAACAGGTTTATCTTTTTCCACTCCGCCTATTAACAAGGCACATAGACAAACAAAGGAAACACATATAACAGCCACAGCAGCCTTTTTAATCTTTTGCGTTTTAATCTTTTTTTCACTTATATAGTCATCTCTTCGTTTTAACACGCTTTCGGTCATTTCTTTATAACTCTTCATATGCAAATCCCTCCTTCTCCAGTTCTTTCCTGAGGGCTTTCTTCGCCCTGTAAACAAGATTTTCTATTTGTCGCTTATTCTTTTTCATTACTTTTGCAGTTTCTTCATTGGTAAGCTCTTCAAATACCGTCAGAAACAAAACCTGCCGGTAATCTTCGTTTAATTTTTCAAGAGAACTATGAACAGCTATTTTTCTTTCTTCGGCAAAGTATAGTTTTTCGAGATTTTCTTCATCCCGCAGCAGATTTTCATAGTCTTCAAAAGGCTTATCTGAAAATCTCTTTCTGCGCTTTAAATAATTTACCGTTTCATTTCTGCCTATGGTATAAAGCCATGTTTTAAAGGAATAATCTCCTTTGTATTTCGGCTTTTTTACCACAAGCTTAAAAAATGTATCCTCCGTCAGCTCTTCGGCTGTATGTATATTTTTTACATAACCGTTTAAAAACATCATTAATCCGTCTCTGTACTCTCTGATGATTTCGCCTATACCTTCATCATCACCTTCAAGAAACCGCAGATAATTTTTTGCTCCGCTGTCCATATTTTCACCTCTTCCCTTCCTCTTTGACCGGTCATCTATTAAACAATTAAAACAAGCGATTCTCTCACATAAAATAAAAAAGAACCGCTCACTGGCAGTTCTCTTTCTTATGTTACCACTGGTATTTTGTAAGCTGTCCCTCTTCAAGAAGTTTGGGGAAATCCCACTGCCTTAAAACTTCATATACTCCGATTGCAACGGAATTTGAAAGGTTAAGGCTTCTCGCGTCGGAAATCATGGGGATTCTCACGCATTTTTCAGGATTTGCCTTTAAAAGCTCCTCAGGAAGTCCTGCGGTCTCCTTGCCGAAAAACAGATAAGATTTATCGGGATAGGTAATATCAGAATATCTATTCTGTGCTTTCGTTGAAAAAAAGTAAAAATTTCCGTCCTTATTTTTTTCAAAAAAATCCTCAAGATTTGAATAGTAGGTAATATCAAGGAGATACCAGTAATCAAGACCCGCTCTTTTTAATTTTTTATCATCAATTTTAAAACCCATGGGCTCCACAATATGAAGCCTTGCACCTGTTGCGGCACAGGTTCTCGCAATATTTCCGGTATTCTGCGGTATTTCCGGTTCCACAAGAACAATATTTAGCTCTGCCATTTTAAAGTCTTCTCCGTTTCAGTTTCAATATACCTGATTATTATAATACACACTTCTTCCCTTTGCAAATTTAAGGAAGCATATATTCAAAAAAATAGCATAAATACATCTTGTAGGACGTGCCATAATAAAAGCGAAACCAAAGTAATGGAGGGATTAAATATGACAAATAAAAGCTCAAACATCGCTAAAGGCGTCGGCATAGCAATGGCAGTCGGCAGCGCCACAGCTCTTATCGGCGGTACAATGATGAACTCTTCAAGCCGCAAAATGAAAAAGAGCATGAACAAAGCCGTTAAAGCCGTTGAAAACATTGTCGGGGGCATTAACTCTGCCATGAAATAAGAAAACCGGTTTCAAGGGGCGGGAAACATTCCGCCCCTTAATTTAAGCCGAAAGGAGGCTTTTTGTGAAAAAAGCAATCGCTTTATTATCCTGTGCAGCTCTTTTAATAACATTTACAGGCTGTTCAGGGGAAGAAAATATGCCAGAAAATACTGATATTTCAGGAGAATCTCAAAACGGCAGCTCCATAATGCAGGATATCGGTGAAAGCGTTGCTTCCGTAGAAGGAAGCATTAAAACCGAATGCGAAACCGGCAAGGATACCGGAAACACATCGACCTATACAGGTTACGATCCCCTGCCCGAAATAGACCTTATATCAAAGGCAAATTCAGACAGCAAAAATTTAAGCAATGAAAAAATCGGATACAGCTACGGGGTTTCCAAAAACGGCGTACCTCACGAGAATTCCGTTAACGCACAGAAAGAGCTTGAAAAATACGGAGGACTTGCCCTTGATACCAAAAGCAGCGAAAAGGTGCTTTATCTTACCTTTGACTGCGGATATGAAAACGGCTACACTTCAAAAGCTCTTGACGCATTGAAAGAAAAGGGTGTACCTGCGGCATTTTTTGTAACTCTCACCTATATAAAAAGCAGTCCTGATCTTATTACAAGAATGATTAAAGAGGGACATATTGTAGGCAACCATTCAAACACACATCCCTGCTTTGCAGATATCTCAAGGGAAAAAATGGCTCAGGAAATACAGGATGTGGATAACTTTTTGAGAACCAAATTCGGATACTCCTCTCCGTTTTTCCGCTTTCCTGAGGGAGCATACTCAGAAAACGCTTTGGATCTTGTAAACACAATAGGATACCGCAGCATATTCTGGTCGGTAGCCTATGTTGACTGGGATCCCAACACCATAAGGGGCAAGGATTACACTATAGACACCCTTATGAGCCGTATTCATCCCGGAGCGGTAATTCTGCTGCACTCTGTATCTCCTGACAACGCCGCAGCAATGGGTGAATTTATAGACAAAGCAAGAGCCGAAGGATACACCTTCAAAAGCCTTTCAGAGGCAAAGTTTTAAAATTAAGCTTAAAAGGCCCTTCCTTATGGAAGAGCCTTTTTGTTACGCTTATTTACTTTGATAAAATTTATCTCTTTTCAAAAACGCTTTTGGGCTGGCCACAGACAGGACAGGTAAAATCATCGGGCAGCTCTTCAAAGGGAATGTCGCCTTTATAGCGGTATCCACAGATGCTGCAAACCCATTCGCCGTTTTCGTCCTTTACAAAATCCTCTTTCTTCTCTGTATGAGGCTGTCCAGCTTTAAAAGCTGCAAAAGCTTCTCTGACGGCATTTTTAAGCTGAGGCTTCTGATAATCAGCATAGAGAAGAGGTTCTCCATCACCCAGCCATGCATCCTCTACTGAGCACAGATAAAGGTCATGAGTGTCAAGCTTTGTAACACTTTCCACTTTGCATCTTAAATATGCTGCAGCATCTGTAAGAACAGGCAGTCCGTTTACCATAACATGGGGGACATTTTTCCACTTTTCTGTATCACGGGAGGACTGAAACCCGAAATTTGCTATAACAAAGGGGTCAACGTCTGTTGCCAGAACAGAAACTGTAAACTCACCGGTTTTCTCAATAAGTGAGGTTGTATTATTTGTATTCATACAGGATATGACCACCATGGGTGTCTTTCCGCTTCCCACCTGTGCAAATGCGTCTACAACGCTTCCGCCATAGTTTTCGCCGTTTTTAACTCCTACTACATAAAGTCCGTAAGAAAGTCTGAACAATGCTGTGTTATCCAATTTTGAAGCCTCCTTTATTGAATTTTATTTTAACCTATAAATTTTATATTATTTCAAGAACCTTGTTTTCAAGCTCATCAAGGCTTTCCTGTGAGGGAATATACTGAATGCGCTGTTTTTCCAGAGCAATTTCAAATCCGCAGTCTGTGAGCTCTTTTTCAACAAGGCCTATACTCTGACCGCCCCAGCCGTAAGAACCGAAAGCAAAGGCTTTTTTGCCGCTGTTCTTAGGTGCAAGTCCTTTAAGATAAGTAAGGAAACTTGCAACTGTGGGCAACATCTGATTGTTAAGTGTGGGAGAACCTACAGCAATATATTCGGCTGTCAAAATCTCGTTTATTACCTCGGAATTATCCCATGCTTTAAGGTCACAGAGCTTTGCGTTATATCCCTTTGAAGCAAAGGCCTCAACAATTGTCTTTGCCATCTTCTCAGTTGAATGCCACATACTGTCATATACTACAACAGCCTCTTTATTCATTTTAAGGCTGCTCCACTTTTTATATTCCTCAATGATTTCGGCTATATGGCTTCTCCACATTACGCCGTGGCTGGGAGCGATAAGCTCTATATCCAGTCCTTCAGCAGCTTTTACTGCACCTGCAGCCTGTGTGCTGTAAGGCATTACTATATTGGCATAATAAGTTCTTGCCTCATGAAGAACATCGCCTAAAGGCTCCTCATCGTCAAATCTTCCACCGGATGCGTAGTGCTGACCAAAAGCGTCATTTGAGAAAAGAATCTTTTCTTCCGGGCAGTAAGTAACCATATTATCGGGCCAATGGAGCATAGGTGTGGGAACAAAGGAAAGAGTACGGCTGCCAAGGCTAAGTGTATCACCGCTCTTCACAGGCATGAAATCCATTTCACCGTAATGTGCAGTAAGTCCCTTAACGCCCTGAGGAGCAGAGGTTACAACCTTTGCATTGGGTGCTAAAGCGAGCACATCTTTGATTGCTCCGGAATGGTCCATTTCAACGTGGTTTGAAACAATGTAATCAATCTTTGAGGGGTCGATGACGCTCTTGATGCGGCTTATCATTTCAGCTGCAAAAGGAGCTTTTACGGTATCCACCAAAGTGATTTTTTCATCTATTATAAGGTATGCGTTATATGTTGAGCCTCTTTTGGTCGTATAGCCGTGAAAGCTTCGCAGAGACCAGTCAACAGCACCTACCCAGTAAATTCCCTTTTTAACTTCAACTGCTTTCATAATATATAACCTCCAAACAAAACTAAGGCGGAGTGCAGACACTCCGCCGCTTTCAATTATTCCGCTGAGAACTGATCTTTACCTACTCCACAAAGAGGGCATACCCAATCCTCGGGAAGATCTTCAAAAGCTGTTCCAGGAGCTATTCCGTTATCGGGATCTCCAACTTCCGGATCATAAACATATCCGCAAACATCGCAAACATATTTGTTCATAGTTTTACCTCCTAAAATTTATATGTCAAAAAATTTGACTTACATATTCACTTACAAGAGACACTTCTTTTTTACTCAGACTGCGGTAAAGATTTCCGCTTCCCTTTTCAGAAGAATATCCCTTGATATAAAACACTTCTCCGCCGTCTCTGTAAGTAAAAGCTCCCGCCTTTACGTTGGTATCAACATGTCTCGGGGTGAATTTTTCACAAAGGTTAAGTGTTCCCCTTTCAGCGGACTCATTATAATCTGTCATAAAGAAAACACTTTCATTTCCGGCAGAATAAATCTTTGCAACACCCTCCTGAATCTCTTCAGTTTTTTTACCATTGCAGCAATAAAGGGTGCCAACAGAATCTTTCATGTCCTTTACATAGTATACACTGCCTGACGGAGTAAAGCAAACATTTTTAATAAAGACTCCGGCATCAATTCTTGTACCGGTTTCTTTTTTCATATCCCACTTAACTATATCTCCGGATTCAAAATCTTTATCACAGTTTTCGGCAACATATAAAGTATCTTCACTGAAAAACAGTGCATCTGAATGCTCAGCGTCTTCATTTATAAGAACAGGCTGCTTTTCCAATGTTTTACAATAGAACAGCTCGCTTTCGGCAAGTACCGGAGTCTTTCCGTCGGGAACAGGTAAGTTACTTCCGTACTGGGCAAGGTCGGAAAGCTTTATCTTCATATCTTCCGGCATTTTGTAAGCAGAATATACAATTGCTCCGTCATATACTCCGTAAACATTACCGGTAAACTCACTGATCAAAACAGGTTCTTTTTCCGTATAAACATAAAGTTCGCGTGAGGTTTCTTTTAACACTCCGTCACTTATTGCAGCACGCAGGCTATCCCGAGCAGCTTTCGCATCATAAAGTTCCTTTACCTCGGTATATTCATCCTCACTGCCATAGTTTTCTCTTACAGGTTCTTTAATATTCTTATCGCTCTCATTTAAATCATCGGTTACAATTTCGCTCCAGTTATATGAAATGGATTTTTCCGATACGAAATAAATGCTGTCATTTTCAGAACCGCTGTTGGCTGAATAAACCTCTTTTACATTTGCATTAATCAAAGAAGTCTTTTCTCTTTTCACAGAAAACAGGCCTTTATTTCCGTCATCGGTAATTTTTGTAAAGGCATAAAGGTCAAAATCGCCATCAAGAATATAAATCTCTTCTACAGCGCTTTCAATGAAAACAGGTTTTGCATTTGATTTTATTTTACATTCATATAAATCAAGGGCGTTACCGTTTTTCTTTAAATAAATAACATTTTTACCGTCATCAGAAATATAAAAATCCACAACATCGGTATCAATAGAAATTTCCTCTTTTAAATTATGAACCTTTAGCTTTCCGCCATTATCGCTGGGGCTTCTGAGATATGCAATTTTTTTAAAATTCTCGGAAGCTTTAGGCTGAGAGTAAACATTTGAGGCAAGGAAAAGTCCCTTACTGCTATCAGCAGAAGAAAGCTGAGAGGTTTCGTTCATTACATCACGGTAATAAAGCTTATAGGTATTTGTACCGTTTTCTGTGGTATAGCTTTCAGAATAAAGGAGTTTATCTCCCTCTTCATTAAAAATCGCTACCAGCTCAGCGTTATCAGTTTCGGAAAAATTATCCGAAATCACAAAGGGAGAATTTTCTCCAACTTTCTGAGCCATTACGGAATTTTCTTTAACATATACAACGGGAGCAGAATTTTCTTTATCCCCTGAAAATACTAAAGCAGCTGTAACAGAAACAACAGCCACTGCAAGAACAAATACCAAAGCAGCGATCAGTTTTTTCTTTTTATCCGCTTTCTTAGCCTTTTTTAAATTGGCTGTCTGCTCGGCCTGATTCTCCTTTTTCTTTTTTCCGAAAAGCACAGGAAGCTTATTTTTCTTTTTTTTCGGTGGTTTCTTCTTGACTGGTTCCTTTTTCTCACCTGTATTTTCACCGGTTACGGTATCTTCGAGATACGCTCCGCAGTTATCGCAGAATGCATTTGTATCCACGTTTTCCGCACCGCATTTTCCACACTTCATACAGCACCTCCGAAAGAGAGTATACGGTAATTTATCATTCCCGTTTTTAACAATTTTATTTGATTATTATACTATATTTCGTGTAATGCTGTCAATTATGCCTACATTTTGACAGGATGATATAAAAAAGGCAGGAGAAAATTTCTCCTGCCTTTAAAATACTCAGTTATCGGAAATAAAAATATTCATACTAAGAAGACTTGCTGCCGTAAAAAGTTACTTCGTGATGTTCCGCATATTTTAAGAAATTCCCAACTATATCCTCATAAGGAAATACAAAGCCGTTAAAATGACCATACAGTATATGCATTTTGGTAAGGTCTAAATCACTGTTTAGCTGAACTTTATAGGCAACATAACCTCTGCAGTTTTCACTGCCCATTAAGAAGGACATTTGACCCAAAATGCTCTTCCTTACACTGCTGTCAAGTACTGGATAAATGGGATTCTGCTCCTCTTCCTGTCCTATAACAGTCTCTTTAAGAGAATGATATGTCGATGCATAAGTTTTTCCGCCCTTTTCGCAGAGTACACGTCCCGAAATATCTCCTACTTTTTCCCAATTCACCTGGTTGTTTTTATTATAAATAGGTTCAATGTATATACAATCGGTTCTGTAAGTTTTAGGAGACTTGGTCCAGTTATAGAAACAGAAAATTTTCCATGTTTCCTTTTCCGCCTCAGTCTGCACAAATACATACTGCATATAAAATTCTTCAAGCCATCCATCCTCTTCCCGCTCAGATACTACTACCCTGACGGGATTTGTGCACTCTTCAAGATCTTTTTCCGTTAAATCGTCTATAAACTGCTCAGGAAAATTCATCTGCACAAGCTGTTTCTTTATAGAAACGCTCTCTTCGTCCTGATAAACTTCAACAGGCTGATAAGCCATGGGATACGAAGTGAAAAAGAAATTTCCTATGAGCACACCGACCACAGCAACTGTCATAAATATTGTCACTATGGCCCAATTAGGAAATTTCACAGCCTTTGGATAAATAGAATATCCTGAAGCGGAAATATCCTTTATTATGCGGCGGAAGCACACAAGGATTATAATAAACACAGCAGGAAGCAATATTAGAAGGAAAGCAAAATAAATGTTGATTAGTGACAAAATAGGCATTAACAAATATATAAAGAAAAGAGCTCCGAGACTTTTCGTGCGAATAGGCACACCTGCTTTTTTCTGAACGCATCTGAATCCGCCCCATAAACATCCTACTGTAGCTAAAATAAGCACGGCATTTATTAGCGTCCACGGCAATGAAAAAAACGTCTGCAAAGATTGATTACTTATCAAAGCGCTTTCCAAAATAAGGCAAGCAACCTGAGCGGTCGTACGCAGCAAGGAAGCAACAAATCCCGATTTAAACCACTTGTTTTCATTTGAAAGCATACGAAAACCGATAGTTACCAGCAAACTGCCCACAAGAGGCAGTATATAGTTAAGATAAAAAATCCCTATACCGAAAAGCTGCAAAATGAGTCCGGCGAAAATCATGTCAGTGCTTTTTTTCCATGGGTTCACTGATTTAACTGTCTTTTCGGTCACATTCATCCCGGAAACTTCATCTTGAAGAAATCTCTCAAATTCCTCATCGCTGAACCTGTCAAAATCACGTTCACTCATGGTTTTCACCTCCCAGTTCTTCCCTGAGCTTTTTCTTGAGCCTGTAAATCCGCCCCTCGGCGGCACGCTGCGTCATACCCATTTCAGCTGCAATCTGCGAAATAGGCTGACAATAATAAAACTTTCGATAAAAAAGCATTTTGTCTCTTGGCGATAAATTTTGTACTATCAATTCAAGTTTTCTTAAAGTTTCGCTTTTGATAAGCTCCTCTTCAGGATTATCTTTAAAAGCAGCCATATTTGCAGCGATGCTTTGGGTATCCGGTTCATTGCGTAATTTTCTTGCACGGTTTAAAGCAGTATTTCTTGTCAGCACCGATAACCAGCTTTTAAAACTGCCTTTTGCCTCGGAATAGCTTTCGATTTTTTCTACAACTCTCATTACAACGTCGTTGAAGCATTCCTCCCTCTCTCTTTTATCTGAAAGAATAGGAGAAATTATGTAACGTATCATAGGACCATAATTATTTATCAGCTCAGAAGCTGCATTTTCGTTTCCTGACGCAATAAACTGCGCCAATTCATGGTCTTTCAAAAACATCACCTCCTGATTATTATCCCCTTTATTTACCCTCTATATTGTACTACACCTAAATATTCAGAAACCCACAAAACTTTTTGATTATAAAAATAAAAATTGTAATATCATTATATATTTGTTATAATGATTTGCAACATCATATTGAGGGGTGTAAAAGTCAAAAATGACAAATGCGGTAAATATTAAAGCTAAAAATTCAGTACAAGCAGCCGGTCTGGGAAACGACGGAATAATTAAGAAAAAAAACAGAACGTATGTATTTGATATTTTACGAATTTTTGCCTGCTTTATGGTAATTGTCAACCATACAAACAGCGCTATTTTCAATACTTTCTTTCCATCGTTGTCGGGACAGGCTTCATTGGTTTTATTTTTCATTTCTAAAACAGCCGTTCCAATATTTTTCATGATATCCGGGGCCTTGCTTTTAAGCAAACAAGACAGTTATAAAACGGCGTATGGAAAACGTGCGTTCAGAATAGCTGCGGACATAGTTATATTTTCCGTTGCTACAACACTTATTTATAACAAAGATTTTTCAGTTCTAAACCTCGAATTCTTTACTTCCCTAATCAATAAACCATACATTACTCCTTTCTGGTATCTGTATTCCTATTTTGCATTAATGCTTATGCTTCCGTTTTTGCAGCGACTTGTCTCAGCGATGTCAAAAAAGGATTTTGCAGTTTTACTGACAGTTTTATTTTTCTTCCAATCAGTTATGTCTTTTATGTCTTACTTAGAAATACTTCCTTCCGCTTCCAATTACTTTATGCGCAACTTGTTTTCCGGGGAGATACTTTACTTTTTCTTAGGATATTTTATTTGTCACTTTTTGCCCGATTTTATAAATACAGCAGCAAAAAAACGAATTGCATTAATAGTTTCAGCTGTCATATTTTTAGTCGGAATACTTTTCTGCTGGTACAGAACCGGACTGGAATTCTATAAAAATGGAAAGTTTTCTTTATCTTTAGATAATATTTACAGTTTACCGATTGTACTTTACTCATCAGCTTTATTCATATTCGTATTTTTACTTCTCAAAAATGTAAACTTTTCGGGCTGGTTTGCGAAAGTACTTACAATTATCAGTAACGCTACCTTCGGCATTTATTTAACTCACTACATAATAATAAAAGAAACCAACCCCGTTATGCAGATTTTAAAAGATAATATGAACGACTTTATTGCAATACTGATTATGGACGTTGCCGTTTTTGTAATAGGAGCTATAGGCATTACTATATTGAGAATGATTCCTGTAGTTAAAAAATTTCTTTAATAAAAACGACTATATCTTAAACGAGAAAATCGGCTTACCATGGAAAACCATGATAAGCCGATTTTTGTAATTATATTAAAATCTTGTACGTTTATTAGACAATACCCTGTGCGAGCATTGCATCTGCAACCTTTGTAAATCCGGCAATGTTTGCACCGATTACAAAGTTATCCTCGTGGCCGTACTCTCTTGCAGCCTGAGACATATTTGCATAGATGTCTTTCATGATGTGGTTGAGCTTTGCATCAACATCCTCGAAAGACCAGCTCATTCTTGAACTGTTCTGGCTCATTTCAAGAGCTGAGGTTGCAACACCGCCGGCGTTTGCAGCCTTTGCGGGAACGTAAAGAACCTTGTTTGCAAGGAAAACTTCTGTTGCATTAAGAGTAGAAGGCATGTTAGCACCCTCACCTACTGCTTTACAGCCGTTCTTAACAAGCTCTTTTGCATCCTCTTCGCTGATTTCGTTCTGTGTTGCACAAGGAAGAGCAATATTACAGGGAACAGACCAGGGACGTGCACCCTCAACATATACTGCTTCGGGATGATACTTAATGTAATCTTTTACTCTGCCGCGCATTTTTTCTTTAATATATTTAAGAACTGAAAGATCAATTCCGTTTTCGTCATATATATATCCGTTTGAGTCACTGCAGGTTACAACTTTTGCACCAAGGCTCTGAGCCTTCTCAATTGCGTAAATTGCAACGTTACCGGAGCCGGAAACAACAACAGTCTTGCCGTCAAATGATGTTCCATGGTCACGAAGCATTTCAGCCATGATATAGATAAGACCATATCCTGTTGCCTCTGTTCTTGCAAGAGATCCGCCGTAGCTAAGTCCTTTACCGGTAAGAATACCTTCGTAAAGACCAGTAATTCTCTTATACTCACCGAACATATATCCGATCTCTCTGCCGCCGACACCGATGTCTCCTGCGGGAACGTCAGCATTAGGTCCGATAATGCGGTAAAGTCCAGTCATAAAGCTCTGGCAAAAACGCATTACCTCTCCGTCGCTCTTGCCTTTAGGATCAAAGTCAGAACCACCTTTAGCTCCGCCGATAGGAAGACCGGTAAGTGAGTTCTTAAAAATCTGCTCAAATCCAAGGAATTTGATAATGCTTATATTTACTGAAGGATGGAAACGAAGTCCGCCTTTGTACGGTCCGATTGCACTGTTGAACTGTACACGGTAACCTCTGTTTACTCTTGTTCTGCCCTCGTCGTCAACCCACGGCACACGGAAAATAGTAGCTCTTTCGGGCTCAACTATTCTCTCAAGAAGACCAACATCCTGATAAACAGGATTTCTGTCAACTGCCAAGCCGATTGACTTGAGAACCTCAGTTACTGCCTGACAAAATTCCGGCTGGTCAGCGTTGCGCTTGCATACGTCTTCCAGCACCCTTTCTACATAACTCATTTTTCATACCCCCTAAAAGTTTGACAGGTTTTATTTTAAAGCATAAATGCATAAAATGCAAGTTTTTTTTATAAATTTTCATTTTTATTTTTATATCCCTTTTAAAGAAAGCTTTTCCACTAAGTTTTGCAAGTTTTTGCTCTGTTTATTCATTTTGTGTCAATTTTACTTTTTTATCGACTTGCGGTGCAACGCTTGTGTGCAAATTAGAAAAATTTTCATAATATATTCCAGAGGAGACACATAAAATACTGAAAGGAGACATTATTTTGCCTATAAAAATTTACCTCAACCCTGAGCATGGCGGAAGTGATGGAGGAGCTTCCTACGCCGGTATTGTAGAAAAAGCGATAAACTTAAAAACAGCCAAATATTGCCGGGAATATCTTGAAAAATATGACTGTACTGTTTTCCTTTCAAGAGAAACCGACACGGGAGATTTACTTATTACTCAGAGGATTGCTGATTTAAAAGAAAAAAAGGTAAATGTGGTAATAACAATCGCCCATAATGCCGGAGGCGGTCAAGGATGCGAAATTTTTTATTGGAAGGACGACACCGCTTCAAAACGTCTTGCAATGTTAATTGAGGAAAAATTTAAAGAGATAGGACAAATAAGCCGAGGCGTTAAAGTAAGCTCAGAGGCAGCTTATAACTTTGGCATGGTAAGAGAACCTTCAAAAGAAGGTATTCCCGCCGTGCTGTCAGAATTTGCATTTCTTGACAACGCAGAAGATCGCCTATTGGTAGACAGTGAAGAAGATCTCAAAAAGGAGGGAGAAGCAATAGGAAAAGCTGTTAAAGAATTTTTGAATTTAAAGGAAGTTACCGCAAAACCTGAAATACCTTCCGAAGAAAATAGAGTTCTGTACCGTATTCAAATCGGAGCCTTTAAGCTTAAAGCCAATGCCGAAAGTTACGTTGAATATGTAAAAAGGCGAGGATTTGACGCTTTTTATAAAGAAGATTCTTCCGGTGACGGTATAATCTACAGAATTCAAGCAGGCGCTTTTGAAAACAAAAGTTATGCTCAGGAACATCTCAGACAGCTCAGAGAATCAGGCATAGAAGGATTTATATACGAAAGCGTACAATAAAACAAAAAGACAGGGACTATGATTTGCAGTCCCTGTCTTTTTATGTAAAAATTTAAAAACCCAGCTATTTAATAGTAATTAATATTCTCCTTCAAACATTGGATAACGGTATTTATCCTCTTCGGTAATCTCACGCAAAACTTTACACGGCACACCGACAGCAATAACATTTGCCGGTATTGACTTTTTTACAACACTGCCTGCACCGATTACGGTATTGTCTCCTATAGTAACTCCGGCCAAAACGGTTGAACCTGCGCCAATCCATACATTGTTGCCGATAGTAATCGGTTTTGCAATTTCTATTCCAGCTTTTCTTTGCTCAGGATCAATAGCGTGTTCAGCGGTTGTAAAGCAACAGTTAGGTGCGATAAAAACATTATCTCCAAAGGTCACCTTAGCTCCGTCCGTTATTATCATATTATGGTTCGAATAAAAATTATCGCCCAACGTTATATTGTAACCATAATCGCACCAGAACGGCGGAGTAATTATAACATCCTTACCCATTTTGCCGATTAAATTTGCCAGTATCTCTCTTTGAGCCTGTCTGTCATAAGGAGAAAGCTGATTATATCTGTAACAAATTCCTTTACATTTTTCTATTTCTTTCTCAAACTGAGGATTATAACACCCCTGAAAATAACAATTAATTGGAACAACGGGTTTTTTATCCATAAGATCGCCTCCCGATTTTTATTTTTTCAAATTTATCTAATTATATTTAAGTGCTGATATAAAAGGGGTCTCTTCTTTACAGAAGACGCCCCTTTACGAGTTTAAAGCCAAATGTATTTGTTATTTAAAGCAAAAGTATAGAAACTCATTTATCGTTCTTTGCCGCTTTTCTAGTTTTAAGCTTATTTTCAAAAGACGGATAGTAGCGGTTTGCAATGTATCCGGCAATAATTCCGAGAATAGCTCCTACGAGTATTCCCACGATTACGTCAGTTGGATAGTGAACATGTACGTAAATTCTTGAAAACGCAATGAGTACGCCGAGAATCACAGCAGGAATTCCGAACTTCTTGTTTGTGCACAAAAGAGCTACCGATGCAGCCAGAGAAGATGAAGAATGACCGGACGGGAAAGACCAGCTTGACGGTTCAGATACAAGGTCGGGGTAATTAAATATACCCTCCCACGCCTCAAGATTAAAAGGTCTGGGCCTTGCAACAATCGGTTTGATTATCCAGTCTACAACAACGAGAGAACCGATAAGTCCAATTGCCATTGCAACTCCGCATTTACGGTACTTTTTGGTAAACAAAAGAATTAAAGCCATAATTATCCAAACTGCTCCGCCTTCGCCCAAATAAGTTATGATGGTCATAATTACATCAAGAACAGGATTCCAGATATAATTTTCAACAAAGCGAAATACTGACAGATCAAAATTAAGAATAGCCTCCATTCTCTTACCTCCTTTCTCACTTAATTCTTCTGTAATCTTTAACCACCCTTATTCTATCCCTCTTTTTACGGTGATTCGATATTACAGTTGCGATTATGAAAAATGCGACAATAAGAAGCACCATTACAACTAAAACCTTAAAGGTAGTCGTATGGGTAAAATCCGCAATTTTTCCAAAGATAAAAAGTATAACGCTGCCCTTTACCTCTTCGGCAGCTACAAGCTCAACCTCACCAAGTTCAATTTTTTCCGCATTTTCGCCATCGGGAGTATAAACAATTTTAGCTTTTCCGATTACCTGTCCTTTTTCAATAGGAGCTTCCATACTCTCGGGAACCGTACCTTCAACAGGCTCAAGAGTTATATTGGAAGAATCCATCCAATCGGGTACCAGCAGTTTTTTCGACTCCTTAGATACAAGACGTACATGATCCGTTGACCAGGAGTGTTCAACATTTATAGTAGTTACAGGCTGTACAGTATCACAGACAGCTTTATATCTTATGTTTTCAAAGGCCCACTCAAACATATCTACACATTCGAGAAAGGCTCCGTTATCTCTCAGAGTGTCCCCTGTATAATCCTCAAAAGGAGCATGCATAATTATACCTAAATATTCATATCCGTCTTTGCTTGCCTTTGAGATAACACATCTTCCAGCATTATCGGTATGGCCGGTTTTAATACCGGAGGCGTATTCATAATAATAACCGGTCTGATCATTAAGAATGAGATTAGTTGTAAGCAGAGTTCTCTCTTCGCTTACAACGTTTGTAGCTCTGAGAGTATACTCGGTAGTAGAGCATATTTTTTCAAACACAGGGAAAGAAAGGGCATACTGTGTTATTTTTGCAAGATCGTTTGCGGTCGTATAATGGTCATCAGCATCAAGACCGTGAGGATTGGAAAAATGGGTTGAGGTGCAGCCCAGTTCCGCAGCAAGAGAGTTCATCATTTCCACAAAGGTGCTGACATTACCTCCGCCGATATAATCGGCTATTACAACAGCGGCGTCATTACCGCTGGCAACCATCATACAGTAAAGAAGCTCTAACATTGAAAGCTGTTCGCCGGGCTGAATGTTTGCCAGAGAGCTGTCCGTTCCCACAAGAGAATCTATTGACTCCTGTTTAACTGTTACCATTGTATTTTCAAGATCAGAGCAATTTTTAAGAGCTACCGCAGCAGTGGCAATTTTTGTAAGAGAAGCCGGAGCCGCCTTTCTGTCTGCGTTTTTGTCAAAAATTACGGTTCCCTTTTCGTTATTCAAGCTTATTAAAAGAGCTATATCCGCTTTAAGTTCTATTTCGGAATTATATGAAGCTGCCGCAGGAAAAACCGTTCCAACAAGCAAAAGTAAAGTAGCGAGGAAAATTAAAAATTTTTTCATGGTAATCTCCCTGAAAATGTTGTATTATATTTTTGTGACTATGCTGACTCTTATAGTATAACAGCATCCGGGGAAAAAATAAACATTTTTTATCACAGATTTCTCCCGGTTTTTTCATATAGGGAGGTTTGCTTTATGGTTTACATTACCGGAGATACCCACGGCGATATTTCAAGATTTTCTTCACCTGCCATGAAGGATATTAAATCCGGAGACACATTAATTATATGCGGCGACTTTGGTTTTATTTGGGATGGCAGCCGAAAAGAACGACATACCCTTAAAAAGCTCGAAAAGAAAAAGTTCAATATCTGCTTTGTTGACGGGACCCATGAAAACTTCAAGCTTCTCAACGAATATGAAGTTTCCCAGTGGAACGGCGGCAAAGTTCACAAAATCGGCAAAAACATTTACCACCTTATGCGTGGTCAGATTTTTGACATAGACGGCATTAAAATATTCACTATGGGCGGCGGAGAAAGCCCGGACATAGAGCTGAGAATGGGAGCCGGCAACTGGTCAAGAGATGAGATACCACGAAAGGACGAGCTTATTGAAGGAGCAGACAATCTTCAAAAACTTGACTGCAAAGTGGATGTTATCGTTACCCATGAACCTCCGGCAACAATTAAGAGATTTCTTAAATCCGGCGAGGACAGTGAGGTTCGCATAAGCGGCGTAAACGCTTACCTTGAAGAGCTAAACAAATCCTGTACCTTTACAAAGTGGTATTTCGGCAGTCTTCATACAGATAAATATGTTTCATCGAACCAGGTGGCAATCTTTACCCATGTTGTTGACTGTCTTACAGGCAAACAGCTTAGGGGCAAATAAATAATAACCAAAAGGACGCTCAGGAAAATGCATCTCCTAAGCGTCCCTTTTTATTTATGGTTTTAAGATCCCGTTGACTTGTAATGTTTTACTCCGAACCTCCAGATAATAACCGATGGAATAATGAATAAGACGGCTATGACGGGTGTCATCATATACAGCACGCTGTCGCTTTTTCCAGTAAGCACCAGCAGCGGATAATACTGAAAAAGTGCAACAGGCACCACAAAAGTCAGAAACCTGAGTATGGCTTTTCCGTAAATGGAAACTGGATACTGGGCAAATTCACGGCTGCCGTCGGTAAAAATATTCATTACCTCAAGTCCCTCAATGGTAAAGAAAGTCAGAGCGGCATTAATCATAAAAAGCCCGAAAAATACCGATATTCCTCCTATGACCATAAATACCAAAGTGAAAATTCTGGCGGCGTTCCAGCTGATATCTGCGGCAATCAAAGCATAGATAAAAACAACTACCGCCTGAAGGGTTCTGCCAAGTCTGCTGAATTCCACCTTTGAGGAAAGCACCTGAAATACAAGACCTTTTGGACGCAGCATTATACGGTCAAATTCGCCGTTGCCTATCATGGAAGAAAAAGTGTCAAAGCCCCTTGCAAAGCACTCAGTTAAACTGAAAGCAAGCTGAACACAGCCGAAACACAGAAACACCTCTTCCAAAGTGAAGCTTTTGATGGAATAAAATCTCGAAAGCATAAAATAGACGCTGAGAAAAGCCGTAAAACTCGCCAAAAACTGTCCTATAAACATCATTACCGCAGAGGTTTTATATTGCAGCATACTTTTGATATGTATTGAAAAATAACGTAAGTAAAGCTTCATTTTTTACCCTCCCTGCAAAGCGGCGCTTTTAAGACCTCTTAAAAGCAGCATTCTTCCTGAAATAATCATTACAAAAAGCCAGAAAATTTGCAGCAAAACGCTGCAAAGCATTTCCGTTCCTGCAATATCCCCTCCGTAAATTCTGAGAGGGAGATTTTGCATTGCAGCAAAAGGCGTAAAATAAAGTATCCGCTGAAGCCAATCAGGCATAAAGGGTATCGGTATAAGGGAGCCGCTTAAAAGTTCTGAAACGGCGCTTACAACCATCATCAGTCCCTTGGGGGATATGGTATAAACCGACTCTGCATAAATAATCATGCACAGGGATACTACAGACAAAAAACTCAAAATTCCCGTTGCCAAAAACATTATAAACGCAGCCGGCGATACAGGAAGCGAAAGTCCATAGGGTTTTGGAAGCAGGGATGCCACAACCAAAATGGGAAAGCACCTTAAAAAAGCTGCCGAAATTCTTGAAGCGGCATTTTTTGTAAACCACATCCAATATACATCGGCTGGTCTTGTCAGCTCATAGGCAAGTGTTCCGTCGGATATCATATTGAAAATATCCTTGTCCCAAAACCAGAGCATAAAAGCTGCCAAAAGTGCCTGCTGAAGCCAGACATACGATGCCAAAGCAGAAAAATCCATGGGAAATGACTCCGGATTTTCTCTGTAAAAGGCGGAAAACATCAGTATTTCCATAAATCCCCAGACAAACTGGGTAGAAATACCGGCATATGCCGCCGTTCGGTACTGGAGTGAGTTTATGAAACGTATTCTGAAATAACTTAAATACTTTTTCATATGCCAAACTCCCTGTAAAGAGAGAGCACGATCTCATCGGCAGAGGTCTGTGTAACGGACAGATCGCGTATATCCACTGTCTGAGAAATACTCTCAATTGCCTGTGAAACAGAGATAAGGTCTGTGTTAACCTCTATAACGGCAAGTCCCTCTTTCTTTTCCTTAAACGCCATCCCGTCTTTTTCCTGTATATCCCCTTCACCGTACTGAACAGTTAGGGTTTTCACTTTGGAATAACGTTCTTTAAGGCCATCAAGAGTGTCGTCAAGAAGTATCTGACCTTTTCCTATTAAAAGTATTCTGTTTGCAAGAGCTTCAATATCCTGAGTGTCATGAGTAGTAAGAATTACCGTTGTACCTTTCTCACTGTTAAGTTTTCTGATGAAGCTTCTGACCGCAAGTTTAGAAGCCGCATCAAGACCGATTGTAGGTTCATCGAGAAAAAGCACCTTTGGTTCATGAATCAAAGAGGCAGCTATTTCACACCTCATTCGCTGACCTAAACTCAGCTGTCTTGCGGGAGTTTTAAGTATCTCCTCTATTGACAGCAGATCGGTAAGCTCTTCAAGATTCCTTTTGTAAACATTTTCCCTTACCCCGTAAATATCCCTTATAAGCTCAAAGGAATCTATTACGGGAACATCCCACCAAAGCTGGGAACGCTGTCCGAAAACAACACCAATGTTTTTAACGTGCTCCTTACGGTTCTTCCACGGCGTAAGACCGTCTATAACGCACGTTCCGCTGTCAGGCGTGAGTATTCCGCTCATAACCTTGACCGTGCTACTTTTTCCCGCTCCGTTGGTGCCTATGTACCCTACAATTTCACCATCTCCGATAGTGAAGCTTACGTTGTTAAGGGCTCGGATTTCGGTGTAATCCCTTTTGAAAAAGGTTTTTACAGCCTCTTTAAAACCGGCATTTCGCTTTGCAACTCGAAAAGTTTTGTTTATGCCACTGAGTTCAATCATAATTAAGTCCTCCCTGCATAAATTTTTCTCGCTGAAACGACCAAATACCCGTGAGATTATATTTGCCCATAACAGAAAATCCCTGTATACTCCACGGCGAGCAGACAGGGATATAATTATATCACTTGAATCTTCTTTTTCAATTGCCTTTTTATACATCATTAATAGGCGTCTTTTGTTCACATTGCTCCATAAGCAAAAGCATCGAACTATACTCATTATAATAATTCTCACAGCACACAAGAAGTCTCCCTCCGGCACTTCGATTAAAACATATAACTCCGGCTTTTCGGCAGCAAATACTGCATTTATTTTTTAGTTTAATCACAGGTGCAAACAATTTCTCAAGCTGTTTGACAGTCACCTTATATTCAGCACCCAAAAAGTAACCGTCAACATAAACCCCATATCCCTCCGGCACTACGGCAGCAACAAACTGTCCGCCAGAAAAATCCAACCGTATATCCCCCAAAATTTCGCAAAAATCTCCCCTCAGCGGCGACTGTGTATATTCCAAAACTCCATTCAGCGATGTTCTTGAAGAGCCGAATCGATACTTCTTTCCATCTATTTCTATATACTTGTAGGTTTTTACTTTTATAAAATCAGTACCTTTATGAACTGCCATTTTACATCGTCCTTGACTGCAATTATTATTCAACCTGTACCTGTTTGCCTCTTTGCTGTTGTTAATTTATTATAACATATAAATTTTGACTTAAATCACAAAACAACAATTATTTTTTTGAATATTAAAATTACATTGTGGAATAAGATAAGTATTCAGGAGGCGATTTGAATGTATGAAGATTTTGTAAGGAACAGAATTTCACAGCTTCGTATAAGCAAAGGCGTTTCAGAATACAAAATGAGTTACGACCTTGGTCACAGCAGAGGTTATATCTATAATATATCTTCCGGCAAAGCGCTGCCGCCCATGTCTGAATTTTTTGCAATATGCAATTATTTCGGAATAACTCCCGGTGAGTTCTTCGACGAAAACAACAACAGTCCCGAACTTGTCAGCAAAGCCTGCGAAGAGCTCAAATCTCTCAGCGAAAGTGACATACGTCTTATTTTGAAATTTATAGAACGACTGAAGGAATCAAAATAATTCAGCCACCATAAAATACAAGCGATGCGGAGGTATGCTTTCCGTATCGCTGTTTTTAATTCACTGTGTATTCTTTCATCAGGTTACATAACATTATGGGGATTATATCCCCTTAATAAAAAAGATTATAATCCCCATAATGTGTTCTGTCAATATTTATAGGAGCGTGTTTACTATGATTAAATTTGACAGACTCTGGAAAACCATGGAAGAGAAAAACGTATCGACATATACCCTCAGAGAAAAATGCGGAATTGACAGCAAGACCATACGGCGTCTTAAAGCAAATGAAAATATTGAAACAAAAACTCTTAACAAGCTTTGCGCAGTTTTAGACTGCCGACTTGAAGATATTGCAGAATATGTTGATGATTCCCACAAATCTGATTAACAGCAAAAAATGAAAAATCACTTTTATATTTCCGCTTTTTTACTATACTAACAAAAAATATTGCATTATAATGATTTAAAATCAAAATTCGAGGTAATTAAAATGGAACTTCCAGCTTTTAACAAACTCCATAACCACAGCTATACCGAAATGCGCTATGTTAAACCCAAAGAGCCGCAGGTACTTGAATCTCTCGAGCAGTTTCAGGATAATAAATTCGGCATTATGTTCCACTGGGGACTTTATTCACAGTGGGGTATTGTGGAATCATGGGCGCTTCCCGACGCAGACAGAGAATGGGCATGGAATGATATAGATAATGACCTTACCTGTGCCGAATTCAAACAGCAGTACTGGGATTTGAAAAAAACATTTAATCCCGTACGTTTTCGCCCTGAGCAGTGGGCTAAAGCAGCAAGAGAAGCCGGATTCAAATATGTACTGTTTACAACCAAGCATCATGACGGCTTTTGTATGTGGGATACGAAATTCACCGATTTCAAAGTAACTTCCCACGAATGTCCCTACAGCAGAAATCATCGTGCCGATATATGCAAAGAGCTTTTTGACGCATTCCGTAACGAAGGTCTTAAAATACACGCTTACTTTTCAAAACCAGACTGGCACTGTGAATACTATTGGACAAAGGGCTTCTCTGAAAATGAATATATGACCCGCAATCCGAGCTATAAAACAATTTTTCATCCGAAACTATGGAAAAGATTCTGTGAATACACCAAAAACCAAATGCTCGAATTAGTTTCAAACTACGGCAGAATCGAATGTCTCTGGCTTGACGGTGGACAGGTTAATCCGGCTAATATGCAAAACATTCATCTTTCAAAAATTATGGAAGAAGTGCGTAAAATTCAGCCGTGGATAATGGTCGCAGACCGTACCGTAGGAGGAAAGAACGAAAACTTCATCACTCCTGAACAAACTATTCCCGACCATCCTATAACCGTCCCGTGGGAAAGCTGCATTACACTGGGTTCAAGCTTTTCATATAGATTTGACGACACCTACAAAGATGCGAAAACTGTTATACATATGCTCTGCGATATAGTAGCAAAAGGCGGCAATCTTGCGCTGAATATCGGCCCCAGACCCGATGGACGACTTCCTGAGCCTGTATTCCCCATTTTAAAGGACATCGGAAAATGGTTAAATAAAAACGGATACGCCATTTACGGTACCCGTCCATGCACTCCATACAGAGAAGATAAGTTTGCCTACACTTCAAAGGGTGATGAAATTTATGCCATTTATCTTCCCGATGAAAGCGATAAATCCAACACTCTTCCCGGTACTGTAACAATACCTGTATCCGAAAAAATCACTCAGGTTTTGTTTAACGGAATTTCTCTGGATTTTTCCCAAAACGACGGCGCCGTCATTGTAAATACAGATATACACCATGAAAGTGAAATCGCATATGTATTTACACTCAAAAAGAACGGATAACTAATAAATATTTCATTGCATCGTTCAAAAATAAAATTTAAGCGCACAGGCTGATTTCTTCTCATAAAATCAGTCTGTGCGCTTTTATTTGCTTTAAAAAGTCTTAAATTAATTACCGCCAGAATTTTCTGTCCAAGCTTCTGTACTGTACCGCTTCTGAAATATGAGCTGCGGTTATCTCTCCCCCACCGTCCAAATCGGCTATGGTTCTGGCAACTCTGAGAATTTTATCGTAAGCTCTCGCTGAAAGATCCAGCTTTTCAAAGGCCATTTTAAGTATCTCCACAGCTTTCGGTTCCATTTTACAATATTCTCTTGTCTGTGCAGAATTCATTTTTGCATTGCAGGTAACATTCGTCCCGGAAAACCTCTCCTGCTGAATTTTTCTTGCAGCATTGACTCTTTCTCTTATAGCCTGTGAGCTTTCCGCTGGTTTAACATCGCTTAGATTCTGAAAATCAACGGGAGGCACTTCTATATGGATATCGAGTCTGTCAAGAAGCGGTCCCGATACCTTTGAAAGATATTTCGCCGGTGTTCCCTTTGGACAAGTGCACTTCTTTTCCGGATGGCCGTAATACCCGCATGGACACGGGTTCATAGCACATACAAGCATCACCGAACAGGGATATGTATATGCTCCCGAAGCTCTGGCAATAGTTATATCGTTATTTTCAATGGGCTGACGAAGCACCTCTGTAGTAGCTTTCGGAAACTCCGGAAGCTCATCGAGAAACAAAACGCCGTTATGGGCAAGGGAGATTTCTCCCGGACGAGGAATAACACCGCCTCCCGAAAGACCTACGGGAGAAATTGTGTGGTGGGGAGAGCGGAAAGGTCTTGCTGTTATAAGAGAACAGTTTTCGGGAAGCCGTCCTGCAATGGAATAGAGCATTGTGGTTTCAAGGGACTCTTCATAAGTCATATCGGGAAGTATTGACGGAATACGCTTTGCAAGCATACTTTTTCCGGAACCCGGAGGGCCTATCATCATTACATTGTGTCCCCCCGCCGCCGCTATTTCCAGTGCACGCTTAGCGGCAAACTGTCCCTTTACATCGGCAAAATCAGGGAGGTTCTCAGGTCGTCCCAAGGTTTCAAAACTGCTTTCTTTTACAGCCTCTATTAAGCTTCTGCCTTCAAGATGCTCACACAATTCTTTTACATTTTTTACCGGAAATACTTTTATCCCCTCTACCACAGCACATTCAGCCGCATTTGCAAAGGGTACATAAAGCTCTTTTATACCGTTTTTTCCCGCCTTTATTGCCATAGGCAAGGCTCCGTTTATACGGTTTAATTCTCCGCTTAAAGAAAGTTCGCCTATAAAAGCTTTTTCGGGTAAGTTATCAACCAGCAGCTGCCTTCCGGCAGTAAGAACAGCTACGAGTATGGGAAGGTCATAAATAGAGCCTTCTTTTTTAATATCGGCGGGAGCAAGGTTTACCGTAATTCTCGACGCCGGAAATTCAAAGCCGCTGTTTTTTATTGCGGAACGCACACGGTCACGGGATTCACTTACAGATGCCCCCGGAAGTCCCACAACGGCAAACTGAGGAAGTCCCTGAGACAAATCTGCCTCCACGCTCACAGTATAGGCATCCATCGCAAAAATACCCATGCTCAAAACCTTTGAAAACACCCGCACACCTCCTAAGCAAATATATTCTTTTAAATATTATATCTTTTAATGACAATTAAGGCAAGGTTAACCGTCGTTATTTACATTTCTTCATTGTTGACACCCGTTTTTTTTAGTTGTAAAATATTCTTGAAAAAACATAAACACAAGGGAGAAAATGCTTATGAATAACGTTAAAGAACTTTATTCCCTCTGGCTCCAAAATGCGGTTTCAGACCCGGACCTTAAAGGCGAGCTTGAAAACATCAAAGACAATGAGGATGAAATTTTTGACCGTTTCTATAAAAGTCTTGAGTTCGGTACAGCCGGTTTACGAGGTGTTATAGGCGCCGGTACAAACAGAATGAACGTTTATACCGTAAACCAGGCAACTCAGGGCCTTGCTGATTTCCTTAACAGCAAATACGAAAATCCCAGCGTTGCAATCGCATATGATTCAAGAATAAAATCTGACCTTTTCGCAAAGGGTGCAGCAGGAGTTCTCGCTGCAAACGGAGTTAAAGTTTATTTTTATCCGGAGCTTGTTCCCACACCTATGCTTTCCTTTGCAGTAAGAAGACTTAAATGCCAGTCCGGTATCATCATCACCGCAAGCCACAACCCGGCAAAATATAACGGCTACAAGTGCTATGATCCCAACGGCTACCAGATGACCGACGAAGCAGCTCTTAAAACCTATGAATACATCCAGAAAGTCGATATGTTCTCAGGCGTTAAGACAATGGATTTTGACAAGGCAGTTGAAGAAGGTCTTATTGAGTTTATCGGACAGGATATCTACGAAGAGTTCTATGCTGCCGTTCAGAGCGTTTGCGTAAGCCCCGATGCATGCAAAAACGCCGGACTTAAAGTTATTTACACTCCCCTCAACGGTACAGGCAACAAACCTGTAAGAGAGATTCTCAAGAGAATCGGCATTGAAAACGTAACCGTTGTTCCCGAACAGGAATATCCTGACGGAAACTTCCCCACCTGCCCCTATCCGAACCCTGAAATCAAACAGGCTTTTGAATGCGCTATAAAACTCAGCGAAACACAACCCGCCGATTTGCTTCTTGCAACCGACCCCGACTGCGACAGAGTTGGTATTGCGGTACATCACAACGGCGAATTCCGTCTTATGACAGGCAACGAAGTCGGAGCGGTAATGCTCGAGTATCTTCTTTCAAGACGTAAAGCCCTCGGCACTCTCCCTGAAAATCCCATTGCAGTCAAAACCATAGTAACTTCTGAGCTTGTAACTGCAATTGCCAAGAAATACAACTGTGAGATATTCGATCTGCTCACAGGCTTCAAGTATATCGGTGAGCTTATCACAAAGCTCGAGGCAAAGGGCGAAGCTGACAGATATATTGTAGGTATGGAAGAAAGCTACGGATATCTTGCTGGAACACACGCAAGAGATAAAGACGCTGTTGTAGCTTCGATGCTTATTTGTGAAATGGCATCTTACTACAAGATCTGCGGCAAAACTCTTATTGATGTTATTGAAGGCCTTTACAAAGAGCACGGAATGTATCTTCATCATCTTCTTAACTTTGCCTTTGAAGGTGCAAGCGGAATGGCTAAGATGCAAGATATGATGACAGAGCTGAGAAACAATCCTCCTGCTGTAATAGGCGGAGAAAAAGTTCTCGTCACCGCTGACTATGAGACATCGGTTTCAAAGGATGTTGAGACAGGCGCCTGCACCGAAATCGACCTTCCGAAATCAAATGTGCTTTCCTACAAACTTCCTGCCGGTTCAGGAGTTATTGTACGTCCTTCCGGCACAGAGCCTAAAATCAAGGTTTATGTAACTTCATGCGCTCCCTCAAGAGAACTTGCAGAGGAAAAAGCTGCTCTCATAGAGGCCGATATGAAAAAATACATGCATATAGAAAACTGACGGAGGTCCTGAAAATGCAGAATAAACTTTTTGTACGCATTGTAGCCGTCATTTTGGCGGTGCTTATGTGCGGAGGCGTGCTGGTGGGAGCTATTCAGGCTTTTGCAGCACCGGCAAATACACTTATGGTTCCAGCAGTCGGCGACAATTTACAGATTAAATGGATTGCCATTGCCGCAGTTGTTGCTATAATAGTAATCGTCGCTCTTGTTGTAATCCCCATGATAAACAAGAAAAAGAAATAATTTCTGAGTAACTAAAAAGGTCACCGTACGGTGACCTTTTTTACGTGTAATCACAAGAATAACATGATAAATAAAACGGCTCTGCTTTTCAGCAGAGCCGTCGCTTATTTTAAATTATCTTTTACTGATTTGACTCAGCGTTTGTCTGAACTGCATCAGCGTCGCTCTTATCTTCTACAAGTGTAGCTTCAACAGTAAATTCCTTAATATCGAAATTCCTGTCTACACGGCAGACCGAAAGAGTAATTTTATCTCCTACTGCGCTGTTTTCTATAACCTCAGCGAGTACGTTTGAAGAAGTCATTTCCTTACCGTTAACTGCGGTAATCATGTCGCCTACCTGAAGGTCAGTATTTACAAGGGAACTATCGTCCTGAATTTCTCGTACAATAATCGTACCAGCAGGAAGCTTCTGAAGCTGAACTATCATTGAATAGGTCTGATTCTGAGAAGCTGCGGAATAAGTTATTCCGAGTTTTGGCTGATTGGGAACGTATCCGTTTGCAATAATGGAATCAATTACTTTCTTTGCGGAAGTAATCGGGATTGCAAATGCCATGCCCTCATATTCCTCACTGGCAATTTTTGAAGAGTTAATACCTACAACGTAGCCGTTGCTGTTTACAAGAGCTCCGCCTGAGTTACCGGGGTTAATTGCTGCGTCGTGCTGGATGCACTGCATTGTATATCCAATGGAGTTTGTAGAGATAGTACGGTCAATTGCAGAAACAAATCCGCCTGTAAAGGAACCGAAAAATTCAGCTCCGCCGGGATTACCTACAGCATAGACTCTTTCGCCTACTTTAAGGTCATCGGAATCAGCAAACTTTGCTGCATGAAGTCCCTGAGCTTCTATTTTAAGAACACCTATATCGTCTCTTGTACTGTATCCTACAATTGTAGCTCTATAGGTTGTTTCGTCAAGAAGCTGAACTTCTATTGCGCTGCTGTCCATGTTTATAACGTGAGCACAGGTAATAATATAGGTGTACTTGGTATCGTCGGAATCCATAATGATACCTGAACCTTCGCTTACAACCTGATTATCAAGATAAACGGTAACGCCTACAACAGACTGTCTTACATCCTCTGCAACACTTACTGAGGAAACTCCGTCCTCAGATATCTCTCCTGTTCCCTGAGATTCTTCCAGAGTCAAAGTCGGAGAGTTACTGCTGGAATCATCAGACTGTCCTTCTTCCTTATTCTGAAGACCTACAACACCGAGAATCATTGCAACAATCGCTACAATAGAAAGGATTATAACAAGAGCTACCGCAACTTTCGGACCCTTGCTTTTCTTTTCGGGTTCATCAGGTACCGGAGGAGCCGGATAACCATAGGTTTGATCATTGTATCCCTGATAACCTGTGTTCGAGTACCTGCTTTGATAAGCATTGTAATCGCTGTTTGAAGAACTACCGGAAGTAAAGCTTTTCTCCTTGTTCTCATAAGGATTTTCTATTACAACTTCCTTCTCTTCCGGAGCTTCTGACTTAGTTTCATTTACATTCTGATTTTCAAAGTTTTCTTCCGGCGGAATATTATTTGAACCGGATGAATTATTATTATAGTTGTTATCCCATTCATTCATCGGGAATCCCTCCTGTGTAGTTTATGGCTTAATAATAAACTACGGTTTTTACATAACTATATTTATATGGTAAACAAATTTTTAATAAAATCCTTAGTTTCCGGAAAAATCAGCCGGAAGCCAAAATACAAACTCAGTGTACTCTCCAACTTTGCTGCTTGCCGTTATTTGTCCTCCATGCATATCAATTATGCTTTTAACAATATAAAGGCCAAGGCCTGCACCTTTTACATCAAAGCTTCTGGATTTATCAACCTTATAGAAACGCTCAAAAATACGGCTGACCTCTTCCGATGCAATTCCCTCACCGGAATTGCGTATTCTTACAAACACCTTACCGCTGCTGGATAAAGCCGAAACCGCTATATATCCGTTTTCAGGGGTAAACTTAACGGCATTGTCCACAAGGTTATATATAACCTGATGTATCATATCCTCGTCTGCTTCTACGAAAACGCTTTCCATAGAGTCAAGGCCCTGAATTTCTATGTGCTTTTTATCAATATTCTGCTCGAAAGCTATAAGCACCTGGAATATTCGCTGAGATATATCAAACCTTGAAGGTTTAATTTTAAGCTCTCCAGCTTCAATCTTTGACATATTCAGCATTGTCATAACAAGCCTTGAAAGTCTTCTGATTTCATCGGATACTTTTTTAAGATAATATTCTTCCTTTTCAGGAGGAATGGTTCCGTCAAGTATTCCGTCTATAAAACCGCCGATGGTGGTCATAGGAGTTTTAAGCTCATGAGATACATTAGCAACAAAGCTTCTTCTTGAAGCTTCCAAAACTCCAAGGGATTTTGCCATGGTGTTAAAAGCTTGCGAGAGGTCACTTAGTTCATCATTTCCTCTGACCTTTACCCTGTATGTGAAATCACCCTTTGCAAAAGCCTTTGTAGCTTTTGACATATCTCGCAGAGGCTTTACCATATTATAGGTAAGAATATAAACAGCGATAAACGCTATTATCAGCGAAAACAGAGCAGAAAACAAAAACATTTTTAGTATATCCAGCATATACGGACGTACACTTGCACTGTTTGATTGTGTGGCAAAAACATAGGCAACGGGTTTTCCATGGAACATTACCGTTTCGCCTACCGTAAGGTGTGGGGTACTGTAAACTCCACCGAGAGTTGTCATCTCTGCCTGTCCTTTTGTCAGGTTGGAAGAAAGGACGCTTTCAGATATCTGCATATCACCGTGAACGGGGCAATCCTGAACAAGATGAGTGTAGTCCGCAGAATCTCCGCAGACTACTACAGATCCAGTTGTATCGCAAATAAATATATCAGCATCTATGGCGGTAGAAATAAGGCGCATTGAATGGTACATAAGCAAATAGGTCTGCATTCTGTCCGCCTCAATAGTTTCACTTTCAATTAAGCTTGACATGCTTTGAGAAATACTTTTTGCATTCTCACTAAGCAGTTCAGCTTTTTCCTTCTGCCAATAGTCTGAAATAAAAAACAGAAGAAAAGTTCCTACCACCGCAAGACAAATAAAAACAATAAAAGATATAACCGTAAAGTATTTTGTAAATATATTCTTTCTCTTGCTGTTATTGGCTGCCATCTGTAACCCTCCCGAACCTCAATCAGTCGTGGGTTTCAAATTTATAGCCTACGCCCCAAACAGTTTTCAGAGTCCATTTATCTGAAACACCCTCAAGCTTCTCCCTGAGTCGCTTTACATGGACATCGACAGTTCTGGAATCTCCGTAATAGTCGAATCCCCAAACTTCATCAAGAAGCTGATCACGAGTAAATACACGGTTCGGATTGCTTGCAAGATGATAAATAAGCTCAAGCTCTTTCGGCGGCGTGTCAATCTGCTCGCCGTTAACTCTCAGCTCATAATTAGTAAGGTTGATTACAAGTTTATCATATCTGACCTCTTTAACCGCATCTGTGGGATTTCCGCCGCTGCGGCGAAGCACTGCCTTAACTCTTGCTACAACCTCTTTTGCGTCAAAGGGCTTTACAACGTAGTCGTCGGCTCCAAGCTCAAGGCCAAGAACCTTATCGAAAGTTTCTCCCTTTGCGGTAAGCATGATTATGGGAGTATCGGAAGTCTTCCTTATTTCACGGCAAACCTGCCAACCGTCAAGCTTCGGAAGCATAATATCAAGAAGTACAAGATCCGGCTTACTATCCTGAAAAGCGGAAATAGCTTCCATTCCGTCGTTTACAATTATTACGCTGTAACCGTCTTTCTCAAGATACAATCTTAAAAGTTCACAAATATTAACGTCATCATCAACAACAAGTATTTTTTCAGTAGTCATATAAAACCCTCCTACTTTATTTTCCGTTTCAATTATACAATGTTTAAATGTGCATTGATGAACTTTTTTTGAAATTTATTGAAAAAAAATCAGTTTTTCACATATAATTCTTCAAAAAACATGTTTTTTCTTGTAAAACTAACTCTTGATTTTTACCTATATTTATTAACTGTATCACTTTTTTCTACAAAAAAATTTACTCTTCAGCCGCTTCATACTGCAATTGCTACAAAGCGCTAAAGCATACGGCTTTTTCTATTGACAAACCTTTTTAAAAGTGATAGCATAAGTTTAATATTTTAAAGGCAATGACGGGGATAGTAACCTGATTTGAGTATTCAGAGAACCGCCGGTCGGTGCGAGGCGGCTACAAAGATCATGTGAATGTCACCCCAACAGCTTCAATCTGAAAGCTTCGGCAAGTAGGAGCGACGGATTCCCTCCGTTAACGGGGGCCTGCATTCGGCTTTAATTGCCCGATGCGCTGAGCGGTCTGATTTATTCAGGCAATAAGAGTGGTACCACGGAGTTTTTAATCTTCGTCTCTTTTGTGAGACGGAGATTTTTTTGAACATTTTCGCCCCACCGCTCGGAATATTTCTATCTATTTTACAGGAGGAATTAAAATGAAAATGACAGGTGCAAGAGCTATAATCGAAGTTCTGCTCGAACAGGGCGTTGACACCGTTTTCGGTTATCCGGGCGGCTCGGTTCTTAACATATATGACGCACTGTATCAGTACGGCGGAAAAATCAACCACATTCTTACCGCTCATGAACAGGGAGCAGCTCATGCGGCAGATGGATACGCAAGAGTTACCGGTAAAACCGGCGTTGTTATCGCAACTTCCGGCCCCGGCGCAACAAACCTTGTAACAGGTATTGCTAACGCTTACATGGACTCCATTCCGATTGTTGCAATTACCGGCAACGTTCCCGTTCCTTCTCTCGGAAGAGACTCTTTCCAGGAAATCGACATTACAGGCGTTACGATGCCTATAACTAAACACAATTTCATTGTTAAAGACATTAAGGAACTTGTACCCATTCTCCGTGCAGCTTTCAAAATAGCTTCATCAGGCAGAAAGGGTCCCGTTCTCGTTGACGTTACAAAAGACGTTACAGGAGCAGAAACAGAATATACTCCCGCTCCTCCCGTTAAACCTCTTGAGACAAAACCCGCAAAGATAAGCGCTCTCGAGCGTGCAGCAGAAATTATCAAAGAATCTAAGAAGCCTCTTTTCTACATAGGCGGCGGACTTATTTCCTCAAACGCTTCCCCTGAACTGCTTAAACTTGCAGAAAAGGTTCAGATTCCTGTTACATCTTCCATGATGGGCCTCGGCGGATTCCCCTATGATAATCCCCTTTACATGGGCCTTATAGGAATGCACGGTCGCTTTGTAGCAAATAAAGCAGCTCATGACTGCGACGTTCTTATTACTGCCGGTGCACGCTTCTCCGACAGAGTTGCCGGAAACCGTGCAATGTTTGCTCCTAACGCTAAAATCATCCACATCGACATTGACCCTGCTGAAATGGACAAAAACGTTTTCTCTCACTGCCATGTAAGAGGCGACTTAAAGCAGGTTCTCGGAGCACTTTATGATATGCTTCCCGAAGCAAAACATGATGAGTGGATCAAAGAACTTACTGAAATTAAAAAGCCTTATAAGAGAGTGGACTTTGAGGGATATGTAAATCCCATGGATATTATTACCACTATTGATAAGCTTACACCTGACGATACAATAATCGCCACCGACGTTGGACAGCATCAGCTTTGGGCAGCTCAGTATTACAATTTCCGTCTGCCCCGCACTCTTGTAACCTCCGGCGGACTCGGCACAATGGGCTTCGGTCTCGGTGCTGCAATCGGCGCTCAGATGGGTCAGAAGGATAAGCAGGTTGTACTTATCACCGGTGACGGCAGCTTCCACATGAACCTTAACGAGATGACAACACTTGCTTCTTATAACATTCCCGTTGTAATCGTACTTATGAACAACGAGGTTCTCGGAATGGTTCGTCAGTGGCAGACCGTATTCTACGGCAAACGCTATTCTCAGACTGATCCTCACCGCAAGACAGATTTTGTAAAGCTTGCAGAAGCTTTCGGAATAAACGGTATGAAGATTGAAAAGCCCGAGGACATTGAGCCCGTTATCAAAAAGGCTCTCGACCTTCACGGTCCTGTTCTCATCGACTGCCGCATAGCTCACGATGCTTCCGTTCTGCCCATGATTCCTCCCGGAGGAGCAGTTCAGGATACTATCGACGAGATGTGCTATTAATATCGGGAAAGGAGAATAAAAAATGACAGACAGATTAGCTCTTTCAGCTCTTGTAAACAACCACTCCGGTGTGCTTCTGAGAGTTGCCGGACTTTTTGCAAGACGTGGATTCAATATTCAGAGCCTTACGGTTTCTCAAACTGAAAATCCCGAATTTTCAAGAATGACAATCGTTTCTCAGGCCGATCCCTCAACTTTCCGTCAGATCGAAATGCAGCTTTTAAAGCTTGAGGACGTTCAGAAAGTCATCCGCCTCGAAGACGGAAAGACAACTTCCAGCGAACTCCTTTTCGTAAAGGTTCGTGCTCTCAATAAAGACCGTCCCGCCGTACTTAAAACTCTCCTTAAATTCGGCGCAAGAGTAAGAGACATCGGCCACAAGACAATCACAGCCGAGCTTACCGGTGAATCAGCTACAATCGATGAATTCATCGAGACTATTTCTCAGCACCACATTGTTGAGCTTTCACGCTCCGGTATCACTGCTCTTGCAAGCGGAGACGTAAGCATCAACGACGACGAGGACTCTCTTCCTGAATAATTTATCCGCATAAAAGCGGTTTTCAATCACATTAAATTTACGGAGGAATTTTTTATGGGAATGACTATGACGCAAAAAATTCTCGCCGCCCATGCCGGTCTGCCTGAAGTAAAGGCAGGTCAGCTCATCGAGGCAAAGCTCGATATTGTTCTGGGAAACGACGTTACCTCTCCCGTTGCAATTAACGAGTTTGAACGCTGCGGCGCTACTTCTGTTTTCGATAAAAGCAGGATCGCCCTTGTTATGGATCACTTCACTCCCAACAAGGACATCAAATCCGCTCAGCACTGCAAGCAGGTAAGAGAATTTGCAGGAAAATACGACATCGACAACTATTTTGATGTGGGTCAGATGGGCATTGAGCATGCTCTTCTACCCGAAAAAGGAATTGTTCTCCCCGGCGATACTGTAATCGGAGCAGACTCCCACACCTGCACCTACGGCGCACTTGGTGCATTCTCAACAGGTGTCGGTTCTACAGATATGGCTGCCGGAATGATTTCAGGAAAGGCCTGGTTCAAGGTTCCCTCTGCAATAAAGGTTGTACTTAAAGGTAAGCCTGCCAAAAACGTAAGCGGTAAGGATGTTATCCTTCACCTTATCGGAAAAATCGGCGTTGATGGCGCACTTTACCGTTCACTTGAATTCTGCGGTGAAGGCGTTCAGCACCTTTCTATGGATGACCGTCTTTGCATTGCAAACATGGCAATTGAAGGCGGAGCCAAAAACGGCATTTTCCCTGTTGACGATGTAACTCTTGCATACGTCAACGAAAGAGCAAAGAGAGGTTACAAAGTATTCGAGGCTGACGAAGACGCTCAGTACGATGAGGTTGTTGAAATCGATCTTTCTGCGCTTCGTCCCACAGTTGCATTCCCTCACCTTCCCGAGAATACAAAGACAATTGATGAAGTAAAGCCCGGAGAGGTTATGATCGATCAGGTTGTAATCGGTTCATGCACCAACGGAAGAATGGAAGATATGCGTGCTGCTGCTGCTATTCTCAAGGGCAGAAAAGTTAATAAAAACGTAAGAACAATCGTTATCCCCGCAACACAGAAGATTTATCTTGACTGCATCAGGGAAGGTCTTACCGAAATATTCGTAGAAGCAGGAGCAGTTGTAAGCACACCTACCTGCGGCCCCTGCCTTGGCGGACATATGGGCATACTCGCAAAGGGTGAGCGTGCCGTTGCAACAACAAACCGCAACTTCGTAGGCAGAATGGGTCACCCCGAAAGCGAAGTATATCTTGCAAGCCCCGCTGTTGCAGCAGCAAGCGCAGTTGCAGGCTACATCGCCGACCCCGACAAAATATAAGGAGGCTAAACCATGAAAGTACAAGGTAAAGTTCACAAGTACGGCAGCAACGTTGACACAGACGTTATTATCCCTGCCCGCTACCTTAACACAGCAGATCCCAAAGAGCTTGCCGCTCACTGCATGGAGGATATTGACACTGAGTTTGTCAAAAACGTAAAAGCAGGCGATATCATGGTTGCTGACCGCAATTTTGGATGCGGTTCTTCCAGAGAGCATGCTCCCATCGCTATAAAGGCCTCCGGAATTTCCTGCGTTATAGCTGCAACCTTTGCACGTATTTTTTACAGAAATGCAATTAACATCGGCCTTGCAATTCTTGAGTGCGAAGAGGCTTCAAAGGATATTAAAGACGGCGACGATGTAAGCGTTGATTTCGACACAGGAATCATCACAAACAACACCACCGGAAAGACATATCAGGCTGAGCCTTTCCCGCCCTTTATCCAGAACATTATTGAAAAAGGCGGACTTCTTAATTCAATCTCAAAATAAGTGAAAAAATAAACTTAAAAAGCCTGCGATTGGTTAGTTCCAATCGCAGGCTTTAGTTTGTCCATAAAGTTATTTTCGGATTAAACAAGGCGTTTTTATTTTTTAATTGATATATTTTAGCCTGTACTCCTTAGCCAAACTTTGATAAAGAATCAACTTTTGCCGCTCATGCTGCGGCGGAGCACCTACTTTTGTCCATAGCGACAAAAGTAGGCAAAAACGCATTTAAATACGCCTTGACGGTTTTCGCGCTCACTTAAATTGCCTTTAAAAAGTGTCTCGGTAAATCGCCGTCAAGGGTCAGTGTCGGCGATTTACGGAAAAGCAAAGCTTTTCCGTTCCCTCACTCTCCGAACTGCTAACAGCAATGCGAAAAGCCGCAAGGCTATCGCACTGCATACTCTCATTTCTGCCTGGTGAGCGTGAAATTAGTTAACTGTCTTTTTGCATCAAATCAAAGTATTGTTAATCAGTCAGCCTGAGCAATAAGAGTATCTATATTCTTCTCCATAAGGTCAAAGAAAAGCTCAACTGTTTCCTTATCTGTATCATTACCCCTTACGCACATTGAAAGTGTAAGTACATTTTTAAGTGAAGTTGCCGAAAGAAGTACATAGGGCTTATACTTGACGGCACCGGTCATAAATCCGTCAACAGGTTCATGTCCCTCAAGGGCAAGCTTATCTGCTTCAAGTATACCGATATTACTCATTGCAAGAAGCGGATTAGAGTATCCGATTTTTATAATCTCTTCCGACGCAGCATGGGGCAGCATTTTATAACCAACATTAAGCAGAGGAAGTCCGTAAAGACCCATAAATTTATCTTTCTTAAATCTGTTGGAACTGTGAACGACATATTTGAGAGTTTCAAATATGTCTCTGCCTCTTTCCGGAATTGAACACTGCATAAACGCAGTATGGTTTGTAATTCCCTGTTCGCTTACGTCGTGTATATGACGTCTTAAATCAATGGCACAGGAAATTGTAACACTCTCACTTTTATCATATCCGGCAAGCTCGTAAAGGCTGTAAAAATAAGCTGCTACAAGCATATCGTTTATTGTTGCGCCATGTTTTTTACCTACCTGCTTAATCTTCAAAAAGCGGTCAGCGTCAATTTTTCTTTTGGCTATAAAAGACTTATCCCTAATGCTGTCGGGAGTAAGAGGAAATTTATGATTATCTTTTGCGCATACGTTTTTATAAAGATTTTTTGCCATGCGCTTTTCGGTAGGAGTAAAATCCGAATACACAGACTCATAAGAACGTGTACCGTGTCTTAAATCAATGGGACTTATACCCTTTTCTACATAATCATTATAGTTTTTACAAAGAGCCTTAAGGAAATATTTAAAGTCTCCGCCATCCATGCACATATGGTTTTCCACTATGCACAGCACAGATTTGCCCTCATGGAAGAAAACGGCTACTTTCATCTGCAAATCACTTTCCGGAGGGATATACTGTGTAAGAAATTTATTTACTGCCTCCTCCAGATTTTCAGGTCTTTCTACTGTTAAAACATCTTCAATTTTATAGTTCTTTACGCTCCAATAAGGGCTTATATGATTATCAGTAAAGCTTGAATGAAGTACAGGAGCTTTCTCAAAAAAACAGATAAGAACTGTTTTAAGGGCTTCTATATTTATTTCATAATCGTAATGAAGCTCAACGTGAACCATTCGGTCGTTGAAGTCACGGAACAGATAATGCATCTTGTCCCAAAGCTCTGCATTTAATTTTCGCTCCATACGTCATCACTCTCCTTTTTGATATAGCTGGATTTACGAATCAGCGATACTATTATCACTATTATATCTATTATTAACGAAACAATTATCATCAGCCAGCCGGGATTCCACGGCACAATATGAAGGCTGCCTAAAACAACATACAACAGCGTAGCCACAACGGGAATATAGAAAATATAGTTAACAATTTTATGTTTCTGCTTTAAAAGTGTCATAAATACAGCATCAACTACAAATATGGCAATTACACCCACTAAAAAGACTATCCAGCTATGGGGCAAATGGAAAATAAGCTGTAAACACAGAAAAACAAATGTCGAAACAAGCATAACTACTATTGCTGAAAGGAATCTGGCAACAAACCCGAAACCGCGTCTGCGGACTAAAGCTTTCTTTACGGAGTAAATCAGAAGTCCTGCCATTAAAAGGGTTATGCCTCCGAAAAGAATAAGCCATGTATAAGACCACAGATGAGTAATAAAGCTCACACTTATATAGACGACAATAAGCGCCAGGATATATGCAACTGAGCCCAGAGCCACTGATGCTCCTACAGCTCTTGAACGTTTTTTGTCACATGCCGCCTCATAATACTTCCTGTAATCACTTTTAAGACTGCCGAATCCGTTGGCTTTAAGCTGCGCAAGAATTTCTTCCTCGCTCATATTTTTGTAAGCTGGTGAATCAGCCTGCAGCTCCATCTCTTTTAAAATCTGTTTCTTGTAGCGTCCAAGAGAACCGCCGGCATCGGGAACCCCCTTTAGCGCCCCGTCAATATAATCACTGAACAAACTCATATATCCGTTTTTTCCTCCTTATTACATTCTCACTTTTCTTCCCAAACATCTTCAACTTCTTGTTTGTAAATGTATTTGGAGTTTTCTACGGCTATACCTACAACAATCAATATATCTATAATTACAGCAAGAATCATAAGAAGCCAGCCCGGATCCCACGGAATAACTTCGAGCAAACCTAAAATTACATAGATCATGGACATTGCTGCGGGAATATACAGAAGATAATTTATAATAGCAAGCTTTCTTTTTGTTAAAGCAAGAAATAACGCATCAACTGCAAAAAGCACAATTACCGCAACCAAATATATAATCCAGCTCATGGGTATATGGAAAAGCAAGGCACAGCAAAGGAAAATGAATGTAGCTGTAAGCATAATATTGAATGCCAGCATAACCCTTGCGATAGGATGGAAGACCCACTTCATACGGGCTATAGCTTTAGCACCGACACTGAAAAGATAGTCTACCAAAACAGTTATTCCGCCCAGCATAATAAGCCATGTCTGAGCCCAATTGTGGGTTATAAAGCTAACGCCTAAATACAGTACCGTCAGCAAAAGAATATAACACACAGAGCCGACAGCTAAGAAATTTCTGAATTTTTCAGCTTTTTTCTTGGCACGGTCAGCTAAGTAAAAATTTCGGTAATCCTGCCTTAAATCAGGATGCTCACTAATTATAAGATCACTCAATACTTTTTCATCTTTAAGTCCGCTTTGAGCAACCTCATTTGCACGCTCCGTCAAGCTATCAAACAGCTGACGCTTATAGCGGTAAAGAGAATTGTCTTCATCAGGAACATCTTTAAGGGTATTTTCAATATAATCAATAAAACTTTCCATTCAGAACCTCCTCATTTTTTCTGTAAAAATTTACCCTAAGCCCAAGGTGTAACGCATTTTTAAAACTTATTCTTTATAATAAAGATAATAAAGCAAATCATTAGTATTTTAACATATCTTACTTTTTCTTGCAATTAAAGTATCAGTGGTTAATTTAAAAAATCTAAATTTTGTCATTAAAACTTAAAATTAATATTATTAAAAGGATAAATTTTGCACCATTTAACATTACATAATTTGGCATAGTTTTTTTATTTGTTTTTGTTGTACCTGATTTTGAATTATGGTATTATAGTTAAAGTACTTTATAATGCTGAGGAGGAAATTTAATTGTCCAGGGAACTAAAAATAGCAGTTTCGGTTCTTCTTGTTTTCGCTTCGGTTTTCTTTATGAGTGCAGCTCATATACCGATAGATGACCAAGAAGTTTTCGCAGAAACTGCAGCTTTAAACAAGGATAAAAATGATACTATTCCTCTTCCTTCTCAGGTTTTTGAAACAGAAACTTACATATCAGACGAAGAATTAGATAATGAAAATATACAGCTTGATGCCGAAGAAGTTATCGGCAACCCGGAATTCGAGATGGACGAAGAGGGCATAAAAGAAGACCCTGAAAATCAACGTCCTCAAGATTCTGGAGATACTGTAGGAGACGACACAGTCGATGTAGATACTCCTCCTCCCGTTGCAAAACCGGAAGAACCAACGGAAAATCCAACTGAAAAGCCAACGGAATCTCCTACCGAAAGCGAAACGGAAAAACCCACCGAGAAGCCAACTGAAAAGCCCACAGAACCTCCCGTATACACAGACGGATGGCATATAATAGACGGTAAAACCTATCTATATCAAAACGGAAAGCCCGTAACAGGCTGGCAGGTTATTCAGGGTAAAAAATATTACTTTGATTCAAAGGGAGTTCTCTCTTCAAAGGTTGGAATAGACGTATCCTACGCTCAGGGAAATATTGACTGGAAGAAGGTCAAAGCTGCCGGCGTTGATTACGTTATGATAAGAGTAGGATACAGAGGTTACACCCAAGGCGGACTTTACCTTGACTCTGATTTCGTTAAAAACATAGAGGGAGCAACAGCGGCAGGCCTTGACTGCGGAGTTTATTTCTATTCCCAGGCAATAACTGTTGAAGAGGCTATTCTTGAGGCTGACTTTGTACTTAAAGCTATTAAGGGATACGACCTTACATACCCCATTGCCTTTGATACTGAATATGTATCGGATCCGGCGGCACGTACTCACGGACTTACGGACAGGCAGCGTACAGATTTTGCAATAGCATTTTGTGAGAGAATCATAAACAACGGATATTATCCCACAATCTACGCAAGCAAATCATGGCTTCTTGACGAAATGGAGTTCTCAAGAATAAACGGCAAGTTTGACATCTGGCTGGCGGAGTGGAGCGACAAAGCAACCTTCCCTTATACATATCAGATGTGGCAATACTCAGAAACGGGAAAAGTAAACGGAATTTCAGGATATGTTGACCTTGACGTTTCACTTTTCGATTATCCAACGTTTATAAAGAAAAACGGATATAACCACTTATAAAAGTAACGGCAGAACCGCTTTAGCGGTTCTGCCATTTTCATTTTGTTCTACCTACTTTTCTTTTGCTTTAAAGAATCTCTTCTTCACTGCCTCCAATAAAATCAGAAACGGCGGGATGCCGAGACAAAATACACAAATTTTTCAGACATTATGACGGATTATATTCCCACATAAAATATTCCAGTTCACCGTCAAAATCACAGTCCACCGATACTGCCTGAGCGTTTCCATATTTGCTCAGCTGTGCAGGTATACAAATCTGTACCACATAGTTACTGACTCTTTTCATAGTCATATCATCAAATGTGTTACCGGGCAAATCAAAACGAAAATCAATTTTGCCGTCTCCGGTAATTAATTCTTCTGGCTCACATTCTTTCCACACAAAATCTTCTTCGCTTTCGCCTGATTTTAGATTGTGGGCACTCTCATAATATCCTACGAAAATTTTCGCTTTGTTTTCCTGATCGTTATCCGTAAAAACAAAGTCCTGAGAAGAACAGGTCACTTTATTATTATTCAGGAAAAAAGGTCTGTTTTTAAGTTCATACTGAAAAATCAGCATATATTTTCCGTCGTTTCCCTTTTTCTCCACAGACGCAGCACAGCTTTTCACATTCTCCCTGTCTATAACTGTTCGATATTTTAAAGAAAAATCTCCTGATGTAATTTCATCTTTACCCTCAATCTTCACTAAGTCAGAAAAACTGTCTGCAAATTTCTCATGCTCAGAAAAATTAAGGTTAAGCTTCAGACCCGTATTCTGCGTAATAACATCAGCCGTATCATTTGTTTTAAGTAAACTGTTCGCCTCAATTTCTTTATTGGGAGTATAAATAAAAGCGGCGAAAACACCAAAAACAATCAGCACACAAAAAATACTTATACCAGTAATAAGTACAGATTTTTTCTTCATTTCAATGGCCTCTTTCAATTAAAAATTTCCAAATAATTCCATGTAAAGTTAATATAATAATCTTTTTCATATATTGTGCCAACAAGACTCACTCCTGGTTTGCTTCCAGAACTCCAACCACAACCTATAGCAATACCTATTTGTGAATGCGCATATTTTGAACCGACAGACAGAATTTGAGTCAAATCATCATAATCGTGTACCCTTGCTTTTGCAATAATTTGGAACCATATATTAATAAACTTGTTACCATTTATATCAATTGGCAGATGCGTTGTATAATAAACTCCTTCCTCATTAATCACAGGATCTTCACAACTATAATACCATTCTTCTTCGTAGTTTGTATAACCTTCTGTTTTAGAATAGGCATTTTGTCCTTCGTGATACCAGTCTAAATCCTTCGAGTATAGAGAAAAAGCATCCATACCTCTTGAAACCGGCTCCATTAGCCACTCATGCTGTCCAATAATTATATATTCCCCCATTACCTCTCCTGAATAAATTACCACAATTGATTGTCGCATATATCCATTCTCGTGTTCCTTTTCATTACCATCATAAGCTAAATTTTTAGTAGCAACGCTAACTCTATCTCTCTCAATTTCCATACTTTTAAAGCATTCTTCTTCGCTCATAATCGATTGTACACCGTTTTTATCAATTTTAATATACTGAGAAATTACGCTTATTGATCTTGCACTGTTAACGCATTCCAATACCCTTTTATGTGATTCCAAGTTTTCATTTATTTTTATTCCAAGCTCTTGCATTATGTTCTTTGCTTCATCATAACCACGGGCTAAGCTTTTGCTCTGTATCTTTTTCAAATTGCTATTGTTTATTGTTTTTAAAATAGTACCATCAGCAAGTATTTTTGTATTGATTATTTCTCTGCTTAAATATGACTCTGACATTGCAAATGAAGTTATTGGAAAAATGCCCAAAAACAAAATTGCCGTTATTATTGATAATAATCTTTTAAACAAATTCTTCATAATATTTACCTCTCCTTTATATTTAAATATCTGCCTTCTTTACTATATTATAAATATGCTGCATTGGAACCGCCTCCATTTTCATAGAAAAATGTGCATAAAACATCTTTTTTAAATATTGTCTGGTTCCTCAACTTATTATTCATCATCATTCATTGATTACATCATATTGTTTTTAAATAAAAAAGTCAATGAATTACAGTAAATTTAGTTCATAAACTATATTTTTTTTGCCTTTAACATGATTTCTATTTCTGTCAGTTATAACACAAGAATCCTCCCATGAGATAATTCCCACGGGAGGGTTCTGTTTAAGGTATTATATTTTATTCCTCTTTTGGCTCTTCGGAAGAAGGTGCGGCGTTCGTATTTTCAAATACAAATCCGCTTTCGTCAGCCTTGCAGACGTAGCTTTCGCCGGCTTTTACCTTGCCTTCAAGCATCTCTTCGGAAAGCTTATCTTCAATTTCTGTCTGAATAGCTCTTCTCAGAGGTCTTGCGCCGTAGACGGGATCAAATCCTGCGTCGGCAATTTTCTCCGCTGCACCATCATCGAAAGTAACGGTGATATCCATACCTTTTACTCTCTCTGAAAGAGTGTTAAGCATTCTTACGGCAATTTCCTTGATTTCCTCTTTCTTGAGCTGATGGAAAACGATTATATCATCAACACGGTTGAGGAACTCAGGTCTGAATGTTCTCTTAAGCTCGCCGAGAACAGTCTCACGGATTTTATCGTCGCTGCGCTCTGCACTGCCTGAGGAGAAACCGAGATCTGACTTGGTTTCCGTAATAAGCTTTGCGCCTACGTTTGAAGTCATGATGATAATGCAGTTCTTGAAGTCAACACGTCTGCCCTGTGAATCCGTAAGGATACCGTCATCAAGAATCTGAAGCATCATGTTGAATACATCAGGATGAGCCTTTTCGATTTCATCAAAGAGGATTACCGAATAAGGTTTACGGCGAACTTTTTCAGTAAGCTGTCCGCCTTCTTCAAATCCTACATATCCGGGAGGTGAACCTACAAGACGGGAAACCGTATGCTTCTCCATATACTCGGACATATCAAGACGGATCATTGCGTTTTCATCACCGAACATTGCAGCTGCAAGAGCCTTGCAAAGCTCAGTTTTACCTACGCCGGTAGGTCCAAGGAAGATAAAGGAACCGATGGGCCTCTTGGGGTCTTTAAGACCTACCCTGCTTCTGCGTATAGCCTTTGAAACTGCGGCAACTGCCTCATGCTGACCCACAATGCGCTTATGAAGCTCTTCTTCCAGATGCAGAAGTCTCTGGCTCTCTTCCTGAGTAAGCTGTACTACGGGGATACCAGTCCAACTGGAAACGATCTCCGCAATTTCTGCGGTGCCAACCTCGCCTGTTGTGCGGGCGTTCTTCTCCTGCCAGCTTGACTTTTCAGCCTCATACTTCTCTTTAAGTTCCTTTTCCTCATCTCTGAGGGTTGCGGCACGCTCAAAGTCCTGATTGTTTACAGCGGACTGTTTTTCCTCGCCGATAGCTTTTATCTTATCCTCCATGGCTTTAAGGTCAGGGGGAGCTGTAAAGGCACTAAGCCTTACACGTGATGCTGCCTCATCTACAAGGTCGATAGCCTTATCGGGCAGATATCTGTCGGCAATGTATCTTGAGGACATTTTGACAGCCGCATAAATAGCGTCATCTGTAATCTTTACCTTATGGTGAGCCTCATATTTATCACGAAGTCCTTTGAGGATTTCGATTGCCTCTTCCTCAGTGGGCTCGCCGACTGTTACAGGCTGGAATCTTCTTTCAAGAGCTGCATCCTTTTCTATGTGCTTACGATACTCATCAAGAGTAGTTGCACCGATTACCTGAATTTCACCTCTTGCAAGAGAGGGTTTAAGGATATTAGCGGCATCAACTGCACCGTCAGCGGCACCCGCTCCGATAAGAGTATGGATTTCATCAATGAAGAGGATTACATCACCAGCTTTTTTAACCTCGTCAAGTGCGGTCTTGATTCTCTCTTCAAAATCGCCCCTGTACTTTGTACCGGCTACCATGCCTGTAAGGTCAAGGGAAATAACCCTTTTATCTTTAAGAAGCTCCGGAACCTCTCCTTTTGTTATTTTAAGGGCAAGACCCTCGGCAATAGCCGTTTTACCTACGCCGGGTTCACCGATAAGACAGGGATTATTCTTTGTACGTCTGCTGAGTATCTGAATAACTCTTTCAATCTCTTTCTGTCTGCCGATAACCGGGTCAATAAGGTTCTGCTGAGCCATTTTAGTAAGGTCTCTGCCGAACTGCTCAAGGGTGGGCGTATTGGTCTTTTCGTTTTTGCGTCCGAAAGCTCCGCCCTTTCCCTGAGCCTCTCCTGCGGAATAGGACTTACTCATATCTTCCATAAGCTCTGAAGCTCTTACTCCAAGCTGATTGAGGAAGCTTACAGCACAGCTGTTTTCCTCACGGAGCAGAGCAAAGAGAATATGCTCTGTGCCTACATAGCTGAGTCCGGCTGTTCTTGCTACGGCAATTGAGCTTTCCACAATATTCTTGCTTCTCGGTGTAAAATCACCAGGGGTAAGACTTGTAGGACTGCCTATGCCGATTGTCTTTTTAATAAGTTCCTCTATTTTTTCGGCTGTTACGCCTCGTGCTGAAAGAGCTGCACCTGCAACTCCGCTTGTATCCTGTAAAAGACCCATAAGAAGGTGTTCGCTGCCCACATAGGTATGACCTAAATTTTCCGCCGCTGTTATTGCTGCGTTAAGGGCGGCATTGGCCTTTTCTGTGAAACCTGTGAATTTGTACATATACATTCCTCCTTATTTGTATATATCTTAGACTTAAATTCTAAACTTTAACCAAGCTTTGTTCTTACGAGCTCTGCTCGGCTGATATCCCTTTGCTGTGTTTCAGCATTTTCTCCTTTTGCAAGAATAAGGGACGCAGGCTGTGCTGCGGAAATAACCTCGCTGATATTTTCCTGTGAAATATCCAGAAGTTTTTCGCATGCACCAAGCCTTACAAGGGAAATGAGCTCCATAAATTCGGCGCTGCTGAGAACTCTTGAATATTTAAGTACACCGTAAGCTCTGAAAATTTTATCCTGTATCTGAGCTGAACCTATCATTTCCTTACGGAGATTACGTTCACGCTCTACAAGCTGCATGGTAATTGATTTAAGATTATCCATAGCGGCTTTTTCTGAAATTCCCAAAGTTACCTGATTACTCAGCTGATAGAAATCGCCTTTTGTTTCGCTGCCTTCGCCATAGCTGCCCCTGATTGTAAGACCAAGCTTTGAAACTGTTGAGGCAAGTTTACCTATCTGACCGCAAGCTGTAAGAGCGGGAAGATGAAGCATTACGGAAGCTCTCATACCTGTTCCGAGGTTTGTGGGACACTGGGTAAGATAACCTAAATTCTCATCGAAAGCAAAGCCCAATGCTGAATCAAGAAGCGTATCTATTTTATCAGCAGTTTCATAAGCTCCCTCCATATCGAGACCCGGAGCCATAACCTGAATCCTTACATGATCCTCTTCACAGAGCATTATTGAAACGCTTTCATCCTTATTGAGAATCAGCGCTCTGCCTGCTCTTTCGGATGCGAACTCAGGACTGATAAGATGCTTTTCTGCAAGGGCGACGGCTTCTGTCTCACTGAGGGAATCCATTTTGATGTAGGCAAATTCATCTTTCATATGACTGTTGCCGCCGAAAAGGGCATCTCTGACCTTTTCGCAAACCTGGGTTTCACCCTTTTGATCAAGTCTTGCCGGGAAAGGATATTCATGAAGGTTTCTGGCAAGACGTATTCTTGTACTCATTACAACATCGCTGTTGTTTCCTGATGATGTATACCACTTTTTCATAATTTATCCCTCCTGCTCCATTGATTTAATTTGATCACGAAGCTTTGCGGCTTCTTCAAAATTCTGTGTTTCTATGGCTTTCTGAAGTTTTCCTTTAAGATCTTCAAGCTGTTTTTCAGGTCCCGGAACAACTCCCGAAGGCGATTTTCCTATGTGCTTTGTTCTGCCGTGAATTTTCTGAAGAGATGGCATAAGCCTGTCTTTGAAAATTCGGTAACAGTCGGCGCATCCTACCTTGCCGCTTTCTGCAATATCACGGAAAGTGGAACCGCACTTTTCACAGCGCAGAGCGGAAGAAGTATCTCCCATAAGGCTCTGACCCTGAGAGAAGAGATTTCCGAAAAGTCCTCCGAATCCGAAATCATCGAAGCCTCCGAAGAAATCTCCGTAACCCAGTTTTGATGCACAGTTCTGACAAAGATGATATTCAGAAGTGCTGCCGTTTATTATTCTCTTTACATGAGTAGTAGCTTCATTTTTTCCACAGTTTTGACACAACATATATATTACCTCCCGAATGAAATTAATTTGTTATTTTAAAGTTGTAAGAAGCATTTGCTTGAAAATTGCCGCTCTTGCCTGCCCTTCATACTCTGCCGGTATGTTTCTGAAAACATTGCCGCAGGTTGCCGCAGTCATGAGCTTTGCCGCTCCCTCTGAAATCATATTCTGATAATAGAGATTATAGATATGGGCACGGCAGGTTTTTTCATCCAGAGTGTCGCCGATATTATTGACCGTATGCATTATTGCCATACCTTTATCGGCTTTCGCCCTTGTAATTTTAATATATCCTCCGCCGCCTCTTCGGCTTTCGACTATGTAGCCGTGTTCCGGAGTAAAACGTGAAGAAATTACATAGTTTATCTGGCTCGGTACACATCCCACCTTCTCCGCAAGCTCGTTGCGCTGAATTTCTGTCTGACCGCTTTCGGACATCATATCCAAAATCAGGTCCGCTATCATATTGCTGAGATTCATCTTCGGCACCTCCTTGTGAATCTATATTTTTGATCTTTGTTTAACTTTGACTATCTTTGACCTTTCGACCATTATTATAGGAGGATTTTGACCTTTCGTCAAAGGTCAAAGATAGTCAAAATCAGTTTTCAAAGTCAAATTATTTCCCGAAATTTTAAATTAGCTTACTTTTTCTAACTGTTTTAAGTTTTTTCTTCGATTATCTCACTTATGCTCACTTTTGACATAGAAGAATTAATATTTTTTCTGTAACCGATTTTGACCTTTCGCCATAGTATGTTGATGTAAGAACGAAAGGAGGTCACGACAAATGGGATGCAATAACTGCACATGGATAATCCTTCTTATCCTCATTCTCTGCTGCTGCGGCGGCAACGGCGGCCTTTTCAGCGGCAACGGCTGTGGCAATAGCGGCTGCGGATGCGGCAACAACAACGACTGCTGCTGCTAACCTCTCCTGCAAAGAACCTCCGGCTGTAATAACAGCCGGAGGTTCTTTGCTTTTACTATTAAATTTACTGACTTTGGGTTACTGTAACATTTTGAAGCTCATGCAAATATTTTTCCGTAAGAGTTAAAAATTCCTCCCATCTGCCCGTTTCCCTTATAATCATCGGACAGTTCTTTTCATTAAAATCATAATGCTGCTTTACATTTTTAATATCAAGAGAATACTCGTTAAGTAAAAATGCTGCCAATCTAGCCCCATTATCAAAGGTCTTTTCAAAGTCTCCGTCATCGTTTACGCAAAGCTCTATACCTATTCCGTTCAGGTTCCCTCCGGGATTCTTAAGACCATCTCCGGCGTGCCATGCAACTTCACTGTCAGGAACGTGATGATAAATTTCATGGTCATCTACGGTATAATGCCATGAAGTGCTTCCGTCGCCTCCGCTCTGAAGATACTGGCTGTGAGCCTGAGCATTTGCTCCCTCACGGTGATTTGCTGTTTCGTGAATTACAACATAGCGAATTTTACGCCTTATACCCGGTCTGCCACCAGAATCCTCCGGTATATAATCATATGTAACCGGTATCCCCATTACATTATCGGATTCCGGACGCTCCTCGGTAGGCTTGGAATTTAAATTTATTATAACAACAGCTGAACATAAGATAAGAAAAGAAAGGATAACCAGTATTAAAAACTTTTTGCTGAGTTTTATAACTTTAAAATTTTTATTCAATTATCTTCACTCCAAAAGTTCACCTATGCCTTATTTACGGCAAAAGGTACAGATTTATTCCAAAAGCTCATTTATACTGATATTGGGATTGTGATACCTTCCTCTTTTTTCTGTTTTCTTTCCGTAATCTATTGCCTTTTGCGGGCACCAGTTTATACATCCCATACAGGAAATACAGTTTTCTCCCCACTTGGGTTTTCCGTCCTTCATAGTGATATTAATAAGAGGACAGACAATGGCACAAAGGCCGCAGCCGACACAATTTGAATTGATGTGCAGCTTTTTATATCCATTTGCAGAAGTTTTATTAAATCCTTTATGGACAGCTCCCGAAAGCAAGAAATTAAAAATACCTGCCGGCTGATTTATACCCTTTTCGTTATTCATAATCTTCCCAATAGTTACAGAAAGCTTTTCATCTGCTTTTTGCAGCTTTTCGTTTTCCAGCTCCTTTGAATCCACATCGCTTAAAGGCAAATAGTTATTGGGCATAACAAAAAAATCGCCGAAATCCAGCTCAAGACTTTTAGTCTTTAAAAGCTTTTCAAAATCTGTAAGAGTGTTTCCCATTGAATCGCCGCAGTTGGCAACTGCAAAAACATATGAGGGCTTACCTTTAAACTTTAAGCTCGCTACAAAGCGTTCCATAACAGATGGACAGCCCCAGGCATAGACGGGAAACACAAAACCAATTTTTTCGCCTTCAAAATTATATTCCTCTTCATTGTCCAAAAGACTTTTATTAACACTGACTGTTTCAAGTTCTGCTCTTTCTCCTATTTTAAGAGCAAGATATTTAGAATTACCTGTTGCGGAAAATACAAAAATTTTTCCTTTCAAAACTTATTCCTCCCAATAAAATGAATTTTTTAAAGCAAAAAATTGCATTTTAAAAATTATCTTTATAAATCCTCGTGCATATAAAAGTTACAGAATGAATATAACACAAGTTTTCCCCAAAAAGACGTTTAAAACTTTTGTAAAGGCCAACGCCTTTAGTGTGTGGAAAACTTTGTGGATAATGTGAAAAACCCTGATTTTCACGTTCAAAAAAATAGGTTTTACACTTTTAAGCGTAAAGACTTCAACTTTACTTAACAATATTTTCCACATTTCCCACCGAATTTTCCTCTGAATATTCAATTTGCATATACATAGTACGTTATTTTAAAAATGGTTGTCAAGTATATTTTGTCTTTCATTATCCAATTTTTTCGATAAATTTTTCACCCGACAGTAACCGTTTTTATTGCTCGGCAGTTATATAAAATGAATAAAACAGCTTAAAAATCCTATTAAAAATGCAAAAAAGCGACAGATTCAATTCATCTGCCGCATATTTATAAAATTAGTAATTCTGATTATTCAATTCCTTTGAACTGTTCCAGCTCTTCTTTATCAACTCTTATCTGTGCATCCTTCAGAAGCTTTACGTCGTGACGGTGTACCGTTAAAGGAGCCGCATCAGGGCGATCAAAAAGTCTTACTTTTAAAATTCCTGTAAGAAGATTTACATCTATAACTGTTCCTCTTCCTTCAGCAGTCTCTACAGTTGCTCCCTGCTTAGGAGTTATTTTAAGAAGATGCTCATAGGCTTCCTGCTCGTATTTAAGACAGCACATAAGTCTGCCGCAGGTTCCGCTTATTTTAACGGGATTAAGTGACAAGCCCTGTTCTTTTGCCATTTTGATTGAAACTGGCTGAAATTCACCGAGGAACGTACCGCAGCAGAAAGGTCTGCCGCACATTCCGAGACCGCCCAGCATTTTGGATTCATCTCTCACTCCGATTTGTCTGAGCTCTATTCTTGTACGGAATACGCTTGCCAAATCTTTTACAAGCTCTCGAAAATCAACTCTGCCGTCAGCGGTAAAGTAGAAAAGGATCTTGCTGTTGTCAAAGGTATATTCAACATCTACAAGATGCATTTCAAGGCCGTGATTTGCTATTTTTTTGAGGCATATATCAAAGGCCTCTTTTTCTTTTCTCTTGTTTTCTTCAACAGTTTTAAGGTCTTCAGCCGTGGCTTCCCTTATTATCATCTTAAGAGGATGTACAATCTCCTCGTCGTCTACTATTCTATTATCCATGGCGACCTCGCCGCACTCAATTCCGCGGGCCGTTTCAACAATAACTCTGTCGCCTTTTTTAAGACTTACTCCGTCGGGATCAAAGTAATAAACCTTACCGACTTCTTTAAATCTTACTCCGACTATCTCTGCCATAAATATATGTTTCCTCCGTTTTATATCATCTTGCGCATGCGGCTCTCAAGCGAGCACACATTGCCGTAAGCAGTAAATTGTAATTGATATTGCGTGCCATCGCGGACTCCAACTCATAAAGGACATCCATTACCTTTAAAATACAAGGCATTGTAAGGGATGCCGCAGCTTTTTCAGCTGCATCCGGCACATGGCTTAAAGACGGTTTTCCTCCGCCTTTAATAAAAGCAGCGTCTCTGAAAACATTTATTAACTCCGAAATAACTTCTCGCAGCAGATCCTTGTCCTTTTCGAAAGCACCTGCCTCTTTTATTAAAGAGTATTCCTCCGGAGCCGTTATTGCAGAAACCATATCTTTCACCGCTTTTTCGGTCTTTTCCGATAAAACTGAAGCCTCATCGTCAGAACTCAGCGAAAAAACCACACACCGTGAAAGTATTGTTTCAAGCATATTGGTTTTAGAGTTACATACAAGTATAAAATTAACATATGAAGGCGGTTCCTCAAGAACTTTAAGAACCGCATTTTGCGCACTGTCAGACATGGTCTGAGTTTTTAAAAAAACAAAAACCTTGGATTCCGCCTCATTTGGCATAATATATGCGTTTCTTATAGCTTCCCTTACCCAATCTACCTTAAATGAACGAGGCGCATTCCCGCCTGTATATTCGGTAATATCTGGGTGAGAACCTGCCTGTGCCTTTTTACAGGCAGCACACATACCACAGGGCGCATTATCTTTATTTTCACATACCAGCATTTTTGCAGCGAAGCGGGCCGCCGAAGCGCCCGCTTCTTCGTCTGCACATTCAATAAGTATTGCGTGGGGAAAACGGTTCGCCTTCAAAAGCCTCGAAAGCTTTTGGCAAACCTCCGATGTATAACTAAGCTCCGCCATCTTTAATTAAAGCTTATAGAACTTATCGACATCAAGAACAAAAACAGTGGCACCGCCAACGGTTATCTCCATGGGTGAGGATACGTAAAGCTCATTGCTGCCGTAGACAGGATTTGGCTGAACAACCTGCTTGCGCTTGCTGCTGCATTTGCCAATAATTTCAATAAGTTCGTCAACCTTTTCTTCCTCAACACCAGTCATAAGCGTAATATTACCGCTTCTGAGAAATCCGCCTGAGGTTGAAAGCTTTGTAACGTAAAATCCCGCCTTAGTCAAACGGCTGAGAAGAATGTGACCGTCGTCACTGTTTACAATGGAAATAACAAGTTTCATAAAAAAGCCTCCAATCCTTTTTACTTATTTCTATTATAGTGGAAACAATTTAATTTTACAACTTATTTACCATTATTTTTATCCGAAATAATTTCCAGATTTCTGTTTATTACTCCTCTTCCGCGCCAGCCGAAAGCTCTTTTTTTAATTGCCGTTTCCTCCGTTAAAGCAAAAACACAGTTTTTTGTAAATTCCTCAAGTGGTAAAATTTTTATCTGCGAATTCATAGGACAAACCTCCTGGCAAATATCACAGCCCCATATACATCCGCTTTTTAAAATTGCATTAATTTCGCTCTCCGTCAGCTCACCCTTGCGCTGAGTTACGGCGGAAAGGCATTTTTCCCTGTCAATTCCCCCGTTTTCTGAAATCGCATTCACCGGACAGCTTTTTATACACTTATTGCAGCCGATACAATGCTCAATTACGTTTGTAAAGCTCATATCCTTTACATTAATATCAGTTACTATCTCGCCTATAAAAACCCACGAACCATATGTTTTATTGATTAAAAGAGAGTTTTTTCCTACAACTCCCAGGCCACTAAAGGCCGAAGCCTTTACTTCTGGTATTGGTGAATTATCAGCAAAGGATACAAATTCACAGCCACTAAACTTATCTTTCAGTTTCTGGCACATATCAGAAAGCAGCCTGCCAAGAACCAAATGATAATCCTCCGGCACAGCATAACGAGAAATATTACGGCTTTCTCCGTAAGATTCAAGCATATAAGGAAAAAGAACACATATTACTGTTTTTGAATCGGCTGGAAGAAGTTCTTTTTTTCGGCATTCCAAAAGACTGTCAGACACAGCGGAAAAAGGACAAAGCCCCCACTGAGTACAACCGCAGTTTTCCGCAATAGGGCGAAATACTTTTTCAAATTCACTGTAATTTATATCCATAACCGCCCCTCCTGTTTTAGAGAGCTTTAATATTGAAATATAAAAAAGACGGCCGTTTTCCGACCGCCTTAATTTATTTCTTACTCTATTTCCTCAACTTTAGACACATCAGAAATGTTCTGAGATTTAATATTTACAAAAAGATAATAGATTATAAAAATACCTATAAGAAAATCTGCCAAAGAAAATCCGAAATCTTCGACTATTCGATCAGACTGGCCTAATACAATCAAAATCAATCTCGGCACCGACAGCATTAAAGCCAACAGGCTGCCTATAAAACCAAAGGCATAAAGCTTTCTGTACGCAGTATCACGGTTTATGTTGGAATTGATTCTCGCAAAAGACATAAAGAAAAACATGAACGCCGCAAGCATGAACATTTCAAGCAGTAAATCGGAAATATTGCGATAATTTATTTTCCACATAAAGTCGGAAATCAAACGTACAATAACCCACGCAAGGGGACCTAAAGCTAAAATTTTAAACTGGGAAGCGTCATAAATTATTCCGCAATAATTAAATCCCAATATTGTAAAATAAACGCATGATATTACGGCGAAAATTATTCTGGCAAAAATCAGCAGCGTATCGCTGTTGAAAATAGAAGATGCCGTTACAGTTTGAGGAGTTGAATATCCTGTTACATCAGTAAAAGTAAGCGATGCAAAAATCTCACTTGTCTGTATACCTGCATCTACAATAAGGGAAACAGCTATCAAAAACGACAGAACGGCAAAAACCTTACCGCCTTTCGCCGTACCTCCGAAAGGCATATTTGCAGGGAAAAATGACAGAGCAATAAATGCTATTCCCACTAAAATCAGCAGAACATATAACAGCGGAACAGTAAAATTAGTCTTTGTATAAAATCCTGTTTCCGGATCAATGAGAAAAATAAGCTGATAAGCTCTCAGCGGCAGCGCAACAATAAGCGCAGCGGCAAAAATTCCAAAAAGACTTTTGGTTCCCTTATCGGGACTGATGATATTTCTATTCATAAAAACCTCCAAAATAGGAAATTATAACTCAATCCCTCTGCTCAGTAGGCACATACTCCTTGTCACCTTTACAGGTTTCACAGGTTCTCTGTGCAATTGGAATATACTCTCCGGGCAGGCAGACGCTTTTATAAGCCGGTCTTATAATTCTCTTGCCGGAAGTAAGCTCTTCGAGCCTGTGAGCCGACCATCCCGCAACTCTTGCAACAGTAAACATAGGTGTAAACAGATCGTCGGGAATTCCAAGCATTTTATAGACAAGGCCGGAATACAAATCGACATTTGCACACATTTTCTTTTTTGTTCCCTTGATTTTTTCAAAAACCTCAGGAGTAAGTTTTTCAATTAAAGAAAGAGCGATAAATTCCTCCTCAAAGGGAGTGCCTACCGAAAACTTTCTTGCCCGCTCTCTGAGTATTTTAGCTCTCGGGTCAGATAAAGTATAAACCGCATGACCCATACCGTAAATAAGACCTGATCCGTCGCCGGTTTCCTTACGGATTACCCTCTCTATGAAAGCCGCAATTTCATCTTCGTTTGTAAGATCCTTTATCTCATCCTTCATACAGGCTACCATCTGGGCAACCTTTTTGTTGGCGCCGCCATGTTTTGGTCCTTTAAGGGAACCTATGCCAGCCGCTATTGCCGAATAGGTATCGGTTCCGCTGGAAGTAAGAACTCTCGTTGAAAAAGTGGAGTTATTTCCTCCTCCATGCTCCATATGGGCTATAAGGCAAGTATCGAGAAGCATTGCCTCTTCATGGGTAAATTTTCTGTCCGCTCTTAAAGAGTTAAGAATAAACTCAGCGGTAGAATGCTCTTTGTTTATGGGATGAAGATACATACTCTTATGAAGATAATGACGACGTTTAACCTGATATGCATAAGTCATAATTGTAGGTATCTGAGCTATAAGCTGTATGCACTGGCGAAGAACGTTTTCTATGCTTGTATCGTCCGGATTTTCGTCGTATGAATAAAGAGCCATAACGCTTCTTGCAAGTTTATTCATAATATCCGGTGACGGAGCTTTCATTATCATATCTTCGTTAAAGTCTTCCGGCAGCTCACGGCACTGGGCAAGAATTTCCCTAAACTTTTTAAGCTGCTCAAGAGTAGGCAGGCTTCCGAAAATAAGCAGCCATGCTGCCTCTTCGTAACCGAAGCGGTCCTCTTTAACGCAGTTTTCGATAATATCGTTTATATCTATTCCACGGTATACGAGACGGCCCTCTTTGGGTATTCTCTCGCCGTCGCTTATGTAATATCCCTCAACGCTGCATATCTTTGTAAGGCCGGCCATGACTCCTGTTCCGTCAGAATTTCTAAGTCCTCTTTTAACATGATAGCGGCTGAAATCTTCCGGATTTATATGGTCATTTTTTCCGACCTGTTCGCATAAATTTTTTAGTGATTCATTGGATATTGGGGAAACATATAATCCCATTGCGGCACTTCCTTAAAAATTGTTTACCATTAATTTTACAACACTGCAAATACAAAGTCAAGAACACCCATATATATTGTATATATGGCATTACGAAAAAATAAAGGACTGATTTTATGAAACGAAGCCTTCTACTCGCCCTTATATTGTTGTTTTTTATGGTCACTTTGCCCCTGTCGGTTTTCATTATACCTAACACGGACGATGATCTTTCGGCAACCGGAGAATATTCCCATAACAGCTCTCAGATAAAGGTATTGCTGACAGAGGAAAATAAAACCGTCACTGTTTCAATGACAGAATATCTAATAGGTGCCCTCGCCAGCGAAATGACGCCGCTATATCACGCTGAAGCATTAAAAGCACAGGCCGCTGTCTGCCGAACATATGCTGAAAAAATGATTGAACAGCAAAAGAAAAATCCCTCCTCCGAACTTAAAGGAGCGGATATATCAGACGACAGCTCAAAGCATCAGGGATATATGACTGAGCAGGAGAGAAAAGAAAAATTCGGAGAACAGTTTGAAACCTATGAAGAAAAACTTTCCGACGCTGTAAAGGAAAGCGGTTCGTACATAATAACATATGACGGCGAACTTATAACAGCCGCATTTCACGCTATTTCCTCAGGTCAGACAGAGAGCAGCAAAAATTTATGGGGCAGCGAACTGCCATATTTGCAGCCAGTGCAAAGCGCCGGAGACAAGCTTTCACCGGACTATGCCAGCACAGTAACTTTAACCGACGCACAGTTTAAAGAAAAAGCGGCTGCTCTTAAAGGAGCTGCACTTTCCGATAATTCAGACGAATGGATTGGAAAAACCTCCGTTTCAGATTCGGGAACAGTGCTTTCAATAACCATTGGCGGAAAAGAGTTTACCGGACTCGAGGTAAGAGAAGCAATGGGACTGAGAAGCCCATGCTTTACGGTGAAACACGAAGACGGAAGCTTCACTTTTTCGGTAACCGGTTACGGCCACGGAGCGGGAATGAGTCAGTATGGTGCAGATTATATGGCAAGGCAAGGCTCATCATGGCAGGAAATTATAAAACATTATTTTACCGGAGTAGAAATAGAAAAGGCAGAATGATATCTTCTTTGATTAATTTAATCTTCTTAACCTCTCATGCGGTGCGAAATACAGGCGCTGCATAAGAGGCTTTTTAATTTGAGAAGTATATTTCAAAATCTACTTAAAATTTTAAAATTGGAAAAATACAGAAGTAATAATATAAAATATGAATAAATTTTGAATAACAACAGCACAAAATGACTTTAAAACCCTTGACCAAAACATATTGACATAGTAAACTATTAATAAAATAAATATTTGGGGGTTATAAGAGTATGAACAAAATTGCAAAAAAAATTATATCAATTGTACTTGTACTCGCTATGCTCGCCGGCATAAGCGTTTGCTTTGCAAACGCAGAAACTGACAAGACGTACCGTAATTACGATAAACTTGTTCTTCTCGGCGACAGCGTAGCGGCAGGTTACGACGAAAAAGAATGGGTCAACACCGAATTTGTAAGAGTGGACCATTCGTATTCAGCTATTGTTGCGGACACACTCGGCGCTGAGCTTGTTCCGTTAGCCTGTCAGGGCTTCAGAACAATTGAAATGCGCTATATGTTTGAGGATGATTTTGTCCCAGATGAATATCTTTTTCATGATACATATGACGTAGCGGCCACAGAAGCATTAAAACCGGAATTCCGCAGACAGGTTGCTGATGCCGATCTTATTACATTGGGACTCGGCGGAAACGACGTAGGAACATATCTGTCCTGGGTTGTAATTGACGCCATGGCGGAAGACGGCGCACTGGCTCCATTTATTGAGGCTGCCCGTAAAATGCTTGAGGAATTAGGCTTCGAGGATAACGGATTAAAATCACTTATTGACCTTGCTGATACAATGGATGCTCTTCCTGCACTTTTAAAGGCTCTTCCTGAGGCTATTTCCTTTGGCATAAGCAATTATCTTAAAAACTGGAATATCGTAATTGAGGACATTTATGACTTAAATCCCGACGTTACCCTCGTTGTATGCGGACTTTTCGACACAGGCTATGCAAACGAAGAGGACTTTAACGACAATAGCACCCAGGCTATTATAAGCCACCAGGTTGCTCAGACCATTGTTGACGCAATCAATGCACCAATGAAACTCAATGCAGACAAATACGGCTATATCTATGTTGAGATGACCAAAATCATCTGCTACGGCTCACATCCGACTCACGAAGGCTACAGACGTATGGCTGAGCTTATTCTTGAAGCTCTTCCGGAAGCTGAGTTCCCTTATGATGATGTTTTCGCAAATGACTGGTACTATAATGCCGTTAAGTTCGTAACAGACGAAGGAATTATGGATGGGGTTACCGAAAACACCTTTGCACCTGACCGCACCACAACCCGTGCACAGTTTATTGACGCTCTCTATAAAATGGCAGGTTCACCTGACGTAAGCGGTCTTAAAGAACCGTTTTTTGATATTAACAGTGACTTCTGGGCTTACGATGCAGTTGTATGGGCATATAACAACGGTATCATAAAGGGACTTTTCAGCCTCTTCTTTATGCCCGACTGTGCAATTTCACGAGCACATCTTGTAACAATGCTTTACCGCTTTGCAGGCTCTCCTACGGTTTCGGGCAATCTTAATTTTTACGATAGGCTCCTCATTCCCTCATATGCCAAAAATGCGGTAATATGGGCAGTATCAAACGGAATTGTTGAAGGCTACTCTAACGGTATGTTCCGTCCTCTTAAAAACATCACAAGAGCGGAAACAGCCCAGATCATCGCCAATTACTGCGCCGGTTAATCATCTGCAAAATTTATAAAACAGCAGCTCCCCTGATGCATAAGTCATCAGGGGAGCTTTAATATTCTTACTCTATTGCTCTTTTCAGCGGCTCAAATATGGATTTTTTTCCATTATTTTTTTATATCGCTCTTTGCTTTGACGCATTTGACGGTCAAAGGTACTCTTGCTTCCCGTAACCACATAGAGAAACACATAGGCGTACATATCTTCAGCAAGGGCTTCCGCTTCACAGGCTGTTTTTTCATCGGGAAAATGTTTTTCAATACCTTCTTTTACCTTAAGAAAAATACCTGCAAGCCGTTCACGATAACTGTCGTCAAGTTCATTTGAGTCAGCAATAAGATTACTCAAAAGACGGATATAAGTTTTCTCTTCCTCTACAACATCAATTGCGTCATCAATAAAGCCTTCAAGGCCTTCCCTTTCCACAACCATCCGCCAACGCTCAAAAACGGAATTTTCAAGATAGGAAAGCAGATAATCTACAACAGCTTCAAGGAGTTCCTTTTTCCCGGCATAGTAATAATATATCCCGCTCGCTACAAGCCCTGCACGTTTTGCTATCATCTGCATAGTTGACGCACGATATCCGTTTTCCGAAAACACCTTAACTGCCGCTTTAAGTATCAGAGCCGTTGTTTCATCACTTTTTTGAAAATCACTTTTTCTATCCATACTCTCTCCTTTAAACTGTCCCTCTCCTGAATATTTCTGATATTCTCTCGCTGTATTCGACTATATCTTCCTTAGTTCTGTTTTTTGGCGGTACATCAAAATCAATCTCTCCTGTTATCTCCAGAGGGATACCCTTAAAGAAAATCACTTTATCCGCCATTTTTGCCGCTTCCTCGGGAAGATGTGTTATTAGTATTGTAAGCCCTTTGTCAAACACTTCGCTTATTCTCTTTACGGACTTTTCCGCAAGCTCTCCGTCAAGGCCTTTAAAGGGTTCGTCAAGAATACATACATCTCCGCCGTATGCAGTAGCCCTCGCAAGAGCTGCACGGCGTTTCATACCTCCGCTGAGTTCTCTCGGATATCTTTTGGCAATATCTTCAGCATCGTAATATTTAAGCTCCGCAAAAGCATCCTTCCTTCCGGCGGCCAGATTTATATTATCACGACAGTTAAGCCAGGGAAGCAGCCTATCCTCCTGAAATACAACAGATATTTTTTTCTTCTCGGTTCCGATAATCACTCCGCTATCAGGTTCAATAATCCCTCCAAAAATAGAAGCAAGGGTTGTTTTGCCGCAGCCGGATTTTCCGAAAAAGCATACAGTCCCCTTTTCAGGCAGCGAAAGAAAAAAATCTTTAATAACTTCTTTTTCGCCGTATGACTTGCTTATGTTTTTAAGCTCTATTGTCAATTTTCTTTCCTCCGTATACTATAACGTCCGCTTATACGCCTGAGAAGATATTTAAGAAGCTTTTCGAGAGCGACGCTTATAATTATCACTGCAAGAGTCCATGCAAACAAATCCAAAGTTTCAATATAGATCTTAGAACGGTAAAGCTCAAGGCCTATGGAATTTTTAGGAACACTGAGAACCTCCGCTGCAATTCCCGCTTTCCAGGCAAGGCCAAGGGCGGAAACAGCTCCCGAAGCGAGGTACGGATACACCGACGGGAAATAAATCTTTGTAAAGGTCTTAGCCTTTCCAATCTTATAAACCTTTGCCATTTGGAGGTATTTCTTATCTGTTCTGCTTATTCCCTCGCTTATATTTTCCCACACAATGGGCACAGCTACAAGGGAGGCTATAAAGGCCGGGACCTTTCCGGCGCTGAGCCAAACTAAGGCAAGGATTATAAAGGAAGCAACGGGAGTTGCCCTTGCCGCAATTATAACAGGATGAAAAAGCGCCCGCAGAATCGGCACAAAGCTTGTAAGAAAAGCAAGGAAAAATCCGATTATAACAGCAAGCACATATCCTCCCATAATTCTGACAAGGGAAGAAAAAGCGGTAACCCAAAACTGTCCATGAGAAGACAGTTCAAAGAGACGTTTTACAGTGGCAACCGGAGAAACAATAAGTATCTCCTGCCCTACCGCCAAATAAAAAATCTGCCAGAGCAGTACCCAGAAGAGTACCGCTCCGACTTTAATTATAATGTTTTTAAGTTTTTTCTTATTTTTTTCAGCATCCATAGTAGAAATCATCCGCCGGCATCGCTCCGCCTATTGAAGAGGGATTAGCATCGAAAAGTATCTGAAGGTTTGACTGTGCAAGTTCCTTCATTTCCGCACCCTTTACAAAAGTTATATTGCAGTTGGGTATAGCCATTTTTGCAACTGCAGCTTTAGGTATTATACCATAAGTTTCGCAAAGAGTGGAAGCCTCATCTACATTTGCGTTAACATAATCAACTGATGCCTTGTACTCTTCGAGGAAAGCCTCAAGAGCTTCAGGATTATTTTCTGCAAATTCCTTACGGACAATGATGCAGCCCTGAACCAGTTCGCTTTCGCCGTCACCATTAAGGGCAGTTGCTTTTCCCCACTCTTCAGTAACATCAAGAGCAATTCTCAAATCGGAATTCTGAACTCTTGCAGAAGTTACATTTGGTTCGGGAAGCATTGCAAGGTCAACTTTGCCCGTTGCTATCATTGTAGCAAGCTCTGCGTGCTCGGCGACATAATTTATTGTGACATCCTCACCGGGAGTAAGTCCATTAGCCTCTAAAATATAGTTGAGGATATATTCGGGTGTGGAGCCCTGACCGGTAGCATAAAGTGTTTTTCCCTTAAGGTCGGAGATAGAGTTAATTGTATTGCCGTTTTCGAGAATATAGAGAACGCCTAAAGTATTGATTGCGGCAATCTGTACAGCTCCGTTTGTCTTTTTATAAAGAGTAGAGGCAAGGTTTATGGGGCAGGCTGCAATATCAATGGGATCAGTTGCGTTAGAAATAGATGCTACTATCTGATCCGGTGAAGTTGCAACGGTGAAATTATAATCATTAGCGCTGCTTCCATTTTCGTCGTCATCCATAAGCTTTGTCATGCCAATACCAGTGGGACCCATAAGAGTAGCTACATTTACGGTTGTTTTAGGTGCGTCACCGGTGGATGTTTGGTCATCGTCATTTCCTGCGCAGGCAGCCAACGCAAAAATCATTGCCAAAGCCAAAATCAGCGCAGTTAATTTTTTTGCTGTTTTCATTCTTTTATCTCTCCTTTTTCTTTGAAGCAGATTACAAAGTGCCGTTTGAATACCTTTTAAGTTTTTCCCGGTCTGTAACCTTTATATTCTTACCGTTTCTTTCAACACATTCCCCATTCTCAAGCTCATCAAAAGCCCGATAAACGGAAGCTCGGCTTATATTCAGAAGTCCGCAGAGCTTTGTCATACTGAGAATAATTTCCTCATTCTGCTGTGTGTTCTTTAAAAGCCAGCAGGCAAGCTTTGCACTGGAGGAAGTGCCTGTGTAACTGTCAATCTTTCCGTTGAGAAAACCTATTCTGTCGGAAAGATATCCGATATAACACCGTGCAGTTTCGCCGTCCTCTGAAAGTATTCTTTCAATGCTTTCAGGAGAAAAAAATACGGCTTCGCATTTTTCGGCAGCGGTTATATCCGTAAGAAATCCGGAATTATTACCGAAAAGAGTTATCGCTCCAAAAATGTCGCCTTTTGAAAGCACGCTCATTTTCACTCTTCCGGAATCCTTTGTGACCTCTGCCCTGCCTTTCAAAATAATACCGAGCTTACGGGAGTTCTCTCCCGAAGAAGCTATAATATCTCCTTTTGAAAAGCAAATCTTTTCTGCGTTCTGAGCTTCTCTTAAGAGAATGTCATCGTTGGTTTTCAGAAATAAAGGTGTCTGCTTCATAAGCCGGGCAATGGATAAAACTTCTTTTTCGGTTTTCATTTTTCCACTTCCTGTGCTTATTTTGTATCATTTGATACACTTTTCTTTATTTTACTACTGACACTAACCTTAGTCAAGAGGATAAACAAATACTTTTAATATACAGTAAGATACAAAAAGGCCACCTTTCGGCGGCCTTTAATTTTCTATATTTACTTTATTTCAGGAGTTTTTCCGTTTATAAGTCTTGCAGAGTTTGCAATAGCTATAAGAGCAACTCCAACATCTGCAAACACAGCCATCCACATTGACGCAAGTCCGAAAGCACCAAGGATGAGTACTACAGCCTTAACACCCAATGCAAACCAGATGTTAAAGTGAACAATGGACATTGTCTTTCGGAAAAGAGCTATGGCGGTTGCAATTGAAGAAGGCTTACTGCCCATAAGCACTAAATCTCCCGCTTCAATAGCCGCATCGCTGCCGAGTCCCATTGCAGCTCCCGCATGAGCACAGGCAAGAACCGGAGCGTCGTTTATTCCATCACCTGCAAATATTGTAATACCTGATTCACTTTTAATTTTTTCGAGAATTGAAAGCTTATCCTCAGGAAGAAGTCCCGCATAGTATTCATCTATACCCAGTCTGTCCGCAACGGATTTAGCGGCATCCTCATGGTCACCCGTAAGCATGGCTATGCGCTTTATTCCAAGCGCTTTAAGCTGTCTGACCGCTTCTGCCGAGTCTTCACGGAGTTTACTTTCAACGCTTATTGCTCCTGCGGCTTTTCCGGAAACTCCAACGAAAATCTGTGCTCCCGCTTCGCCCAATGCGCTTGTATCTACACCGCTGTTTTCGAGGAAACGTCTGCTGCCGCAGATTACTTCTTCTCCGTCAAGATTTATCTTAGTGCCGTTTCCAGGTATTTCTTCAAATCCTGAAATCTTCTTTTCATCAATTTCAGTGTAAGCTCTGCGTACACATTCCGCCAGAGGATGCACAGAAAAATGCTCTCCGTATGAAGCATAGCGAAGTACATCATTCTCAGTAAATCCTTCTGCACAGCGAACACTTTCAATTTCGTTTTCTTCACAGGTAAGGGTTCCGGTTTTATCAAAAACCACAGCTTTTGCCTTTGACACAAGCTCTACAAAAGTACCGCCCTTTACAAGTATACCTCTTTTTGAAGCTCCGCCTATTCCTGCAAAGAATCCCAAGGGCACTGACAATACAAGAGCACAGGGACAGGATGCTACAAGGAAAACAAGACTGCGCTGAACCCACATTGAAAGACTTCCCATACCGAAAAGAGGCGGTAGAAGTGCCAGAGCGGCAGCAAGGGCTATAACGGTAGGAGTATAATAGACAGCTAACTTTGTAACGGTCTTTTCAGCCTTGCCCTTTCTGCTTGCGGCAGATTCAACCATATCTATTATTCTCGAAGCGGCGGAGTTTTCACTGGTGGCAACAGCTTTAGCGGTAACCTCACCGGTCTGATTTATGCATCCGCTTAGAACTGTTTTTCCTGCCGTTACTTCAACTGGCAGGCTTTCTCCTGTCACCGGTGAGCAGTCAACCTGAGTGGCTCCCTCAATTATTTCGCAGTCAACAGGGAAACGCTCAAAGGGTAAAATTTTTATCATATCCCCGATTTTAATTTCCTCTGCTGAAACAGTTTTGATCTCTCCGCCAGGCAAAAGGATATTGGCTTTATCGGGGCGTATCTGTGAAAGAGCGGCAATAGACCTTCTTGACCTTGAAACCGCATAATCCTCCAAAAGCTCGCCGACACTGAAAAACATAATAACCGATGCGGCTTCTTTATATTCGCCTATTATGAATGCCGCAATAACCGCAATTGCCACAAGGAGGTTTTCATCGGCTCTCCTTGCCATGAGGCTGTGGAAAGCCTCTATAAGCACCGGGAAGCCGCATATAGCAGCTGAAATTATAAGAAGGATATTTGATACCGTTCCTTCAAAAAACGGCATAAATCCCAGCACAAGAAGCACAGCGGAAACACAGATAAGTATAAGAGATTTTTTAATATCCCCTGAGCCGTGTTCGTGGCTATGCTCATGGCTATGTTCATGATCATGGTCATGTGAAGGTTCGGAAGAATGCTTCTCTTCACTGCCTTTAGCAACAGGAGAAATTTCACAGGCATGACCTGACTTTTTTATAATCTCCTCCACTTTTTTCTCGGGGTTCTCCAAAGAATCATCAGCTTCAAAGGTGAGTGTTTCGCTGGTAAAATTAAGGCTTACATTATGAAGCCCTTCCTGCTCGGCTATTTTTCTTTCTACTCCTGCCGCACATGCTGCACAGTCAAGACCGGATACTTTATATTTATATTTTTTCACCGCTTCTCACCTCTCTTATGACGTATATGTTCAAGTCCCGCATTGAAAATCAAACTTACATGTTCATCGTCCAAAGAATAGTAAACTATTTTTCCGTGGCGGCGGGGTCTTACAAGTCCCGCAGAGCGAAGTATCCTGAGCTGGTGGGATATTGCACTTTGACCCATTCCCAAAAGCTCCGCTATATCACGCACACACATCTCATCTTCAAGCAAAGCACTTAAAATGCTTATTCTCGTACTGTCCCCGAAAACCTTAAAAAGTTCGGATAAATCATACAGCACTTCTATATCAGGCATAGTCTTTTTACCATCAGTATTCTGCATTTCCTGTTCAGTCTTTTCACCGCTAATCAAAACTAAAACCTCCGCTTCATTTCAATACATGAACACTTATTCATATGTTCATGTCTATTATATTACATGTTATGCTTTTGTCAATAGATGTTGCAAAGAAAAATGAAAAATTTTCTTGACCTTATATTTTATTGCGTTACAATGATTTTACAGAGATAAAAACACTGTCCGGTTGGTAGTCCGGACACAGTAATTTTATGAGTTTAAGAGAACAACTCATATTTTACTGTCAGTAACCTGCCTCCTTGGTTGTCCGTTCTCTGTCAGGTTATCTTTAAGGAGGAAAAATTGATGGAAAAATCCTATTCGAGTCTTACGGTATTGTTTGAGCCGCCCTTCTGGGTGGGAATCTTTGAGCTTACCTATAACGGACGCTACTGCGCCTGTAAGGTTACATTCGGAGCCGAACCTACCGACCCGCAGATTTATGAATTCATTCTGCGAAATTTTACAAGCCTTGAATTCAGTCCGTCAATAAAAGCCGGAGAACACTGCGACAAACGTATTAATCCCAAAAGGCTCCGCCGGGAAATAAACCGACAGCAGCAGTCTTTTCAGAAAAGTACAAAATCGCAGCAGGCACTTTCGCTTTTACACAGTGAGAAAAAACAGCTGGCAAAAAAGAGAAACAAAGAGTTCAGAATCGAAGAAAAAGAACGTATTTATGAGCTAAAAAAACAAAAGCGTAAAGCAAAACACAGAGGATACTAAACGACGTTTTCCTCACCGGCAAAAATCTCCGCCATGCAAATAAAATGCACGGCGGAGATTTTATCATTCATAAAAACCGCCGCAGAAAATTTTCTCTGCGACGGTTTCAATAGTCTATTCAGTTTATTTTATTTGCACATAAAATCTTTCCAGTTGCTGTCATTTGAAAGTGCACCACCGGAAACAAATACTGTTTTTGCAGCGTCATCATCTTTAAGGTTTGCATCAAACCAGGCTATTGCATAAGCTGAAATCTTATCAGGAGTGAAAATACAGGTTGTATGCACTCCGCCTTTAAGGGAGGCATAAACTGCCGGGCCTGTTACCGCTCCATAGGCAGGTTTTACCCACATTGAGGATAAAACCATTAAATCCAAGGTACCAGTCATAAAAAATACAGGTTTACTGAGCTTTGCAGCTTCATATTTAAAGTTAGAACCGGCAATAGAAAGAACACACTTTATTCTGCTGTCGGCTGCTCCTGCATTTACGGCACTTCTTCCGCCCTGTGAATGTCCGGCTGCGGCAATGTTATCTGTATCCACTTTTCCGTAAAATACGCTTGAAGGATCGCCATTCTTCTCAAGTATATAATCCACAGTATCACTTTGAGCCGTTCCATCAGCAGTCATTACAGAAGTATCAGCAGCAACTATGTAACCCGCCGCAGCAAAGCTTTTAAGTAAATTAAAATATAGTTGAGTGATGCAGCCTGTACCGTTTGCCCAGACAATTACAGGATATTCCCTGTTACTTTCTGTGAGATCGCTGGGATAAAACACAATTTTCCTGAACCCCAAAAGTTTGTATCCTTAATACAGGTTACTACGGAGCTGTCGCTCTGAAAACAGTAAGTATCGTATGAACCTGCAGATGCCGAAAAAGCAAACATAGGCAGAATTAAAACTACCGCCAAAATTAAAGCCAAAAATCTTTTTTCATATTTTTTACTCTCCGTTCCGCCGCCGTTTTTGACCACTGTAATCCCTCCGTGGCGACACCGGAAACGAACTGAATAAGCCGCAATTCTTACCCACTTCCTATTAAACGCTAAATGAGATTTAACATTTCGCTAAATTTACAGCGGTCTATATAAAATATTATCACGGTAAAATATTTACTGTCAGCCTAACAAGCTGCGGATTGTTAAAATTTTGTCACATCATTATTGACAAAATTTCTGGGCTATTTTTTGTTTTAACAATAAACGCAATTTTTTATCTATATTTACCAATATATTAGTAGTTTACTTTTTATAAAAAATATGATATTATTTTACGAACAAATGTTCGAGGTGATTTTATGAAAAACCGCACCATACTCCACTGTGACCTTAACAATTTTTTCGCTTCGGTAGAGTGCTTTTTTGCTCCGGAACTAAAAAAGGTTCCTGTCGCAGTATGCGGCTCAAAAGAGGAACGTCACGGAATAGTCCTTGCCAAAAACGAGCTGGCCAAAAAATGCGGAGTAAAAACTGCGGAGGCCATCTGGCAGGCTAAAAAGAAATGCCCTAATCTTGTAACTGTTCCTCCCCATTATGACAAATACGTGGAATTTTCAGAAAAGGCAAAGAAAATATATCGTGACTATACCGATCGTATAGAGCCCTTTGGCATTGATGAGTGCTGGCTGGATGTAACGGGATGTGAATGGCTTTTCGGAAGCGGCGAAGAAATAGCTCATAAAATAAGAAGAAGAATAAAACACGAGCTTGGAATAACGGCATCGGTAGGAGTAAGCTTCAACAAAATATTTGCAAAACTTGGAAGCGACCTAAAAAAACCTGATGCGGTTACAGTTATTTCCCGCGAAAACTATAAGGAAAAAATCTGGTCTTTGCCGGCAGATTCTATAATCGGAGTTGGACGCAAAACAATAAAAGTCATGAATAATGTAGGCATTAAAACTATCGGTGATATCGGCTCCGCCCCGGAAGGATTGCTCAAAGAGCTTTTAGGTAAAAACGGCGAAGCACTCCGTCTTGCTGCACTCGGACTTGATAATTCTCCCGTTGTAGACGAAAAAGAGTCACCGGAAGCCAAAAGCATTGGCAGAAGCGTTACCTGTCGGTACAGTCTTACCACATGGGAAGACGTATACCGTGTAGCTCTCTCTCTTTGCGAGAGGATATGCTATTCCATGCAGCGAGACGGAATTTTTACGGATTGCATAAAGGTAAGTATTAAAAACGACAATCTTTCCGTTCTCGAAAAACAGAAAAAAATTATGCAGCCAACAAACAGTCCTTCTGCAATGTATAATGAAGCTAAGGTTCTTTTAAATGAGCTTTGGAACGGAGTTTCTCCGGTGCGGGCTTTAGGAGTATATGCGGCTTCCCTTACGGAAAACGGCAGCATCTGCCAGCTCTCTTTTGATTCAGGGGCAGACAGGCTTAAAAAACAAGATAATCTTGAAGAAAGCGTGTTTATGATCAGAAATAAATACGGCGCTAATGTACTCAAACGTGCTGTGCTTTTAGAAGAGCTTCCCTATTCGAGAAGAGATGACAACGAAAGCGGCACACCAATTCAGGAAATATGCAAATAAAATTAAAGCTGTTTCAAAGGTATATTTTTTATATTTTAAATTTATAACTGCTTTTCAGAATATGAAACCCGACAAAAACAGATTATGTTCCCGAAAATAATTTGTCTGCTTAAATCAGTTTTTGTAAAATAATGTATAGGTTCCAATTATTCAAACTGTACAAAAAAATCTGTTGACAAACCGAATGTTTTCAGTTATGATATAAAAGTGCAGAAATATTAAACCGGAGGTGTTGTTTTTGGGCAAGAATTTACCCGACTACACCAACGAAGAAATATATTCAGACGAAGAGCTTGCTGCTTTGGCAAAAAACGGCGACGCTCATGCGGTTTCTGCACTAATTGCAAGACTTATTCCGGTTATTAAAAACAAAGTTTCTCTTTATAAAGACTGTTGGCCGGGACACGATGACCTTCTTCAGGAAGGTATGCTGGGAATTTTATCGGCAGTAAAAACTTTCGATTCTTCCCGCGAAGCCTCTTTTAAAACCTATGCTTCCGTGTGCATCGGCAACAGAATAACTTCCGCCATAAGAGGCGCAACCGGAAAAAAACGCATACCCGAAAATCAGTTCGTTTCACTTGAAGATGAAGAGTTACCTTTGACCGAGCCCCACTTGAATCCGGAAGAGGTTGTGCTTGACAATGAAGCGGTTGAAACTATTCAGGCCGCTTTCTCAAAATTGCTATCCCCTTTCGAACACGAGGTTTTAATGCTTTATCTTAACGGCCACTCTTACGAGGAGATTGCCGTGCAGCTTGATTCCACCGCAAAATCGGTTGACAACGCATTGCAGCGAGTAAGGCGTAAGCTGAAATTCTTAATGTGAAAAGGTTTTATGCCTTTAGTTTTTTCATACGGACAAATAAGCGGTTTTCCGCTTTAATATGCCCCCATAGCTTAAAGTAGAGCGTTGTTTATCCAAAGGTGTCGGTGCGATTCCGTCCAAGGGCAAAATTACATTCAAGCGAGGTTAAAAAACAATGTACGAAGACAAAACTCTCATTTGCAAGGAATGCGGTAAAGAATTCGTTTTCACAGCAGGCGAGCAGGAGTTCTATGCAGAAAAGGGATTCGTTAACGAGCCCCAGCGCTGCAAACCCTGCCGTGACGCACGTAAAAACGCAAACAGACCTGAACGTGTTATGTACGAGGCAACATGCGCTAAGTGCGGCGGTGTAGCGAAGGTTCCCTTCCAGCCCCGTGAGGACCGTGATGTTTATTGCAGCGAGTGCTTTGCAAAAATGAAGGCTGAGGAAGAAGCATAAGCTTAATTGTAAATATTTTTTGCTGTTAGGTAAAATTTCTTCAAAGGTGAAGCTTTAAAGCTTCACCTTTTCTTTATGCTTCTGCGGTATAACACACTCCTAAAAGGACATATAATAATTCGGAAAGGAGTGTGTTTTTATTTGAGCGATATTAAAAAAATAACTGTGGGAGGAGCAGTGTTTACACTGTTTTTCGGAACATTGCTCCATTTTGTATTTGAGTGGAGTGGAAACAGTCCTGTTGTTGGAATTATCGGCGCAGTAAACGAAAGCACATGGGAACATCTTAAACTTTTATTTTATCCGATGCTTTTTTACGGGATATTTGAATATTTCACATATGGAAAAGAAACCTCAAACTTTATTCCCGCAAGATTAATCTCCATATTGGCAGGGATGTTTATTATTGTAGCTTCATTTTACACTTATACAGGTATAATCGGAAAAAACTTTATGGTTCTCGACATAGGCACCTTTCTCTTAGGAACGGTCGGAGCATATTTTATAGGATACAAAATAATGAAGACTGATATCTTATCTTCTAAAAAAGCAACTATACTGGGAATAATAATCCTCATACTCCTCTTTCTCGCCTTTGCTGTGTTCACTTTTAATCCTCCGAAAATTGGGCTTTTTTTAGATCCGGTAACAGGCACTTATTCCTTTTAACACAGAGAACCCGCTGAAAAACAGCGGGTCCTTTTTTGCTTCTTGCGGCAAATATATATGATGTGATAAAATATCAGAAAGATATAACGTCTTTAATATTATCTCTAATATAAGTTTCAGCGAAGTTTATAACAGTTTCAACGCTCTTGGGTACATCTTCAGACTTATCTTTATCTATACCTTTAAGGGAAGAAAACAGCGACTCCAGCTTATAACTCATAATTGAAGTTGCGTATTTTCCTGGCTCAGAAGGGATTGTAAATAACTTATCGGGAACTCTTCCGCAGTCACGGCAGGATAGCAGAAGCCTATACACAATAAGCACATAAATACGGCCAACTATGTCGCTGTATTCCTTGCCGCCGTCACGGTTTGCCGCTTCTATAACATTTGATGCAGCTCTGATAAGAGTATGAAAATCCATTATATCATCTTCGGGTATATCGTTGGAACCAAGTTCACCGTTAAATCCCATACGACTGTCGCTTCTGCCCAAAAGATAATCACAGGTTACACCGTAAAACTCGCTGACTTTAACTACAAAGTCAAGGCCGCACTCTCTTATTCCCTTTTCATAATGAGAAAGAAGAGCCTGCGAAACGCCGAGTTGTACAGCAGCCTCTTTTTGACTTAGGCCCCTTTCTTTCCGAAGCTCGCTGAGCCTTCCGGAAAAACTTTTGTTCATAACAACACCCCAATAAAATTTTATAATTTTTTTAGATGTTTAAGATTATATACCAAGAGTATATTTATGTATATACCGATTTTTACCAAATTTTACATATTTTTTTTGGAGGAGCTATGAAAACATACCTTATTCATCTTGTAAGAAACGGTTTGACAACAGGAAACACCCAAGGCAGATACATAGGTCATACAGACCTTGAGCTGAGCCTTGAGGGAGAAAAACAACTTGAACGCCTTAAAAAGGAAATGGTTTACCCCCCAGTGGAAGCTGTTTTTTCAAGTCCTATGAAACGCTGTACAAGAACTGCGGAGATTCTCTATCCAGACCAGAAGCCGATAATTATACGTGATCTCATTGAATGCAATTTTGGTGAGTTCGAAGGCAAAACTGCTCAGGAGCTGGAAAACAGTCCTCTTTTCCCCCGCTGGCTCGCCGGCGAGGATATTGAGCCCCCTTTCGGAGAGAGCAACCGTGAATTTGCCGCAAGAGTCTGCGGATGCTTTGAAAAAATAATCGAAGGCGTAATGAAAACAGGCACACAGAACACTGCCGTTTTTACTCACGGCGGCGTAATAATGACCCTTTTAGCCGCTTACGGTCTGCCTGAAATGCCAATGCATCAGTGGATGACACCTAACGGCTGCGGATTTACAATCAGGGTAACTCCGTCAGTATGGATGAGAGGAAGAAAATTCGAGGTAATAGGCGAATTCCCGTTCTTTCCGGAAAGCGAAGAGGAAAATTATTCAGATTATGAGGATGATTTTTCCGGCTCGTTTTTCGCAATCGACCTTGAAGATGATGAAGAGGAAGAGAATAAAGAATAAACATAATTTATACGGCGGAGATTAATCTCACCGCCGTATTTTTATATCTCGCAAAGAACAAGTATTTATTTTTGAGGGTAAAAAGATATATTCTCGCTTTGTGTCGTGTCATTTTTCCGTATTTCACGTTATTATCGTAACGAAAGGAGGCAGAAAATGGATCAGATAAAAATAGGACATTTCCTCAAAGAAATGAGAAAAGACAACGGCCTTACTCAGGAACAACTGGCGGAAAAATTAGGCGTTTCAAACCGCAGCGTTTCACGCTGGGAAAACGGAAAAAATATGCCTGATTTTGATCTTGTAATCGAAATTGCCAACCTATATGAAATCAGTATTGAAGAAATACTAAGCGGAGAAAGGAAAAATGATATGAGCGACAAAGAGAAAGAAACGGCAATGCTTAAAGTTTCGGAATACGAAAACAATGAAAAAATACATTTTGTCAAACGGCTGCGCATCATACTGATAATTGCTTTTATTCTGCATTTACTGTGTTCGATTCTGGAATTGAGCGGATTAAATATTACCTATGAAGAAACCCATTCTTTCTTTATGGGAGCAGTTCTGGGACTACTGGCTTTGAGTATACTTGCAACAACAAAATATGCCGCCAAAATAAGAGCCTTTAAACTTCGGCTTCTCCAAAAAGGAAACGGCAAATAAATTAAAAATCTCCCGTACCGATTAAATGGTACAGGAGATTTTTTCTGTAATTTTTGTAATATTAGATTTATTTCTCCGAAAGGTTCACAACGTCGTCATATACAAACTCTTCACGCTCATTGGCTGTACGAGGTGTTATATTGACGTTTTCAAGTACAAGGGTATCAACGTGTCTTGCCCAAAGTCCGTAAGCGGGAACATCCTTAAAGCGCCAGTTTTCAGGATATGTTGTGGGATACTCCGGAATGAAGGGACGCCATACAATATTCTCTTCGCTTTCTCTGTAAGTTACGTTTATATTCTTCATTGTGACATTTTTAATGTAATTTGTCTCGCCGTGGTGCTCAACGCCGGAAATAATCATCGGCAGCTCAGCATTCTTTGAAGTTACGTTTTCAATAACGATATTTTCTACCTTGCCTGCCATATCCTTTGCATCATCGTCAAACATATTTCGGTTGCAAAGGCGGATAAATACAGGACATGTAACCTGATCAGTTTCAAGGTTTCTTACGGTAATATCGCTTACGACTGAACCGTCGGCAGACTCAATTGAAATACCTGAAACTGAACCAGGATAAATATCGGGAAGGCTTGCCTTACAGTCCTCAATTGTAACGTCGCTGATATCGCTGTAAGTTTCGGTTCCGATTTTAAATGCATTTGTGCAGGTGATAACCTCACAGTCTGAAATTCTTATATCAGACATTGCACGGGCATTTTCATCCTTGCCGTTCTTGATTACAACACCGTCGTCACCGGTAGAAATAAAGCAGTGATCCACTTTAACGTCGTTTGAACCTACAATATCAATACCGTCTGTATTGGCTACATGGCGGTTGTTGTTAATAACCATGTTCATAACGTCTACGTCGTCACACTGATCAAGTTTAAGCGTCCAGTTCATTGAGTTTTCAAGAACGATATTGTCAACTATAACGTCCTCACAGCCTCTGAGCCACACCATCGCATCAGGTCTGCCGTCAATACCGAAACGGATTCTTGCACGGTATTCACTTCTCATGGTTCTTATATCAGAAACTTCAAGAGGCTCAAAAAGCGGAGATTTTTCAGGAGCAGTTACAAAATACTCGCCCTCACCGCAGATTTTACCGGGACCGGTAATCTTTATGTTTTCAGCATTTTCCGCTTTAATAAGAGCACCGGAAAAATCGTCAAAATTATGGCTTGCCACAATTGAAGAATCGGCGGCTACGCAAAGGGTTACGTTGCTTTTAAGGTTTATAGTGCCTGAACGGTATGCTCCACCCGTTACAAGAACAATTCCGCCGCCTTCAGCTGAACAGGTATCTATGGCTTTATTTATGGCGTCGGTGTTAAGTTCGGCATCAACGCTTGCACCATAATCACGTATATCATACATTTTTTCTTCAGTTGGGGTTGTTCCTATTAAATACTGTGAAAACGGAATGTCGGCGTAAAAATCGCCTTCCTGTATCGGCACAACCTCACCTGAATTTTTGGTGAAGTACCAGTAAAGTCCGCCGGCAACGCAGGCACAAACTATTACTACAACTAAAACACCAATAATAATTTTTGTCTTTTTCAAAGACCATCCCTTCTTTCTTAAAGCTTTTATACGTTGGCAGAATTTTAAAATTTAAAGACTGTTTCAGCCTTATGAAAATATTTTTTCTCCGACTTCTTTAAGAGATTTTGAAGACGGTACACAGGGGTATTCCTTTCTTGAGCAAACCCACTGCCATTCCTGCTGGAACCAATCTATATGAGTTTTCTCTCCGGTCTCAATTTCTTTCGCCTTAGCCTCTATCCAGCGCTCCCAGCGTTTAAGATAGAGATCCTCTGCAAGACCTGACCACTGGCGGTTTGAATAATCGTGAAGCATTCCTACGTCGCTCTGATACTGTCCGCCCCAGGTTGTAATAAGCATTTTGGCGTTAAGCATAAACAGGTCTTTTGTAAAGTCGTCGTCATCCTTACAAAGATCCTGAGCCATGGAAATCCAGCCGCCTACAAGCCATTCGGGATTAGTGCCGATTATATCGCAGGTAGTGTGAATTTTTTCAAGGAATTTTTCCGATTCCGCCTTAAAGGCTTCAAGATTCTTTGCTTTATAAGCTTCACCCATAGCTTTTTGGTTTGCCTGAAGACGGTTTGACATAACCTGACGCAAACAGTCGGCAACATCATAGCGGTATTCGCTGCTTTCGGAAAGCTTATCATAATCCTTAAGAAGTAATTTTACGGCATTTTCAAACTTTTCTGCATCGTAGTAGATAAACGCAGTTCCCCAAGTGGAAGCGGATTTTACATTTTCAGAGGGCCTTGCACACATCGCAGACTCCGGTGCACCCTCTCCGCCGCCGGCAGTAGAATTATAGACAGTTTCAAGAAGAAGCTTCCATGCCTCATATGCGCTTTCGGATTCTCCGCCGTAACGCCTTTCGGCATAATCTTTAAGCCACAGCTTTACATCTGTCTTCTCAGCGGCGGAATCCTTTGTCTGCTGCCAGGGCATTTCAAGGAAGAAGTCAAACATAACGGGATTTGAGCGTGATGCTTCCTGAGTTATTCCGACTCCGCCCATAGCTTTAGCTGTATTCATAGCGTCGGGCACATCATTGCAGAGAGTTGCAAGGTGTCCGTTAAGACCCATTCTGCCGCCGAAGTTATTGAGCATACAGAAAACCCACGGTGTAAAGTGGAACTCCTTGCCTCTAAAGTTCTTCCAATGAGGTTTATTTTCAGCAAACAAATCGAGAATAAGAAGCCTCTCTTTTTCCTTACGAGCCGCTAAAAGTATTCCCGTAGAGGGGTTTTTATCCCATGACTGAATTACCCAGACACATTTCGGGTCAAACTTTTTCATGGCTCCAATGATGTTTTTGCCCACGCTGTAAAGTGATACGCCCTTACGATTACCGCCTTCATGGAATGGGTCGGTGGCATAGGCATGAGAAGATTTTCCGTAAACCTCTGCCTGTGATTCATAGAAAAGCTTTGCATAGCGGTGGAAAGATTTTGTGTTTGTCTTTACCATCCAAGGCCTTTCGTATTTATTCCATAATCCCTGAGGAAGCACTTTAACTTTGGGATCTTTCTTTGCTATATCGGCAGGTATCATTCCGCTGTAGCCCTCTAAAACAGGCTCCATTCCCATTGCACGCATAAAGAACTGATTCTTTCTTGCAAGCTCTGTACGCTTTTTAAACCAGCTGTCGGGAAGTGGGCCACCGAAAGCAGACATATTTGACATATAAAGCCATGCAAAATATGCGGGACCGGTCAAAAACTTTTTGACTTCTTCGTAGGTATAGCCGATCTTCATCATAAATCTGCGCCATACCTCTTCCTGAGCGGTAATATCAAGAACTAAATTTACACCGTTAAGTGCAAGATAATCGAGCTCCTGCTGCCACTGCTCCTCGCCCCAGAAAGCCATTGTATAGGAATGAGTGCAGTAATTATAGGCATATCTGTTTTTAGCTCTGCAGTATCTTGTAATTTCTCCCTCAAAAACAGGAGCCTCTTCGGGAAGATTCATCTGTTTTCCCATCTGAGAAACATGGCACTTACAATAGTATTTAAGATAATGGTTTATGCCTGCCGCAAGGCTTACGCCATTTCTTCCGGTTACTGAAATTTTTCCGTCCTTTACGGAAAGAGTAAAGGAATCGGTCTCACCGGGTACAAGAGAAAACTCGAACCAGCTTACATATTTTTCTCCCATTACACGGGAAACAAGTCCTTTAACCGCTTCGTATGTATCTTCTTCGGTAATCTCTCTCGCCCAGGGAGTTTTGTCAAAATCCTCTGCGCCGAAATCCTGCGGTTTTTCCTCGCATCTTTCGAAATCATCATATTCGCCGTCAAAAGATTCCAAAGTAAATGTTTTAGCGGTAAGGTTAAGAACTCTTATAAATCTGATTTTTCCGTCAAAAGGAAAGGTAAGAGCTTTTTCTTCTTCGCTTAAATTAAAATCTCCTATAAGCTTGAAGCTGAGCCTATCTGCTCCGCCGTAAATTCGCACCGCTCCGTTTCCGCTGTAACCGAATTTAAGGCTTTTCATAGAGCAAAGTCCGCCTAAATCAGCCTCCCAGTAATTAAGCTCAGACTGGGGACACCAGTTGATGCTTACAATTTTGCAAATTTTATCCATGTTCTCAAACACCCCTGATTTAATGTCTTGCATATATATCCACACCAAAAAACTAATTATTATAAATCTGTTTTCCGGTAATGTATAGCTTTATTTATATATTTTTGCTATTGCCCCTAAAAAAAGCTTATCGGGCAATATACGCTTTAACGCCATAACCGCCTTGTACATTGCACCTACAGTTATATGCACAGGTGGATTTTCTTTTTCACTGGCTTTGAGAGCCACTAAAGCCGGCTTCATAGGCGATACTCCGTTTTCTTCATCGTGAGCCATTTTAGCAACTGCGCTTTCGCAGTGCTCACGGTAAGGGGAATTTTCAGGCAATGACATTCTTCTGGCATCGGTAAAACCGGTTTTTGTGTCTCCCGGTTCAATTATGCACACCCTTATTCCGAAATCCTTTGTCTCAGCCCTGAGAGCCTGAGCGTAAGCGTCAAGGGCATATTTACTGGAAGAATAATGGCTCTGATAAGGCAGAGGAACTCTTCCGGCAACTGAGCTCATAATAAGCACAAGTCCCTTTCCCTGATTTCTAAACACAGGAAGCACGTGACGGTTAACCCTTAAAACTCCGAAATAATTTACCTCAAACTGTCTTCTTACATCCTCTTCAAAGGTATCCTCGGCAGCTCCTGCAATGCCCATACCGGCACAGCAAAGAACTATACCTATTCCTGTTTCTCCTGCGATTTTCTCAACGCAGTTTTTTACGGACTCCTCATCACATACATCCATTTTTATGGAAATAATTTCACCGAAACCTATCTTTTCCGTTTTTTCTTCACAATGTCTTGAAGCAGCCCAAACCGTATAGCCTTTCTCAGCGAATAGCTCCGCCGCAGCTCTGCCTATTCCGGATGAACCGCCGGTTATAAGTATACTTTTACCGTAAGGATAAACCATAGCAAATGCCATAGGGCACAAAATCAAAAGGCAATATGAATTTGCCCGTGAGAAATCATGCCCACCCTTTCTGTTTATTTTCAGTCCTTAAAGCTAAGGAAATCTTCCGAATGTTCTCTTATGTACTTTGCAGAAAGTCCGCAAACGTCAACAGTCTTAATTATTTGAGCAAACTCTCCGTCAAGACGTGAAATTTCATCGCCATCAACAGAAACCTCTTCGTTATTGTCATCGGACATATTGTACTCTTGTTTTATAATCTCAGTAAGTTTTTTATTTTTGAAAACCTCATCCGCTGCCGGTGAGACAAGCCCCGTTAAAGGCTCTCCGTTCTTTTTAAAGAACTCATAAAGACCGTCCTTTGTATCCTCAATAAGGTATTCCAACGTATAAACATATTTACAGGAAAGAGGAAGCTGATTAAATCTTTCCTCCATGTCAATATGTCTTTCAAGATGGAACTGCACACTTGCCGCAGCTCCCTCAAGAAGCTTTTCGTCGGGAGTGTTTTCTATCTTTTCTTTTGTAAGCTCTTCAAAGTCACGCTTAAGCTCTGCCTGATGGATAAGCTGCTGCTTTAGTTCCTCCTGACGGCGGTAGTGCTCCTTTGAAGTTTTAGATGCCTTACGCCACATAAACACAAGCAGCACAACGGCAAGCACAAGTATAATCCACAAATAGAAATTATCCATTTTTATTCCTCCTGAAGGGCTTTATATATTTCACCCTTTTTTATTCCCGTATCCCTTGCCGCAAGCCTTGCGGCGCCGCTGACAGCTTCTCCTTTTTCCATGTAATCCTTTGCAATCTGAACGGCATCTGCCAGCGTCCAACGGAGCTTCTGCTTTTTTGCTCCTTCAATAACCAGAACTATTTCGCCTTTTATTTCTCCATTTGCGTAATCCTCCGCAGCCTTTTTAAGGGTTGTCCTGATTACTTCCTCGTGTATCTTGGTTATCTCCCTGACTATGGCAATACGCCTGTCACCTAAAACATTTGCCATGTCTTTCAGGGTTGCTGAAAGCTTATGCGGGGCTTCATAAAAAACCATGGTTCTTGTTTCATTTACTATTTCTTCAAGGTGTTCTCTTCTGCTTTTCTTGTTTACGCTTAAAAAGCCCTCAAAGGTAAAACGTCCTGTAGGAAGTCCTGATACGGCAACTGCCGTTGCAAAAGCAGTAGGTCCCGGTACCGCACATACCTTGACGCCTTTTTCGTGGCAGATTGAAACCAGCTCTTCGCCGGGGTCTGAAATGGCTGGCATACCTGCATCGCTTACAAGCACGCAGTTTTCGCCGTTTAAAATACGCTGTAAAATCTCGCCACCGCGCTCTCTTTTGTTATGTTCAAAATAACTCATCATTGGCTTTTTTAAACCCAGATGATTTAAAAGCTTTACAGTTACTCTTGTATCCTCTGCGGCTATAAAGTCGCACTCCTCAAAAGCCTTTGCCGCTCTCGGAGACATATCCCCTAAATTTCCTATAGGTGTACCAACAACATAAAGTATTCCGCTCATTTAACATTCTCCCTGTAATCCCCTAAAATCCTAAGCAGTTCCTCTGAATCGCTGCCGTCGGGGTTTTGAATAAAGAGATTCTTCTCCACTCTCATTCCGGGCTTTCCGCCCTTTCTGCCTTCAATAAGCACAAGCCACGGCTCACACTGACTGTTTTTGCTGACAAATCTTATCCGCTTAGGCTCAATTTTATAACTGCTCATTTTGCACAGTATTTCACAGAGTCTTTCCGGACGATAACAAAAACAGACCCTTCCCCCATATCTGACAAGATATGCAGCAGCAGCACATACATCATCGGCAGTACATAAAGTTTCATGCCTTGCAATTTTTTCCGCAGAAGCTGTACTCTCTATACCCGCTCCCGCTCCTTTATAAGGCGGATTCATTGTAACTATATCAAAGCTGCCGGCAGGGGGCAGACTTTTTTTATCCTTTATATCGCAGTTAATCGCCTGCATCTTTTCGGAAAGTCCGCTTTTTTCTATTCCCTTTCTGAACTGTTCCGCTCCCTTTGGCTGAATTTCAATTCCGCACACAAATGAGGGTGAAGCGTTTCTCATCATGGCAAGGGGGATTATCCCGCAGCCGGTGCCCATATCGCACACCCTGTCCTTGGTCTTGGGAGAGGCGAAATCAGCAAGCAAAAGCGCATCGGTGCCGAAGCCGTGGGAAGATGAAATAACGGCATAAATGCCTTTACCGAGATATTCATATTTTTCCTGTCCCTGAGCCACGGTTTCACCTCCGAAATTTTCCACATATACATGTTTGAATGTAAATTTATTCTTTTCAATATTAATTTTTATTATATTATAAATACATCTTACAGGCAAGAATAAAAATCCCGCAAAAGGTCCAAAATTGAAAAAGGCACTGTGAAAATTCACAGTGCCCCAAACGCTGCATTAATACGCAGCTTTGTTTATCAATTTACTGAGAAACGAGGTTATTTCATGCCGTCTTCGTAAGCCTTGATCATCTTCTTGACCATCTGACCGCCGATAGAGCCAGCCTGCTTAGATGTGAGGTCACCGTTGTAACCCTGCTTGAGGTTTACGCCAACTTCGTTAGCAGCCTCCATCTTGAACTTATTGAGAGCCTCGCGTGCCTCAGGCACAAGGCTTGAATTACCGTTCTTAGCCATTATTCGTTTCACTCCTTACTTACTTTTTTCTTGCGTCTGCCTTCATAGTATGTTCGGAGTGAAATTTAATTATTAATGTTAATTTTTAGTAATTTTTAAATCTTATCTTTAAACTTCTTGATAATAGCATCGGTTATTCTGATACTTGCCTTTCCGTCGCCGTAAGGATTGGAAGCTTTGCTCATTCGCTCATATTCGTCTTTATCTGTAAGAAGTGTTTCTATCATCTCATAGATAGTCTCTTCGTTGGTACCGGCAAGTTTAAGAGTGCCAGCAGCAATTCCCTCGGGACGCTCTGTAGTATCTCTGAGCACTATTACAGGCTTTCCGAGAGAAGGAGCTTCCTCCTGGATTCCGCCGCTGTCTGTAAGAATAAGATATGAACGGCTGAGAAGATTGTGGAACTCAACTACTTCAAGAGGCTTTATAAGCTTAACTCTGTCACAGTCGCCGAGTATCTCGTTAGCTGTATTTACAACAATGGGATTAAGGTGAACGGGATATACAACTTTAATGTCATCGTGCTTTTCGATTATGCGTCTTATGGCTCTGAACATATGACGCATAGGCTCGCCGAGATTTTCTCTTCTGTGAGCCGTGAGAACAATAAGTCTGCTTCCCTTTGCCCATTCAGTTACTTCGTCTGAGTAATCCTCTCTTACAGTTGTCTGAAGAGCATCGATTGCGGTATTTCCGGTTACGATTATAGTACTGGGATCTTTGCCCTCATTTAAAAGATTCTGCTTACTCTGCTCAGTAGGAGCAAAATTCATATCGGAGATAACGCCGACAAACTGTCTGTTTGCCTCTTCGGGATAGGGAGAATATTTATTATATGTACGAAGACCTGCCTCAACATGACCGATTGCCGTCTGCTGATAAAATGCAGCGAGAGCTCCAGCAAATGTTGTGGATGTATCACCGTGAACAAGAACTATATCCGGCTTTTCGTTTTTGATTACATCCTCGAGACCTTTAAGAACTCTTACGGTTATATCTGAAAGAGTCTGACCCTGCTGCATGATATTAAGGTCATAGTCGGGCACAATATTAAAAGCATTGAGAACCTGATCGAGCATCTGACGGTGCTGAGCAGTAACGCATACTATGCACTCTATTTCCTTTCTGCTCTTAAGCTCTTTAACCAGCGGAGCCATTTTTATGGTTTCCGGTCTTGTGCCGAAAACTGTCATAACTTTAATAGCCATATTATTACCTCATCTTACCTCTTTTTAATTTTTCACTTTGTTTTTACGGTTTTAGAATTATCAATGGCATATACATTCTTTTCTTCATTTATTAAAGAAATTAGAAATTACCCATCAATACCGCTTAAATTCCCTGACCAAAAAACAAAGCAGGATTTTTGTGTTTTTTGCAGTATACCACTTTTTACCGCTTTTTTCAACTTTACAGGCTCCAAACCGAAGCTTCCGTTGTAGAAACTCCATTTGCCCCCGCCTGCAACGCTCCTATAACATCTTCCTTTTCGCTTATAAGGCCGCCGGCTATCATAGGAGTTTTAATTTTTTTCTTGAGTCTGCCTATTATCTTGGGCATCACTCCCGGCATTATTTCTATCGCATCGCTTTTTTCGGCAATAGTAGCATTCACAGCATTATCAAGGGACAGCGAATCAATAATAAAAAATCTTCTTACTGTAAGCATTCCCATTTCTTTCGCAATTTTAATAAGACCGGCTTTTGTGGATATGATACCATCAGGAGCTATATTTTCATGTATATATCTTAACGCTACGGCGTCACGGGAAAAGCCTTCTATAAGGTCCATATGTATAAATATCATCTTTCCTTTCTCATGAGCCTGTCTGACAGCATCAGCCAAATTAAAAATATCCCCGCTGAGCATAAATATAATTTCACAGGGTGAATTTATTGCAGCCTGCAGCATATCTATATTCTTTACTGCCGCTATGACCGGTGAATTATCCATTTTTTCATGAAATCTGTTTACCATTTCTTTGCCCCCGATGACATATTTTGAGGATTTTAAGCCTAATTTTTTATGATTATACCACATTTTTTCAGCTTTTTGAATGTACTGAATCCTCTGTCATATTGCGTTTTATAAAAATAATTTTCGTAAAGTATGGAATATTACGGATTTTGTGTTATAATATCTAAGGTGTGAGGCTTTAATGCCTCTCGATTTATTATTTGCTTTTTTCTTTATTTACATAAATTTATTTTGTTAAGGAGAGTGCCGTATTGGAGAAAATAGTTATCAACGGTGGCAACAGGCTTTGCGGTGAAGTTAACATAAGCGGAGCTAAAAACGCCGTGGTTGCAATTATTCCAGCTACTATTCTTGCACAAGATATTTGCAGAATTGAAAACATTCCCAATATCAGCGACGTCACTATGATGATAAGAATACTTCATCAGATGGGTGCGGATATTCACGTTGTAAACAAAAACACAATCGAAATAGACACAAGACATGTTAATTCATTTATCGTTCCCCATGAAATGACAAAGCATCTGCGTGCCTCTTATTATCTCATAGGCGCATTGCTTGGCAGATACAACAGAGCAAGAGTCGCTATGCCCGGCGGATGCAATTTCGGTGTACGTCCAATTGACCAGCATATTAAAGGCTTCAAGTTTTTAGGAGCCGAAGTATCTGTTGACAACGCAATTGTTGACGCAAGAGCCGACCAGCTTGTAGGAAGTTCAATTTATCTTGACGTTGTAACTGTAGGTGCCACAGTTAACATTATGCTTGCAGCAGTTAAGGCTAAAGGACTTACCATAATTGAAAATGCAGCTAAGGAACCTCATATCGTAGACCTTGCAAACTTCCTCAATTCAATGGGAGCCGACGTAAGAGGCGCCGGAACAGACGTTATTAAAATTCATGGTGTTGACTCTCTTCACGGCTGCACCTATTCAATCATCCCCGACCAGATTGAAGCGGGCACATATATGGTTGCCGCTGCCGCTACAAGAGGCGACGTGCTTATTAAAAACGTTATTCCGAAGCATCTTGAATCAATATCCGCTAAACTTATAGAATGCGGAGCAGAGCTTACAGAATACGATGACGCTATCAGAGTTAAGGCTGACGGCAGACCTAAAAAATGCAATATCAAAACAATGCCCCATCCCGGTTTCCCCACTGATATGCAGCCCCAGATGGCAACTCTTCTCGCTTTGGCAGAAGGTACAAGTATAATTTCCGAAAGCGTATGGGATAACCGTTTCCGCTACGCTGATCAGCTTATCCGAATGGGAGCTCAGATTCAGGTAGACGGTAAAATGGCTGTTATAGAAGGCGTAGAAAAATTGAAAGGCGCACCTATTAAGGCAACTGATCTTCGTGCCGGTGCCGCTATGCTTATTGCCGGACTTGTAGCCGAAGGAACCACTGAAATTGAAGATATTGAGCATATTGAGCGTGGATATGAAAATTATGTGGAAAAGCTCACCGCTCTTGGTGCAGATATCAAAAAAGTTCGTATTCCCGACCAGTTTAGTGCTTCAAATGCAGTGTAATTTTATTTAAAAAACAAAACTGTTGTTCCTGTTCTATATCAGATATAAAAGGGTGCTGATGTGCCCTTTTATTTTTTGTCATTGGGAGGTCATTTACTTGTCAAGGTTTTCACCCCTTTTCTCTTCCAGCAGCGGAAACTCAATGTTCTTCGGTTGCGGACAGGGAGGAATATTAATAGACTGCGGAGTTACCGCAAAAAGGCTTACTTTGGCTCTTGAAAAAATAGAAGTAAGCCCTGAGTTTATAAAAGGAATTTTTATAACTCACGAACACAGCGACCATGTCAAGGGGCTCAGAGTATTTGCCTCCCGCCATCAAATTCCCGTTTACGGTACATACGGGACTATTTCAGCTCTCGAAAATTCAGGAATCATAAACGGAAAATTCCCTGTAAACATCATTGATGAAAAGGGCGTTGAAACAGCAGGCATGGAAATAAACCTTTTTCATACCTCTCACGACAGCGCCGAAAGCTGCGGATACACAGTAAAGCTTCCTGACGGAAGAAAAGCGGCAGTGTGCACTGACCTTGGAGTTATGACTCCACAGGTAGAAAACAGCATAACCGGCAGTGACCTGATTGTTATAGAATCAAACCACGACGTTTCAATGCTTCAAAATGGGCCCTATCCTTACATACTTAAAAGGCGTATTCTTTCCGACAAAGGACACCTTTCAAATGACGTATGTTCAAAAGCGGTAACACGCCTTATTGAAAGCGGCACAACACGATTTATTTTAGGTCACCTTAGCAAGGAAAACAATTTTCCGGATCTGGCTTTTCAAACCACTGCTTGTGCCCTTGCGGAAAAAGGCGCTCAGATCGGCAGAGACTGCATTGTGAAAGTAGCTGCTCCTGAGTGCTGCGAAAAAGCTATGATATTCTAAAGAGGTTACGCTATGCTTAACGTAAACATTATATGCGTCGGAAAACTCAAAGAAAAATATCTCCGTGACGCCTGTGGAGAATACACAAAGCGTCTCGGAGCTTTTTGCAAAATAAACATAACCGAAATTGACCCTTCTCCCCTACCCGATAAACCGTCGGAAGGTCAAATTGAAAACGCACTTTCAGCAGAGGGTAAAAAGATTTTAAGTAAAATTCCCTCCTCTTCATATACCTATGCCATGTGCATAGAGGGAAAAGAGCGTTCTTCAGAGGCTCTGAGCCGTGAAATAGCCGAGCTTCCCGTAAGAGGAATTAGTTCCGTTAACTTTATCATCGGAGGCTCCTTCGGACTCTCAAGCGCCGTTAAATCTGCTGCGGACAATAAGCTCTCCATGTCCCCTATGACCTTTCCACATCAATTGGCAAGGGTTATGCTTTTAGAGCAGATTTACAGAGCGTTTCAAATAAGCTCCGGAGGAAAATATCATAAATAAATACTGCATACATATAAAAAAGACCGGTTTAAAACCGGTCTTTTGATTTTATCTTAAATGCTCTGCGTTTGTTTTGCGGAATTTCTTTCCTGCGTGCTCATTATCAAACTCTATAATCCAGTTTACCATGTCTTCGATAGACTGGTCAACACTCATCGGATTGTATCCAAGTTCAGCACGTGCTTTCTCAATACTGAAATTGCAGTTTGATACAAGCTTTCTGATTGAATAAGGAGTGAACATAGGAGTTTTATTAGCAATTCCGTAATAAAGCTCCGCTGCAGGTGCTATGAACTTTGAAAAACCGTAGCCAAGTTTAATCTTTGAAGTAGGTATTCCGGTCTTTCTTCCAAGAATATGAAGCAGCTCATCAACTGTTACAACTTCTCCGGTTAAAATATAACATTCACCAGCTTTGCCCTTATCGGCCGCTGCATACATTCCGTCCGCAACATCTCTTACATCTACAAAGTTATAAGCTCCAAAATTAAGAGAAACAGGGAATTTTCCATTCATGTACATTCTGACCATTTCTCCCACATTGGAGGTCTTAAAGTCATAAGGACCAATGCATGCTCCGGGATGAGTAACAACAGTTTCAAGAGTGTCGCTGTTATTGTCAAGAACATACTGAGTAGCTACAGCTTTTGTCTTTGCATATGTTCCCTCAAGATTGTCAGGATTAAAGCTGCTGATTTCCGTCATAAGTTCGTTTCCGGGAAGAGGCGGAATCGCATCAACTGATGAAGCATAAACAAGCCTTTTCACATTACATTTTCGGCAAGCCTTGACTACATTTTTTGTACCCTCAACGTTAACATTCCAAATGGTTTCTTCATGGCCGGAAGTTACATCTATCATACCGGCAAGGTGATAAACGATATCAGCTCCTTCAAAAGCTCTTTCAAGACTCTCCGGATCTGTAACATCACCATAATATTTTTCAGCATCAATTCCGTCAAATATTGAAGAATCCTTACGGATAAGAATTCGAACTTTTTCATTCTTTGCAACGAGTTTCATTAAAAGAGCGTATCCAATATGTCCTGTCGCTCCTGTAACTACCGAAATTCTTTCAGACATTAATAAATATCCTCCTATCACTTTTTAACTTCCTAATATTCGGACAACTTGGCACTTGTCCTGACGTGTTCATTCGCGTTTATGGATATAATACTATAAAAGAATTAAAATTACAATTAAGCATTAACAAATCGTAAAATAAATAGCGATTTTAACAAATTTTTCCAGTGAGTTTTGTCGAATAAACACTTTAAACATTTTTTCCTTTAAGCAATATCAATTTCTATTGACTTTTTTAGCTATTGCGGTTAAACTATGTGTTGTGAAAAGGTTTAAATTTAATACTTTGAAAGTGCGTATTTTTGTGAGAATAGAGAATAGAAAATACATCCTCAAGGGGTGAATTCTGTTCTTTTTTTATTATGTAGTCAGTTTCAGTTTTAAAGTTTAACCTAAAATTAATGGAACGGAGTGATGAAAGTGGCAAAGTACATTCTCGCCTTGGATCAGGGAACTACCAGTTCCCGTGCAATTGTCTTTGACAAACAAGGCAATATTGTTGCAAAAGGCCAGTACGAATTCAAACAGATCTATCCTAAGGGCGGATGGGTAGAACATGACCCCATGGAGATTTTATACTCTCAGCTCCAGTCGGTGGCATCGGTAATGCTCACCGGAAAATTCGATGCAAAGGACATTGCGGCAATAGGTATAACCAACCAGCGTGAAACTACCATCATCTGGGACCGTGCTACGGGAAAGCCGGTATATAACGCTATAGTTTGGCAGTGCCGCCGCACAGCACAGATGTGCGAAGAACTGAAAAAAGAAGGTCTCGGCGATTATATTAAAGATAAAACAGGTCTTTTAATCGACGCCTATTTCTCCGGCACCAAAATCAAATGGATTCTCGACAATGTGCCTGGTGCAAGAGCTCTTGCCGAAGCCGGCCAGCTTATGTTCGGAACAGTTGAAACCTGGCTTATCTGGAACCTTACAGGCGGAACAGTTCATGTAACGGACTATTCAAACGCATCACGTACCATGCTTTTTGATGTAGATAAGCTATGCTGGGATGAGGAGCTTTGCAAAAAACTCACAATACCCATGGGAATACTTCCGGAAGTTGTTCCCTCAAGCAAAATTTACGGATATGTTAAAAAGGGCGTTGTAGGTCTTGAGGCTATTGAAGGCGTGCCTATAAGCGGCGCAATAGGCGACCAGCCCGCTGCTCTTTTTGGCCAGGGATGCTTTAAAGCAGGTCAGGCAAAGAATACATACGGCACAGGCTGCTTCCTGCTTATGAACACAGGCGAGACAAGAGTACATTCTAAAAACAATCTCCTTTCAGGTGTCGCCTGGGGAATTGGAGATAAAGTTGAGTACGCTCTCGAGGGAAGCGCATTTAATGCAGGTTCAGTTATCAAGTGGCTGCGTGATGAGCTTCATCTTATCGACACTGCACATCGCTGCGATGAGCTTGCCGAAAGCGTACCGGATGCAAACGGCGTATATTTTGTACCTGCCTTTACAGGTCTCGGTGCACCCTACTGGGATATGTACGCTCGTGGCACAATGGTAGGCCTTACAAGAGGCGTCAACAACGCACATATCGCAAGAGCTGTGCTTGAAAGTATCGCTTTTCAGATGACAGATCTGCTTGAAGCTATGCAGAAGGATTCGGGAATACCGATAACAGACCTTCGTGTTGACGGCGGCGCCAGCGTCAGCAACATTATGATGCAGATTCAGGCAAACTTCATTCAGGCTGAAGTAAACAGACCGAAAACAGTTGAAACTACGGCTCTGGGTGCTGCATATCTTGCAGGCCTTGCAGTAGGATTCTGGGAAAGCACCGACGAAATAGAGAAAATCCGTGAAGTTGACAGAGTTTTCACTCCCGAAATGGATAAATCAGACAGAGATAACCTTTACCGCAACTGGCTGAGAGCTGTTGAAAGATCAAAGGGCTGGGCTGAAGAATAAAAAGTAAATAGAACCGGAAAATAAAACATCTCCCATATTGAAATTTAATAGCTTTTGCTGTAAAATTTAAAGTAATTGTTTTCTTTCCGACAGAAAATAACCGCAGTTGTCTTTTTGACGATAACTGCGGTTATTACAGGTAAAGGTAAAATTTTACAACATATTTTTGGAGGTTGTTTTTTAATGGATTACGCAAAAGAATCGTTAAAGCTACACTATCAGTGGCAGGGAAAGCTCGAAATTAAAGCACGTGCCACAGTCAATAACAAAGAAGAGCTTTCACTGGCATATACTCCCGGCGTTGCACAGCCCTGTCTTGAAATCCAGAAGGACATAAATAAATCCTATGAGCTTACAAGACGCTGGAACATGGTTGCCGTTGTAACAGACGGTACAGCTGTTTTAGGTCTCGGCGACATCGGCCCCGAAGCCGGTATGCCCGTTATGGAAGGCAAATGCGTACTTTTCAAAGAATTCGGCGGAGTTGACGCATTTCCTCTTTGCGTAAAGTCAAAAGATGTTGACGAAATCGTAAACACAATCGCCCTTATTTCAGGCTCTTTCGGCGGAATAAACCTTGAGGACATCTCCGCACCCAGATGCTTTGAAATTGAGAGAAAGCTCAAAGAAAAGACAGATATTCCGGTTTTCCACGATGACCAGCACGGCACAGCAGTTGTATGTGCCGCAGGACTTATAAACGCCCTTAAGCTTACAGGCAAAAAGATTGAGGACTGCACAGCAGCTTTCAGCGGAGCAGGAGCAGCCGGAGTCGCCATTGCAAAGCTTCTTACAAAAATGGGCATGAAGGATATTTTCATGTGCGACAGAAAGGGAATTATCTGCGCTGACGATGAAAGCCTTACCCCTGCAAAGAAAGAGATTGCCGCTTTCACCAATAAAGAGAGAAGAACCGGAACCCTTGCAGACGCTATGAAGGGAACTGACCTTTTCATCGGTGTTTCAGCTCCCGGTATTGTCACTGAGGAAATGGTAGCTTCCATGAACGACGACGCAATAGTAATGGCGATGTCAAACCCTGTACCTGAAATCATGCCCGACCTTGCACGCAAAGCCGGAGCAAAGGTTGTCTGCACAGGACGCAGCGACTTCCCCAACCAGATCAACAACGTTCTTGCCTTCCCCGGCATTTTCAGAGGTGCTCTGGACGTTAGAGCCAGCGACATCAACGAGGAAATGAAAATTGCAGCAGCAAAGGCAATTGCCTCCCTTGTCTCCGACAGCGAGCTTTCAGCGGATTACATTATCCCCAAGGCATTTGATGAAAGAGTCGGCAGAACCGTTGCCGCCGCAGTTGCTGAAGCTGCAAGAAAAACAGGCGTTGCAAGAATATAAAAATACAAAGACAAATTTACCCCTCCCATCGGAGCGAATCCGACAGGAGGGGAATTTTTTATTATCTTATAAACTTTTTGTCTTCTTCCGGGATTCCGCCGTCATCGGAGACATAACGCTCCACTTTCATTTTAAGGTCGTATTTTTCTCTTAGCATTGTAATTTCTTTCATCATCTCGGAAGCGTGATGAAGGTCAATGGCAGCCTGATTTTCCCAGCTATCTATGAGCAGAACAGTATTTTCATCATCCATAGGAAAAAAGTACTCGTATTTTTTATTTCCTTTCTCCTCCCGAATCCTTCTTACTACTCCACTTGAAACCATTTCTTTGGCAAATTTTCTGGCATTGTCTCCTTCGCCGCTGTAATAAATATTTACTGTAATTGACATATAAACTATCCCCTTTTGTTTAAGCTTATCTCCTTACATATGCCACAATTTCCGGATCGGCACCCATGCATCCGTATTCACACACAAGAAGATATTTGTCATCTGCCACTATACCGTAACATCTGTCACTATTCGGTATCTCTATCTGATTGCCTAAATATATGTCATTATCTTTAAGGAGCTTTACTTTCTGTCCGCTCAGCAGTTCATATTCGAGGTTTACAAAAAATCCGTTGAGCAGATTGAGGTTATTTACTTCTAAATCCTTGATTTTAAGAGAATTAAATTCATCTATAACTTTTCTTTTAAGCTCTTCAAAAGCTTCCATTCCATCTTTTTTAATGCACTGGGCAGCAATACATTTTCCGCCGAAAGGTCTGCCATCTGTTTCAATGCATCCGCCACACTGAGCCTTTCTTTCACATTGATTGCAGCAATCAAGTCCGCAGATTGATTTCATGATTTTCCCTCCTACTTTCTGTTTATTTTCTTTGAAATCAGTTTATCATGAGAATTTAAAACAGGCAATAGGGCATATCATTAGCGATATAAAAACAGACAGCGGATTAAATTCCACGTCTGTTTTTTCTTTACTCTTCCGAATTATCCCTGTCTATAATCTCCATAACCCGCTGAGCCTCTTTTAAAAGCTTCGGCTGAATAAGAGGATATGTCCAGTTTTCGGGCAGCACATCAAAAAGCTTTACCTCTTCTATTTCCAGCGCCGGAAGTTTTCCGAAAGTGAAAATATCCGCAAAATAGAGCATACCGAAATTTTCCTCTCCGTCCATTGTAACGGAATAAGGGGTTATCTGATAAATGTCAAAATCTTTTGCACCCGTTTCCTCCCATAATTCTCTCCTTGCAGCTTCGTCAGGATGTTCTCCCTTTTCTATATGTCCTCCGGGGCACTCCCAGGTACTGCGATCCTTATGACGGCAAAAAACATATTTTTCACCGGATTTTGAAATAATCACCGAATATTTATATCCCTTTTCCTCAGGTGGAACCTTTCCGAAAGATACCTTTACACTTTCCATTTCTTTTCTCCTTTTCTCCCTCACAAAGGGATATTTCACTTCCCCTTTAACAAGTTCACCATATGCATACACCTTTCGGTAAGCGTTGCCCCAGGTTTCGTTTTCACGCCATTTCCTTATTGCTGTCATATCAAACTCAGCGACAGCTATTGTTTCCTCTTCACCAAGCATCATTATTTCATTATCGGTATAGTTACCTTTTTTATCAAAGGTCATAGGCGTATAAGCGCAGGAGCAGCCCCATTTAGAGCCCGGATAATTTGCCATGATAATTCCCGTCATGTTCTCAAAAGAGCGTGTGCGAAGCTGTGAGAGCCTTGCAGGGTTCATGTCGCAGGCATTGGGCACAAGAATTATCTCTGCACCCTGCAACATCATCACCCTTGCGCTTTCGGGGAACTCACGGTCATAGCAAATCATTATTCCTATTTTAACTCCGCAGAAATCCACTGTCTTAAATCCCTTGCCGCTTTCTAAAAGTCCCTCAAGGGAAAAATCACAAGTGTGAACCTTATCATAGCGGAGAATAATTTTGCCTTGTTTATCTATAAAGAAAGCAGTATTTGTCTTTCTCTTTTCACCTGTAGAAAGACAGGTAATTACAACACCTGTGTTAAGCTCCTTTGCTTTACGGCAGAACGCTTTTATCTCTTCTCCATCCGGCTCCCATGTTTTAGAAAGCCAACTTTCTCGTTCTTTTTCACATTCCTCTTTAAATGGCTCATCGAAAGCCTCTTTAAAAGGCGGTGCGTATCCGTTTGACCACATTTCCGGAAACAGTACAATATCTGCTCCCATTTTTGCACCCTGCTCAAAATATTCGAGACCTGCTTTGAGGCTGCACTGAGAATTATTGGGTTTTGTATTTTTCTGCACCACAGCAATACGAAGTTTATCCATATTTTCACTTCCTTTAAGAAAAAAGCGGAGCTCGGGGCTCCGCTTTGATTTTATTATACACTTTTATCAGCCAAGTACAATATCCTTAGCAATATCGCCCATCTGTGAAGTGGAAACTTTCTCAAAGCCCTCTTCATAAATATCGGGAGTTCTGGCTTTGCCAAGAGCCTCATTTACTGCCTTTTCGATTGCATCGGCAGCTTCGCTCTCATCGAAGGAATAGCGGAGCATCATTGCGGCGGAAAGAATTGTGGCAAGGGGGTTTGCAATACCCTGACCTGCAATGTCGGGAGCTGAACCGTGGATAGGCTCATAAAGTCCCATTTTTCCGTCGGCAAGACTTGCAGAGGCAAGCATACCAATTGAACCGCTTATCATTGAAGCTTCGTCTGAAAGGATATCGCCGAAAATATTTGAAGTTACGATAACATCGAACTGGCCGGGATTTCTCACAAGCTGCATTGCACAGTTGTCAACATACATATGGCTAAGCTCAACATCCGGATACTCTTCGGAAATTCTGATAACTGTCTCTCTCCAGAGTCTTGAGGATTCGAGAACGTTTGCCTTATCAACACTGGTAAGCTTTTTGTTTCTCTTCTGAGCCATCTGGAAAGCAACTCTTGCAATACGCTCAATTTCGGGGACTGTATACATCTCTGTATCATATGCTGCGGGAGAACCGTTTACTTCTTTTCTTCCTCTCTCGCCGAAGTAGATACCGCCTGTAAGCTCACGTACGACAAGGACGTCAAGGTTATCGCCGATGATGCTGTCCTTAATGGGAGAGGCTGATTTAAGGGGCTCAAAAATCTGTGCGGGACGAAGGTTTGCATAAAGTCCCAGTGCACCTCTTATGCCAAGAAGTCCTGCTTCAGGTCTTTGGTTTCCAGGAAGTTTATCCCATTTCCAGCCGCCCACTGCACCTAAAAGCACTGAATCAGCCTTTTTGCAGGCTTCAACAGTTGCTGCGGGGAGAGGCTCGCCTGTTGCATCAATAGCACATCCGCCCATAAGCTGATAGTCGTAATTCATTTTAAAGCCGTATTTTTCACCTGCGGCATCAAGTACCTTTATAGCCTCATCTACAATTTCGGGTCCGATTCCGTCGCCTTTGAGGACAACAACATTATATTCTCTCATTTAACTCAAATCCTTTCGGTAATAATCAGTGTTTTGAAACGTAGCGGTTAATTGCGCAGAGAACGCCTCTGATAGAAGCGTAGTTAATGTTATGTGACATACCTACGCCGAAAACATCGCTTCCGTCGGGGGCTTTAAGCTGAATGTAGGAAACAGCCTTTGCGTCTGAACCGACTGATACTGCGTGCTCAGAATAGTCAACAAAACGGTAGCCGTAAATTCCCACATGGGACAGTGCGTTGAAAAATGCGTCAATAGGTCCGTTACCGACGCCCTGAATGTTTACAGGCTCATCGCCGTTATGCTTGAGTGCTCCCTCAAAGCGAACCTTGGGTGAAGTGTTATTAACTGTATTTTCTTCGGTAAGCTTATGAGAAACAATCTGATATGGTCCGTTTATCTCAAGATACTGCTTGCTGAAAATCTCAAAGACTTTCTGGGGACTGATTTCAGTGCCCGCTGCATCACATACTGCTTTAACGGCTGCACCGAACTCGGGATGCATCGCCTTGGGAAGCTGATAGCCAAAGACATTGCTCATAATGAACGCTGCGCCGCCCTTACCGGACTGGCTGTTTATGCGGATAATAGGCTCATACTCTCTGCCCACATCAGCGGGGTCAATGGGAAGATAGGGAACCTCCCAATACTCGGTTCCGCTGGTCTTCATGTACTCTTCGCCCTTATTGATAGCATCCTGGTGAGAACCTGAGAAAGCGGTAAATACAAGCTTGCCGGCATAGGGCTGACGGTAGCCGACCTGCATCTTTGTTGTGCGCTCGTAAACTTCTCTTACCTTATTGATGTTGCTGAAATCAAGTTTCGGGTCAACGGCCTGTGTATACATATTAAGAGCAAGAGTTACTATATCAACATTACCTGTTCTTTCACCGTTTCCGAAAAGAGTTCCCTCAATTCTGTCTGCTCCTGCAAGAAGTCCAAGCTCCGCTGCGGCAACGCCTGTTCCTCTATCGTTATGAGGATGAAGGCTGATTATAGCATTCTCTCTATTCTTAAGGTGGGTGCAGAAATATTCAATCTGATCAGCATATCCGTTAGGTGTGCTGCCCTCAACAGTTGAAGGAAGATTAAGGATAAGCTTATTGTCGGCATCTGTTTCCAGAGCCTCCATAACAGCTTCACAGATGCGAACAGCGTTATCCATTTCTGTTCCTGAAAAGCTCTCAGGTGAATATTCAAAACGGATATTTGTTTCGCTGCCATTGGCTTTCATTTCGTCCGTAAGCTCTTTGATAAGCTTTGCACCTTTAACAGCAATATCAATAATGCCGTCCATATCCTTTTTAAAGACAACCTTTCTCTGAAGAGTTGAGGTTGAATTATAGAAGTGGACTATTACGTTTTTAGCGCCTGCAATGGCGTCAAATGTCTTGCGGATAAGGTGTTCTCTTGCCTGAACAAGAACCTGAATTGTAACATCGTCGGGGATATGTCCGCCGTCAATAAGTGTTCTGAGAATTTCATACTCTGTCTCTGATGCAGAGGGGAAGCCTACTTCAATCTCTTTAAAGCCGATATCTACAAGGAGCTTGAACATTTCAAGCTTTTCCTGAAGATTCATGGGATCGATAAGAGCCTGGTTTCCGTCACGAAGATCGACGCTGCACCAAATAGGAGCATGGTCTATGACCTTTGAGGGCCACTGCCTGTTTTCAATTTTAACAGGTGTAAAGGGAATGTACTTTTCAAAACCTTTTTTCATTGCTGATTTCTCCTTTTCCTACGCAAAAAGTTAGTTCACCTTTCACGGGGCGATGTTAAACAAAAAACCCGCCCCCTACAACTGTATAGGGGCGAGGATAATATACTCCACGCGGTACCACCCTACTTCAGCCACTTTACGTGGCTCTCACGGACCTCCAACAAGGCCCTGACCTGTAACGCGGTCATACGTCCTGCCCTATGATTTCAAGCAGGCAACTCCGGAATGAGCTATACACAAATATTGCGGCGCCGTCTCACACCAACCGACGGCTCTCTGATGCTCGCGCAACCTGTCTTTTTTCCTTCACAGTCTTTATGGGTAAACCATATGCGAATTTTTAAATTGTAAGTATTATTATAAAAATCTTTTTCTCTCTTGTCAACAGTATAAACGGAAAAATCTCAGGTGTAAATTTTATGAAAAATTACACGATAATACTTCACTTAGAAAATAGCAAAGAAAAAATCCCGACTGCTTTCGCAATCGGGATTTATGGCTGCGGAACTAGGATTTGAACCCAGACAAACAGAGTCAGAGTCTGTCGTGCTACCCTTACACAATTCCGCAATGTTTTGACAACAGATATTATTATATCCTTTTTTCTGAAAAAGTCAACACTTTTTTTAAATTTTTTTAAATTTGTAAAAAGCCGGAAAACGCAAGGTTTTTATAACTCTCACATTCCGGCTTTTCACAATTGTTTTACTATAAGTATTTATCTTTTATCTCAAACGGAAAAGAAGCTCTGAATTTTTGAAAACGTTAATCATTCCTGCTCCTACAAAATCTTTACATTTGAATGTACCCATAATCTCTTTATGGCTGAGGAAAACAGTATATTCATCTTTTCCGCTTTTAATATTAAGTCCGGTAATTGCTCCCGGCTCCTTTGCTGCAATATCGCCGCACTCCATTTTAAGAGGAGTTACTTTGAGACCGTCGGGAGAAATTACTGTAATATGGCTCTGTCTGCCAAAACAGCGGCTTTTAACTTCCAAGGCCGGATTTTTGCATTTAAAGTTATAGTATCTGGAAATTTCGGAAGACTGTTCTTTTACAGTGACACTGTGAGCTCCGATAAAATAAAAATCAGCCTTTACTTTTTCGCCGGTGTAAACGGCAGTATTTCCTGATACTTCAAGAGAACCTGTTTCCGGGAAATGGAAATGGCTCGAATATTTATGAAGCCCTTTTGCATCAAAGTCATCTATTATTATAAACACGGAGGGCTTGAGCCAAATGACTTTTCGCTGTACAAAACAGCCTCCAAACAATTTCATATATCCCAGATGTCCGCCGGAGGCAATCTCATATTCATCGGCAATTATCATTGGTTCCTTGACCGATACAGCTGTTTTGAGATATCCCCATCCTCCGCTTTTAGGCTGATTTACAGTGTATTCTTTACCTGAGACTGTGGGAGCATTATGCTGGCGTGCCGATTTAAGGGCAAAACGTGCTTTATTTGGGACATAGGTATAACGTCCGGCATCAGTTAAAACATCTTCACCGTAAAGTGAAAGGTCCACATGAAGCTTATCCGAATGGCCGTGACCGCCGCCTGTAAAGCCGTTTATCATATGCATATAGTGGTCATCAGCTCCAAAGCCGGAACGCATTATATAATTTCCGCTGTCGGAAAGCTCCACAGATTTAAAATCCGGCTCCTTTGCATCTATTTTCTCATATTCCTCAATAGATTCTTCTCCTGCAAGCCATACAGTTTCAAAATCAATTTCCGGGAAAGCACAATATTTCATCTCAGGGTCTGAAAAAACATATGCACACTGGGTAAGCAGGTCTCTTATATCCGTATCGTCACTGTCACCCATAAGGGGATGATGTCCGTCAGGCTTTATCCATTTAAGCTCTGCCATCGCCATTTTGTAGGTCTGCTCTTCAATTATTTTAGGTACTTCAAAACCGTTTTTTCTCGCTCTGATAATGAAATCAAGAAAAGATTTAAGCACCTCAGCATGATACATAGGAGACTGTTCGCGCTGAAAGCCGTCCTCCATAACCTGAGCTACACATTCCTTTTTAAGACGCTCTATAGCGGTTTCTGCCATCTCCCTATCGCCTAAAGCAATGGCTATATCAAACATTCCGTGATCCTGTATAGCTCCCCAGTTGCCGAAAACAGACCATATACTGTAAGTTTCCGTAAGGATTTTTCCGTGAAGTTTAAGGCTTTCGGTGTAAAGATCTCTTATTTCCTCTATTTCCTCAGCACCGTCAAAAAGCTCCATTGCAAGGGTCCAGTACTCTCCCCTGAGTCCAACCTCCAGGGAACGCCACATGGTGCCTTGAGTAGTTTTGTTATAGGGAACATTTTCTATCCAGTCCTTCATCAGACGCACAAAGTTCTGAGCATACTTTTTATCACCGGTAAGAATGTAAGCCTGGCCTAATATTATAAAATATCTGTGGCGGTTAAACTGCCATGTAAATTCTCTGTCGTCGCCGGGAATATAATTCCAGTCTATTTTATCTTTGAATACAACCGGTTCCACGGTTCTCTCCATATCCCAGGGCATATCAAAAAGAAAATAGTTTTTACAGACTTCATCTGCCACACGAAGAATGTGCTCCGTTTCCTTTTTCCAGTTGCTTCTGCAAAATTCCGCAGTTTTTAAATATTTACTGTTCATTGGGTCCTCCAAAACACTTAAAAAATCTTTATAAAACTTTCTGAGGCTTTCCGCCGTAAAGTCCTTTTTCAAATTCTGCACGGTATTCTTTATCATCTACGGAAACTTTTATAGTTCTGCTCTTTTGATCAGGATTGCCTACATAAATTTCCTTATTTTCGCCGGCACAGTACATGAGAGTGCAGGGCTTATTTACCTTTATAACTTCTCCATTTGGCAGACTTAGCTCTCCCGCCTTATAAAATACCGCCTGAAGCATTTCATCTTCGCTATGCCATACAGCCTGTATTTTTTCTGTATTGCTCAAGGTTTTTATTACGGGATTTTCGCTGTATAAAGCAGTTTTTTCAGGAGTTGTATTCATAAGAACGGTATAGTAGTAGGATGCATCCTTAGGCTTAACACCGTGAGAAATACCGATTTCAAAAATATTTCCGCTGTAAATTTTACTCTGTTCACGTGTGCTGATTTTCGTTATATCACCACTTCTATGTTCAGCTGTAACTACTAAAGGAGATGAAGAAATATATCCTACCGAATTATTATACACCCACTTCATATCACCGGACAAACTGGAAATACCTGTTTTTACATCAGTTTCTTTTCCATTGATAAAAGCCAATGCGCCATCGGTAAGCTTTGTCTGATTTATGCAGGTGTAAACCTCTTCCCCTTTACGGCTTGTAATACCCGCTCCGAGACAGACAACACCCTCATCAAACATAAACCAGGCTTTTTTTGCCTTAACTGAGTTATCGTTGTAATCGAGACAGCTCATGCCCTCTTTTCCGTTTGAAACTCCGCCTACAAAAGCGGTTTTGCCCATTCTCGTATAGGTTTCATCTCCGCCCACAGGAAGATATCCCTGAAGTGTAGTGGTTCCCGGAACACGGTTCCAGTTCCAAAGAGGCATAATTCCAAAATATTCGTCGCCGTAAACATTGAACATTGTGGCACCTGCTCCGAGATAATGTCCCAAAACATTTTCTCCGTTAAGAGCCTCACTGTTTTTAGTACGCTTGCTGGCGCTTCGCACTGTAGCCATATATCCGCTGCCGTTATACACCTGATAGTCGTTTGTCCAAAAATATTTGTGTCCTCCGGCGCCTTTATCATTTTCAGCAGTTCTGTTTTCTACAATATACTGAAGGTCTTCTTTTCGTTCAGTCTCTGGATACTGCAGAAGTATATTGCACGCTTCCATAACCTGATTATGTATTCCGTAAAGACCGTCATTTCTCACTATGCCTCTTCCGCTGGCGTTTATGTCACGGTATTCGCCCCTCATTGCGTACTGCATACCGTCAATAATAAAATCAGCATAGTTGTTTATATTCTCTTCCGGAAGAGCAAACTGTGTACCCTCAGTATATTTAAGATATGTGTTAACTCCGTCACAGAAAACTTCTCCGTAACCGCCTAAATAAAGCAAATCAAAATGCTGCTGAAAGCTCATATCCGCCTTTATTCCCTCAAGGTCATATTTATGAGCAAAAAGCTTGTGATTTGGAAAAACTCTTATTTCATTTATCATAAGGTCACGTAAATACATTAGGGTTTCTCCATCGCCTTTTATAACTGCCACCGTCATATTTGAAACAACTTTATCAGTCAGATTGCCGCCTGTTGATTCCACGGTTCTCTCTTTTACCTTTTTAGGCTTTACTTCATCCTTTAAAGATGCGCCTTCAAGCTCACCTATAAGTTTATTGACATATTCTTCTTCGAGGCCTTTATGCTCAAAGAGCATTATATCCTTTAAAACGGCCACTTTGCCTATATCGTTATGCCACCAGTTCCAGTCGCAGTAAAAGCCTTTATCTGACCAGAACCTCAAGGCTAAATTTATGCTGTTTATAAGTTCTTCGTTCATGTACCATTTGTTTTCAGGACTATATGCTGCCTTTGTCATTTTTAAAACATTTTCAAGGTGCTCTATGGGATGCCAGGTATCCTGCTTTTCCGAATAGTAATCCACCGATTTAAATGAACCGTCTTTCTGTAAATCAGAAAGCTGCTGCGACGGATCAATCTCCTTATCATATAAATCGTTTCTCATTCTGTCACGCATAATTTCCACATCTCCGTTATCTTCCCAGTTATAAACTTTTATCTGCACTTCATTGGAAGTACATCCGGCAAAAGCCACAACAAGCATTACAATTACAAGGAAAACCGAAATATATTTACGTCCCATTTTATCCCTGCTTTCAGACGGACTTTCATCCAGAGTATAACAGAACCGCAAAGGAAATTATATATATTTTTTGCTTAAAACAAAGTATAAATTGGCAATATCGCCATGAAATATATATAAAAATCAGAAAGCCCGGATTTACTCCGAGCTTTCTAATTAAATCTATATAAACGGGCCTAACGTATAGGGAAAGTTTTACATCCTTCCACCCATACCGCCGACTCCGGGTGCTGCTCCACGATCTCCTCCGCCGGGCATTGCCCCTCCCATACCGGAAGATGAACCATAAACAAGACTGTCCATAGTTACCGATACAGTACTGCTGCCTGCAACGAGGGTATATTCAGAGCCTTCTGTTATTTCAGGACAGCTTATAATTACTGAGTCATAAGCCTTTTCTGCTTCCCATGAAATAAATTCATTGCCGCTGCTGTCTTTTAAAGTTATGGTACTTCCCGCCTGCTGAGAGTTAACTGTTACCATCATTGTACCCTGAGTAGAGGAAGAAGAAAAATTCTGCGCCATCTGGGAAGCTCCCGTGGCAACAAATACGCCGCCGGTTATTACAGCTTCTGAACCGTAATCAAGAGCACCGTTTCCGCCGTTATCAGGTCCTGACAATACAACCTTTCCACCTGAAATCTCAAGACTTCCGTTTGAATCTATTCCGTCTCCGGAAGCATCTATATTAAGTGTTCCTCCGGAAATTTTAATATACATTTCGGAGTCTGAAGCTTCGGAAAAGCTGTCGCCAGTATATGGTCCTGCAAAACCGCTCTCATCGTTTCCTCCCGCCGCATTTAAGCCGTCATCAGAGGCAACTAAAGTTATCTCTCCACCGGATATATCTATATTTAAGCCCTCGATACCTTCATAACTTTCCGTGATATTCATAGTGCAATCCGCAATCGAAACATTTGAATCGGCGTGTACTCCGTCATCGCCAGTAGCTATAGTGTAAGAGCCGCCGTTTATTTTAATGTTTGAGTTTGAATGGAGCCCGTCATCGGCAGAATTAATATTAAATGTTCCGCCGTAAAGAAGTAAATCTCCTCCGGCTTTTAATCCTTTCATGCTGGCTGTATCGTCGGTTTCATCGGTAGTAGAAGAAGTCGTTTCACCGGGTCTGCCAAAAGACTGCATACTATCCTGATGGCTTTCACCGTTTTCGCTGCCTCCTCCGGCAGTCAAAGTATATTCTCCGCCGTTTATCTGCAAATAATTTTCGGCACTTATTGTGTCACCGTCAGAGTTGATACTAAAAGTACCATCGGCAATATATACAAAGCCCAAAGTTGCATCGTCAGTGTTCTCAGCGTGTATTCCGTCCTTACCGGAAGTTATATTAAATGTACCTGCAGCAATTCTTACACTGTCTTTTCCGGAAAGAGCATGGCTTGCAGAGGTTATATTATAAGTTCCGCTTGTAAGAACGAGGTCATCTTTAGACACTATACCGTGACCTGCCTGAGCATTTATAGTTAAAGTTCCCGCTCCGTTAAGGGTAAGATCCGATTTTGCGAAAATTACGCTGTCAATATTGTTTTCGTCAATGGCGCTGTACTGCCCGCCGTTTGTAAGAGTATTTTCTGTATTGGCAGCAGTTGTTATAAACACTTTATCCCCTTGGGGAACATATATAACCGCAGAGCTTTCACTGGTAATATCTGCTCCGTCAAGAACAAGCTGCACCTTTTCGGTATCGGCAATATTTACTATTATCATACCGTCATTGAGAGTACCGGAAAGTATATAAGTGCCTTCAGCGGTAATTGTAACTGTTGAACCCGAAACCTGGACGATATCGGAATCACAGGACGCTGTATCGCCGTTAAGAGAAATAGAAACTGCCGTCGTTTCATCGTAGCCTATTTCCATATCTCTGTCTGTAAACATATCGGATGTATCCATCTGTGAGGCTGATGAATCTGTTTCAGTTGGCTCTAAATCGGTATTGCCCGAACAGCCCGACAACATTATCATCACCACCATAAGAAAGACAAATATTTTTATTTTTTTCATTTTCTCAGCTCCTTAAAGCTCGTAAACATTAGTCTCCTGCTTAGAGACTGTTATTTCAAGATTTCCGTTGCGGCAGCGGAGCTTATCAATAAGCTCTTTCTCTTTTGCCCCAGTGCGAAGAGTAAGATTATAAGTTAAGCGAAACAGGCTGCCCATGTTTGTGGTTTTTACCTGGACAAGCTCCCATTTTGAAGCGTATTCGTTAAGCAAGTCTTCAAATACTCCCGTATAATCAAGATCTTCGGGAATTGTAATATGCAAAGTTTTATAAAGAGCGGATTTTTTTCCGATACCAAAATCAAAGCAGCTGTAAATAACGCTTACTATGCTCAGTACAACGGAAAACAAAACCGCATAAGCTATATATCCCATACCGCATATTAAGCCTGCACCCATTGCAAGAAAAATTGCCCCTATTTCACGGGCAGTTCCCGGTACAGAACGGAACCTTACAAGACTAAAAGCTCCCGCCACGGCAACTCCGGCTCCCACGTTTCCGTTTACCATCATAATTACTACGCATACCACCGCAGGAAGAAGCGCCAGCGTTGCCGCAAAGCTTTTGGTACACCGTGTTTTAAATGCATACAGTGCGGCAATTATAAGACCTACAACCAGTGCGCCGCCTACACAGATTAAAAAATTACTTACTGATATTACATCAGTCAAACTTGTATCAAAAATTCCTTTAAATATATTTTCAAGCATCTTTTAGCCCTCCTGAAATAATTGCTTTATAAGCTGTTCCGTATTTTGAAAATGAAGTTTTAAATATGTGCTCCTGAGAAAGAAAATGAGTCATCCAAAGGGGAACGGCTCCGGATGTTTTTATCTCCATGAGAACCTTTCCCGGTTCAAGCACCGGAGTACCATAAACCTGCTCTCCAAGAGAAAGTGCATTTTGTCTGAAGAGTATATTTTCATCAAAAGTCACTCTGAAATCTCCCCCGTCACGGGAATAATAAGCCTCACGCTCATAAGAGAGAAATACGGCAGGCTTCAGGGTATGGTAATAATCACGAAAATAATCTATCTCCTTAGCAATCTGTGAGTGTACGGGGAAATCCACACCGCTGCAAAGACATTCCATAGCCTGCTCACGGGGCAGGACAATCCTCCTTTTATATACAACAGATTTATATTTCTTTTTAAGCTCCACAAAAGTGGGGTCATCGGCTCCGGCAGCTCCGTAGCTTCTGAGCCTTAGTTTTTCCTTGTAAAGCGGCCTTTCAAGAGAACGGCGTATAAGCCTGTAATTATCTGTATCAAAATAGATATTCCTTATTGTTGTACGGCCGTATTTATCAATAGCCATATAAGGCTCCATAGCTTTTAAAATTTTTTCCTTTTGCTCTTTTGTAAGCATATATTTAAGCTCATAGCGTTTAAAAACGTTTTGATATTTCATTCCTATTCCTCCTTTATGTCACTGATTTTAAACTGCGTACCCTAAATGAACCTTAAAGTTTGAAAGTTTTTTTATTTTTCTTGTTCCGCTATGGAGTCGGAATAGTATATAATATTTTTATAGTTTAATGGGCTTAGTTTTAGTTTCAATTAAAGTTAAGATGATAAATTTGACATATGGAAGAATTTAAGCAGATTATTAAACATTTAAAGGCAGGGAGAATTTTATGAGACTTTTGCTCGCTGAAGATGAAAAATCCCTCTCGAAGGCAATAGTTACCATTTTAGAGAGGAACAATTATTCCGTTGATGCGGTTTATGATGGTTTAGAAGCTCTCGAATATCTTGACTCCGACACCTACGACGGACTTATTCTCGATGTAATGATGCCTAAAATGGACGGAATTACCGTACTAAAAAAATAAGGGAAAAAGGCAGCAATATTCCCGTACTCATACTCACCGCAAAATCTGAAATTGACGATAAAGTTCTCGGCCTTGACAGCGAAGCAAACGACTACCTTACAAAACCCTTCAATACCCGTGAACTTTTAGCAAGAATCAGAGCTATGACCAGAACCAGCACGGTACAGACAACAAGTATACTGACTATGGGAAATATCTCTCTTAATACAGCTACTTTTGAGCTTTCATCACCCGGCGGTAGTTTTCGCCTTGCAAATAAAGAATTTCAGATGCTGGAACTGCTTATGCGAAACGCCGGACACCTTATTTCAACAGAGCGATTTATGGAAAAAATATGGGGATATGACAGCGACGCTGAAATAAGCGTTGTATGGGTATACATTTCATATCTTCGTAAAAAACTTACAGCTTTAGGCGCAAACGTGCAAATTAAAGCCGCAAGAAATGCAGGTTATTCTTTGGAGGAAGTAAAATGATTAAAAAGCTGAGAATCAAGCTTATAGCGGTTTCAATGATTTCTCTGTTTACGGTGCTTTTTGTAATTGCCGGTACTATTAATCTTACAAACTATATCGGAGTTATTAGAGATGCCGACAGTATTCTTTCTATTTTAGCTGAAAACAACGGAGTTTTTCCAAAAACAGAAGTTCCTCCCGGAAGCAAAGAATTACCTGAACACAGTTTCCGTTCTCCTGAAGTCCCCTATGAATCCCGTTATTTTTCTGTTCTTCTGGACAGCAGCGGTTCAGTTATCTCAGTAGACACAGGAAAAATAGCGGCAGTTGACACTTCAGAAGCTATGGAATACGCTCAAAAAGCGATGGCAAAATCAAAAGATACAGGCTTCATAGGAAACTACAGATATATAAAACAGATATCCGAAAATGAAACAAGAGTGATTTTTCTCGACTGTTACCGTGGAATTTCAACTTTCCGTTCATTCCTTCTCACAAGTATAAGCGTTTCTTTTTTCGGTATGCTGGCAGTATTTATTCTTATGATTTTACTGTCTGAAAAAATAGTAAAGCCAATTTCAGACAGCTACGAAAAACAGAAACAGTTTATTACCGACGCAGGCCATGAAATTAAAACGCCTCTTACAATAATTGATGCCGATGCAGAAATACTTGAAATGGATTACGGCGAAAACGAGTGGCTCAAAGATATACAAACGCAGGTTAAACGTCTTACTTCTTTAACAGAAGACCTCACTTTTCTTTCTCGCATGGAAGAGGGAAATGGATTACAAGAAATGATAGACTTCCCCCTTTCCGACGTAGTAAGCGAAACTGCACAGTCCTTCCAAGCCCCCGCCAAGACCCAGAATAAAAACTTTTCAGCAGACATTGAGCCCATGCTCTCTTTTTGCGGAAACGAAAAGGCTATCCGCCAGCTTGTTTCAATCCTCCTTGACAACTCCCTTAAATATTCCCCAGACGGCGGTGATATTTCTATAAGCCTTCAAAAACAAAACAAAAGCATATCTCTTAAAGTGTATAACACAGCGCAAAATATCGACACCGAAAACCTTGAACGCCTATTCGACCGTTTTTATCGCAGCGATAAATCCCGCAACTCTGAAACGGGTGGTTACGGAATAGGTCTTTCAGTGGCAAAAGCCATTGTTGCCTCCCACAAAGGTAAAATTACCGCCTCTTCAAAAGACGGTAATTCCCTTACTATAACGGTAACTCTGTCATCTTAAATTTTATAGAGCTCCCTTTTCCTAACGCCATATTGTCACAGTCACATTTAAATAAAGCACAAAAAAGCAAAAATCCCTTGCAAATTATCTTTATATTATTTATAATGTTATGCGGTACTCAAAACCGCCGTGCTACTGTGGCTCAGTTGGCAGAGCAGCTGATTCGTAATCAGCAGGTCGCCGGTTCGAATCCGGCCAGTAGCTCCAAAAGAGTCTGAACGCAAAATACGTTCAGGCTCTTTTCTTTTGCTCGTATGAAGATAATAAACATACCGACGCACCTTATTTATACAGCTGCCTCAGTTTCTATAAAAAAACTGTCCTATTGATAATTGTAACGAGCAACTTAATAAGTATACGTTTAAAATAAATTATCGATTTTGGGAATCATTAAATATAAACGTAATCCAAAAACAATTTATGTCATATATACTTGACATTTATTAAAATATATTGTACTATTTATTTGGAAAGGAGGGATTCTCATATCTCGCAATCTAAAAATCAAAATGGCACGCGCTGAACACGACATGACTCAAAAAGCCCTTGCCGAGGCAGTAGGAATATCCCGACAAACTATGAACGCCATTGAGCAGGGCGACTACAATCCTACCATAAAGTTGTGTCGTGCAATATGTAAAGTATTGGGAAAATCACTTGATGAACTTTTTGGAGAGGATGACGAAGATGAGCAAGAAAAATAGTACTCAATGCAACTTGGATGAAATGCAGCAATTAACCGTACTTAAAACAGCTAAAAAAACTCTCGGATTGACTTTTTGGTGTTTATTTGCAGTTATTGTAATCCAAGTTTGTCTTACCCTTTCATTAAAACAGATTGCAGGAGAGATAGTTGTCTTTTTTGTTCTTTGCATTTATCAGTTTATTGCTTATGTAAAAAACGGTATTTCAGACCAAAAGCACTCGGCTACAGCAAAGAAAAACGCTGTTACAAGTTTTATCTCTTTTTTAATAATGCTTTTTGCAGCTGCAATAATTCCCATTATTCACCCTGCGATTCTTTCTACTAAATATATTCTCATAATGTTAGCACTTGCAACGCTTGTTTTCATCTGTACCTTTGCATTATCCGAAACTTTAAGGAGAGCAATTGCCAAAAAGCGTAACATTCTGGATAATCCCGAAGAAGACGAAGATGATTGAATTAAAAAATAAACAACATGACTGATTGAAATAAACTTGACTTACAAAGAGTCTGAACGCAAAACATGTTCAGGCTCTTTTTCTTTTGTTCAGATAAAGATAAACACATCAAAAGTGCCATATTGCGGGATTAATTCTTATTGCTGTCTTCATCTGCGATACTATATTTTTTCATTGGAATCATTGATAAAAGCATACTCACCGCCGGAGGAATACAGATAAGAAAAAAGATTGCAAAACGATATTTTGCAAATATGGGATCACTTTTAAATGACGCTCCGTTGTACAAAGCATCATTAACCAGTTTCACCCCTTCTCCACTGAATCCTACAACTGCGTAAACTACCCCGGAAATTATACTTGAAATGCCCGTGGAAACCTTTGTAAGAAACGTTTGTCCGGAAAAAAAATACTCCGTCAGGTCTATATCCGGTACATGACTGATAATATTCAACAGAGTCGGCTGTCATTACAGACTGCAAAACAGATATTCCTCCTTGTCCTGCACCTGCAATTATCATAAAGACTGTAAAAAATAAAAGATATACCGGTCTGCTAAGTTCACCCGGAGCAATCAGATACATACAGAAAATCAATAAAAAAGGCACGGCATTCAATACAGACATAATAAAATACAGATTCTTTTTATCATATTTATCTGCAAAGCTTGGCATTAAAAAATTTGCAGCAAACTGACCTAACACATTTCCGCCACCAAGAAGAGCTAAGTAAAATAAATATGATGTCTTACCGTTATCGCCGTAATAATAAGAAAAAAGAGTAGTCTGAACTAAACTGAACAGCATAGCGGGACTTCTGATAATTCCGGAAATCATAAGCTGCTTAAATGGTTTGCAATTTGATATAATATGGAGATTTTCACGAAATGAAAATTTTTCATTTGTGTTGTTCTTTACCCTTTCTTTTGTCATTAAACCCGTTAACTGAAAAAGAGCGGCTCCCAAAGCTGCAAGAAAAATACAAACAAAAATACTGGCGCCTTTAATCCCTGAATCATCAGGAGTTTTGGAAAACAAACCGCTTAAAGCCTGGGCTGCTGGAACAATTAAAGGTACGGCTATTCCGGCTCCTATTGATGCAGCAATTCTTCCCTGAGCCAAAATTCTATTTCTATCTTTTGCGGATTCAGTCATCAATGACGGCAAAGTCCAAAGAGGAACATCTGCAAATGTAAAAGCAACGCCCCATAAAAAATATGAAAGTGCAGCCCATACAATAATTAAAAAATTAGCTTTGCCGCTTTCATAAGAACCATATGTACCGTTTAAAAATGTAAGTATTGTGGCAACACAAACAAACACAGGAGAAAAAATCAAATATGGTCTGCACTTTCCCCATTTCGAATATGTTCTGTCAATTAGCGTTCCCATAAGAGGATCTTTTACAGCGTCGATTACTTTTGCAACGGCAAATATTATGCTTATTGCCATAGCCGGTAAAAATATAACGCTCTGATAATAGTACGGTAATCCTGCACTTATCACCCCATAGATTATGTTCTGCCCTGCAACTCCTATAAGATATGCGCTTTTTTCTCGTTTTGTAAATGTATTCATGTTAACCTCCTCCGCTTACATACTTTTGGTATGTAAACTTTATTTTTTAACCGCTGAGGTTAAATCCTCAGCGGCATTTTTATTTATTTACACTTCTATTCATTGCTTCAAGAGCATCATAGACATCACTGATATCTATTCCTAAAGGTTTAGTAAGCTCTGCAATCAATTCAAATTTTCCTTTAAGTTCTTCATCTGACATTTTAAAAACAATAGGGTTTATCCAAATGTTTGCAAGAAAAGCTATGAGCTGTGCAAGCTCTTTAGGATGATTGGTCTTTATAGAGCCATCTGCAACACCTTCTTCTATAACAGGTTGAAAAGTTTTCGGAGCTATTTCTGATACTGAACGCACGAGCAAATCACAAAGCATATGTGGAGTGTTTTGAAGATTTATGCCGAGTGTGCGAAATTGCTGTTCCTGTGGATCTTCAATAGCCTGCGTCAGCATAGTAACTAATTTTTCGCTGCCTGACAGATTTTCAGCCTTTTTAGTTTTCTCCCATTTCTTTGAAAGACTGTTATCTTTAAACATTCTGTCTGTGACAGCCTGCAATATTTCTTCTTTTGAACTAAAATGATGATAAACTGCGCCTTTGGTTAATCCTCCAAGATTATTTATAATATCCTGAATGGTTGTGTGATCGTATCCTTTCTCTAAAAACAGTTTCAAGGAAACCTCTAAAATTAAATTTTCGGTTTCTTCGGGATATTTATTCCTGCTCACTTTATTCACCTATCTTACATACTTTTAGTATGTTTATATTAGCAGTTTTTTTTCTTGCTGTCAAATAAAAAAGAGAACCAGAGTTTCGGTTCTCTTTTAGTTTCAGATAATATTATTTTTATACATTAACTTAATTATTAACTTCATTCCATAATGTTATTGGTAAGCACAATTCCTTTATCTGTAAAGTTTGCAATAATTCCTTTATTTTCACCAGTTGAATAAACCGCTGTTTTGCTTATGTTTACTACATCCTTCTTAGACTGGGAATTAAGACTGTAAAAAATGCTTTTATTGGTAAGTATACCTATATCGGGCATTAGCGCTTCTATAAAACCGGTAGAGGTGGACTCATCATAACCGTGATGACCAAACTTAAGAAGGTCTACCTTTCCTATCTTCTTGCCAATATCATCTTCAGTACCGTCAATATTGTTTATATCTCCTGCTAAAAACGCCTTTGAACCGTTGCAGGTAAGTAAAAGTCCCAAAGAGTTTTCGTTTTCTCCCCGTTTCTTATCTCCGGTGTAAACTTCTCCATTAAAAAACTTACAGGTAAAGTCGCCAAAGGTAAATTCACTATCCGGAATATCGGAAATAATCTCCGCTCCTTCATCATTTAGAGCCTTAACCATTTGGTCATAGACCTCCTGATTATCCCATTTTTCAACCTCATAATCACTGATTTTTGAAGAGTCATAAGGCTTTAAGTACGCTTTTTTAACCACAATATCATCATCACTTATAATTGTATCAAAACCGCCTATGTGGTCTGAGTGAGCATGGGTGCCTACTACAAAGTCCAAAACTACTTTTCCGTCGTCGCCGGCAGCATGATCCTTGAGGTATTTAAGAACCTCCTGCTCGTAACCCTGTAATTCCAAATCGGGAAATCCTCTTGGGTTATCACTGTCTTCTCCGCAATCCACAAGGGCAAAATGGCCGTTGCTTTCTATGAGAATTGCATCAGAACCTCCTGTATTCAAAAAATGGATTCTGTTATTTCCGTTTGAACCGTCAAAAGCTTCCTGAGTAACGGTATATTTTTTGGGATACGAAATACTGTATTTATAATTCAATACAGCCTGCGGTATGCCAAATATACATCCAAGCAATGCAGCAGCTGCAATTCCTCCGCCCACAACTATTAATATTTTTTTCTTCATTTTTCATTTCCCCCGTTTTTAAAATTATTCTAACCGAAGCTTAACTTCGTTTTTAATATTGAAATCAATATTAAATTTGAGCGGATAAAATAATAACACAGAAAAATTTTATCCGCAATAATATTTTGCGCTTATTTTAATAGATTTCCTGCTATTTTTTCGACAAAACTGTATTATAATAACAAATCAAACTTAACGAATTAAGTATTGTGATATACAAAACAAAATCACATTTCATAAACAGAATTTAAAACGAACTCCATATCTATTTTTACCTGCATTATAAGATATTCTACCTTTCCCTGAACTTTTTCTTTACCACTGAAAGTAACCTTTTCCAAAGCAGTAAAATCATTACTGAAATATGCGGTTATCACTCCGTCATATAAAGTATATTCTCCCGATTTTACATTGACGGCTCCCGGCAAATTTAAATATTTAACCGCATCATTTAAAATTTCTCCAGTTCTTTCCTTTTCCACAATTCCCAGGTAGTTACCTGTCCCTGAGAAATATCCGTTCCCGCTGAACAATTTTTCAAAGTAAAAACAATTCTATTATCTATTTTTTTAGCGCTTTCTATATTTTCATATGACAGCTTTTTCAGCGTACAAGCAGACTTTTGGTTATCGGAAGTTTGGGTTTGGTTTCGCAGTTCTTGATTTTTACTTTCACTAAGATCAATTTTTTGTCCGCCTAAATTGATTGTACCCTTTTCTGTTTTTTGACTCATGGAGGTCCGCTTTAAACTCTTTTTCTCTAAACTTTGATTATATAAATCCGCAAGATAGTTTTTTCTTTCGCTGCCATTTATAACATTGGCAGCTTCAGCAGCCTGATGAGTTTCACTTTCAGTAAATTCAGTTGACACTACAATAATTTCCGTCTCCGCTTCATTGCTGCCATACTCTAAGTTTTCCGATACCATAGGAAAAGTTTCAGCCGACTCTCCCTCTTCATAACCGGCAAAATAAATGAATACCGTTTCAAGAAGAACTATAACTGCAATTTTTAAAAATGTAGATTTCACTTGCCTTCACCCCTTCGCTTTTCACTGAAATATATGCAAAGTAAAGGGGAATAAAACCCAAAGTCATGACCACCCCTAAGAGGGGTGGCATGACGAGCGGCCTATAAGGCCTTAACAAAAGCCAGCGCCTAAATGTGAAATAGTCAATAGTTAGTAGACATAAAAAAGCGAAACTAAGCCATCTGTTCAATTCTAAATTGGATAGGTGGCTTTCCATTTAGTTTACGAACAG
>CASEMN010000004.1 GCA_949289045.1 uncultured Oscillospiraceae bacterium
TTGTTCTCGGATATACTTCTGCACTGTTGCAGTATTGATTCCTACTGTACTTACATAATATCCTGTCGCCCAAAAATTTCTATTACCAAATTTATACTTCAAATTCGCATGTCTTTCGAATATCATCATCGCACTTTTTCCTTTCAGATATCCCATAAACTGCGATACACTATATTTCGGCGGTATACTTACTAATATATGTACATGATCCGGCATCATATATCCCTCTATTATTTCCACTCCTTTCCATTTGCACAAATCTCTTATGATATCTCGTATGTCTGCTCTCAATTCGTTATATATTATTTTTCTTCTGTACTTTGGTGTGAACACTATGTGATACTTGCACACCCACTTTGTATGTGCTAAACTATTTGCCCGTCATGACGAGAACTTTTCCGCTAAAGCATTAATACAAAACCCGGCTCATTACTGAGCCGGGTTTTGTGCTGATTTAAATGTATTGACTTTTATTTCACCTTGAAGCCGTCGTAGTTCTGTGAAAAATATTTGCTGTCAATCTTTTTGTTTGAAGCAATCCAGGTTGTACGCTCTTCATAGGTCTGCTTTCCGTGACCCTGACCTTTTCCGCCATGGTCATTGGCAATTATAATAAGCCACTCCTCGTTGTTTTCCTTTTCACGCTTTTCGATTGCCTTGATAAGGTCATAAGCATATCCGTCGCAGTTTCTTACGGAGTTTACATACTGATTTACTTCGTTAGAAAAGCCGTATGTATGACCGTTGCTGTCAACGTTGTGGAATATGCCGCAGACTATATCGTCTCCGCCTTCAATACGTCCAAGAAGATAATCTCTGAGATAAACGTCATAGGGGGCTTTATCTGACGGAGTGGGATTTGCAACGAAATTATAAAGCTCAAGATTTTCTGCCAGCATATTTTCGGGAGCTGCTGTCTCTGTCTTTCTATCCGTATCACAGACAGTGAAGTCTATATCCGGATTCTCCATAAGATATTTTACTTCTTCACGAAGATTTATATCAAAATAATCTCCCCAGTCAAAGGCAAGGCTTGTCTTGAGTCCCTTTTCTGCATACTGGAGCATAAAGGTTTTGTACTCCATATTCTTTACGTCGTCATTTTCCTTAACGCCATGCTTATTATTCCAGACACCTGTAAACTGAGATGTCCAGCTTGCAGAGGTGGAAGTTGACTGCTCGGTTTCGCTGCCCTTTTCTCCTCCGCAGTAAGCAAGATATATTCCGCCTGTCTTTACAAGCTCATTAAGTCCGCTCTTTTCTGCGGCATAGTTATATCCGTTTGTATCAAAGGAATTTTCATCGAAAAGGACATTGGAAATTGCATCAGCTCTTGTTCCGTCAAAACCGAAGAAAGCAACTTTCTTCACTTTGCCATCCTTGCCGATAACCTGACCGTCACAGATTTCTCCGTCTGAAAGGAAATCGTTTACTATATTGTAAACGTTATACTGAGGAATTGAAGTTTCCCCCGTATTCTCCCAGAAAGAATATGCCGAAACCTTTTCAAAATAGTTAGGCTTCTTTCCGCAGCCCACAAAAACTGCGGCGAATGCACCTACAGTCACTGTTGCAGCAACAGCAGAAGCAATTATTTTTATTGTTGTCTTTTTCATTTTACTCCGCCTTTCCTACAACGGCAAAGTTTGTAAGTCTGTGGCGAACAACGGGAGCTACAGTAAATGAACCGTCTTTCTTAATCTCAATAAGCTTTCCGCCTCTGAAAGGTACAAGATAGATGTTATGGTCGCATGAATTGCCGTATGTAAATTTTATTCCCTTATAGTTTACGGAATAGTTGTTCATATGGTCGTGTCCTACAAAAACACCCTTGGTGCTGCCCATTTCGAGCATTGCCTCGAACATTCCGTCATCCTCATAGGGGCCGTATTCCTTTTCAAAACGCCAGCCGGAGATGATTTCTCCCTTTTCCTTTGCCTCATTATAAGCCTGAGTGAACTCATAAAGCGGAATATGGAAAAATGCAAGGGACGGCACAACCTTTGTTTCATCGCCGTTTTCCTCAAGGGCGATTTTCTTTATTGTATCCTTATACCACTGAACCTGATCGTCGTGGAACTTGTCGTATCCTTCAACGCCCAGAGATTTATCGGGATACATATTGCTGTCCATCATAATAAGACTCATTACAGCGTTACCGTTTTCATCATGGATAGTATAGTAATAATGACCCATACCTGTGATGTTTTCATCGCCACGCTCATAAATGCAATACTCAAGTGTTTCAAGATAATCGCTTATTTCTTCCTTTGAAACCTCTCCCTCTGCATCGTGGTTACCGAAAGTGAAAGCCCACGGGATTTTCTTAGGCTCAATATATTCGCAGAATTTTTTGATAGCGGTAAGATTGTCGTGTTCGCTTGTAATATCGCCGGTAACAACAATCATATCGGGATCTGTTTCCTCTATCATTGCGTCGATTGTCTTGAACGCCTTTGCATCCTTCTTTTCGTCATTGACAATGTGAACGTCAGTTATCTGAAGTACAGAGAACACTGTGTCGTCACTTCTTTCATAGTCTCCCCCACAGCCGGCAAAGGAAAGGATAACAAGTATCAAAGCCATAATTACCGCAAAGGTTTTAAATACTGTCTTTTTCATATTATCTGTTCCTTTTTCTCATCTTTGATTTTTCTTTAAGCTCGTTTTCACGTTCCTGAGCCTCACGCTTTTCCTGCTCTTCACGCTCACGAAGCCTTGCCATTGCCTCGTCATATCCGGATGCTATATTGTCAAGGAAGCTGTACTTTTTCATTTCCTCAAGAACAAATTCATTTTTCTCCTCACGGGCTTCTTTGATGATCTCAGTGACGTTTATTATATCCTCATCCTGAAGCTCATTGGATTTATAGTTATCTGTTGCTGCACGGAGCTTAAGCACACGGACATAGTCTGCATGTTTTTTCTCCGTAAGGTCATAGAAGAACATGGGAACGGCAGAAAGCACTGCACCGATAAGAGCCAAAATAGTCGTATATTTAAATGCGTTTACCATCAAATCATGGTTCTGAAGGGCAACGTTTATATCGTCGCCAAAGCCGATACCGCCGAAAGAAAGGAAAAGCGGTGCAAGCATACCGGTAAACAGGCCGATAAGAGTAGAGATAAACGCTGTATAATTCTGCCAGAATCCTTCAAGACGCTTTCCGGTTTTCCACTGCTGATAGTCGAGAACGTCGGAAACCATAATCGTTGCAATATAGTAAAATCCGCCGCAGAGATTCTGGAAGAAAATGCATACAAGAATAAGATAGGGATTATTAACTGCTGCAAGCTGAACTGCTACCATGGCAACAAAAATCGTATTTGCAACAAGCAGACAGTTGCGTTTTCCGAAACGCTTAATAAGCATGGGTCCGAAAATCATTCCGGGAACCAGAGCGTTATTCAAAACAATATTACATACAGCCATAGCGGCATCTCCGGCATTTCCGCCTATACCGTATGTACATACCCAAAGATATATATTTGCCTGGCCTCTTATACCAACTACAACTCCGAGAATTGTTATAATCCAGAAATATTTGTTGGAAGAAAGCTCTTTTGCACTCTCCCAGAACTTAACCTTTGCAACATATTTTTTATTTACAACAATTCTTTCCTTAGTACCGAAGTAGGCAAAAAGAACAAAGAAAACACCGCCTACGGAACATATGGGGAAGAAGATGCGGTAAATCCAAATATTATTCATACCTGTTACAGCACCTACAGAAAAGAAAGCACCTGCAACTGCCGGCATAACAACATTAACTACAGAGCTGGGGATATTGCAGATAAGACCTCTGAAAGCGCCTATATTTGCCCTTTCCTGAGCGACACTGGAAATAGTCTGCTCTATTCCCGCCATAGCCTGATTGAGGAGTGTACTGAAAAATGTTCCTATCTGAATAAGTACAAACATTACAACAACCGCCAAACTCAGACTTATCTTGGAAGCCGCTACACCTAAAATAGGTATTTCCGGTATTGAAAAGCTCCACAGGATATTTTCTGTCCAGCCTTGGGGAATATAGGGAATAAGTCCGAAAGAAACCGCTGTCAATATAGCAGACCAAATAAGGAATGGCTTGAATTTGCCCTTTTCGGAGTTTGAGTTGTCAATAATCATTGACAGTATGGGGGATCTTACAAGAGCAATCAATGAACTGAGCATAGTCAGAACGAAAACCATACCTGATGTAACCTTGAAATAGGTTATCATCATTTGAATGTTCATGGCGATTGTCGTCCAGGTTATAAGGACGCTCAAAAATGAAATACCGCCATAGCCCATTGAAAGGTTGACAAACTCCTTATAGGATACCTGATATCCCTTAGGAGGCGTTTTCCAGTAGGTTTTAAGCTTTAAAAGCCCTTCTGAAATAGTACTTTTCATAGTTTCCTCCCCGTGCGTCAGCAGCTTTCAACGAGAACACTCTCGCCTGAGACAACACATTTATCGCTTAAATTTCTGTTCAGAATCTTCATGGGCTTTGAAGAGGAAATTTCAGTTACTTTTCCGTTTTCCCATTTAAATGAAATCTCGACTCCATTTACAACCATACCCTTGACGCTGCCTGTCTTCCACTTTTCGGGAACTGCCGGAATAAGCTCGCAGACATCGTTTTCACAGTAAACAAGCATTTCGTTTATGCCTGCGATAAAGCCCATGTTTCCGTCAATCTGGAAAAGGAAAGGCGGATGAACGCAGAAAAGGTTTTTAAAGACAGAGTGGCCGAGCATACTTTCAATAACAGTGAGAGCCTTTTCACCTCTGTGAAGTCTTGCTGCAAGGCAGATTGCCCAGGCTGCACTCCAGCCAATATAGCTTGAAGAATTATCAGTACGGTAGTTGAAGAGTTTTTCAACCCATGCTCTCTCTTTTGGATTGCCGTAATACTTGATAACCCTTGCAGGATAAAATCCGTAAAGAGGTGAAAAATGTCTGTGACCCTTTTCGGCTATTGGTACATCATCATGCCATTCACAGATACCCGTTGAACCCTCTTTAAAGGGATAGAGCTTTGAAAGACGTTCGTTAAGCTCTTCCTTAAGCTTTTCATCATCAGTAAACTCAAGGCAGTTTTCCATTGCCTGCTTTGAAATTCCCATTTCAAAGGCACTGGCGTAATCAAGAGAACAGTTTGAACCGTTTTTATTAAATTCCGCCTCAGGAGAAGCAGAGGGACAAGTTACATAGTATCCGTCATGCATTACAAGATAATCTTTTACAAATTTTGCCGCTTCCAGAGCTATCTCCTGAATCTTGTCACGGTACTCTTCGAGATTGCCGTTTTTCATATGAGAATAAAGCTCGTTTGAAAGCCATGCTCCGCACAAAGGTGCATACATATAGCTTGCACTTCCCTGTACAGGAGGAGTTTTACGCCAGATATCGACATTGTGATTGCAGGCAAATCCGTCACAGCCGTAGTTTACTTTTGCGGTCTTTTTGCCTCTGAGCATTGTTTCATAAACAAGGTTTATGTAGGGCTCCATACACTCAGAGAGATTTGCAGAAGTTGCACCCCAGTAATTCATCTGGGTATTGATGTTTACGGTGTAGTTACTGCTCCAAGGGGGACGCAAAGAATCATTCCACTGTCCCTGAAGGTTGAGAGCCTGTCCGCCTTTACGGCTGCCCTGAATGGTCATGTATTTGCCAAACTTATAGAAAAGCTCCGCAAGGGCTGTTTCGACCTCACCCTTCTTGGCTTTCTTTATGAGTTTATCTGTATCCTCATTGCTCTCCTCGTCAAGGGATATTGTCTGACGGTCATATATTGCCTTATAGTCGGCAATGTGTTTTTCCTTAATTGTTTCGTAGGAATCAGTAATTGCATCAAGATTTTTTCTGCAAATTGCGGCAACTGCTTTCCTGTCTGTTTCAGGCATTTTATCATAGCCTTTAAAGCCTGTGGCAGTTGCAACATAAAGGACAACTTCTTTCGCATTCTTTACTGTTACAAAATCTTTGCCGCCGCAGATTTCACCGTCGGTTACAATTTTTATTCCCATTGCAAAAGCCATGCCCTCGCCTTCATTATAGCGAATGGGATTAGTCTCTGTTCTCAGATAATTAGGTGCGGCATAATCAGGGGCATTTCCTGCAAGATAAAGGGCTCCATTTACGAAAGACTCTGAACGAAGTTTGCTTTTTGCCGATATCTTAACAGAAAAATGCTTTGAATTTTCTATTTTGTAAACTCCGATTTTGTGAGGATACGAAACAAATGCTTCCCTTTTGTATCCGCAGCTTTTTACGGTGTGTACAGCATTTTCGAGACTTAATTCACGGCTGTATTCTCCGAAAAGTCCTGCATTAAGGAAAGAAATATCAATTTCTCCAAGGGGCATATAGGCCTCGCTGTAAAATCCGCAGAGTTTCTTTTCTACAAGATTATCCGCCTCTTTGTTTTTACCCTCAAAAATAAGCTTTCTTGCTTCGGGAATATATTTAAGGCTTTCTTCGCTGTTGTAATCTTTAGGATAACCTGACCACAATGTACAGTCATTTATCCCGATCTTTTCTTTACGGCGTCCACCGTAAACCATAAAACCGATAGTGCCGTTGCCTAATGGCAGGGCGCTTCTCCAGACATATGCCGGAGATGAATACTTTAATTTTTCCATTTTTTAGCTCCTGTCTTATTCTCCGTAAGATACACTGTATGTGTTTTTATCAAAATCAACGGTTATTACAGTACCGTCTGAATACTGGGTCTGCTGTTTTCTTCTGTTTGCATCGAGGAACTTATGGCTTACCATTTCTTTATTGTAAAGCCTCTTCTGAATTTCACAGGCTTCTTTAACCTTTGCTATTCTCTTTTTGAGCTCCTCTTCCGGCAAAACTTTGCCGTCTTCATCATAAGGAGCAAAATAAGGAGTCTGGGCGTTGAGAATACAGTGAAGGAATCCTGCATCACCATCTGGGATTCCCCATCCGCCGATACCGTCAACACACCAGGGTACGAAAACACAGTCGTGATAAACGAGGTTAAGGAACGGTGTGGGAACACCTACTGCGACACCTCTCTCCTGAGGTCTTAAAGCATAGGGTGCATGATGCACAAGGTCAAGATAATTTATCATCTGTGAACCCGGTTCCTCGGAGGATGCGATTATTCCCTTTTCTCTCAGATAATCGAAGCACTCTCCGCGATACTTTATGCTCTCTTCTCTTGTAGCGGGGTGTTTGGGATTAAAACACTCATCGCCCCACATAATGGAGAAAACATCAAGATAAGCTCCCTTAATGAATATACCGTGCTCTTCAAGCTCTTTATGGGTTGTGTCAAGGAACTTTTTGGCATTTGCCGCACACAGCCATGTATGTGGGCCTCCGAACCAGATGCTGCAATAGGGATGTCCTCCGTCGATATTCTCAACAGCAAGGTTCATATCAAACTTTTTGCAGCTGTAATAGAAATCCCTGTACTGGTCATGGATACCAAATACATATTGGAGGTCGTTGCACTTATCACAAAGACGCTTCATGCCCTCAAATCCGCCTGCCTGAGGACATGGAGGAAGCACATAGGGGTGGTTGTTATCATATCCCATTTCTCCCCAGCCGTCGGTGTGAATATAAAGTCTCTCAAGACCCATCTCCTTATATTTTGCGTACTCCTCAGCTCTTTGGTCAAAGGTGGCTGAAAGAGTCTGGTTCTTTTCGGGATGCTTTTTATCGTAGTAATTTGACTTCGGGTGAATGGTTGTATAAATACTTGTATGCAGAACCGGAGTATTGATGAGCTTTTTCACATTGGGATTTTTTTCTATCTTTTTATCTATAGTGACAAGCTCGCCTTTTTCTATTAAGTAATTTCTGTATCCCTTACAGATTGTGTTGTAATCACAGTTATCATAGAACTCCATTTTTATACGGCGTTCATAGGAAAGTTTGCCTAAAGAGGACATCCAGTTTACGCCGTTCAAAATGGCTTTGTTTTTGCTGTTTGCAGAAAAAATTGTGGAATCGTAAGGAGTATCAATTATAGAAAGGAATCCTGTTTTTCCGCTGACTCTTCCCCAAAACGGCATATAGCAGTCGCCTGTATTTACCTTACGCCAATACTTTGTAATAAGGAAAAGTGAAAGCCTGTTTTGCTTCCAGCCGTCGGGAATAAGTACACCCTGACGCATTGTGTCAACTGTATAAGCGCTGCCTACAGGTGTTGCACAATCAAATGGAGCAGGATAAGCCACTGCATGAATATCCATGCCCGTTTCGTTTTCTGCTTTTACGGAAAACTCCACTTTGCCCTCTCCGGTTATTTTAGCGGTACAAACAAGAGTAAAGCCATATTTTTTACCGAAAGCGATAAATCCGCTGTATCTGCTTTCAATGGCATTTTCCGTAACCTTATGACTTTTTTCTCCTGCAAGAGAAAACGGACGGTATGTATAAATGTATTTTTTACCTATCTTTTTTCTTAAAATAACATAGGGTTTTCTTCCGGTATTCACCCATGTTCCGCCCTTACTTTCAACTGTATAGCGGCTGGAGCCGGGAGTGAATTTTATCTTTGTATTAAATGCACTGCAAATATATTCTTTCATCAGTCTACCTCAATTTTAAAACATACGGGCATTGTATCAGTAATTTTTTCGGGGGTTCTGATTGTAAGATACTTCTTAGAAATATCTTACTTTGCCGGTGTGCCCTCACCGAGAACGGTTATATTTTTAATTACAAAATTAAACATATCCATACTATGGGCAAGGGATTTGATCTTAAATTCTTTCCTGCCTGCGGGCACAAGAACAAAAGCATAAATCACACCATTTCTGTAGGTAAATCGGTAATCCTTTTCGGTATAATCATACTTTTCACTGAAAGAGCCGTTTTTCTGAACCTTTCCCTCACCGAACACTTTATAGGGAGAAGTACCCCAGATGGCTTCGGCGTTTTTCTTTGTCCATCTGCCCATTTCGCTGAGAATTTTCAGCTCTTCGTCGCAGATTGTTCCGTCAGCTTTGGGGCCGATATTAAGAACATAACATCCGTTTTTGGAAATGACATCGGTCATGTTGCAGGCAATCTCCTCGGGAGATTTAAATTTATTTGTGGTACAGTAGGACCATGCGTTTCTTGCTGTGGACGTTTCGCTCTGCCATATATATGGACTTATTCCCGGAAGCTGTCCACGCTCCCTGTCGAATATAGCACAGTTATACATTGCGGCGTCGGACTTATAGTAAACGCACACTTCCTTGCCCCACTCCAAAGAGCGGTTGTAATAATAGGCAAGGAATTTTTTAAGGTAAGGTCTGAAAGCCTTATAGGAAACCCACCAGTCAAAAAACAGTGATGCCGGCTCATAGCGGTCTATAAGGTCGCAGGAAGACACAAGCCAATCCTCCAGCCATTCTTTTGTAGGCTCTATGCCGTGTTCCTGCTTAAGGAGAGTATAGAGATTATTTCTCTTATGCACCCCTACACAGGGACCGTAAAGTGAGCGGTATTTTTCGTCGAGGGTTTCGTTATCGTAGCCGACAGTTCTGCCGCCGTTCATGAACCAAAAGTGCTCTGCCCTGTGACTGGAAGTTGAAAAAATCATTCCGTTTTTCTCACAGGAAGCTTTCAGCTCACCTAAAATATCCCTCTTGGGACCCATGTTCACACTGGTCCACTCATTGAGATCACTGTCATACATCTTAAAGCCGTCATGGTGTTCACCGACGGGCATCATGAATTTTGCTCCCGCATCCTTTATAAGCATTACCCAGTTGTCGGCATCAAATTTTTCAGCTTTAAACATGGGGATAAATTCACGGTAATTGAAATTCTTGCCGTATTTTCTTCTGTGGTGCCAATATACAGGATTTCCCTTGTAGTACATAAGTCGGCAATACCATTCGCTGAAATATGCTGGAACAGCGTAGACTCCCCAATGAATGAAGACTCCAAATTTAGCCTCTTTGTACCAATTGGCAACAGGATAATGGGAAAGGCTTTCTCAGTTATCCTTATATTCACCTTTTTCTATAACCTCATCGATTCTGACAAGATAATCGCTTATTAAATTATTGCTCATCATACTGCTCCAAAAATTAGTTATATATCGGAAGTAAGTTTATCTACATTTTTGACAGTGACAAAGTTTTTACTGTTCTTAACTATCTTATTATTTCTAATAGTTACGCTGCGTGTGGATTTTGCGCTTATTCCGCCGTTCTTCGGACTTGCAAAAATGTTGTCCTCAATAAGGAAATCGCCGTGAACTGCTCCCTCATGAACCGAGTTTTCAGGCAAAATCCAGATATTTTTTCCGCTGCCGCAGGTGAGGAATTTATTGCCCTGTATAACAGCGTCACATACCATTCCGCTTTCATACCAGCTCTTGGCATCATCTGAGAAAAGTATGCTGCTCATCTGTGTATCGGCGAAAATATTGTTTTTAACAACAACTTTACCTCTTGTAGTAATGAGAAGTCCTCTCGTTATTATCCTTGTAAGCTCGTTGCCTGCAAAATAGAGATTGGGACAGGCAGTAACATCTTCAATAACCATGCCCTTTTCCCCTCCATTGAGAGAATCAACAGAAAGAGAAATAGTATATTCGTCTAAAAGAGAAGAGGAAAGTATTTTTGCCTTTCCCTTACTGAGCATTGATTTTGTGTCGATATATTCAATATCGTCGCCAACTCTGAGAGGATTGAAGCCGTGACTCTGGGGATGCATGAATTTAACTTTAAGTTCTCCGCCCTGTGCCGTCTTCTCAATGCTATCTATTTTGAAATGGATTCCGTGAACGTTGAGGCAGTCGTCGCCTGCTCCCTGATAGAAGCTGTCCGTTATATTGACATCGCCTCTGCACATACAAATCTGCATAAAATCCGCAACGGATGCCATGAGCCTTGCTCCGCCTTCTTCGGGAGAAAAGTCAACCTTTTCTACATTTACGTTTTCACAGTCCTGTGCTACAAGGGCCAGTGAATAATTGAATCTCTGTTTGATTCCTCTGAGAGTGAGATTTTTGCATCTCTCAGCAAAAATTCCGGCGTACTTTCTTCTTACATCAAAAAGATAATATCTGTCGCCTTTTTTAATTCCTCTGGGAACAAAATAGTAGGCTCTGAACAATCTGTCATCAAGTTCCTTTATTTTATGGCAGCCGAGAAGCGGATGACCAACTCTTCTTAAAGAGTTGATTGACTCTTTTCTTATTCTGCCTATCCAGTGAGCATTCAGAGCGCTGTCCGTAAAATCAACCTGATAATCGGTGCCCTTAAAGGCAAAGCCTTTTTCTGTTTTTACATAATTGCTTTCCCTATCAAGTCGGAAATCAACATAAAAAGGCGTAACCCTCTCCGCCGCCAGCTCATGCATATCAGGACTGACAACTTTAATGGTTATGCCTTCAACAGTTATATTTTCACAGTCTCTTATTGCCATATTGGTGCACTGACCGTCAATTGTAAATACGGCGCCGTCACCTTTAATATACAGGTTATTAATTCCCTTTAGATTAAAGGCGGCTCTGTTCTCGTGAGGAACTTCTCCTTTTTTAAATTCATTGTCTCCCACTGTGTTCGTAATATAAAACAGTTCCTTTTCACATTTCGAAGCGTCAATAAAATATTCGCCCGGTTCAAAATACAGCTCTTTCTCACCCTGAGTTTCAGAAAGGTTTTTGAAAAGAGCCGTAAGCTCCTTTTCAACCTCTCTGCCGGGAACCACTCCGAAGTCAGAGGCGGATATCAATACAGTTTTGTTAGTTTCGCTCATAAAACTCAATCCTCTACCATATTCTTTATTTTTTCAGGTTCGACAAGATTTTTAAATCCGTAAAACTTCATGGCGTTTTCGCCAAGGAACATTTTCTTTTCTTCGTCGCTGAGCTCATTTGACTTTAAAACAAAATCATAGCTCATTTTATACGTAATCGCGGTCATTGTTCTGGGATAATCGCTGCCCCACATGAGCTTTTCCATTCCGCAGATTTCAGCTGCCTCTTTTATGGCTTTTACCGCAGATGGGAACGGATAAAACTCGCTGTTGAAAAGCCATGTTATGCCGCCGCTTTCAATAAACACGTTCTTATTTCTTGCAAGACGTATCTGCTCTTTCCAGCCCTCACGGGTTACCATGCCGAAATGTCCTATGGCTATTCTGAGATCGGGAAGCTCTGAAATTATTTCATTCATTGCTCCTGTCTGAGCGTCGCCGTCGGCAAGGTCAATGGAAACATATTTTCCGCTCTTTGAGGCCTTTTCGAACACCTCAAAATGCTTTGTAAGATCCTGTGTCTTTAATCTTCCTGCACAAAGCTTTATTCCGTCAAAGCCATCAAGAGTATAGGGCATACCCTCACGGTAAAGGGAACATACACGAAAACGCTCCGGATAATTCTTCTTTACCTCCAAAAGGTATTCATCCTGATTGCCGTCAATTTCTTCCTGGGTTACCGCACAGGCGGATACTCCTGCATAATCCATATTAGCAAGGAGTATCTCCGCACTGTTAACTCCGTCGGTCATATAGGGAGGCATCATCTGCCTTATTTCCCCGCCGAAATCACTGCGTCCGTTTTTAAGGGGGATAACTTTTCTTCCGTCAACAAGTCCGTCCTGCTTTTTCCAAAGATGAAGATGTGCGTCGATAATCAAAGTGTAACACCGTCCTTAAAAATAGCGATTTCTCTGTATCCGTTCTTTTCGTTGTTGGTAAGCTCACCCTGAGCCACCGCAAAGATATAATCTTTAAGATTTTCAGCGAGATTTTCGCCTTTGAGCATATCACCTGCACCGAAATCAATCCAGTGAGGCTTTTTAGCCTTAATGGAATTATTGGTAGCTATCTTGATTGTGGGAACAGGAGCTCCTAAAGGTGTTCCTCTGCCTGTTGTAAAGAGGATAATATGACATCCGGAAGCGGTGAGATTTGTAACAGCTACAATATCATTGCCCGGTCCTTTAAGGAGATTAAGTCCTCTTTTAACACACTTTTCACCTATATCAAGGACATCCACAACGGGAGCTCTGCCGCCTTTCTGAACACAGCCCAGAGATTTTTCCTCAAGGGTTGTAATTCCTCCCGCTTTATTTCCGGGAGAGGGATTTTCATAAACAGGCTGACCGTGAACCATAAAGTATCTCTTATAATCGTTTATAAGATTTACGGTTTTATCGAACACCTCACGGGAAACACAGCGGTTCATGAGTATTGTTTCGGCTCCGAACATTTCGGGAACTTCTGACAGCACTGCACAGCCGCCCATTGCTGTAAACATATCTGTAAACTGACCTGCAAGGGGATTTGCAGTAATGCCGGAAAATCCGTCGCTGCCGCCGCATTTAAGTCCCACTTTAAGCCTTGAAGCGCTTACAGGCACTCTTTTATCCTTTGTAGCCTGAGCTTTGAGCTCTTCTATTATCTTTACGCCCTCCGCGATTTCATCGCTGCAGTCCTGAACGGAAAGAAAGCGCACTCTTTTTTCATCGTATTCCCCTAAAACCTTTTTAAGCTCAGGGATATTATTATTTTCACAGCCGAGACCCAGAATCAGCACGCCGCCTGCATTGGGATGCTTTATAAGACCACAGAGAATTTTCTGGGTGGTCTTATGGTCATCGCCCAGCTGGCTGCACCCATAAGGGTGGGGAAAGGTAAAAGCACCTGTCTTTTCACTGAGAATTGCCGCAGTTTTGTTTACGCATCCCACAGTGTTTATTATCCATATATCGTTTCTTATACCAATTTCCCCGTTTTCACGCTCATAAGCCATTATTTCCGGAGCCTCCAAAGGCTTTATCTCCGGAATTTCGGGAGTGTACTGATAATCTAAAATGTCGCTGAGCCCGGTTTTGAGATTGTGTGAATGTACATGGTCGCCCTCGTTTATATCTTCCGTTGCAATACCGATGGGAAACCCGTACTTTATAACCTTTTCGCCCTTGTTTATATGGCAAAGGGCTTTTTTGTGTCCGGTTTCAATATTTACCGCAACATTATCATTTTCATGTATTTTAATGAAACCCTTTAAATTGTCCATTCCATAGCCCCCTTCATGCCGAGAGTGTGAATTTTATTAAGGCAGATTTCCACATCCTTTTTCATATCGGAAATATCGCTGCCCCAAAGCTCCTTGTTTTTAAGAATATCTTCAACTGAAGCGTTTTTCATGAACTCCTCAACTTCGGGAAGATCCTGAGGCTTATCTGTTTTATAAAACTCAATAAGCGCTGCAAGAGCCATTGTAAGAGATAAGGGATATTCACCCTGCTGCTCTTTGTACTCTAAAATTGTGGGAAGTACACGAACAGAGAACTTGCTTACGCTGTTAAGAGCAATTGAACGAAGCATATGTTTTATATAGGGATTTGCAAAACGCTCAAGTACAGCGTTTGCAAAGTTTTCATCCTCTGCGCTGCCTCCAAGTGTAGGTACGATTTCAGTAAACAGGCACTTTTTAAGGAAATTGCCCACTACCTCATCGTTTACGCACTGACCAACTGTTTCAAGACCTGAAAGAAGCGCTCCTGTTACCATTGAAGTATGTCCGCCGTTGAGAATTCTTACCTTACGCTTTTTGTAGGGTGTTACGTCATCTGTCCAGACAACATTGAAGCCGGCTTTCTGGAGGGGAAGTTCATCTTCAAAATGTCCCTCAATTACCCAAAGGTGGAAAATCTCTGCTGTATCAAGAAGCTTGTCTTCGTAGCCGAGCTCCTCACAGAGTTTCTCAGCTTCTTCTCTCGGATAACCTGTTACGATTCTGTCAACAAGTGTATTGCAGAAGCTGTTTTCCTCCACAAGCCACTTCTTGAAATCCTCGCCTAAATTCCACTTATCGGCACATTTGAGAACACATTTTTTAAGTTCGTCGCCGTTGTGGTCGATAAGTTCACAGGAAAGGATGATAAAGCCTTTAAGTCCTTTCTTAAAACGCTCATTAAGCAAAACTGTAAGCTTTGCAGGGAATGATGAAGGCGGAGCATCGGTTATCTCACAGGAATCATCATAGGCAATACCAGCTTCTGTTGTGTTTGAAATAATGAAACGGAAATTGGGATCATCTGCAAGAGCTATATATGCATCAAAATCCTCATAGGGATTTATTGCCCTTGATACGCTCTGAATTTTTGTGTGCTCGCAGACTTCTTTTCCGTCCTGAATTCCACGAAGATACAGGTTATACTCGCCTTTCTGAGCATTGATTGTATCAGTAAGTCCCTTTGCAATAGGCTGAACGATAACTACGCTGCCGTCAAAGAGTCCCTTTTCATTAAGTTTATGTATAAAGTAATCGGCAAAACCTCTGAGGAAGTTTCCCTCGCCGAACTGAATTATTCTCTCTGTCATAATAATATCACCTCAGCCGATTTTTACAAGAAGTTTTGCAAGGTCGCCCTTATTATTTGCAAGAGCCTTGAAAGCTTCAATTGCGTTATCCATTTCGTAAACGCCGCTTACCATTTTAAGAACGTCAACTTTGCCCTCAGCAACCATATCGATAAGTGCAAGGAAGTCCTTGCCGTAGGAGTTGCGGCTGCCGAAAACATTGAGCTCTTTCTTTAAAAGAATGGAGTGGCAGAAAGTTGTATCCTTTTTGCCGTTACCGATAAGGATAATATTTGCACCGAAAGCAGCCTGCTCAATGCAGGAAAGGAATGTTACAGGAAGTCCGCAGGCCTCAACGCATACATCAAAACCGTTACCGTCTGTAAATTCAGCTGACTTTGCAGAAAGATCTTCCTTACCTGTATTTATAACCATATCTGCGCCGTATTCCTTGGCAAGAGCAAGACGGTTATCGAGGAGGTCGGCGATTGCAACCTTTGCACCCTTCTGCTTTGCAGAAATAAGAGCGAAAAGTCCGATGGGACCTGAACCCATAATGAGAACGTTATCGCCTTCTTTTACCTCAGCTCTTGAAAGAGCGTGGTATCCGATTGAGAAGGGCTCAATAAGGGCAAGCTCTTTTGCTGAAAGTCCCTTGCCGGGATAGATTCTCTCAATGGGCATTGCAACATACTCAGCAAAGCTACCGTCTCTCTGAACGCCCATTGTACGGTTATCTGTGCAGGCATTTACAAGGCCTCTTCTGCATGAATAGCAGTCTCCGCAGTTAAAATAGGGGTTAGCTGTTACGATATCGCCCACTTTAAGTCCTCTGTCATTTTCGCCGATCTGTGCAATTTCGGCACTGAACTCATGGCCGGGGATTCTGGGGTAGGTTGTGAAAGGCTGGTTGCCTGTAAAGCTTGCAACGTCTGCACCGCAGATTCCGCAATAAAGGATTTTAAGAAGTGCTTCGCCTTCTTTAAGCTGGGGCATTTCGGCCTCTCTGATTTCAATTTTACCCGGTTCGATGATTTGAACTGTTTTCATTATTTTTCCATCTCCATGTAATTTTTGTTCCAGACAACGGCCGTTTTAAGGGGAGCTGCCTTTGAATAAATTTTGTTTTCATATGCATCAATGGGATCAGCAATAAACTCGTCCTTATCAATAAGCTCCACTATTTCATCAAAGCGGCTCTCACTGAGGATTTCTATTGCCTTTTCCATATGTGCCTGAGTAAAGTTAATTGATGCGAAAATCACATGATTTTCAAAGCCAAAGGGCATTGTATCAAAAGTGATTTTCGGTCCTAAGGAAAAGCTGTTGTAAATTCCGTTGCAGCCGAGAACCTTATACTGGAAAGCCACACGGTGCTCAACGTTTGTACCGCTTACGCCTACGAAAACGGTAGCTCTTCCGCCTATCTTTTTGATTACATTTTCCGCCGTCTCCTCTTCACTCATTGAGTCGGTGCAGAGATAATCGGCTTTTACAACTTCTTTTGCAAATTTTACCTTTGCAGTTTCTTCGGAGCTTCTGCCCACAAAGAGGATTTTAGCATTTTCATAATTACGTCTTATCTGATCGCCTATAAAGAGGCCCGTCGTACCAAGGCCGAAAATAACAACTCTGTCAAAGGTGCTCTCTCTCGCATACTCCATAGCCTCGGCAGCGGAACATTTTCTCTTTGCCATTTCAACACGGAAATTCTGAGCCATACCGATATCTTCCATACGCTCATGCTGGAATACCGCACAGGCATAAGGGTCGGAGAATACAAGTTTTTTTGCAAGAGAAAGGGGAAGCTTTTCGAGTCCCTCATATTTCTCCGGAAGATGAAGAAGCATCTGAGGATTGAAATAGTTTTTATCACAGAAAAGTCCGTCCGCACCGTCGCAGCCGTACTCGAAATATGTCTCATCCTCAGTGTAGCGTGTGGGGTCATAGCTGTCGCCGCCTCTTATGAGGACAATGGCAAATCTGTTTTCTGAGGGAACCCACACAACACCCTCATGACCGTTGATAAGTCTCTTTTCTCCCTCGGGAAATTTAGCGTCGAGATTGCCCGCTCTTCCCATTTTCATAAGCTCAAAATCAGTGCCGCAAAAGCCGTTGAATACCGGAAAAGCTTCAACACCTGTGAGTTTTTCCTCTCCTCTGAGTCTTTGACGGGGAGGATTTATAAGATTAACCTCACCATACTTTAAAGGCTCACTTTCGCTGTTCTGAAAATATGTACCCATAGTTTTCATTATATAGTCACCCCTCAATTTTTCTAATAAGATAACCGCAGCCGCCCTCAAAGGGAATAGTCAGACTGCCGTTATCGGTTTTAAGCCTGCCGCCGAAACTTCCGTCGCCTACGGGAATTACCTCTACTTCATTCCATCCGATGTTATATGTGCCGCTGCACTTTTTATCGGAATAGGCAAAATATGTATCAGTAAGCCACACAGCAGGCATACACATAGTTCCGTTTTCCTTTAAAACTTCACCATTCTTAGTGATCTTCTCATCCTTTATATAAGACTTTACGCCTCCTGAAAAATGTGCAACCCTGTTTGAAAACAGACCTGTGATCTTCTTTCTCTCAAAAGTATTAAGATACAGATAGGGAACATTTATAAGTGCAAATTCTTTAAGAAATTTATTCTCCCAATCCTCTTTTCCGAAAAGATCCTCACCGTGGATGTTTCCGTAGAAAAGCTTTTCGAGATCCATATCCCACTGAAGCCCTTTTGTCAGTCTGCCGCCGGCAAGAAGGGACGGCGGATATTTGAGAAAATCTCTCTGAGTCATTCTCAGATTCCATATAGCGGGAATATAGCCTATAATATCGCTTTTGCCCCACTGGGAACGGAATCCGAATGCCCCTTCACGGTAAATAAATTCAGATGTAATATCTACGCCTTTATCCGCAAAGTATTCAATCATTTTGCGTCTGTATTCTTTTTCTTTTTTAATACAGACGCCTTTGCCGGGATTTACGAAAAATGCATCGGCATGAAGAGTTTTGATTTCATCGAATGGCAAAAGCGACAGAAGCTTATCGGCTCTTTTCTTAAAATAGCCGCTTTCATATTCCTTACTGAAAAGTACCTGATAGGCTTTTCTCGAATTCCATGTACCCGTAACTCTCGGTTTACCTTTTGCATTTTTTACAATAAGGCCGTTTTTAAGATATTCATCCCAAAGTCCGCTCTCTTCATAAGCATCGGAAAAGTTTATATGGAGAGATAAAACCGTATGATATTTTTTCGCTTCTCTAATTAGCCAAAGAAGCTTTTCTCTCGCTTCTTCAGCAGTTTCGGTTCCGGCTGCAAAACGGTTCACCTCGAAAAATTCTGGATATCTGTCATCGTGGCCTAAATACTGCCAGCCAACAAGATAAATTATTTTAGGTGCACCGGCTGTAAGTTCATCAGTTTTTTTAATAATTTCTAAAACCTCGTCAAAAGTATTGAATACCTTTGAACCGCCTTTATTATCGGGGTTTGCCACAATGATTTTCATCATCATTGTTTGGCTGTAATCGTAGTTAAATTTCTTCATAATATCCTCTTAAAACTTAACGTGCTGTACTGCTGCCTCACCGTCGGCAGTGATATTTATTACGGTTCCGCCAAGCATACCGAGATCTATGTAGCAGTTATATGAACTCTTCATAACATAGCAGAGACCTACGCCTTCATACTCACCGTAGAAATTGTTTACATGGTCGTGTCCGGCAAACATATGGGTTCCGCCATTTGCCTTAAAGACATCAAAGAATCCGTAATTGGTTTCAGCGATACCGGGATCTTCTCCCCTTTCACCGAACTTATAGTCATTTTCGTTAAGCTCTAAAAACTCCGGAACAGCTATATGCATGAAAGCCATGTTCTTGACTGTGCTGCCTTGTGTTTCGGCAATACCATTTACTGCCCACTTGTACCACTCGATCTGCTTTTCATTTATTGTGCCATATCCTTCATCAGTTGGCTCACCGTCATCAAAAAGGAAGAAAGAGTAAACCGCTTTTCCGTCCTTTTCAACGTTCAATATATAGTTGCCCGCTCCGTTAAGATCAGCGGGACCGTACTGGAAAAGACAATATTCGCTTGCAAGGTAGATGTCGCAGAGCTTTGCCCTATCCGCTCTGCCCTCCATATCGTGATTTCCGAAAACCGGAGCCCACGGGATTTCAAAGGAATCCATAAAATCTGCAAACTGCTGTGTGGCGATGTCGTTCCATTCAGTAAGAACCTGGTCGCCTGTAACGATAATCAGATCGGGATTTTCACGCTTTATCATATGGGAAAGACCTATTCTTCCGAGTCCGTCAAGTATGTAATTAGTACCGATAGCGGCGCCGAAGGTTGCATGATTGCGAAGATGTACGTCAGTTATGACAAGAACTTTAAAGTTGTCGCCTTTCATCTCCAGCTTCTCTACAAGACTTTCGTCAAAAGCCATATTCTCGTTCCAGGCATAACCCTCGGCTTCACCTTTCTGCTCATTAGCGGCAACTGCATAAAAGACAATATTGCAGCTTACGGCAATAACGGCATAAATGGCAACTAAGGCTACAAAAATTTTAAATCCGTTTGATGCAAAAATCTTTTTCATAATTTACGCTCCTATTTCACCTGATTTTTAATCAGGAATTTTATTCATCACATTTAAATTAAAACTTTTCTTTTTCCATCTTGACTTTCAAATTAGTTTGGATTATTGTGACACTCGTAATCGACAACAAAAGCTAAACCTTATTTGACAATATTTTATCCATATTATATAATCGTTGCGTTAAAAATAGTTTTGAAAATCTTCCAAAATTTTTAGAAATCCTATCATGAAAGGGAGTTGGTTTACGTGAAATGCAGCGAAAAAGGAGTATTGAGCAAATCCGATGTCTATTTCTTTTCCCCATCTCCTAACGCAAGAAAACATCTTTTCTATCCTCTTTCGATGGGTCACTTTTTCTGCGTTGACGGATATCACCTCACCAGAGAACGCTACGATAGCTTTTTAATCACGTATATCATCGAAGGCACATTTAACGTTTATTTAAACGGCGAAAAAGTTCCGGCCGAAGCAGGTTCAACGGTAATATTAAACTGCTATGAGCCCCATGAATATGACACTGATTCACATTTTGAATCTATATGGCTGCATTTTGACGGCCCGGGAGCTATGGAGTTATACGAGTACATTACCTCTAACGGAGGAAATATTATACGCTGCGCTAATCCTAAGTCAGTTAAAAAATTTCTTAAAAATCTTTATCAGTCTCTGAGCAGCAAAAAAACTTTGTCCGAAAGCAGTATGTCGGCTGAAATTTATGCTCTTTTATGTGAGCTTCTTAACGTTATGCACGCAAAAATAAGAAAAAACGGCGCCAATGAAAAAAGCGTTTACGAAGCTCAGAAATACATAAGCGAAAATCTCGGAGAACATTTAACAGTCGCTTCAATCGCTAAACAGGTACATATGAGCGTCTCTCATTTTTCACGAATTTTTAAACAGCAGACAGGATATTCTCCCTATGATTATGTTCTGGTAACTCGCCTTAACGTTGCGAAAAACTGTTTGAGAGAAACAAATATGAGTATTTCTGAAATAGCATATAAAACCGGATTTAACAGCGAGTCAAACTTTATATTTTTCTTTACTTCAAATACAGGAATATCTCCCGGTAAATTCAGAAAGCTGAATTTTTAAATATATGTGGTTACGCCCCGTGGGACAAAAGTCTTACGGGGCGGTGAAATAATAAATTATATTTCTCAAAGGAGTTTCTTATGGAGCAATTTTTTGACTGCAGCAGTCCTGTAGAAATAAAAAAAGGGCAGCTGAAAATCTCAGAAACACAATGCGACATCGATTTTACGAACCGATACCTCACAAAAGGTGGAAAGCCTTGGGTTCCGGTAATGGGCGAATTTCATTTTTCACGTTATCCTAACGAAGAGTGGGAAACCGAAATTCTTAAAATGAAAGCAGCGGGAATAAACATAATAAGCACTTATCTTTTTTGGATTTACCATGAAGAAAAAGAGGGAGAATTTAATTTTTCAGGAGACAGAGATATTAAAAAATTCCTGACCCTTTGCAACAAACATAATATGTATGTGCTTATGAGAATAGGTCCCTGGTGCCATGGCGAAGTGGTATATGGAGGTTTTCCGAAATTTATTCAGAAGAGAACCGACAAGAGAAGCAACTCTCCCAAATACCTTGAAAAGGTAGAAAAAATATATACTCAGTATTACCTTCAGTCTAAAGATTTCTTCTACCCTAACGGCTGCGTAATCGGAATACAGCTTGAAAATGAATACGGTGGAAGAGACAAGGATCATATACAGGTTTTAAGAAACCTTGCCCTTAAAGTAGGGTTTAAACTGCCTATCAACACCTTTACGGCTTGGCCTATAATCACAGGAGCAAAAGATAATCTGCTTCCCATGTTCGGAGGATATCCGGAAAGGCCCTGGGTACAGAGCACAAAGCCCCTTAAAACAGACGACCGTTTCAGAATTATCGACAGCAAAACAGACGACGGCATCGGCTGTGATATCCTCAAGCCCTCAACAACAGGAGAGGTCACATATTTTGATTTCCCCTATGCAACCTGTGAGCTGGGATGCGGAAACCAGGTAACGGAACACCGCAGACCCATTATCTCCTCTTCAGATGCTCTGGGTATGCTTATTGTCACTCTTGGAAAGGGACTTAATTTCCCCGGCTACTACATGTTCCACGGCGGAAGGAACTCTTACGGCGAACTTTACCAGGAAAGCCGCAAAACTCTTTACCCAAATAACTGCCCTGTTATTAGCTACGATTTCCAGTCACCTGTCTCTGAATACGGACTGCTCCGTGAATCCTATCATCGTCTTAAGCTTGTACATTATTTCCTTAACTGTTTCGGTGAAAGTTTTGCCTTAACTCAAAGCTTTTTTGCCAAGAAAAACAATGACGAAACAGACTTCAAAACCTCTGTTCGCATTTCTCCCAAAGGTAACGGATTTGTGTTCATAAACAATTATCAGCGCTTTGAACCCTATAAGGATATCGAAAACCTTTCAATGAAAATCGTTTCCCATAGCGGAGAAATAAATCTTCCGAAAATAGATGTAAAATCCGGCGTTTCATTTTTCTATCCCTTCAATTTTGAAATAGGCGGAATTAACTTTGATTATATTACCGCTCAGCCTATCTGCAAAACTGCTGAAAACGGCAGAGAAAAATATTATTTCTTTGTTCCCGATTCAGTTAAGTGCACCTTCAAAGCAGACGGCAATATAGAAACAGCCGCTGAAAAAATTGACGGTCAGTATGTTCTCTCAGAGTTTTCAGCTAAAACTCCCGCAATTAAAACAGAAAAAGCCGATGTTTATATTCTCAGCGAAAAAGAGGCATGGAAACTCTGGTACATTGACGAAAAGGTTATATTCAGCGCTGACACTGTAATCAGTGACAACGGAACCGTTTACACAATTAAAGAGCTTGATGGCAAAAAGCCCCATATCTCTTTGGAACAGATTCGCACCAAACGAGTTAAATATGAGCACTACCTGTTCTCTCACGGCAGAAAGAAGATGTATAAGCTTACAATTCCCGCCGATACAGTTACCGATTTTTATGATTGCAAAATCGACTTTGACATAAAGGGAAGCGTTGCTCAGTGCTACTGCGGCGGAGTGCTTATGGCGGATTTATTTAATTACGACGGTATACTTACAATATGCACAAGGCGTTTCAGCGAAAAAATTAAAAAAGGTATGCCTATTATAATAAAGGTTTCACCAATAGGAAAACACCGTCCCATATATTTCGAGCACGAAATGGAACGCGGCGTTGCAGAGCTTCAAATAAAGAGCATCACCTGCTTTGAGAAAACAAAAATATAATTTTTTAAGATTAAACAGTAAAATCCCTTGCAAATTAAATCTGCAAGGGATTTTTTCATTTGTTCTTTTGTTTTTCTGTTTCGTCTGTCTTTTCTTCCGTTGGCTTCTCTTTTTTGAAGGGAAAGTTCAGATACCTGTTTACAAAAATCGAAATCACTATTCCGATACCCGTATCAAGAAGCCTGTTTACCGCATAGGTAATAGGCGACTTTTGACCGATACTGATTAATATAACAAGAAAGGTGATAACTGAAATCGAAACAGCGTTTTGAAGTTTCAACAGATTGCAGATGTAAATTAAAAACACTACACCTACTGCAATAAGCAATATATTAAGTAAGCGAATAGGAACACTTAAATTTATTAGCAGGAAAAGAAGTCCCGCCGCCGCACCTATGGCAGTGCCGTAAATACGGCTTTTTCCGCTGCTTACAGAGTCCGCAACTGTTGACTGCATTACAACCACAGCAGCAATACAGGCAAACATCGGATCCTGACGGTTTACAATAAAGGTAAGAAGCTCAAAGAATTTTCCGTCAAATTCATTGGTTATTTCGGCTAAAAGAGGAAACAGCACATAAACCACAAGACACAAAAGTACCGAAACAGCGGTTTTTATGTTTCTCATACCTGGCAAAGGCAGCTTTTTAACATCTTTCACACAGGCGTCCCCCTTTTTATTCACCTTTAATTTTCCGTTTTATAATTACATTATACCATGCATTTTAAGGATTTCTTCAATAGGACCCTTATAATCGCCGGAACAAGGAATAGCTTTACTGGGATTCTTAACGAAATCAGTAAATCTTTCCGCTTTCCAGGCAACGGGAGCCTGGAACTTTGTAATAAGCTCAATAAGCTCTTCTGTTATATTGCGATTTTCGAGAGCTTTTACTCCGATAACCTTAACTTCAAAGCTGCTTTCCGGTGTAACATTTGAAACTTTAACCGAAATGCCCATATTGTTTTTCTCGTAAGCAAAGGGGACTTCCTTTCCGTTGACGAGAACTTTTTCTGCATCGGCAATATCTCGGAAAGTAACCTTCACTTCTCGAGACTCAGGCAGCGATGATGCGTCTCCTTTTGCTGCACTCCAGGAAAATACTGCTTCATTGCCTGTTTCATCAACTTTAAGCTCTGTCTGTGCAAATTTTCCTTTTTCAAACTCTTTTGTCTCTCCGTCATCTTCATAGAGGCTGAAGCTGCCTTTTCCTCTGTAAACGAGAATCTCCATTGTTTTAGGATTCTTCCAGTTATTTACTCTATCCTCAGTTCCCAGGGGGATTATTGCTCCCTCTTTTGCAAGAACGGGTATACTCTCGAGTCCTCTGTACATATCGTAATATCTTCCGCCCTTGTAAATTCTGCCTGTGAAGATATCGGTAAAGCGTCCTTCAGGAAGCCATACCTTGGCACAGGAGAGATTTGTTTCAGGGGAAATCGGATCAGTAACAGGAGCAGCTATAAGCTCGCTTCCGAAGAAGTACTCGTTTCTTACAGAATAAGCCTCTTCCCTTTCAGGGTATGAGTAATAAATAGGCTCACATAAAGCAATGCCTTTTGAGTAGGTTCTGTAATTCATAGAATAGATATAGGGAATAAGTCTATGACGCAGACGAAGATTTTCTGTAGCTATAACACGGGCGTCGTATCGGTATTTCCATGGCTCCTTACCCATAAACTCATTGCTTGTGGAGTGAAGTCTCATAATGGGGCTAAAAACTCCGAACTGAACCCATCTTATATAGAGCTCGTCATCTTTTTTGCACTTATGATGGCCGCCTATATCGTGGCTCCACCAGCTATATCCGACATTTGCTGCAGTTGCGGTAAAATAGGGCTGGAATTTTAGACATGCCCAAGACACGTTAGTGTCGCCTGAAAATCCTAAGGGATAACGGTGACTGCCCTCTTCGGCATATCTTGAAAGAATAAGACCACGCTTATTTTTATCGGTATTGTCAAGATAGTGGTAATGGTTAAGTGCCCAAAGGGGATCAAGACCTTTAAGACGTGTATTTTTACCCTGCTGCCAGTCAATCCACCAGAAATCCACTCCGTCCTTTTCGTAAGGATGGTGAAGATATTTAAAATAAGCTTCCACAAACTTTTTATCGGTTATATCAAAGGGAATCTGCTGTTTTTCCTCTTTATTATATCCCAGCTCATCAGCCATCTCATCGTAAGCGTCCTCAAACCACCTTACACCTGTTGACGGATGAATATTAAGTGTGATTTTAAAGTTCATATCTTTAAGCTGGCGCAGGAACTTTTTATAATCGGGGAAAAGGTCCGTATTCCAGCTGTAACCGGTCCAGCCATCACTTACATACATTTCCTGAATGGTTTTAGGCGGAATTTTGTTTTTGGCGCTTTCTCCGAATTTTTCTACAACGTCAACCCAGTGCCAATCCATATCTATTGTAGCAACTGTTATTGGAATCTCTTCGCTTACAAAGCGGTTCATAAGGTCAAGGTATTCCTGCTGAGTATAGGCTTTATATCGGCTCCACCAGTTACCGAGACACCAGCGAGGTACAAGAGGTGTTTTACCTGTAAGACGGTAAAAATCATAAATACAGCCACGGTAATCGTTGCCGTAAGCAAAATAGTATACATCCCGCTCCCAGTGAGCTCTTCTCGCTATTGTTCCGTCCTCTTCAAGAACAAGGGAATCGCTGTCATCAAAAATCGTTGCTCCGCTTCTTGAAATAAGGCCGTCTCCTAAAGGAATAGCTCCTGCAGTTTGATCAAGGGTTCTGTATGTACCCTTAAGATTACCGGAATGAAAATTGGTTACCTTTCTTCCGTCAGATAGAACTATGTATGACATTTTTTTCAGCACAAGGTCATAGCAAAATTCACTGTGGGCAGTTTTAATAAGAACCTTTCCGCCTTTTTTCTCAAAGGTACACTTGGGCTTTTCAAAATCTCTGTACCAAACCTTTTGGGTCGGTTTATCTTCAAAATTCATTGTAGGGCTGAATTCCACACGTACCATTCTTCCGGCAAGCACACTGATTCTTATATTTCCGTACTGTCTTACGCAACTGCTGTCAGCAGTGCCGTGGGATTTAAAAGAAAACTTGTTTTCAAAAACGCTATCCATAAAACTACTCCTCACCAAAAGGTTATTAAACATGCACCGATTTCATAAAAGAAAAGAGCATAGCTCAGCTTAGTTACGGCGCACCGTTTCACTTTGCCTTTATTTTAGCATAAGAAAATTTATTTTTCACTGTTCACAATGACGAGAATAAAGGGTGCATTTTTTGCACTTTGACACCGGATTGACAAATGTACATTTTTAAGGAAATTCACGGCGAATAACCATAACGAAAAATCCGGAACCGACAGGATATCTGCGTTAAGTTCCGGATTGATTGTTTTATCACTTTTTACGTAAAACTATTTTAGAGTTTGCCCGATATACGGCTACAGGTTTTAAAAACAAATCTACAGTCGGGACTTTTTTTAAATCCACCGCAAAGTTTATCTTTCTATCTCCAACCCTCAAAATGATATCACGTTTCTGGATGCCTGCCAGAGAAAGCAAGCCGGGATTTTCCACATATGCACCAGAAAGTGAGGAAAACGCCGTTGAAGATTTTATCTCCTGAGTAATATCGGAAATTTGTGCGCCTAAAATAACAGACTTGTTCTCATCCTTTGTTTTACCGGGAACATATACGAACTCTTCCGGCTTTTTACCGTTCTCTGTTCCGTAAAGACTTTCATCAAAATCCTTTAAATTATATTTGTTCTTAATAATCGACAATATTTCAGAGGCTGTCTTTTTATCTGAAAACTTTTCGGTTTTATTATTCGCCGAGAGAAAGCTCTGAACGCCTGCACCGTCGGGAGTGAAAAATATATTATCGCAGATTTTAGACTCTGATTTCAAAAACCTCTTCCTGTCCGCCCCCGCAAACATCACAGGATTTTGACAGACCACAAAATTGTCATGAATTTCATCTCTGCTCATCTTATAAGGCACGTGAATATTAAGAGGACCACCGATTAAAACATTGCCCCATACACGGCGATTGAAGCCTTCTCGAAGCTTAATGCCTATGCCGACACAAAGGTTATTGTATATATCATAATTTGATGACCCGTCATCAAGGTCAATGCCCCAGCTATGGGGAGCATCAGCACTGTGGCTGAATCTGTTATGGTGAATAGCTGTTTCCCCTAAAGAATCAATTTTGGTAAGGTCGTAAACTTTTCCGCCCTTTTTATATCGGCGGATTTTATCTCCGTACTTACCACCGGCGTTATATTTCGGCACACTCCAAAAGCGGTCACGTCCCCAGGAATTAAAGGGACCGTGATCCTGAGTTTCACGCTGGGAATCGAATATATCATTATAGGCTATTTCATGGCCGCCAAAGGTTCCGTCGTTTACGTTTATGTTGGAACGTGCACTTTTGCAGATAGTGTTGTGCAGGATTTTAACATTATAGCATACCGAGAGATTTACTCCCGACGACTGTTTTTCGTATATTCCCACATTTTCAATAAAGTTATTTTCCATAAGAATATCTCTCGGATATTCCTCCGATGCCGGGCCTGTCTTTTCAGGATGTTCCACTTTGGTTCGGTGCACAGGAAGATCCATATACATATCATTCTTCCAAAATGAAGGCTCATAAACCGCTGAAGCTGAACCTACCACCTGAACTGCCGTAGAACCGATATTTAAAAAACGGCATCCTGTAATTTTATGCCCTTTACCGTAATCTCCTATATATATTCCATTTGAACCGATGTTTTCAAAAACGCAGTTTTCAAATGAAATATTTTCGCTATCGACAATGGATACCGCACCTGTGGGCATAATACACCAGTCACCTCTTAAAAGAGGACGGTACTGTTTATCCTTTTCAAACATACTTCTCTTTGTTTCACAGAATGTGATATTTTGAAATTTTATATCAGAAGCTCCTTTTATTTTGAAAAGCTCGCTTAAAACTCCTAAATGAAAAACACCTCTAAGGTCATCTTCACTAACCGGTTTAAAATAAAGATACCCATCCTGCGGGGAATAGTACCACTCTTTTTCATCGTCCAGCTCTTCAAAAACATTTTCGGCAACAAGCTCGTTTCCAAATCCGCTGCCTCTGTTGTTATCGCCTATCCAACGAAGTTTAAGTCCCGTAGGTGAAGATTGGTCTTTCCCTTCGATAAAATAGGAATTCCCGCCCCAGCCTGCTTCATGCATGGCTCTTATAAAGCCTCCGACGGGATTTTTGTAATTTTTAGCCCGCTCCTTTATTTCCTTTGCAGTAGCAGTTCCACCAAGAGGCAGCACATCTTCACGGTAATTCGGATACCTTGCAAGTATCATAGCTTCGCCGTTTAAAAATAGCATGTCGGGATTTAAGCCTTTAAGTGTTTTTGTACGGTATATGCCATTTTTAGTTTGCTCCCAAACCGGATTTTCAATTTTTACGCTGCCGCAGATTTTGGCTCCCTCTTCACAGCATATGGTAATACCGTTATTTTCCGGACCTAATTCAATAGGCTTATTTAAAAAATGAAAACCTTTCTTTAATACTACTTTTCCGTTTTCAGCCTTCTCTATAGCGCTTTTAATACATTCGCCCGGCAAAACATAGATATCAGCCATTTTCCAATTCCCCTTTTCTCTACAAAATCACTTTTTCTGTAAAACAAAAATATTTAAAATAGTTTCTTCTCGCTTTAAATTTAGTAAGTTGTATTATTTCTATCGTCTTTAATCAAATTACATTATACATATTTATAAGGTGATGTTAATAATAATTTTACGATAATATTTTAAGTTAAAGTGTTAATTTTTTTAATCAAGAAAAAGCTTATTCCTGCCATATATAAGATTTAGTGATATTTTAAAACAAAATTTTCATTTTAATAAATTGCGTTATGATTGATTATTTGATATTATTAAATGGCGGCTCAACAATACATTTTCAGCAAAACAGTAACTTACCGAGGGGGCTTTGTCAAATGTTCTATATTCTTATGATAGGTTTGTTTATTGTAATAGCTGAAGCAAAATTTGCTCCAGCAGGGAAGTTCAATACCGATTATCTTTCAAAAGAATCAACAACCGCAATAAACGGAATTTTTGTTTTTCTTGTTTTTCTATGTCATGCAATAGGCTACGTTACTGTAGACCCATCAATTGACGTACAGTGGACCACTATGCACTCATATATGGGACAACTGGTTGTCGTTCCGTTCCTTTTCTTTTCCGGTTACGGCATTATGTGCTCCATAAAAGCTAAAGGTACAACGTACGTTAAGGGTATGTTTAAAAAACGTTTTCTTCCTCTGCTTTTACATTTTGATATAGCTGTTTTTCTCTATTTCCTGCTTAATTTAATTTTCATAAAGAGAAGCTATTCTTTAAAGGATACACTTTTAGCGTTTCTGACATGGACAAGTATCGGAAACAGTAACTGGTATATCGGTGCCATGCTTTTATTATATATTACGGTTACAGTGTCTTTCTTGATTTTTAGAAAATATAAATTACCTGCATTAGTAACTATGACCCTTTTAACCGGAATAATTATACTTCTGATAATAAGAACCGATAAACCTTCATACTGGTATAACACCATGCTTGTATTTACTTTCGGTATGTGGTATGGATATTTGAAGGATAAGATTGATTTAATTGTAATGAAAAATAGTTTCACATATCTGTTCGCCCTGCTTATGGCAACAGGAGTGTTTGTAGTTCTTTTCGACAGGAGACACAGCCGCACTATTTATCACTCAATTTGGTCAATCGCTTTTGCTGCAATAATTGTTTTAGTTATGATGAAAGTTAAAATCGGTAATCCTATACTTTCTACTTTAGGAAAACATGTATTCAGCATATATATATTACAGCGCATTCCTATGCTTCTCATTCGCCATTTCGGTATCACAGATAATTCATTTAACTTTATTTTATTAAGTTTCCCGGCAACTCTTATTATTGCATTTGTGTTTGATAAAGCTATTTCGTATATAGATAAAAAACTTTTTTTTAGGGAAAAAAACAAAGAAATAAAACAATAAAACAAATACAAAAACCGGGAGTCTGAACTGATAGACTCCCGATTGTACTTATATCTTTACAAAATCAACTCTGAAATAACCGTATTGGAAAGCAAAAAGCCTTTCGGGGTAAGATTTATTCCCTCTTCATTAATTTCGACAAGCTGAAACTTCTTAAACTTTTCGGCAGCTTCATATACTTCTTTGGGTATTCCAAAACCAAAACGGCTGAGGGTTTCAGACTCTTTCAGCCCATCTTTAAGCCGCAGGGCAAGCATTGCGTATTCCTCAAAATCTCCGCCGTTTCCGTCCTGAACCGTTTCAGGAGATATTATAAATTTTTCCGTATCTCTTGGATAGAAAAATCGCTTTCCGTTCATAAAAGAATGAGCTGAGGGGCCTATACCGAGATATTCTTCACAGCGCCAGTATTTTAAATTGTGTTTGCTCTCCATGCCCTTTACGGCAAAATTTGAAACCTCATACTGATTTATACCTGCTTTTTCAAAAGTCTCGCACATCTGAATATACATATCACATACAGCGTCCTCATCGGGCAGTAAGAGCTTATCCTGCATTTTATAAAACGGCGTGCCCTCTTCGAGTTTCAGCATATAGCCGCTTATATGAGGCACTCCTGAGTCTATACACGCATTAAGGCTTTGAAAAAAGCTCTCCGGAGTCTGATTAGGAATACCCAGCATTAAATCGAGAGAAATATTCTCGATACCCGCTTTTCTCGCCTCTTCTACCCTTTTCAGAACATCTTTTCCGCTGCCTCTTCTTCCGAGAATTTTACGTTCCCCGTCCACAAAAGACTGCAATCCCATTGAAATACGGTTAAAGCCGCTGAGGGCAATATCGTTAAAAAAGTTTTGGTCTGCCGATGACGGATTACATTCGACTGTTATTTCGGCATTTTCAGCCGGTGTAAAATATTTGCAGATTTCATCAAGTATTCTGTTAAGCCTCTTTGCTCCCAAAAGCGATGGTGTTCCACCACCGAAATAAATTGTATCGGCAGAAAAAGGATACTCTTCGCTTTCTCTTTTTATTTCTTCACAAAGGGCTAAAACATATCTGTCCATACCCTCTTCATCTGCTTTCGCCGAATAGAAATCACAGTATGGACATTTGCTTGCACAAAAAGGAACATGTATATAAAGTCCTGAGTTTTTCACGGGTTTACTCCTTTACTTTAACTGTGAAATATTGTATCATAACAGTGCTATGATTTAAAGAAAAAGGTGAAACTGTGAAAGATAAATCAATGAAAATCGAAAAATACCGTATGTGGTTCAGCGACCTTAAAGGAACATCTGAATTACTGCGGGAAAAATCCTGCGAGGGCTGGCATATAAGTGAAATCAGCGTTGCAGAGGGTAAATTCACATATAAAAAGTGGGAACCTAAAAATTACTGCTATGAATTCTCCGTAAACGGAATATGTGAAAATCTTGCGGTTTATGACGAAAATTCCGGTTTTGAAAAGGTGCTCGAAGACAGCGGTCTTACCCTTTACAGACGTGAAGAGGAAAGCCCGGAAAGTTTTGAAACAGTTAAAAAGAGCTTTGGCTCCAACATCACCGAAGAGGAAGAGAAATGGCTCAGCGAACAGGCCGCCGAAGGTTATTTCCTTTTAAGATGCAACAGACCCGAGTATACATTTTTTATGTGCGAAAAAAGTACTGTTCAATTCAAAGCCGACTATGCACCAAATATAGAAAATCCAAAGGAATATCTTGAGAAATTCAAAAACGCCGGCTGGGAATATGTTTGGGGCAGCAACGGTTACCATTACTTCTGCACCGAAACTCCGGAAGCCGTTGACCCGTCAGTATTTAACAGCGAAAGAAACGCTGAAGATATTTTAAGAGACAAGAAAAGACAGATAAGCGGTATTTTAGGCATGGCTCTTTTCGGACTTGCCGCTTCATTTTTAAAGCTGTACTTTGATGTTTCCGCCTATTCGGAAGCAACTCAGGAACTGCTCGAAAAAGTCGGCAGAAGCGTTGCAATGGATTTAATTGCAGCTTTAATCTGCGGAGGATTCGTTATAGGCAGCATAATCGCTTACCTTAAAGCAAAACACAGTAAATAAGCAAAAGCCTCAAATCTATACGATTTGAGGCTTTTAATTTTAATCTTATGTGTATTTTAACCCTTTAATCCTCGGGCCTGTCTATCCATATCTTCAACTACAATATCATATATTTCGCCCAGCGAAGCACAGTATTCCAAAACCTTCCAAGGCTCATTAGTATGAAAATGTATCTTTATTAAATTTTCATCGCCTACCGCCAGCAAACAATCACCTTTAAAGTTTGAAACAAAATAATCGTTTATTGCGTCTTCATCAAGATTTTCTCCGTCAATTAATAACTGTGTATCATATTTATATTCCGACATTTTTCTTTCTCCTTGTTTTTAAATTTAATTGCCACCATTATATCATTTTTCTCTGATAGCAACAATAATCATAAAATTTAAAAGCTGTGCTGAATTTTGGCACAGCTTTTCTTATACCACTTTTAAACTTATTCTGTACCTGCTTCTGACGGCTCATAATCCTCATTTACTTCTTCGCCTTCGCCGTCAAATACAGTTTCTACCACTTTAGGGCAGCACTCCGGAGAATAAACCCATCGGTCTATATGCTCCGCCGTTGTAAAGTAGGGAGTTTCTCTTTTAGGCATTTCACCGTCAAAGGCATCTACTATTATGAGCTTTATTTTCATCTTTTCCGGTATCATACTTTTAATATAAACTCCGGCACACTGACCCGGTTCAATATCTGCCGAATACTCCGCAAGACCTGCAAGGTTTGGAGCAAGCTCTACGAAAACCCCATATTTTTCTACGCTGCGTACTATTCCTGGTACTGTTTCCCCCGGAGAAAACAGACTGGCGTTTTGCTCCCATGTACCGAGCAGTTCCTTATGGCTGAGAGTTATTCTGTAATTTTCATCAATACTCTTTACAACAGCTTTTATATCATCGCCGGGAGAAAATCTCTGGGACGGATGAGGAATTCTTGAAACCGAAATGCTGTCAACAGGCAGCAGCGCACTTATTCCCGCTCCGATATCTACAAAAGCTCCGAAACTTTCCATATGTGTCACTTTGGCATCTATGACATCTCCGGGCTGAAGAGTCTTTATCTCTTCCATACATCTCTCCTGCACAAGTCTCCTGCTTAAAACTGCATATGTTCTGCCCAGTTCATCGTTTTCAAAACCTGTTATTACAAAAATAACGGGTTTATTTACACGGGAAATTATAGCTATATCCCTTACGGTTCCTTCGGATATACCTATCGCTCCCTCTTCACGGGGAATAACACCTTTCATCAAACCTAAATCAACATGCAAATTGTGTTCCCTGTCGCAGAGTACGGCTCTTGCTTCCACTGCCTTGCCTGTACGAAAGGTCTCTTTAATTGCAGACAGACTGGAGAGCGCATTTTTGTTTTCCGAGGTGTTTAAAATCCACCCCTCAGGCTTATATGTTTTCATCTCTTGCCTCCTGTTTTTGCATCCTTAAACTATACTGCTAAAAAATAATATGCGCATTTCTTCCTTCAAATACCACTTAAAAGAAAAAACGACTGAATTTCTCCAGTCGTTTTTTCTTAAATTGAGGGGTTGCTTTGAGGAGGGGTAAGAGCTGTACTCTTTTTACAGGATACTCGGTGCGGCTCCTTTCTCCTTGAGTACGTGTATATAATAACTGATCTTTATTTTTGTTTTGTTACTTTCATGTGAACATTCCTTTAACTTTTGGAAACAAAATAATGACAATATATTTCAATTCAAAAAAGTTCTTTTTATAGCCGAAACTAATAAAATGAACTCCAATTTTACTTAAATTTATATAGTGGGATATTGACAAAAAAACAAATGTTTTACTATTCCCTTTTGTTTGCTGTTGCGTTAAAGTGCGAAAAATAGTATAATATTGGTTATCATATTTTTACTTTGAGGAGTGTTTTATTTGAGTAATAACCTTTGGATTTTACTGGCCTTTGGCGCTTACTTGGCACTTATGATGGCAATCGGCGTCTACTCAGTGAAAAGGTCAAAAACCTCTGAGGATTATTTTCTCGGCGGCAGAAGCCTTTCAGGATGGGTTGCCGCAATGAGTGCACAGGCTTCCGATATGAGCGGATGGCTGCTTATGGGCTTACCGGGAGCTATTTATGCTTTGGGTACAGGTCAGGTTTGGATTGCAGTAGGCCTTGCAATCGGTACCATACTTAACTGGACCATTGTTTCCTCTCGTCTTCGCAGATATACTGAAAGATGCGGAAATTCACTGACTCTTCCCGAATTTTTTGAAAACCGTTTTGAAGATAAATCAAGAGTTCTTCGTGTTGCATCTTCTATCTTCATCATGATTTTCTTCTTAGTTTACACTGCATCAGGCTTTTCAGCAGGGGCTTCTCTTTTCTCTTCAGTTTTCGGAATTGATTATACTATCGCTCTTCTTATCGGCGCCGCCGTTATTCTTATTTATACATTCCTCGGCGGATTCCTTGCCGTATGCTGGACAGACTTCGTTCAGGGCTTCATGATGATAATTTCCCTCATGGTAGTTCCCTTTATCGCAATTAAGATGATCGGCGGTATGGGCGAAACCACAGCAATTCTTAACGGCATGGGTATTCATTTCCTTGATCCTACATACAGCGGCGGTGAAAAGCTCGGATTTATTGATATAATTTCACAGGTTGTTTGGGGTCTCGGCTATTTTGGTATGCCTCATATTCTCGTTCGCTTTATGGCAATTAAAGACAGCAAGGAAATTAGAAAATCCAGAATAATCGCAATTGTATGGGTCATTATTTCTCTCTCAGTTGCTTGCTTCCTGGGAATTATCGGTAAAGCATTCTTTGTTGACGCTCCTCTTACAGGAAACGATACAGAAAACGTATTTATCAACATGATAACTGAGATATTCTCTAACCGTCTCGGTATTCCGTTTATCGGAGGAATTATTCTCTGCGGCATACTTGCTGCAATTATGTCCACTGCTGATTCTCAGCTTCTTGTTACCGCTTCCGCTATATCTGAAGACCTCTACAAAGGTGTTATCAATAAAAACGCAAGCGATAAGAGTATGCTTAGAGTAAGCCGTATTGTTGTTCTTGTAGTTTCCGTTATCGCATTTATCATTGCTCTTAATCCGGACAACGGTATTATGGATCTTGTTTCATACGCATGGTCCGGCTTCGGTTCAGCATTTGGCCCCGTAGTTCTCATGGCTATTTTCTGGCGCCGCACAACAAGAACCGGTGCTGCTGCTGGAATGATAGGCGGCGGTTTAACCGTTATCCTTTGGGATTATATCCCCTTCGGCGGCAAGACAATCGCTGATATGACAGGCCTCTATTCACTGGCTCCCGGATTTGCTATCGGTCTCATCCTTATAGTTATCGTAAGTCTCTTTACAGCAAAGCCCTCTGATAAAGTACTTAAACTGTTTGATGAGGTTGAAAAGAATAAGGAATTTTAATGTTGATAATTTAAAAGCACATAAAATGAAAGGACTTCCGATTTTGGAAGTCCTTTTCTTTCTTATCGCAAGAATTTATTTAGCCAAAAATTTTTATTGAATGTTTAAGTTGAATTATGTGTTATTGTGTTTCTCTGTAGGCAATTATAAATATATCTTTGAGAAAGTGTTATTCATGAATAGACCGTGTAATAATTATAACAATGCTCAGGCAATATCTATCATTCCCTTTAAGACAGTTAAAACCAACCGCAGCCACATTTTAATATTCATGCCATTATTACACTGGGCATTTATAAATCCTTTTGCCGCTAACTGCAATGTAAACGACTGATATAAAACTTAAATTATACACAAACAAAAGGGACAGTACACACTGTCCCTTTTTATTAAACAATATTAAAGCACCTTTGAAAGGAACTCTTTAAGTCTCGGATTCTGAGGATTTTCAAAGAAATCTTTGGGATTATTTTCCTCGATTATTCTTCCGTCATCCATAAAGATTACTCTGGTTCCCACTTCACGGGCAAATCCCATTTCATGGGTTACAACAACCATTGTCATACCGCTGTCGGCAAGGTCTTTCATAAGAGCGAGAACCTCACCTACCATTTCCGGGTCAAGGGCCGACGTAGGCTCATCAAAGAGTATAACGTCCGGATTCATAGCCATGGAACGGATAATAGCCACACGCTGCTTCTGACCACCTGAAAGCTGAGAGGGATAGACGTTTGCCTTATCCTCAAGACCGATTCTTTTAAGAAGATCCATTGCAGTTTTTTTGGCCTCTTCCTTTATCTGGGCCTTGCTCTTCCCTGTTTTTTTGCGGTTCTTATTGCCGACATAGACAGGAGCAAGCATTATGTTTTCAAGTACGGTCTTATTATTAAAAAGATTGAAATGCTGGAAAACCATACCCATCTTCTGGCGGTGAACATTGATATCAACTTTCATATCGGCAATATCAACGCCCTTAAAAATAATCTGTCCGGAGGTGGGGTCTTCCATACAGTTAAGGCATCTGAGGAAGGTACTTTTACCGGAACCGGAGGGGCCGATTACAACAACCTTTTCGCCTTTTTCGATATTTATGTTTATATCTTTAAGAACATGGAGCTTGCCGAAGCTTTTGTTAAGGTTAACGACTTCTATCACTCTTCCTCAAACTCCTTTCCATAATTTTAATAAGCAGACTGATTATAAGAACTATTGCTATATAAATAAGAGCCATTACAAGGTAGGGTACCATAAACTCATAGTTGTTAGTACCGATATAGTTAAAGGCAACATACAGGTCGGTTGCACCAACGAAGCTTACAACTGAGGTCTCTTTAATAAGAGCTATGAACTCGTTGCCGAGAGTGGGGAGTATGTTCTTAACAGCCTGAGGGATAACTATACGCATCATTGTAGTTGAATAGCTAAGGCCCAAAGAGCGACCGCCCTCCATCTGACCTATATCAACTGACTGAATACCGCTTCGCATAATCTCGGAAATATAAGCACCGCTATTCATACCGAAAACAACTACAGAAACAGCAACGGAGCTTAGTTTTAGGCCCATAAGGGGAAGCATTACATAGTAGAATACAAGAAGCTGTACAACTACCGGAGTTCCTCTAAACAGAGCAACATAAAAGCTGCATATACCGTTTAAAACTTTCGGAAGAGTTTTATATTTCGGCAGCACTCTTACTGTTGCAATAAGCGTACCTATCACTATACCTATAAGCAAACCGCAAACAGCGATTATCATGGTATTTTGTAAACCTGTAAGTACGCTTCTGTAACCGCCTCCATCTAAGAAAGACTCCAGGAAAGCTTCTACTTTTATATCAAAATTTCCCATATCACTTTTCCTTATTCACGCAACAAGCCTCACCTGGTTAGGGTGAGGTTTGTTATAGTTAATGTTCTGTCTGATTAGCTTTAAATTATGCCATTTCGTTAATGGCTTTAACGATTGCTTCAGCGGGAGCTTCGTCAACGATTACATAGTTGATGTTGCCGTTGATAAGATCCTGAATTGCAAGAGAAGCGTTCTTGTATCCTACGAAGGTAGCTTTAAGTCCGGGGAATCCAAAGCCTTCCATGTCGCCCTGAACATAAGCAGCACCTGTTGTACCGTTCTGTCCGCCGATTTTAACTGTTGAATCAAAGCCGTTGAGAATTGCCTCAACATCTTCCTTTGTCTCGCAGTTGTCAAATGTTGTATCGTCACCCTTTACAACAACCTTCTGAGAAGCCTGATAGTAGGAATCTGAGAAAGTAACATACTTCTGACGTGTTTCATTTACAGTAAGACCTGCCATTGCGATATCACACTTCTGCTGACCAACTGAAAGGCAAACAGCATCAAAGTCCATGTTCTTGATTACAAGCTCTTTACCAAGCTTTTCAGCAAGAGCTGCTGCGATTTCCATATCAATGCCGAGGTATTTGTCGCCATCCATGTACTCGAAGGGCTCAAAAGCTGCGTTTGTTGCAACAATAAGCTGATCCTTAGATGCATCCTCTTCAGCAGACTCTACAGGTGTAGGTGTACCGCCTGCGAAATATTTGTTGCAGATTTCTTCAAATGTACCGTTCTCTTTAATCTCAGCGATAAATGCGTTTACCTGCTCAAGAAGCTCGGGCTGGTTCTTATCAACGCCGAAAGCATAAACCTCATCTGTGAGCTTTATGTCGATAACTTTAACTTTTGCAGTTTCTCCGCCGCAGGCTGCGAAAGCTGCAACCATAAGTACGATTGCCATTAATACTGAAAGAATTTTAACTGACTTTTTCATTACCTTGTCCTCCCTGAATTTAGTTATGTCAATATTATAACATTCTTTTAAATATAATCAAGCCCCTTTTGCATATTTTTTGAATTTTATGTATAAATATTCAAATCAGACTATAAAATCAACAAGATTCTGCATATCTATAGGTAATTTAGCGTATATATTCATTCTTTTTTCAGTTACGGGATGAGTAAACTCAAGTTTTCCGCAATGAAGTGCATGTCTTTGGATTAAATCACAGCTTCCGCCGTACATATCATCACCTGCCAGTGGTGTGTCCATATGAGAAAAATGCACTCTTATTTGATGCGTTCTGCCTGTTTCAAGGTTTATCTCCAAAAATGAAAGCCCGTTTCCGCTTTTTATGCATTTCCAGTGGGTAACAGCTCTGTCACCCTCTTTTCCCGCAGCCCGCAGTGTTTTCATAGGGTCTGGACGGTATATGGGTACATCTATGGTGCCCTTTCCTGCATATTCACCCTGTACAATTGCATAATAGGTCTTTTTTATTTCACCTGCCCAAAGCTCGTCTGAAAGCCTTGAAGCTGCAAAGGGATTAAGAGCACACAAAACTATTCCGGAAGTATTTTTATCCAGCCTACCTATGGATCGGAATGCTCCTGTATCCCCCTTTTCGCATAAATAATATGCAACAGCGTTGGCAAGGGTATCTCCCTGATGATTATGGGTAGGGTGCATTGCAAGCCCGGCCTGTTTATTTATAAGCAGGATATCCTCATCGGCATAGATGACATCTATGGGAATATTTATGGGCTCAACTGAGGATTCCTCCTGCGATATATTTATCTCAATAACTTCTCCCGATTTTACTTTATCAATAGTTCTGATTTTTTCAACGTTTCGCATCATTCCGTCTGGATACTGTTTTAAACTCATTGCAAGACGGTAGGACATTTTAACATGGCTTCTCAGAAAATGTATAAGCTTTGCTCCGTCCATTTCTTCCGGGACGGTAAATTCAAGTTTCCGCTTCATTTTTATCAACTCTTTAAAGAAAAATAAACTCACATAATACAAAATGCGGCATCCGAAATACGGATGCCGCAAAGGTTACCATTTATATTATCAATTAATCAGACAAGCTCGATGATGCACATCTCCGCTGCGTCACCACGGCGGGGGCCTGTTTTGATAATACGGCAATAACCGCCGTTCTTCTCTTTATACTTGGGGGCAATCTCTGTGAACAGCTTCTTAACAACATCTTCCTTTGTGATGTAAGCAAGAGCTGTACGCTTTGCCTGAAGGCTATCGTCCTTGGCAACAGTAATCATTTTCTCTGCCATAGCACGAACTTCCTTTGCCCTAGTAACGGTGGTTTCTATTCTGCCATTCTCTAAGAGATAGGTTACCATAGCTCTGAGCATTGCTCTTCTGTGGTCGGTTGTACGGCCAAGCTTTCTGGTACCGGGCATTAAAATCACTCCTTTACCGTTATTGGTATGAAATCGGTTTTATTCCTCTTCCTTGCGAAGACCAAAGCCGAGGGTATCAAGCTTAGCTACAACCTCATCAAGAGATTTACGGCCAAGGTTTCTAACCTTCATCATGTCGTCTTCGGTTTTGCCGATAAGGTCTTCAACCGTATTGATGCCCGCTCTCTTAAGGCAATTGTAGGAGCGGACGGACAGGTCAAGTTCCTCAATGGTCATCTCTAACACTTTTTCCTTACCGTTGTCATCCTTGACAACCATAATTTCAGTGTCATATGCCTCCTCAGAGAGATCAACAAACAGGTTGAGGTGCTCGTTGAGGATCTTGGCTCCCAACGAAACGGCTTCCTTAGCGGAGATTGTTCCGTTGGTCCACACTTCAAGCGTAAGCTTGTCGTAGTCAGTTATCTGACCGACACGTGTGTTTTCAACTGTATAGTTCACCTTGAGTACAGGTGTGTAAATTGAATCAATCGCAATTACTCCGATTGCAGGCTGCATAAGCTGCTTGTTGCGCTCAGCAGGTACATAGCCCCTGCCCTTGTCAACAGTAAGCTCCATGCTTACATGAGCGTCGCTGTCAAGGGAGGCGATATGATGATCCGGATTGAGAATCTCAACCTCGGAATCCGCCTTAATGCTGCCGGCTGTAATCTCGCCTTCACCGCTTGCCTCGATGTAAACGGTCTTAGGACCGTCGCCGTGAATCTTGAGGATTACTCCCTTAAGGTTCAGAACTATCTCGGTTACGTCCTCCTTAACTCCCGGAAGAGTGGAGAATTCGTGAAGTGCGCCGTCAATCTTAACGGATGTAATGGCATATCCCGGAAGTGAGGAAAGGATAACTCTTCTAAGGCTGTTGCCCAGAGTTGTGCCGTAACCTCTCTCAAGGGGTTCAAGAGTGAACTTGCCGTAAGTTCCGTCAAGCGCTAAATCGGTAGCTTCGATTATGGGCTTTTCGATTTCAATCATTTCAAAACCCTCCTTATTTTTAGCAGCTCGGGGCTGCATGTGAGTAGTCCTTCACAATACTGTCAGGCGACACTATTATTTAGAGTAGAACTCAACGATAAGATGCTCTTCAACGGGAGCCTCAATCTGATCACGAGTGGGAAGATTGAGAACCTTTGCTGAGAAAGCCTCTGCATCACGGTCAAGCCACTGGGGAACGGGACGTGCACCGTTTGCCTCAATAACTGCCTTGATCTTTTCGCTGTCACGGCTCTTCTGACGGATTGTTACAACATCGCCAGCCTTGAGAAGGTAAGAGGGAATATCAACTCTCTTGCCGTTAACCTCATAGTGACCGTGGTTTACAAGCTGTCTTGCCTCAATTCTGGAGCTTGCCCAGCCGAGGAGATAGACAACGTTGTCTATACGGCTTTCGCAAATCTGGAGCAGGTTGTCACCGGTAACGCCCTGTTTGCGCTCTGCCATAAGGAAATATTTATGGAACTGGCCTTCCTGAATACCGTAGTAACGTCTAGCCTGCTGCTTTGCGCGAAGCTGAAGTCCATACTCGGAAGACTTTTTGCGGCCCTGACCATGCTGTCCGGGAGCATAAGCACGGCGTGCAAGAGCACACTTATCTGTATAGCATCTTGAGCCTTTAAGGAAAAGCTTTTTGCCCTCACGGCGGCAAAGTTTGCATACCGCGTCGGTATATCTTGCCATGTGGTTACACCTCCAAAAATTAGGTTATACGCGTCTTCTTTTGGGCGGACGGCATCCGTTGTGGGGGATGGGAGTAACATCCTTAATCATGTTAACCTCAAGACCCGCTGTCTGAAGAGCTCTGATAGCTGCTTCACGTCCTGCTCCGGGACCTTTAACATAAACTTCAACTGTCTTCATGCCATGCTCCATAGCTGCCTTAGCTGCTGTTTCAGCGGCTGTCTGTGCAGCGTAGGGAGTTGACTTTCTTGAACCTCTGAAGCCCATTTCGCCGGCGCTTGCCCAAGAAACGGCATTACCCTGAGTATCCGTAATGGTAACAATTGTGTTGTTGAATGTGGACTGGATATGTGCAGCGCCACGCTCAATGTTTTTGCGTTCACGACGACGGCGTGTTGAAGCCGTCTTCTTTGCGGAACCCTTAGTAGCCATTCGTATCCCTCCTAGCTTATTTCTTCTTGTTAGCTATCGTCTTCTTCGGACCCTTGCGTGTACGTGCGTTTGTCTTTGAACGCTGTCCTCTTACGGGCAGGCCCTTGCGGTGACGCACACCACGATAGCAACCGATTTCGATAAGCCTTTTGATATCAAACGCTGTTTCACGGCGAAGGTCACCCTCTACCTTAACGTTGTGATCTATATATTCACGAAGCTTTGAAACATCGTCCTCGCTTAAATCCTTAACTCTTGTTTCAGGATTTACGCCTGTTGCTGCAATAATGTCGCCGGCTGTTTTACGACCGATGCCGAAGATGTAAGTAAGAGCAATCTCAACTTTCTTATCTCTGGGCAGGTCAACACCTGATATACGCGCCATTTGTCAGTTGCACCTCCATTTACTGGTTTGCGTCGGGATTAGCCCTGACGCTGCTTGTGCTTGGGATTTTCACAGATAACCATGACTTTTCCCTTGCGTTTAATTATCTTACACTTTTCGCAAATTTTCTTGACAGAAGGTCTGACTTTCATTATAGAATACCTCCTTAGCTGAAAGCTATTTAGAACGCCATGTTATACGCCCACGGGTGAAGTCGTATGGCGACATCTCGACTGTCACTTTATCTCCCGGAAGTATGCGTATATAGTTCATACGAAGCTTACCGGAAATATGGGCTAAAATTCTGTGGCCGTTTTCCAGCTCAACCTTGAATGTTGCGTTGGGCAGGGATTCAACCACTGTACCCTCAATCTCGATCATTTCCTGTTTTGACACAACTAACCCTCCTTACAGTTTACTTTCTTTTTCGGCGAATCTCGCCAAAGCTTTTCTTAAGCTGCAATCAGTAGCCATCTCCTGCTCGGTTAAAACCGTTTTCGCAGCACTTATATGCCTCAGGTTTTTCGCCTTCGGCCTTGCAAGCGGCCTTTGCTTTCCGTCACAGAGAAGAACTCTCTCCTCCTGAAAGCCCACCACTGCAAGAAAACTTCCTGCATCTCTGCCGGACTTTGAATAAACAACGCTGCCGACTTTAATCTCCATGACAGCCTCCTTATAATACTGTGAGTATCTGGGGACCGTCCGCCGTGATGGCGATTGTATGCTCAAAATGGGCTGAAAGCTTACCGTCAAGGGTTACGACTGTCCAGCCGTCCGCCAGGGTTTCAACCCTCTCCGTGCCCTGATTTATCATGGGCTCGATGGCAATAGTCATGCCCGGCAGAAGTCTTACGCCTCTGCCCGGTGTGCCGAAATTCGGTACACTTGGGTCTTCATGGAGCTTTGCGCCTACGCCGTGTCCGACAAACTGTCTTACTACGCCGTAGCCTCTTGCCTCGCAATAGCTTGAAACTGCCGCTCCGATGTCGCCTATTCGTCCGCCAGCGACAGCAGCTTTGATGCCTTCGTAAAGGCTCTCTCTCGTTGTGTCGCACAGCCGCTTTGCTTCCGGTGAAATATCACCTACTGCAAATGTGGCGGCGTTGTCGCCATTGAAACCGTCAATCTTCGCGCCAAGGTCAATGCTCACTATGTCGCCTGCCTTAAGCACTCGCTTTTTGCTCGGTATTCCATGAATAACCTCGTTATTTATGGAAATGCATGCGGTAGCCGGGAAACCGTACAAGTTAAGGAAATTCGGCTCAGCGCCGCATTTCTTTATATAATTGTAGGCTATACGGTCGATTTCATAGGTTGTTACACCCGGTTCGACTGCCTCGCCGGCTGCCTTTAATGCTCCTGCGGAAATCCGGCATGCTTCTCGCATTAAAGCCAGTTCACGCTTTGTTTTCAGCACTATCATGCTTAATCCTCCAGTGCGCGGAAGGTTGCTGCGGTGGTATCCTCCACCTTTTCCTGTCCTTCCACTATGCGAAGCTTACCTTTCTTCGCATAAAAATCCTTCAGGGGCTCTGTCTGCTCATGGTAAACCTTGAGTCTGTCAAGCACCGTATCAGGATGGTCATCCTTACGCTGAACAAGCTCGCCTCCGCAGAGGTTGCAGACTCCTTCCTTCTCCGGCTTCTTGTAAAGCAGGTGATAGGAAGCGCCGCACTCCTTGCAGACTCGACGGCCTGACATTCTGTCCGTGATTTTCTCATCGGGAACTTCAATGTCGATGACCTTATCGATTTCAACACCCATTTCATCCAGAGCTTCAGCCTGGGGAATGGTGCGGGGGAAACCGTCTAAAATGAAGCCGTTTGCACAGTCATTTTGGGCAAGTCTGTCCTTAATTATACCGATTACTACCTCATCGGGGACGAGCTGACCGGCATCGATAAAGGATTTTGCCTTAAGACCCATCTGAGTGCCGTTTTTAAGGGCTTCACGAATTATATTACCCGTGGATATGGCGGGGATTGAGAGCTTTTCACAGATCTTTTCAGCCTGTGTGCCCTTCCCCGCACCGGGTGCGCCAAGAAGTATGAGTTTCATTTTTATCTCTCCTTCTCTGACATTATCAGTCAAGGAATCCCTTGTAGTGACGCATCATCATCTGAGACTCGAGCTGCTTTACAGTTTCAAGAGCAACACCGACAAGGATGATAATTGAAGTACCGCCAAGAGCGATATTCATGGGAGCGCCGGCAAGTGTTGTAACCTGTGAGAACACGATGGGGAACAACGCAACGACGCTGAGAAGAAGTGCGCCCATAAGAGTGATTCTTGAAAGAATTTTTGCAATATAGTTTGAAGTGGGCTGTCCGGGACGAATGCCGGGAATAGCACCGCTCTGCCTGCGGATGTTGTTTGCCATTTCGATGGGATTGTACTGAATCTGAGCATAGAAATAAGCAAAGAAGATTATAAGCAGGAAGTAAATCAAACCATAGAACCAGTGCGTATTATCAAACAGGTCGAAGAAATACTTGTTCCAGTTTGAATCCTCGGGAATTGAAATAAACATCTTGATTGTGGGCGGAAGTGAAAGAATTGAAGATGCGAAGATGATGGGCATAACACCTGACATATTAACCTTAATCGGAATATGTGTGCTCTGTCCGCCGTACATCTTGCGGCCCACAACTCTCTTTGCATACTGAACGGGAATTCTGCGCTCTGAACCGTCCATCCATACGATGTAAGCTATCATAAGGAGATAGATTACAAGTACGAGGGGAACAAGTGCGTAGTAAGCGCCGCCCTGCTGTTTGAAGTATCCCTCGTAAAGCTGGATAAGCATTGAGGGAATTCTTGAAACGATACCTGCAAAGAGGATAAGAGAAATACCGTTGCCTATGCCCTGAGCATTGATCTGCTCACCGAGCCACATAATAAGGGCTGTACCGGCTGTGAGAACAAGCACAATTACGACTGCCTGGAATACTCCGAAGAAACCTGTGTAAAGTGCACCTGACTCGTCGAGCATAAGATGGCCTGTGTTGCGAAGATAGAAGTAGTAAGCAACGCTCTGGATAAGTCCGAGAACAACAGCAACATAACGTGTTATAGAAGCTATCTTCTTACGTCCTTCTTCGCCCTCCTTCTGAAGCTTTTCCAAAGCAGGAATAGCAACAGTAAGGAGCTGCATGATAATTGAAGAGTTAATGTACGGGGTGATTGACATTGCGAAAATCGTACCGTAGTTGAACGCTTCACCTGTCATCATGCTAAGGTAAGTCATGAAGTTCTGAGCTGTAGGATCTGTGATGATACCGTCAGTGATATCAACGAAGGGAACCGGGATATTAGCGCCAATTCTGAAAAGAAGAAGAATAAACGCAGTGAAGAGAATCTTCTTTCTTATATCTGGGATTTTCCAAGCGTTAATAAAAGTACGAAACAACTCAGATCACCTCAGCCTTTCCGCCGACTGCCTCAATCTTCTCCTTTGCAGAGTTTGAGAAGGCGTTTACCTGAACAGTAAGCTTCTTGGTGATTTCACCGTTACCCAAAACCTTTACTCCGTCAAGCTCGTTTTTAACAAGACCTGACTTTACAAGAGCTGCAACATCTACTACATCACCGTCGTTGAAACGCTGATCAAGTGCTGCAACGTTAACAATTGCAATTTCTTTTGCAAAGATATTGTTGAAGCCCCTCTTGGGGATTCTTCTCTGAAGGGGCATCTGGCCGCCTTCAAAGCCCGGACGCATTCCTCTGCCGGCACGGGCCTTCTGACCCTTGTGTCCTTTACCGGCGGTTTTACCCTGTCCGGAACCTGCACCTCTACCGATACGCTTGACATCCTTCTTGGAGCCTGCTGCCGGTGTAAGTTCGTGCAATTTCATTATACTCGCACCTCCTTGCTTACGCTTCGGTTACCTCGATAAGGTGGTTAATTTTTCTTACCTTACCCAGTGTCTGGGGATTGTTGGGCTGTACCGCAACATCTCCTATTTTGTGAAGACCAAGTGCATGGGCGGTGGCAATCTGATCTTTTTTGCTTCCGATGAGGCTCTTAACGAGCTTTACCTGAATATCAGCCATTGTTATCCACCCTCCTTAACCTAAAATTTCCTTAGCTGACTTGCCGCGGATTGCAGCAACTTCGTCAGCAGAACGCAGCTTTGAAAGGCCGTCAATTGTGGCTCTTACAACGTTGCAGGGGTTATTGGAACGAAGTGCCTTGGTACGGATATCTTTAATGCCGACTGTCTCAACAACCGCACGGACAGGGCCACCAGCGATAACGCCGGTACCGGGTGCCGCAGGCTTGAGAAGAACAACGCCAGCGCCGAATTTACCGATAATCTCGTGAGGAATTGTTGTACCCTTGAGAGAAACCTTGATAAGGTTCTTCTTGGCATCTTCGATTCCCTTACGGATTGCATCCGGAACTTCGCCTGATTTACCAAGACCGAAGCCTACTGTACCGTTTCCGTCTCCGACAACTACGAGTGCGGCAAACTTGAAGATTCTACCGCCCTTAACTGTCTTGGAAACACGGTTGATAGTAACTACACGCTCCTGAAGCTCAACAGCCGATGTGTCAATCTTAGCCAAAAGTATTCCTCCTTCTTAGAACTTGAGGCCACCCTCACGGGCGCCTTCGGCCAACGCTTGTACACGGCCGTGATAGATGTAGCCGCCGCGGTCGAAAACAACTTCTGTTATATCCTTAGCTGCGGCGCGCTCTGCGAGTAACTTGCCCACTTCGTGAGCAGCGGCTTTATTTCCGCCGTATTCCTTGAAATCCTTCTCAACAGTTGAAGCGGATACAAGTGTTGTACCTGCAACGTCGTCAATCAACTGTGCATAGATATGACTATGGGAGCGGAATACATTAAGGCGAGGACACTCAGCTGTGCCTGAAATCTTGCCGCGAACTCTCTTGTGACGAGCAAGTCTTGCCTTATTGCTGTCTGGTCTGTTAACCATTTATTTTCACTCCTTCGATTAAGATTACTTACCGCCCTTACCGGCTTTACCTTCCTTACGGCGGATGTACTCGTCAACGTACTTGATACCTTTGCCCTTATAAGGCTCGGGGGGACGCTTCTCACGAATCTCTGCCGCTACCTGACCAACGAGCTGCTTGTCAGCTCCTGAAATGATGATCTTGTTGGGGGCGGGTGTCTCAATCTTGATTCCCTCTACCTCAGGATAGATAACCTGATGGGAATAACCGATGTTCATGACCAGATCTTTACCCTGCATAGCTACACGGTAACCTACACCGTTAACCTCAAGCTCCTTTTTGAAGCCTGTGTGTACACCCTCAACCATGTTGGCGATAAGTGTACGTGTAAGTCCGTGAAGTGAGCGGTTTTCGCTGTCGTCATTGGGACGAGTGACCTGGATTTCACCGTTGTCAACCGCAACATTCATGTTTTTGTGCACTGTTCTGGTAAGTGTGCCGAGAGGGCCTTTTACGGTTACAGTGCTTCCGTCAAGCTTTACTTCAACGCCTGCGGGAATGACGATTGGCTTCTTGCCTATACGTGACATTCTCTGTACCTCCTCTTACCATACGAATGCAAGGACCTCGCCGCCAACGTTGGCTTTGCGTGCATCCTTATCAGTCATAATGCCTTTTGATGTGGAGAGGATTGCGATTCCAAGACCCTTCATGACCTTGGGCATATCCTCACAGTTTGTATAAATACGAAGACCGGGCTTTGAAACACGGCGAAGTCCTGTAAGAACCTGTGCCTTGTTGGGTCCGTACTTAAGAGTAATACGGATTACGCCCTGCTTTCCGTCGTCGATGACCTGAAAGCTCTTTACATAGCCCTCATCAACAAGAATCTGAGCAATTGCCTTCTTCATGTTGGATGCGGGAACGTCCACCGAGTCATGCTTTGCCGAGTTCGCATTGCGGATTCTCGTAAGCATATCGGCGATAGAATCGGTTATTTGCATGCCGTCAACCTCCTTTGCAATTGCTCGAAATTACCAGCTGGCCTTCTTAACTCCGGGGATCTGTCCTGCATGTGCAAGCTCCCTGAAGCAGATACGGCAAACTCCGTACTTACGAAGATAAGCGTGGGGTCTACCACAGATCTTGCATCTGTTGTATGCCCTTGTGGAATATTTAGCAGGTCTTGCCTGCTTTACTTTCATTGATTTCTTAGCCACAACTGCTCCTCCTTACTTCGAGAACGGAGCGCCCATAAGTGTGAGCAGCTCACGAGCTTCTTCGTCTGTGTTCGCTGTTGTAACAAAGCAGATGTCCATACCGCGAACTTTATCTATCTTATCGTATTCGATTTCAGGGAAAATAAGCTGCTCTTTAACGCCCATGGAGTAGTTTCCGCGTCCGTCGAAAGAGTTGGGGTTAATTCCTCTGAAGTCTCTAACTCTGGGAAGTGCAAGATTGAAGAATCTGTCGATGAACTCATACATTCTTGCGCCTCTGAGTGTAACCTTTGCACCGATTGTCATGCCCTCACGGAGCTTGAAGTTAGCAACTGACTTCTTAGCCTTGCAGACTGTGGGTTTCTGACCTGTGATCTGAGCAAGATCGCTCATAACAGAATCGATAACCTTAGCGTTGTCACGGGCTTCGCCGCAAGCTACGTTGATTACTACCTTGTCAAGCTTCGGGATTTGCATGACACTTTTGTAGCCGAACTTCTTCATCAGTGCAGGTGCAACCTCTTTAACATAGGTTTCCTGTAACCTTGCCATTGTCATGTTCCTCCCTTAATTAAAATGTTGCTTTGCAATCGGAATGTTTGCAGACACGTACCTTTTTGCCGTCCTTAACGGTGTAGCCAACTCTTGTAGCCTTGCCGCACTTGGGGCAAATAGGAAGCACCTTGCAGGCATAGAGAGCACTTTCAGCCTTGATAAGGCCGCCGGGCTCACCCATCTTGCGGGGCTTGACGTGTTTTGTAACGTTCATAACGCCTTCTACGATAACCTTGCCTTCGGAGGGGCTGACCTGCATAACCTTACCTGTCTTGCCCTTATCCTTACCGCTGATTACCATTACGACGTCACCAGTTTTAACATGAAGTTTGTTCATTATCCTACACCTCCCGATTAAAGCACTTCAGGAGCCAGTGAGAGAATCTTGAGATAGCTCTTCTCACGAAGTTCTCTTGCTACCGGTCCAAAAATACGGGTGCCTCTGGGATTTTTATCATCCTTTATGATAACGGCTGCATTCTCGTCGAAACGAATGTATGTGCCGTCTTCACGGCGAACGCCGCTTGCAGTACGAACTACGACTGCTTTTACAACGTCGCCTTTTTTAACAACGCCGCCGGGTGCTGCTTTTTTAACAGAAGCAACGATGACGTCGCCGATATTGGCATACCTCCTGCCGGAACCGCCAAGCACACGGATACACATGATTTCCTTTGCGCCTGTGTTGTCGGCAACCTTGAGGTAACTCTGCTGCTGTATCACAGTGTTTTCCTCCTTGCGCTTACGCCAAAATTATTTGGCTTTCTCTATGATTTCCGCTACACGCCATCTCTTGTCCTTGGACATGGGACGTGTTTCCATAACGAGAACTCTGTCGCCGATTCCGCACTCATTGTTTTCGTCATGTGCTTTAAGCTTAACGGTACGATTGATGATTTTTTTGTAAAGCGGATGCTTTACCCTGTCTTTAACAGAGACAACAACGGTCTTATCCATCTTGTCGCTGGTAACAATGCCTACCTGAGTTTTTCTGAGGTTTCTTTCGCTCATTGCTTAAGCCTCCCTTCCCTTACGCCTTAGCGCCGATCTCGGCTTCGCGCTGTACTGTTTTAATACGTGCGATGTCCTTCTTTACGGCGCTTATACGCATTGGGTTATCGAGCTGGTTTATGGCTTGCTGGAAGCGCAGATTAAAAAGCTCGTCCTTCAACTCAAGGAGCTTGGCGTCAAGCTCTGCGGCGGACAGTTTTCTGATTTCACTGGCTTTCATTACTGCTCACCACCCGTTTCTTCCTTAGTTACAAATTTGCACTTAATCGGCAATTTGTTAGCCGCAAGACGCATAGCCTCGCGGGCAAGAGCCTCGTCAACACCGGCGATTTCAAACATTACTCTGCCGGGCTTAACTACGGCTACCCAATATTCGGGAGATCCTTTACCGGAACCCATTCGTGTTTCTGCAGGCTTCTCTGTGATCGGCTTGTCGGGGAAGATTTTGATCCAAACCTTACCGCCACGCTTAATGTAACGTGTCATAGCGATACGAGCTGCCTCAATCTGGTTTGAAGTGATCCATGCGGGCTCAAGAGCTACAAGTCCGAAATCACCGTAATTTACTTTGTTACCACGAGTTGCAGTACCTGTAAGACGGCCTCTCTGCACTCTGCGGTGTTTAACACGCTTCGGCAATAACATTATTTAGCTCCTCCTTCCCTGCGGGATGATGCCTTACGGCTGTCACGGAGAACCTCGCCTCTGTAAAGCCAAACCTTAACGCCGATGCGGCCGTAGGTTGTCTTAGCCTCTGCAAAGCCGTAGTCGATGTCGGCTCTGATTGTCTGAAGCGGAATTGTTCCCTCATGGTAAGTTTCTGTTCTTGCGATTTCAGCACCGCCGAGACGGCCGGAAACCTGAGTTTTAATACCTCTTGCACCAAGCTTCATTGCACGTCCGATGGACTGCTTAAGGGCACGGCGGAAAGATACACGTCTTTCAAGCTGTGCTGCAATGTTCTCAGCAACAAGCTGTGCATTAAGGTCGGGCTGCTTAATCTCAACGATGTTGAGAGCAACCTCTTTGCCGAGCATCTTTTCACAAGTTGCCTTGAGCTTATCGATCTCGGCACCGCCGCGGCCGATTACCATGCCGGGCTTTGCACAGAAGATGTTGATGCGTACACGCTTTGCGTCACGCTCAATCTCAATTTTCGGAACACCGGCAGGCGCCAATGTTTTAAGGAGGAACTCACGGAGGTTATAGTCCTCAACGAGGGTATCGCCAAAGGTTTCAGCCTTTGAATACCAGCGAGATTCCCAATCCTTAATAACGCCGATTCTTAAACCGGTGGGATTAATTTTCTGGCCCATTATTTAACCTCCTCTTCGCTTATTCCATTTCCTTGAGTACAAGGGTGATGTGCGATGTTCTCTTATTGATGCGGAAAGCACGTCCCTGTGCTCTGGGTCTGATACGCTTGAGGATGGGTCCGGGACAAGCGTAGCACTCTGCAACATAAAGTCTGTTGGGATCCATGTTATGGTTTGTTTCCGCATTTGACATTGCAGATTTTAAAAGTTTCTCAAGCACTTCACAAGCAGCCTTGGGCGTGTGCTTGAGTATTGCCATGGCTTTATCTGCAGGCTGATTGCGGATAAGGTCGAGAACTATCTGAACCTTACGGGGTGCAATTCTGACATTTGTCACTTTAGCCTTAGCTTCCATAGTTTTTACACACTCCTTTCGACTGGTTTATTTGCCGTTATTTGAAGTTTTTGAACCTGCATGACCTTTGAATGTTCTGGTCGGTGCAAATTCACCCAGCTTATGACCTACCATATCCTCTGTTACATAAACCGGAACGTGCTTGCGTCCGTCATGAACAGCGAAGGTGTGGCCTACGAAATCCGGGAAAATTGTGGAGCTGCGGCTCCATGTTTTAAGAACGATTTTCTCGCCCTTATCGTTCATATCCTGAACTCTCTTGAGCAGCTTTTCCTGCACAAAAGGTCCCTTTTTAACGCTTCTGCCCATATTTCTTAGCTCCTTTCACCGATTACTTGCCGTTACGGCGTCTCACGATAAACTTATCGGAGCGATTCTTCTTGGCACGAGTCTTGTAACCAAGAGCAGGCTTGCCCCAAGGTGTAACAGGTCCGGGACGACCGATGGGAGCTTTACCTTCACCACCACCGTGGGGGTGATCGCAGGGGTTCATGACTGAACCACGAACTGTAGGTCTCCAGCCCATGTGACGTTTACGTCCTGCCTTACCGATTTTAACGTTCTCGTGGTCAACATTGCCTACCTGACCAACAGTTGCCATGCAGTTAACTGAAACATTGCGAAGCTCACCGGAGGGAAGACGAAGAAGAGCGTAGCCGTTCTCCTTAGCCATGAGCTGAGCGGAGTTACCTGCTGCACGAGCAAGCTGGCCGCCTCTGCCGGGGTTGAGCTCGATGTTGTGGAGGAATGTACCGGTGGGGATATTTACGAGGGGAAGTGCGTTGCCGGGTTTGATGTCGGCATTTGCGCCAGCCTCAACTTTATCGCCAACCTTAAGTCCTGCGGGAGCGAGAATGTATCTCTTCTCTCCGTCCTCGTACTGAACAAGAGCAATGTGTGCTGAACGGTTGGGGTCATACTCAACGGTGAGTACTGTTGCGGGCATATCGAACTTATCACGCTTAAAGTCGATGATACGATATTTCTTTCTGTTTCCGCCGCCTCTGTGACGGACTGTTATTCTACCGTAGCTGTTACGGCCTGACTTCTTGTTAAGGGGAGCAAGAAGGCTTCTTTCGGGGCCGCACTTTGAAAGCTCGGAATAATCTGTAACCGACATGTTACGTCTTGCGTTTGTAGTCGGCTTATAGACCTTTATCGACATTTGTTTCACTCTCCTCTGAGCGGCTTTGCGGAGTAATGTCATTCTCCATACGTTACCGCCGGATTATTGTGGGTTGGGATTACATCATGCCATCGAAGAAGTCGATAGTCTTGGAATCCTCTGTAAGTGTTACGACAGCTTTCTTCCATGAAGGAGTGTATCCCTCGAAACGGCCCTGTCTTCTGAGCTGACCACGTACGTTAAGGGTGTTAACCTTAGCAACCTTAACTCCGAAGATCTTCTCAACTGCCTTGGCAATCTCGATCTTGTTAGCGGTCTTTGCTACCTTGAAAGTATACTTTTTAAAAGCGGTACCCTGCATGCTCTCCTCGGTGATTACCGGGCGGAGGATAATGTCCTGTGCTGTTTTCATGCGTATACCTCCTCGATTTTTGCAACGGCATCCTTAACAACTACCATTGTGTCGCAGTTGAGGATATCGTAAACATTGAGTGTATTTACAAGAGTTGTCTGTACACCTGCAATGTTTCTTGCGCTTCTGTAAACGATGTCGTTCTTCTCAGGAAGTACGATAAGTACTTTCTTTCCTGTCTCAAGAGCGCCGAGAACCTTTACCATCTCTTTTGTCTTGATTGCCTCAAGCTCGAGCTTGTCAAGAACAACAATCTCGCTTGCAGCAGCCTTAACTGAGAGAGCTGACTTCATTGCAAGTCTTCTGACCTTCTTGTTGATGGAGAAACCATACTCACGGGGCTTGGGTCCGTGTGCGATTCCACCGTGTGTCCACTGGGGAGCACGGGTTGAACCCTGTCTTGCACGGCCTGTACCCTTCTGACGCCACGGCTTTTTGCCGCCGCCGCTTACCTCAGCGCGTGTAAGGGTCGACTGTGTGCCCTGACGCTGGTTTGCAAGATAGTTAACTACGCAAAGATGCATAGCCGAAACGCTGGGCTCGATTGCAAAAACGCTATCTGCAAGAGCAAGCTCAGAGACCTTCTTGCCGGTCATGTCAAATACTGTTACGTTAGGCATTCGTTACACTCCTTCCCTTACGCTTTGACGCTGTCGGAGATAACTACGATACCGCCCTTGGGTCCGGGGATGGCGCCCTTGATAGCGATAAGGTTGTTTTCAACATCAACTTTAACAACGTCTAAATTCTGGATTGTTACACGCTCATTACCGAGATGTCCTGCAAGCTTCTTGCCTTTGAAAACTCTGGAAGGATCGGAGCAAGCACCCAGTGAACCTGCATGTCTTGCAACGGGACCTGTACCGTGTGATTCCTTAAGGCGGCCGAAGTTCCATCTCTTGATGGCGCCGGCAGTTCCTTTACCTTTGCTTGTTCCGACAACATCTACTTTGTCGCCAACAGCAAATGTGTCTGCCTTGATGATGTCGCCTACGTTGAGAGCGCTGATATCAGCGAATCTGAACTCTCTGAGAACCTTCTTGGGAGCGACATCATTCTTTGCGAAGTGGCCTTTCATGGGCTTGTTGACCCTTGATGCCTTAACATCGCCGTAGCCGAACTGAACAGCTTCATAGCCGTCATTTTCGACTGTCTTCTTCTGGACGATTACGCAGGGACCAGCTTCAACGACTGTTACGGGAACTACGTTACCGTTGTCTAAGAAAAGCTGAGTCATGCCAATCTTCTTTCCGATAAGACCTTTTTGCATAATTTACTTTCCTCCTTCGGTTATTGGTTGACTTTTGCCAACTTGACCTTTCGGCGTTCTTCGTGCAAGCCTTGAATTAAAGCTTGATTTCGATTTCTACGCCGGCGGGAAGCTCAAGACCTGTCAGAGCCTCAATTGTTTTGTTTGAGGGTCTGAGAATGTCGATAAGCCTTTTGTGTGTGCGCTGCTCGAACTGCTCACGGGAATCCTTGTACTTGTGTACAGCACGAAGGATTGTAACTACTTCCTTCTCTGTGGGCAGCGGGACAGGACCTGAAACCTGAGCGTTTGTGCGCTTTGCTGTTTCTACAATCTTCTCAGCAGCTTTGTCAACAAGATTGTGGTCATAGCCCTTAAGTCTGATTCTGACTTTCTCTGTGGTTGCCATGGTTGCGCCTCCTTAAATTTGGCGGGCATTTGCTGAAATTCCTCACACTGTTCCGGGCGTTCCGCCCGTTCCTTTTTAAAAACCGAGTAGATTTTTCAATCAACCCGGGTGTTTGGCTCTTCTAGCATTCGGTCGCACCTCAAGACACACAAGGAACAGGTGTGTCCCAGTCGGTTTAACCATATAAATTGCGCCCGGTTTGAAAATCGGACATACTCCGCAGAAATTTCCCGCTTCTAAGAGCGGCTACCTCCTGCATCATCGCATATCATCATGCACATTCGCATGCTCAAGTATTATACCATGCATCATCTGCAAATGCAACAACTTTTTGAAAAAAAATTCGTCATTTTATCCATAAGATTTTAAGCCTCAATTACGGCATAAAAACGGATAAACAGCCTCAAAAAAGCCGGTATAATACAAACCCGGACACAAAAATTTAAAAGAGCTTATTTTGTTTTTATATTTTTAAGAACGGTATCAGTGTACCAGATTCCGTTTTCCTGTCTTACATTATAACTTCCGTCATACTTTGATGCAATATCTTTTATAATAACCGTACCCTGTCCGTGATCCTTTGACCCGCGTTTTCTCTTCTCTTTCGCTGCATCGAACGGATTTTCGCCTTTGATACGTACAAAGTCCTCATCTATCTCTATACTGAGTCTGAAAAGCTTTTCACCTTCGAACTCCCTGAGAGCATTCACGGCATTATCAATTATATTTCCGAGTACACGGCAGAAATCGTAATCATCCACATTAAGCGGATAATGCTCCTCAACTTCCGCCTTTACTTTAATGCCGTCCTTTTCCGCCTCCTGCTTTTTCATATATATAATAGTATTAACAGTTTCATTGGAGCAAAGCGAAAATCTTGAAAGTCCCGTTATGTCATCATTGGTGCGCTGAAGAATTTCCAAAGCCTTTTCAGGCTTGCCGATTTCTATAAATCCCTTTGCGGCGGATATGAGGTTTGCGTAATCATGCTTTACTTTTCGGAACTCCTGCTGGTCTTCCTTTCGCATAAGCACCTGCTGATATTCCATTTTGCTTTTGGTCAGTGCTCTTTCGTTTAGAATGTTCCTTTCCTCAATGGCTTCAAAATAGTCCATGGCGAAGGGGAACAGGCAGTCGAAGAGCATAATGATAAGCATAAATGCAAAAACTATTACACCAAGAGCTGTCAAATTAACCTCAGGATACTCACTGTAATCAGAAGGAACTGTCATAATAGCAAAAACAACAATCATGATATGTGATACGGGAAAAAATGAAAAAAGCAGCAAAAGCTTATTATTATTACCAGAAGCATTTTTCTTTCTGTAAAAGAATTTAAGAATTCCTGAAAATATATAACTCACAGCTATAGTTAAAATGCAGTGACATAAAAACATATATAAATGATTCAAGTTATTATTCTCAGTCCCAAATATCTCTTCGTAATTTTTACCTTGATAAACAACCACTGATATCATTCCATAAAAAAACGTAGAGGAAAATTTTGAGATTATACTGAAAACCGCAGACATAGCCTTATGTGTAGTCTGACCATCTGTCAGAAACTTTAAAACTATAAATAAAGTTATTCCAAAACATACAAAACCTGCTGATTCAATAGGTGTATTAAACAACAGTGCAGCCCAAAGTTCTTTCGCCGCAAATATTGCCGCTATGGTAATTGCAGGATGATATTTATCCTTTGTAATACTGTGGGCTATGTTGTAATACGCAAACACCTCTGCAATGTGCATTAGTATTCTATATGGAAATAGCGGTGTTATATCTATTATCGGTCCCATTTTCTTTCTCCTCAAATCCATAATCATTATAAATCGCAAATATAATACCATAAATATAAATCTGTGCATACAGCATATTATTTTAAAATCCTTTAACTTACTTACAGAGTTGTGTTTCAGGTTTTAAAGTGTTAAAATTAATCAGTTATAAATAATCGTCCTTGCGACAAAAGGAGAAAGCTATGCGATACATACGCACAACAATTTGGTTCATTTACTTTTTTCTCTATCTGATATTTGTTCTGCCCAAGACCTCAAAGCTTAAAAATCTCACCGAGCAGGGCAAAATTGGAGAAAGAGATGCTTACCTGAGAAAAACCGTTTACAAATGGGCAACTCGACTCATGCGTCTTGCAGGGGTAAAGGTAAACGTAACCGGTAAAGAAAATCTCCCCGACGGTCCCGCTCTCTATGTAAGCAATCATCAGGGACTTTACGACATCCCGGTGCTGCTCACAAGTCTCGACAAACCCAACGGCTTTATAGCAAAAAAGGAAGCAAAGAAAATCCCCTTTGTCCCCACCTGGATGGATTATCTCGGCTGTGTATTCATTGACCGTGAAAATCCCAGAGAGGCTGTAAAAGCTTTAAATGAGGCAGCCGATAAAATCAAAGATGGATACTCAATAATAATCTTCCCGGAGGGTACAAGAAGCAAGGGCGACAAAATGGGACAGTTTAAAGGCGGCGCTTTTAAAATCGCCGAAAAGACAAGAGTTCCAATTGTTCCGGTGCTCCTTGACGGCACATACAAAATCATGGAAGCTAACAAAAACTGGATGGTTCCCGGCACTGTCAATGTGACAATCCTGCCCCAAATTGACACAACAGAACTTACTAAAGCCGATTTCAAGACCCTCGGTTCTGAAATCAAAGCTTCCCTTGAAAACACTTTTGCAGAAAACCACAAATAAATCCCTTGTCATAATGCCGAATATCTGCTTCTAATATTGTTATTTAGTCCTATTTTATCAAGAAAAAAAATATGATAGAATTATGGGCAGATGAAAAATATTAGAGGAGGTATTTTCATGATAGGTTTAGGCAAATGGGAATGCAAAGTAGATACTATGTTCTACAAAGGCACAATCACCATTGAAATTTCCGACAATAACGGCGAATACGCTTTTGTATTCGGTGCAGAGGGTACTCCCATTCCGGAAGTTAACGTAACAGAAGTTCACGAGGAAAACGGTAATACTCTTGTGGGAACCGGCACAACTCCGGTACTTCCCGGCAAAGAGCTTGTAGCTACAATGACTTTCACAGATGAAGATCATTTTGACGGTTCGTTAAAGGTTCCGTTCCTCGGAAAAATCAAAGTTAAAAACGGCTGCAGAGTTGGCTAAGATTCATCCCTCTCCCAAAAAGAGAGGGATTTTTACTTTTATATAAAAATATCACTTTATTATCTTGACAAAAACTAAATGATGTGATAAGATTTATTCCGTCGCTTATGGAGAGATACCGAAGTGGTTATAACGGAACGGTCTTGAAAACCGTCGTACGGCAACGTACCGTGGGTTCGAATCCCACTCTCTCCGCCATTTTAAAAACAATATAAATTAATATATATGTTACCATCATGGAGAAGTACTCAAGTTGGTGACGAGGCGCCCCTGCTAAGGGCGTAGGTCGGGTAACCGGCGCGGGAGTTCGAGTCTCCCCTTCTCCGCCAGAAAATAACCACTATTTTGTTATAGCAAAATAGTGGTTATTTCATATCTATGCGTATTTTCGGTGCTTGAGTCACCGGAGCAAAAAAATCGATAATGCAATTTTTCTATAATTTTTAGCTTCCGTCGTTGTATACCTGTAGTGTCTCTGGTTTTTAATCGAAAGGAAGATTTCACATGACTTACGAATATGCTGCATATTTCAGACTCCTACTATTATGCGGCTATGAAGATGAACTGCAACAGTATATAAATAATGCGCTAATTGAGCAAGATCCTCTTACAGATATTATTCTTTCATTATCAACTGCCGGCGGTGACAAAAAAATCATTTTGTCCGTACTTAACGAATATCTTCGTAAAGTCAAAGACTCAGACATTAATTATAATAAAACTGTATTTGATTTAGTCATGTCTTTTTTGAAAAAGATATATCAGGATGATTTATTGTCTAAAAAAGCAATGGCTGAATTAATGTATCACCTTGCTCTATACACAGAGCGATATTTAGAAGAGCCTTGGAGTACAATGTATTACATGGGTGACCTATTTGATGAAGCAGAAACAGGATATATCGACAAAGAAGATTTTTTACTAAAATTTGAAGCCTTTATAAACAATAAAACTCTATTTGGTGATTATCCTCCTATTTTCCCCAAAGAAAACTTATTCAAAAGGTTGCTCAGAAAAATACATGGCAAGTAAACACTGTTTACCCGTTTTTCTGAAATGCACCACTTATGCCAAAAGGGATGCATTATTATTTAAAAAGCACACTGTTCGCAGTGTGCTTTTTCTTTTGCAAAGCCTTATATATCGTCTCCTCTAAATCAAATGTTTCATAATAATTTAGCTAAATATACGCCCTGATATTCCTGTAACATCTTTTATATTGATTTCATAGTATGTAAAGGCACATTAAATATGTGTCGTACCCGCAACTTTTTAAATCTTAAAAGAGAGAAGATGATAATACGAGTAGAGATTTTTTCTGCAACATGAATATCATCGATTGTTCACCGGACAACTCCTCATGTTCGTGCTGTTCATCTAACTGCTGCTGCGTAGGTCCTACTGGACCTACTGGTCCCACCGGTGCTACTGGCGCCACAGGAGCTACCGGACCAACCGGTCCTACTGGCCCTGCCGGCGGACCTACTGGTCCCACCGGTGCTACTGGTCCCACTGGTGCTACTGGTCCCACTGGCGCTACTGGTCCCACTGGTGCTACCGGTCCTACTGGTGCAACCGGTTCTACTGGTGCAACCGGCCCAACTGGTACAACCGGCCCAACTGGTGCTACTGGTCCGACTGGTGCTACCGGTCCGACTGGCGCTACTGGTCCTACTGGCGCTACCGGTCCTACTGGCGCTACTGGTCCTACTGGCGCTACCGGTCCCACTGGTGCAACTGGTCCCACTGGTGCAACTGGTCCTACTGGTGCTACTGGTCCCACTGGCGCTACCGGTCCTACCGGTGCAACTGGTCCCACTGGTGCTACTGGTCCTACTGGCGCTACTGGCCCAACTGGTTCTACTGGTTCTACTGGCGCTACCGGTCCCACTGGTGCTACTGGTCCCACTGGTGCTACTGGTCCCACTGGCGCTACCGGTCCTACTGGCGCTACTGGCCCAACTGGCGCTACTGGCCCAACTGGTTCTACTGGCGCTACCGGTCCCACTGGTGCTACCGGTCCTACTGGCGCAACCGGTCCCACTGGTGCTACTGGTCCTACTGGCGCTACCGGTCCAACTGGTGCAACTGGCTCCACTGGCGCTACCGGTCCTACTGGTGCTACTGGTCCCACTGGCGCTACCGGTCCGACTGGTCCTACCGGTGATACAGGCGAATCTGGTACAGCTGCTACCGTCAAAGTTGGAACCGTCACCACAGGTGATCCTGGAACACAGGCCTCTGTTACCAACAGCGGCACACCTCAAGACGCTACACTTGATTTTGTAATTCCGCAGGGTGAACCCGGCAGTAGTCCAACTGCAGATTTTCTTAACGCATATTCCACTCCGTCACAACCGGGCTCTTCAGGAACTCCGCTTATATTTGACAGAAACGCTGATACCAACGGCACATCTGTTACTCACTCCACTAATTCAGCTGATATTGATTTACAGCAGCCTGGTTTCTACAGTGTTTCTTTTCACGGAACGGTAACTCCAGGAAGCGGAGCAGAATTTCCTTTATCCATTTTGTTTTATCTTCAGCAAAATAGCACAACAGTTCCCGGAACCGGCGTAAGGCATAACTTCCAAGAAGCAGGGGAAACCAGCAACCTGGCATTTACGCAGATAATAAAAGTTGACTCTGCCCCAACTACGCTTAATGTGAATACAGAGGGCGGACCAATTCAGTACGATGATATTTCAATCACTGTAAACAGAATAGGAGACGTCTAATAATTGGGGGTATTTCTTTTCGGGAAATACCCCGCTTCTTTTAATAATGATACATAATATTAAGTCCATTGAAAGGATGACCGTCATGAACAAGTACAGAATTTGTGTATACGCAATTTGCAAAAACGAAGAACAGTTTGCGGAAGCGTGGGTAAAATCCATGAGTGAAGCCGATAAAATCGTTGTACTTGATACCGGATCAGAAGATAAAACCGTTTCAAAGCTGAAAAATGCTGGAGCCGATGTTTACGAAGAAAAGATTATTCCGTGGCGGTTTGACACAGCAAGGAACCGCTCTTTAGAGCTTGTACCCGATGACATTGATATATGCGTCTGTGTAGATTTAGACGAACGGTTTGAACCGGGCTGGAGAGAAATTCTTGAGAAAACATGGATGAGTGATACAAAAAGAGCACAGTACCGATACACATGGAATTTTAATCCCGACGGCTCAGAGGGTGTTGTGTTCTGGATTGATAAAATCCATGCCCGCCACGGATTCCACTGGGAGCATCCTGTCCATGAAGTGCTGGCATATACAGGCACTGAACCGTGCAATACGGTTTACGCCGAGGGAATTCAGCTAAATCATTACGCCGACCCTACAAAATCCCGCTCGCAATATCTGCCGCTTTTAGAGCTGTCTGTAAAAGAAGCCCCCGACGATGACCGAAATATGCACTACTTAGGCAGAGAGTATATGTTCAAAGGTCAATGGGATAAATGCATCGAAACTTTAAAGCGTCATCTCTCCATGCCGAGAACTCAGTGGAAAGATGAAAGATGTGCTTCCATGCGTTTTATTGCAAGATCATATCTGCAAAAAGGGAACCGTGAAGAAGCGAAAGCATGGTATTACAGAAGCATAGCAGAAGCGCCTTATCTCAGAGAGCCTTATATGGATTTTGCCAACATGATGTATGAGGAAAAAAACTGGTGCGCCGTTATATATTTCACCCGGTGTGCCCTTGAAATAAAAGAACGACCACGTACTTACATCTGCGAAGCGGGAGCCTGGGGAAGCGCCCCTTACGATCTTCTGTCACTGGGATATTACTATACAGGAGCTTATGATAAAGCTTTGGAGGCGGTAAACAAAGCATTGGAGTTTTCGCCGCAGGATGAAAGATTACTGAATAACAAAAAAATAATGGAGTCAGCCGCATCAGGTCAGTTTCTCAGTTAAAGCAAAAATCAGTTTTACATTATCCCCTATTAAGAGAAATACTGTAAAAAACCTTAAAGCCTTCTGAATTCATTGTCAGCATAAACGCCTCATGATATAATAAATTAAGGTGAGATATTCCAGGGTGTGAAAACCGAAAGCCGATCCTTTTTCTTTGGTTCCCGCTTTTAGATAATGGATAAATACATCGCTCTGAGTCTTACAAAAAATCTCGAATTCACTGGCAGGAGGATAAGACTATGGGATTTTGGATTTATATGCTCATCATGGCTTTGCTTATACCGTGTTCCATGATCGGATTCGGCAAACTCTTTCTCAAGCGTCCTCCGAAAGACATCAACGCCGTTTTTGGATACCGCACCAATATGTCCATGAAGAACAAGGACACATGGAATTTTGCCCATAAGCACTGCGGCAAATTATGGTACGTTGGCGGCCTTGTTTTGCTTCCCATATCAGCAATAGCCATGCTGTGCACTCTGGGTAAAAGCACCGATGTCACAGGGACTGTAGGAGGAATAATCTGCGCAGTCCAGCTTATTGCAGTCGTAGGTTCAATTTTCCCCACCGAATTTGCCCTTAAAAAGAACTTCGACAAAAACGGAAACAGAAAATAAATTCACATCTTTTATCTTTCATACAATCCGTCATTATGGTAAAATTTCTGTATGAATCTCATCAATTCTCATATCAGAGGGTGTACGATAATGCCGATAGACATGAAAAACATAATTTCCGAAACTTTTATAGATATGGTACGTCAAAAGGGACTTGATAAAATCACTGTCAAAGCCCTGATAGAAGCCTGCAACATTTCACGTCAGACCTTTTATTATCACTTTCAGGACATTATGGATGTGGTAGAATGGTCAGTAACAAAATCAGCTCAGAATATGCTTTCACGCAGTCTTGAAGCTGAAAGCCCCGAAAAGGCATTGGAAGTTTTCATCACCTCCGCCGCTGAAAATCAGAGCTTAATTTCAAAGCTGCTCAATTCCCACAGACGTGATGAAATAGAAAAAACTTTTCTTAACGCCACAAGAACATACTTACAGGAAATGCTTAAAAGAAAAGTACCCGAATCCACATTAAGCTACTCGGATTTAAATGTGCTGCTGGATTTCTGGGCATGCGGCATTACAGGGTTACTGTTTAAATACTGCTCTGACAAAGACCTTAACGTCAGTCAGCTTGCTGATCAGATTTATCGTCTTCTGTCTGAACAAATGCTGCAAAAGTAGTATTGGCCTTTGAGTTTTCAACATAACAATTTAATTTTAACTTACAAAAAAGCCAAAGTGTAAAAAAGACTTACACTTTGGCTTTTCTGTCTGTACAGATAAATAAAACTGCAAGTGGCTAAGTAAATTTTTTCTGTTATAACATAGATGAAAAATAAATCACCTTGAAAGAAGCTGATTTTATGAGCAACGGAATTTTAGCTATAAAGCTCTATGAACTGGAAAAATCTTACGGGCAGATGCAGAGCCGTTTACGACTGTGTCAGGAAGCGGAACCGGATAAACTCCAGCGGGAATTACAGGAACTGAAAGATGAATATGAAGAAAAGAATTATCTCCTCGAACAAAACGCCGAAAACAGCCGTTCACCTGCCGTTGCAGCTCTCTCAAAAAAACAGGTTGAATTTTTTAAAAATGCTGAAAACATTATGAAAGAAGACATTCCAAAATTTCTGCGCAGCGAAACAAGTGACGATACCGAAACTGATGCAGAGGCATATGCTCTCTATGCAGAATACGCCATTGATTTTGCGGTACAGTCAATGCGATATGCACTTATTGCCGCAATGAAAGCAATAGATGCTCAAAATGAGCTTGACAAAGAAAGAGAGGATTTAAAATGAATGAAGTCAAAAAACCTCGCAAACCTTTAATTTACTATTACACCATTGTGCTTATAGCCATTATCCTTTTCAACTTTTTGGCTATGCCACTCATATCCGGTGCAAGAGTCAAAGAGGTCGATTACGGAACTTTTATCACAATGACCCAAAACAAAGAAGTGGGAAAAGTTGAAATTCAGGCTCAGGAAAACCAGATAGTTTTCACTGACAAAGACGAAAAACAGGTTTATAAAACCGGAATGGTGGATGACCCCGACCTTACCCAGCGTCTTTATGATTCCGGAGCGAAATTTTCAGGAGAGATTATAGAGCAGATGTCTCCCCTTCTGAATATTTTCCTGACATGGATTTTGCCGATCTTGATTTTTGTAGGAATAGGACAGTTCATGTATAAAAAGCTCATGGAGAAAGCAGGCGGCCCCAACTCCATGGCGTTCGGACTCGGTAAAAGCAACGCAAAGGTTTATGTAAAGTCCTCAGAAGGCATTAAGTTTTCCGACGTTGCCGGAGAGGATGAGGCTAAGGAAAGCCTTGCAGAAATCGTAGATTATCTTCATGACCCCAGCAAATACAAGGAAGTAGGCGCTTCAATGCCAAAGGGCATTTTGCTTGTAGGCCCTCCCGGAACAGGTAAAACAATGCTGGCAAAAGCTGTTGCCGGAGAAGCAAATGTATCCTTCTTCTCAATGTCCGGTTCAGAGTTTGTTGAAATGTTTGTAGGTATGGGTGCAGCAAAAGTACGTGATCTGTTTAAACAGGCAAAGGAGAAAGCACCCTGTATAGTGTTCATAGATGAAATCGACGCAATAGGCAAAAAGCGTGAGGGCAACATCGGCGGAAACGACGAAAGAGAACAGACCCTTAACCAGCTTCTTACAGAAATGGACGGCTTCGAGGAAAACAGCGGAGTTATAATTTTAGCAGCTACTAACCGTCCCGAATCCCTTGACCCTGCTCTTACCCGTCCCGGAAGATTTGACCGTCGCGTACCCGTAGAGCTTCCCGACCTCAAAGGCCGTGAGGAAATTCTCAGAGTTCATGCAAAAAAGGTAAAAGCATCTCAAAACATAGACTTCGGAAAAATTGCACGTATGGCATCGGGCGCTTCCGGCGCAGAACTTGCCAACATCGTAAATGAAGCTGCTCTTCGTGCTGTAAGAAACGGACGTAAAACGGTAACACAGGAAGACCTCGAAGAGAGCATTGAAGTTGTCATTGCAGGATATCAAAAGAAAAATGCAATTCTTACTGACAAGGAAAAGATGATTGTTTCATACCATGAAATAGGCCACGCTTTAGTTGCCGCAAAGCAATCCCACTCCGCACCGGTACAGAAAATAACCATTGTACCGAGAACCTCCGGCGCATTGGGATATACAATGCAGGTAGACGAAGGCAACCACTATCTGATGAGCAAAGAGGAAATTGAAAACAAGATCGCCACTTATACCGGAGGCAGAGCTGCGGAAGAGATCATATTCGGCTCCGTTACAACCGGCGCTTCCAACGATATAGAACAGGCCACAAAACTTGCCCGTGCAATGATTACACGTTACGGTATGAGCGACGATTTCGGCATGGTAGCTCTCGAAACTGTAAACAACCAGTATTTGGGCGGCGACGCTTCTCTTGTGTGCTCTGCGGAAACACAGACTCTCATTGATAAACAGGTAGTAGAGCTCATAAAGAAAGAGTACGAAAAGGCAAAGAAAATTTTAACCGAAAACCGCAGCAAACTTGATAAACTTGCACAGTTCCTCTACGAAAAAGAGACAATTACCGGAGAAGAGTTTATGGAAATTCTTGAAGCATAAAAACCTACTATTGTAGGGACAGATAACAAACGGCAGGATCAGCACCATTGCTAATCCTGCCGTTTTAATTTTGCAATTGAGGCTCTTAAAGAATAGTAAATTCACTGCGGCGGCAGAGAAGCTTCCCATCTTTTTTAAGTTTACTTATCTCTGCGGAAAGACCGCTTCTGTCAACCTCCAAATAGTCTGATAGTTCCTGACGATTAAAGGGCACTGTAAAACTTTTTGCCCCCAGTTCCTGAGAAGTTAAAAACAGATACGTCATAAGCTTATCACGTGTAGTTCGCTTTGAAACGATTTCCAGCTTTTTATTTATTTCAAGATTTTTTGAAGCCATCACCTTTACGAGATTTGAAATAATCCTGCTGTGAAAGCTGCATGCTCTGCTGCACTGACCTATAAATTTTTCAGGATTTATAAACATAACGGCGCTGTCGGCTAAAGTCCATGCACTTAAGGACACTGCAGAAGCTTTCGCAAAAGCAAAGGTTTCAGCAAAAAGCTGAGACGGCATAGCCGTAGTCACTATACTCCGGTTTCCGTAATAGTCGTTCCGAACAATCTGAACGCTTCCCTCAAGGACAACTCCAAAAAAATTAACGGCATCTCCCTGCAAAAATACTGTTTCACCTTTTTTATACTCTTTTATCTTAACTTCCAGACATTTTAAAGCCCCTGAAAGTTCATTTCTTTCAACACCTTTAAACAAAGGACATTTTTCCAAGATTTCAAAATATTGCTCCATAAAAACTCTCCATTTGTTGAATTTTCAACATATTTTGTTTAAGTGATTATAGTAAAATTCAGATGCAAAGTCAATTAAAAATAGTTTTTGAAAGGAGCAAATAGATATGATAAGAAAAATCATAAAAATAGACGAAGAAAAATGCAACGGCTGCGGAGCCTGTGCCAGCGCCTGCCATGAGGGAGCAATACAGATGATAAAAGGCAAAGCCAAGCTCACAAGGGAAGATTACTGCGACGGTTTAGGCGACTGTCTGCCCGCCTGCCCTACGGGAGCTATTACATTTGAAGAAAGAGAAGCTCCAGCCTATGACGAAAAGGCAGTTCTTGCTGCAAAAGCAGAAAAAGCAAATTCTTCCCTGCCCTGCGGATGTCCCGGCTCAGCTTTAAAATCTTTTACAAGAGAAAACAGCGCTGTATCAGCTAAAGTTCATAACGAAAACTTAAGTCAGCTTACTCACTGGCCGGTTCAAATAAAGCTTGTCCCTGTCAACGCACCGTATTTTGAAGGTTCCAAATTGCTTATTGCCGCTGACTGCTCCGCCTACGCATACGGCAATTTTCACAACGACTTTATCAAAGGCCATACTGTATTAATAGGCTGCCCCAAACTTGACGCAGTTGATTATACAGAAAAGCTTACACAGATTATTAAAAATAACAACATTAAGAGTGTAACTGTTACACGTATGAAGGTTCCCTGCTGCGGAGGACTCGAAAACGCCGTTAAAAATGCACTTATGAACAGCGGAAAATTTATTCCATGGAATATTGTAACAATTTCTTCCGACGGACGTATTATTGATTAAATTCAATATTCAACTCCTTTAAAGAGCGGTGGTACAACCGCTCTTTTTAATATGTCAAAAAAATAACGAATTTTTTGTTTATTATTCTTTAAGATTTCCGCAATTTTCTATTGAACTTTTTCTATTAGAGCGTTACAATAAGCTTAATATAACACTTGTTATTTAATCTTTTAAATTACCTTTTCCCTGTTGTTAAACAGCGAAGAAATATTTATGTATATTATTTTTTACCCCACAGAAAATAAACCATATCTTAGTTTGCAAAAGTAAAACTTTTTGCGTTCAACTACAGGAGGAGCTATGCCGCCTAAAAAACGTATTTTCAAAGAGGATATTTTAGAAGCCTCTATTAGTGTAATAAGAAAGCAAAGCGCATCGGCGCTTACTGTAAGGAATATAGCCGCTGAGCTTCAGAGCTCCACCCAGCCTATATACTCCGAGTTCGAAAATCTCGACTGTCTTAAAAAGGAATTATATAAGTACGCTTCGGAAAAATATCTGCGTTTTCATTTCACCAACTATAAGGAACTTGCAATTGCATTTTTGACATTTGCAAAAAAGGAAAAGGAACTTTTCAAGTTCCTGTATCTTCGCCGCAGGGATTCCGGGGAAAAGCTCCCCGACGATATAAACTATACAATCACCGTGGAGCTTTTATCAAAAAACCTCGAAATGGATCCCCAACGTGCAAAAGATATGCACCACTGGATGCAGTATTATTGCTATACAATGGGCGTAATGATGGCTACGGATTACCGCGATCTATCGTCGGAAGAAATAAGCCATGAACTCACTGAGCTTTACAGCATTATGCTGCGCCACTATAAAGAGGTAAAAAGCGAGGAAGAACTTCAGTATTGGCTGAACAAATCCCGCAACCTTATCATATAAGGAGGAAAAACATGGAAAGAGTAGCAGCAAAAAACTATGACGTTGTAGTCATAGGCGCCGGAAACGGCGGACTTACAGCAGCAATCCGTGTTCTTCAGGGAGGCTTTTCATGCCTGCTCCTTGAAAAACACAACCTGCCGGGAGGTTTTGCCACAAGCTTCAAACGCGGACGTTTTGAGTTTGAGGCAAGTCTTCACGAGCTCAACGATTTCGGTTCCCCAGAGGAGCCGGGAGATATCCGCACTTTGTTCCGCAGCCTTGGGGTAGAGGACAAAATAGACTGGATAAGAATTCCCGAAGCATACCACCTTATTACCACAGATAAAAAATATGACTGTGTAATGCCTTTCGGAGTAGACGCTTACATTGAAAAAATGGAAGAGTACTGCCCCGGTTCACGTAAATCAATGACAGAGTTCTTCGAGCTTTGCAACGAAGTACGTGATGCTCAGACCTATTCAAACTCTGTAAACGGAAACACCGATTCAAACTATATGAAAGCAAACTTCCCCAACTTTATCAAAGCGGGAAGCTACAGCGTAAACGAAGTTCTCGACGCACTTAAAATGCCTAAAAAGGCACAGGATATCCTCAACGCTTACTGGTGCTATTTAGGCGTTGACTGCGACCGCATGAGCTTCCTTCACTACGGCTCCATGGTTATACGCTATATCACCCGTGATGCATGGATGCCCAAAATGCGTTCCCATGAAATCAGCCTTGCTATGGATACAAGAATCCGTGAGCTTGGCGGAGACATCTGGTATCAGTCAGAGGCTGAGAAAATCCTCACCGATGACGACAATAAAATCAAAGGCGTTAAACTTTCTGACGGAACAATTATCAATACAAAGCACGTTATTGCAAACTGCTCACCCCACCTTGTTTTCGGAAAGTTGCTTGAAGAAAAATCCGTCACCGAAAAAATGGTCAGAGCTACAAACGCACGTACCTTTGCAGGAAGAGGTCTTACTCTTTTCCTGGGTCTTAACAAATCCGCCGAAGAGCTGGGCATAAAGAGCCATAACTACTTTATCTACGACACAGCTGATACCGTTAAGCAGTACGATTTAATGAGAAAAATTGACACAAACCACGTTCAGGCAACCGTTTGCCTTAATAACGCATATCCCGAATGTTCCCCCAAGGGCACCTGCATGATGTATTTTACAACCATGTTTATGTCCGATGACTGGGGCAACGTTACTGAGGAAGATTACTTTAAGGCAAAAGACCGTATCGCCGAAGATATGATAAACGTATTTGAGCGTGAAACCGGATGCAAAATCAGAGATTCCATTGAGGAAATCTGCCTTGCATCTCCCACAACTTATGCTCGTTACTGCGGACATCCCGAAGGCGTAATCTACGGCTACGAAACCTGCGACTGGGACAGCCTTATGCCCAGAATGATGATGATGAAAGAAGACGCTGAACTGTTCCCCGGCCTCAGATTTGCAGGAGGCTATGCAATGCGTTCCAGCGGATACTCAAGCGCATATGTTTCCGGCGATCTTTCAGGAAGACAGACTGTCGGCGATCTGAAAAGGGAGGGAAAATAATATGAAATTCAAAAAGCAGATTTTCGGATTTATGGATATGCTCCGCTTTAAAAAGCTGGTTCCCAACCGCAGAGAAGCTTTAGCTTCCGGAGCAGATACTCCCCTGCCCAAAGAATACCGTACAAATATATTAGCTCATAAGCTTCATCCCGGATATATGACTGTTGAACTTACAGCAATACGTCCTCTCACCGACCGAATGAAAGAATACACTTTCAAACGCCTTGACAGCGATGCTTTTCCCTTTTTCAGAGCCGGTGAATATGTTTCACTTCAGGGCAAAGTCGGCGACAGCCTTGTAAGCCGTCCCTACTCAATTGCTTCAAGCCCCAGAGAAGCTCTTGCAAACGAGCTGGTTCTCGGAATTGAAAATGCAGGATTTTTCTCAAACTATCTGGACACTCAGGCTAAGGTAGGAGATCAGTTCACCATGACTGAGCCTTCCGGAGAGTTCCACTATGAAAATCTGAGGGACAAAAAGAACATTGCCTGCATAGCCGGCGGCAGCGGCATCACCCCCTTTATCTCCATGGCAAAGAGCATGATAGAAGGTGACGAAGACTACAACATGACCCTTTTCTACGGTGCACGTGATACAAAGCACATTGCCTATAAGGATGAGCTTGATGAATTAGCCGAAAAGGGACTCAAAGTAGTATATGTTCTCAGCGACGAAGAGGCTGAAGGATATGAACACGGATTTATTTCCGCAGCGGTTATGGAAAAATATGTGGATATTAAGGATGTCACATTCTTTATGTGCGGACCGAAAGCCATGTACGATTTCGTCCTTAAAGAGCTTGAACCCTATGCTCTGCCCATAAAAGCCATTCATAAGGATGCCCTTTACTGCGGCGACCGCAATGTTGAAAATCCAAAGACATTCCGTCTCACCGTTCATATGCGTGATCTTGTTTACAACATTGACGCAAAAGAAAACGAGACTCTTCTCACCTCTATGGAAAGAGCAGGTCTCAACGCACCTAACAAGTGCAGAGCAGGCGGCTGCGGATTCTGCCACAGCAAGCTCATTAATGGTGATTTTGTCATTGCTGACGGCCGTGACGGCAGAAGAGAAGCCGACCGCAAATTTGGATTCATCCATCCCTGCGTCACATATCCTTCAAGCGATATGGAAATCGACGTTCCCGTTGCATATTAAAAATAGCGGTTTGTTTTATATATAAGAAATGCGCAGAGCCTTGTTTGCTCTGCGCATTTCGCTTTTTAATTATTGACTGATTTTTAAAGGTTTTATCTCCTTACGGTATGCATAACGCAAGAAAATTACACATATAACGAAGGAAACTATTTCCGCAATGGGGAAAGCAAGCCATACATTATTGAGCTCGCCGAACTGAGCAAAGATATAAGCGCAAGGCAGAAGCACAACAAGCTGTCTGAGTACAGAAATTAAAAGGCTTAGTATTCCATGACCCAAAGCCTGGAAAAGCGAGGAACAGATAACTGCAAATCCTGCAAAGATAAAGTTAAAGCTGATAATTCTCAAAGCGGGAACACCGATTGAAAGCATATTATCTGATGCATTAAAGATTTTCAAGAGGCTTTCAGGAATAAGCATAAACAGTGCAAAACCTATAAGCATTATGCCCACCGCATAAACTATGCTGAGCTTAACGGTTTTAGTAATTCTATCAGCTTTTTTAGCTCCGAAATTATATGCAACAATGGGAACCATTCCGTTATTAAGGCCAAACACCGGCATAAATACAAAACTCTGAAGCTTGAAGTAAACTCCGAAAACTGCAGTAGCGGTAGAAGTAAAGGCGATAAGTATTTTATTCATGCCGAAAGTCATAACGCTGCTTATGGAAGCCATTATAATTGACGGCACACCTACAGCGTAAATAGTTTTGATAATCTTACCGCTGGGACGGAATCCTTTAAAGTTGAGCCTTACTTCATGGTTCTTGAAATGATTAAGTATAATCGCAAGAATGCATGCAACTATCTGTCCGAGAACAGTTGCGGCGGCAGCTCCGGCAACGCCCATTTTCGGGAACCCTAAAAGTCCGAAAATCATAATGGGGTCAAAGATTATATTTATTATGGCTCCGACACCCTGAGTAATCATAGTGTAAAAAGTTTTACCTGTTGACTGAAGCAGTCTCTCAAAAGTTACCTGTCCGAATAAGCCAAAAGACATAATTGTGCATATAAGAAGGTAATCTTCACCATAGTTTACAATTTCAGTAATATCAGTCTGTAAAGTGAAGAACAGTCTTGAGAAAAAGCCTCCCAGAACAGCAAAAACCACAAAACTGCAAACAGTTAAAAACACGGCATTATTTGCTACATGATTAACTTTTTCATAGTTCTTCTCTCCAAGACTTTTTGATAAAACCGCATTGACGCCGACGCCGGTTCCCGTCGCAACAGCAATCATAAGGTTCTGCGCAGGAAAGGCAAGAGATACCGCCGTAAGAGCGTTTTCGCTTATCTGCGCAACAAACATACTGTCTACTATGTTATAAAGAGCCTGCACAAGCATTGATATCATCATAGGCACCGACATAGAAACAAGAAGCTTGTTAACAGGCATGGTACCCATTTTGTTTTCTTTTTTTGCAATTTCCGGCATTAATTCTTATCCTCTCCAGAAACAAGTTTTACAATATAATCCGAAATAGTATCAAGTCCTATAGTGCTGTTAAGCATAAGGTGATAGTTATGGGGGTCTCCCCATTTTGCCTCGGTAAAACGGTTATAATATGCTGCACGCTGTTTATCGTATTTCTCAATATAGCGTTTCGCATCATTGGTTTTCTCGCCGTAAACCTCAGTAACACGCTTTATTCTCTCCTCAATAGGAGCATAGATAAAGACCTTTAAACATTCTTCGTTGTCACGCAATACATAATCTGCACAGCGTCCTACTATAACACAGGGTCCCTGCTGAGAAACCTCTTTGATAATATTGGACTGAGTTATAAAAAGCTGGTCGTCAATAGGCAGATTGTTGCTGTCAAAATAAATATTATAGAGAAAACTTGAAGTTCTCTTTTTTTCAGCGGCTTCTACATAGTTTTCAGAAAATCCGCTATCTGCTGCAATCATTCTTATAAGTTTCTTGTCATAAAGGGGTATACCCAGCGCTTCCGCTACTTTTTGCGCTATAATTCTTCCTCCTGAGCCATGCTCACGGCCGATCGTGATAACCGGATACTTCATAAAATTCACTCCTCCTCAAAAGTTTCTTAGGAAACCTTTTAGTTCCTTTAAACAATTAATTTTTCTGCGTGTGATATTATATATCAGCTGCCAAAAAGTGTCAACAAGCCTGTTATGTCCACATATATAGGACTTGACATATAAATTAACCAAATATAAAATTAAAGTTGCTTAGGAAACAAAGCATCCTTTAAAATTTATAAATGAAATGCTACGGAGTTGTAAAAATGGATAATTGTCCTGAGACAAACATTCTTAAAATGATTTCTCTTATATACCGCAAAATGCAGATTTATTTAGGCAGCCAGACCGCCAAGTTTGGAATAAGCAGCGGCACGCTTCCGTTTTTGATGATCACTTGCGAAAACAAAGGTATAAATCAAAACCGTTTCTGTGAGATTTTAGACATAAGTAAAGGCACCGTTGCAAAAAGTCTTGCAAAGCTTGAGGAGCTGGGATTTGTAACACGTTCGGAAAGTCCCGACGATGCCCGCTGTATTATCGTTTACCCCACCGAAAAAGCAATGGAAATCTATCCCTCGCTTCTGGAAGCAGGAGATGCATGGATTAAACAGATGACAAAAGACATGACGGAAATAGAAAGCATGGTTTTCGTAGAAACTTTGCGGAAAGTTTCAAAAAATATAAGCGATTACTTTTAAACTGAGGTTAAATAACAAATTCCTCCTGAATTCTCCGTTCAGGGGGTATCTTTTTTTACCGACAATATGTATCATGTAACCAGAAACGGAGGCTATTAAATGAATACAGTTAAAACGGGACAGCTTATAGCAGTAAAAAGAAAAGAAATCGGGCTCACTCAGGAAAAATTAGCTGAAAAAATAGGCGTTACAAATAAGACGGTTTCAAAGTGGGAAACAGGAAAATGTATGCCTGATTACTCTGTTGTGCCCTCATTGTGCAAGGAACTTAATATAACCGCCAGCGAACTGCTTTCCGGGGAAGAAAGCGAAGTCAAAAGTGATTCGCAGCTGCTTGAAGCCCTTGAGCGGATACAAAAGCTCGAAAAAGAAAGGACTCTGCTTTTCGGACTTGTGCTTATAATTATGGGCATGGTGCTTTCAGCTTTATCCCAGCTTACAGGAGGCTCAGACTTCAAGGATTTTATCTCCGGAATAATGATGGGGCTTTCAATAAGCATTATGCTTATGGGAATTTATACCGCCGCCAAAACATTTTCAAAACAGTAAAATTACAAAAGGCCCGACGGATTACTTTCCGCCGGACCTTTTCAGTTTAATCATCTTAATATTTTTATTTTTTAAAATCTTACTGCGCTGAAACCGATTATATCACTTGTAGGATCGTCGAGTCTGTAAGCCCTTTTAAGGCACTGACCACCTCTTGCGTTACCCTCAACAGTAGTAATTGTTTTGGTTTCAGCGTCGTATCCAACTACTATGCCAACATGATTTACGCTCATCTCATTATTGAATCCATTATATTTAAAATAAATGAGATCGCCTCTCTTGGGAGTATATGAATCTTTATCTTTATAATCCTGCCAGTTTATATTGGCTATTGCACTGCGATTAAGATAGCTTTCATCTATTCCAGCACGGTCTGCACACCAGGAAATAAACAATGCACACCATGCACTTATAGGCATTCCCGCGCTGTTGCCGTATTTGTTCCATCCGTCTGTATGAGAATACGGGAATACGACATTTCCGCCGTTTGAATAACCGTTAACATATCCTACCTGACTTTCCGCAATCTGAGCAAAGCACTCTCTTGTGCCTTTTTCGGCAGTGTATTTCACTGCTCGCTGATGGTTTGCATCGGCGGCAGCTTCAACAGTATATTCCCCTGAAAACAAGTTTGCAGTAGATGTATTGTCGGAAGTTGACGGAGCGTTAAGTTTTAAATATCCGAAAGATATTCCCTTAACTTTATTATCTTCAACTCTGATTGTAAGCTGAAATGTACCGGAAATATAGCAGTAATAAGTTTTTCCATTACTTTCAACAGGCGTACTGTCTCCGTAGATTCTTATAATTTTTTCTTTACTGTCTCCAACCTTCAGCCCCTCGGCGGTAGAAGTTAATAAAATTGAATTTACACGCTTTTCGCTGCCGTTTGACCAAAAGAGATAGGTGGTTCCGTCTTTTGTCTCTATGAACATATCTTCAGCGTCATATGAGATTTTCTTTTCATCCAAAACAGCTTTAACACTGTCATAAGATGTATTAAGAGTGATTTGACCTTCTCCGTTTTTATCAGTCAGGCTTGCAGAAGCACTTATTACTGCTTCTGTTTCATCTTCATTTTCCTCAGTTACCTCGCTCGGGAGTTTCTGACTTGTTTCAGAACTTATATCTGAACTTATAGATGTATCAGATAAAGAATCCAAATCGTCGTTTTTATTATCTTTATCTACAAAGCGATTAATACAAAACGCCAAAACGACTATTAATAGCACAGCCGCAAAAATGACTATTCCGTAATACTTTTTACTTCTTTCCATCTTTTCACCTTCTCAATTGATTTTTTGTCTTTCTCATTCTTAGGAATGGTTTCTATTCATATTTTACATGCTTCTAAATAATAACAAGTTTCTTCTTTAATGTCAAAAGAATTTCAAAATTTTATACCATTTTGAATAATAAAAAGCAAACGAATTTTACAGAAACCAACAGCTTTATAAAAGTCAACTCATATAAAATATCAACACCGCATTGCTTAGATATAAAGAGCTAACTTTATTAATCAGAATTTAAATACACAGCAACACAAGAAATTATTCTGAAAAGCTTGAAATTTCTCTTATATTACAGCAAACCGAGGTCTACTGGTTAAGTAAACCTCGGTTGTTTTTATACTTTATTTTTATCCAGATTTAAATTACCGCTTATTCTTATGCTGGTTTTTTTGCCGCTTTTTTTCTCTTTTTCACATCATAATCCTTTGGATCACCCTCGTTATTTCTTATCCATTTAATCATATCCTTAACGGACTGTTCAACAGACATGGGATGGTAATCCAAATCTCTCTGAGCCTTTGCGTATGAGAAATTACAGTTTGAAATGAGTTTTCTAACTGAATAACTTGTAAGGAAAGGTGTCGCTTTCGTCGCTTTATAATATACTTCCATAATTGGAATAATTGCATCTATAAAACCTTTGCTCAGCTTAACTTTCGGAGGTTTCTTATGCTCGGAAGCAGCCAACGCCTTAATAAAATCATCAACAGACATAGCATCTCCGCAAAGAATATAACATTCGCCTGGTTTTCCCTTTGCTGCTGCCATTCTTGTTCCATAAGCAATATCGCGTACATCTACGAAGTTATAACCGCCAAAGCTCAATGAAACTGGAAATTTTCCCTCCATGTACATTCTTACCATTTCGCCTATACTTGAAACATTAATATCATAAGGACCTATGCACGCACTGGGCTGAATAACAACGGTTTCAAGACCATCATTACCGTTACTATCAAGAACATACTGAGTTGCCTCAGCTTTTGTCTTTGCATATGCTCCCTCTAAAATATCCGGATCATAATGATCAAGTTCCGTCATAAGCTGGTTGTCGGGAAGAGGGGAGTATGTATCAACCGAAGACATATACACAAGTTTTTTAACTCCACACTTTTTACATGCTTCTACAACATTTTTTGTGCCCTTTACATTTACATTGTAAATAAGATCCTCATACCCTGCTTTAATTTCAACTATTCCAGCAAGATGATATACAACATCTGCGCCTTTAAAAGCTTCAATAAGAGTGTCAAGATTCGTAACGTCTCCGTATACTATTTCACAGTTAAGATCAGCTACTCTTTCGCCATCACGTTCATTTATTGCTACAACTCTGGTTTTTTCACCATTGTTAATAAGATCAAGAAGCAACGCATATCCAACATGACCGGTAGCACCGGTTATTACACTTAATGTATTATTAGACATTTTTTACCCTCACTCATTTTTTGTTTTTGTCGTTTTTAATTGGTAAATTTCACCCATTAATCCGGTATTAAGCCTTATTTTTTACTCACACATAAAAGCTGCATTAGAAGCTTTTCATAAAGCAAATATAGCCGCAAGGCAGATCCGTCTAAAAGCCCATCCTGTTCAGTTGATAATTTCAGACACTAAGCCGAAAATCAGCCTTTGTTCACCCAAGAGCAAAGCTCCATGAGAGCGCCTTTCTTAAAATGAACAAAACCGCAATTAAGGCAGATCTGCCCATCGCTCCTTTTAATAGTTTTGAGCGCGAAGCTGGAAATATGCTTTTGGATGATCACAAACGGGGCATCTTTCGGGAGCCTCTTTTGTATAGCAAACATATCCGCAGTTAAGACAGATCCAGCCAACGGCCTCTTCTTTTTCAAATACGGAATTGTTATCGAGATTCTCAATGAGCTTTCTGTATCTCTCTTCATGCTCTTTCTCAATCTTTGCAACTGCCTCAAAGAGGAATGCTATTTTATCAAAGCCCTCTTCTCTTGCTTCCTCAGCAAACTTTGCATACATATCTGTCCACTCATAGTTTTCGCCGGCTGCTGCGTCTTCAAGATTTGTGTGAGTATCCTGAATACCGTCGTGAAGAAGCTTGAACCAAATCTTTGCGTGCTCTTTCTCGTTGTTTGCGGTCTCAGTGAAAAGATTGGCTATCTGCTCATAACCCTCTTTCTTTGCCTTTGAAGCATAATAAGTGTACTTATTTCTTGCCTGGGATTCTCCTGCGAATGCTGCCATGAGATTCGCTTCTGTTCTTGAACCTTTAAGTTCCATACAATTCTCCTTTTCTTTTTTATTTTTTTAGTGTATATGCTTTTCACGGCATTTATTGCAAACACCGTAAATAACTAAATTATATTGTGTAACTTTAAGGGTGGAAATATTCATAATTTTTTCCTCAATTCCCTCAAGTTCTCTTTCTTCTATATCGAAAACCCCGCCGCACTGTGTGCAAAAGCCATGGAAGTGCTTGTGTATACTTCCATCAAAGCGGTCGCTCCCATCCGGAACCCGAATTTTTAATATTTTACCCTGAGACGCAAACTGATTCAGATTTCTGTAAACTGTAGCAAGACTTAAACTGGGATGTTCCGGCTTTAGTTTATTATATAATGTTTCAGCAGTAGGATGACAAGGATCTTCAATAAGAGCATTATAAATAATTTCTTTTTGTTTTGAGTATCTGACTGCGCTCATTTTATTCTCCTTTTACAATTTTAAATCTATTTAAATAAATTATTTTCATTATTAATAATAATTATCAACAAATTAATAAAATTATATGCTGATGCCAATTTATTGTCAATTAATTGTCTCTAAATTTTTTGTTAAATCTATTATCCATTCAAATTTTTAACAAAAAAATTCGGGTGGTTTAAACAATCTTCCTTAGTTTTGCCCTTTTATATTAATCTGTAATATGATATTATATTTTTATCTATATTGAATTACAGTGCAGGGAGCTGATTATATGTCAAATGTGAAAAGACTTTTCGTCGAAAAAAAGCCCGGGTTTGATATTGAAGCAGGACATCTGCTTGCAGATTTAAAAGATAACCTCGGCATTAAAAACCTCGAAGCATTGCGTCTTATCAACAGATATGACCTTGAGGGAATTAGCGACGCTGATTTTGAGAGAGCATCTGTTACAATCCTTTCAGAGCCTAACGGCGACAACATTTCAACGGAACTGAGTATTGATCCCGCTTGGCGTGTTTTTGCAACAGAATACCTGCCCGGTCAGTACGACCAGCGTGCAGACTCCGCCGCCCAGTGTATTGCACTTCTTACAATGGGTGAACGTCCCGTTGTTGCATCGGCAAAGGTAATCGCTCTCAAAGGCGACATTTCCGAAAGTGATTTTGATAAGATCAAGGGATATATAATTAACCCTGTTGAATCAAGAATTGCATCTATGGACAAGCCCGAAAGCCTCAACATCAAAGCTGATGTTCCCGCAGACGTTGCAAGAGTTGAGGGCTTCATTTCCCGCTCAGACGATGAAATAGCTCAGTACCACAAGGAAATGGGATTTGCAATGAGCGTTGCTGATTTGTGCTTCTGCCGTGATTACTTTGCAAATACAGAGCACAGAGATCCCACAATTACAGAACTTAAAGTTATTGATACATACTGGTCAGACCACTGCCGTCACACAACATTCCTCACACAGCTTGACAGCGTTGATATTGAAAAGAGCGCAGTATCAAAGGCAATTGAGGACGCATGGCTCGAATACGTTGTAGCAAGAACCGAAGTTTACGGTGAGCGCAAAAAGAACATGACCCTTATGGATATGGCAACTATCGGCGGCAAGGTGCTCAGGAAGAAAGGAAAGCTTGACGACCTTGACGTCAGCGACGAGATAAATGCCTGCAGCATTGAAGTTCCCGTTGAGACCTCTCACGGCACTGAAACATGGCTTGTTCAGTTTAAGAACGAAACTCACAACCATCCCACTGAGATTGAGCCTTTCGGCGGCGCTGCCACCTGTCTCGGCGGTGCAATCCGTGATCCCCTTTCAGGCAGAGCTTACGTATATCAGGCTATGCGTGTAACAGGAAGCGGCGACCCCACAACTCCCTTTGAGAAAACTCTTGCCGGTAAGCTTCCCCAGAAGAAGATCACTGTCGGTGCAGCTCAGGGTTATTCATCATACGGTAACCAGATCGGTCTTGCAACCGGTCAGGTCTGCGAAATATATGACAGCGGCTACACTGCAAAGCGCATGGAAATCGGCGCAGTTGTAGGTGCATCACCTAAAGCCAACGTAATAAGAGAGGTTCCCGCTCCCGGAGACGTTATCGTACTTCTCGGCGGACGTACAGGCCGTGACGGCTGCGGCGGTGCAACAGGTTCATCAAAGGCTCACGATACATCATCTATCGAAACCTGCGGCGCAGAGGTTCAGAAGGGTAATCCTCCAACTGAGAGAAAGATTCAGCGTCTTTTCAGAAACGGTGACGCTGCAAGAATGATCAAACGCTGCAACGACTTCGGTGCAGGCGGCGTATGCGTTGCAATCGGTGAGCTTGCAGACGGTCTTGACATTAGCCTTGACCTTGTTCCCAAAAAGTACGACGGACTTGACGGAACAGAGCTTGCAATAAGCGAATCTCAGGAGAGAATGGCTGTAGTCCTTGACGAAAAGGATGCAGAGGCTTTCGCAAAGCTTGCATATGACGAAAACCTTGAGACAACTATCGTTGCAAAGGTTAAGGAAGATCCCAGACTTACAATGACATGGAGAGGCGACAAGATTGTCGATCTCAGCCGTGAATTCCTCAATACAAACGGTGTTACTCAGCACGCAAAGGCTCTCATCACAGCCGCTAAAGCTGAGGATGATTACAGAACAGCTGTTCCCGCAGCAGTTAAAGGCAAAAAGGGAATTGACGCACTTAAAGCAAACCTTTCAAGACTTGAAGTCTGCTCACAGAAAGGTCTTGTAGAGCGTTTTGACTCCTCCATCGGAGCTGCAACAGTTCTCATGCCCTATGCAGGCAAATATCAGCTCACACCCGAAAATGCAATGTGTGCTAAAGTTCCCGTACCGGACGGAAAGACAGATACCGCAACAGCAATGAGCTTCGGATTCATCCCCGGAATCAGCCGTTTCAGTCCCTTCCACGGTTCTGTTTACGCTGTTACAGAAAGCCTTGTAAAGCTTGCAGTTATCGGCGCAGACCCCCACAAGAGCCGCCTTACAATGCAGGAATATTTTGAAAGACTTTACGATAAGCCTGAGCGCTGGGGCAAGCCCGCAGCAGCACTTTTAGGCGGACTTACAGCACAGCTTCACTATGAAACTCCCGCAATCGGCGGTAAGGACAGTATGTCAGGTTCATTCAACGACCTGGATGTACCTCCCACCCTTGTATGCTTTGCAATTTCTGCAACAAAGGCAAGCAAGACCGTTTCCGCAGCATTCAAAAAGAGCGGCAGCAAGGTAGCGCTTCTTCGCTTCCCCGTATGTGCGGACACTCTTCTCCCCGACTGGGATAAGGCAAACAAATTCCTTAATGATGTTTATACAATGGTAAGAGACGGAAAAATCCTTGCAGCAGACGCAGTCCGTGAGGGCGGTGCAACAGCAAGCGTATGCCGTATGGCATTCGGTAACGCTCAGGGCTTCAAGTTCAGCGATTCTCTTTCAGAAGCAGATCTCTTTGCTCCCATGGTGGGCAGCGTTGTTGCTGAAATCGCAGACGAGAGCATCCTTTCAGAGTTTGACAGCGTAATCCTCGGTGTTACTGATGACAGCGAAACAATCACTCTCGGCGGCGAAAGCGCAAAGACACTTGACCTTGCCGAAGTATGGGGTGCAAAGCTCGAAAACGTATTCCCCACAAAGGTTACAAAGCTTCCCGAAATGAAGCACGAAGTTACTCTCTATACTGAGAGAAGCACAAAGGCTCCCGCAATCAAGGTTGCAAAGCCAAAGGTTGTAATCCCCGTATTCCCCGGCACAAACTGTGAGTTCGATTCTGCAAGAGCTTTTGAAAAGGCAGGAGCAGAAACTGAAATCATCGTTCTCAATAACCTTACTTCACAGGGAATTGACGAGAGCGTTGAAAGATTTGTAAAAGCTATTAAGACTTCTCAGATAATCATGCTTCCCGGCGGATTCAGCGGCGGTGACGAGCCTGACGGATCAGGTAAATTCATCGCTACAACTCTGAGAAACGCAAAGGTTAAGGATGCAGTTACAGATCTTCTCGAAAACCGTGACGGACTTATGCTCGGTATCTGCAACGGCTTCCAGGCTCTTATAAAGACAGGTCTTGTCCCCTACGGTAAGATTGTCGATACACAGGAAAATGATCCTACCCTTACTTTCAACACAATCGGCCGCCACGTTTCCACAATGGTTTACACAAGAATAGCCTCAGTTAAATCTCCCTGGCTTTCAAAGGTAAACGCCGGCGATGTATACGCAGTTCCCGTTTCCCACGGTGAGGGACGTTTCGTTGCCGATGACGAAACTCTTGCAAGACTTATTGCAAACGGACAAGTTGCCACTCAGTACGTTGATCTTGAGGGCAAACCCGCCGCAGATATTCCCTTTAACCCCAACGGCTCAGTATGCGCTATCGAGGGTATCACAAGCCCCGACGGACGTGTATTCGGTAAAATGGGACACACCGAAAGAAAGGGCGACAACCTTTACTTCAACGTACCCGGCTGCAAGGATCCCCAGATTTTCGAGGCCGGCGTAGAATACTTCAAATAATAAAATAATCCGGTAAAAATGCAGGTGTAGAGAAAGATGAAATATGTAGTTGTTTTATATGACGGCATGGCGGATTATCCCGTGCCGGCTCTCGGCGGCAAAACGCCGATGATGGTGGCTAAAAAGCCAAATTTTGACCGAATGGCAAAACACGGCACAGTAGGTCTTGTAAGAACAGTCGCTCCCGGCCTTACCCCCGGCAGCGACGTTGCAAACCTCAGCGTTATGGGCTATGATCCCTGCCTTTACTATACGGGACGCTCTCCCCTTGAGGCGGTGAGCATGGGCATCAACCTTTCAGATACAGACGTTGCTTTAAGATGCAACCTTGTAACTCTCTCCGACGAGGAAGATTACAGCGAAAAGACAATGGTTGACTACTGTGCGGGAGATATTTCCAGCGAAGAGGCTGCTGAGATTATCAAAACAGTTGAGGAAAAGCTCGGCAACGACATTTTCGCTTTTTACAGCGGAGTCAGCTACCGCCACTGCCTTGTATGGCACGGCGGAAAAACTGAGATAGGCAAGCTTACACCTCCCCACGATATTTCAGGCAGAAAAATCGGCGGATATCTCAACAAAAATCCCGATGCCGCAGGACTTTTGGAGCTTATGGAAAAGAGCTGTGAAATCCTCAAAGATCATCCCGTAAACCTCAAGCGTATAAGCGAGGGCAAACGCCCTGCAAACGCTATCTGGCTTTGGGGTCAGGGCAGCCGTCCCTCCCTTCCCTCTTTTGAAAAGCTCTATGGAGTGAAGGGAAGCGTTATTTCCGCTGTTGACCTTCTTAAAGGCATCGGCATCTGCGCAGGAATGAACACTCCAGATGTTGAGGGTGCAACAGGATATATAGACACAAACTTTGAGGGCAAAGCTCAAAAGGCTGTTGAGGAGCTGGAAAACGGAAGCGATTTTGTATATATTCACATTGAAGCTCCCGACGAGTGCGGACACAGAAATGAGCCCGAAAACAAAGTTAAGGCAATCGAACTTATTGACTCCCGTGTACTTCCCATTGTTCTTGAGGCTCTCGAAAAATATGACGACTACAAAGTGATGATTCTCCCCGACCATCCTACACCTATTGTAACCGGCACACACGCCTCCGACCCCGTTCCCTTTATGATTTATCATAAGAAGGACGAAAAGGATAGCGGCGTTGACTCAATAAACGAAGAAACCGCCTCAAAGACAGGCATCTTCATTGAAGAAGGTCCCTCACTTATGGGCAGATTTCTTTCAAAATAATTTCTAAGCTAAGGACGTGATACCCATGAAAATAAACACAAAGTGCGTTCAGGCGGGATACACCCCCAAAAACGGCGAACCGAGAGTGCTCCCCATTATTCAGAGCACCACTTATAAATACGAGTCCAGCGAGCAGATGGGCAGACTTTTTGACCTTGAAGAGAGCGGATATTTCTATACCCGTCTTCAGAACCCCACAAATGACGCTGTTGCAGCTAAAATCGCAGCTCTTGAGGGCGGCGTAGGCGCAATGCTCACTTCTTCCGGTCAGGCTGCAAACTTCTTTGCCCTTTTCAATATCTGCTCCGCAGGCGATCACATTGTAAGCTCCGCTGCAATCTACGGCGGAACCTTTAACCTTATTGCCGTCACTCTTAAAAAGCTCGGCATTGACTGCACATTCCTGAGTCCCGATTCAACTTATGAAGAACTCTGTGCAGCAGTTAAGGAAAACACAAAGTGTTTCTTTGCTGAGACAATATCCAACCCTTCACTGGATGTACTGGATATTGAAAAATTTGCAAAGGCTGCTCACGATAACGGAGTACCCCTTATTGTGGACAACACCTTCCCCACACCTATCAACTGCCGTCCCTTTGAGTTCGGAGCTGATATAGTAACCCACTCCACTACAAAGTACATGGATGGACACGCCACAAGCGTCGGCGGAGTTATTGTTGACGGCGGAAAGTTTGACTGGACACAGAATGACAAGTTCCCCGGACTTACAACTCCCGATGAATCCTATCACGGCATCACATACACTGAATCTTTCGGAAAAGCAGCTTATATTACAAAGGCTACAACTCAGCTTATGCGTGACCTTGGCTCCATTGCCGCTCCACAGAACGCATTTCTTCTGAACCTGGGTCTCGAAACCCTCTTCCTGCGTGTTGAACGCCATTGCAGCAACGCTCAGAAGGTCGCTGAATTCCTCGAGAAAAACGATATGGTTTCATGGGTCAACTATCCCGGTCTTCCCGGAAACAAATACTATGACCTTGCAAAGAAATATATGCCTAACGGCACCTGCGGAGTTATCTCCTTCGGCGTCAAGGGCGGCAGAGAAGCAGCTACAAAGTTCATGGATTCATTAAAGCTTGCAGCTATCGTAACCCATGTTGCAGACGCAAGAACCTGCGTTCTTCACCCTGCCAGCACAACTCACCGTCAGCTTAACGACGAGCAGCTTGAAGCAGCAGGCGTAAGCTCAGACCTTATCCGCCTTTCAGTTGGCATTGAAGATGTTGAAGATATTATCGAAGATATCCAGCAGGCTCTCGAAAAGGCTAAGGCATAAAGGATTTAATAATCATCACATCACAAAAGGCAGAACCGCTTAAAACGGTTCTGCCTTTTTGATTTGCATTTTTCTTACTGTGACCCTTTCATCTGTTTCTGCATAAACTGATTAAGACAGATGCTATAAGGGGGAAACAGACATGAATAATCAAAAGGAATCCTTTGAAGAAATGGTGGAGAGATATAAAAAAGACATAATGAAATACAAAGCAAAGCCCATGGAAGAGGAAAAAAGCGTACCCGCAGTTTCTTTGCAGGCTTCACCCGACCAGCTGAAACTGGGCAGCGACAACGGCGCCGACAAGTCTTCCCCTTCTGCAAATACACAGACGGGCTACTTGAAAGTTATGGTCACTCTTGCGGATAAATCCATGCCCATAGAGGGAGCCTCCGTCTTGGTCACCGAAAACGATAGCGGAAAACAGATTCTCCGTTATTTCGGATTTACAGACGAAAGCGGCGAAACTCCTGTAATCTCTCTTCCCGCCCCTCCGGTTGAAAACTCAGAAGCACCAAAGGGGAAAAATGTATATGCAGTTTACGATATCAGAACTGACGCTCCCGGTTACCGTACCGTAATTAACCGCAGTGTACCCATTTTTGAGGGCATAACCTCCGTGCAAAACGTACAGCTCAATCCCCTTCCCGGCGCTCCTATAGAATACATTGAAAACGAACCGGATCTTTAAGGAGGTATCAACATGATTGAAGGTGCACCTTATATTCCCGAATATATAACCGTTCATTTAGGTCCTCCGGACTCTGACGCAAGAAACGTTACAGTCCCCTTTCCCGACTACATAAAAAATGTAGCTTCCAGCGAAATTTATCCCACATGGCCGGAAAACGCCATAAGAGCCAATATTTATGCACAGGTAAGCTTTGCCCTTAATCGAATTTATAATGAATGGTACAGGAGCAAGGGCTATAATTTTGACATAACCTCGTCCACTGCCTTTGACCAGAAATATATCTACGGAAGAGACACATTCCAGAACGTTGACGATATAGTCGATGAGCTTTTTAATGATTATATAAAACGGCGGGGTGATATTTCTCCCCTTGCTGCAAAATTCTGCAACGGAACAACTGTCACCTGTGACGGACTTTCACAGTGGGGCTCAGTCGACCTTGCCCAGCAGGGATACACCCCTTATGAAATATTACAGTTTTACTACGGCGATGAAATAGATATAGTTTCTGACGCTCCTGTAAGAAACTTTCAGACCTCTTATCCGGGTTCTCCTCTAAAAGAAGGAGACAGAAGCAGCGCAGTAAGAGCAATACAGGTAAAGCTCAACCGAATAGGAAGAAATTATCCCATGATACCATACGTTAATCCTGACGGATATTTCGGTCCCGAAACACGAAAAGCTGTTTTAGCCTTTCAGAGTATTTTCAATATGCCTGAAACGGGAATTGTCAACAGCTCAGTATGGTATAAAATAAGCTATATTTACGCCGCTGTGAAGCAGCTTTCAGAGCTTTCCTCAGAAGGCATCACTTTTGAAGAGCTTGCGGGACGTTATCCCGATACCGTAAAGCCTGGAGAAAAAGGCAACAATGTAAGACTGCTTCAATATATACTTAATCTTCTCTCCGACTATTATTCCTATATTCCCCGAATTACAATAGACGGAGTTTACGGACCGAAAACCCAGGAGATTGTAAAAGAATTTCAGCGAAAACAGGCTCTTAATCCCGATGGTGTGGTAGGACCTAAGACCTGGCAAAAACTCCTTGTGGCTTATCTCGGCATTGAGAAATTTCTTTCTCCCGACAAAAAGCTCCCCGAAAGCCCTCTTGTACCACAGCTGGTTCTTAAACCCGGTGACGAGGGTGACGACGTTAAAAAGCTTCAAGAGCTTATAAACAACCTGAGCAAAGTATATGAAAACATTCCCTCAGTTGCAGAAGACGGCATATACGGTGAAAAAACCCAGGCAGCGGTGAAAAAGATACAGGAACTTTTCGGCCTTTCTGCGGATGGAACAGCAGGCCCTAAAACCTTTGCTTTGTTAGGTCTCCTCTGTTATTCAGCGGGATGCCTTTAATATGCCCTCAAGCTCCAGCAGATGCCTTTTTCTCTCTAAGCCTCCCCTGTATCCTGTAAGGGATGAATCGGCGCCTATTACCCTATGACAGGGCACAATTATATTGACGGGATTTTTGTTGACTGCTCCGCCAACAGCACGTGAGCCTTTGGGATTTCCAACAGCAGCCGCAATTTCTCCGTAAGTACGTGTTTCTCCAAAGGGGATTTTGGCTGTTTCCTGCCATACTTTCTTTTGGAACTCAGTTCCGTCAGTATTAAGAGGAATATCGAAAACTTTTCTCTTACCTTCAAAATACTCTTTAAGCTGTTTTACTGCTTCTTTGACAACTGCATTTTCGCCTTCTCTTTCTTTTTCCTCAGTCCACAATATACTCTTTATTCCCCTGTTGTCGCCTTTGATTTCGAGGCTGCCGGCAGGGGTCTTTATTACTGCAAAATCCTCTTTGTTTAAATCTGTATTTTCCCTTGCAGCTTCCCATAAATAAAAGGAGGCAATTGTGCCGTAAGGAGAAAATCTCTCTCTGAACTGCTCAAAAAGCTTTTTATCAATTTTTTCATATCCGTAAAGAACGCAAAGTCCCTTTCGTATTCCGAAATCGCCAAAACTTAAAACGTTTTTCCTCTGTAGGGCAAATATAAGGGTCATTTCAGCCGTCCAGCGTCCGATTCCCCGAAATGCCGTCAGCTCTTCGATTATTTCTTCATCCTCTTTTACTTTAAAAGATTCCAAATCCGTTTTTCCGCTGCAAACGCTTTCGGCAAAAACTTTTATGTTTTCAGCTTTTTTAAGGGAAATTCCGCACTGCTTTATTTCCTCGGCAGAAAGTGCGTTTATTTTCTCGGGGGTAACCCCTCCGGTTATTTCTAAAAGCTTTTTCCGCACTGTCCTAAGTGCTGCTGAAGAAATCTGCTGTCCGGCGATACTGTCTATGACATTATAAAATACATCTGCGTTTACACTTCGCTCTATTTTACCTTTTTTTCTTATGTATTCTCCGAGAACCTTGTCACGCTCGGAAAGAAAATTCATCTCTTTATTGGAATAGGAAAAATTCATGATATACCTCCGGAAATATTTATACATGGATTGGAAAATTTCTTTATGATATAATCGCTCCGAAAGGCAATAATTTAATGATTTTGATGTCTTTTTGAAAATTATCACACTTTTGGAGGAATTTACATGAAAATATTATTTCACTGTGATGAGTTTATGCCCTCAAACGCTCCATGCGCCAAAAGAATGGGTGTAATCGCCTCCCATTTGGCGAAAGAGGGACACAAAATCACTGTTCTTACAAGCAGCTTAAATAAAAAATACGGCGAATATGAGCCTCCTGAGGGGGTTAGGGTTAAATACGCTCCGTCAATCCCAATGGTAAAGAAGAATACCATTTTCAGACTTCTCAACAACCTTAGTTTTGCTGCCACAAGCTTTTTCGCTTCACTTACAGCGGGTAAGGCTGACGTTATTGTCACAACCTCTCCGCCGCTGCTTTTGAGCATCTCGGGCTATTTAATTTCAAAGGTAAAAAAATGCAAACTTATTTTTGACGTAAGAGATATTTGGCCCGACGTTGCAAACGAAATCGGTGAGCTTTCAGAAAAAAGCTTTATATATCGTGTTTTCAAAAAAATCGCAGACTTTATGTATGAAAAATCCGACGCCATAACAACTGTCAGCCCCGGCAAAGTCGAAAGACTGAAAGAAAAACTGGGCGAAAAATATGCAGACAAAATAAAGTACGTTGGCAACGGTCTTGACGGTGAATTTGTACTTCACTCAATAGATGAAAGCGTAAAGAAAAAATACGGCTTCGATCACCGTTTCACCTGTGTATACGCCGGCAATATCGGTAAAGCCTATAACTTTGACCATGTTCTCAATATCGCTCATGAAGTCAGAGATATGCCGGTGCAGTTTATGTTTTTCGGAAACGGAGCAGCTAAAAACGAGCTCATTGAAAAGGCAAGAAAAATGGAGCTTTCCAACATCACCTTTCAGGACCCCGTACCTCAGCATGAGGTATTCACTTTGCTCTCCAGCGCCGATTTGAGCATAATACCCCTTAAAAACGGCGAAATGCTCGATACAGTACCTGTAAAGCTCTATGAGGTTCTTGCCAGCGGATGTCCGGTGCTTCTCGGAGCAAAGGGAGATTCAAAGGATATACTTGAACACAGCGGCCTAGGAATAGCCGTTGACCCTGAGGACTCCGAGGGATTCAAAAGAGCATTTTTTGAAATATACGAAAAGCACTACACCAAGGCACAGCGTGAGTTTGCAAAAACTCTTATGCTGAGAAAATATTCACGTCAGAAATTTGCAGGTGTAATGCACGAAACTGTCAGCGAACTTGCAGGCTGAGAACTAAAACACCTCTCTAAATTATTATAGCTTCACTTTTTCATACTGCAAGAAAAATATCCCGCTCTGTTAAGTCAAAACAGGGCGGGATTTAAACTTTTCAAGATAAAATATGGGTTTTACATATATGCTACAAACAATAGCGTGACTTTATAGGTAAAATATGATTAAATAATAGCGAGGTGATAATATGGCAAAAGTTGCGAAAAACATAAAACGGCTGAGAAACGCAAGAGGTCTTTCTCAGGAACAGCTTGCCGCTGAACTGCATATTTCAAGGCAGGCGGTTTCGCACTGGGAAAATGACAGAACTCAGCCCGACATCGATATGCTTGAAAAACTCGCCGAAATTCTCGACGCTCCCATAGAAGAAATTATATACGGTGAAAAAAGACAGACCACACTTGAACCGGATAAGAAAAAGCCCCTCAATACAGCGGCTATAATTTTAGCTATCTTCGGCTCCCTTTTTGTAGCAGTGGGATTAATCTTCATCTTCGTTACTTACTGGAAAAGCTTTCCCGTTCCTGTTAAAACAGTTTTCGCCTTTGTTCCCATTCTTGCAGGTCAGTTTTGTGCAGCTTTTGTCTACAAAAAGAAACTGGAGCTTGTCCCTTGGCGTGAAGGCGCCGCTGTCCTCTGGTGTGCCGGCATAGTTGCAACGGTAGCCATGATAAACAGCATCTACGACATCCATTTTGGCTATGAAAACTGTCTTATGATAGACGGATTCCTCTTTTTGCCTGCAATATTCCTTTTCGGCGCCGCAGTTCCCCTTGCAGCATATTACTATGCCGTAATACACTGGGGATTATATCAATATTCCAATACATCAAATTTACTGATATTGATTTTGACAGCTGTCCTTTTTGCAGTAGGCCTTATTTACCTGTACATCCACAGAAAAGAAAAGGAAGAACCCATGTTTAAATTTTCACTGTGGGCAAGTACCGTAGGAGCGCTGGCCTTAATCGGTATTTCAAGCGTCATTTGTACTAACATTACTCCCACAGCCACTGCACTTGCCTGCACTGCGGCGCTTTTGGTTCTTTACAAAAACGATAAGGACTATTCCGTTCCCTTTAAGGGCCTCAGCCTCCTCGGAATCGTCGGCGGATGCTTTTATTCATTGGCACCGCTTTATTCAGAATATTTTAATTACGATTATTCCTACATCGAAAAACACTATGGTTTGTGGGTAGTGATAATGGCGGCAATTACGGCCGTTTGCATATACTTTGGAAGAAAGAACATAAAAGATAATATTTATCGGAAAATATCAGTCAGCGTTCTGTGCGCATGGGCTATCATTGAGTTTGCAATTCCATATTTAATCTCCGAAAATAATGAATGGCTCAGATTTGTAATTTTGGGAATATACTGGTTATTCACCGTCATCATAAGCATAAACCAGATTATCGGCGGAGTACGCCACGGTGATTTTATAGAGATGAACAGCGGCCTTCTTTTAATTCTTCTCAATATCGGCTATCTTATCTTTACAGCCAACCTGGGTATGTTGCTTAACGGCTTTGTATTGATAGCCTTAGGCGGAATACTCCTGGCGTTAAACTTTTCTCTTGCAAAAAGCGTTAAGGCTATTGCGGAGAAAGAAAAAGGAGATGAAAAAGATGCGTAAAAAGCTTTTTTATGTTCTTATATCTGTTTTTATAATCCAGTTGCTTATTCCGATATCAATGATAGCATATTCTGTTTCCACGCAAAATGCGATTGAAAAATACGGCAAGGAATTCTTAATTAAAGTTGATCCATACATTATAGACAATGACGGTAAAATAAAATTTTCCGTGCGAAACTGCTCATTTGCAACCGTTGAGGACAAAAGTAAATCAAGCGGATACATTTACGCAGTACTGGAGGAAGATTCACAGGGTATCGCTTACATTTACAGCGCCACCTTTGAAAAACCCAAGACTCCATATTATATCAAAAGTGAAGAACCCTCTACATACTGGTCCTTTAATGATCTCTCTTATACACCTGATGAAACTATACAAAACGACATGAGGGATTATTGGGAAAAAAATTCCTATATTGGCTGGTTAATATCTAATGATACTTTTACGTTAAGAGTTAAGATTTATAAGGGCAAATATATCATAGAGGGAATGCAGATAAACGGAACGGAAATCGAGGAATATTTTAAAGGATAAATTTTTGATAAAAAAAGCGCAGCTTAAAGCTGCGCTTTTTAAGTTGTCCCTACACAGAATCTTATTACTTTTTGTTTTATCGAATAATGACGAGAAATAGTCAACAACGGAGAAACCACTTTGGAAATGTAAAAGTATGTAATTAAAGTCAAATACACGCAGTTGACAAATTATATCCCTTGACTTAATATAGTATAAGTATTTTAATACTCATTTGGACTTTAAAAATTTTTATATAATTAACTTTATTCTAATTAAATCAATATGAATTTTCGTTATAATCTAAAGTGAAATTTTTTGAAGGGAGTGTAAAAATGGAAAACATAAAATCTAAAATTTCTGTTGTAGTACCCTGTTATAATGAAGAAGAAGCTTTGGGCTTTTTTTATCCTGCTATATGCTCTGTTGCAGATAAAATGAATTACGTAGACTGGGAATTTAATTTCGTAGACGATGGATCTTCCGACAAAACCTTAGAGGTAATGCGGAAATACTCAGCTGTTGACAAAAGAGTTCGTTATATTTCATTTTCGAGAAACTTCGGTAAAGAGGCCGCTATGTACGCAGGACTCGAAATGGCAACCGGTGATTACGTTGCCGTTATGGATGCAGATTTACAGGATCCGCCTGAACTTCTCGAAGAGATGTACAATTACTTAATAAGCGGTGAATATGACTGTGCGGCAACTCGCAGAGTGACAAGAAAAGGCGAACCGCCCATACGTTCTTTCTTTGCCAGAATGTTTTATAAAATAATAAACAAAACCCTTGATTTTGAAATTATGGATGGTGCGAGAGATTTCCGCCTTATGACAAGAAAAATGGTGGATTCTGTTATCTCCATGAGCGAATACAACCGTTTTTCAAAGGGTATATTCGGCTGGGTTGGATTCAGAACAAAGTGGATACCCTACGAAAACGTGGAACGTGTAGCCGGTGAAACAAAGTGGCATTTCTGGAAACTGGTGCTTTATTCTCTTGAGGGAATTGTAGCATTTTCTACAGCCCCTCTGATGATATCCTCTATTGCCGGTCTTATATTCTGCTTCTTGGCATTCGTCATGCTTTTGATAGTATTCTTCAAGACTATTATTTACGGCGACCCTGTTGCCGGATGGCCTTCTCTTGCCTGCCTTATTCTTTTTATAGGCGGAATACAGCTTTTCTGTATGGGAATTTTAGGTCAGTATCTTTCAAAAATGTACCTTGAAGTAAAGGGAAGACCTATTTATATAGTAAAAGAAAGCAATGAAGATCATGTAAACCAAAAAAAACAGAACGCTGTACTCACAAAATAAAATCAATAGGAAAAGAATGGTTTCACCGTTTCGCTTTTGTCGAAAAGTCTTGCATAGTCAAGGCTTTTTTTATGCGCTTCATCCGCCGAAACTCAAAGCTTCCTTTAAACAAAGTATGCAAGGTTGGTACGAATTTCAAGTAAATAAAACAGGCGGGCAAGACGCCCGCCTGTTTCAGCTTGTCGATAAAGTTTTATTTGCTGTAAGATAATGTTCACTGTATGTTTATTTATAACTTAAATAGCTTTAGGCAAAACATGAAAAGCGTTGTATTGCCAAGGCTTTTCTTCATACAATCCCTCTGTCAAAACTGCGTTTTGACATCTTCCTTTGCACAAGGGAGACTTTTTGAGCGCTGATTTTAAGGTTTTTCGACAGTCTCAAACAGGCGGGCAAAAAGCCCGCCTGTTTAACTGTGCTGAAAGTATTAATTTATGAGCGGTTAGGGTATGAAGGGTCAACAGCATATACTTTACCCATGTGATTATAATGTATAGGAGCGCCTTCTGCGCCCTCAGAATTTCTAAAAAAAACAACCTGACCGGGTTTAATATCTATTTCTTCCAAATTTTTTCCGAGGCTGGTCTCAAAACTGCTATCAGTAAAAAATTCGCAATCGTACCAATAATCAATCCATACTTTATGATTAACCTGCATTCGGTCTGCCTTGCCGTCGTTATCGTCATGTACGAAACGATAATGATCTGGATCATGACAGAAACTGTGACCTGTTCCTGTCCATTCACATGTAACACGCCAGCACGGATCTGCGGCGCAAGGCTCGTTTGCTTCAAATTTCTGTACTAATGTAACAGGCTTAACCCATGCTTTCTTTCCCATTTTTCATTCCTCCTTAGCCATATATTATCATATACATTTGGTAATGTCAACGATTTTTTTACCAAATGTATATATTTGTGAGTAACCTTTTATCGGTAAACTTATACTATTGGCAAGAGGTGCTTATAGATGAATACAATCGGAAAAAGAATTAAAGCATTGCGAGAAGATATGGATTTAAGCCAAAAAGAGCTGGCTGCAAAGACCGATATGACCGAAGCGACCCTTTCGAGATATGAAAACGACCTGAGGGAACCGAAAGTCAGCGCAATTATACGTTTGGCAAAAGCTCTGAATACAACGTCCGATTTTCTCCTGGGCTTATCAGACAATCCTTACGGTAAAGAATCTCATCCCTTAAATTCAGCAGAAATAAAGCTGATTAAGCTTTTCGCCACCCTGTCATCGGTTAATAAACTGCGGCTCATTGAAAGAGCTCAAACCTTAGCTGATATGCAAAACTCAACAGACAACTAAAAACGGACTGAACAAATCAGTCCGTTTTTATTAATACTGTTGATTTTTATACTCTTTGCAGCGCCGGCGGTTCCGTTTCAACAAGAGATACATTTTCTCGTTTTTTCAATATCTTTTTCATAAATATGAGATAGATTATCAGCGAAACAACCGGTCCTATTATGTCAGAGAGAGGTTCTGCGTAAAAAACCGCTTTTGCTCCGAAAAACATGGGAAGAAGAAAAATTGCCGCAAAATATATTCCTTTTCTCCAAAAAGAAAGAGGCAGAGAAAAGCGAACCTGTCCTATAGCGGTAAATCCGTCAACTATCTCATACTGGATTCCCAAAGGTATTATTGCCAAAGTGCAGATTCTGACAGCTTCCATAGTCTCTTCAATAAGTACCGGATCTCCGGTAAATAGTCTTACAAAATAAATACCGCAAGTCCAGGCAAGCACAAACATAATACCCGTAAAAGCAACACACATCAAAAAAATATATTTCTGAGCTTTTTTCACACGTTGAGTGTCTCTCGCACCATAATTATAACCTAAAATAGTTTGAGTACCGCCTGTAATGCCTCCCAGGGGCATGGTTACAACAAGCATCAGACTTTGCACTATTGTGGCACAGGTAACAAGCATATCACCCTGCTCAGGTCCTCCGTAGTGCTGTAAAACACTGTTCATGGCAATAATCATTACATTATCGAGAGCGATTATTGCAAAAGGAGAAAAGCCTAAAACAAGTATTTTCCTTATTATTTTAAAGCTGTATCCTGAAAAAGTTATTTTTACGGGAACTTTTTTACCAAAAAGAAAGCTGAGAACATAAACGCAGCTTGCAATTTGTGAAATAACAGTGGCAATAGCCGCACCTTTTACTCCCATATCGAACAGGAAAATAAAAATAGGGTCAAGTATAATATTTGAAACAGCACCTATCATTACGGATTTCATGCCTTTTTTGGCATATCCCTGACAGATTACAAACTGATTCATTCCCACCGACAGCAAGGCAAAAGGCGTACCCATCATATATGTAAGAAAATATTCGGTTGAATATGGAAGGGTTACGGAACTTGCGCCGAACACACGCAGCATAGGAGCAGCCAAAGGCATAACAACTGCCATTAAGATAACAGAAATCACGCAAAGGGAAAGAAAACTGTTGGCAAGAATTCTTTCAGCCGCTTTTATATTTTTTTCTCCCAGACGTATACTCATCAGCGGAGAACCGCCTATTCCAATAAGAAAAGCCGCAGAGCCTACCATGGTTACAACAGGACCGCACACGCCGACTCCCGCCAAAGCTATATCACCTGTTCCGGGAATGTTTCCTATATAAATTCTGTCAACTATACTGTAAAGAACACTTACAAACTGAGCGAGCATACTTGGCAGCGCTATACGAAAAACAAGACTGCTTATTTTGTCGCGTCCAAGATCGTTCTCCTTTTTCATTCTTACCCCTCTTTAACGTAAACTGCTCAAAAATTTACTCAAACAAACAGCCCGCTTTCAGCAGGCCGAAAAATATTCTAATAAACCCATCCTGTTTTGTCAAGGGGTAAGCATTTTTGCTGAGTTTAATACCTAAGTCTGCAAAGATTAAGTTTTTATAAAATGAAAGGACAGCTTTTAAAAAGCTGTCCTTTCTCCGTATTGTTACTTTTAATCAAGTTCAAACTGACCTGTATAAAGCTGATAATATTTGCCCTTCTGCTGGAGAAGTTCATCGTGGTTGCCTCTCTCTATTATCTCGCCATGCTCCAAAACCATAATGGCGTCGGAGTTGCGAACAGTTGAAAGTCTGTGGGCAATTACAAATACCGTTCTGCCGTGCATCAGCTTATCCATACCCTTTTCAATAAGCTCTTCGGTACGGGTATCAATAGAGCTGGTAGCCTCATCGAGAATGAGCACAGGCGGGTCTGCAACGGCGGCTCTGGCGATGGCGAGAAGCTGACGCTGTCCCTGACTGAGGTTTGCACCGTCGGAAGTGAGCATTGTGTCATATCCGTGAGGCAAACGCTTGATGAAGGAATCTGCATTGGCAAGTTTTGCTGCATTTTCGATTTCTTCTTCGCTTGCATCAAAATTACCATAAGCGATATTTTCACGAACAGTTCCCGTAAACAGGTGGGTATCCTGAAGAACCATTGCAAGGCTTCTTCTCAAATCGCTCTTTTTAATCTTCTTGACGTTTATTCCGTCGTAGGTGATTTTGCCCTCTTCAACATCGTAGAAACGGTTGATAAGGTTTGTAATTGTAGTTTTACCCGCTCCTGTAGAACCGACAAAGGCAATCTTTTCACCAGGTCTCGCATAAAGTGAAATATTGTTGAGAACTGTCTTTTTGCCATCATAGCTGAATACCACGTTATGGAAACGTACATCACCTTTGAGAAGAGTATAAGTGAGGGTTCCGTCGGAATGGGGATGCTTCCATGCCCATGTACCGGTACGTTTTTCGCTTTCAGTGATATTTCCGTTTTCGTCAACTGTGCAGTTTACAAGAGTTACGTATCCGTCGTCTACTTCCGGCTTTTCGTCGAGAACCTCAAATATACGCTCAGCACCGGCAATAGCAGAAATAAGAGTATTAAACTGCTGAGAAATCTGAGTTATGGGCTGAGAGAAGCTTCTTGTATACTGAAGGAAGGCTGCTACTGAACCAACTTTGAGCATTCCACCGATTACAAGAAAAGCACCCGCTGTTGTGGTTATAGCATAGTTTACGTAAGAGAGGTTACCCATAATAGGCATTATAACGCTTGCATAAGTGTTTGCCTTTGTAGCAGCGTGACGAAGATCTTCGTTAAGTACGGCAAACTCTGCCTTAGCTTCATTTTCATGGCAGAATACCTTAACTACCTTCTGACCTTCAATAAGCTCTTCAATATATCCGTTTGCAGCGCCAAGGGCATTTTGCTGCTTTTTAAAGTATTTGGCGCTCTTACCGCCTATCTTCTTTACGCAGAAAAGCATTACAACAAGCATAAGCACAATAAAAATCGTAAGTATGGGGCTTATAACAAGCATCATAATGAATGTACTTACTACGCTTACAGTTGAAGAGAAAAGCTGTACAACACCGTTTGAAAGGGCTTCACGAAGAGTATCAGCATCATTGGTGTAACGGCTCATAAGTTCGCCGTGAGTATGGGTATCAAAGTATTTGAGGGGAAGATCCTCCATGTGATTAAACAGGTCTCCCCTAATCTCATTAAGGGTTTTCTGCGACACATAAAGCATTATTCTTCTGTAAGCAAAGGATGAAAGAGCTGCTACAACATATATGCAGGCCATAACAGAAAGCATTTTTATAAGAGGAAGAAAATCTGCTCCCGATGGGTTGGTACCAATAAGGGGGGTAATATAATCATCAATTATAGGCTCAAGCATATAAGTACCCGCAACGTTGCCAAGAGTACTGAAAATAACAAAAAGCATTACAAGAAACAGTAAAAGCTTATGCTTTTCAAGATATTTTGCAAGACGCTTTATTGTATTCTTAAGATTTTTGGGCTTTTGGAATCCGCCCGGTCTTCCGCCGGGTCCGCCTCTCATAGGTCCTGCCATTATTCTTCAACTCCTTTCTGCTGCGAATAGTAAATCTGACTGTATATCTCATTGGTTTTAAGAAGTTCCTCATGGGTTCCGAAACCGTTAATCTTTCCGTCTTCAAGAACGATTATACGGTCTGCATCCATTATGGAGGTAACTCTCTGTGCAATTATTATCGCTGTAATATGTCCGAAATTCTCACGGAACGCCTGACGAATTTTCGCATCGGTTGCGGTATCTACGGCGCTGGTACTGTCGTCAAGGATTATTATCTTCGGCTTTTTAAGAAGTGCTCTGGCTATACACAAACGCTGCTTCTGTCCGCCTGAAACGTTTACGCCGCCCTGACCTAAATCAGTATCGTAACCATCGGGGAAAGAAACTATAAAGTCGTGAGCCTGGGCTGCTTTACAGGCTGCTTCAATTTCTTCATCGGTGGCGTTTTCATCACCCCAGCGAAGGTTATCCCTGATTGTACCGGAGAAAAGTACGTTCTTCTGGAGAACCATGGCAACACTGTTTCTAAGGGCTTCGAGAGAATAATCTTTTACATCTTCTCCGCCTACAAGCACCTGTCCCTGTGTAACGTCATAAAGACGGGGAATAAGCTGTACAAGAGTTGATTTGGAAGAACCTGTTCCTCCTATTATTCCTATTGTCTCGCCGGACTTAATGCTGAGATTTATATTTTCAAGAACATTGTTTTCAGAATCGGAATTATAACGGAAGCTTACATTTTTAAACTCAACGGAACCGTCTTTTACCTCACTGATCATTTTTTCGCCGTCTTTAAGGCCGCTTTCCTCTTCCAAGACTTCAACTATACGGGCAGCAGAAGCCTTTGACATTACCAGCATAACAAAGACCATCGAAACCATAAGCAGTGACATAAGTATCTGAGTAATATATGTTAAAAAGCTTGTAAGTGCACCGACTTCCATCTGACCGAAGACAATCTGTCTGCCTCCAAGCCACAGAACGGAAATAATGCAGGAGAACATTACAATCATCATAAGGGGATCGCCGAAAATCATAACCTTCTCAGCTTTTATTGAGAATTCCATAAGTTCGTCGTTTACCTTTGCGAACTTGCTCTTTTCAAACTTTTCGCGAACGTAAGCTTTAACAGCTCTTATGGCTATAAGATTTTCCTGTACAACGGCATTAAGTTTATCGTACTTTTTAAACATTACAATAAAACGGGGATAAGCCATTGACATAAATATTGCAATTCCTATTGCAAGTACAGGAATGGCAAAAGCAAGCACCATTATAAGACTTTGGTTTACTGAATAAGCCATTGTAAGGGCACTTACAAACATTACGGGAGCTCTTACGCAAACACGAAGAATCATAACAACAGCCATCTGTATTCTTGTAACGTCTGTTGTCATTCTGGTTACAAGGGATGCTGTGCTGAATTTATCAACATTGGAAAAAGAAAACCCTTGTATTTTTGAAAACATTGCGCCTCGCAGCTCTGCGCCGAATCCCATAGCTGCTTTTGATGAAAAGTATGAGCCCATAGCTCCGAAACAAAGGGACATAAGAGCCATTCCTATCATCAAAAGTCCTGTCTCCATAACATTCTGAGTGTTGCCTACCGGGATGTATTCATCCACAATAGTAGCCATCAGAATAGGTATTCTTACCTCGGTAAAAACTTCGCCCACCATCATAAGCGGTGACAAAATTGCCGCCAGCTTGTATTTTGACAGAAAGGGCATTAGCTTTCTTATCATTGTTTTTCCTCCTTTTTATCATGTGATAAAATCTGTTTTTCCTGTGCAATCAGTCTACAGAAATCTTCATGGCTAAACTGTTTTCCTGATATATTGACTATCATTCGATCGAGATATTCTTTAAAGGTTTCAAGTTCTTCAAATGTGAACCCTGCAAACAAATCGTCATCTACTGTATCGAATATTTTACGGCATTTTTCCATTAACTGTTTTCCTTTTTCCGTTGCGGAAAGACGATTTGTCCTTGAATCTTTTTCATCTGCCTCTCTCGTAATAAGCTCAGCCTTTTCCATGCGTTTTACAGACATGGCAATCGACGGCTGGGAAACATACATTCTTTCGGCAATTTCTTTCTGTGTGCATCGGTCATGCTTAATAATATAGTCGAGAATGAATTTTTGACCGGCATAAATTCCACTTTCTTTAGCCACTTGATAGATTTTCATCCTGTGAAGCAAAGTAAGCTGATTTAATCTTCCAATCACTTCCATCTTATTATTACTCAATTTTTCATCCCCTTACTCTATGATAGTTAACTGATTAACTATTAACCAATTAACTATCATAGTTTACACCTCAATACTGCATTAGTCAACACCGTTTATGTTAAAATATAACATTTTTATATATGCTGGTTTTGTGCATTTTAACATAGAAAAATTTAAATTTAACAAACAACAAAATCCCTGTGCAGCGATTAAAATGCACAGGGATTTTAAATATTTCTATTAATATTTTACGAGGTAATTGTCAAGCTCCCACTGGGAAATCTTTGTTCTGTACTGCTCCCATTCGGCGCTTTTTGCTTCTGCATATTTTTCATAAACATGGTCGCCAAGAGCGTTTCTTGAGAACTTGCTCTTCTTAAAGTGACGAAGTGCTTCTTCAAGAGATGCAGGAAGAGTTTCGATGCCGTCTGCCGCTCTCTCTTCGGGAGTCATATCGTAAATATTGCGGCTTGTTGACTCAGGAGGTACAAGACCTCTTTCAATACCGTCAAGACCGGCAAAAAGACAGATTGCCATTTCAAGGTAGGGGTTGCAGGCAGGGTCCGCACTTCTGAGCTCAACTCTTGTACCGGCGCCTCTTGCTGTGGGAACACGGATCAGGGAGCTTCTGTTTGAAGCAGACCAGGCTATATAAACCGGTGCTTCATAGCCGGGAACAAGTCTTTTATAAGAGTTGACAATGGGGTTTGCAATAGCGGTAATACTCTTAATATGCTCCATTATTCCGGCAATAAAGTGAAGGGCTGTTTCACTTAAACCGTAAGGGCCGTTTTCATCGCAGAATACATTTTTTCCGTCCTTGAAAAGAGACATATTGGTGTGCATACCTGAACCGGCAATACCATAAATGGGTTTGGGCATAAATGTAGCATGAAGTTTATGCTGCTGAGCCATAATTTTTACAACATACTTAAATGTCATAACGTTATCGGCTGTTTTAAGAGCATCGTCATATTTAAAATCGATTTCATGCTGTCCCTCAGCAACCTCATGGTGGGAAGCTTCAATTTCAAAGCCCATATCCTCAAGGGCAAGACAGATATCTCTGCGGCAGCTTTCACCAAGGTCGATAGGTCCTAAATCAAAGTAACCGCCCTTATCGTTTGCTATTGTTGTGGGATTGCCTTCTTCATCAGTCTGGAAAAGGAAAAATTCACACTCGGGACCAACCTTAAAGGTGTATCCCATTTTTTCAGCTTTTTCAATAGCTCTTTTAAGAACGTTTCTCGGATCTCCGCTGAAAGGTGTTCCATCAGAAAGGTGAACATCACAGATAAGCCTTGCAATCTTACCATGCTTTGATTCCCACGGGAAAATCTCAAAGGAATCGTAGTCAGGATAAAGATACATATCCGACTCTTCTATGCGAACAAAGCCTTCAATTGAAGAACCGTCAACCATACATTTATTGTCAAGGGCTCTTTCAAGCTGACTTACAGTAATTGCAACGTTTTTAAGCGTACCAAGAATATCGGTAAACTGAAGCCGGACAAAAGCAACGTCATTTTCTTTAGCCAATCTCAGTATATCCTCTTTAGTATATCTTCCCAATTCAGATCCCCCTAATATCATTCATATTGTTGCTGAAAAGTTTTAAACAATTACAGCAACTTAACGAAAAAAGAGCAAAAACCTCATTCGGATGAAAAAGTTTTGCCCTATCCAAAGTTATTTTAATGTTTACAGTACATTTTTGTCAATACGCAGTTTAGAGTAAAGTAAATTTTTTTGAATGTTTTTCTTGACAAAAATTACCAAAATGGTATAATTAACTGCGTAATGTTGTTTTCGTTCCCAGGCGTAGGGATACCGTCTGTCAGGACGAGGAGGAAAATTTGATTGAAGCTCGAACGACATCATACAGCTTCTTACCAAAACTGGAATTTATCATACTATCTTATAATTTCCGGTGTTTCACAGCAGCGTTTTGGCGTCGGAGTTATCAGTCAAAGTACAATTGGAGAGAATAAGGCTTTTTGTTTCGGCCTAACGAACAGCGAAGAGGCAGCTTTGGATTTTCTGAAAGCTGCGGCACGAAACAATGTTCTCCCAAGCAATTTCGGCGAAGTTGCCGAGGATTGGTTTTGCTGAAATCCGAAAAGTGCCTGCGCACACAGGTTTCCGGCTTTTAGGCGGGAATCTGTGTGCGCAGGTTTTGTTTTTATATTGGCCTTATTCTTAATTATCTTACAAGTATACCGTTATCGCTGTAAAGAAGGAAGAAAATATTTTCCTCTTCTCCGGTAGCGGCGTTTATATATACGAGAAGCTCTTCGTTGCCTGTACCCTCGCACCAAAACTCATAACAGAGAATTTCGTTTCCTGAATCGGTGGGAATAACAGCTGTTTTTACATCTTTAACAGTTAAATACGGGCTTAGGGACTTTGCTGCATTTTCGGACGTTAAAATAGGATTTACATCTGTTCTCGCAAAGTGATTTACAAGATATCCCCTTGCGTCAACGGAGATCACTTTGCCGGTATCCATAGCAACACTTATCTTTATAAGGTCAGGATAACATATAACCCCGTTTTGGACATAGGCGTAGTTTACAGTACAAATTCCGTCGTTTATGGAATAGTAGCTTTCTTTCATATTATTGATTCCGTGGCTTTTGAGATATTCGAGTCCTCGTTCAATTGCCTCTTCAGCGGAAAGCTTTGAAACTCCGGCATAACTGCTTCCCAGCATATAGGAGAGATAACCGCCTCTTTTGGTTATACTTATGACTACTCCGTCTTCCTCGCTGCTGAAAGTGTAGGATGCCAAGGTGCCGTTTTCGTCCTCTTCTCTTTTAAGCTTTTCAATGGCGATACCTGAAAAATTGGCGGCTGCTTCCGTTGCGGCTGCTTCGGATATTTCTTCTTTTCCTTTTGTCATTTCCGGCTCTTTCTGAAGTATATGGTCAGAGAAAGGTCCGTCATATATCAGCGTAGGATAATCTACCAGAGCCTGCTCCGCATCGCTTATGGCAGTTTCAAAATCCATACTGTCAAGTTCCTCGCTCATTGCCGCCACTGCGTCATCGGTGCTCTCAAAGGTAAGAGCTCCGTTTTCAAGATATGCACACATATTTTCAAGCCTTGACGTAAGTTCTTTTGAATATTTTATAAGCTCTTCAAGGCTTGCATACTCTTCCTCGCTGATTTTTTCACCTTTCGCAGCTTTTTCGCTTAGACTGCTGCAAAAGGCTCCTACCTGAGATAAAAATTTAAAGGTGTTTTCAAGAAGTATATCAGAAACTGGAAGCACACTTAAACAGCTTTTAGCCTGTGATGCTTCACGCCATATTTCAGAAGAAAGCTTTTCTGCCATTGGGGCAGTAGCGGTATAAAGCTCCTTACTGAGTCCCTGCTGAATGTTTGACATACAGGTTGTAAGTTCCGTAAGTGCTCTCTGCTGAGAATTTGTATTTATTCTGTCAAGCTTTTCCGCTCTTACATAATTTGAAACAGCCGCCGCACTCAGCGCAACAATAGCGGCGCATATAAAACTTATAATCCTGATAAGATTTCTCTTAGATTTTATTACCATAAAATCACTCCCGAAAACTAAGTAATTATTATTTAACAAAAGCTTCTTTCTTATAATCTGCCAAAAATTATAAAAATATACCTTTTATGTAAATTTTGCGAAGTGATTTTTTCTCATTTTACTTTTCTTACTTGTATTAAAAATATAATTGTATAAGGTATTGTACAATTTTAAAGGTTTATTCATTGAAAGAAGACTCAGTTTGTTGTATACTTAATATGTATATCTACATATAACGGAGGAAGTTTTTTGGAAGCTTATCTTGATAACAGCGCAACAACACCGGTTTGCCGTGAGGCAGCCGATAAAATATCAGAAGCCGTAACAACACTTTACGGCAATCCCTCTTCTCTTCACGAAAAAGGCTTTGAAGCTGAAAAGCTATTGAAAGATTCAAGAAACAACGTAGCAAAAGTTCTCTGCTGCGATAAGGACAGGCTCTTTTTTACAGCCGGAGGAACCGAAGCCAATAATCTTGCACTTTTCGGAATTGCCCATTCAATGAAGAGAAACGGCAATAAAATAGTAACTACCGCTTTTGAGCATTCCAGCGTCGCAAAGTGCATTGATGCTCTGGAAAATGAGGGATTCAGCGTCACCCGCATTTCACCGGACTCCTCAGGCAATATTCCAGAAGAAGCTTTCAGAAAAGCTATCGATGAAAATACTGTACTTGTGGCAGTTATGGCGGTGAATAACGAAACGGGAAGCATACAGCCCATTAAGGAAATACGCGATATTATTGAAGAAAAACATTCTCCCGCTCTTTTCCACTGTGACTGTGTTCAGGCCTTCGGCAAGGTTAATATGAGAACCATCACACCCTTTGTTGATACCATGAGCATAAGTTCCCATAAAATTCACGGTCCCAAGGGTGTCGGAGCTCTCTATATTAAAAAAGGTGTACGTCTTACTCCTCTCATTTTCGGCGGAGGACAGGAACACGATATACGTCCGGGAACAGAGCCTATGCCTGCCATAGCAGGATTCGGAGCAGCGGCTGCAGCTCTGCCGAATCCCGAAAAGACTCTCGAAAAAGTATCGCAGCTTAAAGAAAGACTTGTTTCAAAGCTTTCACAGTTTGACGATGTGGTTATCAATTCCCCGGATAATGCACTCCCCTATGTAATCAACCTTTCAGTTCTCGGCATACGCTCAGAACCTATGATAAACTTCCTCTCAGATATGGAAATCTATGTTTCCGCAGGCTCTGCCTGTTCAAAGGGTCACCGCAGCGAAGCCCTTACGGCTCTCGGAATAAGCCCCGAAAGAATAGACAGTGCACTGAGAGTAAGCCTTTCAAGATTCACTACAGAAGAACACATTGATATGCTTGTTGATGGCATAGACAAATGCAGAAAATTTTTACGCAGGAGCAAAAGATGAAAGAAGTAATACTTATAAAAAACGGAGAGCTTGCTTTAAAAGGGCTCAATCGTTCCACATTTGAGGATATCCTTGTTAAAAACATACGCAGAAGACTTAAATCAGCGGGAGATTTCGACTACATAAAATCCCAGTCTACTATTATAATTGAACCTAAGGACGAAAGCTGCGACTTTGAAGCCGCTCTTGAAGCGGTAAGCAGAATTTTCGGTATTGCCGGATTTTCACGTGCCGCAGCGGTGGAAAAGGATTTCGACAAGGTAATCGAAATAAGCGGAGCTTATCTTGAAGGAGCACTTAAAAACGCCAAAACCTTTAAAGTTGAAGCTAAAAGATCCGATAAAAAATTCCCCCTTACTTCTCCCGAAATAAGCAGGGAAATGGGAGGACATCTCCTCTCAATATATCCCCATCTTAAAGTGGATGTACATAACCCCGAAGTCACGGTAATGGTAGAGGTAAGAGATAAATATATTTTCCTTCATGGCACTCAGATTAAAGGCGCCGGCGGTATGCCAGTTGGAACCGGAGGAAAAGCAGGTATTCTTATTTCAGGCGGAATCGACAGTCCCGTTGCTGCATGGATGATGGCAAAGAGAGGCATAGAGCTTACTGCCATTCATTTTGCCTCTCCCCCATACACAAGCAAAAGAGCTGAGATGAAGGTAGTGACACTTCTCGAGAAGGTTGCAAAGTACAGCGGCAGAATGACAATGTTCACTGTACCCTTTACGGAAATTCAGGAGCAGATAAAAGATAACTGCCCCGAAGAGCTCTTTACTCTTATCATGCGTCGTGCAATGATGAAAGCGGCGGAAAAAATTGCAAGAAAAGAAAACTGTCAGGCTCTCATTACCGGCGAAAGCGTAGGACAGGTTGCAAGCCAAACTATATACGCTCTTGCATGTACCGATGCTGCGGCAAATATGCCTGTATTCCGTCCCCTTATAGGAATGGATAAAGATGAGATAATCGAAATCTCACGTAAAATAGACACTTTTGAAACTTCAATTCTCCCCTATGAGGACTGCTGCACAGTGTTTACACCCAAGCATCCGAAAACACGTCCCAACTTAGAGGATATTGAAAAGGCGGAACAGCTTATACCACTTGATGAACTTGTGGAAAAAGCTGTAAACGGCGCTCAGATAAGAACCGTAACTGCCTGATTTATTCCTTTATTTTGCAAGGAGAGCGATAAAATGAAATGCGAAATATTGTCCGTTGGAACTGAGCTTCTTTTAGGAGATATTCTTAACACTGACGCACAGTTTCTCGCAAGAGAGCTTGCGGCAATGGGCTTTACAATGCAGCATCAGGGAACTGTCGGAGATAATCCCGAACGTCTGCGTGAAGCCGTGGAGCACGCTCTTTCAAGAAGCGATATCATAATAACCTCCGGCGGCCTCGGCCCCACAGCAGATGACATAACAAAAGAAATCTGCGCCGAGGTTATGGGAATCCCTCTTGTACTACATGAGGAAAGCCTTCAGCGTATGCTTGACTTTTTCAGTCACAGAAAGGGCGGAATGCCTGAAACCAACCGCAAGCAGGCATATTTGCCGGAAGGCGGAGTGGTTTTCAGAAACGACCATGGCACCGCTCCGGGATGCGCTATGGAGAAGGACGGCAAATGCATAATCTGTCTCCCAGGCCCTCCCCGTGAGCTCTATCCCATGTTCAATAATTTCGTAAAGCCATATCTTTCCGAAAAATCCGGCATGGTCATAATCTCACACAATGTCCGCACTTTCGGAATAGGTGAATCCTTAATGGCGGAAACTGCGGGCGAGCTTCTCGATATGGAGAACCCCACAGTAGCTCCCTACGCCAAAGACGGTGAGGCACTTCTTAGAGTCACCGCCAGAGCTGAAAACAAAGAAAAAGCCGAAGAACTTATAAAGCCCGTTATAGCCGAAATCGAAAAAAGACTCGGCAAATTTATATACGGCATTGACGTTTCCAGCATACAGGAGAAAGTTGTTGAGCTTCTTAAAGAAAAGAAAATGAAAATAGGTCTCGCAGAATCCTGCACTGCAGGCTACATTGCAAAAAGGATAACTGAAGTCCCCGGTTCATCGGAGGTTTTCGACTGCGGCATAGTATCCTACGCTAACCGAATTAAAGAACAGATACTCGGCGTCCCTCACGACGCAATAGAAAAAAACGGCGTTGTCAGCCGTGAGGTCGCCTGCCATATGGCAAAAGGAGCTTTAAGGGTAAGCGGCGCAGATATTGCGGTTTCCGTAACCGGCATTGCTGGCCCAGACCCCAGCGAAGGCGGAAAGCCGGCAGGACTCAGCTATATTGCACTTGCGGACAAACAGCACGTTTGGTGCATAAGGTTTGAAACAGGACGTTCAGGCGATAACCGTGAATACAACCGATATGTTACCGCTTCCAACGCACTTAACCTTACGAGACTGTATCTTACAGGTAAGCTTACAGCAGAAGAGGCAGAGCACGATTTTGATTAAGGAGGTAAACTTACATGAACAACGATTTTGAAAACAAAAACAACACTCCCGAAAACAGAGAAAGTTTTGAGGAGCTTTCAGAAAAGTACACCGAAAATATTTCCGATTCAGCAGATCAAATTCAGGCAGTCTCCGATACTGTAATTACAGAAAAGAAAAAAGAATCCGCTTTTATTAGATTCCTTAAATACCTCTTCCCATGGAAAGGCGACAGCGTAAAGGAAATTATAAGAAAAATTGTATTCTTGGTAGCGCTTATTGTACTTATTGTATGCGCCGTAATACTTGGACAAAGATTTATAGAACGTCAGAAGAGCGATAAAACTTTCAATGAACTCAACAATTGGAAAACAGAAATGGAAAACGTTGAGGACACTGAAGAAAACTGGGACGAAATAAAAGCTCTTTATCCTGATGTAGATTTCCCCGAAGGAATGAACATCAAATGGGCAAAAGCTTACGCTGCAAACCAGGATTTTGTAGGTTGGTTAAATATTCCGGGAACAAATATCTCTTATCCCATCGTTCAGGGTGAAGATAACAGCGAGTATTTGTACTTAGACTTTAACCGTACCAACACAAATTACGGAAACCCCTTTATGGACTACCGCAACAATATTAAAGACCTTGACAAGAACACAATTATCTACGGTCACCATATGCGTGATAATATGATTTTTGCTCCCCTTAAAGAATATACTGACCCTGAAGCTTTTAAACAGTCACCTATAATTGAGTTCAGCACTCTTTACGATGACTATACTTTTAAAATTTACGGCGTTTTCGTTACTAACGCTTTCCCCGAACAGAACAACGGATATGTATTTAACTTTATGTATACCTCCTTCGGCTCTGATGAAAACTTCATGGAATATATTGAGCAGGTAGATATGCGTAAACTTTACACAACCGGTGTTGATATTCAGCCTGATGACAAAATAATCACTCTTAACACCTGTTTCTTCAACTTCACCGAAGCACGACTGGTAGTAATAGGAAGAATGGTACGTGAGGGCGAGGATACTACTGTTGATACATCAAAGGTTCAGGTAAATCCCAATCCCCTTTGGCCTCAGGCTTATTACGATAAAAAGGGCATTGCAAACCCATATGCAGATTATGAAAACTGGTACCTTAATTAAGTATTAATCCGCTTTTGGAGGGAAAGAGATTTTTATGAAAACTTATCTTCTCTGTCTGAGAAAAAACGAATTCAAAGGTTTACAGGCAGAAATCACTATTTCCGACGTAGTAACCCCTTTAGGACTCGATGGGGAAAACTGCAAAAACTTCAATGACGCAGAAAGCTTTTTCCGTTGTTTATCCGAAATTATTGAAAATCCATCCCAGGTAATTCTCGCAGTAGATACAGACGTTTTTTTAAATACTAAAAAACTGCTTTGTTCAGCGCTCGATTTAAACTGTATCTCCAGCAGCATCATTTCTGAACTTGTGAGTTCTGATGCTCCTGACCGTGAATTGCAATGTTCCGTACCTGCAGATGCTGCAATTTTCCCTACAGAAGATGGTCTGTTTTCAGGCTTTGCGGTCAAAAAAGGAAACTGCAGCATTATTATGCTTCCCCTTGATAATATAAGAACTTCTCAATGTATAGATTCATTCAATGATTTTTTAAACGGCACAACCGAAGCCGAACCGGTTAAAGAAACCGCCGACAACGACTTACCCGCCGCTATGAATTCTATTTCGGAAAGCGCAGTTGACGCTTGCCGCATTCTCAAAGATATGGGATTAACGGCTACTTTATCGGTTTCACCGGCCGCTGAAAAGCTCTGTAAATTACTGCCTTCAATGGAAGAAATAAAATTTCTTTCATCTGCTCTTGAAAGGAAAAATTCTACACCTAAAAACTATGCGGCAAACTTAGCTAAAGATGCTTTGCAGCGTTCAGGCACAAAAATAGGAGCAAGTATTACTAACGCTTTCAAAGTTCAAAGCAACGGAGAAACAAAAATTTTCGTCTGCGTAGCCGTCGCCGACAGTGAAGCCGCTAAAGTTAAGAAAATATATGCACAACCCGGCGAATCTGCATTATCGCTTACCGCCTGCGCACTGGATGCAGTTTTGGATATGATAAAAGGACAAGCGGTAAGAGGAAAAACTATACTTACGGAAGAAAACAGGAAAGAAATAAGCAATCCTTCCCCTTCCGTTGCAAAAGGCACACGCAAAAAGCTTCTTATCGGTACAGCTTGCGCCGGCGCTGCCGCACTTGCGTTATGTCTCGGCGTTGCAGTAGGTGGTATTTTTATTAACCCCAGCGAAATTCCTGTTTCCACAAATTCAGGAAATTCAACGGAAGAATCCGATAAAAACAGTAATTCTTCATCAAACAGCAGTAAAAACTTTTGGGATTTTCTTTTCTCTTCTTCTAACGATGATGAAGATACCGAAGATAATGATACTGGTTCAAATAATCCTGATAACAGCGATCAATCAGACGGAACTCATTCCTCCGGAAGCACTTCATCCAGCGGAGAAACTTCGGCAAACCCGGGCACTGAACAGGGAACAAATCCGAGCGAACCCGGCTCAGAGAGCGGAGAAACTCCTACTGAACAGCCTTCAGGAGAAAATCCCACCGAACCTCAGCCTACCGAACCCACAACGGAAGGCGGAACGGAACCAACTGAAAAGCCTACCGAGGAACAGCCTTCCGAAACAGAACCTACTGAACCCACTGCTCCTCCCACAGATCCTGTAACGCCTCCTACAGAGCCGAGCACTGAAGAGGATACAGCGCCAACTGCGGAAATTATATCAGAGGCTGCAGCAGAATAATCAGTTTTCATTCTATATAACATAACCCGTTTAATGGACGAGAGCTAAAGTCGTTTAAATAAAAACATTATTTTGGATAAAGCATTTGGAGAGAAGGAAAATTTATGAAATCTTACTTTCTCTGTTTGAGAAAAAAAGATTCTGACACTCTACAGGCAGAAAATATAATTTTCAGTGCAGCTGCACCGTTTGGGCTTAAAGAGGAAGACTGTCTAACTTACAGCAACGCACGGGAATTTTTCTTCAGACTTGCCAATCTTCCGGAAGAAGAAGCTCTTGTCATTTTAGCGGCAGACAATGAATTTTTCATAAATGCAAAGCGAATGTTATGCTCCGTGCTTTCCATTAAATGTACTGAAAGTGAAGAGATTGCAAACTTATGCAATTCAGATACGGAAAATTATGACGTTCATTCCTCAATGCCTGTTGAAGGCACAGTTTTCCCTACCTCTGACGGACTGTTTTCCGGCTTTGCTGTCAAAGCTAACAATCTCCATTTAGTTTTTCTGCCTCTTGATAATGAACGGACTTCTCAGTGCATAGAAGCCTTTAAAGGCTTTCTTAAAGGCATTTTGCAGGCAGATGAAAATTCAGACGAAGTCGCCGACCAATTAAAAGTTCCTAAAGCTTCCGATAATCCCCTTGAGTCGGCTTTCTTTAAACTTAAATCACTTCTAAACAGAGAAAATCTTAAAGTTTCCGTCTGTGTTCCATCAGCAGGGGCAAAAATTTGCAGCCGCTTACCTGAGAATGAAGAAATAAACTATTTTTCATCAGATCTTAAACGAGGCGACAATTCTCCTAAAACCTACGGAGCCCTTTTGGCTAAAGAAGCAGCAGAGCGTTCGCCGTCAAATATAGGCGCAAGCATTACACGAGCTTTTAAAGTAGCGGGCAACGGCGAAAATGAATTTTTCATAATTGTTGCCGTTGCCGACAGCGAATACGCAAAAATAAAAAAGATATATGCCGAGAAAAATGAATCGGCATCGTCACTGACGGAACGTGCTGTTGAAGCCGCTTTTAATATGATGGAGGAATACGTTTCTTCAAAAAAATCCGTTTCAAACACACCTTTAATGGCTCCGGCAGAAAAAACTTCATCCTCCAAAAACAAAAAATTATGGATTGCCGGTATTTGTGCCGCTGTTGCAATTGCTATTATTTGTCTCGCCTTAGGCGTAGGATACATAATGGCAGGGGCTAATGAAGAATCAGTCGCCTCAAATTCAGGAATCACAAAGGACTATGAGGACTCCTCAGACGACCGCCACGGCGAAGTGGGACTTATTCCTGAAACCGCATACGAAGACACAACCGATACTCAGCCCGGCGAAAGCGAAGAGAATATATCTGATACAGAATCTGAACCCGAAACGGAAAGCGAAACCCGTGAAGAAACTACAATAAAGGAAACTACCACAGAAAAGACAACGGTTCCCACAACAAAAGAACCCACTACTTCTAAACCAGTTTCCGACGGAACTTTTGTATTCACCGTATACGGCTACGGTCACGGAGTGGGCATGAGTCAATACGGCGCCAACTCTTTTGCAAAACAGGGATGGAGCTATGACAAAATACTTACCTACTATTATACGGGTACATCGGTTGTAGATGACCCTAACATGCCGAAAACTTTAAAAGTAAACGGCAAAGATGTTGAGACAAGTCTTGCCGTTGCAATGGCGGTTCAGGGTGAAATGGGGCCGAGCTTTCATACTGAGGCTTTGAAAGCTCAGGCAGTTGCAGTATATACATACGCTATGAGAAACGGCGGCTCATGCAGCGGACTTTATACGGTTGCCAACCCCTCCCAGACAGTGATAAACGCTGTTAACGCCGTTAAGGGAAAATACGTTTCATATAACGGCACCTACATAAACGCAGTTTTCTTTGCCTATTCAGGAGGAAACACTGTCTCCTCCTCTTCCGTTTGGGGTTCAACGGTAAATTATCCTTATCTTGTGTCCGTTGACAGTTCCTCCGACCTTCAACTGAGTAACTGCAAAACTCAGGTACGTGTTTCCGCCGCAGAAATGAAAAAAAGAGCCTACGACTCCTACGGCGTTGTACTTACGGGAGACCCGTCCACATGGCTTAAAATACAAAGCCATGACAATTCAACAGGAACCGGAGTAGGATATGTTTCTAAAATCTCCATGGGAGGTAAGGTGTTGAGCGGAAACCAGTTCCGTACTTATGTAATGGACTACGATATCCGTTCCCACTGCTTCTCAGTTGAATTTATACCTGCATAATATAATTTATGAAAATCAGTCAGAGGGACCGCTCATAAAAAGCCTGTCCCTCTGTTTTTATTTATAAATCACATTGTGATCGGTCAATTTATAGGTTATAATTCATGTAAACTGCCGGTTGCAACCACCGGTTGACAGATTGCATATTGCCGATTGGTAGAATGTAACCCCTAATTTGTGTATACTTGCATCACAGACAGAACAAAATCCAATTAAAGGAGCTGTGTTTATGATATTTGCAGATAAGTTAATTGAGCTTCGCAAGAAAAGCGGCTGGTCACAGGAAGAGCTTGCAGAACAGATGAACGTTACAAGACAGTCGGTATCAAAGTGGGAGGGAGCGCAGTCCGTACCCGATCTTGAAAAGATCATACAGCTTTCAAAACTCTTCGGAGTAAGCACCGACTATTTACTTAAAGATGAAATAGAGATAAATGAAAATGAATCTGCGTCTTTAAAGACAGAGGAAAAGCTTAACGTCCGCCGTGTATCAATGGAAGAGGCAAACAAATTTCTCTCCGCCAAAGCCCAAACCGCTAAAACAATAGCGGCAGGAGTATTTTTATGTATCATCTCCCCCATATGTATGATGATTTTAGGGGTTATGAGTGAAAACCCGTCTTACGGCGTAACTGAAAATGCAGCCGCCGGCATCGGAATGATCACTTTGCTTATACTTATCGCCAATGCCGTTACCTTATTTATACTCAGCTCAAGCAAAACCTCCGCTTTTGAGTTCCTCGAAAACGAAATTTTTGAAACCTCATACGGCGTAACAGGTATGGTAAAAGAGCGCAAAGAAGATTACCGGGAAACCTACACAAAAAACATAGCCATAGGCGTATGCTTCTGCGTACTATCATTGGTTCCGCTTTTTGCGGCAATCATTATCAGCGAAAACGACCTATTTATAGTTTCGATGGTTGCAGTAATGCTGGCACTTATTGGTATAGGGGTAAACTTTATCGTTAAGGCCTCAATTATCTGGGAAAGCTTTGACAAGCTCTTACAGGAGGGCGAATATTCGAAGAAGAAGAAAAAGGAGAAAATCGCCTCTTCAAAAGTCAATACAATATACTGGTCAGTTGTAACAGCCGGATATCTGGCATACAGCTTCATAAGCTCCCAGTGGCATTTCAGCTGGATTATCTGGCCCGTAGCGGCGGTATTATATCCGGCAGTGATAGCAATATTCTCGTCACACAAGGATAAATAAAAAACTCAAACAATTAAACGATTAAGCACAAAGCGGACAGCGTAGGCTGTCCGCTTTGTTTGTAGAAAAAACTGAAATTCGGCATAGTTTCCTATGTCAAGGTTTATACTAACGAACTTACTCTATGTAAACATTGGTTTGTGCTAAATTTAGTTTTTTCATACCACAAAAAGTTTGATCGAAAAACGTCTGACTGATTCCATGCTCACCCGGCTCAAATGAAAGCAGGTAGTGCGATAGCCTTGCGGTTTTTCGCATTGCTGTAAGAAGGTCGGAGAGCGAGGGAACGGAAAAGCAAAGCTTTTCCGTAAATCGCCGACACTAACCCTTGGCGGCGATTTACCGAGATACTTTCTAAAGGTAACTAAACTAATAGCGAAAACCGTCAAGGCGTATTAAATGCGTTTTTGCTCGACTTTGCTCGCTATGGACAAAAGTAGGTGCACCGCCGCAGCATGAGCGGCAAAATCTACTCCTATATCAAAGTTCGGTTAAGGAGTACGGGCTGAGATACAGAAATTAAAAATATAAGCACTTTGGTTTGACCCAAAACAACGTTATCGAAAAACTGAGCGGACAGCATACGCTGTCCGCTTTTGTTACTACAAGTATATTCTTTTAAATCAATCGCCGAAGCTTATACCCAAATCACGGGCTGACTTTACAACCTCACTGTCAACGGGAACATATTTAAGCTTACCTGCAACCTCTGAAAGAGGAACGGGCACAATACTCTCACCCTTGACGGCTACCATATATCCAAACTGCTTTTTCTTTATAAGCTCTGCAGCAGCTGTACCGAGTCTTGTGGAAAGCACTCTGTCATAGGCATTGGGATCTCCGCCACGCTGAATGTGTCCGGGAACACAGACTCTTATCTCTCTGCCCATTTCCTTCTCTATTTCGGCGGCAAGCTCATATCCCTTTGAAGAGAATGGACTTGCTGCCTGCTTTGCCTTGCGTTCCTTCTTTGAAAGGGCTGCATCCTCTTTGGAAATAGCGCCTTCGGCAACGGCTATGATTGAGAAGTTCTTGCCTGCCTTTTCTCTCGCCTTGAGAGCCTTTACAACGGATTTTATATTATAGGGAATTTCCGGAAGAAGTATTATATCAGCTCCGCCGGCGATACCTGCATAAAGAGTGAGCCAGCCGACCTTATGACCCATAATCTCAACAATAAACACTCTTCCATGAGAAGTAGCGGTTGTATGGATACAGTCGATTACGTTTGTTGCAACGGCAACGGCACTCTGGAAACCAAAGGTCTCATCTGTGCCCCAGATGTCGTTATCAATGGTCTTTGGCATTGTTACAACATTAAGTCCCTCTTCAGAAAGAAGGTTTGCTGTTTTATGGGTTCCGTTTCCGCCGAGAATAACTATTGCATCAAGCCCCAGCTTCTTATAGTTTTTCTTCATTTCGGCAACCTTATCTACGCCGCTTTCATCTATAACACGCATAAGCTTAAAGGGACGGCGTGAGGTTCCGAGAATTGTACCGCCTCTTGTAAGTATTCCCGAAAAATCATCTTTTTCCATAAGCTTCCAGTCGTTTTCAATAAGACCTCTGTAACCGTCTGCGAAACCATAGATTTCAACATCATCATCGAATGCAGTGTAAAGAGCTTTGGCAAGACCTCTCAGTGCAGGGTTAAGTCCCTGGCAGTCTCCGCCGCTTGTAAGCACGCCAATCTTTTTCATTTCAACATCCGCTCCTTTTTATTTTATTATTCCTCTTCGTAATCAAGCTCACGCTTTTTCGCATATTCAAGGAACAAATTCTGACTGTTTATTGAGCCTCTGCCTCTTCTGTCCATAAGCTCATAGGAGGCGTCGCTCTTTTGGATTCTGGTATTTACCGTATCGGCAAACATAACTTCAAGTATCTTATTAAGTCTTGCCTGGATTCCCTCATCATATACCGGGAACACAAGCTCAACACGTCTGTCAAGATTTCGGGGCATAAGATCGGCAGAGCCTAAATATATTTCCCTGTCCCCGCCGTTTTCAAACCTGAAAATTCGGCTGTGTTCGAGGAATCTGCCCACAATTGAATGAACGGTGATATTTTCACTTACGTCCTTTACACCGGGAATGAGAGAGCATATGCCCCTCACAAGCAGATTTATCTTTACTCCCGCACAGGAAGCCTCATAAAGCTTCTTTATTATCTCCCCGTCAAGAAGAGAATTGATCTTTATAGTAATTCCGGAGGGTTTGCCGTTTTCGGCGTTTTCTATTTCACGGTCAATACAGCGATAGAAGAAATCACGCATATTATCGGGAGCCGTCACAAAAGCCGAATACTGAGGCGGACGTGAATATCCCGTAAGGAGATTAAACAGCAGCGATGCATCTGCGCCGAACTCCTCACGGCAGGTGAAAAGTCCCATATCAGTATAGAGCTTTGCAGTGTTATCGTTATAGTTGCCTGTTCCCATATGCAGATAACGTCTTATTCCGTCCGGGTCTTTACGGACTATGAGCAATATCTTACAGTGGGTTTTAAGTCCTGACAAACCGTAAATAACATGACATCCGGCATGCTCAAGCTTTTTAGCCCAGTTAATGTTATTTTCTTCGTCGAATCTCGCTTTCAGCTCCACAAGAACTGTAACCTGTTTACCGTTTTCAGCGGCTCTCATCAAAGCTTTGATGACAGGAGAATCTCCGCTGACTCGGTAAAGGGTCTGTTTTATAGCAAGAACATTGGGATCATCTGCGGCACGTCTTATAAAATCTATGACACAGTTAAAGCTTTCGTATGGGTGGTGTACAAATCTGTCACGCTCACGTATGGCTTCAAAAATATCATCACATCCGAGGAAATCCGCCGGAACTGCCGGAGTGAAGGGCTGCACACGCAGGTGGTCGTATCCTGAAATCCCGCTTAACTTCATCCACGCAGTTAAATCAAGCGGACCGTGGCAGCGATAGACTTCCCCGTCTTTTACATCCAGCATATCCGTTAAGAATTCCTTGACCGCCTCATCACATCCGGAATTTATCTCAAGACGTACAGGTCTGCCTCTTTTTCTCTTTTTAATAGATTTCTGTATTTCAATAAGAAGATCATCCGCCTCTTCATCAATTGTAAGGTCGGAGTTTCTCGTTATTCTGAACTGTGCAACGCTCTTTACCTGATGCATCTCAAACAGAGTTTGCAGTTTTGCGGTTATAACATCCTCGAGCATTATGAAGCTGTCGTTTTCCGAATCGGGCAGCTTTAAAAATCTCGGTAAAATGGAAGGAACCTGCACCACCGCAAAGTGGCTCTCTCCGTCCTTTTTAAGCCTTACACAAAGGTTAAGGGATTTATTCGAAAGAAGAGGGAAAGGCCTGCTCTGGTCGATTGCAAGAGGCGTAAGAACAGGGAAAAGGGTACTCTCATAATATTTATCCAAATAATCACGCTGTTCCTCGTTGAGGTCGTCATATTTCAGAATCAAAATTCCATTTCGTCTGAGCATGGGAATAATGGAATGGGTAAGACAGTTATACTGCTTAGTACAGAATTCATGGGCTCTTATTTCAATGGCTTTCAGCTGCTGAGCCGGGGTTTGATCGGCCAAAGACAGCTTTTTATATCCTGAGCGCACCTGCTCCTTAAGACCAGCCACACGAACCATGAAAAATTCATCCAGATTTGAGGCAGTTATCGCAAGAAATTTTGCCCTTTCCAAAACAGGATTTTCCTTTTCATATGCTTCCTCTAAAACTCTTTCATTAAAGCTCAGCCAGCTAAGCTCTCTGTCAGTATATGGAAACAGTGATTTTTTATTTTTCTTTTGTTTTTTTTCTGCCAAATTTGTTCACTCCCTTATATATGTTTTGCAGACTTTTCTGAAATTTTCATTCAAAACCTTAAAATTTAACTGTTATTAATACAGCAGCTTATAAATAAAAATTTACATGGATATTGTAAGTATTATACACCTTTTTAAAGCTTAATGGAATGTTTTAGTCTATTTTTATGACAATATATTGTCTCTTTATTACATTATAATAATCATACGGCAATCTAAAATACAATAAAGCCCCGCTTTATAGCGAGGCTTTTAGTAATCCTATTATATTTTCGTTTATTCTTTAATATTAACTCCCAGAAGCCTTGCAAGCTCCGCAGCCTGATACACATCCACCGTTGCCCCTTTAAGCTCAGAAGCACCGTCGGAAAACCGAACGCCGAATATCTTACATGAAGTAAGGTCCATTCCGGTAAGCGAAGTGTAATAAAATTCACCTTCCGTAAAATCGGTATCCAAAAAAACGGTATCTTCGAGAGAACATCTCGCAAGAAAGGCTCCTCTCATATCACAGGATTTTATACTTACCCTGTCAAACCTTGAAGTAGTAAAATTAGCGTAGCGAAAGCTGCTGTTTTGGAAATTCAAATCAATAAAGCTTGCGGAAGTAAAATCTCCACCCACAGACCTTGAACCTGAAAATTCACAGCGTGAGAAGATACCCCCGGAAAAGCTGCACTTTACAAAAGAGCAATTTTTAAAAATCACATCGCCAAAAGAGCAACCCTCAAAACTTACGTTTTCAAAATTACAGTGATCAAAAATAATTTTATCAAAGGAAATACGCTCTATTTCCATATCTGTAACACAGCAGTTTTTGAAAAGGCGAAGTGACAAATCGTCACCAAGTCTGTTTACTTCTTCGATGACATCCTGAAGCCCGCTCTCTTGTGTCATACCATCAGGCACAACGGGAGTTTTTATAGCCTTTTTACTTTTGTCTGTTTTATTCATAAGTTAATTATAAACCTAAAAGCTTTACTGCATTCTCTGAAAGGATTTTTTCCTTATCCTCATCTGAGATTTTCAGGGAGCGGACAAAGCTTATTTCGTCCTCTGTCTTTCCCCAGGGCATATCACTGCCGAAAATCACTTTATCACTGCCGTGAGCCTTTATAATTTCCGCAGCGTAATCGGGAGGCATTCTCGAAGAAGAAAAAGCAGTATCAAAATACACATTCTCTCCGCAAAGATATTTTAAAACATCCTTCCACATAAGCCATCCGCCCATGTGAGCAGCTATTACGGGAGCACCGCCGAAAACCGGAAGAGCTTTTTTAAGTCTTTCAGGTGTGCAGTGAACCGGGTCGGGATATCCGATGTCAATTCCTGCGTGGAATACTGTAATGAATCCCATGGAGGCTATTTTTTCGTAGAGAGGAAAAAGTCTTTCCTCATCTACAAAAAAGTTCTGATAATCAGGGTGCAGCTTTATTCCCTTAATGCCGTTTTCTTTAAGGAACTCTAATTCTTCAAAAGCCTCAGGGCTATCCGGATGAACGGAACCGAAAGAAACTATATTGTCCTTATTAATCTCCACAGCAAATCGGTTTACGCTCTTCTCCTGATGGGGATTTGTAGCAATATTGAGCACTACCGCCATATCGCAGCCCTGCTCTTTTATTTTTTCTTTGAGTGAGGAAACAGTTCCCTCGTGATTGGGCTTTACCCCACCTGCGGCTTTAGATAAAATCGGCATTGCTTTAACCGCAAGCTTATCCGGAAATGCATGGGTATGAAAATCTATAATCAAAACAATTGCCGCCTTTCTTTAATATAATCAGTTCTTTCTGAACTGCTGCTTCATGCGCTGTTCTTTTGAAAGAATCTTCTTGCGAAGTCTAATATTATGGGGAGTAATCTCAAGAAGCTCGTCGTCGCCGATAAACTCCATGGACTGCTCAAGGCTGAGAACAGTGGGAGGAACAAGACGAAGAGCTTCATCAGAGCCTGCCGCACGGGTATTTGTCATCTGCTTTTTCTTGCAGACGTTACATACAACGTCCTCGTTCTTTGCACATTCACCGACTATCATTCCCTCATATACAGGTACGCCGGGTCCGATAAACAGACGGCCTCTGTCCTGAGTATTGAAAAGTCCGTATCCTGTGGATTCACCTGTTTCGTGAACGACAATGGAACCTCTTTCCCTTGTCTTGATGTCTCCCTTATAGGGCTCATATCCGCTGAAGAGCTGGTTTATAATACCGTTTCCGTTTGTATCGGTCATAAACTCTGAACGGTATCCGATAAGTCCTCTTGCGGGGATTTTGAACTCAAGGTGGCATGTGCCGGAATCTCTTGTGCCCATGTTCTCAATTTCAGCCTTACGTGAGCCAAGTTTTTCCATAACGGCACCCACATACTGTTCGGGAACCTCGATTATAAGCAACTCCATAGGCTCAAGGAGAACTCCGTTTTCTTCCTTCATAATAACCTTGGGTCTTGATACCTGGAATTCATATCCTTCACGGCGCATGGTTTCAATAAGTATTGAAAGATGAAGCTCGCCTCTGCCGGATACCTTGAAAGTATCGGTAGACTCGGTTTCCTCAACCTTCATACTGACGTTAGTCTCAACCTCTTTGAAAAGTCTGTCCCTGAGATTACGGGATGTGACATATTTGCCGTCCTGTCCCGCAAAGGGGCTGTTATTGACTATAAAGTTCATTGAAAGAGTGGGCTCGTCTATTTTAATAAAAGGAAGGGGCTCGATGCAGTCGGGGTCACATACAGTTTCACCGATATTGATATCAGCAAGACCGGAAACACAGATAAGATCGCCTATATCTGCGCTCTTAACCTCAACTCTTTTAAGTCCTTCAAACTGATAGAGCTTTGAAATTCTGACGTTTTCGTTTGTTCCGTCGCTGTGGCAGAGCACTGCGCTCTGTCCCTCTTTGACATTACCTCTTTCAACTCTGCCGACACCGATTCTGCCTACATAGTCATCGTAGTCGAGGCTCGAAAAACGAATCTGCAAAGGAGCATCGGAATCGCCAACGGGCGGATCGATATTTTCAAGAATAGCGTCAAGAAGAGGACGCATATCGCCTTCTCTGGCTTCCGGGTCAAGGGAAGAATATCCCTCACGTCCTGAAGCGTATACAACGGGGAATTCAAGCTGATCGTCATCTGCACCAAGCTCAATGAAAAGATCCAGAACTTCGTCTATAACCTCTGCGGGTCTTGCACCGGGACGGTCAATTTTATTTACAACTACAATTGCCTTTTTATGAAGTCCCAACGCCTTTTTAAGAACGAATCTTGTCTGAGGCATACATCCCTCAAAAGCGTCAACAAGAAGCAGAACACCGTCAACCATCATCAGTATACGCTCAACCTCTCCGCCGAAATCGGCATGGCCGGGAGTGTCAACTATATTGATTTTAGTATCCTTGTAATGAATTGCTGTATTCTTGGAAAGAATTGTAATTCCTCTTTCACGTTCAAGGTCGTTAGAGTCCATAACACGCTCTGCAACCTGCTCGTTTGAACGGAAAATACCGCTCTGTCTGAGCATCTGATCTACTAAGGTTGTCTTACCGTGGTCAACGTGGGCGATAATAGCAATGTTTCTAAGATTTTCTCTTGCTTTCTCCAAAATTTTCACCTTCACTTAATACTCTTTTATTACACAACTGATTATTATAGCATCATCTTATTTTTTCCGCAACGAGATAATAGAATATAAATAAAATACGTCACAAAATACGTCAAGTAAATTTAAGCTATGCCCTTATTTTGTTTAAATCGCCTTAAAATCGCACCTTTCGCCTTTATAAGCAAAGCCTCTTTCCCTTGACTCAGCGGCTATCCTCTGATAAAATTTTAAAGAATAAACATTTTTACTTTTAAAGAAGAAAGGCGGTGTGCAGCTATGGGAAACCATACCTTTCAGGAGCTGCGCAGCAAATACAAAACTTTCATTTATGAGGGCTTTACTGCTCAAAAAGAAGATAACGCCATAAACATTACCTACAATTTTAAAATAGAAAATCTCTGCGAATTTCACCCCACCCTTAAAGTCAACACGGCGAACATGGATGTAATAAATCCGTGGAATGAGGGAGCGGGATACGAAATCATTTTTTCCATGGGACTTGTGGAACTTGTCAGCTACTGGAAAAGCGTATGCTGTCCCAAAGTCAAGATAGAGTGCGGAGCTTTAAGCGAAGAGGATAAGCTTTGGTGGAAAAAGCTTTACTTTAACGGATTGGGAGAGTTTTTCTACAGAAACTCCATCGAAACGGATTTCGATTCCTTTATGGAAATAGAGTGCGCAGAAAGAAAGACAAATACACCTTTCGACATAAAAACAGCGGGACTTAATCTTATACCTGTAGGCGGCGGAAAGGATTCAAATGTCACCTTGGAGCTGCTTTCGGATTTAAAGAAGCAGAACCGCTGCTATATGATTAATCCCGGCGGAGCCAGATCCCGCTCCGCTGATTGTGCCGGATACGGTGAGGACGAAATATTTTTCGTAAAGCGTACAATCGACAAAGAGCTTCTGGAGCTTAACCGTCAGAGCTTTTTAAACGGACACACTCCCTTTTCGGCGGTTGTGGCTTTTTCGGCCCTTTACTGCGCTTATCTTTCCGGCGGAGAATATATTATCCTCTCAAACGAATCAAGTGCAAATGAAGCAAATATAAGAGGTACTGAAATAAACCACCAGTATTCAAAATCCTATGAGTTTGAGCAGGATTTCAGAGACTACGTAAAGCGGAACATCACAGATAAAATATATTATTTCAGCCTTCTGAGACCTTTCAGCGAGCTTCAGATAGCCAAGATGTTTACAAAGAGCGAAAAATATTTTGACGTGTTCCAAAGCTGTAATTTAGGAAGCAAAACCGATGTTTGGTGCGCCAACTGTCCCAAATGTCTTTTTGTCTATTCTATTCTTTCTCCCTTTATTGAACCAAAAAGGCTTGCCGGAATTTTCGGCAGGGATATGCTTGACGCTGAGGATATGATAGAAACTTTCAAGGGACTTGTAGGTTTAAGTCCCGTTAAACCCTTTGAGTGTGTGGGCACTGTTTCGGAAATTGTATATGCCCTTTCACTTACTGCCGAAAAATACAAAAAAGAAAAGCTCCAGTTTCCCGCTCTCTTAAAGTATTTTTCAGAGAACTTTAGAGCCTCTGAAATCGCCGCAGGAGAAGCAATGCTCAGTGAAATGAACAGCGAACACGCAGTACCGGAAAAGTTTAAAAAATATATTACGGAGATGTATAACTATGTTTCAGCCTCTAATTGATTATTTAAGAGAAAGGTCCGTGCTCATTCTCGGCTTCGGCAGAGAGGGTCGCTCCACCTATCGCCTTATAAGAGAGTTTTTACCCGAAAAGGAAATTTCAATTGCAGATAAATTTCCTGTTACCATTGAAGATAAAAACGTTAACCTCTTCTGCGGCGACGGATATATGTCCGTTATCAACGACTTTGAAGTGGTCATAAAAAGCCCCGGCATTTCCGTAAGGGATGTTGAAATAAAGGAAAATGTAACCGTTACCTGCCAGACAGATCTTTTCCTCAGATTCGCCGGATGTAAGTGCATAGGAATTACCGGTACAAAGGGCAAGACTACTACCTCTACCCTCACCTACCTTATCCTCAAAGCTGCCGGCATAAACACCGCCCTTATCGGAAACATAGGCGTACCTGTGTTTGAAAGCCTCGGAGGTGCGGAAAAGATGATTCCCGTAATCGAGCTTTCATCACATCAGCTTGAGTTTACAAGAACCTCCCCCCATATCGGCGTTCTCACAAACGTATATCCCGAACACCTCGACCACTATAACGGCTTTAAGGGATATGTAAACGCAAAGCTCAATATAGTCAAAAACCAAAAAGAAAATGATATTTTCATCTATAACGCCGACCAGGGAATTTCAGAGTTTATTGACGAAAGTGAAATCAAGTCTAAGAAAATCGGCATAAGCGCAGAGGATGCGGAAAAAGATCCGTTCCTTAAAGATCTTGTATCCTGCAATTCCCGACTTTTAGGCCGCCACAATCGCTTCGATATTCTCCTTGCAGCTACTGCCGCAAGAGCTCTGGGAATTGAGGATAAATTCATCCGTGCAGGAATTGAATCCTTTGACGGAATCCCTCACCGCATGGAAAACGTGGGAACATACAAGGGCATAACATTTTACAATGACTCAATTGCCACAATTCCTGAAGCCGTTATGTGCGCCGTTGAGGCCCTCGGAAAAGTTGGCAGCCTTATAATCGGCGGCAACGACAGAGGACTCGATTACAGCGACTTTATAAAAGATCTTTCCGGCTGTAATGTGGATAACATCATCTGTCTTCCCGAAACAGGCCACGCCATAGGAAACAGCCTTAAAGAAATGGGCAGCGATAAGAATATTGTTATTGCAAAGGATATGGAAGAGGCGGTAAAGGCCGCTTACGAGTTTACAGAAAGCGGAAAAATCTGTCTCCTTTCCCCTGCCGCTTCAAGCTATAACAGATACAAAAACTTTGAAGAAAAAGGCGAGCACTACAAGAGCCTTATTAAAAAGCTGGGAGAGAAATAATGGAAAACTCATTTCTTACCCTGCCCTTACCCGAAAATGAAGGAGCCGTAGGTGATTACATAGATTCTCTTACATCTTCTTCACCTGAAGAGGCTTTAGTGTTTGTAAAGGAGTTTTTAAAAAGTCACCGTGAGGATTTCGCTGTACGCGGCAAAAGCGCCAGCACTGCGAGATGTGTGACAAGATTTCTGCTCCATAAAAAATCAAAGGATTTTCTTATACCGGTTATTTTAGATAATCCTGATTTGAGAAAAATAGTTTTCGGCGAGCTTAACACCTATAAATACAGCATTGTGTTTATTCTCAAAAGGCTTGTGAAAACGGGAAACACCGATATTATAAAAGAGGTTCTCGATTTGCTTTCTGAAAACCCATACCGTGACGACAGCGCAAAGGATTATTCTGACAGATGGTCCCTTTCGTTTATAATAAGAGAAACCCTTGCCGCTCCCGATGATTACCTTAATCTCAGCGAAGAAAACAGAAAGCTTATTGAAGGATATCTCAAATAAAAACACAAAACGCACAGGGTGCTCGATTATAACGGCAAACTGTGCGTTTTAATTTTTATTATTTCTCTTTTACTCCTCTACCCACCATGCAGTGAAGCTGTGGTCGGAAATTCGTTTATCCTCAGGGGGAAGAGTCATATAATCGCCGAAAAGTCTTGTAAGATAAGCGTCATAGGTTCCGGGAGCATAGAACTCCTCTCCCTCAAAGGGAAGAAGCACTTTATCTTCAAATCCTGCTTTAGGCACAACATTGTTCTGTCCCTGACAGAAAGCGATAACTCCGATATAGGGAGATTCCTCATAAGGATATGTCTGCGCCTCTTTTTCCAGCTGCTTAATGAGCTTTTTCTTATTGCAGGGCTTATAAATAAGCGCCGCCATATTCTTCGCCATACGAACAGGATTCTTGCTGAATGTAAACTTCTTCATGGCACGCTTTAACTTGCGTATCTTCTTCTGCAAGCTTGCAACGTGCTCATCACGCTTGTTTTCATCTCCGGGAAGTCCGTCAAGGGGAAATACGTCTATCCAAACACCTATACGGTAACCCTTGGGCATAAGCTTTGCTATTCCGCTTGTTCTGGTATCCGTAAGCTTCAAAAATGGGAAGGGATACAAATCGTAATTATCAGCGTTTACCATTCTTATGGTGGGCGAAACCGGATCAGTTTCAAGAAGCTTTTGAAGTCTGATATAATCCGGACGCGGCATTACAACGTCGATATCGTCATCCCAAGGTATAAATCCCTGATGTCTTACGGCACCTATAAGGGTTCCCGCATATAAATAATATCTGAGATTGTGCTTTTCACAGTAGTTGTGGAAATTTTTCATAATTTCAAGCTCAAGGTTTTTGACCTCATCGCCTGTCAAATATTTTTTTGCCACTCTGCCGTCCTCCAGTCGTATTTTATTCAAATACAGATTTATCGCTGTGATTATACACCATTTTACAAAAAATTAAAAGTGCTATGTAAAAATGATATGCGCTCCGAAAGCAAGACACTCTCGGAGCGCATAAGGTTATCAGCCTAAATATTAATTATTTTACAGGCTCGATGGAGAATGAGTAGCTGTAAGGTGTGCCCTTATGCATAATATAGGGCTCACGCAGACAGGCTGAACCGGGCATATCGCCGCCGACACCTCTCTGTAAATGGTCGATGTTAAGAGTGGTGATATCCTTATGGGGAAGCTCATGGATATGCTCTGCATTATCGAGCTCCTCCACTGTATAGTGCCATGCGCTGAAATAGAAAGGCGCACTGAGACCTGTTACCTTGATTCCCTCACCGTTATCGTTTGTAAGGGAAAGAGTTCTTACATCGGTGCGGTTTGCGTTCTCCTGAGGTCTCATATAATGATGCTCAAGGTCTGCTACACTGAGCTCATGAATTGCAATCTTGCCGCCTGTCTTTCTGTCACAGTATGTCTCATGGGGGCCTCTGCCGTACCATTTGGCGTTGCAGTATTCCTTTTTAAGACCCATTTGTGTACCGAATTTAAGCATATCGAGAGCTGAAGGCGTACCGCTGTGAGTAACATCTATTCTGCCGTTTTCGTGGAAAACATACTCAGTCTTAACGTCCTTCATAAGGGGAGCGTTCCAGATAACAGTAACTGCTACTGCTCCGTTGCCTTTATTTACAACATTTACGCTCTTGGCACAGATCTTCTTTGCAGTTCTCTTCCAGCGGTAAAGAGGATGGAAGGGAATAAGCGGAACTGTAAAGTTGAGATAATCTATATCGTTATCGGTAAGAGCTCTGTAATAGCTGGGACGCATAGGAGTTTTAAGAAGTTCTTTTCCGCCGTAGACAAGGGAAGCGAGAGCTCCGTCTTTAATCTCAGCCTGCCAGTTACTGCCGCTTACGGAAACATCGCTGCCTGTTTTGCTTACAGTAACCTTTTCTGTTTCATTGGAAGCAGCGGGAGCCTTGCTTTCTCTGAGAACAAACTGATCCCATGCCTGCTCATAGCCTGCCTTTGCCCAGGGCTTATCGCTCTTTGTAAGGAATGAAACAGTCAGAACAATTTCACCATTCTCCGGGAACTTTGATTTATCAAAGGGAATTATTACATCTCTGTCGGAAAGAGGAGCTATATCTGAATATGCTTTTTCGTCGAGAACTCCGCTCTCTACCTCTTCACCGTCTGCTGTTATCTTCCATGTAACTGCAAAATCAGAAAGATCTGAGAAAAGCTGTTTATTGCGGAAAGTTACAACGCCATTTGCCGAATCCTTATCGAGAACCTTTACCTCAGCATAAACTTTCTTTACCTCGTAATATGACGGATGGGGCTTTCTGTCCGCAGCCACAATACCGTTAGCGCAGAAATATGTATTGCTGCCTGTAAGCGCAGTTGTATTTATGGGAAGAGTCCACCACTTGTTGTCGTTTTCACTGTAGTCGGTTCCGTAAAGCCAGTGGTCGCCGTCCTCAGCCTTAACTCTAATTGCCTGGTCAACAAAGTCCCAGATGAATCCGCCGCACATATTGTCGTACTTCTCGAAATCATCCATATATTCCTGGAAGTTTCCGAGACTGTTTTCCATTGCGTGAGCATACTCACACATAAGAACGGGCTTACCCTCGTACTTATCGGCGGAAATAGGCTTATTATCAGCTGCAAGCTGATTGGCGATATTATCAAACCAACCTATTGTAAGAGGCTCCTTATGACCTAATTTATACATCTGATCCTCAACGGGATACATACGGCTGATAACATCGCTCTTTGTAAGATCAAAGTCACCCTCATAGTGGATTTTTCTTGTATCGTCAAGGCGAAGAGCTGCTTTTCTCATCTCCATGAAGTTACTGCCGTCACCGGCCTCATTGCCGAGACTCCACATGAATATACAGGGATGGTTTCTGTCGCGGAGAACCATTCTCTCCATTCTGTCAACGCAGGCCTCAGTCCATACGGGATTGCTTCCGGGAACTCCTTTTCTGCGTACACCGTGGGATTCGAGATCGCATTCATCCATTACCCAGAAACCGTATTCGTCACACAGATCATAGAAATAGGGATCATCGGGATAATGGCTTGTTCTGATAGCGTTGATGTTGCATCTCTTCATAAGTGAAAGGTCCTGAACAAAACGCTCTCTCGGCACTGCCCAGCCGTTATCCGGGTCAAAGTCGTGACGGTTTGTACCTCGTATCATAAGAGGCTGACCGTTTACGAGAATTTTTTCTCCTACTATTTCAACCTTTTTAAATCCGGTTCTTATGCTCTTGTAAGTTGTCTTTCCGTCACTTTCAACGCTGAGAAGAACGTTGTAAAGATTCGGATGCTCACTTGACCACTTCTTGGGTGACTCCATAAGTGCGGTAAAGTTAAATTCTTTTTTCTCACCAGCACCGAGTTTTGCATCTTCCTCTCCGAGCACAAGCTCTTTGCCCTCATCAAGAAGAACTGCCTTTACCTTAACGTCTTTGCTTTCGCCGCCATAGTTTACAACGGTCATCTGTGTAAAGATGTCTGCATTTTTATACTCTGCATCCAGAACAGGCTTTACAAAGAAATCCCTGAGAGCTGCCTTGGGCTCTGCAAAAAGATATACTTCTCTGTAAATTCCGCAAAGGGACCACATATCCTGATCTTCAAGATATGAGCCGTCGCTGTAACGGAAAATCTGAGCTGTAACCTGATTTTCACCGCTTACAAGATACTTTGTAATATCGAATTCGTGGGGTGTCATGGAGCCCTGTGAATATCCGACAAACTCTCCGTTTACATAGACCACAAGAGCTGATTTAGCGGCGCCGAAATGAAGAAAGATTTCTCTGCCGTCCCAGTCGGCGGGAACAGTAAAGGTTCTGCGGTAAATTCCCATCTCCTGAAGGTCGTGCTTGATATAAGGGATTTTACTCTTCTTCATTGAAAAAGCACGGCTGAATGTGCTTGCATAATAGAAAGGCTTGCTGTAGCCCTGCATCTGCCATACAGACGGAACGGTTATTTCGTCCCAAGAGCTATCCTCAAAATCCTTTCCGTAAAAGTTTTCGGGGATATTTTCAAGACCCATCTGCCAATGGAACTTCCACTTTCCGTTGAGACTTAACTTATAGGGAGAATCTCCTCTTTCAAGAGCCTTTTCGGGAGCATCATACGGCATAGCTATAACATGCCCATCCTCTTTGCCCTTTTTAATTACGGCAGGATTTTCCCAGTCGTACTTAACTGACATTATTTCTTCCTCCTGTAAACATTGTTGAGCTTAAATAGCTGCTTTATGGATATTTTATATATTTTATCATATATGATTTTCTTTTACCATAGGACTAAGATTTTATTAAACGAATATACAAATATAAGATGTGCATTTTGTAGAATTTTGACGTCTTCTATTGTGCAAGTTGACATTTTTTAGTTTTGTGATATACTTAATATTGCGGTATGTAAAATAAGTTCATATAAGGAGAATTATTATGCCGAAGACTGTAAAAACTGAAAAGAATCTGTTTAACGAAGAAAAACTCTATAAAATTTCAAATGTTCTCAGCGGAAAATTCTTAACCGCAGACGAAGAAGGAGAACTGTTTATCGCATCCGCAAGAAAAGACGACAGCCAGAAATGGAAATTCATTAAGGAAAAAGATGCTTACATACTCGTTTCTGCTATGAGCGGTAAGGTTGCCGACGTTATTCTTGCAGGAACCGTAAACGGCGCAAGACTTCATATGTGGGAAAAGACAGGCGAAGATAACCAGCTTTGGACAGCAGAAAAAGTAAGCGCCGGAGTTTACAAGCTTAAATCACTTAAATCAGGAAAGTGCATAGATGTTGTAGATATTTCCGACGAAGACGGAACTCCTCTTCAGATTTGGGATGACCTGAGCGGAGACAACCAGATGTGGAAAATAGCTGCTGTGCCCGTTTCAAAAAAAGCAGCCGCTAAAACAGAGCCCAAAAAAGCAGAAGCTCCAAAGGCAGAAGCTGCTAAAGCGGAAGTCAAAAAGACAGAACAGGTAAAGACAGCTGCTCCGAAAACAGCCGCTAAAAAGGAAGCTCCTGTAAAAACTACCGCTCCCAAAACTGAAACAAAAAAACCTGAACCCGCAAAAGCTCCCGCTTCAAAAACAGCTCCAAAAGCCACTAAAGCCACAGCTAAAAGCAAAAAGAAATAAAAACTTCATACCGTAAAAAATCCGCCCTTTTTAGAGCGGATTTTTCATTTTTCAATTTCTTAGAATAAAAGTCGGCAATATACACAAAAACATCAGCAAAATCGTCAAATTTGTTACAAAAATGATAATTAACTCTTGAAAAATTTTAATTATTTAGTATAATTAGCTTACAATTATATTTTTTAGGAGGAAAATATGGAACAGCAAAGAATTGACATGTACATTATGACAAATCAGAAGTATTTCCCGGAGGAAAAAATACTCTACTTAAAGGATAAGCTTCGCACAATGGATGAGGAAAAGTTTTCTCTTATGTCTACAGTTGAATTGAAAGATCCAATGATACTGCTCCTTATTTCCATATTCTTGGGTTATTTAGGCATTGACCGCTTTATGTTAGGCGACACCGGAATGGGCATTCTCAAACTTCTTACCGGTGGTTGCTGTGGCATCCTTACAATAATCGATTGGTTCTCGATTTCTAAGAAAGCAAAGGAGTATAATTTTAATAAAGTTATGTCTCTCATTTGAGTTATAAAAGTAAAACATTATTCATAGTCCATTTAAAGCGTATTATTTTGTTTTTAGCAATTTGGGAAGTATATATCCTTTTAGGATTACCTTGTCCGGTTTTATCGATATTGGGTATACCTTGTCCTACATGCGGAGTTACAAGAGCATTATTTTCTTTGCTACAATGTGATTTAAAATCATATCTGCATTATCAGCCCATGGCAGTATTTTTATTGATTGCGATTTTATTGCTTTTCCACTATAAAATCATAAAATATAAAAAGTTTGTCATTAGCTATGTTGGTATTGTTCTTTTTATTAACACTGCATTGTATATTGTTAAAATTTATAATTTGATGTTTTAATGGATTGATTTTACCAAAACAAGTATGTAAAAAATCCGCCCGTGATTTTCCACAGGGCGGATCTTTTTGTTGAAAATTTAATTTAGTTTAACTAACGTATCCTCTTTGCATACATAATATCGATTATATATTCTCATCTCTAATGGAGTCGAGGATATTTTCCTTTTTGAGGCGGTTTGCCGCATAGAGCATTGATATAAACGTTACGGCGAAAACTCCTGCTACTGCGCTGATAATAGAAGCCCATGGTATAACAAACGAAGCTTCAATACCCTGAGATATAGCCATATGAATAAGTACGCATACAACCGCTGAAATTGGAAGTCCTATAATCAGCGATTTAATACCACTCATGAGACTTTCAAGCGAAAGTATCTTCACTACGCCTCTGTCGGTCATACCCACAGATTTAAGCATAGCAAACTCTTTTCTGCGGAGAATTATTCCCGTTGAAACCGTATTGAATATATTTGCAACGGCAATAAGTGCAATAAGGGTTATAAAGCCATAAGCGAAAACCATAATGACAGTCACCATATCACGGTCGCTCTTTACGTTTTCATATATATTGGTTACAGAATGTCCCACGCCGTCTGCACTGCCGTTACCTAACAGATAATTTTCCAAAGAAGCGGGATTATCTGAGGTAAACAACAGATCTACCGAATAACCGGAAATTCCGTTGAGGCCGAGAGCTTCAATTGCGGAAACAGGGTAATATAACTCACATACAACATTGGAAGTACTGTAAAAAAGATCCATGGGCTCACCTGTAACAGCGCCGATATAAAAGCTTTTTTCTATACCGTCAGGTGCATCTGACATATAGCAGTATCCGCTTATATAATCGGGATTTTTCTCAAAAAGCGGATAGCTTTCATACTTTCCCGTAGAGCTGTTCTTTTTTCCTCTCGACTGAGCATGGAGTATCCCCTTAGGATTCTCGTAATCCTTAAGCTCATGGGGATCAGCTCCCGCTTTTTTCGCATAACTGTCAAATTCCTCGTCGCTTACAAATACAATGGCCGGATATACAAAAGTTTCGTCCTCAGGATTTTTATAGCTTCCGTTGTTGCTCTGCTCATTAATATAAAAGCCCATTTCAATCAGATAACTGTCGGCGTAACCCTTATCCAATGTATCCTCAGCCATTTTCCGAGAATTGGTAAAGTAGGTTATTCCGTCGGAGGTCTCATTTTTATATGGAGCGCATAATACATCCGCATTTCCGTTGAGCATCAAATCCCCCGCCGAAGTAATAAGGTTTACCGAAAACGCCCCCGACGAAATAATCAGAATAACGCTCATGGCAAGGGAAGCTGTAATAGTTCTGTACTTCTTTTTATCCCTTTTCATGTACTTCTGAGCCAACAAACCATCAAAGCCGAATATCTTACTTAAAAACTTTGAGGTCTTAATTTCTCTGTGTTTGCCTGTTTTTATATCCTTGTTCTGCCTTATAGCTTCTATTGCCGTAACACTTGCACAGCGTTTTGAGGGAATATAAGCCGAAATAAGAACCGTAATAAAAGCTATGATTGCTGCGGCAATAACCGAAAGCGGTGAAAAATCCATAACCATTTTTACGCTTTCAGCGCCTACATCCATAAACCCAAATTTGTCGCCTATGAAATAGAGAGCTACACCTATTCCTCCAAGTCCGCAGAGAATACCTATGGGTATTCCGATAAGGCTCAAGAACACAGCCTCACGGAAAACCATAGATTTCATCTGTCTTTTTGTAGCTCCGATAGAAGAGAGCAAACCGAACTGCTTTGTTCTTGAACTTACGGAAATTGCAAATGCATTATAAATAAGAGCAACAGACGCAAAAATTATTATTGCTATCAAAATAGCTGCAAGGGAATAAAGCACCAAATTGAAATTATCGTTATTATAAGCGCCCTGAGCCATAAGTAAGTTTGTATTTTCATATATTTTTACCTTTCCAACCATTTGATTGTAAAAGTCAATGGCATTATTTGCAGAATCCATGGTGTAATAAAAATCCATAGGAGCGTTCTGCACATTCTGATTCTTTACGATGGCTGTATATCCCGGAGCACTGTAGGGCTCATAACTACAGTCGCTTTTGCTTGCACGTTCATAAAATCCGCAGACCATATAGGTTTTTGTAAAATTCTTTTCTATATATTCAGGAGCTTCATTCTCATGCCTGATAAATGAATCGTCCTGCCATAAGTAATATCCATCCGAAACCCTCTTGCCTACCTGAAGAGTTATCTGCTGACCGATTTCAAGCCTTACTCCGCCGTTTGAGCTGAGATGGTCGGGGATGAGAATTTCACTGTCGTTTTTGGGAAGATGTCCGGAAATCACGTTTACGGGCATCTTTTTGAGAAACTCTTCATCGGGCTCCATAAGAAAGAGATAGGGCTTCGCTTCATTTTCTATACCTTTAAATTCAGCATATCCTATGCTTTTGCTGGTAAAACTGTTTTCGAGATGTTCGTTTTTCTTGTACTTATCTATCTCTTCCTGGGTTACGGATACAATCTTGCCGTGAAAAAATCCCTCAGTTGCACCATATGAATTGTACAGATAAGTCTGTAAGCTGACTATGAGAGTTGTAATAGCCGTAAACATAGCAGCAGAAATTATGATCCCCGCAATGGTCACAAGAGTTCTTGTTCTGTTTTCCTTTAAGGTCTTAAGGGTAAGCTTTGAAAAGATGTTCATGCCCTTATCACCTCGTCCCTTGCGATTCTGCCGTCTTCAATTGAGATAATTCTATCTGCCTGAAGAGCAATGCTTTCGTCATGGGTAATTACAATAAGAGTCTGATTGTATTTTTTATTGGAGAGCTTTAAAAGCTCCACTATTTCACGGCTGTTCTTTGAATCGAGGTTTCCTGTAGGCTCGTCGGCAAGAACTACCGCCGGAGCAGTCATCAGTGCTCTGCCGATTGATACTCTCTGCTGCTGTCCTCCCGAAAGCTCGTTTGGCAGATGCTTTTCTCTTCCCTTTAAATCAAGGGTATCCATAAGCTCCCTTAAACGCTTTTCGTCTACCTTTCTTCCATCCATAAGAACGGGCAGAGTTATATTTTCTCTGACATTTAGAACTGGGATAAGATTATAGAACTGATAGATAAGCCCCACCTGTCTGCGGCGGAAAACCGCAAGCTGCTCGTCATTCTGACTGTATACATCGCAGCCGTCCATATATACTTTGCCAGATGTGGGTTTATCAACTCCGCCGATAATATGAAGTAGAGTTGACTTACCGGAACCGGAAGGGCCGATTATAGCTACAAACTCTCCTTTTGAAACGCTGAAGGATACATTATCAAGGGCTCTGACTTCGTTTTCGCCCTTGCCGTAAACCTTACACAGATTTTCTACTTTTAAAATTTCCATAGTACACCTCCTGCTTTGATGCTATTATAATACCCTTTTAAGGTGACACTAAAGTGACTTTAAAGTGACTAAATAGTCACTTTAGCCACAAAATAAGAAAATCCCTGTTTCTCCAAAACAGATAAAATCTGCAATATGAAAAACAGGGAATAACCATATTTAATCATACGACGCTGCGGTAAAAACGAAATACAAATTGCGCTCCGCCATTCCTTCCGTTTGACGCAGTAAGGGTTCCATCCTGTGAAATAGTGATTGTCCTTGCAAGGGCAAGACCTATACCGGCACTTTGTGACGAAGCATTTTCACCTTTATAAAATCTCTCAAAAATATGAGGTAAATCTTTTTTTGAAATTCCGCTGCCTGTGTCGGAAACGGAAATTTCAGTATAAAGAGGATTTTCAGCTACTTTAACAGTCACCTTTCCCCCATCGGGAGTGTGTTCCGTACAGTTTTTAATTACATTGCCCACAGCTTCCGCAGTCCATTTTAAATCGGCTTCGAGAGTTTCATCAGAGCACACAACCTCAAGAGACTGCCCCTTTATATCCATTGAAATTAAAAACGGCTCACAGGATTTATTTATAAGCTTTCTTGCAGATATTTTTTCTTTAAAAAACTCTACAGTTCCCGCATCTATGGCCGAAAGTTTCAAAAGTGACGAAATAAGCCACTGCATACGCTCAATGAGCAGCGTCTGACTGTTTAAGAGTTCTTTACGCTTTTCTTTAGTTGTATTGTCGGAAGCTGCAAGAGAGGAAATCAGTCCCATGGAAGTAAGAGGCGTTTTAAGCTGGTGGGATATATCGGCAATAAGCTCTGATAAATCTTCCTTATCCTTTTTAAGGGCATCGGCCTGCTCACGGAGCCTGACAGTCATTTTATATACTTCCGAAGCTAAAACCGAGAGCTCTCCCTCACAGTATTCCTCCATTTCCATTTTCTCGTTATGGAAAAGTATACCGTCTATTTTTTCACTGAGTTTTTCAATTTCTTTTATACGCCTTACAGTTAAGACAAAATATACTCCGCTTATAACTAAAGCCACACTAAAGGAGATAACGGCGGACATCACTCCGCCTATAAAGCCCAAAGCTCCGGTTAAAAGAGTAAGACAGAAACATAAAATAAAAGCTTTTCTCACTCCGGTATCTCTGAGAATTTTCATTTTCAGTCACCTGCCTTATACCCAAGTCCACGCACTGTCTTTATAACTTTAGGATTCTGGGGGTCGTCCTCTATTTTTTCACGAAGGCGCTTTATATACACGGTAAGGGTGTTATCGGTGACGTATTCGCCTGAAAGGCTCCAGATTTCGTCCATTAATTTCTCACGGGTCAAAACTACTCCCATATTTGAAAACAGCACAAGGAGAAGCTTATACTCTAAAGCTGAAAGGAAAATTTCCTCTCCGTTTTTTGTGACATTGGCCTTTGCACAGTCGAGCCTTACGCCTTCATATTCTATAAATTTATTGTCATTGCCGCTTCGTCTCAAAACGCTTTTTATTCTGGAAACCAGCTCCCGCGGTCTGAAAGGCTTTGATATATAATCATCCGCCCCCATATCGAGACCCGTCACAACGGAATATTCGTCATCCCAGGCAGTTAAAAATATCACCGCAGCAGAACTAAACTTCTTAGCGGCGGAACAAACGGAATATCCGCTGCCGTCGGGAAGTGAAATATCAGCAAGGATAAGATCGTATTTCTGAGTTTCTATTTTTTGGAGTGCTTTAGTGCAGTCAGGGGCAAAATCAACGTCAAAGCCCTCATTTTTAAGAAAAAGGCATAAATTTTCCCCTATACTGCTGTCATCCTCCACAACCAAGAGCCGTGCCATACCGCGACCTCCTTAAACTCAAGCTATGGTCATTTTACCACATCCTGAAGCCGAAATAAAGAAAAACACAGCCCCAAAGGACTGTGTTTCTATATTATCTATTTAATTTTAGCCTTTAAATCCATCTTTAAGCTTATCGAAAATACCCTTTTTATCCTTGCCGTGAGCTTCTGTTGCAGCTGCATTTGAATCGAATTTACGAAGCAGCTCCTTTTGCTCCTCAGTAAGGTGTTTCGGAACTTCAACAGTTATATGCACAAGCTGATCGCCTCTGCCTCTGCCGTTGATGTACTGGATACCCTTGCCTTTAAGACGGAAAACGTCTCCAGGCTGAGTTCCCGCATTTACAGTGTATTTAACCTGTCCGTCAAGAGTGGGAACCTTGATTTCTGCGCCTAATGCAACCTGTGCAAAGGAAAGGGTTACATTACAGATAACATCGTATCCGTCACGCTCAAAGAATGGGTGAGGTCTTACATTTATGCCGATTCTCAGATCGCCTGCGGGACCGCCGTTTATGCCTCTGTTACCCTCGCCTCTGAGAGTTACAATCTGTCTGTCATCAATACCTGCGGGGATATTTACATTGACCTTGTAGGGCTTCTGCACTCTGCCGACGCCATGGCATTTATGACAGGGATTATTTATAACTGTTCCCTTACCGCCGCACTTGGGACACGGACGTGAAGAGGAAAACACACCGAAAGGTGTACGCTGCTGGGTTGTAACCTGTCCACGGCCGTTACACTGGGGACAGGTCTGAGGTGAGCTGCCCTTTTCGGCTCCGCTTCCCGAACAGTCGGGGCAGACCTCTATTCTTGAAACCTCAATAACCTTTGAACAGCCCTTTGCTGCCTCTTCAAAAGAAAGGGTTACATTTGCGTTTATGTCGCCGCCTCTCTGGGGTGCGTTGGGGTTCTGCTGTCTGCCTCCCCCGAAACCGCCGCCGAAGAAGCTGCTGAATATATCGCCTATGTCAAAATCGAAACCGCCCGCTCCGCCGGGGCCGCCTGCGCCGTAATTGGGGTCAACACCTGCATGGCCGAACTGGTCATAGCGCTGACGCTTTTCCTTATCGGAAAGCACCTCATAGGCTTCGTTTGCCTCTTTGAACTTTGCCTCGGCTTCTTTATCGCCGGGGTTCAGGTCGGGGTGGTATTTTTTTGCCATTTGACGGTAGGCTTTTTTAATTTCATCGTCTGAAGCTCCCTTGGAAACTCCGAGGACCTCATAATAATCTCGCTTATCGGACAATTTATACGCTCCTTTCGGGAAGCAGGAATAAGTATATTACAGACCCGAAAGCGGGGCAGTCAAGTCCCGCTTTCTATGGTAAAGATCAATTACTCGTTTGTAACGTCGGTGTAGTCAACGTTGATTGAACCATCGTCGTTCTGTGTGCCTGCCTGCTGTGCTCCGGCTGCCCCCTGTGCGCCCTGAGCGCCTGCTGCGGCGGCATTTGCCTTATAAAGCTTCTCTGAAATCTCATAGAATTTCTTTGTAAGGTCTTCCTGAGTGGACTTAATCTTTTCAATGTCGCTGCCCTTGAGTGCCTCTTTAAGAGCGTCTACCTTTGTCTGAAGCTCTGACTTATCAGCTGCATCAAACTTGTCGCCCTCTTCGGAGAGGATCTTCTCGCACTGGTAGATCATCTGATCTGCGTTGTTGCGGGTGTCAACCTCTTCACGGCGCTGCTTATCTTCCTGAGCAAATTTCTCTGCATCCTTAACAGCCTTGTCGATATCCTCCTTGGACATGTTGCTGGAGGATGTGATGGAGATTGACTGCTCCTTGCCTGTGCCAAGATCCTTAGCGGAAACATGAACGATACCGTTGGCATCTATATCGAATGTAACTTCGATCTGTGGAACGCCTCTTCTTGCGGGAAGGATACCCTCAAGACGGAAGTCGCCGAGGAGCTTGTTATCTCTTGCAAACTCACGCTCACCCTGGAGAACACGAACGTCAACAGATGTCTGATTGTCTTCAGCAGTTGAGAAAACCTGGCTCTTCTTTGTGGGGATTGTGGTGTTTCTCTCGATGATCTTTGTATTGATTCCGCCCATGGTTTCAATACCAAGTGAAAGGGGAGTAACGTCAAGAAGAAGAAGACCTTTAACCTCTCCGCCGAGAACGCCGCCCTGGATTGCTGCACCAACTGCAACGCACTCATCGGGGTTGATTCCCTTGAAGGGCTCTTTGCCGATAAACTTCTTGATAGCTTCCTGAACAGCGGGGATTCTTGAAGAACCACCAACCATAAGAACCTTATCGATTTCGCCTGCACTGAGTCCTGAGTCGCTCATTGCCTGACGTACCGGTCCCATTGTAGCTTCAACAAGGTCTGCTGTCATCTCGTTGAACTTTGCTCTTGTAAGAGTTGTTTCAAGATGCTTGGGGCCTGTTGCATCAGCTGTGATGAAGGGAAGGCTGATTGTTGAGGTTGTTACGCCTGAAAGCTCAATCTTTGCCTTTTCTGCTGCCTCTTTAAGACGCTGCATAGCCATTTTATCGCTGCGAAGGTCGATGCCCTGCTCTTTCTTGAACTCATCTGCAAGCCAGTCGATAATACGCTGGTCGAAGTCATCACCGCCGAGACGGTTGTTACCTGCTGTTGCAAGAACTTCCTGAACACCGTCGCCCATTTCGATAATGGAAACATCGAATGTACCGCCGCCAAGGTCATATACCATAACCTTCTGGTCGTTTTCCTTATCGATACCGTAAGCGAGAGCAGCTGCTGTAGGCTCGTTGATGATTCTCTTTACATCAAGACCTGCAATCTTACCGGCATCCTTTGTAGCCTGACGCTGTGAGTCTGTGAAGTATGCGGGAACTGTGATAACAGCCTCTGTAACTGTTTCGCCAAGATATTCCTCAGCATCTCTCTTAAGCTTCTGAAGAATCATAGCGGAAATTTCCTGGGGTGTGAACTTCTTGTCATCGATTGTAACTGTGTAGTTTGAACCCATATGACGCTTAATTGAAGAGATTGTACGCTCAGGGTTTGTAATAGCCTGACGCTTTGCAACCTGACCTACCATTCTCTCACCGGTTTTACCGAAAGCAACAACTGAGGGAGTTGTTCTTGCGCCCTCTGCGTTTGCGATAACAACAGGCTCGCCGCCTTCAATAACTGCTACACATGAATTTGTTGTACCAAGGTCAATACCTATAACTTTTGCCATAATAAACCATCCTCCTGTGAATGTTTGAATTTATTTTAATTTGGTGGTTGTCGTTTTAGTTTGCTACCTGTACGGTTGCGTGGCGAACTACCTTGTCGCCGATTTTATAGCCCTTTGCAAAAACCTGAGCTACTGTGTTTTCAGGGAGCTCTTCATCCTCTATATGCATAACAGCGTTGTGCATATTGGGGTCAAATTCGTCTCCCTTTTCTCCGAAAGGTTCAACTCCCAGTTTTTTAAGGACATTGTCAAACTGCTGGAATATCATTTTTATTCCCTTTTTGTAGTCCTCATCGGGAGCATCCTCATTCATTGCCGCTCTCTCGAAATTGTCGAGTACGGGAAGAATTTCCGAAATTACATCTGCCTTTGAATCTGAATAAGCAGCTTCCTTTTCACGCTGTGAACGTTTGCGGTAGTTGTCGTATTCAGCCATTGTTCTAAGAAGCTGATCCTTTGTTCTGTCAAGCTCTTCTTTAAGTTCCTTGCAGGGATCTTTAACCTCTTCGGCAGTTTCTTTCGCAGTCTTGGTTACTTTCTCTTCTGCGACTTCGTTTTCGGGGATATTGTCTTTTTTATTTTTACTCATCGCCCTTTTCCTTTCTCAGTCTTCAAGCGCCTCTGACAAAAACTTGCCCACAAGCGCCGTAATATATTCAAGGTTTGAAATTACCCTCTCATAATTCATTCTTACAGGTCCTATGATTCCTAATGAACCGCCTGTATTTTCACCTATATTGTACCTTGCTACAACGAAGCTTGAATTTTCAAGCTCCTTATAGGAATTTTCTCTTCCTATAAGCACCCTGAGTCCTTCTTTCGGAAGAGCAACGTTTGCAATAGGATGAGATTTCTGGAGAAATCCCAGAAGCTGTGCGGCGTCCATATCCAGTTCCCTGTGATTTAAAAGATTCGTTTCGCCTTCAAGGATTATATCGCTCTGTGAGGCATCACGTGCAAGTTCCGCAAGGGTTATAAGAAGCGGCGTCATTGCAAGAGCATTTTCTCCCAAGGAGGCTGCCAGAGTCTGAATTGTCGCCATACTTATTTCACATACCGGAACAGAGAGAAAAGCCGAACCTACAATGTGATAAAAGCTTTCTACCATCGCCGGAGTAAGTGCTGTTTCAGTTCTGCAAAGCCTGCTTTTAAGAACTCCCGTTGAAGTAAGGAGCACAAGCATCGCCTTTCGGCTTCCCATGGGAACAAGCTCCACCCTGCTGATTGTCGCCTGCTCATCTGCCGGAGTAGTGGAAACCGCTGCATAGTTTGTCATCTCTGCAAGAAGCTCTCCCGCCTGTTCGAGAACTGTCTCCGGATCAACCCATCTGTTTTTAAGGGTTGCATCCATAAGCCTTTTATCCTCTTCGTCAGGCTGCCGTCTTTCCATCAGGTTATCAATGTAATAACGGTAAGCTTTTTCAGTGGGCACCCTGCCTGCCGACGTATGGGGCTGATCAAGATATCCCATAGATGCAAGCTCCGCCATTTCGTTACGAACCGTAGCCGACGAAACCGAAAGCTCCGGATGTCCGGCAAGAGCCTTTGAACCAACCGGCTCCCCTGTGGCAATATACTGTTCCACAATTGCGGAAAGTATCTTTTGCTTTCTTTCGCTCAAATCTGCCATAACATCACCTGCTTTCCATGAGAGATTTGAACGTTTTTGGAAATTAGCACTCTTAACACCTGAGTGCTAATTCTGTAATATACTATACAACTCCTTTCCCATTTAGTCAATATTTCAATTGTGAACACTTTGTAAAACCTTTTTGCCGCGTTGTTCACAAATAATAGGAAGTTTGTAAAATCTTACATCCAAAACTATTTTTCTTACCCTTGGCATAAAAAAGGACGCTTCAAAAGCGTCCTGAATGTTCCGATTAATTCATTTTTACTTACATCTTTTTCTCAATCATATTGCTGACCACAATTAATACAATGGGCTGAAAAGCTATGATAGCACCACAGACAATCGCCGGAACAATATAATCAAGACAAATAAACACAACTGTCGCAAATCCCAGCAGAACAACCGTTATCATATTTGTGATGTTTCCGGCTTTTTCTTTTATTTCAATATTGCGTTCATCCATAACATCAATTTTATAATCGGAATCTTTTTTCATCATTTTATTATGCAAAAGCTGGGTATGGGAAACGGAAAAAACCGCAGCGAACAACACAGCAAGCCCAATATCCACCATTTTTGAAAAATCGCTTAGAAAAATTATCAGCACCAGTATAAGAGAAACAGCATAGCCAAAATACCAAATCAAATTTTTGTTTTTCATTCTTCTTCCTCCTCGTAAATAAATATCTCTTCAATGCTCATATCAAAAAATCTTGCAATTTTAAAAGCCAATAGAATAGATGGATTATATCGTCCGTTTTCTAAAGATCCAATGGTTTGGCGTGATACTTCTAATGCATTTGCCAAATCTTCCTGTTTAATCCCTCTTTGCTTTCGCAGTTCTTCTAATCTGTTTTTCATATGAGCCTCCTTTCTTATGGAAAGTTTACTTTACATTTCTTATTATACACATACATCCGAAAATGTCAAGCAAGCTTTCCATTGCTGAAAATTTTAGCTAATTTATTTACGAGAATCTGTGCGAGATGTCCTTTTAAAAAATTAAGGACGCTTTAAAAAGCGTCCTTAAAATTCAAACTTTAATTTTCATAAATCAGTAGCAGATATCGTCAATGATTTTAAGCTCTTCGTCCGAAAGCCCTGCTCCCTCAATTGACTTTAAATTTTCTCTTATCTGTTCGGGCTTTGAGCTTCCCACAAGGACACTGCAAACTGCATCTCTTCTGAGAACCCATTTAAGAGCCATTGCCGCAAGGGATTCTCCCCTTTCCTTTGCCAGCTCATTGAGGGCTTTGATTTTGCCAAGCTTTTCATCGGTCAGATTCTCCGCTTTCAAAAAGCGTCCGTCAGTTTTCATGCGGCTGTCCTCTGGGATACCGTTTATATATCTGTCAGTGAGAAGTCCCTGAGCAAGAGGACTGAAAGCAATTATGCCCTTATGCTGTTCTTCTGCAAAATTCAGAAGTCCGTTTTGCTCAATGGTTCTGTCGAAAATAGAGTATCTGTTCTGATTAATAATATAAGGGCACTTATAGTCCTCTAAAATCTTCATGGCTTTAAGGGCTGTTTCACCGTTATAATTTGAAATTCCCGCATAAAGCGTCTTTCCGCTGTGTACAGCCTGAGCCAAAGCTGACATGCTCTCTTCAAGAGGGGTTTCAGGGTCCATTCTGTGATGATAGAAAATATCCACATATTCGAGGCCCATTCTTTTAAGGCTCTGGTCAAGGCTTGCCAGCATATACTTGCGGCTGCCAAAATCACCATAGGGTCCCGGCCACATGAGATATCCTGCCTTTGTGCTGATTATCATTTCATCTCGGTATGGCATAAGGTCGCTTTTAAGTATTCTGCCAAAGTTTTCCTCAGCCGCTCCCGGATAAGGTCCGTAGTTATTGGCAAGGTCAAAATGGGTGATGCCAAGATCAAAAGCAGTGAAGCACATTTGCTTCATATTGTCAAAATTTCCGTTGGAACCAAAATTATGCCAAAGTCCCAGGGAAACTGCCGGAAGCTTTAACCCACTTCTTCCGCAGCGGTTGTATTTCATATTGTCATATCTTGACTGATTTGCAATATACATATGGGTATTTCCTCCGCCGATTACTTATTGTCGTTGTCTGAATCAATTTGAGCTGAATTTTTTCTTTCCTCTTCCTGAGCCTGCTTCAATGCGCTGGCATTGGTGTTCATGGACTTTCTGTAAACCACAAACCTACAGTAAAGGTACTCGGTGACAAGGTTTATTATCATTGTACCGGCCAAAACAAGATATTCCTGCACCCCTGCATTTGTTAAGGCATCTCCCCACCAAATTGAAAGAGGAGTAAATACGCAGTAGAACAGCGCCACTTTAAGCATGGCAACCGGTATATTTGACGCCGATTTGAAAGTAAATTTTCTATTGAATGTAAAATTATACAGTACCGACAAAACAAGGGCTGTGAAATAACAGAACTTATATTCAAGGTCAAAAATCTCATTTAAAAGGGTAAAAGTTACAGTCTGTATTATTCCTGCTCCTGCGGAAAAGAAAATGAATTTTACTACCTGTATAGCAGTTTGCTTCGGGGTAAGCTTCGTTTTTCCTGACTTATTTTTATTCTCGCCGTTTGACATATTTCTCCTCCTAATTTTATATTTACTTTTTAATTTTACCATACTGAAATAACGAACACAAACCAAAAAAACATTTGAATTTTTATTCAAATTATTATCGCTTTTTAAATTAATTACTGATATAATAAAAAAGATATACGCAATTTATATACAATAAACATAAGGAGTTGTCCATGGAACCAAAAGAAACGCTAAAAAAACTCCTGCTGATTATTAACCCTAAAGCAGGAAGAATGAAATCAAAACAAAAACTTTTTCAGATAGCAAACGAATTTTGCTCTTTAGGATATCAGGTAACCCTTCAGCCTACAACAAAGCCCGGAGATGCAACGGAAATCGTAAAAAATTACGGTGAAAATTTTGATTTGCTTGCATGCTGCGGCGGCGACGGCACCCTTAATGAAGTTACGGCGGGAATTATGGAGCTTGATAATCCACCGCCGGTTGGATACATACCTACAGGAACTACAAACGACCTTGCCGAAACTCTCGGTTTAGCTTCTACAATTGAAGAAAATGTCAGAATTGCCGCTACGGGCGTACCTTATAAAATCGACTCCGGCGTTTTTAACGGAAGAGTTTTCAACTATGTTGCCGCTTTCGGAGTTTTCTCTGACGCAGCTTATTCAACTACACAAACTCTTAAAAACCTTTTTGGCCATGCTTCTTATTTCCTTTTCGGAGCAAAAAGCTTCGCCAAAATGCGCAGTTACAATTTAAAAATCGAAACTCCTGAAGAAACCTATGAAGGAGAGTTCCTTTTCGGAAATATAGTAAGCTCTATATCTGTAGGAGGTATTTTAAAGCTTGACCCAAATCTCGTAAAGCTTGACGACGGACTTTTTGAAGTTTTCCTCATAAGAAAGCCAAAATCCACCGCCGCATTTTTAAACCTTGCCATCAGAGCTCTAAGAGGAGATTTAAGCAACGAAAACATTATTTTCACCCACGCTTCCAGTGTAAAAATAACGGGTCCCGCTGATATGGACTGGGCTCTTGACGGAGAATATCAAAAGGGAAGCGAAACAGTATTTATTGAAAATAGAAAGCAAGCCCTTACTATTATCCGCCCCGCCGAAAATAAAGAAAGTGAAGCCGAGCACTCCGACGAAAAGGTGCCGGAAATGGCAATAAAATAATTTTTATCGAAACCTTACTTTAAATTTTATATTAGCAAAAAAGACCGGTGAAATTCACCGGTCTTTTTAAATACGTATAAACTTAATTTGCAGTAATTACTGCTCAACAGCATAAACGCTGACCTTCTTGCGGTCTTTGCCCATACGCTCAAACTTTACCTTTCCGTCGATAAGTGCGAAAAGAGAATCGTCTGAACCTCTGCCCACGTTGTTGCCGGGATGGATGTGTGTTCCGCGCTGCTTTACAAGGATGTTGCCAGCAAGAACGAACTGACCGTCAGCACGCTTAACACCAAGGCGCTTAGACTCTGAATCACGGCCGTTACGGGTTGAACCCATTCCCTTTTTATGAGCAAAAAGCTGAATGTTTATTTTAAGCATTTTGTACACCTCCGTATTTGACTTTGACATTTTTCGGATAATCTTCTTCGAGGCTTTTTAAATGAAGCTCCAGTCCGTCAGTTAAGGTTTTAGCTTTTAAAGCCTCGGTTTTCGTTCTGAAAACCAGCCTTAAAAATCCGTCTCTTACCTCAACTTCAGGGTTAAGCTTTAACACATCGGTTATTGTATTAGCTGTAAGGTACACTGCGGAAGAAACAGCTGCACAGACTATATCAGTCCCCGCTTCGCTCATTCCCGAATGACCTTTAACACAAAAACCTGCCGTAATCTTATCGGAACCCTTAAAAAACTCGACGATTATCATAGGTTACGCATTGATGGCTGAAATTTCAACCTTAGTGTAAGGCTGTCTGTGGCCCATCTTGCGCTTTTCGTTCTTCTTTGACTTGTAAGTGAAAACGGTGATCTTCTTACCCTTACCGTTCTTCACTGCCTTAGCGGTAACAGTTGCGCCCTCAACATAGGGTGCGCCAACCTTGATGCCGTCCTCGGCGCCCACTGCGATAACCTTGTCAAAGGTGATCTCGGAGCCTGCTTCAACGTCAAGCTTCTCGATGAAAACTGTGTTGCCAGCTTCAACCTTGTACTGCTTGCCGCCGGTTTCGATAATTGCGTACATTTGACTAACCTGCCTTATTATAGACTCGCTACCTCCGGGCGGGAAAACCGCTTTTTGTGCATAAAAACACAGCCCGGGATATGCGGCAAAGCTGATTATACCATTGTATTGAGCTTATGTCAACCGTTAAATTGATCGTTATTGTCGGCGCCGGGATGATAACCGGAATTATCTACCAGAGGCTCTTCGGGAATTACAAGCATAAGGATTACATAGAGGATAATTCCGGGAAAAGCAGTAGTAAAAAGAGAAAGGACTATATAAATAATTCTTATAATGGTAGGGTCAATGCCGAAAAACTTGCCAAGGCCTCCGCAGACGCCTGCAAGCATTTTTGCATCACGGGATCTGTAAAGTTTCTTTTCTGTATTCATTGTTGACTCCTTGATTTATGTATTTATTTAAGTTTATTGGCGTTCTGGATTTTAGCTGCTGTAAGGGTATTCTCCATAAGCATTGCTATTGTCATGGGACCTACTCCGCCGGGAACCGGAGTAATTGCGCCTGCTGTTTTTTCAGCGGATTCAAAATCAACGTCTCCGCAGAGCTTTCCGTTCTCATCACGGTTCATTCCTACATCTATTACAACTGCGCCGGGCTTTATCATATCACCTGTGATGAACTTTGCACGTCCAACAGCAGCCACAAGTATATCAGCCTGCTTTGTGATTTCAGAAAGGTTTACGGTTTTTGAGTGGCAAATTGTCACAGTAGCGTTTTTATGGAGAAGCAGCATGGCCATGGGCTTACCCACAATATTGCTTCTGCCCACTACGACACAGTTTTTGCCCTCAGGGTCAACGCCTGCTGATTTAATAAGCTCCATGACACCGGCAGGAGTGCAGGGAAGAAAAGCGTAATCGCCTATCATGATCTTGCCAACATTTACCGGATGGAAAGCGTCAACGTCCTTTATGGGATCGATTGCATTTATAACAATATCGGAATTAAGATGGGACGGCAGAGGAAGCTGGCAGAGAATTCCGCTTATTTCCTTTTTGCCGTTAAGCTCTTTTACAAGGTTTAAAAGTTCTTCCTGTGTTGTCTCAGCAGGAAGAGCGTATTTTTCAGAATACATTCCTGTTTCGGCACAGGCTTTCTCCTTATTTCTTACATAAACCTGTGAAGCTGAATCATCGCCCACAATTATAACTGCAAGACCGGGAGTAACTCCTTTCTCTTTAAGAGCCGCAACTTCATCGGCAACTCTTGCCTTTACCTGGGCGGAAACCTTCTTTCCGTCAATTATCTGTGCCATTTTCTTTTTCCTCCTCTTTGCTGTATCCCGATTCATCACTCTGAACAGACACTCCAGCATTGGGCATAAAGGGAGCTGTTTCGCCTTTCTTTACCATCTCAACCCTTTTGCCGTCTTTGTCAAAGTAATAATCTACGCCCTCAATGGGTTTCGGACTCTTCTTATATTTTCTCAGAAGCACTATAAGAGCTATTGCACATACCAAAGCCAAAACTCCGGAAAGCACCTGAGATACTCTCAGAGTAGTACCGGCAATATAAAGGCTGTCGGTTCTCATACCTTCAACTACCATTCTTTCAAGACCGTACCAAACTCCGTATGTGAGCATAATCTGACCGCTGAATTTGCGGTGGTGCTCACATATGTAGTAGAGCACAAAGAAACCGAGGATACACCAGATTGATTCATAAAGGAAAGTGGGATGCACAGGCACATTGGGATCCATTGTAATACCGTTGGCGGCAAATTCACCCTGATGACTGTTAATATAATCAACAACCTTTTCGCTGGTCATTCCCCAGGGAAGAGTGGTATTTGTACCGAAGGCTTCCTGATTCATAAAGTTGCCCCAGCGTCCTATACCCTGTCCTATAAGGAAGCTCATTGCAGCCATATCTGCAAGATTGAAGAAATTGAGCTTATTGAAGCGGCAGACGATAAAGGCAACGATTATGGCTCCTATGAGTCCGCCGTAAATGGCAAGTCCGCCGTGCCAGATTTTAAATATTTCCGACGGGTGTGCAGCGTAATAATCCCACTCAAAGACAACGTAATAAAGTCTTGCGCCGATTATTCCGCCGAAAGTGCCGAAAATGAGTATATCAAGCATTTTGTCAATGCTCATTTTCCACTTAAAAGCCATACGTCCGCCGAAAAGCACTGCAAGGGCAAAGCCAAAGGCGATTATCACGCCGTAAAATTTAATTGATACCTCAGTGCCTACAAAGGGAAGTGTAAATTCAGCCGCGACCGACGGAATATCAAAGCTCCAGCCGAGACCCGGAAAATACACTGTTGTAAAATCACTCATAAATTATCTCCCTGCTGATTTATTATTTATGTACCCCCGGTCAATTATTGGGAAGAATGACCGAAAGGGAGTAAAGGGACGGATCAAAGCTCTCTGAAAGGACTTTTTCCACATCCTCTTTTTTCATATCACGAAGTATACGCACAGTGTCAAAAATTGAGCTGCCAAGAAAATGAGCTGCCACAAATCCATTTGCAAGCTCATCTATATCATTAAAGCCCATTATCTCTCTGCCGTACATTTTGCGTCTTACAGTTTCAAAATCCTCGTCGCTTATTCCCTTTTCTTTAAGTGAAGCGATTTCGGCTTTAATTTCCTCTGCTACCTCTTTGGGATTTGCCGACTCTCCGGAGAACAGGCTTGCAGAATAGCCATAGCCTGCGAAATACTCGGTTCCGAAAGAGGAGTTAATAAGTCCTTTATCAAAAAGACGCTTATATAAAGGTGAAGTTTTACCTGCGATTATCTGAAGCAGCACCGACATTTTGAGCCTGTGGTCAAGGGGACGCTGCATTTCGGGATAATTTTCCTTGCTGCCAAGCATAAACAGCGGAACGGAAACGGCAAGTTTCTGCTCGATATAATCAGCTGCCACCTCATAGGGCTCGTCGTGAGGCATTTTTTCAACTGTTACATCCTCACTCTTTTTGAGCATCTTATCGGCAGTTTTAAGAACCTGCTCAGGTGTGATATTTCCCACAACTGCAAGAACCATGTTTTTAAGATTATAAAAGGTATTATAGCAGCGGTAGAGCATATCCGCATCAATCTGAGCAATTGACTCCTGAGTTCCGGCAATATCGATTCTTACAGGATGATTTTTATACATGGCTCTGAGGCAGTTAAATTCAACCTGCCAGCTGGGCTCGTCCTGATACATCCTTATTTCCTGACCGATTATGCCCTGCTCTTTATCCACTGTTTCCTTTGTGAAATAAGGTGACTGAACAAAGTCCAGAAGAATTTCAAGGGATGCGTCAAAATCTCCCGAACAGGAGAACAGATAGCAGGTCTGGTCAAAGGAAGTATAAGCGTTTGCACTGGCTCCGGTCTTTGCATATCTTGCAAAAGCGTCCAGCTCCTCGCTTTCAAAAAGCTTATGCTCCAAAAAGTGAGCGGTTCCCTCAGGAATCTCTACAAAATCCTTTTCGTCGCTTCTCTTAAAGCCTGTATCCGTAGAGCCGTAACGTGTTCCGAAAACTGCATATGCCGAAGAATAGTTCTCCTTTGGCATTACATAAATCTGAAGTCCTGTGGGGTGCTTTATTGAATAATAGGTTTCACCCAGTTTTTCTGATGTTATTTTTTCAATATTCATTCTTCTGCCTCCCCGGTTCCTTCAAGCATATACACTGTGTCAAGTGTAACTTTATTTGCACAGTTTACTACATCCTCACGGGTTACTTCCCTTATCTGAGCGGCAAGATCACCGGGAGTGAGAATTTTCTCTCTGAGCATCTGGTTCATGCACCAGTAATCGTAATCCTCCGGAGTATCGCCGAATCCGTCAAGGGCATCGGCACAGGCCTTTTTGGAGGCTTCCAGCTCATCATCCTCAAACTGATTGTTCTTTACAATCTCAAACTGCTCCTTTATGGCAGAAAGAGCTTTATCTTTATTTTCGGTTTCAATTCCGCTCTGTATGAGTAAAATTCCTTTATCACTGTTGAGTCTTGCGGAGCAGTAATAGCAAAGGCTCATCTTTTCACGGACATTTGTAAATAATCTCGAATAAGGTCCGCCGCCGAAAACGTCGCACATAATCGAAAATGCTGCACGTTTCTGTGGATCATAATCCACTCTCATACCCATTACAAGCTTGCCCTGATTTATAGGCATCTGCTCGGTTACTTCACGAACCTTTTCTGCACTTCTTACAATCTGTGTAGGAGGAAGCACTGCTTCTGAGCGGTCAACGCCCTCAAGTCGGCGGCTTATTCCGGCGGAAATTTTATCTGCATCGGCTGTACCTACAACGTTAATCTGTACAACAGCTTTTTTGAGAAGATTCTGCCATGCTTCATAGAGAGAATCAGGTGTTATTGAAGCTACATCCTCAGCAGTACCAAGGCGGTTAATTCCATAAGCCTCATTTTCACACATAATCTCTTCACAGCGCTGCTTTGCATAGCTTCGTTTATCGTTAAGCTCGCTTTCGATTTTTTCGAGCATAAGACGCTTTTCCTGTCCTACATCATGGGGAAGGAATGAACCGTCAACTATATTTGGCTCGAAAATCATATCAAGGAGCAAGTCCATGCAGTTTTCCGTAATGCTTTCATCAGTAAGTGAAAAGCGGTCGTCAATAGCTGTAAGGCTCAGTCTTAAAACCTGTGCTTCACCTATCTTTGTAACGCTTGCGGAAATAGTAGCTCCGTAAAGATAAGCAAGACGGCTGCTAAGCTTTGTCATATCGGGATACTTCTTACATGAGCGGTGAAGAAAATAGACAAGCACAGCATATACGCTGGCTGTTTCCTTTTTAAGGGGAAGAGCCATATTTACGGATATTTTGGCTGTTTTAAATCTCTGAGTAGGCGCCGCACAGAGCCTTACCCCCGGCGCTATCTGACGCATACTTATTATATTTTCCATTACAATTACCCTGCGATACTTAAATGCACAAAGAGCTGTCAAAATTCTTCGTGCTGTATCGTTCCTTTCGGTAAAATTCACACTTTTTCTGCCGAACGCAAAAACGGACGCAGAAATTTATTATATTATTTTATCACTTAAATAAAGGTTTTTCCACACTATTATAAAGTATTGTAGACCCTGTTAAAAAGCCCTTTGATTTTTCGTTTAATATCACCATATTTAACTGCCGTTATACTGCACCGCCTATTGAGAGCTTTATTTCATGGCGTTTTCCGTCAAGGGGAATTACCGCTTCACGGGGATTTCCAGCTTCTTTTACAGCTTCAATTTCAATCTGTGTCGTTTCGCAGACCATTCTTATTTTATATCCCTCACCGTTTCCGAAAACATTGGGTTTTACGACGATTTTATTTTTTACACGCTTAATCCCCAAAAATTCCAGTGCGGCAGTATAAAGCCATCCTGCGGAACCTGTATAAAGACTCCATCCTCCTCTGCCCTGCGCCGCCGGATTCGATGAAATATCCCCTGCAAGAAAATAGGGTTCAAGGCGGTAAGCTTCGGCAATTTCGCTTCTCTGGCATCTCGCAGCAGGATTTATCATCTCAAAAAGGCGATAAGCTCCTCTTATATCCCCCAGTCTTAAAAGAGCCATACAAAGCCAAACTGCACCATGGGTATACTGTCCACCGTTCTCTCTTATTCCCTCCGGATAAGCAGCAACATAGCCCGGCTGCTGTCCGTTTCCTGTAAAGGGATTTTCAAAAAGCTTTATTATCTCGTTTTCACTGTCTGCAAGGATATCCACAGCGTTTTTGACCGCAGATTCTACCCGCTCACCATTTGGCATACCCGAAAATACCGCAAAGGACTGTGGGAGGGAATCAATCATACATTCTCCTGTGCCCGTACCCATAGAGTCTCCGTTATCATAAAATGCACGAAGATACCATTTTCCGTTCCAGCAGTGCTCATCCACAGCTTTTTTAAGTTTTCCCGCTTCTTCTGAAAGAATCTGACAAACTTTTTCATCCCCCAGTTCAAAGGCAACAGGTATAAACTTTTCCATAACCATTGCCGCAAACATGGAAAGCCACACGCTTTCGCCCTTGCCGCCTGTTCCCACACGGTTATATCCGTCATTCCAGTCGCCGTTTCCTATTAAAATAAGCTCATGGGAACCGAGCTTTAAAGCCCTTTCAATTGCTCTGAGACAGTGCCCGTAAACGGTGCCTTTTTCGTTTGAAACTTCAGCTCTTATATACCTTTCGTTTTCTCCCTCTTTAAGTTCTTCACTGCATAGAAATGCTATCTTCTTTTCCAAAAATGAAGTATCTCCTGTTGCCTCAAAGTATTTTGCCGCAGCGTAGGGAAGCCACAGCAAATCATCCGAGCACCTTGTGCGGACTCCCCTTGTGCCTCCTGAATTTTGAGGCAGTCTGTGCCACCAGTGGAGTACATCCCCCTCCTGAAACTGAACGGCACAGCAGCGGTATATCTGACGGAGAGTTATTTGAGGTTTAGTTAAAAGCAAGGCAAGGGAATCCTGAAGCTGATCACGGAATCCCCATGCACCGGAGCACTGATAAAATCCCGTTCTGCCCATTAATCGGCAGTTTGAAATCTGCATGGGAAGCCATGTGTTTACCATTACGTCAAAAGCTTTATCCCCTGTGCCAACAGAGAGAAAACCCTCTCCGCTTTCACCGGTAATATCGGCAGTGGTTATTGTTTCGGCGCTCTTTTCTTCTGCTCCGCAGGACAAAATAAACTTTACTTTATCCTCTCTTCCCGGAGGCAAAATGAGTTTCTTACCCACAGCTCCGCAGGGGTCTGTGGACACTTTTTGCACGTCCCTTAAACTTAAATCAAAGAATTCATTTCGGTTTCCCGCAAGACAGATGCTGTCCTTTCCGGCGGTGAGATATGCCGTCGTTCTGATACATTCATTTAATGGATTTCTGAAAAAAAGTCCGTCTTTCCCTTTCTCGAATTTTACGGCACTTTTAAAATCAGCAGTTCTGCCCATGGAAGGTTCGATATAATAATAAATTTCTCCGCTGAATTCATCACTGCCTGTGTTTTCACAGAACACCTTAACATATTTTGCAAAGCCTCTGGGTGCCACAGACACTTCCACGGCAAATTTTACGTTTTTATATTTTGACATATACACTGCTTTTTTCGGCATATACCGCACACAGGATTCTCTCATAATATCATACATTTTTCCGTCCGCTTTAAGAAAAAGCTTTTCACCGCTGAAATCCCCCAAAGGATTATTGCACCATGAAGTAAGCTTATTTTCCCCGGCATTGACTGCCCAGGTAAAACCGAGAGAAGTGTTTGTAACAAGTGTTCCGAAAGACGGATTCGCAAGACAGAGACTCCATGGGACAACAGGCTTTCCTGTTACGGTAAATGAGTTTTCACAAAAATATCCGTTCTTCACCTCCAGCTCCTTTTCATCTTCAAAGGGTACCCTTTCAAGGGATGGAAGCAAAGAGGATGCAAAAGATTTCTGCGGTCTGCCGATACGTTCTGCACTGCGTTTCGGAACAATAAATTTTGCCGCTCTTTTAAGGAGATTCAGAACCTCTGTCGGAGTTTTTTCTCCGTCAATAAGACGCACTCCTCCGCGGCAGGAAAGAATATTTTCAAACCCTGCGTCACGGATGAATTTTTCCGTCCTTTGAAGAGTTTCGCCCTTTCTGCCTATACATACGGCTGCTATTTCCACGAACAGTGAACAGGTGTAAAGGCTTTTGCAGATTTTAAGGTAAGGAAGAAGTCTCTCTTCATCGGAGCCATAAAGCTCAATATAAATAATCGGATAATCTCCCGAAATACCAGTCTGCCACATTTCACTGCGCTTTAATGTGTTTTCCTGTGCCGCCTGTTCATATTCTTTTGAATATCCTGCATTCCAGAGAAGATGGGGAAGCACCTGCAAAGCCAGAACTCCTTCGATACTGCCTGAAACAAAAGGCGACGCCGCTCCTTTTTCACGGGATACATTTTCTTTTCGCAGTGCGGTAAAAAATCTTTTTGCCTCCTGCTCCTCTTCTGCAGCACACATTGCAGCTTTAATCGTAACTTTTCCGTGGGATGGCACCTCCACAGGTACGCTCATGGCACAGCAAACGTCGCCTATGGCGCAGGAAGAGGTGAATTTTTCAGGATCCGGCGGAAGTGATTTATTGCCAAGAGGTCTTTTCAGCACCTTTTCCCTTGAAGTTTCAAAGGAAAATTTTTCCTGTCCCAAAAGGCCGGCGGCAAGGTAGAGGAGCTGTCCGCTTTCACGGCTGCGTTTTCTGAAAACAAGCACACCTGAATCCTCACGATAATGAGCTGTAGTAAAGAGCTTTGCAAAGGCCGGATGAGAACGCACCTCACTGTGAGGAGCCAATACAGGTTCAAAGTAAATTACCACTTCACCTTTAAGCTTATGCCTGCCGGAATTTTTCACCGTATAGCTTCTTATTTCTCCCGGTATCAATTTGTGCACATAGGTTTCCGCTGTAAGCTCCGTTTCACCTTTAACGGAGACAAACTTTGCATAGGTGCTGCTGAATTCACCGGAAAAGCTCTGAGGATTTTCATATCCGGGAGCATATGTGAAGCTCTGAGCACTGTCTCCCTGACAGAAAAAGGCGAGTACTCCAGACGGTGCATTTCGTAAATCTTCACTTCTCATTGTAACATCGGCACCGGTATATAATGAAAAACCGTTTCCGCAAGAGGTTACAACGCTCGTCCAGTCTCCGTTTGTATAAAGAGCTACATCGGGGCTGTCGGGATTCGGCTCAGAGAAAAATCCCGTAGCTTCGTGAATGGTATCGGGCTTTACGGGAGGATTATCCTTTTGGACGTCCTCAAAAACAGTGGATGCATCGGAAATCTTTTCTTCAAGGAGCGATTTTGCACTTTCCATTTTTTCATCCTCCATAAATCTTTTCTGCATTATGCCGTCAAAAAGAGCATTTGCACAGCTTAAAATACTCATTCCCACATGATGCGCCATAAAGCTTCGCACCACTGCCATACCTCTTGAATCTGTTCTCGAGAGAGTGAAATCCACTGCCTCATAAAATCCACAGCTGCCGCAAAGCCCCAGTTCTTCAAGTTTTAGTAGGTTTTCCATTGCTCCCTGTGTATCAAAGGGAAGAACCAAAAATGTGGAGTAAGGTGATATAACAGTTTCTTTATCGGTGCTTCGCTTAAGGGCAAGATTTTCCGCTCCGTGGGCTTTGTACTGATAATTGAGTCCGCTGTCAAAAGCGTAATATCCGCTTTCGCTCATGCCAAAGGGAACCCCGGCCTTTTCAGCCTGCTTTTTCTGCATTTTAAGACAGAACCCCAGCGCCTCTTCAATAAGCGAATTGCGGTACACAGGCAAAAGTATATGGGGCATATAATATTCAAACATTGTGCCAGTCCAGGAAACGGGGCCGGAATATCTGCCGCACCTGAGCGCCGTTCTGTTTAAAGCTCCCCAGTGCTTTTCGGGAGCCTGACCTGTGGCTACGGCAAAATAGCTGGTCATTCTCGCTTCACTCATAAGCAGATCATAACAGGAAGGTGTCAAAGCGTTATCCTCAATACTGAAACCGATATGAAAAAGATTTTTCCTTTCATTATATAAAAAGGACAAATCCGTTTCGTCTATTATTTTCTGGAGCCGCTCTGCAAGTTCTCCGAGAGGCTGGAGCTCACCTTTAAGCTTTAAAAGTCCTGATTTAAGGGAAGTGATACAGCAGAGAAAATTTCCGCTGTCAACGCTTGAAACATATACCGGTTCAATAGGCTCTAAAGTCTGGGTGCTGTACCAGTTAAATAAATTCCCCCTGTATTTCGGAAGCTTTTCTACGCTGTCAAGGATATTTTTTAATCTTTTGTAAAGTCCCTCGCTGTCAATAAAGCCCATATCCTTTGCCGCAAGGAGACTTAGCATCATCATGCCTATATTGGTGGGAGAAGTCCTCCTTGCAACGGCAAATACAGGCGAGTGCTGTACGTTATCGGGAGGAAGAAAATGCTCGCTTTCTCCTGCATATTTTTCATAATACTTCCACATTGCCGCACAGTAGGAAATAATCTTTTCCCTTTCACGGGGAGTGAGTTCCTTTTTAGAGGTTTTAACTTTTCTTTCGGAAATCGGTTCATAAATAACGGGAGCAAGAAAGAAAAACAAACCGGCAAGCTTACCGATAATCCCCGGCGTTAAAAGAAGAATCAAAGCAAAAATGAGAGAGGGCAAAAATCTTTTTATGCTTTTTGCACCGTTTTTTTCGCTGTCCGCAGCAGTTACCCACTGCAAAAGATGACGTCTTGATACAAAGGTTCTCCAAAGGGCTTTTACGGCTGCATCTGCGGCAACAAATGCGTTTTGCGGAATAAGGATACAGGAAACCAAAGCACGCATTAAACCCATACGGATTTCCGAAGACCCTACGGAGCATCTTTTATGGGTAAAAACAGAAAAGCCTTTTTTCCACACTGCCTGAATCGCAGAAAAAATTTCTCCGGAACATACGGAAAGAAAAGCTGCCGCAATAAGCAAGGCTCCCAAAAGAGGAGAAAAAAAGCCGGCAGCAAAAATCAGAACAGAGGCAAAAAGAGGAATAAGGCTTCTTCTGAGATTATCGAAGAGCTTATATTTTGAAAGTGCATTAAGGGGATTTTTATACCTTTCCCCTTTAAGAAACGTGTTTTTAAAAATCCAGATAATATTCTGCCAGTCGCCTCTTATCCACCTGTGGCTGCGGCTTAAATATGACTGCACTGTTGCGGGAAAAGAGTCCGTCACCCACGCACCAGGTACGAGGGCTGCACGAAGAAATCCCCCTTCCAAAATATCGTGGCTGAGGACCTGCTCTTTGGGAAAGGCTTTCGGCATAAGCTGATAAAAAGCGTCTGCATCAATAAGCCCTTTACCTGAAAAAATCCCCTCTCCGAACATGTTCATATAAAATTCCCATGTACCGGCATCATAGGATGAAACTCCCGCCGCTCCTGCCATAACAAGAGAAAAACGGCTTTTTTCAGCCGACGAAAGCTCCGCAGCGGCACTGGGTACAAAAATACCGTAGCCTTTTTCCACTTTTCCACCGGAAATCTCACATTTATTTAAAGGATGCATTGCCGCTCCCACAAGCCTCAAAAGAGTATTCATGGGCATTTTTGTATCGGCATCGAGCATCATAAGATATTTTGTATTCTGAAGATTTTCCGTATCTCCGAACAGCCTAAGCTCCTCTGGCTTTTCTCCCCTCATTGCCTTTATAAGAGCTTCAACGGCTCCCCTTTTACGCTCTTTTCCGCAAAAACAGTCCTCGCTGGGAGAATATTCTCTCCGGCGCACTGCAAGAAAAAATCCTCCCCCGTATTTTTTGTTAAGAGCTTCTATAACTCTTTTGCATCCCTTTAAAATCGCCTCATCCTCTGGCATTTCCTCATGGTCACTGCTTCTGTAATCTCCGAGGACACAAAAGCTCACATCGCCTTTTCCGTTGCTTATTTTCATCTCTCTGAGGTTTTTATAAAGGTCTCTTCTCCCCTTTTCGTCAGAGGGCATCAAAACAGAAACTGCCGCAACGGTTTTTCCCTCCTTTGGTACAGCGTCTATTTCAAGGGAGGGAAGCGTTCTTTTTCGGGAAAACCTTCCGTAAATATTCCACACTATGTTTTTAATGACTTCCCATAAAGGGAAAAATAAACACAGACCAACAAATAAGTTCCTTGTAAAATATCCGGCTAAAACAGAAATGATGACTGACAAAACAGGTGGACACACGAGGGCAAAAATACCCCATGAAAAATTTTGATCCTGGGGCACAATGTACTTACCTATGTGTTCCTCGTGTTTCTTAGCTTGACTTATAGCTTTTACTGCAAATTCAGTTTCCGAAACTCCGCTTTTTTTGCTCTGCTCCCCTATCCATTTGCGGTACAACGCTTTTGTTTCTCCTGTACACTGTGAATAAACTCCTGCCGGGTCACGGAGAAGAATTTTCTCCGTTTCGCATATATGGCACATTATTTCTTCAAAATCAATTTCTTCGAGGCTTCTTAAACCCTTTATATAATCCGCCGCTGCTTCACTTTCGTTGGACATTGAAAAAAGCACAATATACGCACACTCTGCCATGAGCCTTACAAGAGTACATTCATCAGCGGAAAAGCCCTTATCGGAAAGTTCTGCAATAAAGTTTTCCTGAGAAAGGCAGCCGTACTTTTCCACACTTTTTTCAATTTCTGTGTAAATAATGGGCACGCCGTTTTTACAGGGCAGCTTTGGCGCATTTTTTAAATTTTCTATGCACTCCTTTCCCATTGTTGCAAGGATATAATAGTTATCCGTAAGCAGACCGTAATTTTTATTTTTAATCTTCTGAATACAGTTTGTCCTTATATCTTTTAAAGCAGATCTTACTGCTTTTTCTATTCTTTTCGGTTTTTCAAAATTTGCTTTAACACTCATGTTTCCCGCTCCCTAAAAATCAGTTATTCCTATATTTCCCATAATTTAATAAAAAATGCCTGAAAAATAAGAAAGTAATTTTAATGGTTTCTTTTATTATTGAGTGCCAACACATATAAATTTGTGATATAATATCCACCGTACAATTTTGAAAGGCGGCTGAGCTGATGAATTTTCTGAAAAACGAAAAGACCGGAACTGTTGAGGGCTTTTGCCTTATTAAATCATGCGACGTTAAAAAAACTGCCAAGGGTCTTCCATATCTCGACCTTATTGTGGCGGATTCGGACGGCGAAATTTCTGCAAAATACTGGGACTATAACCCGGAACTTCAAGGCACTTACACTCCCAATGAACTTATAAAAATCAGAGGCACAATTTCTCCCTTCAACGGAGCGGATCAGCTCAGAATTGAAAGAATACGCAAATGCACTCCATCCGATAACATACGCATTGAGGACTTTGTTCCAAGCGCAGACTATGCTCCGGAAGTCATGTTCGAAGAACTGAGCAGCATTGCCTCATCTTTTTATGACGAAACATACAGAAAGATAACGTTGGAAATCCTCTCCCAGAACAAGGAAAAGCTTCTCTACTGGCCCGCTGCATTTAAGCTTCATCACGCTATCAGAAGCGGTCTTTTGATGCACACCCTCTCCATGGTGCGTCTTGCACAGGAAGCCTGCAAAATATATGATTACGTAAACAGCGATCTGCTTCTTGCGGGAGCAATTCTCCACGACATAGGCAAAATAGGCGAATTTGAAGTTCCTGAAACAGGTCTTGCATCAGGATATACCGTTGACGGAACACTTATAGGCCATCTTGTAAGAGGAGCAATGCTCATAGAAAAGACCGCCGAAAAGCTGGGAGCTGATATGGAAAAGGCCATGATGCTCGAACATATGGTACTCTCTCACCACGGTGAGCCTGAATTCGGTGCAGCAGTACGTCCCATGTTCATTGAAGCGGAACTGCTTTCCATGATAGATACACTGGACGCTAAAATGTTTGAGATGGCTCAGGCTGTTTCTCTCGCTCCCGAAAAGGATTTCAGCCAACGCCAGTGGGCTCTCGACAACAGAAAGTTTTATAATCCCGGCGGAGATATCCGACCGAAGGCAAAGCTGTTTTAATTGAGAAACAAAGCAAAAACGCCGCAGAGACTTTTCTCTGCGGCTTCATTATTATCTATATTAACATCAAACTGATTTTGGCAAAAAAATAAGAGCCTTTATTCAAGGCTCCCCCGATTTTTACTTCTTTGATACGCCCTTGCAGCTTTTGCTGCAATGACAAATCGGTGACCGGCTAAGCCGAATCAGCTCTTATTTTCCGACTACTCCGTTAAGTGCGATAGCTGTAAGGAAAGATTTCCAACTAAGCTTTTTCTCGCTGAGGAATTCGTCGAGAAGCTCTCTTTCGAACTCGTAATTCTTGAATGTCATATTCATCTTCACTCCTTTCGTTCTTTGTTGTGCTTATACTACCACATATTATGCAAAACGTCAAGACTTTTTGCATAACAGATTGTCTATTTAGTTGTGCAAAATGACGAAAGATGCAGTGGAAAATCACGTATGACAGATTACCTCAAGAGTAAAAAAGCGTTAATGTTTTTTGTAGTAATTGCACAAATCACTCGTTTTTGTTCATAAATCAGTAATTTTTTTAAAATCAATTCTGCCTTTTTCGACAACTGACAGTTTAAAAAGTTTGTTAAGTTTATATCACGTTTTTCCCGTTTTAAGCATAAAATAAGCCCCAAAATTATAAAGACGAGCTGCTTTTATAAACAGTCCGTCTTGCAAAATTACATTAGTTTTGCTTTTTTACAATATCGTATTCGCCGTTATAAGGTCTAAAATAGCGGCATTTATCTCCACCTGAATACATAAAGCGTGCATATTCGTCTTCATCAAGCTCAAGAGAACAGTAGTATTCGTCGTTTTCAGAATCGTATTCATTATACCAGCAGTTTTCGCATTCCATAAATCTTCCCCCATTTTTACTACTGTAAAGATTATATATCCATTGAATTGAATAATCAATGAAAGAAGCCCTGTAAATTTGCAGTTTATTCATTCTGAGCTTTTAACTAAATGCATTTGCCGAACAGAAAACATTATTAAATTTAACTAAACAAATACTATAAATATAGTATAGTATTTGTTTGACAAAAAATCGCTCACTAATATAAAATAAGTGTTAGAAAGGAGTGGTTTGAGTATGCTTATTCTTAAAAGGTTTATCGCACTAATTATGACCCTAATAACCCTGCTTATTGCTTATGCACAGGGAACGGCTTTTTCAGCAGATATTGATTTATCACTGATTAACGGCATTCGGCAGGAAGGAGATGCCAGTTCTATGACTATTAAAGTCAACCAGAAAATAAGGTATCAGACCGTTAACGGCTGGGGAACCTCCGCCTGTTGGTGGAGCCAGATGATTGACGACGATGAGACAAGGGAAGATATTGCTAAGCTTCTCTTCTCAGAAGAAGGATTGGGACTTAATATCTACCGTTATAATATAGGCGGCGGCTACGACCCCAACGTAGAAAGAGTAACCGATCCATGGCGCCTTACGGAAAGCTTTTATTACTACAATGAGGAAACAGGGAAATACGAATATGACTTCACAAGAGACGCAAACGCTCAGAAAATGCTTGAAAAAGCGCTTTCCTACGGCTGCGTTGATACAGTTATACTCTTTGCCAACTCCCCCCATTATTCCATGACAGTAACCGGACAATCCTCCGGCGGAACAGAGGAATATACTTCAAACTTGAAAAAAGAGTGTTATGACGATTACGTTGACTACCTGCTGACTATCACCGAATATTTTATCAGCAAAGGTGTACCCGTTAAATATATTTCTCCTATAAATGAACCTCAGTGGAGCTGGGGCGGCGACTGGGTAGGTCAGGAAGGCTGCCACTATGAGCCTGATGAAATTGTAGAGCTTATGCATCTTTTGGCTGAGGGAATCACAGAAAGAGGACTCGACGTTAAAATCTGCGGTCCCGAAAGCGGCGAAATGAGTGAAAACACCCAGAACTATTTTAAATCCCTTCTCAGCGACAACGTTATTGCAGATAAGATTGGTACACTTTCCTACCACAGCTATTGGTCCGATGACGATATGCTGGGCAGACAGTCATTCAGCCGCTGGCTAAAGACAAACTGCTACGGCTATGATATTTCCATGAGCGAATGGTGTGAGCTTCCGTGCGTAAGCAGAACCGATTCTATGGAAGCCGCATTAAAAATGGGACGCATAATATCCCAGGATATGAAATATACCGGCGTAAATTCATGGAGTTCATGGGTTGCCGTAAACAATCACGGAACGGAGATCCCGGCAAACGGCGATTACAGCGACGGTCTTATTTCCGCCTCCTCTGATTTCAGCAACTATTATCTGACAACAAGATATTATGCAATGGCTCATTACACAAAATATGTACCCATCGGCTCAGTTGTATTATCGTCAAATTCTAACATTTTCCCAATTAAAATGAACAGCGACGGTCTCGTTACAAGCGACGTTAACTATTCCGCCTATAAAACTCCTCAGGGAGAAATAGTTATAGTTATAGTAAACGAGGGCGATGCCAGAAGCTTCAGCTTTGACACTGCCGGAAGCACAATGACAGTAATTCAAAGCGACAACGAGAAAAAGCTTCAGGAAGTCTATTCAGGAAAACTCACTTCAATTGAACTTCCTGCTCAGAGCATTGCAACAGTAATAATTAAATAATACATATTAATAGCTTTAAAATTGATTTCCTTAAAACATCAGAAAAGACGCAGTTTAAAAACTGCGTCTTTTCGTAACTGCCTTAATAATCAGTTAAGGTCTATTTTAACTTCCTTGCGCCTGTTGGCCACGGCAAACAAAACAGCCAGTGCTGAAGCTGCTGCCGAAGCAAGTAATACAATTATTCGTACAAAAAGCCTCAACATAATATCACTTCCATTTATTTTCTTTTCGGCAACTTCCGTATAAGTATTATATACCTTACGTTAAAAGATGGCAAGTAAGGTTTTTTAAGGTTTTTTTGACTAATTTTGAAAAAACTTTAAAAAATTTGAAAAAAAGGGTTGCATTTTGAAAATCGATGTGATATAATTCATTTCGTCGCTGAGAGAGACGCCAACAAAACAACGTTTCTTCAGTCGGTGTCAATGACGATGAGGGTCCACCTGTTCCCATTCCGAACACAGTAGTTAAGCTCATTCGTGCCGAAGATACTTGGCGGGCAGCCGCCCGGGAAAATAGGTCGATAGGTCGACGCCGACACTTGACAAAGGCATCTGCCCAATAGGGTGGGTGTTTTTTTATTTTCATTTTTTTGCTTTATGATGGCAATTGTAAAATAAATTTTTCTGTCCGCAAAACATAAGAAATCCCTCATATGGTATTTTAAAAATTTTACCATATGAGGGTTATTTTTATTCAGCAGGATTTACATGGACCATACAATGTATACATTCAGGATACTTCTCTTCAATTACGCTGTGTACCCGCTCCGCAATTTCATGGGAAGCTTTAAGACTCAGGTTCGCATCTGCCGATATTTCCATATCTACATAAAGTTTGGAGCCGAAGAGTCTTGTCTTTAAGTCATCTACATCTATAACTCCCTGGACATTCAACGCTGAATTAAGTATAGCTTCCTGAGTTTCACTGTCACAGCTATGGTCCACCATTTTATTAATTCCGTCTTTGAAAATATCATATGCTGCCTTTATTATGCAAAGGCTTATTATAACGCTTGCAATGAAATCCATAACAGGGAATCCTATTCTCGCAAAAAGAATACCGGCAAATGAACCCACTGAGGAAAGGGCATCCGAACGGTGGTGCCATGCGTCTGCCATTAATGCGCCGGAATTGAGTTTTTTGGCGGCAGCTCTCGTATACCAAAACATCCACTCTTTTACAGCAATTGATACTACGGCGGCAATTAATGAAATCAGCCCTGGAATCTCCAGCGTCTGATAATTTCCGGATAGAATTTTACCCATACCCGAAACTCCAATGCCGACTCCTACAATTCCAAGGAGCACCGCCAGAATTATAGAGGCAACGCACTCCAAACGTTCATGTCCGTAAGGGTGTCCTTTATCCGCCTTTTTTTCCGACATTTTAACCCCTGCTATTACCACAAAAGTGCTGAACACATCAGAAGCTGAGTGAATAGCATCGGAAACCATAGCACTTGATTTGCCGAGTATACCCGCTAAAAGCTTTGCTGCAGACAGAATCACATTCACAATTATGCTCACAACAGAAACGTGAATGGCTAAATTTTTCGTTGATCCTTTTACTGACTTTTTCTCATACATAAGTTTTCCTCCTTAATAACATTAAAATACAGGAAAACTCTAATAGCACTTGCTTTGTTCTATGAGAATTTCGGATATAAAAAAACACCCATAGAACAATAGTAGTAGCTACTGTCCCACAGATGAAAAAATCTGTTGTTACATAAAGTAACCCGGCTTCATGAAATTACAATTAAATTTCATTGCCTGTTCAGTTTGTACTGTAGATATGTTGTTTAATACAACGTGCAGTGCAAAGAGTTTGGTACATTATATGTTTATTTTTTAATTTTGTCAAACCTTTTTTATAAACGATGTTGTTGCTTGCAACTACCCTCTGATTTTCTGCATCTTAAAAATAAACATTTAATAAGTCTTAACCTTCTTTGGCGTTTTTACGTTTTTCCTATTGATTGATTGATGATTTTCTGCGATAATAAAATGTATATATTTTCCGTAAGGAGGAATAGAGCATGAATGATTTTGAAAAACTTGCCAATCTGCTTTTTAGCGATATAGATAAAACACCCCAATATTACGAACAATTATATCCCCAACGTCCCCTTAAAGAAGGTGCCAGAGTTTCACGCTTTGCACCGAGTCCTACGGGATTTCTGCATATCGGCGGACTTTTCGCCGCAATGGTTGCAAAGCTCAATGCATCAACAACAAATGGCGTTTTCTTTTTGAGAATTGAGGACACCGATAAAAAAAGAGAAATCACCGACGGTGTTTCCGAAATCATAAAAGGTCTTGAAGCTTTCGGCGTAACTCCCGACGAGGGCGTTATGGGCTTCGAGAAAGAGGAAGGTAATTACGGTCCATATCAGCAGAGCCACCGCAGAGAAATCTACCGCTGCTTCGCAAAGGATCTTGTTTTAAAAGGACTTGCTTACCCCTGCTTCTGCTCTGAGGAGGAGCTCAATGCTTTGAGAGAAAAGCAGGAGGCTGAGAGCGTAAACAAAGGCTATTACGGAAAATGGGCACACTGCCGCAATCTTTCCTATGAGGAGCAGGAAAAGCTTATAAAAGAGTGTAAACCCTATGTGCTTCGCCTGCGTTCACCGGGAAATGAAGAACACAAGATTTCCTTTGATGACCTTGTAAAGGGCAAAATCGAAATGCCTGAAAACATCATGGACGTCGTTCTTCTTAAAACCGACGGAATCCCCACATACCACTTTGCCCATGCAGTGGACGATCACCTTATGAGAACAACTCATGTTATCAGAGGCGACGAGTGGATTGCATCCGTTCCCCTGCACATTCAGCTTTTCAAATGCTGCGGCTTCAAAGTTCCTAAATACGCTCATATCGCTCCCATTATGAAGGAGGAGAACGGCGGAAAGAGAAAGCTTTCAAAGCGTAAGGATCCCGAAGCTGCCGTAACCTACTATTCACAGGAGGGCTATCCCAAGGAGAGCGTTATAGAGTATCTTCTCACTTTGGCTAACTCAAACTTTGAAGACTGGCGCAAGACAAATAAAACAGCTCCCCAGAGTGCATTCCCCTTTAATCTTAAAAAGATGAGCGCAAGCGGCGCACTTTTCGACCTTGCAAAGCTCAATGACGTAAGTAAAAATGTAATTTCAGTTATGTCCGCCGAGGAGGTTTACACCCTTGTAACTGACTGGGCTAAGGAATACAACGAAAAGCTTTATGCTCTTCTTACAAGAGATCCGGAATTTTCAACTAAGCTTTTCTCAATTGACAGAGGCACTGCAAAGCCCAGAAAGGACATAGCAAAGTGGAGCGAAATTGAAAGCTACTGCGAATATTTCTTTGACGAGCTTTACACTGCCGATTACACAATGCCCGAAAACGTTTCAAATGAAGAAGCCGCGGCAATACTAAAAAAGTATCTTGAGGTATATTCTCACTCTCAGGACAAAGACGGCTGGTTTGATACAGTAAAGAGCATCTGCGAGTCTTTGGGATACACCCCCAATGTCAAGGAATACAAAAAGAACCCCGAAGCTTACAAGGGTCATGTAGGCGATGTTTCTTCCGTTATAAGAATTGCGGTAACTTCAAGAAGAAACACCCCTGACCTTTATGCAATAATGCAGCTTTTAGGCGAAGAAAAAGTAAGAGAAAGAATTGCCGCAGCAATTAAGGCCTGCGACGGAGAGGAGTAAGAGCAATGGAAGAGATTATAAAAGAAAATACATCTAATTTTATACATGACTTTATAGACGAAGATCTTAAAAATGGAGTTTACACAAAAGTACAGACCCGTTTCCCTCCGGAGCCCAACGGATATCTTCATATCGGTCATGCAAAGGCAATATGCATAAACTTTGCCACAGCCGCAAAATACGGCGGAACATGCAACCTGCGTCTTGATGACACAAACCCCACAAAGGAAGACGTTGAATATGTTGAAAGCATAAAAGAGGACATCAAATGGCTCGGTTTCAACTGGGACAACCTCTATTTCGCATCTGATTACTTTGATTTTATCCATGAATGTGCCATAAAGCTCATTGAGCTTGACAAAGCCTATGTGGACGAGCTTTCCGCTGACGAAATAAGAGAGTACAGAGGAACTCTTACAGAGCCCGGAAAGGAAAGTCCCTATAGAAACCGTCCCAAAGAGGAAAGCCTCGACCTGTTTAAGAGAATGACAGCAGGCGAATTCCCCAACGGAGCTATGGTTCTCCGTGCAAAAATCGACATGGCTTCCCCCAACCTCAATATGCGTGACCCGGTAATTTACCGTATCGCTCATGTTCATCATCACAGAACCGGAGACAAATGGTGCGTATATCCCATGTACGACTTTGCACATCCCCTTTCCGACGCTAAAGAGGGCGTAACCCATTCACTTTGCTCCCTTGAATTTGAGAACCACCGTCCCCTTTATGACTGGTTCCTCAGAGAGCTTAATATCCCCACCCCTCCCCGTCAGATTGAGTTTGCAAGACTTAACCTCAACTACTGCCTTACAAGCAAGCGCAAATGCTTGAAGCTTGTTACAGATAACATTCTTGCCGGCTGGGATGACCCGAGAATGGCAACTCTCTGCGGAATGAGAAGAAGAGGATATCCTGCCGCCGCTATCCGTGATTTCTGCGACAGAATCGGCGTAAGCAAGGCTTACTCTGTTGTTGACTACGGCCTTCTTGAAGCCTGCGTAAGAGATAATCTTAACGCTAACGCTCCCAGAGCCATGGCTGTTTTAAGACCTCTTAAAGTTATAATCGACAATTATCCCGAAGATAAAACAGAAAAAATCACCGTTCAGGTTCATCCGGACAAACCTGAGCTTGGTACAAGAGAGATGACCTTCTCCCGTGAAATCTATGTGGAGCAGGAAGACTTTATGGCAGAGCCTGTAAAGAAGTATTTCCGTCTCTTCCCCGGCAACGAGGTAAGACTTAAAGGCGCATACTTTGTAAAATGCGAAAGCTATGAAACCGATGAAAACAGAAACGTTACCTGCCTTCACTGCACATACGACCCCCTTTCAAAGGGTGGTGAATCTCCCGACGGCCGAAAGGTCAAGGGAACTCTTCACTGGGTAAGCGCCGCAGACTGCGTAAAGGCAGAGGTCCGTCTCTATGACAGACTCTTTAACGCTGAAAATCCCTCTGATGAATCAAAAGGTTCCTTTACAGAAAATCTTAACCCCGACTCCCTTACAATTCTTGAAGATTGCCTTATCGAAGGCGGACTCAAAGACGCTAAACCCGGAGATACTTTCCAGTTCATGCGTCAGGGATATTACTGCGTAGATAAAGACTCAACTCCCGATAATCTCGTTTTCAACCGCACCGTTGCACTTAATTCCTCTTGGAAAAAATAAGTATGACTATAAACCCTTATAAATGGTTCAGAGGTGTTTTTTATGAAAACTTCGTATAAAGCTCTTTCTGTAGTTTTGGGGGCGACAGCTTTCTTGTCTTCTTTTACTACTCCTTTATTTGTTGTAGTCACCAGTCCGATATCAGGCAGCACAGCCACCGTTAAATTTAATTTAAAACAGATAATAGATATGCTTTCTATAAACGGCACAGATAGATTTATCAATAACTTGTTTTACAATTCTGCATATGCCAATTTCTGCCCTAAATTTCTTACAGCATTTATTTTCTTCTGGTCAGCGGTAATATGCTCACTTTTAATAATTATATTTTCAATCGTAAAAAACAAGTATATATATAACATTGTCTGTTCTGCATATGGACTCATTTCTCTTCTGATTTCCGCCATAGCAATTTCCAGCATCTCTTCCCAGGCCGTTGCAGGAAACAGCGAAATCGGCAAAAATCTCCTTGATATTTTTGACCAGTTCTTAAATATACAATCTATTAACTGCGGCACTGCTTTTTTCTTTATGGGGCTTTGCTTTATCGTTGTTTTTACTATTTCCGGCAGCCTGGCCATAGTAAATAAACCACAAAATAATAATAAATGAAAAAACGTCCTGTCAAAAAAGACAGGACGTTTTTTTATAATCATTCAACTAATTTCAGTCGGAAATTTTTCTGACAATAGCGATAGGTGTCTGCTCTGAGGACTGACCCAAAGGATTGTCGTCAAAAATCTGCTTGCACATATCAACAGTAATATTTTTAGAAACGCCGAGAACTTCTCTTCCGAGATCGTTGGCATCCATAACCGCAACCTCACAGCCGGTATAGTCACTTAATTCCTGAGCAACCTTTTCAGGATGAAGAGGAGCAAGCTTTGCATAGTGGTTGTAAGGCGGTAACGTACAGTCACAGGGGCCGTCAATAGCTCTTGCCTTTGTTCCTACAATTTTATAGAAAACTCCTCTTACTCCGAAAGGCTTAGTAACAGCTGAACAGGCAGCGGCAAAAAGAATTTTCGGAGCTCCTACGTCACGAAGGGCAAGCTCCATTGTCCAAGGACTTCCCAAACCTATTCCATAGGGTGATTTGTAAACAAATTTGCAAAGGAAATTAGCAAGCTTTGAAGGCTGAATATCATCAATATCAAAAGCTCTGCCCTGGCTTATAGCCACTATTTTTTCACTTATAAAAATCATGTCGCCTTCGCTGATGTAAGGCTTAACATACTTGTCCATAATTTCAGTAAGGCTATCGCCTTTTACAACAACATGAGTCTTTACAGGATATCTCGCATAGGTTCCGTAATCTTTAGTTGTAATTTCAAGCTTTTTATTCTGATTAGGTTTAAGTTCGTTTATGTCCATTACAGTTACCTCTCATTAAAGCAATATTTCATATTTACAGCAACATTTTAAACCATAACGGAAAAAATTTCAATCCCATATATACACACCCTCGATAAATGTCAAAACAGACAGTAAATATAATATTGCCCGCAGAAGGTAATTTTATCCTTTTGCGGGCAATATTTAATAGTTTTCTACATTCATCTGCATTGCATATTTCATTGACCGTTCAATTCTTGTCTTTGCTCTGCCTATAGCCCTTGAGACGCTCGATTTGTTTATTCCAAGCTCCAAAGCAATTTCAGGCATTGTAAGACCGCCGTAAAAATAAAGAGATACACACTGTCTTTGTCGCTCAGTAAGCTCAGAGGCAATAACTTTACCTACAAGATTCGCAGCAGATTGTATTTTTTTAGAATTGCTTTCTTCTGATATCAAATCGCAGAAAGCAGGATACTTTTGCCACTGATCCTCCAGGCCTATGCTTGTACGCATATTCTGTTACCCCTTTTCATAGTAATTTACAAGGTAGTCGCCGGTATCTTTAAGATCACGGGCAATTGAATAAAGCTTCAAAATATCGCCCCGCATACGGTAAAGCTCCAAACCGCTGACATATCCAAGGCGCTCTCTAAGCAAATCTATCTGCTTTTTAACTGCCTCCGCCTGTTTAAGATATTCCTCACCCATTTCAAAAAGTGTCATAGCTACCTCCTTTTAGTACGGCTCCCGCCGTTCTTCTCGAACAAACGTTCGATTACAAATTATACAATACACACTTTTTAAAACAGTTTCAAGGAAAAAATTTTAAAAGCTTTGGCACAGTCCCAATAATGGGACTTTGTTATAATTCTTTTTGCAATTGCGTTCTTTCCTCAAAATATATTTCTGATGAATTTAACAAAAAAGATTACAAAAGATTTACAATTTTAAATCCCCCATAAATTTTCGTTACTGTTTATTGACAGTTTTCCACAAATAGCGTATACTTACTTTCGTTGAGTGCCCCATTCTATGGTGGCGCTGTTTATTTTAGTAGGAGGCTAAGAAATTATGAGATCCTTAAAGGAAAGTGCATCGGCATTTGCAATTAAGCAGGCGCTAAAGTACGCGAGGAAAGACCCTGATAAAAACCTTATGAAAATTTTGGAGCTTGTTGAAGCTGCGGACAGACGTAAGGTTAACCGTGTTACCTACGCAAGCCTTCACAAAACCCTTAATGACCCCAACAACAACTGGACAGTTTTCTTCAAAAACATTCTCAGAGATATTGATCCTGAAATTATTGAGAAACTCGTTCCGGTACTTCTCAACATTGCCATGAACAGCTATGATCTTAGAACTGCGGCAATAGAAAAATATAAATGCAATATTCCATGGGCAGTGCTTATGGATCCCACCGCAGCTTGCAACCTTCAGTGCACAGGCTGTTGGGCAGCTGAATACGGCAAAGGCTCAAATCTGAGCTATGAGGTTCTTTCAAGAATCGTTAACGAAGGTAAACAGCTTGGTACATTTATGTACATATTCTCCGGCGGTGAGCCCCTCGTTCGTAAGGATGACATCATTAAGCTTTGCGAAGCTAACCCTGACTGTGCATTCCTTGCATTTACAAACGGAACACTTGTTGATGAAGCTTTCGTAAAAGAGCTTAAGAGAGTCGGCAACTTTGTTCTTGCTTTCAGCATTGAGGGCTACGAAGACGCAACAGATATGCGCCGCGGTAAGGGTACATATCAGAAGGTTATTCACGCAATGTCCCTTCTTAAAGAGGCTGGAGTTCCCTTCGGTTACTCAGCTTGCTATCACTCAAAGAACGTTGAAGAGGTTTGCTCTTCTGAGTATATCGACTTCCTTATTGACAAAGGATGCCTCTTCGCTTGGTACTTCACATACATGCCCGTCGGTAAAGACGCAGTTGTTGACCTTGTTGCAACAGCTGACCAGCGTAAGAGAGCTTACGAGCTTATCCGTAAGGCAAGAAACGAAAAGCCCATATTCCTTATGGACTTCTGGAATGACGGCGAATACGTTCAGGGCTGCATAGCCGGCGGACGCCATTATCTCCACATCAACGCAAACGGCGACGTTGAGCCCTGTGCATTCGTTCACTACTCAAACGTCAACATCAAGGACTGCTCTCTCATCGAGGCTCTTCAGTCACCCCTCTTCATGGAGTACTATAAGGGTCAGCCCTGGAACAATAACCACCTTCGTCCCTGCCCCGTTCTTGATAACCCAGAGGCAATCAAGGGTGCTGTTGAGCGTTCCGGCGCACATTCAACAGAGATGCTCGCTCCCGAAAGCGTTGATGACCTTATCGCAAAGACAAAGCCCTTTGCTCTTAAGTGGGCTCCCGTTGCAGACGCTATCTGGGCAGACACAGATATCGAAAAGCACAACAACCCCACAACAATGTATCAGAACAAATAAAAATACTGATTGCACTTTTAAAAGCCTGACCGTTTTGGTCAGGCTTTTTTATTAGTCTTGAATCAGTTGTCGGGCTCTGCATCGGAAAACATTACATCGTCATATGTTAAAGTCATTGAGGATTGGGCCTCACTAAACACATATCCATTCTTACCCGCCGCACAATAGTCTGAGGCAGTGTACACCGGATACTGCAAAAGACTCATCTGATGATGATAATTAACCCAAGGAGATATGAGGTATCCTGTATTAAGCTGATTAAATTCATAAGAAACATAACAGCGCTTATTTTCCCCGTCACTAGGCATTGAAAAATCAAGATAAGTATCTAATGACATACCGAAAAAAGTTGCGGTTTCCTTTTTGCTTACTTCGTAATACTCAGCAGCATATGTCCTGCCTCCCTCATCATACATTACACGCCCCGTAAAGTCTGATGTAAGCGAAAAAGCATTTTCGGATATTCCGCTGTGACCTGGATACCACACCTGAAGTGCTTCAGTTCCTAAAAATCCTGGATCTACTTTCCAGTATAAATGATGAAATGCTTTCCAGCGCACTGTATCTCCGGGCAATCGAACCAAAACATGTGTAATAACCAGCTCTTTGACATCATACACCGTATCCCTGTTTATATAAAGAGTGTTTCCTTCCTTTTTTGTCTCTACAACTTCATGTCCTCTGTTAATAGGCATTTCTTCTGATTCTGATACCAAAGCTATAGCACCATCGCAGGCTTTTATATCTTCTTCACTCAAATCATCGAGTACGTTTTCGGGGAAGCCAAGCCCAAGAAGATGTGCTTTAATATCCTCTACCTCACTGTGCTCATTCTCAGACACCGGAGTCCAGTCCATTGGAAAACTCCTGAAAAATATAAAACCACATGAGACAGAAACCGCAATGGCAGCCGTCAAAATGGCCACAAGCCATTTATCGGAAATTTTGACTGGTTTAGTTTTAATAGCATATCCGGATGCATAAAGTGCTTTCGCTATTTTGCAAAGACTCCGGATAATTAAAATATACACAATTACAAGAATTGAAAAGCCTATAATTGTAATAGTAGCTCCCGTAACACCTAAAACCATTATTGAAAGATACCAAATTATAAGGGCGATCATACTGCTTACCTTCGCTTTGATGCCGGCTTTTTCCTGAAGAGTTTTCAAACCCAATGCAAAGAAAATAAGAAGTACAACAAAAAGAACATAATAATTAATAAAGCAAAACGTCCGTCCGAAAAGTGAATCTGAAAACTCAGCGCCATGCACAGTTGAAAATACTCCCAATAGAAAGATTTCTGCTATGTTTTGAACAATGGAAACAATCCAGCTGTATTTAAACCAGGTATTTTCATTTTTCAATGTACGCAAACCTATAAGCAGTAATGTGCTGCCTGCAACTGAAAAAAAGTAATTCAAAAAGTATAAGTTAATAGTAAACGTGGAAAAGGCTAATCCGGTAATAATAAAATTCATGGCTCTTCTGCATGGAATTACCTTTTTAAGGATTTTTTCCGGAGGAATTTCCGGCAAAGCCTCAAGAATCTCTTTCTCAAACTCTTTTTCTTTCATTACTTCATCCGGATTAAAAAAATTCTGATCACTCATTCTCTTCACCTCCAAGACGCTTTCGCAGCCTTTTTTTAATACGGTAAAGCCTGCCTTCAACCGCACGAACGGTCATACTAAGTTCCGATGCTATCTGCTCGGTTGACTGTAAGTAGTAATATTTTCTGTAAAAAAGTTCTGTATCCATTGACGAGAGCTGTTTTAAAGCCGCAAGCAAAGATTCTCGACGTTCGTTCATAATCACCGTTTCCTCCGGAGTAGGCTCATTTGACGGCATATGCTCTTCAAATTTTTCAACTGAATCGCTGAATTTATTTCGGCGGGTAAAATTCAGCGCCGCATTTCTGGAAACAGCGGTAATCCAGCCTTTAAAGCTCCCTTTTTCCTCGTTATAACAGTCTATCCTTTCCCATACCCGCAAGATAATTTCGGAAACACATTCCTCCCTATCCTGCTCATCGGTTAAAATAGGCGAAACAACATACCGCACAAGGGAGCCGTAGGAGCTTAAAAGTTCTTTTGCGCCTTCTTGATTTCGCTGACGAAGCAAACTGATTATCTCTTCTTCATTCAACACTATCGACTCCTCTCCTCAAAATCCCTGTCATTAAATGATACACATAAAAAATGAAAATCCCACGCTGAATTTAATTGATTATAAAAAACGGACGCAGAGAAATTCTGCGTCCGTTTAAACTCAACCACGTAAAATAAGACTATTGAACTTCAAATGACCCCGAAACATCAGGCGAGAATCCGCCGGAGTCTTTGATAGTAAAATCATATTCCCCTTTCTGGAAAACGCCTTCCACTATCACTTCAATGTCATCGTCATCCCAATCAATTTCATTTACTTTATAAGGTTTGCCTGTGCTGTCAACTACAGTAACTACCGGTCTGCCGCTCCATTCAATTTTATCCAAAAGCTTTATTTCCAATTCACCGTTTTCGGCATCAAACTTCACTTCTTTAAGTTGCGGGGTGACATTGCTTCCCGGCAAAGCTTTGCATATTTCATAAATCACAATATCTTTTCGCTCATCGTCAGTAATACCTGTTATCTGCACGGAAAAAATATCTCCGGGAGAAATTTCATCTGTGTATATAAGCCAATAGTCATCTTCCATTATAAAATCATCAGCCGTAAATACATCTCCGTCGGAGTTTCTCAAGGTAATAACCGTATTTTTTGATGAATATATATCCTTGTTATCGTATACAAACTTTAATCCGCTTTCAAAGCAGAGAACCTCTGAGGAAGAGCCGTTAAGCAGAGCGGAAGCCTCGAAACCTCTTCTTGCAAGAAAAGCACCTGTAAATATCATGGGCGTACCGTCAAAATTGAAAGCCTCAATTTTGACATAATAAATTTTGCCTTCTTCAATTGAATCAATTTCTACATTCCATTCGTCATCGCTTTGACTGTGCATATGACACGTAAGTTCATTTCCTTCGCTGTCCATAACGGTAATTTTCTCTTTTCCCGTATACAGTAAATCTGAAGAAAACTCAATTTCGGCAATACTGTCGCCTTTATATTCTATTTCTCTTACTCCTAAAGTATCGCTGGAACCGTTCCACTGGGAAAGCTCATAAACTTCCGCCAGACTCATTCCCAAATTTACCCCGGCATCTACAGTCTCACGCATATGGTTAGCTTCTTCAAGAGTTGTACGCCGTGTACGTACAACCGGCTCTATATCACGCTCCGTCAAAACGTTTGCCGTAATTTCAAGAAGCTCTTTTTCAATCTGTTCAGCCTGTACTGTATCGTCATCGGCAACTATTATACTTACCTGTTTGTTTCCGCCGGCAAAATACCCGTCGTCCACTGCCTGGTTTATTATTTGAGCAAGCTCATCGCTTAATCTGCTGGTGTTGTTAAGTTTTGAAACAAGCTCCGTACCGTCATTATTTATACCGTCGATACCTATAATTTTTCTGTTCTTGTTTACGGAAATTCTTATAGCGGGATTAATAGAAACTTCAACATATGTGGTTACGGTATTAATATTGCTGTAAAAAAGCTGTATGCCTACGGCTATTCCAAGGCAAGCAATCACTGCTGCAGCTATTGCCATAATTCTCTTAAAGGAGAAATTCTTTACCTTACCGGATCTTTCTTCTGTATTTGTTTTTTCAGCCTTTACCGGCTCATAATCGAGTTCCATTCCGCATTGCCAACCGTCCTGCGTCGGCACATCCATAAATTCGCCTTCATCGTTGAGAACAGTGGAAATATCGTCGTTAATTTCAACTATTAAAATTTTCATGATTTTCCACTCCTTTCTCAATTTAACCTTACATATTCCTGCATATACGGAAAATCACCTGTATGAATAATAATAGCGGCAACAATATATCTTCTGTGGTCCTCTATAAGCTTGCGCTTAATACCGGTTTTTCGAGTAAGCTCGATAACAGGCAGTCTCTTCTCGTTTTTAAATGTTTCAAGAAGTTTTTCATTGCTTATCATTTCATAAATCACTGTTTTACAGGCATTTTTTGTAGTTTCCTGCTTTGGTGATGCTTTTGAAAGCTGGTTTACTGAAATAGACCACTTTTGAAGTTCAGCGGTAAAAGCAGCCATTTCTTCCCGTCTCTCTTCATTCTCCAAATTTATTCTGTAAACAAGCGTTGATGTAGTTTGCACCATGCCTGTATCTTCTTCCTGTGAACCGTCAAGAATCGGATCTTCTTTGACAGCCGTCTCTTTTCTTATAAGATCTACTACTCTTCGCCTAATAATTGTTTTTGCCAGGGATAGAAACGACCCCTTCTCTTCACTGTATATATTAACGGCCTGAGTGAAAGCGATGAATCCTGTTTGCAGCGCATCGTCTCCTCCTGCCGGGCAAACTGAAAGAACAGCGGAAAGGACAAAGGGTCGGTATTCGGTTAAAAGAGCTTCAAGTTCTTCATGTGAGCGTTTTGCCGAAAGAACACGTTTTTCAAGCGCATCAGCCATATTTGTCCTCCTTAAAATTTACTTAATCATAACAATTATATCGCATTTAAAAAATTTTTTAAATAGCAGAGGACAAAATTTAATAAAGAACTATTTTCATTTACTCCTTATATTTAATAATTCGAATTTACAATATAAATTTTAGGGGGCAGCAAAAGAATTGTAATTTAAAAATTTTTCCCTAAAAACTGTTTAATACAAATATCCATTTGCCCGCTTCTATTTTTCTTATAGGTCAATACAATTTCTCGTATGTGTTATTTACCAAAAAACTGCCGTAATATTTATAATTAATTACAAAATTTTCGTTAATCGCATTATTTTTCACAAAACTTTTTTGTATCTTTGGATTTATTTGTTCTGTTTTTGTAGATTTTGATTTGTAGGTATGATATAATGTTTGAAACGTTTTGTATTTTTATTTGTTAAAAATATAACAATTGCAAAAAGGTTGAAGGAGGAAATTTTTACAATGCTCAAAAAAATCAGCAAAATCCCCTTTAAAGGCACCCCTGAGCAGGAAGCAAAGCTTCGTAAGGTTATTGAGGAATGTAAGCATGACAAAAGTCTGCTTATGCATGTTATGCAGCAAGCCCAGCAGATTTACGACTATCTCCCCTTTGAAGTGCAGGTAATGATAGCCGACGGCATGGATATTCCTTTGGAAAAAGTTTACGGAGTTTCTACATTTTACGCTCAGTTTGCCCTTTCTCCAAAAGGCAAATACAAAGTTTCGGTTTGTCTCGGAACAGCGTGCTATGTTAAAGGCTCTCAGGAAATTCTCGACAGAATTTGCGAAAGACTTGAGGTAGAGCCCGACGAATGTACTCCGGATGGTGTATTTTCAGTTGAAGCCTGCCGCTGCATAGGTGCCTGCGGACTGGCTCCGGTTATGATGGTAAACGACGAGGTTTACGGAAAAATCACCGCCGAAGACGTTGACGGAATACTGGATAAATATATGGAATAACATGAGGGAAATATCACTTAACATTCTGGATATCGCCCAAAACTCCATTTCTGCAAAAGCGACACTCATTGAAATTGAGCTCTCCGAGCAAAGCAATATTCTCACCGTAAAAATTGCTGACAACGGCAAAGGTATGTCACCTGAGCAGCTCGAGCAAGTGCGTGACCCGTTCTTCACCACACGTACTACAAGAAAAGTGGGGATGGGTATTCCCCTTTTCAAAATGGCGGCGGAAATGACAGGCGGCTCTTTCGATATTAAATCCACTTTAGGAAAGGGCACAACAGTTACGGCGGTTTTCAGAACTGACAGCATTGATTTTACCCCAGTAGGAGATATGGCAGCTACCATGTGCAGCCTTATCTCTATGAACACAGAAATAGATTTTGTATATCGCAGAATAAACGGAGAAAGAGAATTTACTCTTGATACACGTCAGATGCGAGAGATTTTGGGAGAGGTTTCCCTTTCGTCTCCGGAAGTCACAGAGTTTATAAACGACTTCATCTGCGAGAACACCAGAGAAATAACCGGAGGTGCAGAAAATGAAAACCCTTGAAGAACTTATGGCAATAAGGGATAAAACCCGACAAAATATGACAGCCCGTGAAGGTACGGGAGAAGTAACAAGAGTAGTTGTAGGTATGGCTACCTGCGGAATCGCAGCGGGAGCACGCCCTGTACTTAACGCTTTTTCACAGGAGATTGCAAGACGCAAGCTTGCCCATGTTACTGTTTCACAGACAGGATGCATAGGCATGTGCCAGTACGAACCCATTGTAGAGGTCTTTGTTCCCGGACAGGAAAAGGTCACATATATAAAGATGACCCCTGAAAAGGCGGCAAGGGTAGTTGCCGACCACATAGTAAACGGAAACGTTGTTACAGAATATACAGTAGGCACTGTTGATAAATAAGGAGGAAAGTCAATGTATCGTTCCCATGTTCTCGTTTGCGGCGGTACCGGCTGTACTTCATCAAACAGCGCCGCAATTATTGAAGCCCTCGAAAAGGAAATCGAGGCAAAAGGTCTTTCGGACGAAATAAAGGTCATCCGTACAGGATGCTTCGGTCTGTGTGCTTTAGGCCCCATTATGATAGTTTATCCTGAGGGATGCTTCTACAGCCAGGTTCAGGTTGAGGACGTTCCCGAAATCGTCGAGGAGCACCTGCTTAAAGGCCGTATGGTCAAAAGGCTTCTCTATGATGAAACAGTACATTCCGGCGACGCTATAAAGTCCCTTAATGAAACTAATTTCTACAAAAAGCAAAAGCGTGTTGCTCTTCGCAACTGCGGAGTTATCGACCCGGAAAACATCGATGAATATATCGCCTACGACGGATATCAGGCACTTGCAAAATGCCTGATGGAATACACTCCTGAACAGGTCATCGACATTGTAAAACGTTCAGGCCTTAGAGGAAGAGGCGGCGGAGGATTCCCCACAGGCAGAAAGTGGGAGCTTGCTGCCATGAACAAGGCAGATCAAAAATATGTAGTCTGCAACGCCGACGAGGGCGACCCCGGCGCATTCATGGACCGCTCCGTACTGGAGGGCGACCCCCACTGCATAGTTGAAGCTATGGCCATCTGCGGATATGCCGTAGGAGCAACAGAAGGTTATGTATATGTCCGTGCTGAGTATCCCATCGCCGTTAGAAGACTTCAGAAAGCTATTGAAGATGCCAGAGGCTACGGCCTTTTGGGAAAAGATCTCTTCGGTTCAGGATTCGACTTTGATCTTCATATCCGTCTTGGTGCAGGCGCTTTCGTCTGCGGCGAGGAAACAGCTCTTATGACCTCTATTGAAGGTAACCGCGGCGAGCCCCGTCCCCGTCCTCCCTATCCCGCAGTAAAAGGTCTTTTCGGAAAACCCACAACAGAAAATAACGTTGAAACCTTTGCAAATATTCCACAGATCATCCTCAAAGGACCTGAGTATTTCAGCTCCATGGGTACTGAGAAATCAAAAGGCACAAAGGTTTTTGCTCTGGGCGGAAAAATCAACAACACAGGTCTTGTCGAAATCCCCATGGGTACAACCCTCAGAGAGATTATTGAAGAAATCGGCGGCGGAATCCCCAACGGCAAAAAGTTCAAAGCTGCTCAGACTGGCGGACCCTCCGGCGGATGTATTCCCGCTGACCTTATAGATACCCCCATCGACTACGACAACCTTACGGCAATCGGCTGTATGATGGGTTCAGGCGGACTTATTGTCATGGACGAAGATAACTGCATGGTTGACATTGCAAAATTCTTCCTTGACTTTACCGTTGACGAGTCCTGCGGAAAGTGCTCACCCTGCCGCATAGGTACAAAGCGTATGCGTGAGATTCTCGAAAAAATCACCAGCGGCAAGGGAACCCTTGAGGATATAGATAAGCTGGAAGAGCTTGCCCACTATATCAAGGAAAACTCACTTTGCGGACTTGGACAGACCGCTCCTAACCCCGTTCTTTCCACGCTGAAATTCTTCCGTGATGAGTACATCGCCCACGTTGTAGATAAACGCTGCCCCGCTGGCGTATGTAAAGCTCTTCTCAACTACTACATTGATCCGGATAAGTGCATCGGCTGCGGACTTTGTGCAAGAGCCTGCCCTGTAGGTGCGATTTCCGGAACCATTAAGAGCCCCCACGTTATAGACGTTATGAAGTGTATCAAGTGCGGCGCCTGCATGGATAAGTGTAAGAAGATTAAAGCTATCAGCAAGAGATAAGAAAGGGAGTGTGCCAATATGTCTATGGTAAATATTAAAATTAACGGCATGCCCCTGTGTGTGCCGGCTGGAATTTCCATTCTTGAAGCCGCAAGATATGCGGGAATTGAAATTCCTACACTGTGCTACCTTAAAAAGATAAACGAAATCGGCGCTTGCCGCATATGCATGGTTGAGGTTAAAGGTGCAAGAAGCCTTGTAACCGCCTGCGTTTATCCCGTAAATGAGGGAATGGAGATTTTCACTAACACAGAGCGTGTGAGAAAATCCCGTAAAATCACATTGGAGCTCATCCTCTCCACCCATGACCGCAAATGCCTTTCATGTGTAAGAAGCGGCAACTGCGAGCTTCAGAAGCTCTGCAAGGAATTCGGTGTTGATGATGAAACCCGTTTTGAGGGTGAAAATCCCCACTATGAGTTTGACGATTCCGCCGCTCACATGATCAGAGACAACAATAAATGCATCCTCTGCCGCCGCTGTGTAGCAGCCTGCGACGCACAGAAAGTTTCTGTTATTGGCGCAAATGCAAGAGGCTTTGATACTCACATCAGTTCTGCATTCGACAAAGACCTTGCAGATGTTTCCTGCGTTTCCTGCGGTCAGTGTATAGTAAACTGTCCCACAGGCGCTCTTAGAGAAAAGGATGACACAGACAAGGTACTTGCAGCCATCAACGACCCCGAAAAATTCGTGGTTGTTCAAACTGCTCCCTCAATCAGAGTTACTCTCGGAGAATGCTTCGATATGCATATCGGCTCAAACGTTGAGGGCAAAATGGTGGCAGCTCTTCGCCGTTTAGGCTTCGACAGAGTATTTGACACCGACTTTGCCGCCGACCTCACCATTATGGAAGAGGCAAACGAGTTTATTGAGAGAGTTAAAAACGGCGGCGTTCTGCCCATGATCACCTCCTGCTCTCCCGGATGGATCAAATACTGCGAACACTATTATCCTGAGCTTATCCCCCACCTTTCAACCTGCAAATCTCCTCAGCAGATGTTCGGTGCCACAATAAAGACATGGTACGCACAGAAGATGGGTATGGATCCAAAGGATATAGTAGTTGTTGGCATTATGCCCTGTACAGCAAAGAAATTTGAGACAGGCAGGGAGAACCAGAACGCTTCCGGATACCCTGACGTTGACTACGCCCTCACCACAAGAGAGCTTGGCAGAATGATTGAAAGCGCCGGAATTTACTTTAAGAAGCTTCCTGACGAAAAGTTTGATTCTCCCTTAGGCGATGCAACAGGCGCTGCGGTTATATTCGGTGCAACAGGCGGCGTTATGGAGGCAGCTCTCAGAACTGCCAGCGAAATGCTTACAGGCCGTGAGCTTGACAGCGTTGAATTCACCGAGGTACGAGGAACTGCCGACATCAAAGAGGCAACCTACAACATCGGAGGAATGGATGTAAACGTCTGCGCTGCAAGCGGCATAGCAAACGCCCACGAGATCATGGAACGCATAAAGAACGGCACTGCAAATTATCACTTCATAGAGATAATGGGATGCCCCGGCGGATGCGTAAACGGCGGCGGCCAGCCCATACAGCACGCAGTTGTACGTAACTTCATAGACCTCAAAGGACTCAGAGCAGCTGCGCTTTATGACGAAGATAAAAAGCTGCCCATACGCAAGTCCCATGAAAACCCTGCAATCAAAGCAGTTTATGAGGAATTCTTCGGCGAACCCGGAAGCCACAAGGCTCACGAGATTCTCCACACCTCCTACACACCCAGACCCAAGTATAAATAATTTTTGGTTTTTGCCAAAATAAAATTATCCCTCCGTTTTTCTTCACTTATATGCTTTTCCGGCATATGATAAAAGTGTGAATGAATTTAACGGGGGGATTTTTTTGAGCGAAAAGAATATAACATTTTTTCTGGGTGCCAATACGCCAAAAGGCTTTGTAAGTGAATTTTCTCAGCTTTACAATCCCTTTGACTCCTGGAGCGCATACATACTTAAAGGCGGACCGGGAACAGGAAAATCAGGGATAATGAAAAGAGTTGCGGCAAAGGCTGAGGAGCTGGGCTTGTATCACGAAAACATTATCTGCTCCTCTGACCCTGACTCCTTTGACGCAGTTATAATACCGGAAATAAAATTTTCAATAGCCGACGGAACTTCACCTCATACCATCGAACCGAAATTTCCCGGAGCAGTTGAGGAGATTGTAAACCTCGGAGATTGCTGGAACGGCGAAATGCTAAGAGCGAGAGCAGATAAAATCAGAGAAACTACCCTTACCTGCAGTGAGCTGCACCGGCGCAGCGTAAGGTTTTTAAACGCCGCCGCTTCTCTTCAAAACGATACGGTTAGGCTTCTGCAAAACTCAGCAGACAAGGGAAAAATAGAAAATTATGCTGCCAGGTTTGCCGCAAGAGAATTCGGAACGCCAAAGGGAAGAATAGGAACGGAAAAACGGCGTTATTTATCGGCTCCGACTCCTAAGGGAATATACACATGCTTTGAAACTGTTGAAGCCCTTGCAGAAAAGATTGTGGTCATCGACGACACCTACTGTGCCGTCTCTCCCCTGCTTTTGGAAATTCTGCGCAGCCGTGCTCTTTCCTTAGGGTTAGACGTTATAACCTGCCTTAATCCTTTTTCCGGGGAAAACGAAATCGTACATCTGATTGTGCCCGAAAAAAATCTTGCAGTTTTCACCTCTTCTCCATTGCACCAAAGCACATTTACACCTTACCGCAGAATAAACTCCAAACGTTTTTTGCAGACAGATGAAATTGCAAGATACCGCAGCAGAATTTCTTTTAATTCCAAAGCTTCCGCAGAGCTTTTGGGAGAAGCAGTATCACTTCTCACAACCGCCAAAAAGGCTCACGACCTTTTGGAAAGCTACTATGTTCCGGCCATGAACTTCGGAAAAATTGACAGAAAGGCAGACGCTGTAATCAGAGCACTGAACCTCCGAGCTGCCATGCACTTTTCCGGGGAAAACTGAAAATAAATTAAATTTTCCACTATCTTTTATAAAAAGTGAAAAGCTCCCATAAAACTTATTCATGCAAAAATCAAGACCGCCCAAAAAGGAGACACTTCGTAAGGAAGCGTCTCCCTTTAAATTTATTTAACTAGGCAGAATATATGGCAGCTTGCCGAGAGTAGTGTTGATGCTAATTATGATTATGTGCTATACTTACAATACGATAAATGGGAATTTTTATGAGGGGGATATATGACTGAAATTTATTGTATGACCCAAATCCATAAATATTGGAATGAAACTATTTGTTTGGCTGAAAAATGCTCGTGGAAAGCGGGCCCTTATTTGGCTCAAAAGATGAAAAACAATGACTTTAATACATGGGAAAGAGTGTTTGTGGCTTGTGTAAATGGAAAAGTGGCAGGATTCTGCACATTGGCTGAAAAGGATGAGCTGCCAAAAGCATATCAGTTTACACCATTTATAGGATTTGTTTTTGTTGATGAACCATACCGTGGTAATAGACTATCGGAGTTGATGATTCAAAGCGCAATTTTATATGCTCGTGAGCTAGGATATGAAAAAGTATATATCATGAGCGAAAAAATAGGGCTATATGAAAAATATGGTTTTGAAAAATTGGGTGATTATAAAACAATATTTGGCTCAATTGATCAGCTATTTGTTAAGTCAACAATATGATAATTAGATATTTGGCTTAGAGGTTAGCGTATGAGATCACTTTCAAAACGACTGTGTCCACAGGTTTAGCGAGCATCGGATTGTGACACCACAATCCAAAGTAGAAGTCCGCACACTGAAAAGGGTGCGGACTTCTACTTATCCATATATTCTCTATGTAACTTCCTTACGGAGGGTGCCCCAACGGACGGTCTTTTTGACTTTATTATTTAACCGGAACCAAAACTGTCTTGAATTTAAGCTCCATATCCTTTTTGATAATGAACTCATCGGCCGGATTAGGTCCGCAGCTGTTAGAACCGGCGCCTCTCATAAAGCCGTCAACGCTCAGGAACACTGTGTTTTCATCCTTTATGTCCTCACGATGTCCCGCATTCTGGAGAAGCTTACGGGTATACTCATGAACGCTGAAATTAAAGGGCTTATCAGCGGCATAAACCGCAATTCCCACACCGTTTTCGTCAGTGAGCTTTACATAAGAGGTCATGCCGTGGTTTCCGTTATCCTGAGGCTTGATATAATCCTCATTCATATCCTCAATTTTTGCGCTGTATACGCCCAAGGAAGACTGTGCACGGAAATCAGGCAGATTTTCTTTTTCGCCTAAGCCGTAATACTCGGCATTTCTCAAATCTGACGCAAGCTCTACTGTGAAACCAAAGCGTGGGGGCTCCTTATGCAGCTTCTTGCTGGAAAGCATCTCCTGGCTAATTTCTATTGCGCCGTCACCGGATATAGTATAATCCAGCTTAATAGAACAGAGTTCTTTTTTCTTAACAACTATACTTTGAACGGTTCTTACGATTATGTTGCTGCCGCTTCCCTTTAATTCAAAGAGCACGCAGGCAGTTTCATATTTGTCGAGACCGTTTTTATTCCATTGCGTAGCAATATTTCTGTCGTTATCTATAGGCGCTCTGTAAAGAGACGGCATAACACCCTTTACTCCTGCCGCAGGAACAGTATTCAGCAGCTCTTTACCGTTAACAATATAGCTCGTCATAAGACCGGTTTCCTTTGAAAAGCTTACTTCTCCGCCGTCAAAGGAAATTACAGCCTGCTTAAGTTTCTCTTTAACATCCGGTCTTATATCGGATTTGCTTGCACCATAGACAAATTTTCCGCTTTCAAGGATAATCTGCTCAGCAGCTATTTCAAAATCATTTTCATCGGTGTAGATGAAATTTATCTGCCAGTCGTTATTTTTATCGGTTTCACTGTGGGGTGACTTTATAACCTGAGAGGCACAGGGAGCAATATCAAGCTTCAGCTGACCGCTTTCGGTTTTAATTCCGTTTTTGAGAAGCTCCCAGCCTATATTGATGTAACCTGAGGAACGGAAACGGTTTGTGTTTGTAAATCGATATCCTTCGGCAGTCTTCTCAGCCTTTACAGGTCTGTAAAGAGCTTTCATTTCATAAGCTCCCGTATGAGGTGTGCGATCGGGATAGAAAAGTCCGTCAACGCAGAAGTTGCCGTCATGGATGAATTCGCCGTGATCTCCGCCGTAGGTATAGCGGTATTTTGCACCCTCTTCGGTATGGATAGCCGCATGGTCAGCCCATTCCCAGATACATCCGCCCATCATTTTATCGTCGGAATAGAACATATCCATATAGTCGGAAAGACCGCCGGGGCCAACACCCATGGCATGGGCATATTCGCACAGGAAGAAGGGCTTGCCGTTATGTACGTCTTTCTTTCCACGCTCTCTGATTTTTTTCATGGCATCGACACTGGTATACATTTCAGAATGGACATCATAAGCGTGTCTTTTGGTTCTGCATACTCCTTCATAATGCACGGGAATTTCAGGACAAACCTCTTTGAGCATATGATAGCACGCATCCTGATTTTTCCAGCCGCCGGACTCATTACCAAGAGACCACATTGTAACACAGGGATGGTTCCTGTCACGCATATACATGAATTTTACACGATCAAGATAATGACCGGTCCACATCTTGCTATTACTTATAAGATTCGGTCTGTATATCTTTGCATAGCATCCATGAGTTTCAATATCAGCTTCATCAATAACATAAAGTCCGTATATATCACAGAGTGTAAGGAACATAGGGTCAGGAGGATAATGTGAGGTGCGAACCGCATTTACATTAAACTCCTTCATAAGCTTAACATCACGAAGCAATTCTTCGGGGGTCATGACATATCCCCCGTGAGGAGTTGTATCGTGGTGGTTTACACCTTTCATCTTGATTTTGGCGTCGTTGAATAAAAAGACTTCCCCGTCAATCTTTATGGTGCGGAAACCTACAATACTGCGGACAACCTCTTTTTCCTCGCCGTCTTTCGTAAGAGTAAGGTAAAGAGTGTAAACATTGGGGATTTCGGCGCTCCATTTATTTACCTGAAGATTTTCAAAGGTATATCTTACTTTTTCGGCGGCATTATATACTCCCTTTGCCACTTCTTTTCCGTCGCTGTCAAGAAGCACCGCTTCAATTCCATAGCCGGAAGTGCTGCCCTTAATATCTACCTCTCCCATAAGATTGAAGCCGTTCTCCGTCTCCTGGGTCTTTACCTGATAGTCGTAAATATATGTCTTATCAAGAACCTGAATATAGACATCACGGAAAATTCCGTTTTCACGGAACATATCCTGACACTCAAGGTAAGTGCCGTTTGACCATTTATGGACAACTGCTACAAGCTCATTCTCGCCTCTTTTGAGCATGGGCTTTATATCAAATTCGGCAGTATTATGAGCGCCCTCGCTATAGCCTGCGAATTCGCCGTTTACATAAACGTCAAGAGATGATATTGCTCCTAAAAAGGTAAGGATATACTCTTTGTTCTGTCTGTCATCAATATCAAAGGTTTTATAATAAACACCTACGGGCACATCCTCAGGGAACTTAGGCGGTCTGCATTTGAAAGGATAACGTGAATTAAGATAAAAAGGCGGCTCATAGCCCGTTCTCTGCCAAGTTGAGGGAACATCGATTTCGTCCATATCATCTATACCGGTTACAAAAACCTCCGGCATATCAGAAACCTTTTCAAAATATTTAAACTGCCACTTTCCGGAAAGGAATATAATTTTATCGCTGTTTTCACGTTCGTGAAGATACTCCGTTTTTTCAAGAGCAGCCCGGCTTCCGAAAGGTATAAAATATGCCCTCGGCTCCATTTTTCCGATGTTATAGGCCGTTACATCTTTGTAACGGGTGTGATCAATTGTGTACTTCATAACCCTACTCCTCCATCATATCCTTATGTAAAATTTTAACATAATCAGAAAGCCGCTTCAATTAAATAAAAAAAACGCATATAAAAAATTTAGAAAGCCTTTTGTGCATTAATCACAAAAGGCTTTCTGGTAAATTAAAAAGCAAAACTCTTTTTTCCTACCGGAAATAATATTAACTTTAAAAGCCTCTTGTTGAACCTCTGTGGCTCGCTCCGCTTGAAGAGACATGGCTGCTGCCAATGGAAACATTTATTCTGCTTCCTCCGCCGCCGGATGATCTGTTATTATTGTTCCGGTCATTATCATCGCTGATTCTCTGCTGTGTAACATGTCTGTCAACAAGGGTATCAGTCATCAGCGTCATATGCACAGATGACTTTGCACGGAACGGATACTGATATCCTCCCAGCTTCATTTTATACTTGGACGCAACCAGCAAGCAGACTATACCTCCGGCAATAAGACCTACAACAATGGCTGCAATGATTACCGATGTCGTATCCGGTGGTTGACTCTCCTTTTCCGGTTCCGGGGAAACTACAGCTTCCTGATCATTCGGATACACTTCAGTATATTGTCCATATCCGTAATATTCATTATTTCCGTCATCCGGATTTATGCTGGCATTATAAAGCCCCTGCACATCCATAAGAAAATACTCGACAGCCTTTTCATACTGTCCCTTTGAAGCGTAAGGACTCATAAAATCTAAAGCATTTTCAACGTTTGTATCACTGAAAAAATTCGTTCCTGATCCTCTTAGGGAAATATGTATTTTGCGGTCTCCCATGTTTATGAGAAGCAGTATGCCATTTCTCTCTTCTCCTAAACCATATCCGTTATAATCGAAATAATCGTCACTGTAGGCTTCTGAAGTTTTTCCCTGAGTATCATTTGTTGTAACTATAACTATATCCACACCGGTAAGGGAAATAGTTTCCTCTACTTTTGCTTCAATAGAAGCTTTCTGACTCTCGGTGAAAAGTCCAGCAGAATCAACCACACTCGGATTCTTCGCATAAGCAGTAATGCTTAAAGTCAAAAACAATGTAATGACTGTCAAAACTGCAAAAAGCTTTTTGGAGGTTTTAAATCTATTCATATCAAATTACCCCTCCAAAATTCAAGATAAACAAAGCTACCGGAACGAACACCGCAGCAAATAATATTGCAAGCTTCGAACGACTCAGCGGCAGTTTTCCGCAGGTCGTTCCTGTCTGTCCGTTCATGGCATAGAAATAATCCTTTCCGCCGTTTTTAAATGTCATCAGCCACACCGGAACAAGAGCATATCGCCAATCTATATTCATGCTTGCGCTTTTTTCAGTTACAAACACACTGTCATAACCGGAAATTTTATCTCGCAGAATCTGTGCGGAATAATCTACTACTTCTTCTTTTACCTGTCCCTCTATTTCTTCTGACTCGATATCTCTTTTTTCTGCCTCAAAGCCTGAGAGGTACGCCATATTGAAATCCTTAACATCAGAATAGTCAAAGGGCTGAACATTTTCTGCCAAAACTTTATTTGCCTTGCTTAAAGCGTTTTTGCTTATATCTTTAAATTTAATATCTCCGCCTCTTGCAACAGAGTATGTACTGGTCTCTGTATATCTTGTGTTGCCGCTGCGCCAGGAACGCACCTTTTTGGCACTTGCGTTTATTTGAGCCTTTGCGTCACAATCAGCCACCCAGTAAGGGAAATATACTCCTGAAATCTTCGCAAGCTGTTTTTTTGAAAAGAAATTCTTAGGCACAAACCACTTCTTTTTAAGCCACTGAAAAAAGCGTTCTTCAGCCTCATCCTGATCTATGGCAAAGGGAATTATGCAATCAGGTTTAAATTCGCCCTCAAGTCTGCCGGAAATCAACACGGGATTATGGCAGAAACAGCAATGGGACGCTGCGGTTGTGGAACTGACTATAACTTCCGCACCGCAGCTGGGGCAGGTATAAACATATCCCTGAAAATCGTCGCTATCATTTTGAGTCTCGCTTTCAGTCTCCTGTGCGCTCTCGGTGCTCTCGGTGCTCTCGGTGCTTTCGGTATCTTCGGCACTTTCTGTGCTTTCTGCTTTTTGTTCTTCACTCTTTGCCTGACCGGCTTTTACAAGCTCCTCTTCCGTAAAATACGAAAGGCAGTATTCGCAGTGAAATTTTTGGCTTTCCGCATCAAATATCAGCCCGCCGTCACAGTTGGGACATTTATAAGTAACAACTGCCATTATGTATCACACCCTCCTAATACCTCTTTCTTACTGCATGGGTTTGCCGCATTCAGGGCAGAATTTAGGAGTTGGATCTTCCGGGTCGGGTTCATAGCCGCAGGAAGCACACTTTACTTTTGCAGGCTTTGGTTTACCGCAGTTAGAACAGAATTTTCCTGTATTGTCGTTTCCGCAGGAGCACTTCCAGGTATCGACAACCGGCTTGGGTTTTCCGCAATTTGAACAGAATTTTCCCGTATTATCGTTTCCACAGGAACATTTCCAGGCATTGGCGGCCGGCTGAGCCGGACGTGCATACTCCCTTGCCATCTGAGCCTGATTTGACTGAGAAGCAGCTCCCATAAATCCTGTAGTAGACTGCATTCCCATACCTACACCCATAAAACCTGCCATGCTTCCGTTGGCGTTGGAACCGGCAGCCTCAATACCTCTGGCAACGGAGCCCTGTACATATCCCTCTCTGACGGTAGGATCGCCGAGCATAGCGCCCTGGTTACGCATGTTGATAAGCTTTGTGGACTCTTCATCATATGAAATACTGGAGATACCTACGGACTGGATTTCTATACCACGCATTTCGCCCCAGTCGGCGTCGAGAATATCTGCCATGTATTTACTGAGCTCTCTGCCCTTTGAAGCTACAAAGGAAATACGCACTCCGTCAGCAGACATCTGGTTTATTGCAGACTGGAAGGCTTCAAGGAACTCTGCAAGGTACTGCTCGTTTATATCTTCAATTTCTACTCTGTCATCATTTTTCGGTATAGCCTCAGAATAGAAAGTGAGAGGATTTTTAATCTTAATAGAATATGTACCGTGAGCTCTTAAAAACAGCTCCGCATTGTAAAATGAATCATAATAGTTTACGGGATTTCTTGTACCGAATTTTATACCCTTAATTTCCTGAAGATTAATGTAGAAAACCTTCTGGGTTCCGGGTGTCACTCCGCCGAATTTTACACGGTTAAAGGCCTCTTTCAATGTATCGCCGAATTCTCCGTTGAACATTGACGGTAAAGTGGAGTTATCAACAGTGTAATATCCCTCTTCTGCGGTATAGTCCACAACCTTACCGCCGTCAACAAGCATCATAAACTGGTTGGGATATACATGGACAACGGAACCGTTTGAAACAGTATCCTGTGTTCCCCTACGGTTTGCGTTTCTCGAATCGTTTCTTCTTACTGTGACACCGCGTGTAAATACGGTTTTGTCATCCATTTCATCGGGCTCAATAACTTCAAGCCACTGATCAGCAAGTCCTCCACCTACAGAGCTTGCTATTGCTTTAATAATTCCCATTGTAATTGCCTCCCTTTATTTAAAGCAGCCTTAAACCTCTTTAAAGCTATTAATTAACCATGTTTTTATATTTATAGTTTCAACGGCCAAGCCGCAGTACTGACACTTTTTCTCTCCAACCGTCGTTATTGGGGCTCCGCAGTTGGGGCACACCGTGCCTACCGCATTCCCTCCATTATTTTCTATAAGCTCAGGATTCTGTATGTACACAACTTCCGTATTATATTTGGTTTGAGTGCAAAAACTGTCTTCACCCCAAACTGTTTTTCCGTCTTTGGTTTTATAGTGTATATGACCGACGGCAGACTGAAAAACTATTTTGCACATTCCTCCGCCCTTACGGTAGTCGCTTATCTGGGTGTCGTGAATTTCCGCCTCTGAGAAATGCTCCTCAACTCCCGAAGCTTTATTATCTTCAATTTGCAGGCTTATCTGATCTGTAAAATCCTTTGAAGCACCTTCTATCTCTCTAACCTTCCCGTCGTTTATGGCCGCAAAAGCACTTAAAAGGGCATTTTCCACTCTGCTTTTTAGCTGAGAATAGTTGAGTTCGGGAAAATCCTCATTTATCTGGGGAAGAAAAAGTTTTGTCATTGAAGAAACCGATTTCGGAGTTTCCGCAAGTAGCTCTTTTTGCAGCTCCAAACCTTCGCCAATAGAATCGGTACCGAACACCGTATTTGAAAAATTTCGGATTTTTCGTTTTATTTTGACGATTGCCGTTACCACACCTATAACTATAAGTACAGCAACTACAATCAATACCCACGACCAAATATTATCCACTTAGTTATCACCAATCCCCTTTTTTCTGTGAATATTATATAACATGAAACAACTCAACGCTATACATTTATTACATTTTGTCACTAGCGTTAATAGACAGCATATTTTTTTGTGAAAGCTTACTGGTATTTACTTAATAAGTGGGCATAATAACCAAAATGGTCTTGACAGTTATTGTCAGATTTCTAACGAACCGAGTTTAAATCTTGTCATTGACTGTTGCTTTAAATCGGTTTTTTGATTATAATATTTTAGGTATAACCTTGTAAAAAACCGAAAGGAGATACAGATATGAATTATTCACATGAAGTTGAAAAAATGTGTATGGTTGCAAAGGGACCCCATCACGGACCCGCTCCTATCCCTGAAGAGGGCAAATGGGTAAAGGCTTACGATATCAAGGATATTTCCGGTCTTTCTCACGGCGTGGGCTGGTGTGCACCTCAGCAGGGTGCCTGCAAGCTTACACTCAACGTTAAAAACGGTATTGTTGAAGAGGCTCTCGTAGAAACCCTCGGCTGCTCAGGTATGACTCACTCCGCAGCTATGGCTTCCGAAATCCTCCCCGGCAAAACACTCCTTGAGTGCCTTAACACTGACCTCGTTTGCGACGCTATCAACGTTGCTATGCGTGAGATCTTCCTCCAGTTCGTTTACGGACGTACTCAGTCCGCTTTCTCTGAGGACGGTCTTCCCATCGGCGCAGGTCTTGAAGACCTCGGTAAGGGACTTCGCTCACAGGTTGGTACAATGTTCAGCACAAAGGCTAAGGGCGTTCGTTACATGGAGATGGCTGAGGGCTATGTTACACGTATGGCTCTGGACAATGACGATCAGGTTATCGGCTATGAGTTCGTAAAGCTCGGCAAGATGCTTGAGGATATCCGTCACGGCAAAACTCCCAACGAAGCATATGAAAACAACAAGGGAACCTACGGTCGTTTCGATGGCGCTGCCAAGTACATCGATCCCCGTGAGGAATAAGACTATATAAGGAGGACATGAAAATGGCTAACGACGTAAAATTTGAAGGCAAAGAGAGAAGAATGGCCAAAATCGAAAAGTGTCTTGCTGAGTATGGTCTTGGCTCTCTCGAAGAGGCAAGAGACCTTTGCCTGAGCAAGGGCATCGATGTTGACGCTATCGTTAAGGGCGTTCAGCCCATCGCTTTCGAGAACGCTACTTGGGCTTACACCCTCGGTGTTGCTATCGCTCTCAAAACTGGCGTTAAGAGCGCTTCCGAAGCTGCTGCTACAATCGGTAAGGGACTTCAGGCTTTCTGTGTTCCCGGTTCAGTTGCAGAGCAGAGAAACGTTGGTCTCGGCCACGGCAACCTCGGCGCTATGCTTCTCGATGACAATACAAAGTGCTTCGCTTTCCTTGCAGGTCACGAATCTTTCGCAGCTGCTGAAGGCGCAATCGGTATAGCACGTACAGCTAACAAAGTCCGCAAGGAGCCCCTTAGAGTTATCCTTAACGGTCTCGGCAAAGACGCTGCTATGATCATTTCAAGAATCAACGGTTTCACATATGTAAAGACTGAGTATGATTTCTTCACAGGAGAGCTTAAAGTTGTTGAAGAGACAGCTTACTCCGATGGAGAGCGTGCAAAGGTTAAGTGCTACGGCGCAAACGACGTTCTTGAGGGCGTTGCTATCATGAAGGCTGAGGGCGTTGATGTTTCTATCACAGGTAACTCAACTAACCCCACACGTTTCCAGCACCTTGTTGCAGGCACATATAAGAAATGGGCTATGGAAAACGGCGTTAAGTACTTCTCCGTTGCTTCCGGCGGCGGCACAGGACGTACACTTCACCCCGATAACGTTGCTGCTGGTCCTGCTTCCTATGGTCTTACAGACTCTATGGGACGTATGCACGGTGACGCTCAGTTTGCTGGTTCTTCATCTGTTCCCGCTCACGTTGAGATGATGGGACTTATCGGCGCCGGCAACAACCCCATGGTTGGTATGACAGTTGCTTGCGCAGTTGCAGTTTCCGAAGCTGCTAACAAATAAGCAGAACTTATAAAAAATATGGACAGACTCTTTAAAGGGTCTGTCTTTTTTTATTTCAATATAATTCTTAAAGCAAAAAGCGGACAGATTAACTCATAAAGAAAATCCGTCCGCTTAAGGTTACTGTTATATTTAGTTATATTCAACTGCTATAAATTTTATCCCGTTTTCCCCTGCATATTTTTCCGCCGCTGTGTTTACCCCGCCGTAAATGGCTTTAAGATTTTCGCATCCAACGAAAACTTCAGCGCCTATTTCTTCAACACTGTCCGGAATAAGCACTCTTTCAAGCAAAGTACAATCCTTAAAAGCTCCCTGTGAAATTATTTTGGTACCATCTTTGACAAAATATGTTTCTTTTACAAACTCCTGAGCTTTTATAAGACTGTTTCCTAAATATAAAACTCCGTCCTGCCAGTTTTTTTCGTCATTATAAAAAGCCGTATCGAAAAATGCATTCTCCCCTATTTTCTTTATGCCGGACGGAAGATTTATATCCGAAAGAGCGGTACATCCGTAAAATGCCCATGCGCCTATTTCTTCAACGTCCTCATTCACAATTACCTCTTCAACTTCTTTAAGCCCACATAATGCGCCTTCTTCTATCACTCTGATATTTTGGGGAATATTTAATACAGCAGATTCCCCTCTGACAAAAAAATCAGATTTTTCAAAAGCTTCCATCTTTCTCTCCTCTTTTCCTCTCTCAGTGTCTTTCCACCAAAAATTACGAAAATTTTGCCGATTCGCCCTTTCAATTTCATTTTTCAACTTTAATCGGCAAGTTTTCTCCGTGTGAATATAAGTATAACCTCATTTTTTAAAAAAACAATTGCTAAAGGATTGAACGATTTTTGTTCAATCCTTTAGCAGGTTTTATTCATTCATATTAAATTAAACAATATATATATTATCCTTATTCTTCGCGTCCCTTGCACAGAGTCACCAGCGATTCCAGATAATCTATGGCGGTTGCATTTGTGTAAATCTCTCTGCTCACCTGAAGATATTCAATGAAAAGCTCGATATCTTTTCGGAGTCTCTTGTCATTTAATAATATTATTCCGTTGCCGCAATACTGTAAATTTTCGGGAAAATCCCTGAATACACAAAAAACCTGTATATTGTTTTCTCCCAGTTCAATGGACATATCGGGCATAGTAAAAAGTTCGGTGTCAACAAGCTTCAAACGTCCGTTTTTAGCAAAGTTTATCAAATTCTCCAAAAACTTTATTCTGTATTTCATTGGCAGTTTTTCATCTTTAAGTATAATCGGCGGGCACTCAATAATCTTGCCGCTTTCCGCAAAGTTTCTCAATCCCCTGTCACTGGTAACATACTTTTGTTCCTGATTCTGAGATATCTTTCCGTAATGCTCCATTGCAACTTTTTTCAAACTGTCAGCATCGGGTATATCATCCCGAACAACCTCTGAAATACTCTCTTCGTTTATTATTGAAGAAATACACGGATTGCTTGAAAAAGCCAAGTCCATCCGCTCGTTGGAGATCCTGCAGCAATCATTTTTAAGATCAAACATATCCTTCGGAAATGATGCAAGTTTTGTCGCTTCCCTCATAAAATCAGAGGACACTTCTTTGATGTGCTGGAACATATCGTCGTTCTTAATTATAAATCCGTTTTTGCTTTTCGGATTAAAGAGTAGGCAATATGAATCCGCTGCAAAATAACAGGGATACGGCGTATTTATTATTTTATTGTCACCGGAAATCACATAGTAAGGCGTGCACTGACGTTCAACCCATCGGAAAGAACGGAAAAGGTTGTCTATATTTTCTCCGTCTTCACCGTCTACTTTGAAAACGATCATATGAAGAATATCCCATGCACGATTGTTAAGATAATTACCGAAAACAGCATTGTCCATTTCTGTAAACGAAAATGAATAATTAGTGTAAATCTTACATGGCTTTACATTCTGAAAAATATAGTCGACCGCCATTTTTATCTGACTGGGAGTAAGCATCGTTATTTTTTCCGGATCCTCTATAACAAGAGGGGTGCTTTTATAGGGCTGGATGGCACCTTTTTGCTCATTGGCGATTTCTCTCAATACATTTCTTATACTGATAACCCTTCTGAATGTATCTCCGCCCAAACTTTCCTTATAAAATCTTTCTGTCAAAAGCTTCTTTTCAGAAATGGAAAGCGGAATTTTATAAATAATTTCTCTGAAATCATCACGTGATATGGAGCATGCACCCTTATAAAACCTGTGAAGAATACCACGGTTTATATTAAACTCTTTGGAAATATAATTCTGACTCCATCCGACCTCGTTGAAAGCGTTTACCATAAGCTCATAAAATTCCATCTTAATCCTCCTTTTTCAGATCAACATTTTTGAACCGCTATATTTCTTTGATTTTATATATACGGTAAAATATATTATAATTTATATTATTTATTTGTCAAATCATTATATTTTTTGTCAGCGCTTGTGCTGGTTGCCTTTCACAATACAACATGTTATAATCCTACCGAAAAATACACAGCGAGGTTTAAACATGATTAAATTGATTCCTGCACCGACAAAAATCTTATACGGCGAAGGCTTTTTTACTACAGAAAAATTAACAGAAAAAGCCAGTGTACCTGAATTTGTTTTAAATGAAATGGATGAATTTTTCCATGCTTCTAAAATCGGCAAATCTCTTGAAATTATAAGCTCCATACAGATCAAACTAAAAGAAAAATACGCTTATTTAGGTAATGAGGGCTATCGCCTTACAATAAATAAAAGCGCCATAATCATTGAAGCTCTCAAAGAAAACGGCGCCTTTTATGCTGTACAGACTCTAAAGCAGATTCTTTTTCAGTGCGGTGAAAAAATCCCCGTTATGACAGTTGAAGATTTTCCCCGCTTTAAATACAGAGGATTTATGCTGGATGTGGGACGCTATTTCTATACTGTAGATGAAGTTAAAAAATTTCTCGACCTTATGGCTCTTCATAAACTCAATACATTTCACTTTCACCTAACAGAGGATCAGGGCTGGAGAATAGAGATAAAAAAATATCCTCTGCTGACACAAAAGGGATCACGCCGAAGCCACACAAATTTCGGATTTATCCCCAGAAGCGGATTTTATACTCAGGAGCAAATAAGGGAAATCGTATCTTATGCACATTCTAAATTTATCTGCGTCATTCCCGAGTTTGATATACCGGGACATACAGTTTCTGCAATAGCCTGTTATCCTTATCTTTCCTGCTTTGACAGGAAACTTAAAGTTGCAACCCACTGGGGAGTTAAGCACGACATTCTCTGTGCAGGAAAAGAAAGTACATATAAGTTTGTATTCGATGTACTCGACGAAATAGCGGAGCTTTTCCCCGACGGAGAAATCCATTTGGGCGGTGATGAAGCTTATAAAATGCGCTGGAACATCTGTCCGAGATGTCAGGCTGAAATAAAAAAGCAGGGACTTAAAGATTCGGAAGAGCTTCAGCAGTTCTTTATGAGCAAGGTTAACGGATATCTCAGGGAAAAAGGAATAAAAACTATCATGTGGAACTGGGACGACATTGAGCCTACAAAATGGCTTGATCCGTCAATAGCATGGAATCTCTGCGGTATTTCCCCGGAAAAGCTGCCTGTCATCAAATCGGAAATGGCATCGGGCAGGGATATGATTATCACAAGCTCTTTCCCCTATTATCTTGATTTGCCATATGGCTGGATAAACCTTAAATTCGCCTATGAATTTGACCCGGTAAAGGGATTCTCAGATGAGGATATGAAGCATATCAGGGGCATTGAAGCGCCTCTCTGGACAGAATATGTACCCGATATGAGAACCGCATATTTAAAGACATTTCCGCGTTTGGGTGCCATATGTGAAACAGCATGGACACAGGATGAAAACAGAAGCTGGGATAGTTTCCTGGGAAAACTGGATTTTTATAATGATTTCCTATCTCTTTACGGCGTTAAAGGAGCGTCTCTCAAAAAAGCTATGCCATCAAAAATCAGAGCGGCTGCATCTTCCCTTTGGTTTAACCGTCGTCAGCTTCATTGGCAGGGACTTCACAATTTAATTGATGATGCAGTGGTAAAAAGAAAAGCAAAATAGCAAGCTGAGCTTGCAGGCATGACGCACGCCAAATGACAGCAAAAATAAATATAGCTGCCTGCGTTAAAACTTTCTCATTTATCAAAGTGCAGGTAAAAAACAAAAATCTAATAAATATTTATTCTATTGTCTGTACTTAACTTGCACATCAAGCGTCGGGGGCAATAAATAAAATTGACCTAATTTAATTAAACCTATACAAAAAAAGCACCGCCTAAGCGGTGCTTTAAGTTTTTTACCGTGTTTATCAGTGAAGCTTGAGTCCTGCTTCAGTGAAAATTCTTCTTGCTCTGTCCACTTCTTCCGCTGCGGGAGAGGCAACTCCTTTGAGGGAATAACTGAGATTAAGCTGTTCCCATTTGAATTCGCCCATTTTGTGGAAAGGCAGAAGCTCAACACATTCTATGCATTTGTAGTCTTTAAGAAAATCAGCAAGCTTTCTAAGCTCCGGCTCCATAAGGGTGAAGCCCGGAAGAAGTACGTGACGTATCCAGACACGCTGTCCCTCTTCCTCAAGAAAACGCAGTACCTTTAGAGCGTTTTCGTTGCTCTGTCCGGTAATGGCGGCACACATAGCAGCATCAATGGCCTTTATGTCGAGCATTATTACTTCCGCCTCACGAAGAGCGGTTTTTGCCTGCTCAAGAGGGAAATATCCGCAGGTGTCAAGAGCTGTTCCAAAGCCCTCCTCTTTAAGTCGGAGAATCGCTTCAGTGACAAACTCATGCTGTAACAGAGGCTCTCCGCCGGAGAAGGTCACTCCTCCGGTGCGGATGAAATTTCTGTACTGCTTTACGTCATTGACAAGCTCATCAACGGTCATGGTGTAGCTGTAAGAACCGGGAAGCCAGGTGTCAGGATTATGACAGTATCTGCATCTTAATGCGCAGCCCTGCATAAATGCAACATAGCGTATTCCCGGACCGTCAACGGTGCCGAAGGTTTCTTTTGAATGAAATTTTCCTATTAGCTCTTTGCCCATATATAACCCTGCCTGTAAGTTGATTATTAGAAGCGGGTGTGGAAAGTACGGTTGATAACGTCAAGCTGCTGCTCTCTTGTAAGCTTTACGAAGTTTACAGCGTAGCCTGAAACTCTGACTGTAAGCTGAGGATAAAGCTCCGGATGATCCATAGCGTCAAGGAGAACCTCACGGTTAAGGACGTTGACGTTGATGTGATGTCCTGTCTCGTCGAAGTAACCGTCAAGAAGCTTTGAAAGGTTTACGATCTTCTCATCCTCAGTCTTACCAAGTGCGCCGGGAACAATTGAGAATGTGTAGGAAATACCGTCCTCAGCAGCATCGTAGGGAAGCTTTGCAACTGACATCATGGAAGCTATGCAGCCGTTCTTATCTCTCTTGTGCATGGGGTTAGCACCGGGAGCAAAAGGCTCACCTGCACGACGTCCGTCGGGAGTATTACCTGTCTTCTTACCGTAAACAACGTTTGATGTAATTGTAAGAATTGAAAGGGTGGGCTTTGAATGACGGTATGTGTGGTGCTGAGCAAGTTTAGCCATGAACTTCTCAACAACTTCACATGCAATTTCGTCAACTCTGGGATCGTTGTTGCCGAATGCGGGATAGTCGCCTTCGATTTCGTAATCAACAACAAGTCCGTCCTCGTTGCGGATAGGCTTAACCTTTGCATACTTGATAGCTGAAAGGCTGTCAACAACAACGCTGAAGCCGGCAATACCGCAAGCAGAGGTTCTTACTATATCCTCGTCATGAAGAGCCATTTCAAGCTTTTCATAAGCGTATTTATCGTGCATATAGTGGATAATGTTAAGGGTGTTGATGTAAAGACCTGCAAGCCAGTCGCACATTTTGTCGTACTTTTCGTAGACTTTATCGTAATCGAGATACTCGTCTGTGATAGGCTCGAAAGCGGGAGCGATCTGTTCTCCGCTCTTTTCGTCCTTACCGCCGTTGATAGCGTAAAGAAGAGCCTTAGCAAGGTTTGCTCTTGCTCCGAAGAACTGCATCTGCTTACCGATTCTCATTGCGCTTACGCAGCAGGCAATACCGTAGTCATCGCCGAACTTTTCACGCATAAGGTCATCGTTCTCGTACTGGATGGAAGATGTCTCAATGGAGATCTTTGAGCAGAAATTCTTGAAGCCTTCGGGAAGCTTTGAGCTCCAGAGGATTGTCATGTTGGGCTCGGGAGCAGGTCCGAGGTTTACAAGAGTGTGGAGGAAACGGAAGGAGTTCTTTGTAACAAGAGGACGTCCGTCAAGGCCGATACCGCCGATTGACTCTGTAACCCATGTGGGGTCGCCTGAGAAGAGCTCATCGTAAGCGGGAGTTCTGAGGAAGCGAACCATGCGAAGCTTCATAACGAAAGCGTCAACGATCTCCTGGATCTCGCTCTCTGTGTACTTGCCGCTCTTGAGGTCACGCTCTGCGTAGATGTCAAGGAATGTTGAAACACGGCCAAGGCTCATTGCTGCACCGTTCTGCTCCTTAACAGCTCCGAGATATCCAAAGTATACCCACTGAACAGCCTCTTTGAAATCTGTTGCGGGCTTGCTGATGTCATAGCCGTACTTTGCAGCCATAACTTTAAGCTCTTCGAGAGCTCTTATCTGGTCGGAAATCTCTTCAAGAGTTCTGATCTCCTCACCGTGAAGTCTTGCACGGTTTGCAATCTCTCTCTTAGCTTCCTGCTTCTGCTCAATAAGGAAATCTACACCGTAAAGAGCTACGCGGCGGTAGTCACCGATAATTCTTCCTCTGCCGTATGCATCGGGAAGTCCTGTGATGATACCTGTATGACGTGCTTTTCTCATCTCTTCGGAATAGCAGTCAAAAACACCATCATTGTGAGTCTTTCTGTAACGGAAAATATCTTCAACTCTGGGGTCCATCTCACGGTTATATGCTTTAAGTGAGGAACGAACCATACGGATTCCGCCGAAGGGGATTATTGCTCTCTTGAGGGGAGCGTCTGTCTGAAGACCTACGATATCCTCAAGGTCCTTGTCGATGTATCCGGGCTCATGAGCGGAAATTGTAGAAATTGTATGTTCGTCAATGTCGAGAACGCCGCCTGCCTGTCTTTCATCCTCCATAAGCTTTTTTACTTTATCAAAAAGCTTAAGTGTCTTTTCTGTTGCAGGAGCAAGGAAATCACCGTCTCCATAATAAGGAGTATAGTTCTCGATAATAAAGTCTCTTACGTTAATTTTGTTTTCCATTTTTATCCCTTCCTTTCAAATAACCGCACCTTAGTTTATTGACGCTGTTTGTGCGGAAAAAGCGTCGGTATAAACCGTCGTAACGACGAAATTTATTGTGCTGCGGAATAGACAATATATTTTGTATACCTGTCTTTCCATAAGTATTATAACAGCTTTTTCGACAGTTTTAAGGGTAAAAAGAAACTTTGTATCAGTGAATAAAAAAGCTTAATTGTCAACCAGATTTATAATATTTTTTCACAAATCACCATTGCCAATATTTACATTTTTAAACCGGAAATATAAAATCAAAATAAACGATTATTGGTTATATGTTAATTTTGATATAAATTCTTTACAAAACAGCTAAAAAGTGTTACAATCCACTAATAAAGTAGACCTTGAAATAAAAAAAGGAGAGATTAAAATAAATATGGCAAAAAAGTGTTTAGAACGTGCTCCCAGTCCCGAATCTTTGGGAATTTCTTCGGAATCGATCCTAAATTTTATAGAGGACTGTGAAAACAGCAAAGTTGAGCTTCATTCTTTTATGATACTTCGTCACGGCAAAGTGGCTGCGGAAGCCTGGTGGAAACCATTTAACAGCGAAACAGCTCATACCATGTATTCCCACAGCAAGAGTATCGCCTCTCTGGCAATGGGCTATGCAATATCCGAGGGACTTGTTTCTCTTGAGACAAAAGTTTATCCACTTTTTGAAGATAAACTTCCGAGAGTCATTCCCCGTGAAGGTATGGAGCTTAACATCCGCCATCTTCTCACCATGACCAGCGGAAAGCTTATGAATCCCATGGTAAACACAGAAAAAATGGACTGGATTAAAAACTTTTTGGCTGCCCCCTTTGCCTGGAAACCCGGAACAAAATTTGTATATACCAACGAAAACTCCTATATGCTCTGCGCCATAGTAAATAAGGTTACAGGCATGAGCGTTACGGATTACCTTATGCCGAGGCTTTTCGAGCCTTTGGGAATAGACCGGCCTTTCTGGGAAGCCGATCAAAACGGCATTGAAGCCGGCGGCTGGGGATTGCAGCTCAAAACAGAGGATCAGGCTAAAATCATACAGTGCTGCCTGCAAAACGGAATGTGGGAAGGAAAACAGGTAATCCCCGCCGATTATCTTGCCGAGGCTACGTCGTATCAAGTAGATAATGCTCCAGGAAAGCCCGATAATAGAGTTGGATACGGTTTCCAGTTCTGGATGAACAGGCTGCCAAATTCCTACCGCTGCGACGGACTGTTTTCCCAATTTTCAATTGCAATGAAGGATTATGACTGCTGTATTGTCACAAACGCCGGAGCCCCCGACGAGCAGGGAACTTTAAACGCCATCTGGCGTCATTTCCCCACAGGATTTTCCGATGAACCTCTTCCGGAGAATCCCGAAGCTCTGAAAAAGCTAAAGGATAAAATAGCCTCTCTTTCAATGCCACTTATGAAAGTCATGCCCCGCAATCCGCAGATGGAGGAAAAACTCAGGGGAAAATCAATACATACAAGAGATACCGGATTTGCAAGCATTCTCGCTGCACCAGCTACATTTATGCTTTCCAAAAAACCGGGAAATATAGACAATATCCGCTTTGAATTTTCTCTGAGCAGCACATCAATGACTTTTAAAGAAAAAAATAGCCCAGAAAACACTATTGAGATAGGTCTTGACGGTAAGGTGAGGATGAGTAAAATCCAGCTTGCAAATCTGCACCTTGACATAGCGGCTCAGGGAGCCTGGAGAAGCGACGGCAGTTTTGAAGTATGGATAAGACCTTTACAGATGACCCAGATAAGAAAAATGCGGTTTGTTTTTGGAGAAAGAGGAGCAGTCATCATTCATTCAAGGGCTGAACAGCCCCTTTATGACCTTGCCGTTTTCTGGATGGGCTTTATTGGACTTAACGTAACAAGCCCATTGAAAGCCGCTGCAAAGGGCGTCGTTTCATCGGCACTGCCGGTTATCGACCCGGATATTTTCGGACTTCTCAGGCCGTCAAAATAACAAATAACAAATAGAAAAAGGAGCTCTCATTAAATTGAGAGCTCCTGTGTTTTTATATAAAATCTTATTTCTGAGACTGTGCAGCCATAGCAGCGTCAAGCTCTGCCTGAAGTCTTGCCTCTTTTTCCTCACGGAATTTAGCAATTTTTTCCTCATTTTCTTTTTCGTTGAACTTATAGAAGAACATGGGAATGGCCTGAAGCACAAGACCGATGGCTCCCATTACTGTAAGCATGAAGAAAATAGCGTTAAGAGCAGGCTCATACTGGAGAACTTCGCTTCTCTGAAGCGTCTGACCAACAGCGGCAAGCTCTTCCTTTCTAGTTGCAAGAAGCTGAAGGTTTTCATAGCCGAAAGCGTTAACTATAGCCATGATTATAAGGTTGAAACCGGCAACACCGAACTTATTAACAAGGCTCTTGAAAGAGAAAACGGCACCTTCAAGACGCTCGCCTGACTCCATCTCGATAGTATCGACGGTATCGGAGAAGATAGCAGTTATAAGAACAAGGCTCATACCTACGGGGAAGTTTGTGAAGAAGCGGAGGATTGCATATACAGCAAATCCGGCTCTTGCAACAGCAAGGTCTGCGCTGGTATAAGGTACAACGTACATGCAAATAAGGAATACAAGTACATCTGCTACTGCAAAAATAAGGCTCATTCTTATCCAGAGGGTTTTCTTGTCCATCTTCTTAAGAAGAGGAGGAACAATTGCCATTGAAAGCATATAGGAAATACCGCTGGAAATGCTCAGAAGCGGGAAGAGGATACCTTCCTCGGAAAGAGGAATTGAGAAGCCAAGTGTAGATTTCATCCAAGCCTCAATTGCCGGGAAGTCGAAAATTCCGTAGCAGTTCCACTTAGCAAAATACATAAGGAACATAGCGCCGATATTTGTTATTGCAGAGAAGAATGCAGTAACAATAAGAACGGTCATATTATTATTGCTGAAAATCATCTTGAGGGTCTTGGTATATTTTACCTTCTGCGGCTTAATATAAACCTTTTCTTTTATTCCGAAAAAAGAAGCTATCATGGGAACGCCGGCAAGTACGGCAAAAACAATTGCCGCAACAAAGTACCCCTGGCGCTCATCTTTGAAAGCGTAAACAATGGGGAAAAATATGATTGAGGGAAGCACAGTTCCGATTGAGCCGATAATGTTGCTCCATGAAATTGCTTTAACTCTAACCTCACTCTGAGGGAAAACGAGGGGAGTAAGTCCCTGATAAGGAATATCAACGGCGGTGTTGAATGTGTAGAAAATAAGGTAAGCAATAACGGCATACCAGAAGTTACCTACTGAAATCTCTCCGCTCTGCTCTCTGATAACATGGAATCCGTTGCCGATAGTAGCTATCGTTTCTTCCAGATTTATCTGAGAAAGTGAGAATGTGCCGAATCTGTCACCGAAATCAACAGGTGCAAACAAAAGTACAAGGGAAACACACAGCGGAATGGACATGCTGATAACCCAAGGACGGCATTTACCCCATTTCGTTCTGGTTCTGTCAACAATCATACCCATCATTGGGTCATTGATTGCGTCCCATACCTTTGTAAGTGCAAGAATAAGTCCCGTTGCAACAAGACCCAGTCCTAAAACATCCGAAAAGTAAACGTTGAGTGCTCCGCCGATAACATTGGTAAACGTTAAAAGACCAAACGGCAGCAGAGAAAATGCCAGAATCTCTCTTGTGGTGGCATTTTTCAAGTTGTTGAGTATATTCTTTCTTGACTTTTTTACCTGCGCCAAAACCAACATCCTTTCTTCTTTTTAATCACATAGAAGGCATTTTAACACAAAAAAATACACAATTCAAAGTTTTGTCATTTTTTACACATTTTTTCTACCTTTAATACAAATAACATGTTGATTATTTATGTATATTGACTTATAATATTTGTCATAAAATGTTTTCAGGAGGTTTAATATGGACTGGACTGAGGTTATGGTAGAAATCCCCGCCGAACATATTGAAACAGCAGAAGCTATTTGCCAAATGGTAGTTCCTTACGGAATTTATATTGAAGATTACAGAAATCTTGAACAAGAGGCCTGGGATATTGCCCACATAGATCTTATTGATGAGGATTTACTTAATAAAGACCGTTCAAAGGGAATTATTCATCTTTATATTCCTCCCACGGAGCATCCGGCGGAAGCCTCGGCTTTTATAGGCGAAAGACTTAAAGAAAGCGGAATAGACAACACCATTTCTCTTAAAATGTGTAAAAACGAGGATTGGGAAAACAACTGGAAAGAATATTTTAAACCTCTTCCCGTCGGTAAAAAGCTTCTTATACGTCCCCTTTGGGAAAGAGATTATGACCCTCAGGGCAGAACGGTTTTGGATATTGAACCGGGACTTGCTTTCGGAACCGGCGGCCATCACACTACGAGACTATGCCTTGAAACCCTTGAAAACTACATTACCGAAGAAACTACTTTACTTGACGTAGGCTGCGGCAGCGGTATTCTTTCAATTGCAGCTCTGCTTTTGGGGGTAAAAAGGGCCGAGGCGGTAGATATAGACAGCCTTGCCGTTAAAACTGCCATAGAAAACGGAAAGGTCAACGGCTTTGAAGAGCCAAAATACAAAGTCTACCACGGAGATCTCACAGATAAAATTACGGGAAAATTTGACGTTATCGCCGCAAATATAGTAGCAGATATTATAATCATGTTTTCCTCACAGGTTGGAGAATTTCTTAAAGATGACGGTGTATTCATAACCTCGGGAATAATCGATACCAGAGAAAAAGAAGTTCTCGAAGCCTTTGCAAAAAATAATTTTAAAGTTATTGAAAGACACGAAGACGGCGGCTGGCTTTGCTTCGTATGCAAAAAAGCTTAATTTCCCTCTTTCGGCACAAAAAACATCCCTTACAGTTTTTACTCTGCAAGGGATGTTTTCTATTTTTTCTGATAGTCTCTTTTTTATATATACATGTTTATATATACATTTATATATACACTATTAACTGCATCAATACCGGTTATGTACATCTTCAGCAAAGCACATCAGATCCTTAAATTCAAGCACTGTTCCGTCATCTAAAACAGCTTTTCCGCTCATTTTACCGAAAACCTGATGCTGATCCGTTTCCACAACTACTGCGGAAAGTTTTGCCGCTCTGTCAAGAACAGGCTGAAACTCAGTTTCAAATCGTCCGTCGCTTGAAGTGAATGTCCATGGTTTCATGTAGCTGTCCTTTGGAATATTAAATGTAATATCATCAAGCTTATGACACTTTCCGTCATAAAAAAGCATATTTTCACTTGCGGCGGAAGTATCACCAAAGCCGTAACCTATGTTGAAACCGAACGCTTTACCGTTAACTACTCCGTTACCTGAACCCCAGTACCAGCGGTTGTCATAGGTCCACACACCTCTGCCCCAGTCGAGAGTTCCGAAATCAGTTTCAGGATTAAAGCTATACTCTGCTCCGTCATAAAAAGCGCTTCCCGATGCTCTCATACAGTTAATTTTCTGATTATAATAGAAGGCTTTTTTATTCTCTTTCCAAGGCGTAGCGATGACCATTGTATCCATGGGAGGCTGGCTGAGAGTTATATCACAGGAAAAATCTTTTCCGTTAAAGAAATTTTTAAAGGTACACGTAATTCTTCTCGCATTTTCTGTTTTTTCATATTTAAGATGAAGCCTTTTATCCTTGTACTCTACATCCCCTTTATCGGACGTAGTTGGCATATGGAGCTTACCTAAGGGGAGTACATTTAAAATTGTCTCGGTATGTTCCCAGCCTTCTTTAAAATTCAGCAAAGAAACAGACTGAAGACCTATATAGCCGTCGTCCGAAACCGTAAACGCCACAGCATAGTCGTTATTTAAAACAAGATAATAATCCCACTCTTTAATTTTTAAGGGCGACGCTTTTATATCTTTTCTTCGGTATTCCTGCAAAAGCTGTTTTGACCATCCTGGCTCCCGTAAAGAGCCGTCACTTTTTAAAAGCAATTGCTTTTTTGTAACTTCATGGTTTCTCATTCTATTCTCCCTTTCCGTTTTTTCTGTGATTCAATTATACAACTGTTTTATCTTTAAGTCATCGTTTCTTTATATGGCAAAATTTATAAATTAATTACACGCAAGCTGTACAATTTTACAGAAGAGCTTTTGTAAAAAAATTTTTTAAATTTTTTTGTCACAAAACTGTACTTAAAATCGTTGGTAATTTATGAAGGGATTTCCTCACTTTCACCCTTCTCATCATTCATCTGCGTATTAAACGCAAAAAAGCTTCACATTACGGCCGGGCTGTCTTTGACAGTCCGGCTGCAGTGTTTTATGTTATACTTTTTTAATAGCATTTTTCATTGACTTAAGCAGCAAAGAATTTTATAATTATCCAATAGTTTATAATGCATATTTAGGGGGATTTTTATGAAAAACCTAAAAACAAAAATGCTTTTAATGAAAAATGGAGTCATTCTTACAGCAGCATTAATTGCAGCTATTGCAGCTGTACTGGACTATGCTTTCAGAGTAAGCCATGTTTATATTGACACTGCTACTTTCAGTGGACTTTCCATGCTTTTGCTTTGGATAGCTATTTTAAACGCTTTAGCTTTAACTGCAATGTATGTTATTAAAACAAATAACATCAGCATAGGCGGCAGCAAAATAAGCGAAAGAAAAGGTTTTTCCGTCGCTTACTTTATCTGCCTCGGGATAACGGTATTTTTTGTAATTTATGACATCGTAAACGCAATTATTTCAGGCTCGGAAACCATTCCCGTCGCAATGAGATTTCTGAAAGCAGATATTCCCTATATACTTGCTGTTTTCGTTATTGGTTTGCTGGCCCTTGTTTTTCCTCAAATCAAAAATAAGCGCACTCAAAGAATAATTTCGGGTATAGCTGTAGGCGGCGTACTTATAAGCGGTTTTTTAACCCTTTATCCATGTTATCCTTATAAAATCACCTGTGACCCTATGGTTATAGATAACGGAACGGAATATGCGGTTGTTTTTGCCACAAACGATAAGGGAACCGGATATGTTCAGTACGAATATGAAGGAGAAAACTATACCGTATACGACCAAAACGGAGGAAGAAAAAACGGCGACAGCAAAATCCATACTATAACCGTGCCAAAAGAGCACCTTAACTCAAACCGCTATCGAGTTGGATCAAAAAGAGTCATTGATGAGCTCAGCTACGGCGGACGCTCCGGCAAAGAAGTCGTATCCGATTATTATGAATTTAACGCTCCCTCAGGCTCAGAACAAAAATATCTTACGGTTTCCGACTGGCATACCCATCTCGATAAAGTGTATGATGCCGCAAAATACGCCGGAGATTATAACGGAATTATACTTTTAGGCGACCCGGCTCCCGGACTTATGTTTGAAGATGAAATAAAAGAGTACATAGTAGAATTCGGCGGAGAGCTTTCAAAAGGCGTTATGCCAATTATATATGTAAGAGGCAATCATGAAACCAGAGGCAAGGAGGCCGCCAATTTACCGGATTATTTAGGCCTCGACAGCTTCTACTACACAACTGAGTACGGAGATTACAGTTTTCTGGTTCTTGACAGCGGTGAAGATAAAGAAGACAGCCATCCCGAATACGGCGGTATGGTGGATTACGGTCAATATAGAAAGAGCATGGTTAAATGGATGAAAACTCTGCCTGAAACCGATAAGAAAACTATCGCCCTGGTCCATTCCTATGAAATATGCATTGAGGAAGATTTAAGCAGCAGCGCCTATAGTGAGCTCAGCCGCCTTAACGTTAAGCAGATTATAAGCGGACATACTCACACATGCGAATTCTTAGAAAACAACGGCATAAACGTATACATAGATGGAGGACATTCCGGAGGAACTTTCATAATCAGCAAGCTAACTTTGAACGAACAAGGCTATATCTTAGAAGCATGGAACGATTCAGGAGAACAAGTTTTTAAAGAAAATCTAAGTTGGTGAACAAAAAAATATTAATTTTTTATTTATCGGTCACAAAAAATGGCGATTTTTATTTCTCTTGCGTTGACACGGGTTTTCCCCTGTGATATATTTTAATAAATTATTGTTTATGGCGGTGATTATTAAAAATGAAAGAAGAAACAAGAAAATATGCACAAGAGGCCTATGACATTGTTAAGCATGCGTCAGAGGTCATCGGTTCCAGACTCCCCGGTTCAGACGGTGAAAAGAAATATGCTCATTATATGGGCGAAAAGCTCAGAGAAATTGGCATAAAACCCGTTACCGAAGAATTCGAGGTATCTCCCCGCTCTTCAATCGGCGGTATCCCCTATGCAGGATGGATGGGTCTTATTATAAGCCTTCTTATTTATCCGGCTCTCTCAATTTGGCAGCTTTGGTTTGCCATGGCAATCGGTACGGTTGCCTGCTGGATTTGGCTCATTTTCAGCGTTTTCCTTTACAAAACATGGTTTGATATGTTCTTTAAACAGGAACTTTCACAAAACACCTACGGTGAATTAACACCGCCCGACGGAAAATACGACTACACAATTATCCTTTCCGCCCACACAGATACAAGCTGGAACTGGAAACATTCAGCACACGGCAGCTGGCATAAGGATAAACCTCTTTTCGCACTCATCACTACATATGGAAAAGTAGGTTTTGGCGCAGTTTGCTTCTTTGTTCTTACCGTAATCTCCGTTTTCATGGCAGTTATCTATTTCGGCGCTGTTTTAAATCAGACTTGGGCATACAGTATTATGGAATACTCAAGCAAATTCAGTATACTCAGCAAATCCCTGTTCTTCATTCCAGCTGTAACAGCTCTGGGAAGCTGCTTCCTTATTATGTGGGCAGACCCCAATCCCCGCAACGCTTCAAAGGGAGCTATGGATAACGCAACAGGCTGTGCACTCAGCTATGAAGTTATAAAGTATTTTAAAGAAAATCCCAAAAAGATGCCTCCCAAATGCCGCATCATCGACCTTAACTGCGGTTCCGAAGAGGCAGGTCTCAGAGGTTCAATGGCATTTGCCCGTGAGCACAGAAACGACGATATGCTCAAAAACTGCTGGAATATCAACATTGACTCCGTAGCAGATAAAGAGTATTTTGAAGTTGTAATAAAAGACGACTGGCAGTTCTGCCGCTTTGATAAAGACCTTGAAAAAATGTTCAAGGATACTTTCAATGAAATGGGTATTGAAAGCAAAACAAACGGATGCATACATAACCCTGTCGGCGGCTGCGACAGCACACCAATGACAAAAGCCGGAGTTAAGTCCGTAACCTTTGCTGCGCAGAACCCCATGCTTACCTATTACTATCACACATGGCTTGATAAGGCAGACCGCTTTGACGCTGAAACCATCGGCGACGGATTCGAAGTTGTTCTGAGCGTTATTGATAAAATAAGCGCTTTCCAGCAGGAAAAAGGATTTAACGGTCCGCAGAAATAATGTAAATGAAAATCACCGAGGCGTTTGGCTTCGGTGATCTTTTTATTTGGGTTTTCATTAATATATAGCAAAAAGCTCAGACGCAATTGCATCTGAGCTTTTTTGGAGCTGCTAACCGGATTCGAACCGGTGACCTCGTCCTTACCAAGGACGTGCTCTGCCTGCTGAGCCATAGCAGCATAAAATGTGGCGACCCGGAACGGGCTCGAACCGTCGACCTCTAGCGTGACAGGCTAGCGTTCTAACCAGCTGAACTACCGGGCCACATGACAACAACGATTATTATACATATTGCAGCAAAATATGTCAAGAGCTTATACATTCTTTTTATCATCAAGGGGTAAAATATTTAAACTATTCTATTCCTATTAATTACCGTTTATGGTATTATTATTTTATTCATAAAAGTGTGAGGTGTTACCTTTGTTCAGGCTTTTTAAGTATTTGAAAAAATATAAATTCGAGGCTATTTTTGGCCCGATTTTTAAGCTGATTGAGGCTATATTTGAACTTATTGTTCCCATAGTTTCGGCTAAAATAATCGACATAGGCGTAAACGGAAACGGCGGAGTTCCGTACATTATCAAAATGGGAATTGTTATGGTTCTTTTGGGCTTTTTCGGTCTTGGATTTTCCCTTTGCTGCCAGTATTTTGCTTCAAAAGCCTCTCAGGGCGTTGGTACAGATCTCCGAAACGACCTGTTTAAAAAAATCCAGTCTTTTTCTCACAAAGAGATAGACCGCTTCGGCGCCTCCACACTTACCACAAGAATGATAAGCGACATAAACCAAATCCAAACCGGTGTTGCGATGCTTATTCGCCTTGCAATCAGAGTTCCCTGCCTTGTAGTAGGAGCGACTATAATGGCTATGTCAATAGATTTAGGGCTTTCGGTAATTTTCCTTATTGTAGGTCCTTTAGTATCTTTTGTACTTTACCTTATTATGATTCGCTCCGTTCCTCTTTATAAAGTAGTACAGAAAAAGCTCGACTCAGTTTCACTTATCGCAAGAGAAAACCTCGACGGTATAAGAGTTATCAGAGCCTTTTCAAGACAGGAAAATGAAAACAGCCGCTTTGAAAACGCCAGCGACGACCTTACAAAAACTGCTTTAAAGGTGGGTAGAATTTCCGCCCTTCTCAACCCGGCCACCTTCCTTATTATGAACAGCGCCGTTATTGCGGTTATCTTTTTCGGCGGAATGAAAGTAAATTCCGGCACTCTGACTCAGGGTGAGATAATCGCTTTCATAAACTATATAAGCCAAATTCTTCTCGCCCTTGTAGCTCTTGCAAACCTTGTAATAATCCTCACAAAAGCGGCCGCCTGTGCTTCGAGAGTCGCAGACGTTCTCGAAGTGGAATCTTCAATAAAGGACGGCGGAAAAGAAGTTCCCGCTGACAGTGCAAATGTTCCCGCAGTAGAATTTAAAAACGTAAGCTTTGCCTACAACGAAAACACAGGCGAAAAAGTTTTGGATAACATTTCCTTTACTCTTTCAAAAGGTGAAACCCTGGGCGTTATCGGCGGTACAGGTTCAGGTAAAACTACTTTAATAAGTCTTATTCCGAGATTTTATGACACCACTCAGGGCGAAGTTCTTGTAAACGGAGAAAATGTTAAAAATCTTAACCTTAAACCATTACGTGCTTTTGTATCAGTAGTCCAGCAGGGTGCCTCAATAATAGAAGGCACCGTTAAAGATAACATCGTCATGGGCAGAAAAGGTATTTCTGATGAAGAAATTGAAAAAGCCGCCAAAACAGCACAGGCTCATGAATTTATATCAAAGCTTTCGGAAGGCTACGAAACCATTATACAGCGCTCCGGCAGCAACCTTTCAGGAGGCCAGAAACAGCGTCTTTCAATTGCCCGTGCAGTGGCCGGAAATCCTTCTGTGCTCATTCTCGACGACAGCGCCAGTGCACTGGATTTCGCCACGGACGCAGCTCTCAGGCGTGCAATAAGGAAAATAGGCGAAACCATGGCGGTAATCATTGTTTCCCAAAGAGTCAACTCCGTCAGATACGCCGACAAAATAGCTGTTCTTGACGACGGAAAGCTTGCGGGACTTGATAGCCATGAAAATCTCCTGAGTACCTGCCAGGTATACAGAGAAATTTGCCTTTCTCAGCTCAGCAGCGAGGAGGTGCTCAAATGAAAAGTTCACAGGTTTTAAAAAGAATTTTTAAATATACTGGAAAATATTCGGCAATGCTGATTTTAGGCTTACTTTTCAGTGCCGGCGGCGTTGCAATGACCTTATATTCACCAATTCTCATAGGTGAAGCAGTGGATATGATCATAGGCCCCGACAATGTAGACTTTAACGGAATAGGCAAAATCGCCATACAGCTTGCAATTGTTATTGCGGCAGGAACGGTTTTCCAGTGGCTTTCCACTCTCTGCACAAACTACGTAGCCTTTAAAACAACCCGCTCAATGAGAGTTGACATTTTTAAAAAGCTTGGTACTCTTCCCCTTAAATATTCCGACACCCATTCTCACGGTGATATTTTAAGCCGAATTATAGCTGATATTGAACAGGTTTCCGACGGTCTTTTACAGGGATTTGCTCAGTTTTTCAGCGGAATTGCAACTATAATCGGTACAATAGCATTTATGCTCAGCGTAAATGTAAAAATTGCCGTTATAGTCATAGTGCTCACTCCCCTTTCGCTTTTTGTGGCATACTTTATCGCTAAGAACTGCCAAAAGATGTTTGTAAAACAGAATAAAATACGAGGTGAGCTCACAGGTCTGGCAGAAGAGATAATAAGCGCATCAAAAACTGTCAGGGCTTTTTCCTACGAGGATGTAGCTCAGGAGCGGCTCGAAGAGGTAAACTCAAGGCTTTACGACTGCGGAGTTAAAGCACAGTTTTTCTCTGCCATGACAAACCCCTGCACAAGATTTGTAAACGGCGTTGTCTTTGCGGCAGTGGCCATTTCCGGTGCCATCACCGCTCTTTCAGGTACAATTTCTGTCGGACAGATCTCCAGCTTTTTAACCTACGCAAACCAGTACACCAAGCCTTTCAACGAAATCACCGGAGTTATAACAGAGCTGCAAAATGCAGTTTCATGTGCCGCCAGAGTATTTGCTGTACTTGACGAAAAAAGCGAAAGCGACGACAGTGCTTTACCGGAAATCACCCATTGCGACGGATCAGTTAAAATCGAAAATCTTTCCTTTTCTTATACTCCCGAAAAACCCCTTATTGAAAACTTTAATCTTACCGCTGCTCCCGGACAAAAAACCGCTATTGTAGGTCCTACAGGATGTGGAAAAACAACTTTTATAAATCTTCTAATGCGCTTTTACGAACCTAACAGCGGAGTTATAAAGGTAAGCGGTATACCTGCAAATTCAGTAAAGCGCTCTTCTCTTAGAAGCTGTTACGGAATGGTTCTTCAGGAAACATGGCTTTTCTCGGGAACAGTTAAGGAAAATATAGCCTACGCAAGACCTGACGCCACTGATGAAGAAATTATAAAAGCGGCGAAACTTGCCCATGCCCATGGCTTTATAAAGCATCTGAAAGACGGCTATAACACTATGATCACCGAGGACGGCGGAAATCTCTCACAGGGACAAAAGCAGCTCCTTTGTATTGCGAGAATAATGCTCACAAGTCCGCCCATGCTTATTCTTGATGAAGCCACCAGCAACATAGATACAAGAACAGAAATAAAAATTCAGCAGGCCTTTGACGAAATGATGAAAGGACGCACAAGCTTCATAGTTGCTCACAGACTTTCTACTATAAAAACCGCTGATACAATTCTTGTAATGCGTGACGGAAAGATAATAGAACAGGGCACCCATGAAAGCCTTATGGCTGAAAACGGCTTCTATGCAAATCTCTATAACAGCCAGTTTGAACCCAGCGAAGGATAGAAATTAATATCAAAAAGAGCTGTACGATTTATTCGCACAGCTCTTTCTCTTTTATAAACTTATAGTCCGTTACTTTCTCTGGCCTCAAACACAGCTTCCATTACGTCTTTTCCGAATTCATAAACCGAAACGGATAGATCATACACTCCGTAAGCGGGAGCGGGAAGAAAAAACGATAACCCTTCAGCAGCTTTTTCGGGAATGATTTTTTTCTCTCCGCTTTCCATGGGCTCCGTAAAAATTCCCTGTGCCTGAGTATAGCCAGAGATTAAACTCTTAACAGTTATGCTCTTATCTCCGAGAGTTACAAATTTTGAGGTCTCACCGGCTGTAAAAAACGCCCCTGCAAAAAGCGTTACCGCCGCAACAACACCGGTGAAAATCAAATACCCTTTGACTATTTGATTCTTTTTCTTATTTTTCTTTTTCGACTTTTTCAATTTAACTTCCTCCCTTTTAAATATGTACCTTCTAAACTACATACCGTTCAAGAAGCGAAGCCAGTGCATCCCCTAAAAGGCGTCCCGAATAAGCAGCCTCATCAAGAGTATTGGCGTCGCTGCCCATTTCAATAAGCAGAGAGCAGTGGGACTTATGCATATTGTACTGCCGCGAGCAGAAAAACAGCGGTCTTACAAGTCCCGGATATTTATCCTCACATTCTTTTTGCAAATTAAGGGCAAATCTCAGATTATATTCCCAATCCGGGAACCCTGTAACTCCACCATCCTCACAGCCTGAAACTATCATTATCTGTGCCGCTTTTTTGCCGTTTATCTCCGCTGTAGGCTTCGTCATAACCCCTGTATCCGGATTTTTTATTGCGTCGCGGTGTATATCAAGAAGCACCTGAAGGGACGGATACTCTTCCATATACTTTTCTATTTGAGCTTCGGAACGGGCATAGGCACCGCTGTAAGTCGTATCATGTATTGTTGTATCGTGAATAACTCCTATTCCGGCTTCCTCCAGCTGCTCTGCAATTTCATCCCCTACCCTTACCATATTGGTCGCAGAATCATTGCTTCGGGTAACCACCGAGTTGGAATACCAGCCTAAATCAAGAGTCTGATAGGCTTCGGTAGTATGAGTGTGAAATATAAGCACTACCGGGTCGGATTTGTTTTCGATTTTCAAATCAACTTCCTTTTTTAGTTCAGCTGCTATATCTATATCGTGCTCAGCGGTTTTGTTGCTCACCCATATATTTTCATAAACGTCGGTGGCATTGGATTTGCCGTATTGGTATTCACTGATTTTGCCGTCGTTTGAAAGGCTCCCGCTTTTTTCCTGAGCCGCTTTAATCAGCTTCGCAATATCATCCGGAGTATAAGCAAGATTTTCATTTTCCTCATCAGAATCCTCTTCACTTTGTGCTTCCGGCACCTTTGCCGCAGGCGGTGCTGATGAGTTGCCCTTCGCCGAAGAGGCTTTTTCTTCCTCCTCTTCTTTTTGATCCTCAAAAAGCTGTGCTCCTCCCTCCGGCAAAGCAAGTCCCGCAGAAAAAACGCTTATCCCTTCAAAAACAGGGAGAAGATAATCTCCGCAGAGAAATCCGACCCCTATTACCGCCGCCATAAAAATTGGCATAATTACCTTTTTCAATCGTATCTTACCCACTGCGTAAACTTTTCGTTTCAAAAAACAACATCCTTTTCCCTGTCCGTCAGTCCGCAGGACACGGGAGTTATTATGCGGACCCTTTAAATATATATGCCGCAATAGATTTTTTATGACCTCAAAAAGTTAAGGTTACCATATCTTCCGCCGAAACGGTGGGCTGTAAAGCACAGTTTATCGAAAGAGCTACAAGCCTCGCCGCTCTCTTGGTAAGCATATCAATATCCTTTGGAGTTACTATCATATCCCCTCCCGCATTGTGATATTTTTCATACAGTCCCTCTTCCTCTTCCCCTCTTATTCGGTTGGTAAGATCGGTGCAAAGAGTAGCCGCATCTATAACTGTCGGAACTCCCATGGATATTACGGGCACTCCCACAGTTTTTTCGCTTATTTCTTTACGTGAATTTCCAACTCCTCCTCCGGGAATAACCCCGCAGTCGCTTATCTGAACAGTGCATCCAAGTCTTTCAAAACTGCGGCAGGCAAGGGCATCTACGGTTATGACGGCACAAGGTGAAATTTCACGGACTAAACCTTTTATTATTTCAGCAGTTTCCATGCCGGTACGTCCCAGAACTCCCGGTACAGCCGCCGCAACTGAGCGGAGTCTGCCAAGCCCTAAATCACCCGTTACCTCTTCGTTTAAATGCCTTGTGGCAAGGAGCATGGAAGCAGTCTGCGGCCCCAAGGCATCGGGAGTTATGTTATCGTTTCCAAGACCAGCTACAAGAACTGTTCCCGATTTTGGAAGAATTCTTGAAATTTCATGGGATACCGCCGTAAGCCGTCCGTCAAGAAGCTCCCCATCATGGGTAAAGGGAGGAACTTCAACGGTTATATATTTTCCCACCGGTTTACCTGTCTTCTCATGGGCTTCCTCAGTTAAAATTTCCACAATTGTTACTTTCGCATTGTCAAGGTCACGCCGTGTTACTTTTATTCCTTTTTCTTCTCCGCTTAGATTTATTACATCAGTGCACTCTATTGCGAGATCTGTTCTGTAATTCATGTATTTCCCCTCAGTTTCCCATAATGTATTTTCATATTTTCCTTAATATTATTGACAGAGCAAAATAAAAAATGCGTCTGTATGAAAACAGACGCACTGAGAAATGTTTTATTTAAAATAAAAATTATTGTATAATGAAAATCAGAAAATATTTTAAGTACTACAAAGCGGTGAAAATATGAAAAGAATTATTGACGACGAAAAAACAAATATTACAGGCAAAAGAATAAAAGCCGCACGGATAAAAGCAGGGCTCAGTCAGCAGCAGCTTTCGGATAAACTTGAACTTTCAGCCGTTTATGTCTGCCGAGGTTCGGTTTCAAGAATTGAAAACGGAGAAAGAGCAGTTACCGATATTGAAATCGACGCTATTTCTAAGGTGCTTGGAGTAACACTTGATTACCTTTTCGGAAGAAGCGAAGAATAAAAGATGTCCCGAAATTCAGGACATCTTTTTCTTTTATATATTAATATTAATTTTTTATCCCTTGCTCCGCTTTCCCGTAACTTCACTGAAAGCTATTTCAAAAACCGTCACGCCACGGGTCTGATTTTCGTTAAAATCAAATTCCCTTCCTGTGCAGTTTTCCATGATTTTTATGAGCGCCTCTTTTTTCTCGTCATGGCTTTTAAGCTCTCTCGCATAGCCAAAACCTATAACACTTTCATAGGCACATGAATAAACACAGGGCTCCTCTCCCTCACCTGTGATTTTTTCCATGCTATGCACTTCAAAGCATACTTTGGCATTGCTTCTTAAAAGCTCAATTTTCATTCCCGCTCCGGCACAATGGAAATAAACTTTGAATTTACCGTCAATTTCCGAAAAGCCGAAATTAAGAGGCACGGCGTAAGGGTATTCTCCACCGCTTAGAGATAATGTGCCCACACAGGTTTTATTCAGTATATTTACAAGTTCTTTTGTATCTTTTATCTCTCTTTCTTTTCTTCGCATTTTATCACCTTTTAAAAAATCCCGCAGCATGAAAACACTGCGGGATTTAAATTACTTTAATTACTGTTTTTTCGCTTTTCTGCGTCTGTGTATAAATCCGACTATACCGGCAAAAATCCACCACGCTACCGATGTATACAAAAACATCTTTTTGGCGGCAGCTCTTGCAGCTCCAACATCTGATTTAACTTGTGAAAAAAGGGAGAATGCGCTTCCGATTTCGGACATTGCCTCTTCAATAGGTCTTTTGCCCTCAGGTTTATTTTCCATTGAAAGACTCTCCTTTTTTCTTAAAATCAGGCGATTATCTCACCCATAAGTCCGGGAGTTACGCCAGCTGCATTGGACTCATCAGTATCAATATGCATTGCAAGGGCAAACTTGGGGCTTACTCTTACAACAACATCACCGAAAACAAGAGAACGCTCAGCGGACTCAATCTTAACGCTTACAACCTGCTTATCGGAAAGGCCGTATTTCTCAGCATCCTCAGGTGTGCAGTGAATATGACGCTTTGCAACAATAACGCCTTCGCTGATTTCAACTTCGCCCTTAGGTCCAACAAGCTTGCAAGCTCCGCTGCCGGCAATATCGCCTGACTCTCTTACGGGAGCCTTTACGCCGATTGAACGTGCATCAGCTGCTGAAAGCTCAACCTGAGTATTGGGACGGATGGGTCCGAGAATAGAAACTGAGGGGAAGCTTCCCTTTGTTCCGATAACCTGAATTCTCTCTTCACAAGCGAACTGACCGGGCTGTGAAAGATCCTTTTTATGTGTAAGCTCATATCCCTCGCCAAAAAGGATGTCAAGGGTCTTGCGGTCAACATGGACGTGACGTGCAGATGTTTCAACTAATACTGTTTTCTCCATTTGAAAAACCTCCGAATTTATGTACATTCTTTTTTCTAATATATATTACAACATTTTTTGCGGTAATTCAAATACTTTTAACTGTTTATATAATAATATCTTTGACAACCTTTTTTACTGACTGCATTATAAAACTATGATATAATAAATAAAACTAAAATCGGTTTAATTCATTAAAGAGGTTTATACACTCTTTTATACGGAGGTTTAAAATGAAATTTTCTAACTGGCAGGAGCTTAAAGATGCCTGTATGGGATGCCAAAACTGTCCCCTGGGAGCAACCAGAACAAATCTTGTCTTCGGAACAGGCAACGAAAATGCCGAAGTGCTTTTTGTGGGTGAAGGCCCAGGAGAAAACGAGGATTTACAGGGTGAGCCTTTTGTGGGCAGAGGCGGAAAGCTTCTTGATAAATACCTTGAGGCGATAGACCTGAGCCGTGATAAAAATATATACATTGCCAACATGGTAAAATGCCGTCCTCCTCATAACCGTGACCCGAAACCGGAGGAACAGGAAGAGTGCATCAAATGGCTCAGGGAACAGTTCCGCCTGCTCAGACCGAAAATTATAGTCTGTCTCGGCAGAATTTCCGCTCAGAAGCTTATATCTCCCGATTTCAAAGTTACAAAGCAGCACGGTGAATTTTTTGAAAAGGGCGGAGTGCTTATGATGGGCACTTTCCATCCGGCAGCGCTTCTGAGAAATCCAAACCAAAAACCTGCTGCTCTTGAAGATTTTATAAAGCTCCGTGATAAAATCGAGGAAGTATGCGACCATACTTACGATGTATAAACTTTTACTTCACTATAACCTTATGGGTTAGGAAAAGGGGAAAATATGGAAAATGTGAATTTTTATCTTATAACCGATCTCCATTACTATGCGCCTGAGCTTGGTACAAAAGGAAAAGCCTACATAAAACGTGAAATTCAGGATCAGGTTTTCTTAAAAGAATCCGGAGCCATAATTGATGCTGCAATAGATCTGATTATAGCAGATAAAAAAACAAATATCGTCCTTATTCCCGGCGACCTTACCAACAACGGCGAAGCGCTCAGTCATAAGGGAATTATTAAAAAACTTCAGCGGCTCAAAGATGCAGGTAAAAAAGTTTATGTAACTACTGCCACCCACGATTTCAATTCCTATGACCGTTTTCCGGAATACTCATCGGAAAGCTGTTATTTCGGAGAAGAAAAAACTCCGGCAGAATCTACTCCTCATGAAGCTCTTGCCGAAATGTACCGTCCTTTCGGCTTGGATGAAGCTATTAGCATCGAAGAAGAAAGTTCTTCCTATGCAGTAATGCTCGGCAAAAAGACACGTCTCCTTGCCCTTAACGACGACGGCAACGGCCATTCTTTCTGCGGATATTTTCCGAAATGCCTTAACTGGATTAAAGAGCAGGCAGAACAAGCAGCACAAAACGGCGAGACTGTTTTCGCAATGACCCATCATCCGGTGCTGCCTCCTATGGAGCTTTATCCCGTCATAAGCCAAAGAGATATGCTCGGCGATTATAAGAAAGTTTCAAAATTCCTCGCTGACCTTGGCATAGGCATAATATTTACAGGCCACACCCACGAACAGAATGTAAAATTTATTGAAACGGAAAAGGGCAACCGTCTCTACGACATAAATACTGCTTCCCTCGTAGGATATCCTTCACCCATACGTAAAGTTGAGCTTTCACCAAAAGAAGTTAAAATTCAAACTCTTCATATAGAAACCTTTGAAGGACTTCCCGCAGGAATGAGTGTAAAAGAATTTTTCACTGAAAAATTTGACACTTTGATTTTGGGCGGCGTTGATGCGGCAATAAATGACCACGAAAAACTGGCTGATATTTTAAACGGAATAAGTGTTCCGAAGTCTCTTGTCGATAACAATACTTTTATTATAAAAATAATCGGCAGAATATTAGATAATGTGACCGTTGGAAACATATCAAAATTAATAGGCTCAAGAGCAGATTACAGCCATGTTAAAAACATGAAACTCAAAAACCTTGTAGCCGATTCAATACGAGGTCTTTACGCAGGAGAACACCAATTTCGTCCGGGAACCGCTGAATATGAGGCGATTATGGGTGCCGTTTACAGAATTAATGAAATCATTGGAAAATATCTTCCGAAAGAAAAGCAATCGGATTTTATCAAACTTCTTCCATTCTATATAAACGAAATTCTATATGATGGCGGCTTTGATGATAACAACTGCACGCTTGAGCTGATTACAGGAAAATAATTTTCAAAAAAGAAATTAAAAGCCAAAAATTATAGTTTTTTGCCATGATATGTCCTTAAAAACGCAATTTTTTATTATAAAATCTTATAAACATAGTGAAATTATTTAACTAATATTTTAGAAATCTTTAATTGCCGATTTGGTATTGTTAAATTTTGATAAAAATACCGGTAGTTTTTTGTATAGCAATAATGCATTTCATATAGAAAAAATCGCTTTTTCTTCTTGACAAACGCTTTTTCTTGTTGTAAATTGTTACTGATAACTTTTGCCCTAAGGGCATAAATTGAAACAGCCGCCGTTTATTGTGGCTGTAAAATTTGAAAGGAGAATACATACCCATGAGAAAGAATCTCGCAAAAATCATCGCATTACTGATGGCTCTTGTTCTCGTTTTCTCTTTTGCTGCATGCGGCGGAGACGAAGAACCCACAGAGACAAATTCAGAAAACGCAGCTATTACTGAGGATGTAGCATCATCTGACGATACAGCTGACACAGCTGCTTCAGAGGACGCTTCTGCTGAAGACTCTCAGGCTTCTGAAGACTCTCAGGCTGCTGATTCAAACGACGCCGGAACACAGGGCGGCAGCACATCAACAAGCGGCGGAGTTGCTGTACCTGCAACTAAAGAGGATGCTGTAAAGCTTTACAACGATGCTCTTAAGAAGGTTTCCAGCACATCTGCTAAGATTGACCGTAAACTTACAAAGACAGATTCATCAGTTGGTGACCTTAACAATTTAGGTCCTGTTTCTGAAAAGTTTGCAGCTGGTAGTGGTTCCATCAGTTCAAAGCTCTCCTCTCTCAGCGCAAGTGACGTTCAGAGCTATTCAAAGTCTGAAAGCGGTAACAACATCGTTATGACATTTACCCTTAAGACCGTAAATGGCGGAGCAGAGCTCACTCACGGTAAGGGCGGATACATGTACTTCCTTACAATGGACGAAATCAATACAGTTGTTAAAGATATCGGTAACAGCATTCAGGAAGGCTTTAAAATTGAAATCAGAAAAAATAAGTCAAGCATCTCTCTTCAGGGCGGTAAACTTGTTGTAACAGTTGATAAGACAACTGGCAAGATGTCAAGTGCTGTTCTCGACTTCACAGAGGTTATCGACGGCAATTGTAAAGCTCTCGGATTTATGACAGTTGATGCTGACCTTATTGGTGTAGGTAAGGTTACATACACACTTAAATAATTGAGTTTTTAAATCTTAAAAACCGCTTAGTTAAATCTGAAGTGGTATAAAGATAGGAGACACAAAAAAACGTGTCTCCTATCTTTTGTTGTATAATGAAGAAAAGGCGGTGAAAAAATGCGAAAAGAATATAC
>CASEMN010000005.1 GCA_949289045.1 uncultured Oscillospiraceae bacterium
GTAAGTTAAATTTAAAATATAATAATAAAACCAAAGAATCCCGCAAAACTCACCTTCCGGCAATCTCACACGTCGGCAGCAGCGTGACGCTGCACCCAAGCCGCACAGCAAACTGAGTTTGCATCCAAGTTGCACACTAAGATACAGAGCACAAAAGTATAAGTGCCTGTGTTAAAAATCGCTTTTTCATCAAAATAAAGATTAAGGTTATAAAAACTTTTCTGCCGTTATGGACAAAAGGAAGTGCCCTGCCGCAGCATGAGCGGTGAAGCAAACTTATCTTTCATGAAAAAGGACTGCTTAATTAAGCAGTCCTTTTGTCTGTATTCATATGGAATTTATAATATTTTACGCTTTATGTTCTGCATGCATTTTCTTCAATTTCTTTTGCACGGCTTAAAAAAGCGTAGGGCACAAAGAAACGATGGGTTTCAAAAATCGGACCTGGGTTTCCGGCGCTGCAGCTGCTCAGTACAGAGTGTGCACTGTAAGGTATGCTTTCGTTTATAAGGGCTCCTTTCAGAACGCCGCTGTAAACGGTTCCTTTTTCGGTTAAGAAGCATAAATCTTCGTCTTTTGCGTTGCGTAAGTTTTTGCTTTCGCAAAGAGGACAAATATTACTGTCTGAAAGAAGTTTGCAGTTTTCGCAATAATACATAATACATTCTCCTTCCGAAAACCGTCAATTCCATATGAAACAGAATTTGAGAGCAAAACTCAGCGTTTTTCCAGAGTTGAGAAAGGAAATTCCAAAAGAGATTCCGGCATTACGAACTTTACGAAGCTTACGGGAACATCGTCTCCTTTTTCGTAAATCCATCTTGTAAGTTCAATAACGCTGGTGCTACTTCCCAGAGGCAGATTTTTAAGTTCGTGCTCATCTGCTTCTCTTATATAAATAGTCTGCTGGATTTTGTCAATTTTGATATTGCTTTCCAAAATGGCGTGGGCAACCGATGAGGAGGAATCTATGCTCTTTACAATATTGTAGAGCTTATCTACAAAAAAGCTGTCTTCAATTGCTATAGCAAGGTTGTCGGCATAGCGAAGTCGTTTAATATGATGCACCCAAAAGTCATCTGCCCAAAGGCTCAGTTCGCTTTCGCCGGCGGGGCAGGGTTCGTTTTTAACTATTATGCTGTCGCTTTTAATTCCCATTCGGTCAAGAAAATAGGTAAGGGAGATGAGGGGTTCAAATCCGGCGGTGCGGCTCATGGGAGATACAAAAGTGCCGATTCCTCTGCGTTTTATTATTTTGCCCTCATATTCGAGGTCGCTGAGAGCTGCTCTTATGGTAGCTCTGCCGACGCCGTGGAGCTCCATAAGCTCTTTCTCTGTGGGCAGCTGTGAATCGGGGGGGTATTTATCGGCGGCAATCTGCTTTAAAATATCTTCCTTTACCTGAATATATAGGGGGATGGGGCTGTTTTTGTTTACCATTTTTTCATTCCTCCTTGGACATATCTTGATATATCCGAATGAATGCAGAGATGTACGAACATATAAAATGCATATTAAACAAAAATTTTTTAAATGTCCGTAAATGTTCTGTTGACAAAAGTATACAAAATTGTTAGACTGATGTCAAGATGTACGGACAACTAACTTAAAAATTTCTATTATTCAGTCAATAATTTTTTGAAACGGTGTGATGAGAAAGATGGCAGAGAGAATAGAAAAGGTTCAGAAAGCCCTTATTCGTAAGGGCTTTAAAGAGGTTTATGCAAGACAGTGGCGCCAGTCTGTCATTCTTGAAGGAGAGATGGATGACTGGAAGCAGATTGTAAAAGCGGGAAAAGCGGCGGCTAAGTTCGGCTATAAGGGAGTTGTAAACGAAATTAAGCTTAAAGGCTATACTGCTCCTCCTCTCAGAGTGCCCGATGTTCAGGATGGTGCTCTTGAGGGAAAGCGTCCAGACGTTATGATAATCGGCGGCGGCGTTATAGGCTGTTCGATTGCAAGAGAGCTTACTAAATACAATCTTACAATTCTTCTTGCGGATAAGGAAAGCGACGTTGCTATGCATGCCTCTTCCCGAAACGACGGAATGATACATCCCGGCATTGCCTCCCATGCAGGCACTCTCAGGGGAGAGATGAACGTTAAGGGCAACGCAATGTACACCCAGCTTTGCAAGGAGCTTGATATTCCCTTTAAGCGTTACGGAAATCTAATTCTTTACTCCGACCATGTTTTCGGTGTAGCGGCTGAGCCGGTACTTGCCGAAAGAGCCAGAAAGCTTGGCATTGAGGGCGGTAAAATTTCAAGAGAATATCTTCATCAGATAGAGCCCAATATTACCGATAAAGCTCTCGGCGCTTTTATATATCCGTCTTCAGGTGTGCTTTCGCCTTATAAGCTCACCGTTGCGTTAGCAGAAAACGCAGTGGAAAACGGCGCCGAGGTTTCACTCAATACCGTTGTAACAGGTATGGAAATTGACGATAACGAAATCTGCAAGGTGTTTACAAACAGAGGTACTGTTTATCCGAGACTCGTTATAAATGCAGCGGGAACCTTTGCCGATAAAGTCGCCGAAATGGCAGGGGATAAATTCTTCTCCATTCATCCGAGAAAGGGTGAACTTGTAATTCTCGATAAGAAAAAAGGTCATCTTGTAACACGTTCCATGGGTCTTGTAGGTCTTGATCAGGCCTTTGCCGATACAAAGGGCGGCGGAGTTATGAGAACCATTGACGGAAACGTCCTTGTAGGACCCGACGCATATGAAATTCCCGAAAGAGAGGATTTCAGCACTCACAGGGATCACATAGATGCAATCTGCAAAAAGCATCTGCCTCTTATTAAGGGATTCACCCAGGGCGATGTAATCACATATTTTGCAGGCGTTCGTGCTCCCACCTATGAGGAAGAATTTATTATTGAGCGTTCAGACTATGTGCCGAACCTTGTCCATGCAGCGGGCATACAGTCTCCGGGTCTCGCTTCCGCTCCGGCTATTGCCGAGAGAATTGCTGAGATTACTGTTAACGCTCTTAAACCCTATGTTGATATACATAAAAATCCGAAATTCAATCCTTACAGAAGAAGGGTTCCCCATATGGCGGCTCTTTCCTTTGAGGAAAAGCAGAAGGTCATTAAGGAAAATCCCGATTACGGCGTGATTATCTGCCGCTGTGAGGAAATAAGCAAGGGCGAAATTATAGACGCAATTCATTCGCCTATTCCGGCAACCTCAATTGATGCGCTTAAACGCCGTGTAAGACCGGGTATGGGCAGATGTCAGGGTGGATTCTGTTCACCTCTTGTTACTAAGATAATCTGCGACGAAACGGGCATGACTCCCGATATGGTTACAAAGAGCGGAGGAAATTCTCAGCTTGTCCTTGAAAAAACTCATAAGGGAGGCGATGCGAAATGATGCATTATGATGTCTGTGTTTTAGGCGGAGGCCCTGCGGGTCTTGCCGCTGCCATTTCCGCCGCCGATAACGGCGCAAAAACTCTGATAATCGAACGCGAAGCAAAGCTCGGCGGAATATTAAAGCAGTGCATCCATGATGGATTCGGTATAGTCCGCTTTGGTGAGAGACTTACCGGTCCAGAATATGCGGGCAGATTTATAAAAGAGATGGTAAAGCGTGATATAGACTATATTACAAATGCCTTTGCCACCGATGCAAAACGTCTTCCCGACGGCACATTTTCCTTTGAGGTTCAGAGTGCACAGGGCGTTCTCAATATCACCTGCAACGCCGTTGTTCTTGCCTGCGGATGCAGAGAGAGAACATCACGTCAGGTATTTATCCACGGCGACAGACCTGCGGGAATATTCAATGCAGGAACAGCCCAGTATTTTGTAAATATCTTAGGCTATATGCCTACAAAACGCTGCGTAATTTTAGGCAGCGGTGATATCGGAATGATTATGGCAAGAAGACTCACCCTTGAGGGAGCCGAGGTTGAGGGCGTTTATGAAATAAAGGACACCCCGGCAGGTCTTGCAAGAAACGTAGCCCAGTGTCTTGACGACTACAATATACCCCTTCATCTTTCAACTACTGTTACAAGGGTAATAGGCGAAAAGAGAGTTGAAGCAGTAGAGGTCGCAAAGGTTGACGAGCATATGAATCCCATTGAGGGAACAGAGCGGATAATCCCCTGCGATGCCCTTATTCTTTCCGTAGGACTTATTCCGGAAAACGAGATTGCAGAAAAATTAGGTGTAGAGCTTGATCCTGCAACAAAGGGAGCCTATGTTGACCAGAAGCTTATGACAAGCGTACCGGGAGTTTTCTCCTGCGGCAACGCACTTCACGTTAACGACCTTGTAGACTACGTTTCACAAAGCGGAGATATAGCAGGAAAATTTGCCGCAAAGTATAAGCCTGAAAAGAGATACAGGGTAAAAATTGATTATCCGAAAAATGAATTTTCCTATGTTGTGCCACAGTATTACGACCTTATGGAGCAGGGCGAACTTACTCTCTATTTCAGAGTTCGCAAGGACTGCACCAATAAGACAGTGTTTATAGATAACGACGAAAAGGTTATCAAGAAGAAAAAATATCAGCGTATGCTGCCCTCCGAAATGGAAACCCTTACGGTAAAGCCTGAAAACGGCAGATTCGGAGAGATAAGTCTCAGAATGGAGTGATTGCCGTGACAAGAGAGCTTACATGTATAGTTTGTCCCAACGGATGCCGGCTTAAGGTAACCGATGAGGGCGGGAATCTGACAGTTTCGGGAGCTACCTGCAAAAGGGGAGAGGCTTTCGGAAAATCGGAGGTTTTAAATCCTACAAGGAGCATAACCTCCACAGTAGCTACAAAGTTTAAGGATTTTCCCCTGCTTCCCGTTAAGACTTTGGGAGAAATACCGAAAGATAAAATTTTTGAAGCTATGAAAGTTATAAATTCCGTTAAGGTTACAAAGAGACTAAAAACCGGGGATGTTATAATAGATGATTTCTTCGGCGCAAAGCTTGTTGCAACAACGGATATGGCAAGACTGCCGAAAGAAGTAAGAATTAAAGAAGCGGAATAAATTTTAATTTGCAAAGATTTTGTCGGGAAACCCCTTGATAGGGTTTCCCACGATAAAAAAGTCCATCGGACTTTTTTATCTCCCTTCCTGATCTTTTGAAAGGCAAGGGATTTCGCCGTTTGCGAACGGCGAGAATGGGCGTTGCCCCTTCACCCCACCGCCTTTTGAAAAAGGCGGGCGAAAACTTCAATGTCCGTTGCGTGCAGATTTTCTCTATTTTGAAGGAACTAAGTACGACTTAAATGCGGATTTAATCCGCAAGGCGGGCGAAAACTTTAATGTCTTTATTTGAAATTTTTAAATCAACATAAACCAAATTCACCTAAACAAACTGGAGGTATTGAAATGTCATTATTCAGTAAGAAAAAGCCAAGTGACTTTTATCCTGACTGGTACCATGAGGAGGCCCCCAAGGATTCATATCGTTCAATTCTTAAGTGGGGAAGTCCCACAGAGTTCAAGGCTCCCAACAGAAAGCTTTATAAGCTTATGAAAGAGACCTTTGACATGACCGATGATGATTTCAAGGTAAAGCAGGAAATGGGCCTTGAAAAAGTCGATTTCGATATGCCCCCGAAGCTCGATGAAAAGCATATCGCAAAGTTCCGTGAAATTCTCGGTGAAGAGAACGTTAAAACGGATAATTACACCCGTCTTTCCGTTGCCTACGGTAAGACAATGGTTGACCTTATGCGTCTTAGAAAGCATATAGTCGAGAATCTTCCCGACGTTGTGCTTTATCCCGGATGCCGTGAGGATATCATTAAAATCGTTGAATATTGTAATGAAGAGAAAATCCCCGTATATGTTTACGGCGGCGGTTCCTCCGTTACAAGAGGCGTTGAGCCTGTATGCGGCGGTGTAACTCTCGATATGCGTCCCCGTTTCAATAAGGTTATCAAGTTCAGTGAGCGCAATCAGACAATCACCGTTGAAGCCGGTATGAGCGGCCCGAAGCTTGAGGAAATCCTCAATAACGCCGTTTCCCTTTTCGGTGCAAAGAGAGCCTATACCTGCGGACATTTCCCCCAGAGCTTTGAGTATTCCTCAGTAGGCGGCTGGACTGTTACAAGAGGTGCAGGACAGAACTCTACATATTACGGAAAAATTGAAGATATAGTAATCAGCCAGGAGTATGTAACTCCCGTGGGCATCATCAAGAGCGACGAGTGCCCCAGAAACGCAACAGGTCCGTCAATTGACCAGATCATGATGGGCAGTGAAGGAACATTCGGCGTTCTCACCCATGTAACCCTTCGTTTCTTTAAGTATATGCCTGAGAATCGCTGCCGCTTCAGCTTTGTTTTCAAAGATTGGGATAGCGGTGTTAATGCGGTTCGTGAGATTATGCAAGGGGAATTTGGTTTCCCGTCAGCTTTCCGTCTTTCAGACCCCGAAGAAACATCAGTGGGCTTCCGTCTTTACGGTGTTGCCGATACGCCCATTGATTCCCTCCTTAAACTCAGGGGTTATGAGGACGGAAAGCGAGTTCTCCTTCTCGGATTTACCGAAGGTGAAAAAGCTTTCAGCAAAAACGTATTCCGTCAGATTTGGAAAATCTGCCATAACTACGGCGCAATGTATACAACCGGCCTTGTAACAAAGGGATGGGAGAAAGGACGTTTCAATGATCCATATCTTCGTGAGGACATGGGCGACTACGGCCTTATGCTCGATACCCTTGAGTGCTCCGTTAACTGGGATAACTTCATGGAGGTTTACGAAAATGTACGCCGCTACTGTAAGAGCCGTCCCAATACAATCTGCATGACTCATATGTCCCACTTCTATCCTCAGGGAGCAAACCTCTACTTTATCTTTGAGGCAAAGATGAGCGACCTTCAGGAATACCTTGACTATCAGTACGGTATTATGGATAACATTCAGAAGTACGGCGCATCAATGAGCCACCACCACGGTATAGGAAAGATGACAGCTCCGTGGCTTGAAGCACAGATCGGCCATAACGAAATGGAAGTTTACCGTGCACTTAAGCGTCACTTTGACCCCAATAACATTATGAATCCCGGCGGAACATTGGGACTTGATCTTCCCGAGGATAAGCGCAGAGATTTCATTACAAAGAAATAATTTATAATCCGAACCCCTTAAAACTGTTTGCAATGTCAGCTGCAAACTGAAAGTTTAACAAAACCGCCTGAGATAAGGTTTACCCTCATCTCAGGCGGTTAGTTTTTGTGTTATTATTCTTTAACCGATGACATAATTGAAAGAGCTTTGGCGAGAGCCTCAACGGGAGGCATATCTTCGCTGGATTTTACCGAAATATAGGGCTTTTTGCCGGCTCCCACAAGTATGCGGCCCTTCATTTCCTTGCCGAGAACAGACACTTTTTTCATGTCAATGTTTTCGGAATACAAAAGCACGCAGTCACCTTTCTGACCTATTTCGTAAATGCCCTGTGAAATGGCCGTGTTTCTTAAAAGGGCAACTCTTATAAGTCCCTCAACACATGGCGGCGGATCTCCGTAGCGGTCTATGAATTCGTCCACAACGTCGTCGGCATCGTCGGGATTTCTTATATCCGCAATGCGGCGGTATGCCGCAAGACGCTGGGGAACGCTTTCAATATAATCGTCGGGGATGTGAGCCTGAATCTGAATGTCGATAAGGCATTCCTGCTCCGGCTCTTTATCGGAGACCTCTCCCTTTTCTTCGCTGACGGCACGGGCGAGCATTTTAAGATATAAATCATATCCCACAGCTTCCATATGTCCGTGCTGCTGGGCTCCTAAAATGTTTCCTGCTCCTCTTATTTCAAGGTCACGCATGGCAATTTTAAATCCTGAGCCGAATTCCGTATATTCTCTAATTGCTGTAAGTCGTCTTGTGGCAACGTCGGAGAGCTCCTTGCCTCTTGTGAAAGTAAGGTAGGCGCTGGCACGTCTTGCGGAGCGTCCCACACGTCCTCTTATCTGATGAAGCTGTGCAAGACCCAATCTGTCGGCGTTTTCGACTATCAGGGTGTTGGCGTTTGGTACGTCAACTCCCGTTTCTATAATCGTAGTGCAGACAAGTATATCTATTTCTCCCTCAAGAAGATTTTTCCAGACGGTGCTCAAAGCTTCCTCAGTCATCTTTCCGTGAGCTATGCCTATTCTCGCTTCGGGGAGCAGCTCCTGTATTTTGGCCGCTGTACGCTCTATGGTTTCAACTCTGTTATGAAGATAATAAGCCTGACCGCCTCTTCTCAGCTCCTTTTCAAGAGCCTGGGCGATTATTCCCATATCATGCTCTATAACGTAGGTCTGTACGGGATGTCTGTCCTGGGGAGCTTCCTCCAGCATTGACATATCTCTTATACCCGACATTGCCATATTGAGGGTGCGGGGGATGGGGGTTGCGGAAAGGGTGAGAACATCGACATTGGGGAAACGCTCTTTGAGTTTTTCTTTCTGTGCAACTCCAAAACGCTGTTCTTCGTCAACGATTACAAGACCTAAATCTTTAAACTCAACATCCTTTGAAATAAGGCGGTGAGTTCCTACAATCATATCTATATTGCCGCGCTTTAGTCCCTTTATAATCTGTTCCTGCTGCTTGGCTGTACGGAAACGTGAAATCATCTCCACTTCAACGGGGAATCCCTCAAAGCGTTTGATGATTGTCTGATAATGCTGGAAAGCCAAAACCGTTGTGGGTACAAGCATAGCGCACTGTTTTCCCTCGGCGATGCATTTGAATGCGGCTCTCAGTGCAACCTCTGTTTTGCCGAAGCCAACGTCTCCGCAGAGAAGTCTGTCCATGGGACATTTTTTCTCCATGTCGTGCTTTATCTCATATATGCTGCGAAGCTGGTCGTCGGTTTCATCATATGCAAAGCGGCGTTCAAAGTCATTTTGCATATCGGTGTCGGGCATGAAGGCATAGCCGGGAGCATTCTGTCTTGCGGCGTAAAGCTTTATAAGCTCTTTTGCCATATCCTTGACTGCACTTCTGACTCTGGTACGTGTCTTTTTCCATTCCTGTGTGCCCAGCTTGTTTATCTTTACGGCTCTGCCCTCTTCGCCGGGGCCTACGTATTTTGAAACAAGGTCAAGCTGAGTTACGGGGACAAAAAGCACATCCTCTTTTGCGTATTTTATCTTGATATAGTCCTTTGTAACTCCGCCTACTTCAAGCTTTGTTATACCGTCGAAAATACCTATTCCGTGTACTGAGTGGACTATATAATCGCCTCTGTGAAGCTCATCGAGACTGTTAAAGCTGTCCTTTGAACGCTTTTTGCGGCCTATCTGCTTGGGCTTTAAGAGTGAGGCTCTGCCCCTGCTTATGAGCATGAATTTTTCCGCAGGATATTCAAGACCTCCGCTGAGACCTCCGCTTAAAACGTTTACGCTCTTTTTAAGGAAAGAAGACGGATATTCGCTGTATGCTGCGGCGGGAATGCCATCATCCGAAAGCATTTCGCACAGAGCCTGAGCGGCTTTTTCCGTGCCTGCCATAACAGCAACGCACCAGCCGTTTTCGAGAGCGGGGACAATATCCTCCTTTAAAAGGGAATAGTCTCCGCCCCAGGGTGCGAGGGTGCGTCCGTCCATGTTGACGAGCGTTTTAATGGGGGTATCAAAACTGCCCCTTGCAAAGGTGTCAAGATATATGGCTCCACGCTGTTCGTATTCGTCTTTTATTTCTGCCCATGTAAGAGCAAATCGGTCAAGACCACGGCAAAGCTCTCCGCTTTCGAGGAAGTCCTTTATATCTTCCAAAAGCAGAGTCTGTGCGGCGTTTCCTCTTTCTTTGACTTTAGCCGTATCGCTTACAAAAAGCAAAGCGTCGTCAGCATAATTGAGCACTGTCGAGGGATTTTCATATATAAGGGGGATGTATTTATCTGTTGAAGCGGGCTTTAAGCCGCTGCGGAGCATTTCGGCATCCCTGTTCAAAGCCTGCCTTGACTTTACCGCTTTGCCCCTGAGAGAAGCGGCAAGCTTTTCAATTTTTTCTGCGAGTTTAAGTCCGTCTCCCGTGAGTACCTCTACTGAGGGGGTTATCTTTATTTTGTCTACATTTTCCGTTCTGCGCTGGGATACTATTTCAAAATATCCCATTGTATCTATGCAGTCGCCCCAGAATTCAGCTCTTATGGGGTTCGGAGCATCAGGGGGATAAAAGTCCAGTATTCCGCCTCTTACGGCAAACTGTCCCGAACCTTCTACCATTTCGCAGGGTGAGTAGCCGGCATTTACGAGGATTTCCCTTGCCTTTTCAATGGAGATATCCATGCCCTGCTCTATTACAAATGAGCGGGAAAGGAGCACGTCCGGTGGAATTGTAAACTGCATGGCTCCCTCAATAGAGCATACTACGGCTTTGTAATCTCCCTCAAGCATTCTGCCTAAAACTCCAAGACGCAGGTGCTCATATTCCCTTGACTGACCGGCAGTTGAGCTCAGGGAAAAATCCCTTGCCGGATAAAGGAGGGTATCCTCCGAAGCGAAAAGGGTGTTTAAGTCTTCCTTAATTTTAACTGCTTCTCCCTCGTCGCCGGTGATTATAAGGGCTCTCGCGCCGCTCTCTTCACAAAGGGAGTGGATAAGATGCACCTTGTTAAGATAGGAAAGACCCGTAACTCCGGCAGGGAGCATGTTTTTTTCACAGGCTCTTAGAAGAGAGGCAAAACCGGCATTTGAAGCCAGCATACCCGAAAAACATGACATTGCAATACCTCCTTCTGCTCTATATTTTACACATACTTTTTAAAATTAAGCTGCTCTTTGCTGCATATATAGCCGCACCTTTTATAGAATTCATGGGCTCCTTTTCGCTGTGCCCCAGAGCAAAGACGCACTCCGGCACTACCTGTTTCCTTTGCCCAGTTTTCGGCGGCTGTAAGAAGCGCTTTTCCGGCTCCCAGCTTTCTGTAAGCGGAATCCACTGCAAGTCCCAGTATATTTTTCATAGACGGGCCATAAATAACGTCGTAATCGCAGGCGTGGATGTATCCTATAACTTTTCCGCCGTACTCCGCCACAAAAATTTTATCGCTTTCGCTTTTTAAAATCATTTGGAGCCTTTTGGCGGTTTCTTCAATAGGAAAATCATATCCCAAAAAGTTCTTATTAAGTAAATATATGCTTTCGCAGTCCTTTAAAGCACATTCTCTTATTATGATTTTATTTTCCATAGGACAGTCACCTTGGATTTATTTTTAGCATTTTATTATATCACAATTTGGATTTTTCGTCATTATAAATACGGCCAAAAACACCTGCGACGGCGTTTAAGCTTATCGCAGGTGTTGACAGTTTTATTAAATTGAAGCGTGGGCAAAACCCGAAAGCTGCTTTAATTTTCCTCTGCGGCTTTCTTTGTCTCTTCAATAACCTTGAGAGCAACGGAGGTGGGAGCCTCTTCATAGCGCTCGAAGGTGAATTTGAAGTAGCCTCTGCCGTGGGTTACAGAGCGGAGAACTGTTGCGAAATCGCCCATTTCTGCCATGGGAACCTCAGCTATGATTTCTGACATCTTATCTTCAGCGGGACCCATGCCTAAAACACGGCCTCTGCGCTTTGTGATGTCGCTCATCATATCGCCCATCTTCTCGTCGGGCATATAAGCTCTCAGTGAACCGATAGGTTCAAGGAGAACGGGGTTAGCGTCGGGGATACCGTTTTTATAAGCGATAGCGGCAGCTGTTTTGAATGCCATTTCAGAGGAGTCAACGGGGTGGTATGATCCGTCATAAAGAGTTGCTTTAACTCCGACCATGGGGAATCCGGCAAGAACACCCTTAGCCATGCTGTCACGAAGTCCCTTTTCAACGGCGGGGAAGAAGTTCTTGGGAACTGAGCCGCCGAATACCTCTTCAGCGAAAATCATATCTTCACTGTCGCAGGGCTCAAAGCGGATGAATACATCACCGAACTGACCGTGACCGCCGGACTGCTTCTTATGTCTTCCCTGTACCTCAACCTTTTTGCGGATTGTCTCACGGTATGCAACCTTCGGCACTTTAAGGTCAACCTCAACGCCGAACTTTGATTTAAGCTTGGAAACTATAACGTCAAGATGCTGTTCGCCGAGACCTGAAAGCACCTGCTCTCTTGTCTCTTTGTTTATTACGAAGCTGATAGTGGGATCTTCTTCCATAAGTCTTGCAAGACCTGCAGCGACCTTGTCTTCCTCGCCCTTTTTGCGGACTTTAACAGCCATTGAAAGGCAGGGCTCAGGGAACTCAACTTTTTCGAGAGTGAGTTTTCTTGAGGGAGCGCAGAGAGTATCGCCTGTTTTGACTCCTGCAAGTTTTGTTACGATGCCAATATCTCCGGCGGTTACGCTCTGAGCGTCTTCCTGCTTTGCACCCTTTACGAATACAACCTTACCCATTCTTTCGCTTTCGCCGGTTCTCATGTTAACAACCTGTGAGTCGCTCTTGAGAACACCTGAAACGACTTTAAAGAAAGACATCTTTCCTACAAATGGGTCGGCGATTGTCTTAAAGCAGATTGCTGCAAGAGGAGCTTCGCTGTCGCACTTAACTTCAACAAGCTCACCGTTTTCGTCCTCTGCTGTCTCTGTAAGCACAGATGCGGCAGGAGCAATGTCACAGATTCCGTCAAGGAGAATGTCAACTGCGTCAAGATTGTAGCCTGAGCAGCCGAAAACAGGGTAAAGGCTGCCGTCTGCAACACCGGCTTTAAGTCCTTTTATTGTCTCTTCGGGAGTGAACTCTTCGCCCTCAAAGAATTTTTCCATAAGTTCATCATCGGCGGAAGCAACTGCTTCGCAGAGAACGGAGTTCATTTCGTCAACGAATTCATCAGCACGTGTGGGAACTTCCACAGCCTTGCCGTTTTCATATTTATATGCCTTTTTAGTTATAAGGTTAACGTATGCCTCAACGGATTCGCCGCTTGCATCATAATAAGGAACAACTACGGGGCAAATTTTATTGCCGTGAACTTCACGAAGAAGACTGATGGTCTTGTAGAAGTTGGTGTTTTCAGCGTCGGTTTTTGTAATGACTATCATTCTGGCAATGTTTCTCTTTTCAGCGGCTTTAAAAGCCTTTTCAGCGCCTACGTCATATTTGCAGCCTGCTGCGGTGACTATGAGAGCACACTCAGCTGCACGCATACCTTCGCTCATACCGCCTGCGAAGTCGAAGAGACCGGGAGTGTCGATTATGTTGATTTTTGTATCTTTCCACTGGGTATATGCAACTGCCGTTGAAACCGAAGCCTTACGCTTTTTTTCTTCGGGGTCGCTGTCAAGTACAGTTGTACCGTCCGCTATGCGTCCGAGTCTGTCGGCAGAGCCTGAAAGATAGAGCATTGCCTCTGCAAGAGATGTCTTACCTCTTCCGCCGTGACCTGCCAAAACTATATTTCTAATGTTTTCTGCGTTATAAGCCTTCAATTTGGTTTCCTCCTAACAGTTGTAACACTTCTATTATTTGTATAGATTTAATAATAGTTTTTCTGACTTTGGTTTTGATTATATCATAGTTGCACATGGTATTCAACAATGAAAATCACTTTTGTACAAATTTTCTGTATTGACATTGCCATAATTATTGAATATGTACAAGCATCTTTCTCGGTAGGCAAAAAAATAGCGAAAAATTGGTCAAAATGGTAAAAAAATACGCCTTTAAGCCTTTGCAGTACCAATAAATAACGCCAAAGTTATAAAAGAAAAGGAAACGGCATATTTTTAAAGGATAAAAAGAAACGGAGCTGAACTATATGTATGTGACACTCAGCAAAAAATATACCGCCTTTATAATCTTTGTCCTGGTGCTGTTTTTTCTTTGGGCATGTTTTTACGCTGCGGGGGGAGTGGTATCTGTTTCCGAAAATTCCGCAGAGCAAAAGGATTTTATAAAGTGGGTGGATTTTAATATCCCCGAAAGAGCTTTGACCCGTGCCTATAAAGCCGATGTGGAAGCTCACGAAAACGGTAAAGAGTCTAACTGGATCGAGGTACTCGCCTACTGTGCGGCAAAAAACGGAGGCGGGGAAAATTCTTTTCCCGATAAAGATATCGACTATGCCGTTTCCCAGCTTGAGGGAGGGGTATCGGCGGAGGAACTGAGCCAAAATTTAAAGTATTATGATTATTATTATGAGGCGTATTCGGCGGTACTTTCCGGTCTTGTGGGGGAATATGAGATACAGGTTTACGATGAAAACGAAAGCAGCCATAAAAAGTGGGTAAAGAAATACGGGCTTAAAGGCTTCCATCCCATCGCTAAAAATTATTGGTATACGGAAAGCGACGATTTCGGAAACAGTCGCTCCTACGGATATAAGAGAAAACATCTGGGCCACGATATGATGGGCAGTATCGGAACTCCCATAATAGCTGTTGAAAGCGGAGTTGTGGATACTATGGGCTGGAATATGTACGGCGGCTGGCGTATAGGCATTAGAAGCTTTGACGGGAAAAGATATTATTACTATGCCCATCTTCGCAAGGATAGTCCCTATCCCATGGAGCTTAAAGAAGGCTGTGTTGTATCGGCTGGAGATGTTATAGGTTATATGGGTATGACAGGATACAGCACCCAGGAAAACGTAAATAATATGAACGTATGTCACCTTCATTTCGGCCTTCAGCTCATTTTTGATGAGAGCCAAAAGGAAGGCAACGGAGAAATTTGGATTGACGTATATGAGCTTACGAAGTTTCTTTCAAAGAACCGCAGCGAAACATATAAAAATGAGAGCACCGGTGAACGAGAAAGGGTATACGCAATAGATGACCCGGCTGTCCAAGAGGAATAGACGCACATACAATTTTATATATAAGGAGGTGAATTTTTTGTCTTAAAAAAGCCTTTGAGTCTTTAAAATATAAAATTTATTTCAAAGTAAATTTAAACCTATATTTAATGTAGAACTGAAAATTGATATTAATATATCAATTTTGTAAAATTTTTTCTGCAAAAAATGGGGAGTTAATGTCTTTGTGGAAGATATGCACAGAGATTATTCTCATTTTTTGTCCATTAATATGCATAATATGTCTAAACTTACAAGATTTACAAAGTATTTTTGTATTTATATTTAACAAAAATCACTTGTTTTTTCAAAGCAGACAAGTATAATTAATATAGAAGGGTTTATCTTTTGTTTAAGTTTTTAAAAATTATTATCAGGAGGTATAAATTATGGCAGATAAGGTACTCCTCTCTCTTGGAGAAAAAGTTGACGTTTATAAACAGGGCGATCAGGCAGTTAAAATCTTTAAAAAAGATTATCCGAAAACCGAGGTTCTCTATGAAGCTCTTGTTCAGGCAAGGGTTGAGGAGACCGGTCTTCCCGTACCTAAAATAAACGAAATTGCAAAAAATGACGGTGTATGGAATCTCTTCATGGATCACATTGAGGGAAAGACAATGGCGGAAATAATGAAAGAAGATCCTGCCAACATTAAAAAATATGTGGAAGAAATGGTTGATATCCAGCTGGAAATCCATTCAAAGACAAACCCCATGCTCAACAAGCTCAAAGATAAGCTCATCGCTGAGATAAAGGCTCTCGACTGCATCAGTGAAACCGACCGCTATGAGCTTCTTACAAGACTTGACAGTATGCCGAAGCATAAAAAGCTTTGCCACGGCAATTTCAGCCCTTCTAACGTAATTGTAAAAGACGGAAAAACTTATATAGTTGACTGGATTGCAGCAACTCAGGGCAACGCCAGCGCAGATGTAGCGAGAACTTACTTGCTGCTCTATCTTGACAGCCCTGAAACCGCTGAATACTATATGGATATTTTCTGCGAAAAGAGCAACACAGATAAAAAGTATGTTCAGGCTTGGCTCCCCATTGTAGCTGCTGCCCACCTTAAAAACTGTAAGGAAGAGGAAAAAGATTTCCTTATGAAGTGGATTAACGTAGTAGATTACGAATAAACAAGTTTACAGTCCTATCCAAACAAATATAATAGTAAAAATCCGGTATGACTTTTGTCATTACCGGATTTTTACTTTTGCTGAGTTTATTTAGATTGAAAAATGAAGCAAGCCGCATCCGAAAGGATACGGCCTGCAACAGGGAAGAAATTCTCGTACTCTAATTTAAAAATGCCGGATTAAATATCTAAAACTTTTCGGCGCTGAGTGAATCCGGCTTAGGTGTTACCAGTTGTGTATTTGAGCTGGGTTTGCAAAAATGTCGTCAAGGCGTTTCATAAAGGGAACAACCTCACCGAAATCCAGGGCTCTGTGGTCAAAGGCGAGACAGATGGGAAGCATTTTTCTTACGCCTATTTCCTGTTTACCCTTGTGGTTTTTAAAGATTCCGGGTTTGTCCTGTACTCCACCCACACCGATTGCGAAAACCTGAGGGGGTATTATTTCAAGAATACCTATCATGCCTCGCTGCTCTTTATAAACCGAACCGATGTTGGATATAGTGATTGTGCCCGGTTCAAGGTCGTATTTGGTGATTCGTTCGCTTTCGGGAATACTTTCGTATTCTTTCTTTTCTTCTCCCGAAAGAGTTTTTACTTTATGGCGTCCGAATTTTGCCCCTGCAAGTTTTCTCATTGTCTGAATAACATGACCTTTTTTAAGGTTGTCGATGGTATTGGCAAAAGATACCTCATACATGGCTTCATTAAGGTCTGTGTTTTCAATTTTTTTAGCTATATTTTCAATATACTCCGCCATCTGGTCCAGAGATTTGGATTCAAAATTGCGAAGATTAATGGTCATCATTTCGCCGTTGGGAAGTATCCAGGGCATAGAGATGTTTATGTCTTCGATGGTTTTAAGTTCACCTTTTACATATTTGTGGTTATAGTCTATGTGTGCGTTTACCGCCGGGTCGGCTTTTATTCCCTCAACGAAAACCTTAAGCATAAGGGTGTTGAATGTGATTTTTCTGCTGTGAAGGCCGGAATCGTTAAGCCTTTTGAATTCCTCGAAAAAATCTGTGACGTCCGGTTCATATACATAGGTGACGTGAGGAACGTTCTGCCAAGAATGGGTTGTCATATATGAAACCATTTTTCTTTGTATTCCGAAATGGGTTGTGTTTTTTATTCTGAAATCGTTAAGACGATGTTTGCGTTCGGTACTTTTTTTGTCAGTTGTGCCGCCGAAGGGCACTTTTACTGCTGCTGTGTTTTCCATAAGGGTATCACTGTCCTTTCATAATTTGTTTTTTCTTCTAATAAAATTCACCTCTTTTTCTCCTCGGTGTATATATTCGTAGACACCTATGTTTTTTCAGGGGGAGATGCAAAAGTTTATTTCTTGTTTATAATTTCATGCCTTCTTATAAAATATGCAGTAGTCAGAAAAAAAGATACTGCCGTTTTTACCGTATATATCCATTGAAATTTTTATAATAAAAATTCTTTAACAAGCATTAGGCCTGTTAAAGAATTTAATGTGGTTTTCTATATAAAATTTATTGCAGATTTTAATTATACTGATTCATGGCTTTGTCGGTTTCGCCTTTTACAATAAGCTCTACCGCTTTACATGCGCTTTCCATTGCCTCTTTAAGAGCGGGGAAATCCTCTTTTTTAAAGCTTGTAAGCACCCAGTCGGCAAGGTCGTAGTCGGGGTGAGGCTTTGCTCCAACTCCGATTTTTACTCTCGGGAAATTTTCGCTGCCTAAATGTGCGACTATGCTTTTAATTCCATTGTGACCGCCTGCGGAGCCTTTTCTCCTTACTCGAAGTTTTCCGATGGGAAGGGATATGTCGTCAAAGACAACTATAATTTTTTCCAAAGGGATTTTATAAAATTTAGCAGCTTCCGAAACGGCTTCGCCGCTGTTGTTCATAAAGGTCTGTGGCTTCATAAGCAGGCAGCGGTGACCGTCGATGTTGACTTCTGCGGTGAGAGCATGATATTTAAGGCGTTTTATTTCGGTATTAAGGCTTTCTGCAAACAGGTCTGCCCATAAGAATCCGGCATTGTGCCTTGTGATTTCATATTTTCCGCCTGGGTTGCCGAGACCCACTATTAAAAATTCTATACCGCCCTGAGAGCGGTTTGCATTATTTAATATTCCAAACATATGCAATATCCTCCTTAAAATGAAAGGGCAGGCTGAGCCTGGCAAGCTAAGCTTGCATGTATGACGCACACAGACTAACGGTAACGAACAACTATAAGTGCCTGCGGCGGACATGTCCGCTTTCAAGTCGCACACCCCAAAATAGCAACAAACAGCCATCTACGCCTGCGGCGAAATTTTATGTAAACTTAAAAGCTAATCACACAAACCAAAGAGTCCCACAAAGCCAACTCCCAGACAGTCGCACACGTCGGCAGCAGGCTAAGCCTGGCAAGCTGAGCTTGCATCCATTTTGCACACCGGCTGACAGCAATAAATGCTTGCAGGCAAGTTTGAGTAAATAAAAGGTCTTGCTGCTGAATTATCATGCAAGACCTTTTTGTTTCGATTATTCTGTACCGCTTTCCTGAGATGACATTTTGAGATATGCGTTTATAAATCCGTCAATATCTCCGTCCATTACGGCGTTGATATTTCCCGACTCAAAGCCTGTTCTGTGGTCTTTGACAAGGGTGTAGGGCATAAATACATATGACCTTATCTGGCTGCCCCAGCCGATTTCTTTCTGGTCGCCCTTAATATCTTCGATTTTATCAAGATGCTCGCGTTCTTTGATTTCAACAAGCTTTGATTTAAGCATACGCATTGCAACTTCTCTGTTCTGGTGCTGGCTGCGTTCTACCTGGCAGGCAACGACTATGCCTGTGGGGATATGTGTGATACGCACCGCAGAAGAGGTCTTGTTAACTTTCTGACCGCCGGCGCCGCTTGAACGGTAAGTGTCAACTTTCAAATCTTCAGGATTTATTTCAACTTCTATTGTATCGTCGATTTCCGGCATAACTTCAAGAGAAGCGAAAGAAGTATGACGTCTTCCCGAAGAGTCAAAGGGTGAAACACGTACAAGGCGGTGAACGCCCATTTCGCTTTTAAGGTAGCCGTATGCGTTTTCTCCCTCTACCAGTATAACTGCGGATTTAAGTCCCGCTTCATCGCCGTCGAGGAAGTCGAGAGTGGAAACCTTAAAGCCGTGACGCTCGCCCCAACGGTTATACATTCTGAAAAGCATCTGAGCCCAGTCCTGAGCCTCTGTTCCGCCGGCACCTGCATGGAATGTAAGTATGGCGTTTTTCGCATCATATTCTCCTGAGAGCAGTGTTGAAAGGGTCTGAGCTTCAAGCTCGGCCTTTACGTTGTCAACGCTCTGGCGGCACTCATCGAAAAGGGATTCATCCTCTTCCTCGTTTGCAAGTTCAATCATAACGAGGGTATCTTCGTAATCGCTGTGAAGCTTTTCATATTTGCCTACTTTATTTTTGAGCTGACTTATGCGCTGAAGGACCTTTTGAGAATTTTCAATATCGTCCCAAAAATTGCCTACGGCGGTCTGTTCTTCAAGTTTTGCTATTTCCGCTTTTGTAGCGTCAAGACTTAAAGCCTCTGCGAGGTCTTTAAGGGGCTGTTCAGATTCCAGCAGCTCTAAACGCAGTTCTTCAAACTGTAACATTATTAAACCACCATTTCTCCGTACCTCTTAATAGAACACCGGATTACCGGCAATAACGCCGCTGTTGGTACAGAAAACTGCGGCGCACAAAAAACCACATTAAATTATAATTAACTTATCCTTCTTTGTAAAGCATATTTTGAACCATTTTGGAGCATTTTGAAAATCTTTTTTTAAATATAGCCAAATAGAATTGAATTTTCATGTGAAATTAGTTAAAATAAAAACAAATACAAAACTTCCGGAGGTGTTTGCCTTGGCAAAATACACAGGAGAGATTTGCCCTGCCTGTAGCCGGGTTTTTACTGATGACGACGATGTTGTTGTATGTCCGGTGTGCGGAGCTCCGCATCATAGAGAATGTTGGTTTAAAACCGGCAGCTGCACTTTTCAGGACAGACACGGTTCGTTTACCTGGAAACCTGAAAATGTTCAGAACCGTAAAGAGGACTTTAACCCTAAATCAACTTTAGGAGAAATCTGTCCCAATTGCGGAGCTAATAATCCACCTGATACGCTCTTCTGCCCAACCTGCGGAATGCCAAGAAATGTAAACGGAGCCGAGGCTCAATTTAATAACCCTTATGTAAGATTTGATGATCCCTTTAAAGATGTAACAATCGACGGCGTATCTTCAAAGGATATGGCTGAGTTTATTCAGGACTCATCCTATGAGTATATAAGAAAGTTTTCTCAGAAAAAGCATAACGGCTTTAACTGGGCAGCGTTTATATTCGGACCCCTGTGGTTCCTTTACAGAAAGATGTATAAGATCGGCGCTGCTGTTTTAATTGTAATAATGATTTTAGCGGTAAGCTTTTCAGGGCCAGTAAACAACTTTACTGATAGTTATAATAATGCTATGGAAAAAGCATATTATGCGCAGACTGACGAAGAGCTCAATGATGCTTACGAAGATGTTGAACAGCTGCTTGTGTCCGATGATGCATTATTCATCCAGCTTTTTGGTGCTCTTATATTTGTAACTTCTCTTTGCTGCGGAATTTTCGGCAATACAGCATACAGAAAATATTGCGTAAAATCCATAAAGGAAGTGGAAGCCTCTACCACAGGCAGCCAGAGCGAATTTTATAAAACCATGAATTTAAGGAAAAAAGGCGGCATTAATATTTTTGCTCCGTTTATAGGTTTCCTTGCCTATCAGATGGCAATGACTTTGATAAGTTTAATTGTGGCAAGTTTATTTGTATAATAGGGGTTAGAAAAAGTTATAAATGGGTCTTACAGACCTTGATATATAATTCTTTTCCATCAGGAGGTAATTATAATGAAAGTTAAAAAGGCGATAATTCCTGCTGCCGGTTTCGGTACGAGAGTTCTGCCTGCATCAAAGGCGGTTCCGAAGGAGATGCTCAACATTGTTGATAAACCCGCCATTCAGTACATTGTTGAGGAGGCTGTTGCCGCAGGTATTGAAGATATTCTTATTATCGTAAGCCGTGGTAAGGGCATTATTGAGGATCACTTCGACCATGCATTTGAACTTGAGCGTCAGCTTGAAGGCAAAAAGGGCAAGGAAGAAATTTACGAGCAGGTTAAGGCAATCGCTAACCTTGCAAATGTTTATTTTGTAAGACAGAAGCAGATGAAGGGTCTCGGCCATGCTGTTCTGTGTGCAAAGCCTTTTGTAGGTAATGAGCCTTTCGCAGTTATGTACGGCGACGACGTAACTATTTCTGATAAGCCTGTTATCGGTCAGCTCTGCGACGCATACGAAAAATACGGCTGTGGTTCCGTTGGCGTTCAGCAGGTTTCAAGAGAGGATATTAAAAAATATTGTACTCTTGACGTTTCACCTCTTGAAGGAAGAGTTATGCAGTGCCATAACATTATAGAAAAGCCCACCGAAGAGCAGATTATGTCTCTTTATGCAATTCTCGGAAGAGTTATTCTTCCTCCCGAGGCATTTAAGCTTATCGAGGAAACTCCCTATGATGCAAAGACAGGCGAGCTTTATCTTTCCGACGCTATGGTTGGCCTTGCAAAGGCCGGCAAGCTTACAGCTGTTGACTTTGAGGGCATACGCTATGATATGGGCAACAAGCTTGGCATTATGAAAGCTAACTGTGAGGTTGCTCTTAACCATCCCGAAATTGGCGATGATTTCAAAGCATACCTTAAGGAGCTTGTAAAAACTTTCTGAGCGACGGATTGAAATTTATCGGGTCTGCACATTAAGTTACAGCTAATAAATAATAAAAGTCTGCGATTATGTTTTAATCGCAGACTTTTTAGTTTCAGTTAAAAATTGTATTACTTGTTGACGGGAGCGTCGGAGGTACAGTAAACCATTCCGGTTTCTGCATCAACAGTTACAACGGCGCCGCTTTTAAGGACTCCCGTAGCGTGGTCGGCTCCGATTATAACGGGTATATCGAGGCTGAGGCCCACAATTGCTCCGTGGGAGTTGGGGTCGCCGTTTTCCGTAATTATGCCGGATGCCTTTTTAAGCAGCGGCATAAGGCGATTTGAGGTTTCGGAAATAACAATAACGTCGCCGTCTTTAAAGGAATGGAGAGCTTCCTCTTCGTTTGAGCAAACGCAGAGTCTTGCGCATGTCTTTTTCCCTGTTATGCCTTTACCGGTTACAAGAACGTGGCCTACAACCTGAACCTTCATCATGTTTGTGGTTCCGGAAATTCCAAGGGGAACGCCAGCGGTGATTGCTACAAGCTCGCCTTTTTCAACAAGTCCGGCGGCGTGAGCTGAATCTACCGCATGCTCAAAAAGCTCATCTGTGCTGCTCTTTTCGTCAATGAGCAGGGGAGTGACGCCCCAGGAAAGATTCATCTGACGGTAAACCGTCTCGCTTGTTGTGCATCCGATAATGGGGCAATCGGGACGGAATTTTGAAATCATTCTCGCAGTTTTACCGGATTTTGTAACAGTGATTATAGCCGCTGCACCCAGGTCATGAGCGGTGGTACAGGTGGCGTGAGAAATTGCGTTTGTAACGTCGGGATTGATGCCGGTCTGTAAAAGCTTAAAGCGCTTTTTGTAGTCTATATCGCTTTCGGTACGCCTTGTAATTCTCGCCATAGTCTTTACGGACTCAACGGGATAAAGTCCCGCAGCGGTCTCTCCGGAAAGCATAATTGCGCTTGTTCCGTCATAAATAGCGTTAGCAACGTCGGTGGCCTCAGCTCTGGTAGGTCTGGGATTTTTCATCATGGAATCGAGCATCTGAGTGGCGGTAATAACCTGTTTTCCGGCCATATATACCTTTTTAATAAGCTTCTTCTGAATTACCGGTACATCCTCAAGAGGAATTTCAACGCCCATGTCGCCTCTTGCAACCATGATGCCGTCGCTTACGCCGATTATTTCGTCAATGTTGTTTACGCCCTGCATGTTCTCGATTTTTGCAATAATGTTGATGTTTGAGCAGTTGTGAGCGTCGAGAATCTTTCTTATTTCAAGAATATCCCTTGCGGAGCGGGTAAAGGAAGCGGCGATAAAGTCGAAGCCGTTTTCTATGCCGAAAATAATATCGGCTCTGTCTTTGTCGCTTATAAAGGGAATTGAAATTTCAACGTTCGGAACGTTTACGCCCTTTGTATCGGAGACCACGCCGGAGTTGAGCACACGGCATGAAATATCTCCGCCGTTTACGGAAACTACCTCAAGGCCGATAAGTCCGTCATCGAGAAGGATTGTGTTTCCGGGACGAACATCGTCGGCAAGACCTGCAAAGTTTACATATACCTCGTGCTCATTGCCGATACATTCTTCGGTTCTCAGGGTAAATATGTCGCCTTTTTTAAGGGTAACTTTTCCTTTTTCAAATTTACCTATTCTTATTTCGGGACCTTTTGTGTCAAGAAGGGTGGCAACGGGGAGAGCAAGCTCTTCACGAAGCTTTTTTATCTTATTGAGAAATTCCAAGTGTTTCTCGTGGGTGGAGTGGGAGAAGTTAAACCTGGCAACGTCCATGCCCGCAAGCATCATCTCTCTTAAAACGCCTTCATCCTCTGTTGAAGGTCCAAGTGTACATATAATTTTGGTTTTTCGCATTATTTAAAACCTCCTGCCTAAAAAACTCCATTTAAAGTATATCACCACAAGTTGTCAAGTGCAATGCCATGTAATAAAGATTTTAGATGTGTTTACAGATAGTTTATATCATTATTTGATGTCCTGTTATTTACATAGTTATAAAATTTTTGTTTAACTTAGAATAAATCGGTGTTATAATAAATTTACAGTCATATTATGACGAAAGATTATGGATTATACTGATTTGGAATATCTTAAAATACTATGAAAGGAAGATACTGAGGCAAAGCTGCTTTTGCGGCGTTTATTGCGTATGTATCGCAGGGCTATTTTAAATGAATGTAGCAGTTGTGGGTATGGGACTTATAGGCGGTTCTATTTGTAAAGCTGTAAAAGAAAAGTGCAGCTGCACCGTTTGGGGCTGTGATACCGACGGTGAAGTTTGTGAAAAAGCATTAAAAGAAAACTGCGTTGACGAAATAATCGAAAAAGGCAAGCTCAGTCAAGCAGATATAACATTTGTGTGTCTTTATCCTGAAGCCACGGCAAAATTCATTAAGAAAAATGCCGATGTGTTTAAAAAAGGTTCAATTGTCTGTGATGTATGCGGAGTTAAAGAATACATAACGGAAAAATGCGAGGATGTTCTCAGTAAAAACGGAGTGTTTTATGTAGGAACTCACCCTATGGCTGGACGTGAATTTTCCGGTTTTGATTATTCTCAGGCAGAGCTTTTTGAAGGTGCGGATTTTATAATAACCAGAACAGGTAATACAGATAAAAAGTCAGTTAAAAAGGTTGCGGCTTTGGCAAAAGAAATGGGCTTTGGTGAGATAGTGTATTCTACTCCCGAAGAGCACGACAAGATAATAGCTTACACCTCTCAGCTTGCCCATATTGTTTCAAGCGCATACATTAAAAGTCCCACTCTCGAAAAGCAGCCCGGTTTCAGTGCGGGAAGTTTTCTTGATATGACCAGGGTGGCAAAGCTTAACGAAAAAATGTGGACGTCGCTGTTTTTGCTTAACAGGAAGGCGCTTAAATTTGAGCTTGATATGCTTATAGCTCATCTGAAACAGTTCAGAAGTGCAATTAAATATGAAGACGATGAGGAGCTTGCAAAGCTTCTTGCCGACGGCAGAAAACGTAAGGAAAAGAATTTAAAAGAAAATTCAGAAAGAAAAATTTCTGAAGAAAAAGAAACTAAAATACAGGAAGATAACGATGAGGCTGTAAAAGAGAATGAAACCGTCGTTACTCCGGAAGAATAAATAAAAAAGTATGGAGGGAAAGCAATGAAATGCAGCAAATGCGGCTCAGAAAATAATGAAGACGCAAGATTTTGCACTTTTTGTGGAAATGACCTTGGGGCGGAAACTCAAAACAGCGGCTCAGTAAATGAAAATCAGGGGTTTGAAAATAATCAGCAAAATGGCAGAGAAAATTTTCAGGGGGAAGGCTTTAATCCTTATAACAGGCAGCCATATAATAACTATAACAATAATTATAATAATTTCGGTATGATGCCTCCTGCAGATTATGAGAGAGAAAACAGCACTGCTCATACCCTTGCGGTTTTATCTATAGTTATAGGTGTAATTTCCACTTTGTTTGCCGCATTATCGTTATTTGTCGGCGTAAACTACGGCGCTATTGTAGCTTTTGTTCTTGCTATCGGCGCAGTTGTAAAGGCAAAGCCGGGATGCGTAAAGGGAGCCAAAACAGCGGCGGTTATTATAGCGGTAATTGCCCTTGGAATTTCCGCAGTTTTTACTGCTGCCGGTAATATTTCTTTTTTGGTTGAAAACAATCAGGAAGTACAGGATTTCTATGATGATTATTATGACGGCTTTTACGATGATTTCTATAATGATTTCGGAAACGGATCAGAGGATGATTTTCTCGGAGGCTTTGATGATAATGTCGGAAACGGAGAATTAGTCTGAGACAGACCGAATTTCTTATCTTTTACCCTGTCCGTGCTATTATACCTTGACAATAAAGGACGGATAGGGTAACATTAATTTTTAGATTATTGATTGCTAAGGGGAATGAAAAGATGCTTTCAAACAAAGAAAAAACCATGGAAAAAATAGTTTCTCTCTGTAAGGGCAGAGGTTTCGTCTATGCCGGAAGTGAAATTTACGGCGGACTTTCAAATACATGGGATTACGGTCCTTTAGGCGTTGAGTTTAAGAACAACGTTAAGAAGGCATGGTGGAAAAAGTTTGTTCAGGAAAATCCCTACAATGTAGGTCTTGACAGTGCCATCCTTATGAATCCTCAGACATGGGTTGCATCAGGTCACGTAGGCGGCTTCTCAGATCCGCTTATGGACTGTAAGGAGTGCAAAACTCGTCACAGAGCCGATAAGCTTATTGAGGATACAGGTGTAAATCCCGCTGGATGGACCTTTGAGCAGATGTCCGATTACATTAAAGAAAACAATATTGTATGTCCCGAATGCGGCAAGTGCAATTTTACTGATATCCGTAAGTTTAACCTTATGTTCAAGACATTCCAGGGCGTAACGGAGGATGCCAAAAACGAGCTGTATCTCCGTCCTGAAACAGCACAGGGAATTTTCGTAAACTTCCCCAATATTCAGAGAACTACAAGAAGAAAGATTCCTTTCGGTGTCTGTCAGATTGGTAAATCTTTCCGTAACGAGATCACTCCCGGTAACTTTACTTTCCGTACCAGAGAGTTTGAGCAGATGGAACTTGAATTCTTCTGCAAGCCCGGTACTGAGATGGAATGGTTCCGTTACTGGAAAGATGCATGCAGGAACTGGCTCCTTTCCCTCGGTATGAGAGAAGAGGATATAAAGCTTCGTGACCATGAGCAGGAAGAGCTTTCACACTATTCAAACGCTACTACCGATATAGAGTTCCTCTTCCCCTTCGGATGGGGTGAACTTTGGGGCGTTGCAAGCCGTACAGACTTTGACCTTACCCAGCATCAGAATACATCCGGCAAGAGCCTTGAATATTTTGACCAGACTACAAATGAAAAGTATATTCCCTATGTTGTTGAGCCTTCTCTCGGTGCAGACCGTGTAGCTCTCGCCTTCCTCTGCGAAGCATACGATGAAGAGGTTGTAGATGAGGCTAAGGGCGATACAAGAGTTGTTCTCAGACTTCATCCCGCACTTGCTCCCATGAAAGCGGCAGTGCTTCCTCTTTCAAAGAAGCTTAATGAGGGTGCAGGCAAAGTTTACGAAATGCTTTCTAAGAAGTTTATGGTTGAGTATGACGACGCCGGTTCAATCGGTAAGCGTTACCGCCGTCAGGACGAAATAGGAACTCCGTTCTGTATAACTTATGACTTTGATAGTGAAAACGACGGCTGTGTAACCGTTCGTGACCGTGACACAATGGAGCAGGTAAGACTTCCTATTGATAGCCTTGTTTCTTACATTGAGGAAAAAATTGAGTTCTGATTTTTCCGAATAGGAACAAACTTACACCAAAATATTAATAAGTTATTATAAATATGAATAAAAAAGCTTCAATAATTACAAAATGTAATTATTGGGGCTTTTTTTGTTACCAAAACTTAATTTTATTGTAATTGGTTTGTGGTTTTATATAGGCAGTGAAAGGAATATAATAGACACAACGAAAAGCAAAGGAGTAAAAGACATGAGAGATTTTATAATTGCAAACAAGCAGGCAGTTATTTCCTTAGCGGTTATTTCAGTGCTGGTAGTTGTAACAGCATGCATAGCCTTATTTGCAAATGAAGTAACTCCTTCAGCAATAATGACCCTTTAATAGGGATTAACCCCCTTTCATAAAAACTGATCATTTTTCCTCCATCAATATCCACAACAAAAAAGCATCAGTGCTTATGGTACTGATGCTTTTTGTTTTAAAATTTTAAATCAGAACAAATTTTTCGAGTTAATTGAAATTTCAAAAATGTTATAAAAGCACTAAAGAGTTAGAAATTTTAAAGTAATAATTATAATTTAGAAGAGGTGTTAAATAATGAATAGTCCATTGTTAAAATTTGCAGTTTTTGTAGGTGGAATAGGGTTGCTAATAATTTTAGGCGTCATTTTGTCTAAAACGTCTTATCCGAATTTATTTTTCAGTATAGGTACTTTTGCGGGACTGGTTCTTGTTTTCATAAGTGTTGTGCTTATGTTTATTGGTTGGTCTAAGTCTTTGTACGATTATATCAAGAAGAAGTGAAAACATAAAGGGTACTTTAAATTTATCAGATATAAGTTATAATAAGATTAATAATACATTTTGTCCCTGAGATGAGGTGATTTTAGAAAAATTAAAAGAGTTATCCTATGGTGATTGGATTGTCGATAACGAGTTTTTATGTACAGTAAAAATACACGGTAAAATAAAATCATATAATAATACTTAAAACGGAGGTGTTAGTATGCTTGCTTATACCTATATTGAACATGAAAAATTTGAACTTATCGAAAAGCCGAAACCGGTTATTTCAGATGAGAGGGACGCAATTGTAAAAGTCACTTTGGCAAGTATTTGTTCCAGTGACTTACATATAAAGCACGGCAGTGTGCCAAGAGCCGTACCTGGAATTACAGTAGGACATGAGATGGTTGGTATTGTCGAGCAGGTAGGGTCGGCAGTAAATACTGTAAAGCCTGGAGACCGTGTAACTGTAAATGTGGAGACTTTCTGCGGAGACTGCTTTTTCTGTAAAAACGGCTGGGTGAATAACTGCATAGATCAAAACGGCGGGTGGGCGCTTGGCTGCCGCATTGACGGCGGACAGGCTGAGTATGTCCGTGTGCCCTATGCAGATCAGGGGCTTGATAAAATTCCCGACTCCGTTACGGATTTACAGGCACTGCTTGTGGGAGATGTACTTGCGACAGGATACTGGGCAGCGAATATATCTGAAATCAAACGTGAAGATACCGTATTGATTATCGGAGCAGGACCTACGGGACTGTGCACCCTCCAATGTGTGGGTCTTCATCAGCCGAAACGGATAATCATCTGTGATGTGGATGAAAGCCGCCTTGCCTTTGTACGTGAGTGCTATCCCGATGTGCTGACAGTTACCCCTGACAATGTTAGAGAATGTGTACTCTCTCACAGTGACCACGGCGGCGCAGATGTTGTTCTGGAAGTGGCGGGAAGCAATGACACATTCCGTATGGCATGGGAATGTGCCCGCCCCAATGCTATTGTAACAGTAGTTGCTCTTTATGACAGCCCGCAGATATTGCCGCTGCCGGAAATGTACGGAAAAAATCTGACCTTCAAAACCGGTGGCGTAGACGGATGTAACTGTAAAGAAACTTTGGACCTTATTGCCGAGGGAAAGATAGATACTGTTCCTTTAATTACCCATACCGTACCGCTGAAAGATATCGCCAAAGGATATGAGCTCTTTGAATCAAAGCGTGACGGCGTAATTAAGGTTGCGGTTACAATGGATTAATAAAATGATGTGTCTATAAAAAACGGGATGACTCAGGCATTGGAATCACTGTAAATAAAGAAATTAGACACAAGTGCCCAAAATTCTGAGCACCATATTTGATAAACACTGAAAGTCCCTTGATTTACCGGTCAAGGGACTTTATAATAAGGTTGTCTGAAACGATGCGTTTCATTTAGAAGAAAGGAACTGTGCTATGAGAAGTAAACGAGCTGAATTAATGGATAAAATCTATTCCTATATTGATCAGTATTACAGTGTCAGACATACAGCTCCGTCCACCGCTGAAATAGCAAGGGGAGTGGGTGTATCCAAGGCGACGGCATACCGTTATCTGGTTGCAATGGATGAACGTGGTATACTCGAATATGACGGACAATCCCATACCATTATCACGAGTATGATAAGAAAATTTGCGCCGGAAGTTTCTTCCTGTCCTGTTGTGGGCTCCATTGCCTGCGGATGCGCTCAGGTGGAAGAGGAAAATATTGAAGAATATGTGTCACTTCCTGTTTCGCTTTTCGGAAAAGACAGTTTCTATATTCTGAGAGCTCAGGGGGACTCCATGGTGGATGTGGGTATTGATGACGGTGACCTTGTTGTTGTCAGTAAAGAAACTGAGGCTGAAACAGGTGATATCGTAGTAGCTATGGATGAGAACAATGAAAATACTCTGAAACTCTATAACGGTATTGATTCGGTTACCCATGAAGCGGTGCTACTGTATTGCAATCAGAAGGTATACCCCGGTAAGGAAATCCGTGTCAAAGAACTGTATATTCAGGGCGTTGCCAAGCACGTAATCAAAGCACTGTGATTTTTTGAGATGCCAATATGGAACTATCCTATGGAAAGTATCTGTAATGGGAATAGATGGCTGTAAAAAGCTGATGTTGCAGTCGGTGCTCCGACTGACGAAATTCTTATCCCGACTCAGGGATTTATCAAGTAAGGGGGCAAAGTAAATGGATTATGAGAGAGAAACATGGCAGCCTTTTCGCTGGCATTGTCCGAACTGCGGAAAACAGGTGATCGGATACAAGGATAAAAGCGGAAAAATAAAGGTTTCTTGTAGCAGCTGTAAGACTGTGATGATACGGATAACCAAAGGACGTCGTCATGATACCATTGAACTGTATGCGCCTAAGAATCAGATCCGTATTGAATAACTTCGGCGGAATTGATTGCAAAGTGAATAGAAACAGTATAACGACGGCATGGCTAAGATGAAATAGGCTGAATAAGTCCGTGTCAGGTCCATACTGATGCCCATCGGTGGTTAAACCAGAAATATTACATGAGAGGCTGCCGGTAAGACGTGATTCCTGCACTGAACGGGAATTGCACCTTGCCGGTGGTCTTTTTTGTCCATCAGCGAGGCTTTCAAATAAATTAAATCGAAAGCCTGATATGCATTAAGGGCCGAAGATACAAATATTGTCCCTTCTTTTTTTGTGGAACAGTATTGGTACCTTTAGTTTTACGCACTCTTTTTGAGGCGCTGAAAATGTCGGACTTTATGCTGTCAGGGCAATTTTGTACCTTCCTAACCTGCACAGGCGGAAAGGACAAACCATGTATTTCGATCAGAAAGAATTCGGTAAGCGACTCCAGACGCAAAGAAAGGCAAGAGAAATGACCCAGGAGGAACTGGCACTTGCGCTGGGACTTGCATCAAAGCAGCATATCAGCCGTATGGAGCGTGGTGTGGAAGCCTGCTCAATCGATCTTTTAGTTGAAATATCCTGTGTGCTTAGGGTAAGTACGGATTATCTGCTGATGGGTAAAGAACCAAACAGAGAAATTACCAGAAACGAATTACACTCAGTAATTTTACAGCTGAAAAATATTGCAGGGAGAATGTAGAAATATATATTTATAGTTTTATTCTGTTTATATAACTTAAACGCCTCTGACAGGTTAATAGTCAGAGGCGGAATAATTTGTTGCCAGATTTATGATTTTCAGTTTGTTGTTTTGGGCGTAATCAACGGTGTATGCCGTTCCACCTGTTTCTTTTTTGCAATAGCAAATGCACACGGAACTGTTGTCTACAAGATAGCGATTTCTTTTATGCATACAGCCACGAAAATAATTTTCAGAGGTATATATCACTTTATTTGCACTGCATTTTATATGCTCATAAATACGTTTATCTTGTTCATTCCATTTATCGGCTTGTGAGATACACGGTAAAACAAGTATTAATTTTATTTGTTTATATTTTTTTCGCATCTCAAGTACAGCTTGTGCTGCAAGTGTATCGAATCCCAAAGCGCCTCCTGAGATAAAACAGGAATATCCCTCATGAATTAATTTGATGAGAGTGTTCTTAAGCTTATGTTTTATTGTTAAGCAGTCCATTGGAGCAATATCACGATGTCCGGTAAAGCAAACAGTCTTTTTCCTCATGTAATTATTGTCCTTATATATACTAAAAATACTAATATTGCTATTGTAGTGCTTATAGTATAGCAAATACGGTGAAGAATATCAATAGTCTATGGAATAATGTGAATAATATTTATAGACTGTTTTTCGGAGGTGGAGCTATGAGTGAAATATCAAAAATTATTGGACAGCGTGTCCGTAATTACAGAACAAGCAAAGGACTGAGCCAGGAAAAGCTTGCAGAGTTATCAGGCTGTCATCCAACTTATATTGGGCAAGTAGAGCGAGGAGAGAAGAATGCTACCCTTGAAAGTATAGAGAAGATCTCATCAGCAATGGGGATTTCACTTTCTCAGCTGTTTGAAAAGCTTGGCGAAAGCGAGACAGGAAGTATTCCGCTGAAATGCTATGAACTTATTGCTTCCAAAAGCAAACCCGATCAGGAGCAGATTTATAAAATCCTGGTTGAGCTGGACAAGTATAAGAATATATAATTCACAACAGAGATTATATTTGTAAATCTGATTTATATAATCCGTAATATCTTCAGGTAATACAATAGAATATGATACTGTTAAAAATAACGCATCAGCTTCTGGCCGATGCGTTATTTCTGTCTCATCGGGGCGGTTATACTTGTTATGAAATAACAGAATTTATGCACAGAACAACTAAACCGCAATGCAGTACGCTTTGGTTTACACAGTAAAGTCAAGAAATCCAAGCCATAAAAAATTGCGTAATAAATTGATAGTAAGTGGTATTATGACAGCATTAAAACATCTATGAAACATATGAAAATTTTTAGAGATGGAGGAAATACGATGTTAAGCAAAGTAATTGATGCGCCGCTTTCGGGTTTTACAGTCAGCGTGAGGCAAGAAGTTATCGATCGCGATATGGCTTGTAATGTGCTGACTCCTCTGTTACAGCAGAAAATAACAAGTGCGGAGTACAAGGGAACATCCATAGTTATAACAAGACATTTTATTGAATGCCCTCGCTGTGGCAGCGAAATACCGGTATATGAAAATTTTTTAAATCCTGAAAACACATCGGTACAAACATATATAAGAAATAGCAGCTTTATTGAACGCTGGGCTTCAAATCAGATTGAGCTTTTTAGCAAAGAACAGCCGCAGTTTATTGTTTTCAACACCCCTGTTACAAATTTGGGTGAGTTTATTTGTCCTGAATGTAAATTGCAGTTTTTAAAGAGTAAAGGCACAGTGAAAGTGATAATTTCCTCAGGACGAAAAAAGATCAAGGTGTCACGTAAATTAAGCCTGAAAGATATGTTGTCTATCAGATGGACAGACAGCAGAATATCTCTGTGCAGCTTTGAAATATATGAAACTGTTACTTTCAATTTAAGAAACGGACACACGTTTGTATCTATTGAGAATGAACAGGGACGCAGGCTGAAAGTTCATGATATTTCAAACGTGAATGTTGATTTCTGGCAGGAAGATCCGATTTTTAATTTACTTAGTGACTGCAAACCTGTTTACTCGGAGCTGAAAGAGCATTTTGTCAGGATGCTCAAAAGCCCTTTGCCTTTTACAGCAGAGGATATAACTCCCAAAAAGTTTATTCTAATGACCATGTTTGTGGGTTACAATGCGGATTTTTATGATTCGCTGCCTTTTGATTCAGAAGAAGCCCTAATAAATGAGAGCTTTCTGAAAATTGCACGGAAACTTCACTATGCGAAAAATATACCAAATATGCTCAAAAAAACGACGCTTCCAAAGGTAAAGAGTATGCGCCGCATCTTTTTCGGCAATCCGGGATTATTGATCTACACTGAGGAGCTGGAAAAACTTTGGGAACTTATGGGAAATGTTGATTTGTTCCGGAAATTTACACAATCCGATAGTGCATTTAAAGAGCTGCTGTATTTAAAAAGGCGTCCTGCCGTATTTTCTTTTTACCGGGATTATAAAGTAACGCTTGGGATAACAGCGTTATTAAAGCTGTTATCTCTCGATTATAGAGAAATGTGTAAAAGCTATATAGCGGACTATCTATTGCTCAGCGAAAAAGAGAAAAAACGAGAGCGAAGAAAGTGGGGAAAAGATCCCATAGGTTATATTATGGAGAGAAAAATGTATTGCTTTGATAACGGAATTTCCGTTCCGGTTCTGCTTGCAGAGGAGGAAACTGCCAAAAGTCTGCAGCTTGAATGCTGTATAAAAGGTTATTCGTTCAGAAGACTTAAAAATTCTATGGAATACATGCAGGCGGGGAGGGCGCTTCACAATTGTCTTGAAGAATGTTGGAATGTGTTTGACGGAAATGTCTATGCAATTAAAAGGTTTGGAAAATATGTTGGTGCTGTTGAAATAAAAGATGATAAAATTCTTCAGGCTTTTGCTGCTCGTAATGAGGATTTGAAAAACGATAAACCGCTTTTTGAAGCTTTTAAAATCTGGCGGACAAACAATAGTCTGATTTATGACAGGCGCTTTGTGTAAAGACAGAGAAAAATCTTAATTCCATGCAGTATAAACGTTATCGGCATACAGAATGATATGGCAGCGCTGTAAATACAAAGAGAGTTTGAATATTGCAAAACATCGGTTGCCATATTGATAGAGTATATCTGCCCGATAAAATCAAAACCAAATAAAAAAGACACAGTTTACAGCTTTTTGGTAAAATTACGCCGCAGCAGCGGCCATTACCGAAGAGCTGTAAACTTATGTCTGAGAGAAGTGATAGCTTAAAGATAGTTAAAATAAATTCATTGCAATGTTACTTCTTCCTGTTTTCGCTTGCCTTAAAATTATAAACGGGCTTTATGACCTTTTCTACAATTACCATATCTTCAATGTTTTGCAGAATATCGTCCATATTTTTATATGCCATAGGACATTCGTCGAGAGTTTCTTTTGATACAGAGGTAGTGAAAATTCCTTTCATGGATGCTTTAAATTCAGAAAGGGTGAAACGGTTTTCTGTATCTGTCCGGCTGTATTTTCGTCCTGCTCCATGGGGTGCGGAAAAATTTGCTCTTTTGTTGCCGAGTCCTGTACAAATCAGACTTCCGTCACGCATATTCATCGGAATTAACAGCTGTTCACCAGATTTAGCCGAAACTGCGCCTTTGCGAAGAATCATATCATCTGTATCAATATAATTGTGAACAGTTGTAAATTCTTCTTCTTCGTGGAGTTTCATTCCCTTTAAAATTTCCTCTTTGATGATACTTCGGTTCAGCTGGGCAAATTGCTGCGTAAGCTTCATGTCGGAAAGATAGTCGTTTTTATCGTCGCCGGTAAGAGGAGAAAGTTCATAGGGAATTTCCGTTTGTTTTCTCCCGCCCACTGATTCATAGGCTTTTTTCTGATAAAATTCCGCCACTCTGAGCCCGGGATTTCGGCTGCCTGTATGTATAACAAGATAAAGATTACCCTCATCGTCCTTGTCAATTTCAATAAAATGATTTCCGCCGCCCAGGGTGCCGAGACTTTCTTTTGCACGATGAGTATCTATCAGGTCATAGCAGTGAAGTTCCTCGAGATCGATTCTCACATGACCTTTGTGGATACGCTCACGTATATCTCTGCCATGGGGAATATTCTGTCTTATGAAGCTGTCCAAAGCAGGCAGATTTATTCTCTTTTCCCTGAGCCTGACTGTCAGCATTCCGCAGCCGATATCAACACCTACAAGGCACGGTACAACATATTTATCTATTGTCATTGTTGTACCGATGGTGCAGCCCTTGCCGGCATGTACATCAGGCATAACGGCAATATTGCTTTCTGTTGCAAAAGGTTGGTTGCAAAGAGCTTTGATCTGCCCCTCAGCAGAAGAATCCAGTTCCTTTGCATAAACTGCCGCAGAATTATATTTTCCTTTTATGAGAATCACTATTTAACCTCCGTTTCAGTCGCCGTAAAATTCCTTCATATCGTCAAGGCGCAGGAGAACCGGCTTTTGCCCGTATGCGGCACCGACGTCAATATCTATCCAGGTTTTTGTTTTAATGATTTTTCCCGTGTATTCTTCGCCGTAGGTCATTGTGGGTGTGTGCCCGAAAACAGTTATGATATCGTCAAAGTATTCGTCCGAAAGTTCCGGCCATGCCCAGAGAAAATCGTCGGCAGAATAATGGGATAATTTTTTATCCCTGCTGAAATTTCCGATTCCCGAGTGGACAAGGAGAAAATCCTTTTCTCCCGCAGAAACGCCTTCGTAAAGGGGCGCTTCGTGGAGATAGTCGAAAATATCCCATACAGCTTCAGGGGATGTTCTGTAAAGAGATTTCAAAGCTTTGAGGGTAACGTCGCCGCCGTTTTGCATATATGTGTTGAGCATTTCGATTTTTTCGACATTGAGGGACTTAACGGTCTCGTCAGTGATTTCGTCAAAAACGAACTCACAGGATAAAAGCATGGCTTCATGATTGCCGAGAATAAGCTGGACATTGGGCTGACGAAGCATCCAGCAAAGTATCTCGATTCCGCCGTCGCCGCTACGGTCAACGACATCGCCGAGGATATAAAGGAAATCATTGTCGGAAAATCCTGATTTATCAAGGAGGTTGATGAACTTTTTAAGAGGGTATCCGTGCAGGTCTGAAATTACATAGGTCATAAATTATCACCTTATTTTTTATTGCTCTGATTGTAAGCCATATAGCGTCTTTAAAAATCCGATTTTTTTGTTATTCCGATTCCCTATAAAGTCAACAGGATTGAAGTCGGCAGAATCGAAGTCGACACAATGGCGTTCGTGAAGAAATTTTTCAGCACAGTGGAGAAATGCTTCAACACAAAGGAGATTTTTACGGTCATCTTCATATTTTTTTGTTTTTGACTTAAAGTCATCTTGGTATTTACTATCTTTTGCAATTTCTTTTCTTGCTATCTCTTTCGTTTTCTCCCCCAGGCTTTTATTGGTTCTGTCAGTCAGATACATAAGATTGCCGATGGAATTAACATATTCCTCGTCGCCGTGCAATGAGCGGCTTAAAATATGCTCTATGTTCAAGTTCCATTTTTCTCTGTAGAATAAATTTTTTTTAATTTTATATACGTTATATACGGAAGAAGACTTGGAAGTATCATCTATATAACTGAGCTGAAGAAACAAATGGGGCTTGTTGCAGTCATAGACATTTCCGTTTTCAGCAAATAACTTTTTGAAGGCGTTGTAATCTTTATTTTTTTCATCTATACTTTGCAGCAAATTTCCAGCAGCGCTTTTGATATGCTTTATATCGTTTTTAAAAACGGTGTTGCCGATTGTGTTGAAAACGTCGTTAATAACCTTTGCATATATAATTCTGTAAACAGAGCAATACTTCCATACGCAGTTCATAATTTCATCTGCATTTTGAAGCATTTCTTCTGAAACCTTATGGTCAAATGCGTTTTCTGATTGTATAAATATCAGGTAGTAATATAAATTTTTTAGCTTGCCGTAACCGCTCTCTCTTATAAGTTCACGGGAACAGCATTTAATGATTTCAAATTTTTCTTTTTGTTCTTTGTCTCTTTCATAAAGCAGCTTCTGTGTTTGATTTATGCAATCCGCTATTTTACAAAATTTATCTAAAGTAAATTTAAATTCCTGTGATTGATTATCTTTTTTAAAATGGGTTTCAAAAAAGGCATTGTTGCTGTCCTTCATCGCCCTTGCGTAGAAGCCTATTTTCGTTTTACTTATAATATAAAACCTGCAGGTGTCCAGCAAATCCTCTTCGGATAAATTATACATTGTTTCATTTTCGATAGGCTTGCAAACCGATTCGTATGCTGCGTTTATTTTTTTAAAAAATTCAGATTTGTCTGTGGATTGAGATGATGAGTCTTTTAAATAATCATAGAATTTTATTTTGAAAATGTCTTTTATATCCAGTGACAATCCAGTTGTATTTAAAGCGTCAAAGATTTGTAGTGTGTCCGTTATGGAGCTGGAGCTTTTTATGATTATGGAAATAAAAACAACATTGTTTTTCAAAAATTCTAGTAAGTCGTTTTTATCTGTGTTTTTTTGATCATCAAGAAACTTTTTTATATAATCATAATTTTCTTTATATAATGCGTCTTGCTCTATAAGAGAATCAATGGAATCGGAATTGTTAATTTCATTGTGATATTTGATTTTTGGAGTTTCTCCAAGGCAGTCCAGAATCAGATAAAAAGTGGTAATTCTCTGGTGACCGTCAATAATTTCCCAACAATTCTTATCAGTCTGGCTGAATTGCAGAGTGCCGACCATGTATATATCATTTCTTTGATTTTCATAGGCATTTATTAAATTGTTCAGTAAGTTTTCTATCTGTTTTTCTTTCCATTCATAGGGACGCTGATACGCAGGGATGCAAAATTGTTTCTCCTTTTCATCAAAAAGTCCTCCGAGAGTCATTTTTTGAGGCTCGATGTTATCGTATTTCATATGCATTCTCCTTATATGTTAAATAATTGTGGTGTTCGTTTAAGCATCAGGGGATGAATACGGAAATCTTTAAAAGTGAAGAACGAAAACTTTATAAACGTCTGCCGATACTATTATATCATACATAATTTCTGACATCATGTTTTGTTTTGATTTTAAATATATGTTTTTATATCTAGTAGTTACTGTTTATCGGCAGTGATTTTATAACCAATATTTTACCAAAGCGGATAGTAATGCTGTGCTTTCATCTTAACTGTATTTTAGTAGTTTGAATGGTGCGAAAACAGCACATCCTTTGCTGTATTCTTTAGGTACAAAAAACGAAAGGATGTTTTACATGAACGCATTTGATAAAATCATCGGGTACAATTCCGTTAAGAATGAACTCCGTCAGATCAGCGATACCCTTAAAAATCGGGACAGATATGACAGGCTGGGGGTAAAAGCGCCACGTGGACTTTTGCTCTACGGAGATCCCGGGGTCGGCAAATCACTTATGGCAAGCGCCGTAATCGAGGAAAGCGGACGCAAAGTATTTGTCTGCCGAAAAGACAAACCCAACGGCGATTTTGTTAAGGAAATTAAAGCAACTTTTGACAAAGCCATAGAAAATGCACCATCAATAGTCTATCTTGACGATATGGATAAATTTGCAAACAGTGATGAAAGTCATCGAAACACAGAGGAATATGTTACCGTTCAGTCATGTATAGATGATGCGAAAGACAAAGAACTTTTTGTTTTGGCAACGGTGAATGATATATACTGTTTGCCACATTCCCTGCGCCGTGCAGGCCGTTTTGACCGCTTGATTAAAGTAGAAGCGCCCCATGGAAAAGACGCTGAACAGATTATTGCTCATTATCTAAAATCTAAAAAGATTAGTGGTGAAATCGATCCCATAACCATAGCGCATATTATGGATGGACACTCCTGTGCAGAACTGGAGACTGTCATAAACGAAGCCGGACTTTATGCCGGATATGAAAGAGCTGAATATATTACCATGGAGCATTTTATGAAGGCGTGCCTGCACACAGTTTTTGGAATAGGGTTCAGAAACAAAGAAAAGGATGATGAATGCTTTAGCACAGGTCTGTCAGATCCTCGCAGTGTATATTCTCAGATCGTTTGCCATGAAGCTGGTCACGCAGTGATGTCTGAGGTGCTGTGTCCGGGAAGCGTCACGCTGATTTGTGTATTAAGGGAAAGAGAAAATGGTAAAGGTGGATTTACAGCTTGTTACAACGATAACTCCAAATCCTCTCTGTATTGGGATAAAAGCAGGATTTTAACTTTTCTGGGAGGTATGGCTGCCGTTGAACAGAAATTTGGTATTCAGGATTATGGAAGCAGCGGTGATTTGGCTAATGCTCTTGACTATGTGAAAAAATTTGTCATGGCTAAGGGGCTGTGCGGATTCCAGTATTATTCCCTAGTCAGACCATCCCCGGAACTTCAGTACCGTCAGGAGCAGGTAGTCGCAACGGAAGTTGAAAAGTATTACCATAAGGCAAAGGAAATTCTTTCACTTAACGCAGAATTCTTTGAGAAGGTTGCATCTGCTCTCAGCAGAAAGGGTTTGCTTTCGGCATGTGACCTGCAGCAGATTAAGAGTGAATGTACCATTATCCCTGTAAGCTTGTAATTTAAGATAAGCCTACAATTGGCAAAAAATAAGAAAAACAATATCTTAATCAGACAGCGGCTATTTGGCTGCTGTCTGATTTTATCGTTTTTATATGTTGTTTTGTTAAGCGTATGACAGGACTTGTGTTTTATCTTGTCGTGTATTTGCTTTTCTGAAATTTATCAAGCAGTTAAAACAAACGGAAAAAGATTTATCCCGGGAAGCTGCGGGAACTGTCCGCACAATCTGTGACAGTTCAGCGTCCTCCCGGGATAAGTTTTATTTTCTATTTTTGTCCTTAAGTATTTTGTTGGTTTGGTAATGCTGGGCAATGTCTATGGCGGAAGCGATATTGGCATCTCTTCTTGCTTTTCTGGAGATTTCGTTTTGCTGTTCCAACAAATCGTTTTGCTCATATGCCAGCTGATTTTGTTCATAGGCCAGTTGGTTTGCCTGACGCTGTTCCCTTATGTGAGCCAATTGAAGTTCACGGTGCTTCTGTTCATCGAATTTTTCAATTGCTTCTTTTACAGTGTAGTCGGAGGTGGAAATCATTTCATAAATAAAATTCAGAGCTGAAATTTCACGGTACTGTGCGGGGACGATTTTTGTCTGACTGTAATGCAGCTGAAGCTGAGCTTTTGCGCTGTTTAAAGCTGCTTTTTTATCCGCAATTTCAGCTTTATGTTTTTCGGTCCATTGGCTGAGCTCTTTTTCATATTTAGGCAGATCTACATTCTTATATTGGTTTACAGCTTTTTCATACTGTTCGTCGTATTCTTTTTGCTGCTTTTCATATTTTTCCTCAGCCTGCCGGCACTGAAGCTTATATTCCTCTGAATTTTTTATGCTTTCAATTTCTCTGCGCAGCTGAGGTTTGTAAAAGCCAAAATAGTAAATCATCGTGCCTACTCCGGAAGTCAGAATCAAAAGGACGATTGCAATAATAGAGTTAAACTTGACTGTCGGCACAATGGGCGGTAAAGTTTTCTCTGCAATCTGCCTTGAGGGATGCATCGGTATTCCGCCGCCAAAGTTTTCGTTTTCCATATGCATCAGCTCTTCGCTTTCCTTTGCAACAAGACATTCCAGCTCCAAAGCCTTTTTGACTGCCTGTACCTGTTTTTCCTGTTCCATAATCTTCTCTCCTCATAATTATTAATTGGATTTCTCCTGTATCATAATTATAAGAAGACCTATGGGGATTTTTTGACTTATGGTAAGCATGATTCTTACAACCAATAATTGTATGTCCGAAAATTATAATTTTATTTTGCAACGTTCAATGAAATATGCTAAAGAACAGGGGCTCGGAATTTTCCGAGCCCAATAATAATTTTATATAGTGTTTTCCGTATGAAGTTTAATTAAATTCATGTAAGCAATAGATATAATCTTCAGATATATTCATCTTTTGTCTTTGCCACTGCGTTTTTTTGCAATCTCAATCCATGCTGGTCCTTCCCAATCGATAGGATTATTGTCTATCTTCTTATTATTACGCAGGTAATTTTGGAGCTTTATATAATTTTTTTCATATTTATCATTATCCCATGTGCTCCATGCCTCAACTTTATCTGAAGCATATTTTCCTCTGCTGCCGTTCTTGCACGTTTTCCCTGACTTTATTGGCAAACAGCTATCATTCCTGCCTGTTTTATTGCCTTCCATTTCCCAAACTTTTTCGATAATATAGCTGTCAACAGGGACATGAAGATAAGCTGAAATATTTTGCAATGAATGAAAACAATCTATATCAGGACATACTTCGGAACAAATACAGTCAATCAGGTACAGATACTTCAATGTCATGTTGACCCATTTTTGTGCGTTGCCGTATGTAAATGGAAGAGAATCATCGAATTTTTCTTTGATCTTATCGCAAAGCTCTTCATGCCATAGATCAAAATCTTTTTGTTCTTCAATAGGAACTTCCTTCTCCAGTATCTTATTTATGCCATCTTTTAAGCACGCTGTAGCTTTTTGTTTAGCTTTCTGGGAGGCAGCTTTTTGTTCATCATTATCCAATTGAGTATTATACGCCCCTCGCTGTGTGGCATCTTCATACGCTTTTTTCACAGCGCAGGAGAGTATATTATCTTTATCAATATTCTTATCCTCATAATCTAACGTAATGCCAAAATAACTGAAAAGTAAAAAATTCAAAGCATTTCTAAATTGAGTATTATTGTCCATTTTATTGCCCTCTCATTTCTTCATTTTTTTCCGTATGTTCATCAAGTGTTTTCCCAGCCAGTTTTCACCTTCTCCATTGACTACGCCCCAGAACTTGTCGCTGCGGTTTTTCCATATAAGTTCTGCATCTCCGGTGTCAAGAAGTAGTTGTTTGAGTTCCGGATCACTGAATTTTTTCTCAAGGAGCTCGTACATAAGTTTGAGCTTGATTTTATCCCAGTCTTCACGCAATTCCACTTTTCTTCCCAGCGTTCGTACTACTTTGCTGTCCGGCGCCAGCATGCATCCGATACGATGGCGCACATCGAAGCTCTTGGAAGCGTGATAAGCACGGTTGCAGGAGGAAAAACGCATACCGTCATGGTAAATGAAGCAGGGAAAATCGTTATCCAGAAAAGCATATTTCCCTTTAAAAGAATCAATCACAGTCTTTTCCATGTACTTCACTCCTTTAATCATTGTTTTTATATTTTTTCACGGTTTCCGCCATGATGTTCCTTACCTTGTCCGCCAATTCTGCGGGCTCCAGTATAATTACATCCGGAGAAAATGCTTTTGCAAACTGTTCCATGGACATTTCGTTGGTGTAGGCTGTTACGGTGACGCCTTCGTCAGTTTCATCTGAAAATGTAACATCCTTTCCGAACATGTCTATTACGTCGCTTATCATCGGCTTTGTGATGCGGAATTTGACCCGTACACTGTCGCTGGAAAACATATATATGTGTTCTTTCATGTATTCTGCAAGATTAAGGCGCTGTCCGTTTGCGCCGTGGAGAGTCTGGAACGGTTTTACAGGCTCGTCCAGAATTTGCAGCTCTCTTATGCGGTCGATTCGGTAATTTGATATATCGTTGTATTTGTCATAGTTGCAAATCAGATAATATTTTCCCTCTTTGATCGCCATCTGGTAAGGGCTCACGATATATTCCCTTTCGGTTCCGTCGGGACGCTTTTTCGGATGCATCTTTTTATCGGTTCCGTACTCTGCATATTTGAAAATTACTTTTTTGTCAGCACTTATTGCCTCATCCAATAATTCTATATTTAAGAAAATTTGTTTGTTGTCGGTTCTGTCATCGGCCAGCAAGGCGATGTGTTTCATCCTTGAATGAAAATATATGCTTGATAACCCCTCAATTTTGCTTAAAAGCCTTTTGCATTGATTGTAGGGGATGTGCTTTGAAGAAATCAGACTGTCAATGATAAGCCTCAGCTCACTGTCATCAAATTCACGTTTCAGATAAAAGTCTGACAGGATATATGTTTCCTCCATTTCACCTGTCTGTGAATTCGGCATCATGCGCAGAGTTTCGCTGTATTCTATCTCATAACCGAAATCAATCAGATTCATGAGATTGCGTTTGATTGCTTTTCTGTCAGCTTTCATGTGATATTCCTTTTGCAGGATTTCCGCTATTTCCTTTTGGCTGAGTCTGTGGTCAGCATCGGTGTAGCGGCGGAGAATATCCAGAATATTCATTATAATAAGCTTTTTCGGCTGAGTTTCATACATTGTCTAAATCCCCCATTAATTATGATTTAATTATATCATTTGTCTGAATTTTTACAATCTTGTTATACCTTGTAACAATAAGGCACTTTATACAAATATTAGATCCGATTATTGCTATTGGATGTTTTATCAAGGAACATAAAACGCTTCCAAAGTATCGAGACATATGCATCCCAGAGGATTGCCGAAAGCTGCTGAGCAGTCAATGGCAATGTGATTGTTTTTTCGATAAATCCTGCCTTTATATGATTTGTCAATGAGCTCTGTGGGAGTGTGGCCGGATACGAAAAATTTATCTTCAAAATATATTTTGTCATACTCTATTTTGCCGATTATAAAATCGTTCAATCGGCACAAGTCAAGATTCTGCATTTTTTCCTTTTTCGGTCCTGTGTGGGACAGAAAAAAGCTGCGTCCTGATATGGTGATTTCATCAAATAAGGGGAGAGAGTTCAGATATGAAAGAACTTTCTCCCTGTCTGCGTCACTCAGTGCCCTGAATTTTTCAAAGGTAGGATATCCTCCATCGGAAAACCACATATTATAAATTTGTTTTAAGTTATCCGCATCAGGAGAATTTACAATAAGAGGCAGACTCCTTAACAGCTTAAAAGCTGTGTGATCATGATTTCCACGAAGACAGATTACGTTTTGGCGTTCGGCAAGATCCAGCAGCAGTTTTATTCCGTCGGGACCTCTGTCCACCACATCTCCGAGAATATAGAGTGTGTCATTGTCACTGAACTGAATTTTTTTTAGCATTTCTGTAAATTTGTCATAACATCCGTGTAAATCTGAAACTGCATAAATCATTGATTTAACCCCCGAATCTGTCAGTATAAAATAATTTTATGCTGCTTTTTCGCTGCGGGTATATTCTATCAGCGGGGATGAGTCAAAAAAAGGACATCCTTTTTGATATTCTGGAGCAGTTTTGTATTCTGCCCATAAAAAATCACCGAAAGCTGAGCCTTCGGTGAAAATCGAATTTTAATGGTTGCTTTCCAGAATGAAAACCAAAAATACGGATTCTATATGCTCTGGGTCATCGTATACCGTTGCCTCTTCCGATGCAATATCCACAAGATAGGAAATGCTGCCGTCCCTGGCTTCCTGGGGAGTGAACGGGGTAGGACAATAGGAACCTGAAAATGTGACTATATATTTCGTCTCGCTGTCCTCATAAGGGACATAGCTCCATTCATAGCGGTGAAAAACAGTGTTTATCATTTCCGCAACGGACGGCGCCCAGCCTTCTTCTGCCGGTACCTTTTGCAAAACACTTTCGATTTGAGCAGCAGTGTCGTTGTATGTTTCCTCTTTCTTTGTCTGGGATTTGCTGCCGCATCCTGCAAAGGCAAGTAAAATAACGGCAACTGTTAAAAGGGCAATCACTCTTACTTTTCTTTTCATAAAATTACCTCCTGTTATTTAGGTAATTTCATGTTATCAGAACCCCTGGTATAAAAATGGTATATAAAACTTATTTTTTATTTAATAGGTACGTCAGATTTTATAAACTGAAAGCTTAAATCACTTTCTGCCTTTAATTATAATTCTTTATAGCTTCCTCAAGATCCTTTTTAATTTCTTCCGCCAAAGAAAGCGGAGAAAGTACTTTTGCATGCAAAGCATATTGCAGTGCCCATCTTCGCATTGCCATCAGATTTACATGGACTTTCGCAGTGATCTCTTCTTCCGTTTCATCAAGGAAGGTGATTTCATTTCCAAACCAGTCTATTACATCGTTGATGAGATATTTTTTAAAGCTGAATGTAACCGAGGCGCTTTCGCCGGTAAACATATAAATATGTTCTGCCATATGTTTTGGCAGGCTGAATCCGTTTTCCAGCCCCTTTACCTTTTTTGCGGGCTTTATAGGTGTATCAAGAAGTTTTATATTTGTAATGCGGTCAATGCGATAGTTTGCCACATTGTCATATTTATCATAGTTGCAGATAAGATAATACCGCCCGTTGGCCGCCGCAATCTGATATGGATTGATAATGTATTCTCTGGGTTTTCCGTCGCTGTCAAGGCGGGGATGAAGCTTGAAGTCGGTATCATAATTATTGTAAGTAAACGCAACCTGTCTGCCTTTGCTGATTGCCTCATCCAGAATGTCAATGGTATAAAATATCTGTTTGTTCTGCGGAGCCATGTCAGGCATCGTCTGAATATGTTTTACACGGGATTTGAAATATTTGTTTGACAATCCTGACAGTTTATCCACCAGCTCTTTGCATTGGCTGTACGGAATGTGCTTTGAAAAAAGCAGACCGTCAATGAGCAGCCTCAGCTCGCTGTCCGAAAAATCACGGACAAGATAAAAATCAGAGAGTATGTAGCTTTCCTCCAATTCGCCGGTTTTGGAATTGGGTATCATCCTGCTGGATTCGCTGTATTCAATTTCATATCCGAACTCGATTAAATTAAGTATATTGCGCTTTATGGATTTTCTCTCCACGGTCATATTATATTCTGTTTTAAGAATATCAACGATTTCCTTCTGGCTGAGCCTGTGATCTTCGTCAGTGTATTTTCTTAAAATATCAAGGATGTTTATAATCAAAATTTTCTTCGGCTGCATCGTGTACATACAACTCACCTCATACTCAGTATATTATTGTTATTCGGATTTTACAATAATTGATGGGATAAAAAAATCCCATTGCCGTTATTATTTAGTTGCTTTTTAAAATTCACCTAAATGGGACTCGTTTCGGATTTTTAAACGGTTATATTATCAGAAAGGGTGAATATTATGAGCAAAGAAAAAACTTCTTCATCACGCAAGGTATCCGACAAAATAATAAAAGCCTTCAGACATGACGCTGAAATCAAAGCTCAATACTTTAAAATGTGGGTTCTTAACCTTCTGGGAGCAATTGTCACAGCTCTCGTCTTCGCTGCCGCAGTTGCGCTGGAGTATTCTGAAGATGACCTGTGGCTCATTTCCAATATCTGGGGAATACCTTTAGAGTTTGCTGCAACTGCGATTTTGCTGAAAATTGTTCCTTCCTACAACAGAGAAACTTACCGGTTGTCAGACGGGTCTGTAACATCAGGCCATAATTTTATTAAGTTTTTGTATTTCACAATTTCATTTATTCCTTTGTACTTGTGCGTCTGGCTGAGATTTCATATTGACGCAGTTAAAGCTGTATTCATGACGCCCATAGGTTATGGTAATCGCATTCGGTATTACTATATTTGAGTCTTCAGTTACGTCAAGGATGACGTATTCTCCACATGACCCTCGTCGTAGAGGCGTAGGGGTTTCGGTCGCTGAACTTAAGCGGCTGCGTGAAAATCAGAAATCCGCCGGGCTTGACCCTGATAAACTGCCTTTGTGCTGCTTTTCCGATTCGGTGCTCGACTTATCTATTACTGACTGGAGAAATATCAAGCGTGATATGGAACTTGCAGGATATGATGTAGGTAAGTAAATCAAAGAGATTTTTAGGGAAAACTTAAAAATGCACTTTAAATGAGCCGTAAACTCAGAATCAAGTTCGTTGCCTGAGTGCTTTACTTTTTGTTCGTTTTATTCTATATTTAAAAAATTTTCAACTGCTTTAATTCAATAAAAGTATCACCCACCGGTCAAGCAGACTTTCCCTGCCTGGCCGGTGCTTTTTATTAAAAATAGCCCTGCGAGGGCCACCAGAATGGACGTACGGCAGCCACGGCAGGAGCGAGATTTTCGTATACAATAATATATGTAATAACCGATAGGCTTTACATGAACCTTGAAAACTGATATCATTCTTCAGGTACAGCCTTGTGACGAGGAGCTACATCAGCGGAGAGTGCGACGATTGCCTTTATGGGCGGGAGTGTGAACCGGCCTGTAAATATCGGATTGCTTCCGATATTCAGCGATGATCCGTCACAGAATAATGAGACTTCTGTACGCAGCCGGATGAGAACCACCAGGGGGTGAAATTCCTATGGAGCCGGTCAGCAGCCGGACGCCTGAATGTATTCCCACAGGAACAGAGTTCCTATGTCTTCGGGGGTGTCGGGGACAAATACGGAGAAAGCATAGTGATTTTGTGATGTGTGTCGGTACAAAACGACTTATTAAAAGAAAACAGCTGGACAAATTTACAGAGCAGTGCTACTCCCTTTAATTGCCATTGACATATTAACATTATCATGGTAAAAAGAGCTCCGATGTGATAAAATAAGGGTGCGGCGAAAACAGCATCAGCCGCAGTGCGTTAAATTGGGGCTCTTTTTGTTTGGAAGAAAGGAGTACACCAGCCAAACGCAGAGACAAACAAAGTCGTGTTTTACGAACCGGAGAGAGTTTGTAAAAGTCGGATTTTCCGACTTTTACGTACCACATTTACTACGCCAAATAGACGAATATCTATGTAGAGAGGCGTAGATTTATGTCGAAAATGGAAATTTAATTTGTGAAAATCGCACAAAAACAAAGAGATATAAAGACTTACAACGAGGTATAATGCATGATAAATGTAATTTTTTTGTGCCACGGCAACATCTGCCGCAGTCCAATGGCGGAGTTTGTATTAAAGGATATGGTTGAAAAAATGGGGCTTAAAGATAAGTTCCATATTGAATCTGCCGCTACAAGCAGAGAGGCTCTGGGGGAGCCTGTTCACAGAGGAACGAGAAAAATCCTCTCTGAGCACGGAATTTCCTGCGACGGAAAATATGCCGTGCAGCTTAAAGCGGATGATTACGACAAATATGATTTTATAATTGCGATGGACAGCTATAATATTGAAAACATAAAATATATTATTCCTGAGGATCCGGAAAGTAAAATCTCAAAGCTACTTTACTTTACCGATGAGCCGGGGGATATAAGCGATCCGTGGTATACGGGTGATTTCAAAAGAACCTGGCAAGATATTACAAAAGGATGCAAAGGATTTCTTGACTTTTTATCTCAGGCGGATTATATTTAATGCTGACCCTGCCTTTCGGGGCAGGGAATTTTTATGTAAAAATCTTTTCATTACGGAGCGCTTTATGAGTATCAGAAACAATTTCTCTCACACAATAAACGCCTGTTATCTGGCGTCGATTTCTCAGGCGGCAATAGTTAATTATTTGCCCCTGCTTTTTCTCACACTTCAAAAGGATTACGGAATTTCTTTTGAGCAGATTTCCCTGTTGGTTACTGTAAATTTCGGAATACAGCTTTTAACCGATTTAATTTCTGCAAAATTTGTCGATAAAATCGGATATCGTGCGGCTGTTATGTCGGCGCATATTCTGTGTTCTCTCGGACTTGTGGGATTAGCCTTTGTGCCGGATATTTTGCCGTCTCCTTATATAGGATTCTGCCTTTGTGTAGCTGTATATGCCGTAGGCGGTGGACTTCTTGAGGTTATCACAAGCCCCATTGTAGAGGCTTGTCCCAGCGATAAAAAGGATGCAGCAATGAGTATGCTTCACTCCTTCTACTGCTGGGGATGTGTTTTGGTAATTGTAGCAAGTACAATTTTCTTTTCTGTTTTCGGTATTGAAAACTGGAAAATTCTTGCCTGTGTCTGGGCTCTTTTGCCTCTTGCCAACTGTATTTATTTTGCCTTTGTTCCAATTAACAGAACCGTTGAGCAGGAAAAGGCCATGTCTATTGCCGATCTTTTCAAAAACAAGGTCTTTTGGGTTCTATGCCTGCTTATGGTGTGCTCGGGAGCTTCGGAGCTTGGCATGAGTCAGTGGGCATCTGCTTTTGCCGAGGCAGGTTTGGGAGTTTCTAAAACAGTAGGCGATCTTGCCGGTCCCTGTGCTTTTGCAATACTTATGGGTCTTGCAAGGCTCTTTTACGGAAAGTTTAGCGAAAAAATCCGTCTTGGCTCCTTTATGTTTTTAAGCTCAGTTCTTTGTATTTTCAGTTATCTCCTTGCATCCCTTTCATCAAATCCGATTTTGGGTCTTATGGGCTGCGGACTTTGCGGACTCTCAGTCGGAATAATGTGGCCCGGAAGCATCAGTATGGGTGCAAAAGCTTTGCCTACTGGTGGAACCGCACTTTTTGCACTTCTTGCCCTTGCCGGTGACGTTGGGTGCTCTATAGGACCCGCTGCAATCGGAATTGTTTCCGAAATCCGTGGAGAGAATCTCAAGGCCGGCATTTTGGCGGGTATCATATTCCCCATAGTGCTGATTGTAGGAATTATAATTTGTCTTAGAATGTGGAAAAAGAAAACGGGAGAAAGAATTTAAAGGGAATATTATGGCTTTTATACCTATTAATATAGAAACATACCTCCGCGGTGAACATTATGAGCATTATAAAAACAATGTTCCCTGTACATATTCCATGACGGCAAATGTGGATATAACCGGACTTAAGGAAAAAGCGGATGAGGGGAATATAAAATTTTATCCTGCCCTTATATATGTTATATCAAAAGCAGTAAACGGCAGGGCGGAGTTCAGAACCTGCCATGATAAAAACGGAGTTCTGGGTTATTACGATGTGCTTCATCCTACATACACTGTTTTTGATAAGGAGAGCGAAACCTTTTCATCCCTTTGGACTCAGTATAATGAGGATTTCCACAAATTCTGCAAAAATGTGGAAAATGATATAACTGCTTTTACCGGCAAAGGTTTTCTGCCTCAAAAGGATGCACCGGAAAATCTTCTCAATATATCGGCTATTCCGTGGAGATCTTTTACGGGCTTTAATCTGAACCTTCCTTTAGGACATGAGTTTTATCTGCCCATTTTTACAGCGGGAAAATATTTTACGGAAAACGGCAGAACACTTATTCCGCTATCCGTTCAGGTGCACCATGCAGTATGCGACGGATTTCATGTTTGCAGACTCTTTGACGATATAGAGAATATAGTGAAAATGCTTTAAAAAAGTAAAGGCTGAAAGGGGACTAATTCCTTTCAGCCTTTTTGAATATAGGTTACTGAATTTTCAGTTTAAAGTTTGTAACCGCATAAAACGGAATCTTTTCAGAAAGCTTAAGACGTTTAAAATAGTATTTTTCAAATTCATCAAGAGGGAGTCCGCACTCGCTCAGCTGTCTAAAACCAAACTTTCTTGAAAGGGCGAAAAACTCAAGGGCGGCTTTTCGTTTGCCTTCTATATCTCTTGAAAGCTCCATCATTTTTGCATACAGTACCGGGATTTTCGCCTTTTTAACTCTGTTAAGATATTCCTCATTTTCGGCACGGTATTCGGCACGTGCAAAAATGTTAAGGTATTCCCTTATGTTTTCGGTGGATAAATAATCGAAAGCATGAAATATGGGGAAATCATAAATTCCCAGTTCCCTCTGAGATTTTACAAGCTCACGGGAACAACGGTTCATATATGCAGCTATCATGGGAGCAGCTTTGCCGTAATATGCGGCAAGATAACGGTTTATAAATTCCTCTGTATTCATTTCAGAGCCATCCCAGAGCAGACGGGAGAGAAGATAACATCTCATGTCTGCCATTTCGTCGTTTTCTTCCCGTGAAGCCTGATGGAAAACTCCCTGAACATTGTTGTCCTCATAGAAACGCTGGTTTTCCCTTTGAACTGCAAAATTCTGGAAAGGCAAAATAAGATGCTTAAAGTTTACAACGTAGTCCCATATGATAATGTGGTCACATATTTCTTTCCAGCCCTCAAGAAAGCTCTTGAAATCTGCCGAACCCTTTGTACCACCCTCATAATAGGAGGAAGCCTGACTTCCCGGCATGGCGCAAAGCTTTATGGCTACGTTCTTCTCTGCTTTTATGGTTTTAGGTGGGCGGATTGTATTGTGGTAAGCGAGGGTAGAGATTATTTTGTCTGGGAATTCCCTTGCAAGTTTGTTGATAAAGGGCAGAAGAGTGCCCATGCCGGAGCCCTCCCTTTCGTTTGCTTCACGGCATTTGGGACAGGTGCATCCCTTTTGTTCAGCCCAGCTGTCCATTACGCTGAAATCCCAATATTTGCACTGTGGATTTTCTTCGATTTTCTTGGCTAAGCGTTCTCTTACTATTTCATATACTTCGGGATTTGAAAGGCATAAGAGAGCTTCGTGACCGGGTCTTATTTTGCCTACCTTATCGCCTTTTTTGGCATAGTATTCCGGATGATCGGCATAGAACTCTTTAGGGGGAACAAAGTCCCAGTAGGTATGGCACCAGTTGCCCCAGCCGATAAATTCAATGCGTTCTCCATCCTTATTGTCACCTATGCCGTTAAGGCGGAGCTTTTCGTGCCATGGGAAGTAAAGAGCTTCATGGGCATAGACGCTTCTCCACTGCATTTTAGGCTCAAATATTTTGTTGGGCGGCGAAAGACGTGCAGCGTTCAGCTTCGGAATATAATTTGCATCGTGTGCAAGCCACATACAGCCGAGATATTCTTCGAGAAATCCGTAAATTCCGTAGACTGTTCTTATTTCGTCCAAAGCGTATATATAGATTGAATTGCCCTCCGACATTATACTGAAACCGTTTTCTGACGGCTCTGCTTTAATACCTCTGTTTGTCTCACCGATTACTATTTCATGGGTATGAATTTCTCTTTCGTCAGTGAAAACTGGAAATTCTGCTCCCGACATTTCTTCGAGTATTTTTTTCATGTCCATAGCGGCGTCATGTATTTTTTTCCCGGCGCTGTTTGGAATTATTATAATATAATCGGTTTTTCCGTTTTCAAAAAGAACAATTTCATTTTCTTTATGGGAGTAAATTTCTTTGGCAAACTTTTTGTCAAAATCGAGATCCGGGCATAACCTGAGAACTTCTCCGAACATAGTCATTTCTCCTTTAATTAATTAAATTATATAAAAAATAGTAGCAAAATAATTCTTGCGGCGCAATATGAAAAAAATCAAAGTTTTAGTGTGCAGAATGTACAATGAAGATAGAAAAAATATCATTTTCAGCAAAAAATAAAGTTGTAGGTTATAGTTATGGAGCCATACTTTTTATTATTAACAATACTTTCAAAAGTTGTTTCTTTACTTAAAGGAATACTATGTGATATAATTACCGAAAGTAATATGTAAACGGAAGGTGTATTCGATGAAAAAAGTAATTTCGGCAGTTATGGCACTGGTTATAATTTTTGCTTTCAGTGGATGCAGTTTGTTTGGAGAAAAAACTGATATTTCAGGTAAATATACTTTGAACAGCGTTGTAAGCTTAGGAGCAACAGAGGAAAACAGTACCGATAAGGTAACGGTTTCATATACAATTACTGTGAGCGGCAGCGCTGAGGACATAGCAAACGTAAAAAAGCAGGAAATAGTTATAAATGAGGAATACGAAAAGCTTCTTCTGGAAAAGGGCGACGAGACAGTTGAAAATAGCGATACCGAAATCGTCATAGAAGGCTCAATGATATTTGATACATCAGGCAAGAGTAAGGACGAAATAGGCAACATGGTATTTATACAAGGAGTAGAAATTACTGATAACGACGGTAACAAAGCCGTTGTTAACCTTTAATTTTCTTAACGATAGCTGCATCCTGAATTTGACAAAAAAATAACCCTATGCTAACATAAGCACAGGAGGTGCTTTCATGAAAAAAGCTATAGCACTTATTTGTGGCGTTATTCTTATTTTAACCCTTGCAGGATGCGGCGACAGTTCAAGCGTTAAAGAAGGCGATTCGTCAGCCGTAAACACCATCGAAAATTCAGAGCAGACGGAAAAGCACGAAAACAAAGGTTACGATACTATTGAAATAACTGCTGATGTAGGAGCGGTTACAATAACAACCGGCGCTGAGTTTTCACTTAAAACGAGAAACATAAATCAATCATGGCTTAAAACTGAAGAGGAAGGAAAATCTTATAAGGTGACATATTCTCCTGATGTTGATAGTTCCTCTCAGGTAGGCGGCTCCACTCACGAGCTTCTTATCACCATTCCTGAAGATGACTGCCCTGAAGAGATAATAATCACAATGGGTGCAGGATATCTGAAAGCTAATGATTTAAAGTGCGAGAATATACGCATAAATCAGAGTGCCGGCGCCGTAAAAATTAACGGACTTGCAGCGAACAACGGTGATTTCAGATGCGGAGCAGGATATTTCAACGTTGAAAATCTTCAAATTAAAGATGCCCTTGATATAACCGGCGGAATGGGATATTCCGATATAGTCGGTGAATTTGGCAAGGATGTAACAGTTAACGGCGGAGTAGGCGCAATGCGTCTTGATATAACCGGCTCAAGGGATGATTACGCAATCAGCGCAAATACGCCCACACGTGTTTTGTATGTTGACCACGTAATGTATGATTCTACTGAACAGGTTGAAGATTCTTCAAAAGGTGTTATAACTGTAGACGGCGGAATCGGCAGAATAGATGTAAATTTCACAGCCTGATTTAATTTAAAAGTTTATATTATGACGACAAAAACGGTGTCCGGAATTTTTCCGGGCACCGCTAAGTTTTTTATTCACTTTTGATAGGGATTTATTGGAACCTTTTCTCCCGCTGAATTAACGTAATACCAAAGAAGCTCTCTTTTCATATCTGAAACAGTGCAGCTTCCGAAGGTAGAGAATTCTTTAGGAGGGCTGTTTTTATCATGGACAATATACATAATCTCACTGTCAGGGGCTGCCACAGTCCCCAGAGGCGTATCTATTCCCGGAACGGGCTGTCTAGTGCTTCCTTTTTCTATTGCGAACACTTCGTAAACGCCGGGGATATTCCCTATGGCGAAATCGAATTTGAAATTCTTCCTGCTGTCCTTGATTTCGATTGTATCGCAGAGAATGACTGTTCCTGTCTTTTCGTCGTTGGGGTAGAATTTTGAAGTTACGTGCTTGTACCTGTATTCGCCGTGATATTTTTCTTCCTGGGAAACGGTATAGCCCATTCCGTCGTCGGTTTTCCAGAACTGTAAAACGTAATTCATATTCCAGATGAGTCTTGAGTTGCTGACAACATGAGGAACCTCATCTAAGTTAAGAGCTTCTTTTGCGGCAAATTCGCCCATGGGATTGGGATGCTCCTGATAGCCCTTAGCTGTAACAGATAAAACGTGTGCTACAATGGGGAAAGCTCCGTTTTCAGTTACATTGATGATTAAGGCATCGCCGTCTTTACAGGGAAGCAGAAGCGAATAGCTGTCGCCATTCTCAACTACATATATTTCATCCTCTACGTTTTTAAGGAGCTTTTCCATTTCCTTTGCCTGATTTTCCGTTTCTTCATTGTATGATGCTGAAATAATAGAAAGGGCCAATGATTTTTCGATTCTATATGAATAATCCATTTTTTTGAGCTTTCCCTCATAGATGTATTCATCCTGGGAAGGGTTTCCGGAATAAAATCCGCCCTCTGAGGAAACGAAGAAGGAGCCTTCGCTCAGTGCATCACGGGTAATAGATGAGGAGGGACTTACCCACAGACATTCATTTATTTTGTATTTTACTCCTATGTATTCCTCATCTATCTTTACAGGATTTCCTATAAAGATAACAGATAAAATCACAATGGCTATTGCCGAAATGACGCTTATAATCACCGCAGGCTTTTTGTATTTCATTATGTTTTTTATCCTCTGCTTTACGGAGCTTTCTCCGAAAGCCAGGGGAGTACCGGAAATAACCGGTCTGCCGGCGGATAAATTGAGAAGTGAGGATGAATATGAAGCTCTTACATCCTCTTTCATTTTTTTCATGACCGCTTCGTCGCAGGACATTTCCATATCCCTGTTTGAAAGGCAGAAAGCGAGCCATATAAATGGATTGAACCAGTGAAAGCACAACACAGCAAAGGATATCATTTTTACTATGTTGTCCCCTCTTTTTATGTGGCAGCGTTCGTGGAGGATTATATACTCAAGTTCGTCTTCCTTTACAGAAACGGGAAGATAAATTTTAGGCGAAAAGATTCCCGTTACAAAGGGCGTTGTAATTTTATCGGAAACATATATGTTTTCTTTCAGCAGAACCGCTTCGCTCAGTTTCTTTTTGAGTTTTACGAAAGAAACAACGCTGTATGAAGCCATCACCGCAGCTACCGCAATCCATAGGATGCTAAGTGCAGAAAAGAGTTTGTCTTTCCACTGGCTCTTTTGGTTATCGCTTTCTGATGCAGGGGGAGCGTTCAGGGAAGCGATGATTCCATCCACACTGTTTCCGTCGGGATTTGCCTGTATGAAGCTATTTTCTGAGTTAGGATTTTCTCCCGAAAAATCCTTTATATCGCTTTCGGTGAAAATTCCTCCGGAAATGCTTTCAGGCACTGCGGAGAAGGGGAGGGAAAAAGAAACGGGACAGATAAGCCTGAAAAGCACCGCCGACCATAAGATATAGGAAAATATTTTAGGGGATTTTTTAAGAAGAAGTCTTGCAAAAACTACGAATACCGTAACTATTGCGCCTACTGCGCTCATGTTGAGAACCGTGTAAAACAGAATGTTCATAAAATCTACCTCCTGTTTTCGTCAATAAGTTTTTTGAGTTCTTCAATCTCCTTGTCTGATAATTTTTTTCTTCTTGTAAATGCTGCAAGGAATCCCGGAAGAGAACCGTTGAAACTTTCATCAATAAATTCCTCGCTTTGCAGGGAATAGAAATCCTTTTCGGAAATAAGTGAAGTGACGCATCCATCGGTGTTCTGAAAGATTTCCCTTAAGCACAGCCTTTTAAGCACCGTATATGTGGTGGATTTTTTCCATCCCAGCTCCTTTTCGCATAACTTTACAAGGTCACCGGAGGATATGGGCTCGTTATCCCAGATTATTTTTGCAAATTTTCCTTCGATTGCCCCCAGTCGGTAGTCTGACATTCATTATCACCTCTTTTGGTCTACTATATGTAAACCTATGTTTCGGCTTCATTGTAGCACCAGTTTCATATAAAGTCAATAACCCGCCTTATAAAAAAGACGGGTTATTTATAGGTGTATTAAATTTAATATTATTTCTTTGCAGCCTTTTTATTTTTACGCTTTTCGTTCATTAAATAAATTTTGCTGCCGATATCACGGACAAATTTTTCGGTCTTTGAAGCAAAGATTTCAAATTTTGTAAAGGTGGGAACACCGCCGTTTTCGCAGTAAGCAGTAATGCTTTGAATATATGGAACACTGCGGCAAGCGGTTATTTTAACCTTTATTCCCTTTGCTTCAACAGGGGCAAAAAGTGCAAGCTTTCTGAAACCGATTATTGTGCCTGAAAATACTTTCTTTTCGCCGCTGTCCGTAAGAGCATATATTTCAAAGTTTTCTACACGCTGTGAAAAATCGCACTGTTCTTTTAAGGCAACCTTGTCTATTACAGCAGGCTTTTCAAAGTTTAAGGTTATGGTATAAGAGCCTTTTTCCTCAGCAGGAGAATATGCACTTTCATCGTCTGAGGTTATGTTTTCACACTGGAAGCCGTCCTTTGCCGTGTCAGCGGAAACAGAAGAAACCTTTACAGGATATTTAAAGGCGTTTTCTATAGCTTCGCCGAGCTCTGCAAGACGTTTGACGTCATTTTCAGCCAAAAGGCCTTCTTTTGAGGGGGGAGCGTTGAGAAGCAGAAGGCTGTTGCCCCAAACTGAGGTGTAGTAAATATTGAGAAGATTATTAAGGCTTCTTACCTTGCCGTCTTCTCTTTTATGATAGAACCAGCCCGGACGCACTGAAACGTCAACCTCTGCGGGATACCAGATAAATTCGTCGTAGGGAGCAAGAGCTTTGCGGCTGCCGATATCTTCTTTGATGGTGTCGGAGCTCTGCATTTTTTCTCCGTCCTCATCCTGCTGGCTCTTTGCTGCAATGTTCTGTGTGCTGAACTGGAATTTCGGCACAACGTTCCATTCGCTTTCACGGGCATATCCGCCCTCGTTGCCCACCCAGCGTACGTCGGGTCCGCAGTTTGAAATACAGGCGTTAGGCTGGAGCTTTCTGACAGTATCATAAATTCTGTCAAAATCATATTCCTGCTTGGATTTTCCGTCCATGTGTGCTCCACAGGCTCCGTCAAGCCATACGCAGAAAATATCGCCGTAACGGGTTAAGAGCTCTGTTAGCTGCTGAATGTAAAAATCATTGTACTTTTCAGTACCGTAATACTCGCTGTTTCTGTCCCAGGGGGAAAGATATACGCCGAATTTAAGGCCGTACTTTTTGCAGGAATCGCTTACTTCCCTTACAACGTCACCCTTGCCGTTTTTATAGGGACTGTTTTTAACGGAATATTCAGTTGTATCCGTAGGCCACAGGCAGAATCCGTCATGGTGCTTACAGGTGAGTATAACTCCCTTTGCACCGGCTTTTTTTACAGCCTCAACCCACTGGTCTGTGTTCTGATTTGTGGGGTTAAATGTGCTTGCCGGAGTTTTTCCGTCGCCCCATTCCTTACCTGTAAAGGTGTTCATGCCGTAGTGGAAAAATACATTGAATCCCATTTCCTGATACACTTTCTGTCTTCCTGAGGGAACAATGCTTATATATTTTTCAATTCTTTTGTCCATATGTACACCGCCTGTTAAATTATTTAACTAACCATAATAGTATATAGGCTTTTTTACACAAGGTCAATAAACACTCAGGAAAAGAAAAAGCATCCGTCACAGAAAAAAGACGGATGCATTTGGCTATTATGCTGTATAAATTTCTTTGCCGTTTTTAATGGTTTTGACGATTTTTATTTTATCGAGGTTTTCGGGAGCTATTTCCAGCGGATTTTCTGAAAGAATTACAAAATCGGCTTTCTTATTCTTCCCAATACTGCCTCTGACTTTTTCTTCAAAATACTGTCTTGCAGCGTTTATGGTGACTCCTTTAAGAGCGTCATAAACTGTGATTTTTTCCTCTTCACCGAGGGTTCTTCCTTTTTCAGTCTTTCTTAAAACGGCACACTTTACAGTTTTAAGCATATCGGGAGGTGTTACGGGGGTATCCTGGTGGAAAGTGAAGGGAAGCTCATATTTAATCACCGTTCCCACTGGGCTAAGTTTTGAAGCCCTCTGGAGTCCAAGATTTTTAAGGTGAATTTCTCCCCAGTGCGAAATATGATATATAAAGAATGAGGGGGTAAATCCAAGCTCCGCGGCTTTTTTAAGCTGATCTTCACGGATAATCTGAGCGTGAATGATGACGGGTCTTATTTTTTTAAGAGCCTCTTTACCTGAAACGCCGTGTTTTTCCTCATAAATTTTGCAGGCTTTCTCTGCACAGTTTAGGAGCTGATCTGCTGCTGCGTCGCCGTTGCAGTGGGAAAGAAGCTGCTTTTCCTCTTCCATGGCCTTTAGGAGCGCCGCTGTTACCTGTTCATCCTTCATTGTGCCGTATCCGCAGAAGCTTTCACCCTCATAGGGCTTTGTAAGCCATGCGGTTTTGCCTTGGGGAGAACCGTCAAGGAAGATTTTATATCCGCCCACTTTAAAGGGAACTTTATCCTTTTCGGCTTCTTCACCTAATGGAAAAACTTCCTCTCCCGCTCCTATATCGCTGTATGCGGTGATATTGAGATACATTTCTCCGCTTTTAAGAAAGCCTTTATACAGTGGGATCATTTCTTTTGCGAAAAATCCCTCCTGAACATAAGTTATGCCGTAGGAAGCATAGAGTTTTTGTCCCTTTCGGCAGGCCTTTATAAAATCTTCTGCGGATGGCATGGGGGCTTTTTTCTGAAAAGTGATAAAGGCACTCTCTTCCATAAATCCGGTTATGCCGTTTTCGTCCTTAGCAATTTTTCCGCCCTCGGGACAGGGAGTATTTTCGTCTATGGAAAGCTCTTTAAGGGCAAGGGAACTGAAAACTCCCATATGGCCTGAAACGTGCTCTATTACAACGGGATTAAACGGTGCGGCAGCGTCCAAAACTGTTTTATCCGGATGACAGTTTTCGCAAAGAAGATTCTGGTCATATCCCTTTCCCGTAATCCATGCACCTTTTGGAATATTGTTTGCCTTTATAAAATCAGAAATTCTGTTTTTGATGTCATTAAAAGACTGAGCGTCTCCTAAAGGAACCTGTAAAAATGAAAAGGCAGTGGAAATAAAATGACTGTGAGCGTCTATGAATGCCGGCATTAAAGTCTGTCCTTTAAGGTCATAGAGAGAAGCATCTTCGCCCGCTTCATTTTTAAGCTCTTCAAAATTTCCGATTTTCGTTATAACGTCGTTTTCGGTGAGAACTGCTTCGGGGAAAAGATTTTCTTCCATTGTGATAATGTTTCCGCCGTAATAGAGAGTTTTCATTTTAATTCTCCTTTTTAGCCTGCCTGAGCACCGCTTTCTTCAAGGTAAAGTGCAAGCTTATCGTAAAGCTTTTCGGCCACTTCATAGCCGTGCTCATAGGCTGCTTTTAATTTGTCCTTATTTTTCTCAGCGGTTTTAATATTAAGGGGAAATTCTGGTCTTATTACAAATATATCGCCGCTCTTTTCAAGGTCGTAGATATACTTGAGTGTTTCGTTATATACAATATGTCTTTGTGCCACGGCCTTTACCATTTCCGGATATTTTTTATAAGCTCTTTCGATTAAAGGCAGAGCACGTGTCTGAGCTTTGATGAATCCGTTCGGCTGGGTGAGTACCACAACATTTTTTGTGCAGCCCATTTCAATTGATTTTTTAATTGGTATCGAATCAGCTATTCCGCCGTCAAGGTATGGGATGCCGTCAAAATATACTGCTTTTGAAACAAGAGGCAGTGAGCTTGAAGCCTGAACATATTCAACGTCATTGATTATGTCATTTACTCTTTTGTATTCTGCCTGTCCGGTAATGCAGTTAGTGACAGTAGCGTAAAATGCAGTCCCGCATTTTTTGAAAGCTTCGTTATCTATGGGATAAAGCTTTTCCGGGATTTCGTGGTAAATCATCTTCGGACCGAAAAGATTGCCGGTTCTGATGAGATTTCTCATACTTATAAAATCTTTGTTATCAAGGTAGTCAACTGTTACGCTGTAGGCTCTGCCGTGCTGACCCGATAAATAGCTGCATGCATGGCATGAGCCGGCGGAAACACCTATGCAGTTGTCAAAATGTATGCCCTTTTCCAGAAACAAATCGCATACTCCGGCGGTAAAAACTCCTCTGAGACCGCCGCCCTCAAGTACAAGTCCTGTTTTTTCCATTCTTTAGCCTCTTTTAGTTAAATTTAGCGTATCTGATTTTGCTTTAAAAGATATTCTACCACAAAAAATTAAAAATACAAATTTGCCTTGCTTCTCATAAAGCAAAAAAGTGCAAAAGATTTTAATTTTTTTAAAGCGGATTTAAGTAAAATAATGTATAATTATTGTATTATAAATATCGTGCAATTTTAAAACGAGGTGTTAAAAATGAAAGAGAAAAAGAAAGTTATAATTGCCATTGTGGCGCTTATAGCAGCTGTTGCCGTATTTGCGGGGGTTTACTTTGCCTTTGGACGTCCTGAGACAAATGCCGGCAGCAAGACCCTTACAATTGAGGTTATAGCTCCCGATTACTCCAAAACCCACGAAATTAAAACAGATGTCGAGTTTTTAGGTGAAGCTCTTAAAGAAGAAGGCATTATTGAGGGCGAAGAGAGCCAGTACGGACTGTTTATAACCAGTGTTGACTCAATTAAGGCTGACGATTCAAAGCAGCAGTGGTGGTGCATAACAAAGGGCGGAGCCGATGTTATGACCGGAGCTGACTCAACTCCAATAGCTGACGGCGATACCTTTGAGCTTACACTCAAGGAAGGATATTGATGAAAATTCGAGAAATAGCGGTTTCTGCTTTTCTTACGGCCATACTGTACTTACAGCAGGTGGCTTTGTCGCCGCTCCCCAATATTCATCTGTGCGCTTTGCTTTTGATTTTATATACTCTTTATTTCCCTAAACTTGTGTTTCCCGTAACTGCCGCTTTTATACTTCTTGAGGGTGTAACATACGGCTTTGGTATGTGGTGGATAAGCTATCTGTATATTTGGCCGCTGCTTATAGCCATTGTGCTTATTTTCCGAAAGAATCAGTCCAAATGGTTTTGGGCGGCAATCGGCGGAGGTTTCGGACTTATTTACGGAGCCCTCTGCGCTATTCCGTATTTATTTATAGGCGGTATTCCGGCGGCTGTTGCCTACTGGGTTTCGGGTATTCCTTTTGATATTCTCCATTGTCTTGGAAATTTTGCAGCCATAGCCCTTTTATGGAAGCCATTGGAGCGGGTCTTCAAAAAGCTTGGCGGTTCCATGAAAAACGGCGTTTAAAGCAAAAAGAGGATATGTTTTCCTTTTATTTTCATCTTGAATTTACGCAGGGGTTATATTATCATAATTTTGTTTTAAAATCAGATGAAGAAGGTGCTCATTTATGAATCAGAAAGAGCGTATGCTGGCAGGGCTGCCATATAAGGCTTGGCTTGACGGACTTTCAGAGGAAAGGCTCGAAAACAAAAAGAGAATATACGAATACAACCATCTCCCGCCGGAAAGATGGGATGAAATGCCTAAGCTTATAAAAAATATCCTGGGCAAAACGGGAGAAAATCTCGGCATAGAGCCTCCCTTTCACTGTGATTACGGCAAGAATATAGAAGTCGGCGAAAACTTTTTCGCAAACTATAATCTTATAATTCTCGATGTGGGCAAGGTAAAGATAGGGGATAACGTAATGTTCGGACCCAATGTGTCGATCTATACAGCGGGACATCCCGTTCACCATGAGCCGAGAAACTCGGGATATGAATACGGTATAGGAATAACAATCGGAAACAACGTATGGATAGGCGGAAATACAGCGGTGATGCCGGGGGTTACAATTGGGGATAACTGTGTAATCGGCGGCGGAAGCGTTGTTACAAAGGATATTCCCGCCGACAGCATAGCTGTAGGCAATCCCTGCCGGGTAATACGAAAAATAACCGATGAGGATAAAAAATATTACTATAAAGACAGAGAATTTGATGTTGACGATTATCTCGGCTCAGTCTTTGACGTTTCACAGCTGTAAGTGTTTTTAAAACAGAATATAGAAGTATAACACCCTCTCATGCTCTTAAATTCGAGTGTGAGGGGGTGCTTACCTATATAAAATTACTGATTTATGTTTTTTTCAAGGTTATCATAACAAGCTCAGGCGTGTTGTTTACTCTTACAGGAATAACCGAATTTCCAAGACCTCTGCTTACAACCATATCGGTGCTGTCTTTACTGTATATGCCTTCGGTGTAATGAGGGAAAAATCCCTGATTGGGAGCTATTAATCCTCCTACAAAGGGGATGCGTACCTGTCCGCCGTGGGCATGGCCTGTAAGCACTAAATCAGCCTGTATATTTACATATTCCTCAAAAAGTTCCGGCCTGTGAGAGAGGACAATATTATAGTATTCGTGGTTCAAAAGGCTTTAGATTTTCGGTTACAATGGCTCCCTGAATGCCGTCCAAAGATGTGCGTTCAATAAAATCAGGGTCTTTAACGCCTGCTATGTTTATTTTGGCATCACCTCTTGTAATCCACTGGCACTTATTATCAAGCATATGTACTCCGGAATCCGTAAGCCGTTTTTCAAAATCTTCAAAGTTATTGAGCCAGGCTTCATGGTTTCCCGTTACATAATAAACCGGAGCGATTTTCAGTGCAGAGTCAATAAACTCCATTGCAGTATCAAAATCGGTGTGTGATGAATCTACTAAATCTCCAGTTACTACAATAATGTCAGGGCTTTCATTTTCAATGGCTTTTATAAGCCTGTCTCCCAGTTTACGGTTATGTAAATCTGATACCTGTGCAATTTTAAAATTATTAAATTCTTCAGGGATTTTATTGTTTTCTATAGTAATATCAGAAGTTTTTATTGCAAGATTAGTCCAGATAATCCATGTGAAGAATAACGTTAAAATAAGTATAACAGCAATTATTATTTTGCGTTTTCTGTTTACTGATTTCATAGGTTCAGCCTCCTAAAAGAAGATTCAGACACAGTCCGGCCGCTCCGCATAGAACCATTACAAGAATGGGATTCCATTTGAATTTCCGAAGAATCACAAAAGCGGCAAGAAAAAGTCCGCAGCCTATAATATCAAAACTTTCGATGTTTATTTTGTCGCCGCCGAAAAGTACCATACTGAGTATTGAAAGTCCGGCTCCGGCAATGAGGGCTACTACAGCAGGGCGAAGGCTTGCAAGAACACTTTGGAGTAAGGACATCTCTTTATATCTGTAGTAAATAAACGCAAGGATTGAAACTATGATACATGAGGGAAGAATGCAGCCAAAAGTAGCTATTATAGCTCCGGGAATACCTGCAATTCTTATTCCCACAAAGGTTGCACTGTTTACGGCAATGGGGCCGGGTGTCATTTCGGCAATGGTGATGAGGTCAGTAAATTCTCCCATAGTAAGCCAGTGGCAGGTGTCCACAACCTGATTTTGTATAAGGGGCATTGCAGCATATCCTCCGCCGATGCTGAAAAGTCCCACCTGTAAGAAAGAAAGGAAAAGGTGCAGAAAAATCATTTTTTCTTCTCCTTTCTCAGCTTTATAAGGGCATTTATAACTCCCACAGCAGCTGCGGCCAAAATGATATATATAACGTTTATTTCAAAGAAAAAGGTGGCGGCAAAAGCGGCAATCATAACCGCAATATGAAGAAAGGAACGTTCCTTTATGACCTTAGAACCAAGTGAACACACAACGTCCATAATAACCGCTGCAACGCCTGCCTGCATTCCCTTTAGAACCAAAGCCACATATTTATTTGAGGCAAAGGCAGCGTAGAAAAAGGAGATTACAGACAGTATTATCATAGGCGGTAAAATCGTACCGATTGTTGCAACTATCATTCCGGCAAAGCCTGCAACACGCCAGCCTACAAGTATTGCGGTATTTACGGCGATAGCTCCCGGTGATGACTGGGCAAGGGCGGTAAGGTCAAGCATCTCCTGTTCGTCAATCCAGTGAAGCTCGTCTACAAACTTCCTTTTCATAAAGGTTATTATTACAAAACCTCCGCCGAAAGTAAAGCTGCTTATGTAAAGGGTACTGAGAAACAGCTTCAGCAGAGTTTTGCTTTTCTTTTCGTTATTGAGCTGTGGCTTTGTTTCCTTTTCCACTAAGTTCACTCCAATAAAATAAGTTATTAGTTTTGCGGATTCAATCCGCCCTAAATCCACATTAAAGTTTTCGTCAACCTTTTTCAAAAGGTTGTGGGGTGGAGGGGCAAAGCCCATCCTCGTCATCCGCAGATGACGCAATCCTTTGCCTTAAAAAGATCAGGAGGGGAGAAAAAACAGTCCAGTGGACTGTTTTTTCGTGGGGAACCCTATCAAGGGGTTCCCCTTTAAATTTATCACTTTTTCTTTCTGAAAATATATGAAATAAAGAACAGTATTGCTGAAATAAGGACAATTGTGGCTCCGGCAGAGGTATTGAGGTAGAATGAAGCAATAACGCCTCCAAGACCGGCCACAAGAGAAATTCCTACCGAAGAAAACAGATACTGCCTTGAATTTGTGGAAAAGTTTCTGGCGCAGGCGGCGGGGAGAATAAGCATTGAGTTAATGAGAAGTACGCCAACCCATTTAATGGAAAGCATAACTACCACCGCTACAAGTACAACGAATATATTTTCAATAAGCGCTACTCTTACTCCACGGCTTGCCGCAAGTTCACGGTTTATGCTTACAAGGGTGAGTTTATTGTATATAAACGCCCAGATTACAGTTACGCATACAAGAGTTACTGCAAGAATGAGGATTTCCGAGGAAGTGACGCTTAAAATATCGCCTATAAGATAGGAGGAATATTTTGAGAATCCGCCTCCAACGGAAAGGATGACAAGTCCTAATGCTATGGCAGCCGAGGAAAAAACGCTGATAACCGTATCGGCGGAAGCCGTGCCGGCGGAGCGGACTTTTGTAATTATAAGAGCCAAAAGTATTCCGAAAGCCACCATGCTGATAAGCTCGTTGTCAATGCCTAAAATGACACCTAAAGCGATACCCGTAAGAGCCGAGTGACCGAGAGCATCGGAAAAGAACGCCATATTGTGGTTTACCGCCATTGTGCCCAGCATTCCTAAAAGGGGAGTTATAAGCAGCACCGCAAGAATAGCGTTTTTCATAAAGTCGTACTGCACCCAGGTGAAGGGAAGCAGCGTTTCCATAATATTATATATAAATTCCATTTTAAACCTCACACAGTATAAAAGTCTCTTTGCCTTATTGTTTCTTTTAGTATGTTTTAAGCTATTCCTCCAAATGCCCTGCGGAATTCATCGGAACCGAAAACCTCTTCCACGCTGCCTTCAATAAGTCCGCCGCGGTGTAAAAGAAGTACTTTATCCGCATACTGACGCACAAGGTCAAGGTCATGGGATACCATAACGATAGCCATATGATAATCTTTTCTCAAATCGGCAACCTGTTTATAGAACTGTTCGGAGCCGACGGTATCGACGCCGGAAACAGGCTCGTCCAGGATAAGCAGCTCCGGCACCGGATAAAGAGCCTGGCAGAGCATTACACGCTGAAGTTCGCCTCCGGAAAGCATACCCAAAGAGCGGCTTGCAAGGCCTTTGCAGCCGGATTTTTCCAGCGCTTCCAAAACCCCGGCCTTTTCGCTTTTTCTTCCTCCAAGCCATACGGGGAAAGAAGTGCGTCCCGCAAGGAGAAAATCCATGATGCTCATGGGAGAGCTGCGATCAAATTCAAGGTACTGGGGGACATATCCGATCTTGATTTTTTCTATTACATCGCCGTTGTGGGAGGCGTATTTTACGGAACCGCTGTGGCGAATTTCACCTAAAATACTTTTTAAAAGGGTGGTTTTGCCTGCTCCGTTTACGCCGATAAGCGCTGTAAGCTGACCGCAGTGCATGTCAAAGCTTATGTTATCGAGAAGCAGATCTCTGCCTTTTTTTACCGTAAGATTTTTTATTTCCACGCTGCAAAGTCCGCAGCCGTTTTCAGCTTTCATGAAAGCACCGCCTTTTTGATTGTCTCGCAGTTTTCGAACATTATTTTTTCGTAAGAATCTTTTGAGCCGTCGCCGCTTGTAACGGGATTTAAGGTATAAACAGGCACGCCGGTTTCATTTGACAGAACCTCTGCGCTGGAGCCCTGGTAATCCGGCTCAGTAAAAATTGCCTTAATATCCCGTGATTTTATAAGCTCCGTAAGCCGTACAAGTTCCTTTGTGCCAGGTTCTGCTCCGTCGTCACTGTCAACGCTGGCTGCAAAGCTCAGGGAATAGTCTGCGGCAAAATAATCATATGCCTCATGGAAAGAGATAAACTCGGCTCCTTTGCATGGAGCAAGCTCAGCCTTTATTTTACTGTCAAGGTCATCGAGTTTCTGAAGATAAATTTTAAGGTTATCTGAAATTTTCTCTTCATACTGGGGAAAGACTTTTATAAGTCCCTGTGCAATATTTTCGGCCTGTTTTGCGGCATTTTTCGGGGACATCCATATATGAGCGTTCCCGCTATGGTCATGGTCGTGGCCGTGTTCCTCTTCTGCTTCGTGATCATGGTCGTCTTCTTCATCAGCACCGATTATTTCAATGCCAACAGAAGAATCTATAACGGGAGCGTCGGACATTTCTACAGTCTTTTCAAGGAACTCCTCCATTCCCGCACCGTTTATTACTACAGCTTTCGCTGCCGCAAGAGCTTTCATATCCTTTGGCATGAGGGTATAATCATGTAAACAGCCGTTGTGATTTTCGGTCATGTTGACTATCTCAATGCCATCAATTCCGTCAAGGAGATTTAAGGTGAAAATGTACACCGGATAAAAGGTTGTGAGCACAATATTTTTATCTTTATTCTCCTGATTGCCTGAACAGCCTGCCAAAGCCAGAGAAAAAAGAAGTGTTAAAGATAGAAAAACAGAAACAATTTTTTTCATTTTATATTTCGATTCTGCTTGATTTTAAAAGCAACGCCTTTCTTAAATTTAAACTTATTTACTGTTAAAGCCCTGAAAATAAAAAAGCTTATTGCAAATCAGTTGCAATAAGTATATAATGAAAAAACAGATATGTCAACAATTCAAAAGGCAAAGAGGTGGGAAATGTGGAAAAAACACGCCGTCAAACGCCGAGAAAAAAGGCGATTTCTGAAATTATAGAAAATTCCTGTGAGCCCATGACGGCAGAGGAGATTTTTGAAAAGGTAAGCCCTCTTTTTGAGAATCTTGCAATAACGACTGTTTACAGAACTTTGGACGCAATGGAGCAGAGCGGAGAGATAAACCGCAGTATTTATGATGACGGCGTTGCAAGATATGTTTGCAGCAAGACCCACCGTCATTTTCTGACCTGCCTCAAATGCCGCAAATCGGTGGCAATTGAAGGGTGTCCCTTTGAGTCGGCGGAGGAGGAAATTTGCCGAAAAACGGGATTTAAAATTTCAAAGCATAAGGTAGAGCTTTTCGGATACTGTCCCGAATGCCAGCAGGCTGAGTCTGCACCCAAATCGCACACCGAATGACGGTAACGAATAAACTATAAGCGCCTGCGGCGGACATGTCCGCTTTCGATCCGCACACTAAGATACAGCACACAAAAGTATAAATGCCTGTGTCTAAACAATCCATGAACCTAACAATAGAAAAACAACCGTCTGCCTTTGAGCTTTAACCTTTTAGCAGACGGTTGTTTTAGTATGTTGAATTAAAAGCAGCTGATTGCACTGCAAATTCAGTCCTCATTATCGGAGCCGCTTTCTTTCTGTTTAAGCTTTAATTCTGTGACGAAATCAAATTTATCTTTAGGGGATACAATAACATTTTTCTTTTTGCCGTTTTTAAAATAAGTTATGACCAGTCTGTCTCTTGAAAGAGCGGCAGAATCTCCTGTTACTGAGCCGGGCTGGCAGGAAACTATCATATTATAAGGTATAACTTTTTTTGAAAAAAGACCGCTTCTCACTGTAAGAGCGTTGTCGCCCATAACGTAATATGTCATAAGATAGGTAGGAAGCAGGAAAAGGAAAAACATAAGTCCGAACATAATCGCCGCAAGGAGCATAGTGGGATTTCCATTAGTGCCGGCATAAATTACATAACCGGTAAAAATAGCGAAAATAACAACACACAGGTGAAACCACCAGTCGATTTTTGATTTATACTTCATGTTTAAAGTGCTCCTTAAATAGATTTAAAAAAGCCGGAGAAGCGCAGAGCCTCTCCGGTAAAGTTTAAAGGTGTAATTATGCCTTGTCAGCGCAGCCAAGAACAGAGTTGATCTTATGCTCAACGACAGCCTTGATGGCGTCACGAGCAGGAGTAAGATACTGTCTGGGATCGAAGTGGCTGGGATTCTCTGCAAAGTGCTTGCGGATAGAAGCTGTCATTGCAAGACGGATGTCGGAGTCAACGTTGATCTTGCAAACTGCCATGGAAGCAGCCTTGCGAAGCATATCCTCGGGGATACCGATAGCGTCGGGCATCTCGCCGCCGAAATCGTTGATCATCTTAACATACTCAGGCATAACTGAGCTTGCGCCGTGGAGAACGATGGGGAATCCGGGAAGCTTCTTTGAAACTTCTTCGAGGATGTCGAAGCGAAGCTGGGGCTTCTGGCCGGGTTTGAATTTATATGCACCGTGGCTTGTACCGATTGCGATTGCAAGTGAGTCAACGCCTGTGCGTGTTACGAAATCGTAAACCTGCTCAGGATCAGTGTAGTGAGCATCCTCAGCGCTTACGTTAACTTCGTCTTCAACGCCTGCAAGCTGTCCAAGCTCACCCTCAACAACAACGCCGTGTGCATGAGCGTACTCAACAACCTTCTTTGTAAGAGCAACGTTCTCCTCATAGGGATGAGCGGAACCGTCGATCATAACTGAAGTAAAGCCGCCGTCGATGCAGCTCTTGCAGGTTTCAAAATCGGGGCCGTGGTCGAGATGAAGAGCGATAGGAAGACCTGTCTCTTCAACAGCAGCCTCAACAAGCTTTACAAGATAGCCGTGATGAGCATATTTTCTTGCGCCTGAAGAAACCTGAAGAATAACGGGAGCATTAAGCTCTTTGCAAGCAGCTGTAATTCCCTGAACGATTTCCATGTTGTTTACGTTGAAAGCGCCGATAGCGTATCCGCCTTCGTAAGCCTTCTTAAACATTTCTGTTGTAGTTACAAGTGGCATGTTAAACACTCCTTTTAATTTCTCGGTATATTATAACCTATTAAAATACTATTGTCAAAGCATTAACATCCTAAACGGACTTATCTTCAGAAAAATAAAAATTTCTTTTTTCTGTGTCCTATATCATGTTTATCTGTAATATAAATGCTGTCTGTTGTGCAGCCCTCAAGCTCAAGAACAACTATTTCGTTGTCGTCCTGAAGGATAACGCCGGGAAGGTAAAGGGATTTTTGCGGTCCTATTTCCCAATATCTGCCAAGGTTAAAGCCGTTTACAAAAACGCAGCCCTTTGTAAAGCCGTCGAGATGTATGAAGCAGTCAGCTCTTGAAGAGGTGCGGAAAGTTCCCTTTTTGAAAATGGGATAACCTGTTCCGCCGGTATATTTGAAATTGCTTACATCTGTTGTAAGAGGAATTGAGAAAATTTCCCAGCCGAAAAGTATCTGGTTGCCGATGCGTATCTGAGAAACACCTTTGCGGTCATGTATATTTACGCCGTAATTTGTTCTTCCCATAGATTCAACAAGTATGTCGAGCTGTACCTCGCCTGCGATTCTGCCTATATTAATGCTGTGTTCCTCGTCGTTTCGGTAAATAAGGCCCTTATATTCTCCGTCTACAAAGATATAGGCTCTGTCAGCAAGACCGTCAAGATGAAGCTTCTGATTATAATAGCCTTTAACCTTTTTGCGGTAAAGAATGAGTCCATGGAACTGGTCAAGGTCCTCCATGCTTTTGGGGAAAGCACTTTCATATTTTGTAGAAACCGCTTCAAGGTTCTGCATAAGAGAAGCGGACTGAGTAAGCTTAACCTCACCTATGTTCTGAAGCTCAGGCTTAGGAGGAAGCTTTGCGGGAGCAAGACCTCTGTGCTGAAGAAGAGCTTTTCTTACAGCGTGGTATTTAGGCGTATAGCCGCCCCATTCCGTAAGCAGGGCGTCGTCATCGTAGCTTGTTACGGTGGGCTGATATTCCTTGTCGCAGTTTGCGCCTGCGTTAAAACCGAAATTGGTGCCGCCGTGGAACATATAAAAACTGAAGTTTCCGTCGGAGTTGAGCATGTTTTTGAGCTCCGGAATAACAGTTTTGTAAGAGCGGGTGTGATGCTTTTCGCCCCAGTGGTCAAACCAGCCGTTCCAGAATTCTCCACACATAAGGGGAGCGTCCGGCTGAATTTTTTCAAGTATTTTAAATGCGCCTCTTGAATCAGAGCCGAAATTTGCAACCTTGAATATATGGGGCAGAGTGCCTCCTGAGAGCATCCAGCTTTCGGGACCGTCGGAGGTGAACATCATTACTTCACAGCCGCAGTCCTTCATGAGATTTTCAATGAAGGCAAGATATTCTTTATCACAGCCGTAGCTGCCGTATTCGTTTTCAACCTGCATGGCGATTATATTTCCGCCCTGGGTTACCTGATGGCTGTAAAGCCTTGAGAAAAGTTCTTTGTAAAAATCCTTTACATGAGTTGTGTAAAGAGGATCCATACAGCGAACGTGAAGATTTTTGTCTTTAAGCAGCCATGAGGGAAGTCCTCCGAAATCCCATTCGGCGCAGATATAGGGGCCGGGACGTACAATTGCGTTAAGTCCAAGATACTGGGCTATGTCAAGAAAGCGTTCAATATCGAGTATTCCGGAAAAATCAAATTCGCCCTTTTTCGGCTCATGAAGATTCCAGCAGACATATGTTTCAACCGTATTGAATCCGGCAAGTTTCAGTTTAAGGAGTCTGTCCTCCCAATATTCGGGCAGTGTGCGGAAATAGTGAATTGCACCTGCATAGATGTTAAATTTTTCTCCTTTAAGGAAAAAGTCCTTCCCCTTATAGGTAATCAAAGTTAAACCCTCCTTCGTGTTGTTTTCGGCTTAATTATACATAAAAACTGTTTATTAGTAAAGGAAAAGCAATTGAAATTAATGTATTATTATAAAATTTTATGCGTATTTTTTGCGTGTTTTGTCTAATAAGAAAATAAAATCTAAGAGACCTAATAAAAACAGGATTTATAATTTTTTTGGGATAAAATTTTAAGTGAACGAGCTCTGAAAAATGTATATAAACACAAAAATACAGATTTGCTAATTAAGTATAACATAGCCGGTGTATTTTTTCTCTGCCGATGCTTAATTTATTTAATAATATTAATTGTATAATTGCGTAAATAATAATTTTAGGTTACAATCCTATTGTATTAAAAGACTATGCGGCATTTTTCGGTGCGTTATTTTTATGGAGATATGGAGCTATACATGCAGACGTAAATACTATAAATTATGTGTTATAACAATGCTTTTAAAGGAGCTGACAATATGGATTGTTTGATTAGAAAAGCACAATCAGGTGACGAATCAGATTTGGCCTATATACAAACTGAGAGTTGGAAAGCTGCATTCCACAATATTCTGTCCAATGAAATATTGCAGAAAACTACAGAAATGAATCGTGTCACAGAAATGTATAAGAGATCGCTTGATGAAGACGTTGGAAATGGTTATATTCTTGAGGTGAACGGCAAACCTCATTGCATCGCTTGGTGGGATAAGGCAAGGGATAAAGATATGCCGGAATATGCGGAGCTTATCTGTATTCATAGTTTACAGGATAATTGGAGAAAAGGATACGGAACAAAAATGATGGAAAGGGTGTTAGCCGATATTAAGGCTGCTGGATATATTAAAGTAATGCTTTGGGTCTTTGTGGATAATAATAGGGCCAGGAAATTTTATGAAGCATGCGGATTTGTTACATACGGAAAGATTAAGTCTTGTTTTGAAACACTAGAAATATGTTATGAGAAAACTTTATAAATTTTAATTTATGCTATATTTAGATGAGAGTTTTTTAAAGTAAAACGTATAAATATTTTACCTTATTTGTTAGAGCATATAAGATTTTTCCTGTCCATTAAAAATAAAAAATTTTCAATGCTGTGCAATAAAACGCAGATGCCCGGCATTATATAGTCAGAAAGGACAAAAGCTTATGTTTTTATTTTTATCTTTATCTATGCCGGCTGAGATAAAGAGCATGACCGCAGGGGCGCCACAGCTCAGTGATGAGCTTATAGCCAAAACGGGAGAGGGCGACAGCGAGGCATTCAGACTTCTCTACTCTCTTACCGATAAAGCGGTTTACGGCTTTATCCTGTCTATACTGAAAAATCACCATGACGCAGAGGACGTTATGCAGGATACCTATCTAAAGATAAGAGAATCCGCACATCTTTATAAACCTATGAGTAAGCCCATGGCGTGGGTTTTCACAATAGCACGCAACTGTGCGCTGATGAAAATCCGTCAAAGCAAAAAAATTGTGGAGCTTACGCCCCGTGAAGATGTAGATGAAAAAGGATTTGATCAGGTATCCGACTGGGAAGACCGCCTTGTGCTTGAGGCAGCCTTCGGGGTGCTCAGCGATACGGAAAGACAGATTGTAATGCTTCACGCCGTTTCGGGAATTAAGCACCGTGAAATTGCCTTAATACTTGAATTACCGCTTTCCACGGTTTTATCTAAATATGCAAGAGCGCTTTCAAAGCTAAAAAAGCATCTTGAAAGTACGGAAAGGAGAGACGGAAATGACAAATAAAGAAATTGAATCGAGACTTAAAAGAGCCGTTTCCGATTTAACTCCGGATGTGCTTGACAAGGTGATGTCCGCTGACGTCGTCAAAGACGAAAGGATGGCGAACATAATGCCAATGAATAAAAATAAGAAAAAATTAGCAGGAAAAATAGTTGCTGCCTGTGCAGCTATCGCCATAATTTTTGGCGGCGCCGCATTCTTTGCAGGCAATGCCCTTACTGAATCCAAAATAACAATTGATGTAAACCCAAGCGTGGAAATTATAACCGGAAAATCCGATAAAGTTAAAAAGGTTGAGCCCCTCAATGAAGATGGAGAAATTATCATTGACGGAATGGACTTTAAAAACACCGACGTTGATATAACCGTTAACGCTCTTATCGGTTCAATGGCGAAAAAGGGATATCTTACCGATGTCAATAACGAAAACGTTCTTGTAAGCGTTCAGAATGACGATGCACAAAAAGCAGAGAAAATCCGCGTAGAGGTTGTAAATAACGTAAGAAAAGCGTTAAATGAAAACAACGTTTCGGCAACTGTATTTAATCAGGTTGTAACCGATGACAAATCCGTAGCGGATATGGCAAAAGAGTATAACATCTCTTACGGCAAAGCTGCGTTTATAAGCCAGCTTCTGACTATTGCACCGGATCTTGACGCAAAGTCACTTTCTGAAATGACTATTTCTGAAATTGCGGCCCTTGTTGAAAGCAAGAATATTGATATAAGCAAAATTATCCGTTATGAGTACGACGACAGCGTTCACGAAAACATTGAGGATGCAATTGAAGACTGGAACGAACAGGATGAGAATGCCCTTGTGTCTCAGGATGAATATATCGGTATGGAAGAAGCTCTCTATGCTGCGCTTAAACATGCAGGCGTTTCAAAGGATACAGCTTATGACATTAGCGTAAAGCTTGACGCAGATGAGGACGGCGTTGAATACGACGTGGATTTCAAAGCTAACGGCAAAGAGTATGATTACGAAATCCATGCATCAACGGGAGAAGTTATAAAGTTTGAAGTTGAAACAGATGACGACTATGTAAAAACAACTCAGAGCTCATCTTCTGCAACTGAGTCCCTTATAGGTGAAGAAAAAGCAAAGGAGATTGCATTTAAAAATGCAGGAGTTGCCGCTTCCAACGCTAAAAATGTTTCTGTAAAGCTTGATAATGATGACGGAGCCGTAAAATACGAGGTGGAATTCGACTACGACAAGTGGGAGTATGAATACGATATAAACGCCTATACTGGCGCCGTCATTTCCAGCGACAAAGATGTCAACGACGATATAAGATAATAATTTATAAGCTTTTTTGCTAAAATATGTTAACCTATAAAAAGGCATCCGCGGAGAAATCTGCGGATGCCTTTTGTACGTGTTTTTATATATTATTGATAGTTTTTTCTGAAATAAATCGAAATAATAATAAAAACTTGCAAAAAGTGAATTATTATAGTAACATAAAATCTATATCTGAAAATGAAAGTGACGAATTGCGTTGGGAGAGTAAGAAGATGGAAAACAAAAAGAAAAAAGCGGAGCGTGGAAATCCTGCGGCACTGCTGCCAATTGCGGTATTTTTAGTTCTTTTTGCAGTAATCGGAATTGTTTCCGGAGACTTTTACAGTATGCCGGCGATTGTGGGCTTTGTAATAGCCTTGATTGTGGCTCTGCTTCAAAACAGAAAGCTTAATTTTGAAGAAAAAATGGCGGTTTTCGCAAGAGGCGCCGGAGATACCAATGTAGTTACAATGATACTTATCTTCATCTTTGCCGGAGCTTTCAGCGGAATAGTAAAAGCTGCGGGAGGCGTTGAAAGTACAGTTAATTTCGGACTTTCGGTTTTACCGTCCGGACTTGCCGTTCTGGGCGTTTTTGTAATAGGCTGCTTTATTTCTACCTCCATGGGAACTTCTGTGGGAACAATCACTGCCCTTACACCCATTGCGGTGGGTATTTCCGCAAAGACTGGTATGCCCATTGCTTTGTGTGTAGGCGCCGTAGTGTGCGGAGCCATGTTCGGCGATAATCTTTCCATGATTTCTGATACCACTATTGCGGCCTGCCGAACTCAGGGCTGCGAGATGAAGGATAAATTCAAGCAGAATTTCCTCATTGTTCTTCCTGCTGCAATAATAACTGTAGTGCTTTTTGTGCTTAAAGCAAGCGGAGGCAACTATTCAGTTCAGGGCGATTTGTCCTATAACTTTTTCCAGATTCTCCCGTACCTAATAGTTTTGGTAGGAGCTTTGGTGGGACTGAATGTATTTGTGGTTCTCGGCAGCGGCATAGTTGCTTCTGCCATTGTGGGAATACTTGTCGTACAGAAATTCACTTTTCTTCAAATGTTTAAAATCCTCGGCGACGGCATTATGTCAATGTATGATATTTCCATAATCTCTCTTATTGTGGCCGGTGTCGTATCTCTTGTAAAGGAAAACGGAGGCATACAGTTTATCCTCAATGCCATCCGTTCAAGAGTCCGCACTACAAGGGGAGCAGAGCTTGGAATTGCCGGACTTGCATCACTTGTAGATATATGTACGGCAAACAACACAATCGCAATAGTCATTGCGGCTCCCATCGCTAAGGAAATCGGCGACGAATACGGTGTTAAAAACAAAACCGTGGCTTCACTTCTCGATATATTCACATCGGTTTTTCAGGGAATCATACCCTACGGAGCACAGCTTCTTACGGCGGCAAGCCTTGCTGCTATAACTCCTGTTGAGATAATACCGAACCTTTATTATCCGATACTTATGGGTGCTTCTGCTATTGTATTTATAATTTTTAAAATTCTTCCCGGTCAAAGAAAAACAGAAAAAATAGAAGCTGCGTCAGAAATAGCACAGCAGCATGAGCAAAAATAAAAAATAAGTTTGATTTAAAGCCGTGAAAACAGAATTTTATTCACGGCTTTCTCTCTGCTCCAAAGGCTTTGAAAATGTCATTTCTATTGACACTATGACGTTTTTTGTTATAATAAAGGGAGGCAGGCACAGGTGCGTGCTTTTTTAAATAAGTGTAAAACGTTATAGTTATGAAAATATATATTAGCGAGAAGAGGGTGGGTTACCAATGAGAAAAATCGCTTTGTTTCAAAGTGATTTGCAGGTAGGCGGTATTCAGAAATCCCTTTTAAATCTGCTGAATCTTATTGATTTAACAGAATATGAAGTGGATCTTTTTTTGTTCAGCAAAGGAAATTTTTTCCGCAGTTCAATTCCCGCTGAAGTAAACGTCTATGAAATGGAAGCGTATCCTTCCTATAATAAACTTATGCCTTTCTCCCTTGTACGCAAAATGTACGGCAAGAGTGTCAGCACCGAAAAGCAGTATGACGTTGCGATTGATTTTAACAGCTACTGGAACGAATGCGCTGTAGGAGCGATTTGTGCAAACGCAAAAAGGCGCATTATGTGGATACACACCGACATTGAACGCAGATACGAAGACAATAAAAAGTTTCGTGTTTTATTCAATCAGTTTAAATCGAAATTTAAATACTACGATGAGTTTGTCGCAGTATCTCAGGGTGCGGCGGATGCTTTCCGTGCTGTTACGGGAATAAATGATAAAAAAATTACCGTAATACCAAATCTCGTAAATGTAAATGAGATACTTTCTTTGAAAGAAGAAAAGACAGATTTTGTTCCTGAAGAGGGCTGTGTCAATATTATGGCCATGGGTTATCTCGCTCCTGTAAAGGGCTATGACGAGATGCTTGAGCATATGAAGGAAGCCTGTCAGGTGAGGGATGATTTACGCCTTTATATTATTGGCGACGGTCCCCTTAAAGAAGAGCTGCACAATTTGTGCGCTCAGTATGCAATTGATAAAAAAGTATATTTCCTGGGTAATCAGCAGAATCCCTACCGTTATCTTCAAAAAGCCGATGCCTTTATAATGACCTCCAGATATGAGGGACAGGGCATAGCTTTGCGTGAGGCACAGTGCCTCGGTTTACAGCTTTTGTTTCCAAAGCGTCTTGAAAAATATAACGACGGCCTTGAAGGCTGTGAGAATTTGACGGATGCTATGATACATCTCCAAAAAGCCGAAAAGAATCCCGATATGCTTACAGAGTACACTGAAAACATTTTACGGAGTTTTTCGGAGCTTGTAGGTGCAGATTCATAAAAACAGGAAGTGAAGGTTTTAATCAATGGAGAAAGAGACTATATTGGGGGTTCAGGTTTGCGTAACCGATTATCCCCAGATAAAGGCGGCAATTAAAGAAGATCTTGAGGCACAGCGAAAAGCTTTCTTAGTGGCCATCAATCCTGAAAAGATTTTGAAGGCCCGTAAAGATGAGGCACTCAAAAATCTTCTTAATAACGCTACATATCAGATCGCTGACGGCGTAGGCGTTGTCTATGCATCAAAGCTCAGAGGCGGTAAGATCAGAAGCCGTGTTACGGGAATTGACAGCATGAAAATGTTATGTGAATTGTCCGACGAAAATGGGTACAGAATATTCATGTACGGCGCAAAGGAAGAAATCCTTCAAAAGGCCAAGGAAAAGCTTATTGAGACTTATCCGAATATTCAGATAGCCGGCACAATGAACGGTTATCAGAAGGACAAGCAGGCTGTTGTAGATGCGATTAATGAGTCCAAGGCAGATATAGTTCTTGTGGCCATGGGTTCTCCCCGTCAGGAAAACTGGATTGTGGAAAATATGAACACAGTCTGTGCAAAGGTTTTTCAGGGCGTCGGCGGCTCCTTTGACGTTGTAAGCGGAACCATTCCCCGTGCTCCCCAGTGGATGCAGAAATGCGGTCTCGAATGGCTCTTCCGTCTGCTTCGTGAGCCTAAGCGCATAGGCAGACAGATTCATCTTGTATCGTTTTTATTTTTGGCGCTCTTTTCACGCCATTAAGATAAAAAGCAAAAATAAACGGAGGGTGACATTATGCACGTTTGTGTAGTAGGACTCGGATATATTGGCTTGCCTACAGCTTTATCGCTGGCGGCAAATAACGTAAAGGTTACGGGAGTTGACTATAACCGTGATCTTACGAAGAAATTACAGAACGGAGAGCTTACCTTTGAAGAAAAGGGCCTCGATCAGCTTTTTGCCGATGCTCTTAAAAACGGTATTGTCTTTTCAAACGAATATGTAGCTGCCGACGCTTATATTGTTGCAGTGCCGACACCTTACGAGAAGGACAACAAGAAGATTGATCCTACTTATGTTGTAAATGCTGTTAAAAGCGTTATGGAAGTATGTCCCAAAGGCGGAATTGTGATTATTGAATCCACAATTTCTCCCGGAACAATTGATAAATTTGTACGTCCCGTAATCGAGGAAAAGGGCTTTGTACTTGGTGAGGATATTCACCTTGCCCATGCTCCCGAGCGTATTCTTCCCGGAAATATGCTCTATGAGCTTTCACACAATGCACGTACAATCGGCGCTGACGAGCCTGAAATAGGCGAAAAGGTAAAGGAAATTTACAGCAGCTTCTGCAAGGCTCAGATTGTTGTAACAGATATACGTACAGCTGAAATGTCAAAGGTTGTTGAGAATACATTCCGTGATATTAACATCGCTTTTGCAAACGAGCTTGTAAAGATCTGCCGCAGCGGCGGAATGGATGTTTATGAAATCATCAAGATTGCTAATCTCCATCCCCGTGTTAACATTCTTACTCCCGGTCCCGGTGTCGGCGGTCACTGCATTTCAGTTGACCCCTGGTTCCTTGTAGGCGACTATCCCGGACTTGCAAACATCATTCTTGCAGCACGTAAGATAAACGATTCAATGCCCGAGTTCGTTCTTGAGAGAATCAACGAGATCATGAAGGAAAACGGCCTTAAGGACGTTACACGTGTTGGTCTTTACGGTTTAACATACAAAGAGGATGTTGACGATATTCGTGAGAGCCCGACTCTTCAGATGCTTGACTGCATGGAGCGTCATCTCGCTTCCGGCGTAAAGGTATATGATCCCTTTATCTCCGCCGATATAGTTCCCAACCAGTACCATGATTTTGACGCATTCTTAAATGATGTTGATATGGTAGTTGTGCTTGTAGGACATTCAGAGATCCGCAATAACATTGATAAGCTCAAGGGCAAGGTTGTTCTCGATACACGTCATTTACCCGGCCTTGAGGACGCTTACAAGATGTAATCTTAATAGTATTATTAAATCTAAAGGACGCAGCGAAAGCTGCGTCCTTTCAATTTGCAGATAAAGTGGGTTTTCGCTATTGCATGGAAATAAATTATATAGTTAACTTTCGTCGCAGGCATTAATAGTCGTTTTTTGCCGTCAGTCGGTGTGTGAATTGCGTGCAGGCTCAGCCTGCTGCGAATTGTGTGCAGGTTTAACCTGCCCGCAGGCACTTATAGTTGTTCGTTGCCGTCAGTCGGTGTGCGATTTGGATGCAAACTCAGTTTGCTGCGAATTGTGTGCAGGTTTAACCTGCCCGCAGGCACTTATAGTTGTTCGTTGCCGTCATTTGGTGTGCGACTTGGATGCAAACTCAGTTTGCTGCCTGCAAAAACAAAAACCGCCTGCGCTTTACGGCACAGGCGGCGTTTCGCTCAATTAAATTTTAGGCAACTGTTGTTTCGGAGACAAACTCATCGTCACAGCAGGAGCATGAAACATAATTTTCATATTCATCGTGAGGGATAGCCTTTTTCTTAGCCATAAACTTATTTACAGCGTAATAAACGGCTGCTGCTACGCCTGCAATTGCTGCTACAACTGCAAGAACCTTCAAGAGCTTTTTAACAAAATCCATAAGAAACACCTCCGTTAATTTCAGTTTTCTTTTGCGTTCAAACTGATTATAAACAACCGGGAATAAAATGTCAATGAATAATCTGTAAATTGTCTAAATTAAAAAATATTATAAGTTTAGTATTTATAAATTTTACCTAAAACCGTTCCCCGAAAGCCGCATAAACTGATAAATATTTATTTTAAAGGCAAAGGCCGTAAATTTGAGAAATTTTAATATGCAAAGAAAAAGAGCAGCCGTTTAGCTGCTCTTTTTCTGTTAATATCAAATTGCAGTTGTGAAAAGCGAATAATCAGAAATAAAACTGTGTTATAAAATTCGGCAAAGTTAAGCCGCTCTGCCGGAATCTGAGCTTGCGCTTACTGTTTTACGTCTGCGAACGTGAACGGTTTTGTGCTGCTGGGGAACAACTTCTGCTTTTTCGGGTACAGTTTTGTTTTTGCGTGCAGAAATAATAGCTTTTGCAATTGACCGGGCAAGCTTATCCTCAAATTCGATAACCTTTTCTTCATGCATATATCCGAAAACGAGAAGTCCTCCTGCTACCAGTGCAAATAATATTGTAAAAATGGATCCTGCTGCCATAGTGCATACCTCCTAAACGAACATTAAGTGAACATTTGTTCCTCACTTACATTTTGTATTATAACACATCAAAATCAAATGTCAATACAAATGTTCGATATTTTTCGACTCAAAGTCCCATTATTGGGACTTTGCCTAAAAAAGTTTATTCAAACTTTTCTTAATGTAAGAATATCACAATATGTAGAGAAAGTCAATAGAAAATCAACAACATGTTGGGTTTACCTATGTTTAAGAATCCATTTTTTCAAATAACATCAATGCAAATTGATATATTTTAAACTTAAAAGATATAAACAATTTAAAAAACGGTTCTTTTAAATATATAAAAATAAGGCGTTCAAAAGAACGCCTCAATTTTATTATTCTTCGTTTTCCCAGTTGTGCCAGACAGCCTGAACGTCGTCGTTGTCTTCGAACATCTCAAGCATCTTGCTCATGTTCTTTATATCGTCTTCGTTTGTGAGAGTTGTGTATGTACTGGGAACATATTCAACTTCAGCTGAAACAAAGGTGTAGCCGGCAGCCTCAAGAGCATCTCTTACAGCGCCTAAATCAGATACCTCTGTTCTGATATCGAAAACGTCATCATCTGTAAGGAAATCGGAAGCGCCTGCTTCGAGAGCATCCTCCATAAGCTTCTCTTCGTCAACGTCTTCCTTTTCAATAAGGATAACGCCCTGCTTTGTGAACATGAAGGAAACGCAGCCTGTCTGGCCCATGTTTCCGCCGTACTTGTCGAAATAGTGACGAACGTCTGCGGCTGTACGGTTGCGGTTATCGGTAAGAGCCTCAACAATAACTGCAATACCTGAAGGACCGTAGCCTTCGTATACGATCTCCTCGTAGTTGTCGGCGTTTCCGTCTCCGGAAGCTTTCTTGATGATTCTTTCGATATTGTCGTTGGGGACGTTGTTTGCCTTAGCTTTTGCAATAACATCCTTGAGCTTTGAGTTAGATGACGGATCGGGACCGCCTTCACGAACTGCTACGGCAATCTCTCTGCCTATTTTAGTGAAAACCTTGGCACGCTGACCGTCGGTTTTTTCTTTTTTACGTTTAATTGTACTCCATTTTGAATGTCCCGACATATAAAATCCTCCTGAAAAAATATACTTCTTTATTTTATCACATTATATAAGTCTTTGCAAATATGCAAAGGATAAAAGGCTATTACTGATTGTTTTCGTCGGCGGACTTAAAGCCTTCGCCGAGAATTTCGCCTGCTTCGCTGATAATAGTAAAGGTGTTGGGATCAACGGAATTGATAATCTTGTTGATTCTCGATACTTCACTGCTTCTTACAGCGCAGATTACCATGTTTTTATCCTTGCCTGTATATCCGCCTTTAACGGGGAGAATGGAAACGCCTCTGGGGGTCTGACCGGTAATAGCTTTTGCAATGTCGTCTGCTTTTTCCGTAAATACCATAAGCATTTTGCCGTTTCCTGTACCGTAAAGGATATAGTCAATGGCTCTGGAGCTAACGAAAACTGTGATAATAGCATAGAGTACGCTTTCGATGCTTTTAAAGACAATTCCCGAAATGGCGATAACAAGTAAATCTGCGGCAAGGATAACTCGGCCCATAGAGATATGAGGCCATTTAAGTCGCATAAGCCGTCCCATAATATCTGTACCGCCGGAAGTAAAGCCTCGCATAAGAATAAGGGCGAGACCTGCACCGTTGAGGACGCCGCCGAAAAGACAGGCCAAAAGCTCGTCGCCTTGGTAAACAGGGAGGAAAGTGGCGGTTATATCAAGCATTGCTGAAAGAAGAACCGTAACTCCTGCGGAGCCTACAATAAATTTAAAGCCTAAAAATTTCCAAGCAAGGAGGAAAAGAGGAATGTTGATTAAAAGGTTTGCAGTACCTATGGGAATAATATCGGCCACATAGTTAATAACTATTGCAAGACCTGTTGCGCCGCCGGGAGCTATCTGGTTGGGAGCCGTAAACATATTTACTCCAACTGAGTAAAGAAAGCAGCCTATAGAGCAAAAGATAATATGGGTAATAATTTCTCTAACTCTGGCACGTCCCGGAGATTTAAATTTGGTTTCCTTTTTCACGCTAAATCACCGCCGTAAAATATTTTTTCATAGAAAAGACTTTCTTATGGGATAACTGCGCTAAATGAAAATAAAGCTCAAGATATTCAATTTGCTTTAAACAGAAAGGAAATTGCAAAACTATAAAGCATATCCGAAAATATTATATGCTATTACCTATTGTTTATCAAACGGAAAATTTCACGAATGCGCTCTGTTTCACCTTTGAGGTACAGATAACCGAAAAGAGCTTCAAGGCCCGTTGCATAGTGGTAATCGGCAGGGTTCGAGTTTTTAGGCAAATGATTTGTCCTTGTGTTGCGGGCTCTTTTGAAAACCGCCGCTTCCTCTTCGGTAAGAAGAGGAAGAATGTCTTTTATGGCCTGAGCCTGGGCGGATGCCTTTACCTGTTCAACTGCAAGCTTGTGAAGAGCGTTTACAGGTCTGTTGGCGTCGGTTACAAGGGATTCTCTAACAAGCAAATCGTAGACTGTATCGCCTACGAATGCAAGGGAAAGGGAACTGAGCTGAAGGGGATCGCAGGATTTTCCTGAAAGTGTCTCCATTTTCGTCACCCCGTCAGTTTACAAATTCAAATTCAATGTCGTAAAGGCTTACGGTGTCACCTTCCTGAATGCCCTTTTCAAGAAGAGCGTCTATGATTCCCGACGATCTTAAAACTCTCTGGAAATACTGGAGGGATTCATAGTCGTCAAGGTCAACTCTTGAAAGCACGGGAACAAGTTTGGGAGCGTCCACAAAGTAGATGCCGTCCTGTACGGTGATTGTAAAGCTTTCACCGGCTTTGCTTTCGAGAGCTTCAAGGGGAATTTCGCTGCTTTCGTAGCGGACAATGGGCGGCAAATCTTTGAGCTTTCTGCACACTGCGTCAAGAAGCTCCGTTGTACCCTCTAAAATGGGAGCACAGATGGGATAAAACTCATATCCCTTGTCGGTTACATATTTAATGAATCTTTCCTTAACGTCGTCCTCGGCAAGGTCAATTTTGTTTCCTGCAACTATCTGGGGACGCTCTGAAAGCTCTTTGTTGAAGTCGGCAAGCTCACGGTTTATTATCTCGAAATCTTCAATGGGATCTCTGCCCTCGCTGCCGGAAACGTCTACAACGTGTACCAGCATACGGCAGCGTTCTACGTGGCGGAGGAATTCATGGCCGAGACCGATGCCTTCACTGGCACCCTCTATAAGTCCGGGAATGTCGGCCATTACAAAGGATGTGTCACGATGAGTTACAACTCCTAAAACAGGTGTTATAGTTGTAAAGTGATAGTCGGCAATGATGGGCTTTGCAGCGCTTACAACTGAAACAAGAGTGGATTTGCCTACATTGGGGAAACCTATGAGTCCCACGTCGGCAAGGAGTTTTAATTCAAGAATTACTTCCCATTCCTCACCGGGAGTTCCGTTTTTGGCAAAGCGTGGAGTCTGTCTTGTGGGAGTGGCAAAGTGGGGATTGCCCCATCCGCCTCTTCCTCCTTTTGCAGCTACGAAAGGCTCGTCTCCTGACATATCTGCCATAATGGTATTTGTTTCGGCTTCACGGATAACGGTTCCTCTGGGAACTCTGATTATAAGGTCCTCACCTTTTTTGCCGTTTCTTCTTCCGGCGGAGCCATTTTGTCCCGACGGAGCGGTGTATTTTCTCTTATAGCGGAAATCCGCCAGAGTTGAAAGGTTTGAGTCGGCAATAAATATAATGTTTCCGCCTTTTCCGCCGTCGCCGCCGTCAGGTCCTCCTGAGGCAATATATTTTTCACGGTGGAAAGAAACGGCTCCGTTTCCGCCGTCGCCTGCTTTGATTTTAATTTTAACTTTATCTACAAACATATTGTCCCTCCTTAAAGGGTTTTATCTTTTGTCATTTGAATATACGGAAGCTCTTCAAATCCGTATCTTTCATATAGATGTTTTACCCTGAGATTTGCGTGGCATACCTCAAGGCGAATTCTCGGAGTGTTTTCGTATTCCTTTAAAAGCCACTGCATAAACTGAGAGCCGAGACCTGAGCCTCTGAACTGGGGAAGAATGTAAAGCTCGTCGAGAACTACTGTTGTTCCGCCTGCCTCACAGCTCCAGAAAAAGGGGAGAAGAGCATATCCGGCAGTTTCGCCGTCCTTTTCTATTATGCATCCTCTTACGCCCTTATCGCCGCTTAAAACGGCATCGAATGTTTTTGAAAAGTTTTCGTCTGAAACAGGGGCAATGGCGCTGTCACCGCTGTAAAAATCCTTGCTCATGTTAATATAGCTGCTGCGGTCTTTTTCGGAGAAATCTCTTACAGTTAACATTTGTCATGCTCCTTTCATAGCAATTGCCGCAACGCAGTTAACGAAGCGGCAATTTAAAATTAGTTATAAAACTTACTGTGCTTCCTGTGCATTATCAGGCACTTCGGCTGTGTCAATGGAAGCTTCGGTTTCGGTAGAAGAAGGTTCTGATGAGGTTTCGGGCTCATCCCATACCTGGAGGAAAATCTTCTCGTCTACTCGATACTCCTTCTCTAAATCATTAGGAGTCATAGAGTAAACCGTTCCCGCCTCGTGGGTTCCGTCGTTTAACCTTAAAACTTTTGAAATGTTTGTAAATCCTTCTTCTTCAAGGGCTTTTACGGCGTCTTCATATGTTGAATTTACAACGTTGGGAAGCTTTGCCATTTTAAGGCCCTTACTTACTACGAGAGTAACTTTAATTTTTCCGTTTGCAGGAAGAGTTTGTGTAGAATCAGGCTCCGGATCCTGGGAGATAATCATTCCCTCTGTGACTGTGTCGCTGTATTCCTCTTTTACGGTGAATTCAAAAGTAGCGTTCCAGCTTGCAGTTGCACGTACTGTAGAATAATACTGGCCTTCGAATCTCGGTATCTGAATTTGCTGGTCGCTGACTGATCCTGAGGGAACAATATCCTCGTTGCCGCTGTCCTTGAAAATATCGTCACGGAAAGCTATGAGCACAACTACAACCACAATCGCAATACATGCCACGGCGCTCAGTATACCGGCTCTGATGGCTATTTTTTTGTTTTCCTTACTCATTCCCTTTTTCTGCTTATTTTGAGGAGCTTCATCCTCTTTGGAGTAAGGAATGCCTGCTGTATATCCGCCTGACATACTTGACGAAGCGGAAAGCTCACCTCTGAGCTGGTCAACGGTGCGTGTTCTGTCTTCGGGAAGAATCTGCATAGCGTTGATAATAGCGTTTATGACATAAGCGGGAATCTGCTCGGCAAATTTGCCCGGAATCATCATTTTATCATTGGTAACTCTTGAGGTAGCCTCAATGGGAGTGCTGCCGATAAGAGCTCTGTAAAGGACGGCTGCGAAAGCATAAATATCTGTCCAGGGACCCTGTCTGCCTTCAAATCCGTACTGTTCAATTGCAGCGTAGCCGGGGAAAAGCTGGGCTGTTATATCGCCTCTTGCAGTTCTGGCCTGACCTATGCTGAAACCGGTTATACGAACTTTATTATCGTTTCCGATTACTAAAGTTGAGGGAGAAATACCTCTGTGGATTATTCCGGCTGTATGAAGTGTGCCGAGGGTGGAGAGTACAGGCATAAACATTGAGCGTGCCTGATCCCATGAAATATATCCGTTTTTGCTCTGGAGAAGATAGTCGCGAAGAGTTATACCTTCAATATGTTCTGAAATAGCATAAGCTGTGCCGTAATCCTCAACAATGTCAAAAGCGGAGATAAGAGCTGTAAGGCCTCTCATTCTAACAAGCTTGCGCCAAAGCTCCAAAAAGCTCTGGTAACAGTCGCTGAAAACATTTTCCGAGCCGGCCTGAGGTTTAAGCTCAAGTGTATCAGCGTCTCTCTGAGAAATGGCGTCAGGAAGGAACTCTCTTATGCACACCGGTGTGTTTTGGTTAGAATCCCATCCCATGTATGTTGCGCCGTCGCCGTTAAATTCGAGAAGTCTGCCTACTAAATAACGTCCGCCGACAACGGTGCGAAGGGGCAGATAGGGCAGCATCTGAGGTGAATCGGCACGGAAACCGCAGTAAGGGCACTGCTTTTCATCGCCTATCTCCTTCATGCAATTCATACAAAGATTTTCAGTATTCATAACAGTTAATCCTCTCCTGTTTTTTCCGCATTTGCGGTTACAGAGATTTTTCTCTGTGCTGTAATACATTTTTTTACTTTTACGTTACACGATATAATATCAAATTTAACCGCTATTTGTCAAGGAATAAGCCTTTTTGCAGTGTTCTTTCTCATAACTGGAGAGTTTGGCTTTTCATAAAAGCCTTATTATTGCGCCGGCAATAACCTAACGGTTTATGGCGAAAAAGCCTTTAACCGGAAAAATTATTACTTTTGCAGAAAAATTTTAAATTTTGGTTTTAAAAGCATTGCGTCTAATTTTTTCTTGCGAATGTGTATATTATCATATACAATAAAGTATATTTGTAAGTGACGGATGTTTAAAACTGAATTATAGAAAATAAGTTAAGAGTTTATTTTATAACTTTGTAATGTCGGCGGAATGTTTTACCGTCTTACTTTAGAAGTTTAAATCGCAAAATAAAATTAAGGCGGTGAAATTTTGAATGGAAGAAAGCACAAAAAAATATTCACTTCCCACTGCGGTGGCAATGATTGTAGGCATCTGCATAGGTTCGGGTATATTCTTTAAAACGGACAATATTCTCTACGCCGCCGGGGGCAGCGTTACAAAGGGAATAGTTGTTTTCGCATTAGGTGCAATAAGTATAGTATTCGGCGGGCTTTCTTTTGGTGAGCTTGCAAAGCGAACAGGCTCTGCCGGAGGACTTATAGGTTATGCTGAAAAATTTATTTCTCCAAGGGCTGCCTGTGCCGCAGGCTGGTTTCAGACCTTTGTATATTATCCGGCGCTGCTTGTTGTTGTGGTGAGAGTAATAGGCGTTTATACCTGTATGCTTTTCGGAATAGAAAATAAAATAAGTACAGAGATGGCTATAGGCCTTGTGTTCTGCTGCTTTTCATATTTATATAACTGTGCCGCACCTAAGTTCGGAGCACTTTTCCAGAACCTTTCAACTTTGGTAAAGCTTATACCGCTGGTGCTTTTTGCGGCGGCTGGATTTTTGTTCGGAAATCCTCAGGCGCTTACAGCTTCTCCCGAAACGACAGTAAGTTCCGTGGGATGGATAAGCGCAGTAGCTCCCATAGCCTTTTCCTATGACGGCTGGATTATCTCCACATCCATTTCCCATGAAATTAAAAATGAAGCCAAAAATTTACCCCGTGCTCTTGTAATAGGTCCTCTTATTGTGCTGGGTGTATATGTTTCATATTTTACGGGAGTTTCTCTTTTTCTGGGGCCGGATGCGATAATTTCAATGGGCGACGCACATGTTTACTCAATTGCCGAATCCCTTTTCGGAGCAGCAGGCGGTAAGATAATTCTCATTTTTATTATCATTTCAGTTATGGGAACCGTTAACGGTATAATTTTAGGCTTTATACGTATGCCCTATTCGCTGGCAGTAAGGGGAAACATGGTGCCTTTTTCACGCACTCTTTCAAAGCTCGGCGAAAGAAGCAATATTCCTCTCGCTTCCGCCGCCGTCTCTTTTGGTCTGATGCTGGTATGGAGCTTTGTCCACTATTTTGTTTCTTCAAGAAACCTCATGATTAATTCGGATATCTCGGAAGTTTCTGTGGCTATGAGCTACGCTATGTATATTCCTCTTTATTATAAAGTCTATACGCTTTATAAAAAGGGAGAAATAAAAGGCAGGTTTGCGGGAGTTATATGTCCGCTCCTTGCAAGCGTCGGCTCCTGCATAGTGCTTTTCGGAGCTTTGAGAAATCCCGATTTAATTCCTGTGGCTCTTATTTTTACAGTTCCGGTTTTTCTTTCACTTATCTATTTTTCTCCAAAAGAAAAGAAAAAGTAAATTTATGGCTTTAAAACAAACTGCCCCGTCTGAGTATAAAAACTCAAACGGGGCATTATTATTACTGCTTATCGGTGTTATCTGTATTTTTTGTTTCGCTGTTTTTTTCATTAAGTTTTTTCTGCCTGATACGCTCTTCACGGGCAACGAAATATGCGTCGTTTACATAGTCTTCTATTTTTTTGCCGTCCTGAATTCTGATTACACGTCCGGCAGATTCGGCTATAGAGTTGTCGTGGGTAATGAGTATAACAGTTCTTCCCTCGTCGCACAGCTCGTTAAGAATTTTCCTAACCTCTTTACCGCTGTGAGAGTCAAGGTTACCTGTAGGTTCGTCGGCAAGGATAACGGGAGGCTTTGCAGCTACTGCACGGGCGATTGCTACACGCTGCTGCTGACCGCCGGACATCTCTGCGGGTCTATGGTTTACTCTGTGTCCCATGCCAACTCTTTCGAGAGCGTCAAGGGCGAGCTTTTTGCGCTCTTCCGCACCCATTCCTCTGTACACAAGGGGAAGCTCTACATTTTCCCTTGCGGAAAGACTGGGAATAAGGTTAAAGCCCTGGAAAATAAATCCGATTTCCTTGTTTCTGATTTCCGACTGCTCATCGTCTGAAAGGCCTTCAGTATTATGGCCGTTCAAATAGTATTCTCCGCTTGTAGGCACATCAAGAAGACCCAGCATATTCATCAGGGTGGATTTTCCGGAACCCGACTGTCCTACAATAGCAACGAATTCTCCCTCGTCAATTGTTAGGGAAATTCCGTCCAGAGCGTGAACCTCGTTTTCGCCGGGGTTATAGATTTTATAAACATTTCTTACGTCAACAAGATGGGGCATTTGAACACCGCCTGATTTATATTTTTATTTGTTAATAATAAATTTTAAGTCTGTAAAAAAAGCAAGTCAAGACGCATTTTGTAAATTATATATGAATGAAACAGAATAAAAATCTCCGTAAAGGGAAAAACAAAGTTGAAAAAGAAACAAAGGGTGAAAAATATGGCTGTAACAGGAAAAGAATATGAAAAAATGGCGCAGAAAGCGGAGCCGCCCAGTCACATGGTAAAAAATTTTTTTATGGCGTATTTGGTGGGAGGACTTATCTGCACTTTTGGCGAACTGCTTTTTACGCTTTACTCTTACTGGGGAGCGGAAGAGAAGCAGGCACGCATGGCAGTTTCCGTAACCCTGATATTTATAACCGCATTTTTAACGGGAATCGGTGTTTTCGATAAGATAGCCAGATTTGCCGGAGCGGGAACAATAGTTCCTATAACTGGATTTGCAAATTCTGTGGCTTCGCCGGCGCTTGAGTTTCAAAGCGAGGGCAGAATAATGGGCACCGGTGTTCAGATGTTTTCCATAGCGGGTCCTGTTATAGTTTACGGAACAGCCGCTGCGGTTATATACGGGCTTATAGTCTGGATTTTCCGTCTTTATTAATTTTTGCGGAAAGGTGGAAAAATAATGGCGGAAAGAATCGGAAAATATACTCTTAACTTTACTTCGAAGCCATCTATTGTGGGAAACGCCGCAGTAGTTGGTAAAAAAGAGGGAGAAGGTCCTCTGGGAGAGGAATTTGACAAAATTTATACAGATACTACCATGGGCGAATGTTCATGGGAGAAGGCAGAAAGTTCAATACAGCGTGAGGCAATTATAAGAGCTCTCGCAAAAGCTGATACAGCTACATCCCAGGTGGATGCGGTAATTGCCGGAGATCTGCTCAATCAGTGTATAGGAACTACCTTTGGACTTCGTGAAATGAATATTCCCTTTGCAGGAGTTTACGGAGCCTGTTCCACTATGGCGCTTTCGCTGCTTATGGGCAGCATAATGGTGGATGGCGGAGCGGTAAATACCTGTGTATGTGCAACGTCATCCCATTTCTGTTCTGCGGAAAGACAGTTTAGGTATCCTCTTGAATACGGCGGACAGCGTCCTCCTGCGGCACAGTGGACTGTTACGGGTTCCGGAGCGGCAGTGCTCAAAAAGAGCGGAGGAACGGTGAAGGTTACAAAGGGAATAATCGGAAGAATACAGGATTTGGGTATACGTGATGCCAACAACATGGGTGCTGCCATGGCTCCCGCTGCGGCCAGTACAATTACCGATTTTCTAAAGGATACGGGAACTGTTCCCGAAGATTACGACATGATTTTAACAGGAGATCTGGGCTCTGTAGGTTCAAAGCTCCTTTGTGAGCTGATGGTAAAGGAGTCGGGAATAGATATTTCCGCTGTTCACAGAGACTGCGGAGTAATGATATTCGACCCTGAAAATCAGGACGTAAATGCAGGCGGTTCCGGCTGCGGGTGCAGCGGAGCGGTGGTTTGCTCATATATAATGCGTCGCCTTCAGCAGGGAGAACTGAAAAAGGTACTTTTTGTGGGAACGGGAGCACTTATGTCGCCCACTTCGTCAAAACAGGGTGAATCAGTGCCCGGTATTGCCCACGGAGTGCTTTTGAGCACAGAATAAAGAAAAAAGGAGAAAAGAAAATGGTAAGACTTTTAAGAGATTTAAATATTTTATCAATGGCGGGAAGAACCCTTAAAATTATTGAAATTGCACGCTATGTTATTGTAGCTGCGGCAGTGATTTTTGCTCTTACGGAAGGAATAAGGGCGACAATGGGAGCTGCAAAAGCAGGTTAAACCTGCACATAAGCCGCACACCGAACGCCAGCAGACATTTAATATAAGTGCCTGCGGGCAAGATGACATTTAAAACGAAAACATGAGCAAGCAGGCTGAGCCTGCACCCAAGTCGCACACCGAACGCCAGCAGACATTTAATATAAGTGCCTGCGGGCAAGATGACATTTGAAACGAAAACATGAGCAAGCAGGCTGAGCCTGCACCCAAGCCGCACACCGAAAGCCAGCAGACATTTAATATAAGTGCCTGCGGGTAAGATGACATTTAAAACGAAAACATGAGCAAGCAGGCTGAGCCTGCACCCAAGCCGCACACCGAACGCCAGCAGACATTTAATATAAGTGCCTGCGGGTAAGATGACATTTAAAACGAAAACATGAGCAAGTAGGCTGAGCCTGGCAGCGTGACGCACAGCAGGCTGAGCCTGCACGCAATTCGCACAGCAAACTGAGTTTGCATGCATGACGCACACCAAATGACGGCAACGAACAACTATAAATGCCTGCGTTAAAAATTTCTTGTTTATCAAAGTATAGGTAAGGGCAGAAAATTTTTTATATTACTTTTTTGTTTATCATTGCGGCATATCCGCTTTACAGGAGGAATTTAAGTTGCTTGAGAAAATCACCGATGAAAATTATTGTATTCAGATTGAACAAAGTGAAAAACCGGTAGTGCTGTGTTTTTATGCCCCATGGTGCGAGCAGTGCCAGCTCATTTTGCCGGAACTTGAAAAAGCATCGGCGGAAAAAGCTGAATTTTATAAATTCGGTATAGTCAATACTGACTTTGAAAAGCAGCTTTCTCAGGAATTTAAAGTGGAAAATGTGCCGAGCATTTTTCTGGTAATAGGAAAAGAAAAACGTGAAGCGAGCCTTGAAGAAATTTTTGAATAGCTGATATTTTTGTTTTTATATGAGATTATAAAAGAGCCCGAAACAAAACTGCTTCGGACTCTTCTTTTTGTGCTGTAACTTTTTATATAATGTTTTCTCCGTATTTAAGAAGTATCATTTCAATAATAAAAACGCTGGACCAGCCGAAATTCTCCGCTCCAAGTCCCTTGCCGGATTTTGAATCATAATACTCATAAATGCTTTCACTGTTTTTGTAGCACCAGCTGAGTATGTTTTCTATATATTCTATGGCAAGCTCCTTAAAGCCATAATCATAAAGACCTCTAATGGCAAAATACGCCGTGTTAAGCCAGCAGGGACCACGCCAGTATTTTGCGGAATTGTAGTGGCGGTTATTATAGCTTATTGTAGGCATACCTTTATAGAAATAATTGGGATTTTCTGCAAGCTTTTTCATGGCTTCGGCTTTCTCGCTGTCTGCTATGCCGGCAAATAAAGGCATAAAAGATGCAGGAGAAAGGCGGTTCGTGAAACGCTTAAGTTTGAAATTGTAATCGCAGTAGTATCTCTTTTCCTGACTGAAAAGGATACTGTTTATATTTTTTGCCAGTTCCTCACGTTTTTCGATGTAGCTCTGACAGTCATTCTCCATGCCGGCTTTTTCGGCTATGTAAGCAGCGGCACGGTAATAGTCAGCCATAAAGCAGTTTAAATCTATTGCATAGCAGCGGTTTATTTTGTGGGGGAAATCAAATCGTACCGTGTTGTCCCAGCCGCTTTCCATTTTGCTTACGTCGTAGAAAAACAGTTTTCCGTCGCTGCGGTTATTTTCCCACCACTGAATGTTTTTGACTATATAGGGATACCATTTTTTAAGAAAATCCACATCGGGTGAAATTTTGTCGCTGCACATAATTGCCCAGCCTATAACAGGCGGCTTAGTGAATTTTGTTACGCTGTCTCCGTTTGTGTATATAACGTCAGGAAGCTGACCGTTTTCGGACATATGTGAGAAAAGAATCTCAGCCTGATCTTCGGCAAGCTTTTTGTCAAAATAAGAAGCCGCTATCATGTGGAAGGCACCGTCCCAGTTCCATACACCCTTGTATGTTGAAGGTGAGGGAACAATGCCTCTTAAATCACCGAAAACAAAATTTTTATCGTTGTCAGGCTTTTCGATAATGTTGTTTTTAATTGTTTTAAAGGCTCTTTTCAGAAGTATCTCGTCACGCTGAGAAAGTTTTTTAAGAAAATTTTCATCAAACACCGCTTATACACTTCCAATCTCTGCTTATTCCCTGTATAGTGTACTCGTTGCCGCGATTTGATTTGCGGAAGTCCTTGGGAGAAATTCCGCAAAGTTTTTTGAAACAGTTAGAAAAATAATGGCTGTCTGCAAAGTTTAGCTCCATAGCAATTTCTCCTACTGAAAGAGGAGTATTTATAAGGTATAGTTTTGCCGCCTCTATTTTTCTTTCCATAAAATATCGGTAAGGAGTAACCCCGTAAGTTTCGCTGAAAATTCTGATAATATAATTTTTTGAATATCCTATTTCGTCGGCAATTTCATCAAGGGAAAGCTGCTGTTCAACCTTTGAGTCAAGAGACATGCGTATTCTTTCCGCAACGCTCATAAGGCGGCTGCCGGAAGCATTTTTTATTCTCGCCAGCATACGGTGTATTACGATCGCACACTTTTCCGTAAGTCTCGGATAATTGTTTTCATACTTTTGGCTGAGAGCCTCTAACTCATTAAAGTAGCAAAGTACATCGCAGTCGGCAAAACAATACTCGTCCTGAGGGAGGTAGCCTTTGCACAGAGCTTCCAAAACCGGTCCGTCAAAAACCACCCATTTCTTTTGCCAAAGTTCGGTTTCGTCGGTATAGTAGTTATGGCTGCTTCCTTTAGGCAGAAATATTACCGAGTTTTTACCCGGATAATATGTTTTCCCGTTAATTTCGAGAATTCCGCTGCCTGAGGTGATAATCTCAAGGGCATTTATGCCTGAATTTTCCCTGTGAATGTGATAGTTTTTATCACAGTTTGTTTTTCCTATAACCATTATATTTGCGGGAAGATTGCTGTTATAGAACTTCCAAAAATTAATTCCTTTATCCAAGGTGTTATATTCCTCACTTTTTCTGCTATTTTTTCTATGTTATATGGGGATTTAATATGATATTCTTATACTAACATATAAAACCAACTATAACAAGAGGTAATGTGATGAAAATTTTATTAAAAACGACTTACAAGTTTGCAGGAAGTACCTATACTCTTTCTGGAGAAGGCAATTGTATTAAGGACGAAAGAGTTAAAATTCAGTTTGAGAATAAAAACGGAATAATTAGGGGAGACGTTATTCCGGAGGGAGAAACTGAATTTACGGAATTTTCCATAAGTTTTAAAAGACCTGTGGAAAAAGACGAAAGGATTTTTTCAAACGGATATCAGTCATGGACACTCAGCAGAGAATATGCACCCAATGATAAAATAAGGGATTTCCTTTTTGCTGCGGATAAGCTGATGAATTCTGTATTCATGGCTAAGAGCGGAGTCAACAGGGCAGGAGATGCCATATTTATAAAAACACCTCATAAGAGGGGAATTTTTACAAGCTCTTCTTACGGATACATAAGAAAAGGAGAAATGGTAGAAATTTACGGTTCTCTCAGTGAACGCACAGGCTTTACATTTTTGGAGTTTGACGGTATCAACGGAACAATTACCGTTAAAAAGGATTTAGCGGGAGTAAAATTTTCAGAAAAGAGAAGAGTTCTTGATTTCGCTGTAATAAAAGATACATATGACGTGGCATTTGATAAATACTTTGAGCTTATGGGCGTAACATGCCGACAGAAAGAAAGACTCTGCGGATACACAACATGGTATAATTATTACGGCAATATAACTGAAGATATAGTCAAACGTGATTTAAAGGCGCTTTCCGATTTTGGAGAGAGGGTTGATATTTTTCAGATTGACGACGGATATCAGGCGGCAATCGGAGATTGGCTCATTACCGATAAAAAGAAATTTCCCTCAGGAATGAAAGCTGTTGCAGACGCAATACATTCAAATAATATGAAAGCGGGACTGTGGCTTGCACCCTTCGGCGCAGTAAAATCTAGCCGAGTTTTCAGTGAGCATCCCGATTGGATTGTCCGTGATGAAAAAGGTGAGCCATATGTTGCAGGCGCCAACTGGGGAAAATTCTACGCCCTTGACATATATAATGAAGGTGCAAGAGAGTATATACGTCACTTTTTTGATGTTGTTCTCAATGACTGGGGCTATGATATGGTGAAGCTGGATTTCCTCTATGCGGCATGTATTCTTCCTATCCACAACAAAACAAGGGGAGAGATCATGTGCGACGCTATGGATTTAATCAGGGAATGCTGTGGGGATAAACTTGTTCTCGGCTGCGGAGTTCCGCTGATGCCGGCTTTCGGAAAAGTTGATTTCTGCCGAATCGGCGCCGATGCAGGTCTTGATTGGAGACGTCATCTCTACATAAACCGTGAGGGAGTTTCCACCTGCCATGCAGTAAATAATACCGTTTTCAGGCGTCATCTTGACGGCCGTGCCTTTATGAACGATCCTGACGTATTTTTGCTTCGTGAAAGCAATATGTATATGTCCTTTAATCAGAGAAAGCTTCTTGCAAAAGTCAACGGTCTTTTCGGTTCGCTTCTTTTCACCTCTGATAATGTCGGAGAGTATGGAGCAGAGCAGGAAAAGGTGTACCGTGAAACTATGAGTATGCCGGAGAGAAAGATTATATCCGCCGAGTATACCGGCAAGGAAGAAATAACTGTAAAATATACCGTTTCAGGTGAAAATAAAACCCTTGTCTTTAACCCTGAAACGGGAGAAGAAAGGTGAAGAAAGTGAGCAAAAAAGAGGGTAAAAAATCTGAAAAAAATAACGCCGTAATTGAAAACGTTAAGAATGTCGGAACTTACTGGAAAAAGCCGCAGTCGGGAAGATATGTTCCCTTCAGCGAGATTGTGGCTTTCAGCGGCGGAGGTATAGGCGTAAAGACAGTAAACTCCATGGTAAGCCAGATAAGCATGTCGGCAACCTGTCTGCTTATCGGTTCTATTTATAAGCTCAGTCCATCCAATATCTTTATATTGTTCGTCCTTTCAAATATAATAAGCGTTCTTAAAACTCCTATTGTAAGTATTATTGTAGATAACACCAACACTAAAATGGGAAAATTCCGTCCCTATCTTCTCTGGGCAGGTATTCCCTGTTTAATCGGTGTTGTTGGTATGACGTGGCTTATTCCCGTAAACGGAAGTAATATTACAAAAATGGTGCTTATCGCCATTTTCTATAATATTCTCTATATAGGCCAGCACATTTACAATAATGCCTATACAGGTATTTCACAGGTCATTTCTCCCGACTCCGGTGAGCGTACATTTATTATGAGTATTTCCGAGTTTGTTTCTAACCTCGGACCTTCTCTTGTAACACTGATTCTCCCTATTTTCGCACAGATTTTCTTCGGCTCTGAGGGACTTCTTGATATTAAGTCATACCGCATTCTGCTTCCTGCCTTTGCGGCGGTTGGCTTTGCTTTGGGACTTGTTGTAATGTTCAAGACAAAAGAAAGAGTCATAAAACCCGTAAGCGAAAAAGAGGAGAAGGTAAGCTTCAAAGAAGGATTTGCAGGTATTGCTCACAGCCGTGATTTTTGGATTGTATGTGTAGGTAAGTTCTTCGATGGCTGCCGCGGAGCGATAAGTGTGCTACTTAACTGGATATGCCTTTATCAGCTTGGCAGCAGCGCCATGGCAGGAATACTTCCCACAATAACCTCGACCGCTTTTATTCCCGGAATGCTTTTGGCACCTCTCTGTATTAAAAAGCTGGGTTACAGAAAATTCGGTTTCGGCTCCTTTGCCCTCAATGCGGTGGCAGCGCTCATAATGGTGCTCACTTTCCAAAAGAGCATAGTGTTCTTTGTAATTTCCCTTTATATCTTCAATTTCGCAAGCGGCCCCCAGTACATACTTCAGACCTCTCTTACTGCTGATGCTCTCGACCAGCAGCAGCTGAGAACCGGCAAGCGTGTTGAAGGTTTTGCTCAGAACATACAGCTTATGTTCTCAGTTATAGGCAGTATTTTCTCTACGGCGATTCTCACCTTCGTATATGAGTTTTTCGGCCTTGCCGCAGGCGCCGACGGACTTACGGATTACAGCGTTCTTACAGATGCCGCAATCAGAGATCCTATAATTACATACAGCATTTTAATTGCTCTGGTAGCATCCTTGATTTCAGCAGCTCCCTTTATTTTCTGCAATATGACAAAGGAAAAGCATGCAAAGATTATTGAAGAGCTTCAGAAAAAGGCTGAAAACGAAGAATAAAATTTAATTGACGAACTGATTGCATTTCCGTCTGCTGTATATCATTTGTGTACAGCAGGCGGAAATATCTATATTGTTTAATTCATCAAAAAGTGATATCATAAAATAAATCTTATGCGGAATAATTAAAATTGCGGAGGGATTTTATGCTTATTAAAAACGCAGTTGTTTACGGTAAGGATTTTGAGCCCGAAAGAGATAATATAAGAGTAATCGGTGAAAAGATAGACGGTGTGGGAGATATGTGTGCAGAGCCCGGCGAAGAGGAGCTGGATTTTGCCGGATGCATAGCCGTACCGGGATTTATTGATATACACATCCACGGAAGAATGGGCTGTGATACCTGTGATGCAAAAGAAGAGAGCCTTGAGAAGATATCAGAAAGCCTTGCTTCTCTTGGGATAACCTCCTTTTGTCCCACTACAATGACTTTGGGAAATGAAGAGCTTAAAAAGATTTTCGCCTGTACTGCCGGTTATATGGGCAGTGAGAAAGGCGCATATATTCACGGTATAAATATGGAAGGACCATATATTTCTCCCGCTAAAAAGGGAGCACAGAATGGAAAATATGTGAGAAACCCCGACTTTGAAGAGTTTAAAGCCCTTTCGGATATCTGTCCCGTAAGTCTTGTTGATGTAGCTCCGGAAACAGAGGGAGCGGCAGAATTTGCACAGAAAGCAAAGGATATTGCAACAGTTTCCGAGGCTCATACAAGCGGCGGATACGATGACGCTAAAAAAGGCTTTGAGAAAGGCTTTACCCATGCAACTCATCTGTTTAATGCAATGACCGGTCTCGGAAGCAGAGAACCGGGAGTTGTCGGAGCTGTATTTGACAGCGATACTGCAACAGCAGAGCTTATCTGTGACGGATTCCATATTTCACCTGTGACTCTGAGAATTGCTTTCAGAGCTTTAGGAGAAAACCGCTCAGTTGTAGTTAGCGATTCCATGATGGCAGCAGGACTTGAGGACGGAGATTATGAGCTCGGAGGACAAGAGGTTTTCGTCAGAGACGGAAAGGCACTGCTTGCAGACGGAACAATCGCCGCAAGTACGTCAAATATCCTTGATGAGTTCAGGAACATTGTCTCATTCGGTATTCCCTTTAAGCAGGCGGTAAAATCCTGCACCATAAATCCCGCAAGGGCAATCGGCGCTGATAAATATACCGGAACAATCGAAGAGGGCAAGTTCGCCGATATACTCATTCTCGATAAAGAGCTTAATGTAAAAGCTGTGTTCGTAAAGGGAAAGAGAATGGTCTGATTTTGCAGTATAATGCAGATTGCCTTAAAATAAAAATCATATAAAAGAAAATAAAAAAGTTCCCTTTTAGGGGTTGACCGATTGTAATTAATGTATTATAATGGCTGTACCTCTTAGAGGGTTCTTTTTTTGTGCCCTTAAAATGAGAGGGAGGCTAATTATTATCCGGAAAACTGGAGGTGCCGTCATGAGAGTCAAAGTTACAATGGCCTGCACGGAGTGCAAACAGCGCAATTACAACACAATGAAGAACAAGAAGAACGACCCCGACAGGTTGGAGATGAACAAGTATTGCAGATTCTGCAAGAAGCACACTCTCCACAGGGAAACAAAGTAAGGGGAGGTAAAAAAAGTGGCTGACAAAATCAAGAAGGAAGCAAAAGCTTCCGCTGAGAAGTCCGGCAAAAAGTCGGGCAAAGAGAAAAAGCCGGGCTTTTTTGCCAAAGTGAAACGTTTCTTCAAAGACCTTAAAGGTGAAGGAAAGAAAATCGTATGGACAGATAGAAAAACTGTCATCAAGAGCACAGGCGTAGTTCTTGCTGCCGTTATTATTATCGGCGCAGGAATCTGGGTTGTTGACTACGGTCTTTCCGAACTTCTCAAGCTTATCAAAGACCTTAAGCCCGAAGAAGCAGCCGCAATGATAAGTTCAGCTGTTTATTCACTGGGCTGGTTTTAAGGCAGTTTAATTCTGAAAACGGAGTGGTACAATGGCAAGCGATGCAAGATGGTTCGTTGTGCATACCTATTCCGGTTATGAGAATAAGGTTGCCACAAACATTGAAACGGTTGTAGAAAACCGTAAAATGTCACATCAGATTCTTGAGGTAAAGGTTCCTACAGAAAAGGTAACCGAAATCAAGGATAACAAAACTCGAGAAGTTGAAAGAAAAGTGTTCCCCGGTTATGTTTTGGTAAAGCTTGCAGTGTTTTACGATGAAGAGTCCGGCACATCAGAGATGAGTGACGAGGCTTGGTACGTAATACGCAACACCAGAGGTGTTACAGGCTTTGTCGGTCCGGGAAGCAAGCCCGTTCCGCTCACAGAGGCAGAAGTTGCCGCTCTGGGCGTCGAAAAGCAGCAGGTTGAGGTAAACTATGGTGTAAACGACCTTGTTACCATAATCGGCGGTCCTTTCGATGGATTTTCGGGAACGGTTCAGGAAATTGACACTGCTAAGAATTATGTACGTGTCAATATCTCAATGTTCGGCCGTGAGACACCTGTTGAATTTGAGCTCAATCAGGTAGAAGCAGTCGAAGAATAATTTACGATAATTTGCGGTTTTCCGCTTATTATTCGCACGTTTTGTGCGAGGGACTCCGGTCCCTGTGGGAGGAGCAGAATGTTTTAACTGCTCCGCCATCTACCACGTTACTATGGAGGTGCAAAAAATGGCTCAAAAGGTTGTAGGTTTAATTAAGCTTCAGATCCCCGCCGGAAAAGCAACGCCGGCACCCCCGGTTGGTCCTGCACTGGGTCAGCACGGTGTTAACATTATGGCGTTCACAAAGGAATTCAATGAGCGCACAAAGAACGATGTGGGTCTTATAATCCCCGTTGTTATCACTGTTTATGCAGACCGTTCCTTCACATTCGTTACAAAGACCCCTCCCGCCGCTGTTCTTATTAAGAAAGAGTGCGGAATCGAGAGCGGTTCAGGCGTTCCGAATAAGACGAAGGTAGCTACGATCACCGGTGAGCAGGTCAGAAAAATCGCCGAGTTGAAAATGCCCGACCTTAATGCAGCAAGCATCGAAGCCGCTATGAGTATGGTAGCAGGCACAGCTCGCAGCATGGGCGTTACCGTCGTCGATTAATGCTCCCGGGTGGGAGGAAAAATCCGATTTAACCACTCTATGGGGAGGTACACACAATGAAACATGGAAAAAAGTATGTCGAAAGCAGCAAGCTTGTAGACAGAGCAAAGCTTTATGATCCCGCAGAAGCTCTTGACGTTGCAGTTAAGACTGCTTCCGCTAAGTTTGATGAAACAGTTGAAGTTCATGTACGTCTCGGCGTTGACTCCCGTCACGCAGACCAGCAGGTTCGCGGTGCGGTAGTTCTTCCCAACGGAACAGGTAAAAATGTTCGTGTTGCAGTTTTTGCAAAGGGTGAAAACGCTAAGGCAGCTGAGGCAGCAGGTGCTGACGTTGTTGGTGCTGAAGAGCTTGCAGCTAAGATTCAGGGCGAAGGCTGGATGGAATTTGACGTTGCAATCGCAACTCCCGACATGATGGGTGTTGTTGGACGTCTCGGTAAGGTTCTCGGACCTCGCGGACTTATGCCCAGCCCCAAGGCAGGTACAGTTACAATGGACGTTGCTAAGGCTGTAACAGAAGCTAAGGCAGGTAAGATTGAGTACCGTCTTGATAAAACAAACATCATTCACTGCCCCATCGGCAAGGTTTCCTTTGGATGCGATAAGCTTTCCGAGAACTTCAATACTCTTCTCGAGGCTATCATCAAGGCAAAGCCCGCCGCAACAAAGGGCCAGTATATCCGCTCATGCGTTGTAGCATCAACAATGGGCCCCGGAGTCAGAATCAATCCCAGCAAGATTGGTGCTGTTCCTGCGGAAAACTGATTTTTCGCAATTTTTCTTGACACAGCGTTTGCTGTGTGGTATCATAAATAAGCTGTTTAGCCGTAGACAGCGGGTGCTTATGCATAATTCGGTTTAACCGTTCCCGCCGAGGAGAAACTACAAGATTTTTGTTTTGTATAATTTCGCCTTTTCTGCGGTTGCGGAAAAGGCGTTTTCTTTTTCCAGGCAGTTTATGTATTTTTTGGAGGTGAATTAGTTTGCCAAGTGCAAAGGTTTTAGAGCAGAAGAAACAAATCGTTGCTGAACTTACCGAAAGACTCAAGGCTTCCTGCGCAGGTATTGTTGTTGATTACAAGGGAATCAACGTTGCTGATGATACCGCTCTTCGTAAGGAACTCAGAGAGGCTGGCGTTAAGTACGAGGTAGTTAAGAATACTCTTCTTCGCCTTGCTGTTAAGGAGGCTGAAATCGAGGGTATTGATGAGTGCCTTACCGGAACAACTGCTATTGCAACAAGTGCTGATGACTATGTTGCAGCAGCTCGTATACTTTGCAAGTTCGCTGATAAACACCCCGATTTCGAGGTTAAGAGCGGATACCTTGACGGTGCTGCAATCAGCAATGAGATGATTGTAAGCCTTTCAAAGCTTCCCTCACGCGAAGTACTTCTTGCAACTGTTTGCAGTGCATTCAATGCACCTATCGCCGCTTTCGCAAGAGCTATTCAGGCTATTGTTGACAAAGAGGGTGCTCCCGCAGAGGAAGCTCCTGCTGAGGCGTAATTAATTTAAATTAAAAACAAACTTTTTTGGAGGTAAATTAAAATGGCATCTGAGAAAATTGCTGCTCTTATTGAAACAATTAAAGAGCTTACAGTTCTTGAGCTCTCCGAGCTTGTAAAGGCTGTTGAGGACGAGTTTGGCGTATCCGCTGCTGCTGCTGTTGCAGTTGCTGCTCCCGCTGAGGCTGCTGCCGCTGTTGAGGAGAAGACAGAGTTCGACGTTATCCTTGCTGAGGTTGGCGCTGAGAAGATTAAGGTTATCAAGGCTGTTCGTGAGATCACAGGTCTTGGTCTTGCTGACGCTAAGGCACTTGTTGACGGTGCTCCCAAGGCTCTCAAGGAAGGCATTTCCAAGGAAGACGCTGAGGCTGCTAAGGCTAAGCTTGAAGAAGTCGGCGCTAAGGTTGAGCTTAAATAAGTTTGCCCTTACGGGACTTTCATACTTCCCCACCAGGGGAAAACATATGAACAAAACAGGAGCTGTCGTTTTTGCGGCAGCTCTTTTTTGATGCTGTAATGCTGTTATTATTTGAGAATTTGCTTAATTAAATATAGAATGAGAAAACCGCTTTGTACTTAAATCGTACAGAGCGGTTTTCTTTTTTTAGCTTCCCTGATTCTCCAGAGGAAATGTGACTTCCCAGTTACCTTCAAGAGCTTCGGGGGCGGTGAGGTATTCCACTTCGATTTTCCAGTTTTGAAGATCTGTTAAACCGGAAACATCAAAAATGTCTTCGTAATAATGTCCTTTTCTTTCTTCATCCCAGAAAGTGAAGCCCCCTGTAGACTCAAATGTTTCACCGGTTACAATGTTTTTTAATCGTACAGAGCCGCATGTGTTTGTTGTGAGAACATCTGCATAGTGCATCTGTATGTGAAGCTTTCCGTCCATATATCCCAGTGCCGTAACGCTGACACCCTTATAGGGCGAAGCAATAATTCCTTGCGGTTCCAGAGAATTATAGTAAAGTGATTTGTTTGGCTGTTCAATTGAGTGAGTGTATCCGATAACCTCTCTCTGAACAATTTTGGGATTTTTCTCCGCAAGGGTGAGATTGAGTCCCTCAAGACACGCTGTACCTTTCTTTTTTTGAGATAAAATTTTGCTGACGGAAAAAGATACCTTCATGCCACGTATTTTCTGACCGCTGTTGTTCTTTATTGTTACGAGAAAGGTTTTCGTTCTTGTCTTGGGGTCATAGCTCACATCTTCGCAGTATCCCTTTGAATCAAAAGGAGTGCGTATTTCATAGCTGTCGAAAAGGTCGGTGGTTTCATCTATTCGATTGCTGCCTGTGTCCTGTAAGGAGATGTAAATTTCTGCAGTATCTCCGTGTATATATGCAGAGATCACTTCCATTTTTATGCCTTTATCTTTGTCGCTTCTTTGTACAGGCCTGAAAAATTGTGCTGTTTCAGGGGATATCTGATAAAGGGCATTATTGAATGTGGTGCTTACAGCAGCGGCTGTGGGAAAAGCCGAAAGGGATAAAATAAAAACGGCTGCAATAAGGAGAATCCGTTTTCTGTGTATCATAACAGGCTTTTTTCTTTGGAAATTTTTCTCATCAAGTGAAAACTGTGCTTCGTCTATAAACTGCGGGTCGATATTCGAAAGACTTTTCAAAAGATCTTTTCCGTTCATATATAAAACTCCTTTCTTTCTAAAAAATCACGCAGCTTTTTTCGTGTGCGGTGCAGAGATGTTTTTACTTTGCTTTGGCTTAAATTATAATTGTCTGCTATTTCTTTTATTGATTCCGAAAACCAGTATCTTCTCATAAAAATAATCCGGTTTTCCTTTGAGAGCGTTTTTAAAAATTCGTTTATGTATTCGGATATCTCATTTTCATTTAAAGAGTTCTCCATACTGTGCAGATTGTCCGGAATACACATTTCCATCTCTTCACTCAGAGTAACTATTTCCGCATTTCTCTTCTGAGCGTGTTTTCTGTCGAGCTTGTCCAATGCGTTATTGCGGCAGAGCTTCGCTAAATAAGCGAACAGATATACCGGCTTTTGCGGCGGGATACTGTTCCATGCGTTTAAATACGTGTCGCTGACTGTCTCTTCGGTGTCTTCTTCATTTCGAAGAATGTTATATGCAAGATAAGATAAATTTTTACCGTATTTTTGCTCTGTTTCCTGTAATGCTTTTTCATCCCTTGAAAGAAACATTTCAATAATTGTTTTGTCCTCCGTTTGATTCACCCCCCGTGATTTATGCTCTCAACCATATAGAAGATTTTTAAGAAAAAAGGTTACACTAATTCAATGTATTATATCATGAGGAAATTAGCTGATTATTCCAAATAGCACAATTGTATCATTTTTGCTTTATGCAAAAATAGCTGCTAAATATATTTGATAAAAAATACAGCAAAAGGAATTTTATTAAGAAAAAGTGGAAAAATAAAGAAATTGCAGCATATCTTACAAATAATGTAAAGGAAAAATGTAAGAAATGCGAAGAAAAAAGAAGAAATGGGAAGAAAATTGTCTATATTTTCCTCGCATATTGTACAGAAAAATATGAGAAAAAACGTGTAAAATGTCGGTATTGACAGAACGAAAAAAGGATATTACAATAAAGCCATGATAAAACGTTTTAGCACGTTGGAAGAAGAGTGAAAAGGATTGCTGCGGATAGAAGAGAACGGACTTAACGCTGAAATATATACTGAGCTCAGAGCTCATGCCGGATTGCAGCCCTATGAGCCCGAAGATGTAAAGATCGCAATTGACGGAACACTTTTTTCCATTGTGGTCTGGGAAGACGAAAAAGCGGTGGGCATCGCCAGAGTTGTGGGCGATGGCAGAGTAGCCTTTTTCATAAAAGATGTTGTAGTGCATCCGGACTTTCAGGGCAAAGGAATAGGACGGCTTATTATGGAGAAAATTATGGCATATATATGTCGTACAGGAGCTCCAAACGCCTATGTTGGGCTCATGTCCACGCCGGGGAAAGAAGCTTTTTATGAGAAGTTTGGCTTTCATGTACGTCCCTGCGGATATGAGGGCAGCGGAATGACATGTTATATTAATCAGGATAAATAAAGCCGTGAGACATGGCATAAAATTTTTAAGAAATGAGGAGCGTATTATGGCAAAAAAGGTACTTACCTTCGGAAGCTTGAATATGGATCTGACCATAGAATGTGAGCGTCTGCCCCAGGGAGGCGAAACGGTACAGGGTTCGGATCTTCTGTGCAACGCAGGAGGCAAGGGCGGCAATCAGGCAGTTGCGGCGGCTAAATCCGGAGTTCAAACCGAGATGATCGCCTGCGTAGGCCAGGATATTTTCGGTATGCAGATGATAGAAGCGCTGGAAAAATACGGCGTCGGATGCAAAGAAGTACGTATTACCGACAAGGCACAGACCGGTATAGCTATGATTACGAGATACGACGGCGATAACCGCATTATCCTCAGCGCCGGTGCAAATCATATAATAACTCCGGAAGATGTGGGTTTGGTGCTTCACAAGACCGGAAGTGCCGGAGATATTTTTGTTACTCAGTTTGAATGCCGTAAGGATACCACTTTTGCCGCACTGTGCGAGGCTCACAATATGGGAATGTACACTATTTTCAATCCCGCTCCGGCTAAGGAGATACCTCCAGAGGTATTCAGATATATTGATTTGCTGGTTCTCAATCAGTCGGAATGTGAGTTCCTGACAGGCATATTCCCCGGAGATGAGGCGGCGTGTCGAAGAGCTCTTGACGCTATTCAGACTCTTGGCACAAAATCCGTAATCATCACTTTGGGAGCAGCGGGAAGCATTTGCCGCACTGAGAAGAAAGAGGAGTTCCGAACACTTGCCCGTAAGGTTAATGTTGTTGATACAACAGCGGCGGGAGATACCTTTATCGGTGCTCTGGCGGCAGAGCTTTGCGAAGGCAGAAATCTTGAAGAAAGCATCAAGTATGCTACTAAGGCATCTGCTTTGACAATTATGAAGTATGGGGCGCAGCAGTCCATCCCATATAGAAATGAAATCGAGGAATTTTTCAAGGAGGAATAAACATGTTAAAGAAAAGACCGATTATTATTGACACAGACCCGGGTATTGATGATGCGCTTGCAATTGCTATTGCATTGTTTTCAGGCGAGCTTGATGTCCGTTTGATAACTACAGTAGCAGGAAATGTTTCAATCGAAAAAGTTACCCGCAACGCTCTTCGTCTTCTGAGCTTTTTCGGCAAGGAAGTACCCGTTGCTATGGGCGCACGTAAGCCCTTAATCGGACCCCTCGTAGATGCTTCCGATATTCACGGAGCAAGCGGCATGGAGGGCTTTGATTTCCCAGAGCCCAGAGAGGATCTTCTTCTTCAGGAAAACGCAGTTAACGCAATGCGTCGTGTTATTATGGCAAGTGAGGAGCCTATAACACTTGTTCCTATCGGACCTCTTACAAATATTGCTCTTCTTCTTTCCATGTATCCTGAAGTAAGCGAGCATATCCGTGAAATCGTAATGATGGGCGGTTCAGTTACAAGAGGTAATAAAGGTGTTATGTCCGAGTTCAATATCGCAACCGACCCTGAGGCAGCAAAAATTGTATTTGATTCAGGTATTCCGATTGTAGTTGCAACTCTGGATGTTGGTCTTAAGGCACTTGTAATGCCTGAGGATACCCAGAAGCTTCCCGATCTCGGTCAGGTGGGACAGATGGCACACTGCTTGTTCCGCAAGTACAGAGGCGGTTCCTTCAACACAGGACTTAAAATGTATGACAGCTGTGCAATAGCATATCTGCTTGCACCTACACTTTTTGAAACAGTTGATACCTTTGTTGACGTTGAACTTGCAGGCAGCCTTACAAAGGGATGTACAGTAGTTGACCTTAAAAACTATATGAAGCAGCCTGCAAACGCAAAGGTTTGCGTAGATATTGACGGAGAAGCTTTCCGCCGCTGGTTCCTTGAATCTGTCGGCAAATGCATTTAATACGGGCTTTACCCTGTAAAGGGTCGAGAATAAAAAGAAGAAAATGAAAAAAGAAAGGAATGTGAAGTATGTCCCCAATTATAATGTATGGTGCGGCTATTTTGGCAGTTTGCGTTGTCGTATTCATGCTCATTAAGAAAATGGACATCAAGATGACCTTGTTCCTTATAGGTATTATTTTGATGTACATCGCAATGGCGTTCGGAAACGGAATCGCTATATCAGACTTTGAGTCAAGCGGTATCGCTTTGCTTGATCCCCTAAAAGCGATTGTAGATCAGTTTAAGTCTACAATAACTTCGGCAGGATTTATTATCCTTATCCTTGGCGGTTATTCCTCTTACATGAGCCAGATTAAGGCTAATAACGTAACCGTCAGCGTTTTGACACGCCCCATTGCAAAGATTAAATCAGTTTATATCCTTGTTCCCCTTGTTTTCCTTCTTGGAAACGTACTTTCACTTGTTATCCCCAGCGCATCAAACCTTGCAGTTATCTTACTTGCAACTCTTTATCCCATCATGGTACGTGCAGGCATGAGTCCTCTTACAGCTGGCGCTATTATCGCTACAACTGCTACCGTTATGCCTACTCCTCTTGGCAGTGATAACGTTGCAATTGCCGCAGAGCTTGCTAATACAGCTGAGTTTGCAGGCTTAACCGCCAGTGACTATGTATTTAAGTATCATGCAATTGTTTCAATTCCCACCCTGCTTATTATGGCAGTAGTTCATTACTTCTGGCAGCGCTTCCAGGATAAGCGTGCAGTTTCAAAGGGCGAAGTTGACGCAAAGCTTCCTGATGTTGAAGAGGTTCCCGGTGGTAAGCTCTTCCGTGCAGTTTATGCAGTTCTTCCCCTTCTTCCCATTATCCTTCTTATTGTAGTATTCGCTCTTCAGTCCTTCGGTATTGAAATCGAGCTTAGCGTTGAAGTTGCAATCCTCTTCTCCCTTGTAATCGCAATTGTCTGCGAGCTTATCCGTACCCGCAACGGCCGTGAAACTCTCAAATCAACTGAGGCTTTCTTCAAGGGCATGGGCGGAGCACTTCCAATCGTTGCACTCCTTGTTGCAGGTACAACCTTCGTAAACGGACTTAAGTCAATCGGACTTATCGATGCTCTCCAGAGCGCTATGACAGGCATTCAGGGTAACAACTTGGGCTTTGTTCTTCCCCTTATCCTTGTTGCTCTTACTGCTCTTATCGTTCTTCTTTCCGGAAGCGGTACAGCGCTCTTCTTCGCAATGGTACCTCTTATGGTTCCCCTTGCAGCGGCAGCGGGCATCAGCGTTCTTGCAGTTTCCGTTCCCATGGGCCTTGCCGGCAACCTTCTCCGTGCGGTATCACCGGTTTCGGCAGTTATCATGATTGTGGCCGGTACAATCAAGAAGGAACCTCTCGAGATTGTAAAACGCACATCCGTACCCATGGTTGCAGGTACAATATTCATGTTTGTACTTTCGATGATTATATTCCTGTAAAAATTTGATTCAGCAGAAGCTTATTTGCGATAAATAACTGAGTGGAGCTGTACCTGTAAAACCTGAAAAAGTTTTATTGGTGCAGCTCCTAATTCTTTTATTTACGAAAAGAATATGTTATCATAAAAAAGATATGGCTCATAAGGAGGAATGAAAATGCCTGATAAACTTAACAGAAGAAAAGTTACAATTAAAGATATAGCAAAAGAGGCAGGTATTTCTCCGGGAGCTGTTTCTCAGATTTTAAATAATAAGCCCTGTCGTATTTCCGAAGAAAATAAACAGCGGGTAAAAGAGATTGCCGCAAAGCATCGCTATGTGGTTAACCAGACTGCCCGTGCCCTTGTTACACAGCGAAGCTATACAATAGGGCTGGTATTGCCGGATATTCAAAATACATTTTTCGCTCAATTGGCCAGTGTGCTGGAAAGAGTCTGCCGTGAAAAGGGATATTTTCTCATGTTTGCAAACAGCGACGATGTGTTCCAAAACGACTGCAAACTGCTCAGCAGTTTTGAGTCCCGTGGAGTGGACGGAATTTTTCTTATTCGCAGCAATGAATCATATCAATATGAAGATGAACTGAGCCGCCGTTTACAGAAGATGGCCGTGCCCTATGTGATGGTTGACAGGCCGTTTTTCGGTTTTGCCTGCGACCATGTATGTTTTAATAACCGCTTGGGCGGCTATCAGGCTACAAAATATCTTTTGGATAAAGGCCATAGAGATATTGCATGTATCTATCTTGATGATGTGAGAGGAAACGGCGCCAATCGTCTTGCCGGGTATTTGGACGCTTTGCACGAACGGGGAATAGAGCCGCCGAAAAATTATTTGATACCGGGAGATAACCGAGTACAAGGCGGTTATAATGCTGTAGAGCAAGTGCTCAGCTGCGGTGCAACGGCGGTGCTTGTCTGCAACGACATGATGACTTTGGGCTTTCTCAGGGGACTCAGAGAGCGTAAATACAAAGTCCCCGAAGATATATCTGTAGTCAGTTACGATAATTCCCTGCGGGAATTTCTTCTGGAAATGTCCCTTACAACAGTTACGATGGATCTTGATTTGCTTGCCCAGCGAGCTGCAGAAGTTATGATTGGACGCATTGAAGGGAAAAGAATCCGTGCTCAGGAGATTTATCTGGAACCGGTTCTTGTTGTCGGCAGCAGCGTACAGAGAAAAAAGGATTAATAGTACATAGCTTTCTTAATTTGCACCATAGACCGAATTCTATTTATCATAAAAGTAAATATTATCTTTTGCCGTCTTTTTCCGAAGTAAGCGAAAAAGCGGCAATTTTTTTTATAATGTTACCCGAAACAACAGCGTATTGCGACATCCTTTTGTCCGGGGCGGTTTTATAATTGTAAATGACCCAAAAAATATGGGACAGGCTTGTTAATTTACAATAAAGTGGTGTTAAAAGTGAAAAACAATATTTTAACTTTACCGTCAGCATATATTAAAGGAGTTCCCAGAGGGGCAAAAGAGGTGCTGTTTCATCTTCTGTCGGGATGCTGTGGGTTTGTTATGGCGCAAACAGGAATTTTCGGAAATTATTCACCCTTCGGAATAGCTCTTACCGCTGCGCTGCCGGTGGATTATATACTTTCGGGAGCCGTAGGAGCCGGTGCAGGCTATATCTTGACTAAAGATATGGACATGCCTTTGCGATATATAGCGGCTCTGACCATTGTTACAATTACCGCTTATTCAGTACGAAAAAGCAGGAAAATAAAAAGCGATACTTTGTTTTTGAGTCTTTGCGCTTTCGCAGCGGCTTTTTTAAGCGGAATAGCGGTTTGTATTGCGGACGGGTTTTCTGGGGGAGCTTTAATTATGTATGCCGGTGAATCGCTTCTTGCAGGAGGCAGCACATATTTTTTCAAACGGTCTTTTGATGCCGGAGAAAGAGGTACGTCGGCTCTAACCGGGGTGGAAAAAAGCTGTCTTGTAATAACGGGAAGTATACTTATCGCCTGCGCTTCTGGAATCACAATTTTCAGTATTTCACCGGGCAGAATATTTGCGGTGCTGGTAATCCTTTTTGCGGCTTCTCTTTGGGAAGAGCGGGGCGGAGCCGTTTCCGGTGCGGCAATAGGAGCAGTTATGTCTCTGCTGCCTGATTACGGCTATCTTGGCGGAGTTTATTCAGCGGGCGGCCTCGTAGCGGGAGTGTTTTCCGGCGGCGGACGTTTTGCCTCAGCCTGTGCCTTTGCTCTTGCGGGAGGAATAGTGACTTTAGCTGCAACAGGAGGAGAAAACGCTGTACCTACCCTTGTTGAAACAGCCCTTGCCACAACTATATATGTTGTTATACCCAAAGGCGCTTGTGAAAAACTTAAAAAGCTGTTTGCCGTTAAAGGAGAAGAGAAAAAGAAAAGCACCGGAATGAGAAGAGCACTTGTTATGCGTCTGGATGTAGCTTCTAAAGCGATGTCCGAGGTTTCGAGATGCGTTGAAAAAATAACCCATAACCTTCGTACTGTTGAAACTCCGGAGCTGACTCTTGTATATTCGAGAACACAAAATTCAGTTTGCCGGAAATGCGGACTGCATTCCTTTTGCTGGGACAAAAATTTCAGCGATACAATTGATGTTTTTTCGCAAATGGCAAATGTGCTCCAAAACGGAGAAGAGCTTACTCGGGACAGACTTCCCGCTCATTTTGCAAGGCGGTGCATAAGAAGCACAGCGTTAACTGAAGCCATGCATGAGGAATATGAAAAATTCACGGAAGGCATAACTTCCGGTCAAAAAGTAACCCAGGTAAGGGGGATTGTCTCCGACCAGTTCGGAGCGGTGGCGGACATGCTTCACAGCCTTTCCGAAGAATTTGAGCAGGCGAGGGGATTCGACAGAGATTCTGCCCTGCGTATAAGGAGAGTTCTCGAAAAGTATTCGATAATTCCGGAAGACATCTGCTGTATTACAGACCCTTATGACAGAATGACAGTTGAAATCTGCTGTAAAAAAACGACGGGAAAAATCAATGCAGGGGGACTGACTCAGGAGATTTCCGCAGCATGTGGAAGGGAATTTGCAATGCCCAGCGTAACCAATATGGGATCAAACGAGCTTATCACCTTCGGAGAGAGAGCGGTTTATACTGTGGATGTGGGTGCCTGCCAGTATGCAAGCAGTGACTGTGTGCCCTGCGGAGATGCCTATGAATATTTCAGCGACGGAAGAGGCAGGGAAATTATGGTAATAAGCGACGGAATGGGAACGGGCAGGCGTGCTGCTATAGATGGAAACATGGCGTCGGGCTTGCTGTCTCAGCTTATAAAATCCGGTTTCGGCTTCGACTGCTCTTTAAAAATAGTAAATTCCGCTCTGCTTTTAAAATCGGCGGAGGAGTCCTTTGCAACTCTCGATATCGCCTGCCTTGACCTGTTTACCGGAAAGGTTCAGATATTTAAAGCGGGAGCTCCTGCGACTTTTGTGCGAAAAAAAGGTAAGGCGGCTAAAACTGAAAAGCCATCCCTTCCGGCGGGAATTTTAAGGGAGGTTGAATTTGCAAAAACCGAAATTGTCTTGGAAGAGGGCGATATAATTCTTATGGCTTCTGACGGAGCGATAAACGGCGGAGATGACTGGATACTTTCGGAGCTGGAGCTCTGGCACGAAGGTACTGCGGCAGAACTCGCCGGTCACATTGCTTCACAGGCGAAAAAAAGACGGTCGGATATACGTCCCGACGATGTTACGGTAACGGCGGCAATAATAGGAAAATAAATATGTTCCCTTTCCTGTGGGTTAAGAGTTAAAGCATTTAAACTTAGTTTTAACCGCTTTGTAAATCCTCTTAGGAAAGGGACATTTTTGCTTTTTAAAACATAAATTTACTTGCGGATTTTCTAAAATTGAACCTTTACTAAAACCTGTGTTTGGATATTTATATAATTGACTATAAGCGGTGGATATACTATAATTATCAAGGAGAAAAAGCGCCCCTGAGGGTGCTTTCCTTAATTGCGGAGGTGTGTTTAATTGGTAAAGGCAATTGTCGGAGCAAACTGGGGCGATGAAGGAAAAGGTAAAATCACCGATATGTTTGCAGCTGAGTCCGATGTAGTAATCCGTTTCCAGGGCGGAGCAAATGCAGGCCATACAATTATTAACGATTACGGAAAGTTTGCGCTGCACCAGCTTCCTTCGGGAGTTTGTTACAGCCATACGGTCAATATCATAGGCAACGGAGTAGCTGTTGATATTCCGAAACTTATGGATGAAATCAAATCTGTAACCGATAAGGGTGTGCCCATGCCTAAGATAATGGTATCAGAGCGTGCTCAGATGATGATGCCCTACCATGTGCTTCTTGATGTTTATGAAGAAGAGCGCTTAGGCAAAAACAGTTATGGTTCTACAAAATCAGGTATAGCTCCTTTCTATTCGGATAAGTATGCGAAAAAGGGCTTTCAGATATGCGAGCTTTTTGACGAAGAATACCTTCGTGAAAAGCTTGAGGGCGTAGTAGAGGTTAAAAATCTTACCTTAAAGCATGTTTACGGTAAGTCAGGAAGCGATCTTCTTGATGCAGATGAGATCTTTAAAACTCTCATGGAGTACCGTGATATGATAGCTCCCTTTGTAGCCGATACTTCAAAATTTATTGCTCAGGCAATAAAGGACGGCAAGAAGATTCTTCTTGAGGGTCAGCTTGGTTCTCTTAAGGATCCTGATTTCGGTATTTATCCCATGGTTACTTCTTCTTCAACTCTTGCCGGTTACGGCAGCGTAGGAGCAGGAATACCTCCTTATGAAATTAAGGATGTTGTCGCTGTTACAAAGGCATATTCCAGCGCAGTAGGAGCAGGAGAATTTGTCAGCGAAATCTTTGGCGATGAAGCAGAAGAAATGAGAAAAAGAGGCGGAGATGCAGGCGAATACGGCGCTACAACTCACCGTCCCAGAAGAATGGGCTGGTTTGACTGCGTTGCAACCCGTTACGGCTGCCGGGCTCAGGGAGCAACAAGTGTTGTGCTTACAGCTATCGACTGCCTTTCATATCTTAAAGAAATCCCCGTCTGTGTAGGTTATGAAATAGACGGTGAGGTAACAGGCGATTTCCCTGTTACACCTAAGCTTAAAAAGGCAAAGCCTGTTCTCAAAGTACTTCCCGGTTGGGGTACTGATATAAGAGGCATAAAGGAATTTGACAAGCTTCCCAAAGAGGCTCAGGACTATGTTCTCTTTATCGAAAAAGAAATCGGAGTGCCGATTAAGATGGTATCAAACGGCCCCGGACGTTCCGAGGTAATTTTCAGATAAATCTCCACTTATGTACAGTTGCTTTTAATGAGCAGATGTTTATATGATACTCACGGCATCGGATGGATGTTAATAAATATAAGGAGTTGCAAAACATGAAACAGGATATGATTGTGATTTTGGACCTTGGCAGCACAGAAAATACCCGCATTGCAAGAGCTGTACGTGATTTAGGCGTTTACAGCGAAATCTGCAATTACGATATTACTGCCGCAGAGCTTAAAAAGCTCCCCAATGTAAAGGGCGTTATTATCAGCGGCGGCCCCAACAATGTTGTTGACGGAGTTAAAATTGACGTCAGCGATGAAATCTATGAGGCTGGCTATCCTGTTATGGCAGCAGCTCATAACGCAAAGTGTGAAGAGGTTCTCGAAAGCTGGCCTGCAGATGATGAGAAGCTTAAGAAAATTCTCTCCGCTTTCGTCTTTGATAAATGCCACGCTGAGGCAAACTGGAACATGAAAAACTTTATTGCCGATCAGATTGAGCTTATCAGAAATCAGGTCGGTGACCGCAAGGTGCTCCTTGCACTTTCCGGCGGTGTTGATTCATCAGTTGTCGCAGCTCTTCTTATTAAAGCTATCGGCAATCAGCTCTACTGCGTCCATGTAAACCATGGTCTTCTCCGTAAAGGCGAGCCTGAGCAGGTTGTAAGAGTATTCCGCAACGAGCTCGGAGCAAACCTTACTTATGTTGACGCAACAGACCGCTTCCTTGATAAGCTTGCAGGTGTTGCAGATCCGGAGCAGAAGAGAAAGATTATCGGTGCAGAGTTCATCCGTGTATTTGAGGAAGAGGCACGCAAGCTTGAGGGCATTGACTTCCTTGCACAGGGTACAATTTATCCCGATATTATAGAGAGCGGTACAAAGACAGCTAAGGCTGTTAAGGCACACCATAACGTTGGCGGACTTCCTGAGGATCTCAAGTTTGAGCTTGTTGAGCCTCTTCGCCAGCTCTTCAAGGATGAAGTTCGTGCCTGCGGCGTAGAGCTTGGTCTTCCCGCAAATATGGTATACCGTCAGCCTTTCCCCGGCCCCGGACTTGGTGTTCGCTGCCTTGGAGCAATCACAAGAGACCGTCTTGAGGCTGTACGTGAGTCTGATGCAATCCTTCGTGAGGAGTTTGATAAAGCAGGTCTTGCAGGAAAGGTATGGCAGTACTTCACAGCTATTCCGGATTTCCGTTCAGTCGGTGTCCGTGACCATGAGAGATGCTATGAGTATCCCGTAATAATCAGAGCCGTCAACACCGTTGACGCTATGACAGCAACTGTCGAGCCCCTCGACTGGGATGTACTCTTCAAAATTACAAACCGCATCCTCGCAGAGGTAAAAGGTGTAAACCGCGTCTGCTACGATGTTTCACCTAAGCCCATTGCTACAATTGAGTGGGAATAAGCAAAAAGTGGATATGAGGGCCCGCAAACCCGCATAAACACTGGGTTTTTGATTTTCAAAATCCCTATTTGATAGCAGATTGATAGCACTCGTCAAATCCCGATTTATTGAGTTTGAAAAGAAAAATCGGGTGGCTTGCGAGTAGCCTGAAAATCCTCATCTTTTTATTCATAAGTAAAAGGTCTAACTGATTTTTGCTGATCAGTTAGACCTTTTTTATTTTGCTCTCATTTATCTGAATTTTCTGATTTTGTGCAACAAACGGCCTCTCCCGTGGCTTACAAGTGAGAGGTTCAGATCAGACCCTCCGGCGGCACCTTGACGCGCAGCTGGCTGCTGTCGTACTCCGGGTAGTGGTAACGCCAGCGGTCGTACTCCTCCTGGGAGATCTCCCCGGCCTCCAGCTTGGCGGCCTGTTCCTGCCAGGCCCAGAGCATTTCGTGCAGCCGGGCGGCGTCCTTGTTTTGGCGGAAATCTACCTGCAAGGCAAGCTCACCGTCCTGCTCCGTGATCTTCAAACCGTAGTTGTCCTCCAGAGTAAACAAGGTGTGCATCAGCCCTACATAGGAGTCTATATCCGGCACGGAGAGTGCATGAGGCGAAACATCCAGTACCTGCGCCAGGGCGGCAGTCAGATCGGCCTTAGGGGTTCTTGATCCTGTTTCGTACTGTGCCAGGCGCACATCAGCAGACTTCTCCGGGAAGCCCAGCGCCATACCGAGATATTTCTGTGTCATCCCCCGCAGGAGACGGAAAAAGTGAATCCGTTCGCCAATCGCCATACATCCAGCTCCTATCTATGGTTGTTCTTATATGCAACATAGCATATTTGCTTAGTTTTGTCAAGATAATCTAAGCAAATTTATTTAATAATATTTCTTTCAAAAGGCTTGAACTAAGCTTATATGTATAGTATTATGAGAATACTAAGCGAATAAGCTTAGATAATATAGCGCATCAAATGGCCCGCCAGATTTTTGGTTGCGAAACTGAGAAAAAGTGGCGGACATAAGTAAGGAGGTATTTATGATACACAACGCTTGCAGGCAGCAGTCACCACCAACAAAGAAAGGAAGGGATTTACCATGGCAAATCAGATTTTTATGCGTGTGGACGAAGTGGCCGAAGAGCTGGGGGTATCCGTCCCCTACGCCTACAAGCTCATCCGGCAAATGAACGAGGAACTGGCGAAAACCGGCTGTATCACGATTTCCGGGCGGATCGACCGCAAGTTCTTCCATGAGAAGTTTTATGGCACGAGAACCGAGACGACGAGAAAGGGGGAGTAATTTATGGCAGCGTTCAAGAACAAGGACAACGGCACCTGGTATGTGCAGTTCCGCTACACCGACTGGAAGGGCGAGCGCCAGCAGAAGCTCAAAAGGGGCTTTGCCACCAAACGGGAGGCCCTGGAATGGGAACGGGAGTTCCTGATGGAAAAGCAGGCCGATGTGAACATGACCTTTGAGAGCTTCGTTGTTCTCTATGAGAAGGACATCAAGCCCAAGCTGAAACTCAACACCTGGCGCACCAAGGAGAGCATTATCCAGAAGAAGATCCTGCCCTATTTTGCCAAGCGGAAGCTGTCGGAGATCACATCCAAGGACATCATGCGCTGGCAGAACGAGATCCGGGAAATGCGGGACTGTCACGGCAAGCCCCTGTCAAAAACCTACCTTAAGACGGTTCACAATCAACTTAGCGCCATTTTCAACCACGCTGCCCGGTTTTACGGCCTGAACCTCAACCCGGCCCGGCAGGCGGGGAACATGGGGGCAGAGGAACGGAAGGAGATGCTGTTCTGGACCCGGGAGGAGTACGCCAGGTTTTCCGAGGCCATGATGGATAAGCCATTGTCCTTCTACGCCTTTGAGGTGCTTTACTGGTGCGGTGTCCGGGAAGGTGAGCTGCTGGCCCTGACCCCGGCGGACTTCGACTTTGAGAAACGTACCCTCACCATCAACAAGTCTTATCAGCGTCTCAACAAGCAAGATGTCATCACTACCCCAAAGACGCCCAAGAGCAACCGGGTGATCCAGTTGCCTCAGTTCCTATGTGATGAACTTCAGGACTACCTCAAGCAGCTCTACGGCGTGGAGCCGGACAGCCGGATGTTCCCCATCAGCAAAAGCTATCTCCACCGGGAAATGGACCGTGGCTGCAAGCAAACTGGGGTAAAGCGCATCCGCATACACGATTTGAGACACAGCCATATCAGTTTGTTGATCGACATGGGCTTTACCGCCCTGGCCATCGCAGAGCGTGTGGGGCATGAGAGCATCGACATCACCTACCGCTACGCCCATCTGTTCCCCACCCGGCAGGTGGAAATGGCCGACAAGCTGGATTCGCTGAAAAATGAGAAGGGAGTGTAAGAAAATGTCCAAGAAGAACTATGACAACCACAACCGATGGAGGAACAAGACGGTGGCTTTCCGGGTGTCGGTGGAGGAAGATCTCCATCTGGAAGCTCTGGTGAAGCTCACCGGCCTGACCAAGCAGGACTACATCATCCGACGGCTGCTGGAACGGGATGTAGTGGTCCAGGGCAACCCCAGGGTCTATAAGGCCCTGCGGGACCAGCTGGCCGCCGTGCTGGATGAGCTGCGCCGGATCGAGGCTGGGCAGGGTGTGAACGACGAGCTGCTGGACATCATCCGTATGATCGCTACCATTATGAACGGGATGCAGGAGGATTTCGCCTATGATCGATGAAAAAAAGAAAATGACCGCCCAGGGCTCATCTGTTGGCGCAGATGATGGGCAGTCAATCTCCAAAACTCATGAAAATAGTATACCCACTTCCGGGGAAGAAATCAACGATGAAATTGTAAATTCCCCGGACAGTCTGGAAGAAATGTACCGCAGGATGCAGCGTATGGCAGACCCTCGATACCTGCACACGCTCACCATGACGGAGCTGTTCCAGACCGCTTATATGAGCAGGCCACCAGTGGCGGAAGGGCTGCTTTACGCAGGGGCATATATCCTTGCCGGAGCGCCCAAAATCGGCAAGTCCTTTCTGGTGGCCCAGATTGCCTACCATGTCAGCACCGGGCAGGACTTGTGGGGCTACAAGGTCCACCAGGGAACAGTGCTCTACCTCGCGCTGGAAGATGATTTTCAGCGCATCCAGAGCCGGATGTTTATGATGTATGGCGTGAATGACACTCCCAATCTCCACTTTGCCACCACGGCCGGAAAAATCGGGAACGGACTGGGCGAACAGCTGGAAAACTTCATGCAGGAATACCCGGACACCAAACTCATTATCATCGACACCATGGAAAAGATCCGGGAGGTTGGCGGTGAAGCATACAGCTACGCCAGTGACTACGAGATCATCGGCAGGATCAAACAGTTTGCCGATCAGCACGGTATTTGTGTGCTGACTGTCCACCACACCCGAAAGCAGCAGGCAGACGATTCCTTTGAGACGATTTCCGGCACCACTGGACTGCTGGGCTGTGCGGACGGTTCACTACTGATGCAGAAGAAAAAACGCACGGAACTGGATGCCACCATTAAGGTGGTGGGACGAGATCAGCCGGACCAGATCCTTTACTTGAAGAAGGCCCCTCAGACCCAGATTTGGAACCTGGAACGCATGGAAAACGAGCTGTATAAAGAGCCGCCGGACCCGGTGCTGGAAGCGATTGCAAAGTTGGTAAAGGAACCCTGGAGCGGCAGCCCTACAGAGCTGGTTTCTTTCCTGCAAATAGATATGCTGCCGAACACCCTGACCAAACACCTGAATGTCAATTCGGGACGTCTGCTGTTGGCGTACAGTATCCAGTATACGAACTCTCGTATCCATGCAGGGCGAAGGATTAAGCTGACTCCTATTTCGGAGAAAGCGTGACGATGGTGACGGTCGTGACGGTGATTTTGATGGTGTGTAAAACACCGTCACCATCGTCACGACCGTCACGGGAAGAAAATAGATATGAAAAGTGTACAAATTCCCTATGAGCTTTTTGTGGCATTGGTGGAGTACCATCTGGCCTATGATGATGACTGTGCCGGGGAAATTCGCCAGGGGCTGGAACAGAAATTGGATGCGCTGGTGCGGCATGAGCTGTATGCAAAATATAAGACTGCCCCCACCGCAGAAGAACGGGAACAGGCCCGGCAGGAATACCTGGATAAGCGTGGTGTATTCCCGGATTTTCGGTGGTGAGATAGGTTTCCGTTCGGACTAATTTTACCGTCAAGATTAGCACAAAAGTTTTCTCCTTGTCGGCAGGGACAGGAGCGTGTCACGCTCCTGTTTTTGCTGGCAAAGAGAAAGATGTAACTGCTGTTTCGGACAAGGAATTCCCGTTTTGAAAAGCCCATTGTAGAGGATTTTTCTTACTGAAAGGTATTTCGGATGAGGTGGTATTTTGCCACCTCATCTTCCAAGTAGAGCTCTATTTCAGGGCGTACCATCTTAACAAAAGGGATGAGCGATTCATGTATCCCTATGCTCCGAAACGGGGTGCCAGGTACAGACAAAAAGCGTTCGCAGAACGCGTAGCCACAGAATGAAATTCTGTGATCAAAAGGGGATTGGGGGCACAGCCCTCAACAAGCGGTTTGTGGCGATGGATAGCCACAAGCATTGCTTGCCTGTATCTAAAACAACCGAAACGGCCCTTGTGCCGCTGCGGAAAATCAACCAAAATTTAAGCATTGGGAGGTAACGAGTATGAGAAAAATTTTGTCCTGTGAGTTTAACCTAGACACAACCTGCGTGGAACTTCGACTGGATGATGGGATGCAACTCTCCATCGACTGCACTGCCGTCGAAAACGAGGTGGCAAACAGTATGTACCAGCGGTCGGAGCTGGACTGGCTAATCTACAACGATCCGCTGGCCTATGCCGAACTGATTTTGAATGGGGACCCTGAATTATATCTAAAAGCCGTAACAAAGAAAACTCCGTTAGATTGATGGCAAAGAAAATCTGCGAGAAGCAGTATCAGTTGAAGGTATACTTCTCGCGTTTTTGTCTTTTTTCAGGAAGCATCTAGACTATCTTCTCACCTTTGACTGTCATGTAGTACACCTCACAAACAATTTAGATGAATATGTAGAAAGGATGAGAGAATAGGTAAAATTGTAGCGATCGAGGTTGACAGATTTCGTTTAAACGAATACAATTAAAATGGTTTTTTGTATCTTGGGCTGAATGAGGTGTTGAGCAATGAACGGTTATATTACGGTTCAAGAGGCGGCTGAAAAATGGGGCGTGACTTCACGACAGGTTCAAATACTGTGTAAGACAAATCGGATTCCCGGAGCAACGCGGTTAAGCCGCATTTGGATTATCCCAGAGAATGCAGAAAAGCCCACCAACGAGAAGCGAAAGGTGGAGTTTGATAATGAATAATAAGGTTGAACTTCAAAAGCTGGTTGAGCATTTTGATGCAAATATAGATTTTTATAAAGACACTAAAAAGGCATACAATGAACACTCTTGCCGCATCGAGTTTATCGACCCTTTTCTTAAAATTTTAGGATGGGACGTGGCCAATGAAAATGGGGCTGCGCCTCAATATAGAGAAGTTATTGCTGAAAATTATTCATCGCGTTCAGATCGTCCGGACTATACAATGACGCTCCGAGGGGTAGCAAAATTTTTCGTAGAAGCCAAGAAACCCTCGGTTGACATTACGAAAGTTGATGCTCCTGCTATTCAGACCAGAAAATATGGTTGGAATGCGAAGCATAGGGTAGCCGTTCTAACTAACTTCGAGTTCTTAGCGATATATGATACTTGCCATTTTCCGCTGGAAAACGATAGCTGTACAGTTGCACGTTACCGGCTCTATCATTACTCTGAATATGTAGAAAAGCTCGATGAAATTTGCAGCTTGATTTCCAAAGCCGTAGTATATTCCGGTGTATTTGATCAATATCTAGACGCTAATTTCCCTGCTTCCGGTGGTCAAACACAGCAGGTCGATGAACTGTTTTTGTCTCAGATTAACAGTTGGCGTATTGCTCTGAGTAATGAGCTATACGCGAAAGGTGGACGATATACCTCCTTGGAGGTTCTAAATGATGTTGTGCAGGAATTCATCAACCAGATTGTTTTCCTGAGAATTTGTGAGGACAGAAATCTGCCTCTGTACCATAATTTGAAAGAAGCCATTACAGATAGAGCTCAATTGCAGGAAAGCCTGGAACAACTGTTTAGAGCTGCGGATCAAAGATACAACTCCGGGATGTTTTCGGGCGATGACATTATTTTTGATCTCTCTTGTGATGTTATTACGAATATGATAGAAGGGTTATATTACCCTCAGAGTCCCTACCTCTTTAACATTATTGAACCTCATCTGCTAGGTAAAATTTATGAGCTGTTTTTAACAGAGCAGTTAGTCCTGCTAGAAAACGGCACGATTGGCCTGCAACAAAAGAGGGAATGCCTCAATCGTTCCGTGGTCACAACTCCCACGGAAATTGTCAAATATATGGTTGAGAAGACGTTGGCCAAGGTGTGCCAAAACAAAACACCGGAAGAATTGTTAGAACTGCGAATTGCTGACATCGCGTGTGGCTCTGGAGTATTTCTGGAAGAAGCATTTTCCTATCTTCAAAACTATTGTGTGCAATGGTATTTGAATGCTGGCCAACAAAATCATTTGGAAGAGATAGGAATTGATCTCTATAAATTACCTTTGGCCGAGAAGAAGAAACTTTTGTGTTCGTGCATCTACGGCATTGATATTGATATTCATGCTGTAGAAGTGGCTAAGTTCTCTCTCCTGGTCAAACTGATTGAAAACGAAACCGAACCTTCTGTTGAAACTGTTGCTCCCATTTTGCCGGACCTAAGTGCAAATATTTTCTTTGGGAATGCCTTAGTCAGCGAAAAAGAGTTGATAGGAATTGCTGGAGCAGATAGCCAGCGATTGGAGATTGTCCCGTTTGACTGGGAAAAAATCAATAATGGAGAATACTTTGATGCCATAATTGGTAATCCGCCTTATGTGAATACCGAGGGCATGCACGCACTTCTTCCCAGCAGCGAGGTTGAAATCTATAAGAAAAAGTATAAAACATCATACAAGCAATTTGATAAGTACTTTATTTTTGTTGAGCAGGCTATCAGAAAAACAAAGGATTCAGGTTACGTTTGTTATATTGTCCCAAACAAATTTTTCAAAGTTGGTGCAGGAGAACATCTGCGGAACTTAATTGCAAAAGGCCGCTACTTGGTAAGCCTTGATGATTTTGGGGATGCACAGTTGTTTGAGGACAAGACTATTTATAGCTCCATCCTCCTTTTATGTAAGTCTCCACAGGAGAAATTCCGTTACACTGGTGTGGATTCTGCCAATAAGCTTTGGATCGGAGAGAAAGTCAGTTCCATAGAATTTAGCTCCTCTATTCTCAACAAGCTCCCCTGGAGACTCACAACGGATTTTGCGTTTTTAACAATGCTCCAACACCTGGATCGGGTTGCCGTTCCAATCACAAAACACGCTGAAATCTTCAATGGAATTCAAACAAGTGCGGAGCGTCCTACTCCCATCTATTGGTTCTCCTCAGATGAGATCGTAGCCGAAGATGAGACTGCGATTGAAATTTGCCGGAATGAAAAGCATTATAAGATCGAACGCGAAATTTTGCGCCCGTATTTTAAGCCCACAAAGAAGGCGGAAAAAGGTCTAAATTCGTATAGCCTTTTAACAACGGATAAGCAGATTATTTTCCCCTATGACCAGCAAGGGCGTCTGTTCACGATTGACTATATGAAATCTCATTTCCCGGGGACATTTGCATATTTGAAAGACCACTATGATCGTTTAGTTCCCAAATGCGTATCTGATCAAGGTATTAGAGATGTTCCTAATGCTACTCCTGATACGTGGTATCAATATGGAAGAACACAAGCTTTGACGGCCTTTATCAATACTCCTAAGTTAATTGTAGGTGTGTTGAGTAAAGAGCCGATGTATATTCTGGATACCAACGATATTCTGATTGCTTCTGGTGGAACTGCAGGCTACTGTGCGGTTTCCAAAAAGGAAGGAAGCCCATATGCACTGGAATATCTACAAGCATGGTTGTCTAATCCAATTACCGAAAAAATCCTGGAGATTGTAGGAAGCGATTTTGAGAACGGATTTACCGCGCGAGGTACTTTTGTACTGTCAACATTACCATTTGTTGAACTAGATTTTAGTGATAGAAAACAAAAAGAAATCCATGACAGTATAGTTGCTGCCAGTCATAGAATTTACAGCATAAATACAGAACTTATGAATCATCCAGCAAAACGTATTGCTACAGTACTGCAGGATGAGAAAAATGCTCTTATCCATAAAATTCAAGGCCTAATTGAGAGGGTATATCGTCTTGAATATTAAGCGAGGTTAGTTTAAATGAGACTCAAAAAGGACAGTTCAAAACAGAAATTAAGAGGAGCGTACTACACTCCTCAGAAGTTGGCAAACGCTATGGTGCGCCTTTTTGCGTCCGAAAACATTGATGCCGTATTAGAGCCAAGCTGTGGAGATGGTGTCTTTCTCGACGCCCTAAAAGAGACCGGGCTGCTTGATAAAGTCAGCAGAATTGAGGCGGTTGAAATCGAAACACCAGAAGCTCAAAAAGTGTCTGGCAGGTATAAAGATACTCCGAAGGTAAAAGTGATCAATCGGGATTTCTTTGACTTCTACAAGGAGACTTTGGGTAAGAAAACTTATGACTTGATTTTGGGTAATCCTCCCTATATTCGTTATCAATACTTAAAAGAAAGCCAAAGAGAGTGTCAGGCCCAGATACTAACTTCTCATGGAATGAAGTCCAATAAGCTAATCAATGCTTGGGTTGCGTTCATGGTAGCGAGTGTACAAATGCTTTCGAAAAGAGGTAAAATCGCATTTGTGATTCCTGCTGAAATTCTACAAGTTGCCTATGCAGAAGATCTCCGGCTTTATTTGGCAAACCACCTTGCCAAAATTACTCTGATCACCTTTGAACAGCTTGTTTTTCCTGATATTGAGCAAGAGGTTGTAGTTTTTATAGGCGAAAAAGGAGATGCGGAAAAAGGTATCCGAATTATCGAAATGAATGACCTGAGCGGATTCGATGCTTTGGATTTGGCTTCGAACGGTTTTCAACCAGTGCAGCACGTCAAGGAAAAGTGGACAAAATACTTCATCAACGGCGATGAGATGAAGTTAATCCAAAAGTTAAGGGCTGACAATCGTTTTGCAAAATTTTCCGAATATGGGCTCATAAATGTCGGTATTACTACTGGAAACAATGGCTATTTTTCTGTTACAGAAGAAGTCGCAAATCATTATCATCTAGAAGAAGCAACGCTCCCGCTAATCGGACGGAGTTCTCATGCACATGGAATCTATTTTACCGAAGCTGATTGGAATTTGAATAAAGCAGCGGGTAAACCGGCCCGGTTAGTCCGATTTCCTGATGCTCCATACGAAGATTATCCCCAAGGGTATAGGGATTACATCATGGCAGGGGAAGCAAGGAGTGAACATGTAGGCTACAAATGTTCGATTCGTGATAGATGGTATATCGTTCCTTCTGTTTGGGTTCCAGATGCCTTTTTCCTGCGACGAAATAACCTTTATCCCAAATTTGTCCTCAACTGTTGTGGTGCAGTATCAACGGATACTATGCACAGGATGAAATTCAAGGATGGTGTAGATCCTGAAAATGTCCTTCTTGCATATTACAACAGTGTTTCTTTTGCATTTACGGAAATCTGTGGTAGAAGTTACGGTGGAGGGGTTCTTGAAATTCTTCCGGGAGAAATGGGTAATATCTTGATTCCTAAAATCCAATACATTGACCATGTGTTTAGAAGCGAACTTCTGCAAGAAATAGATCACGTCGTCCGAAATGATGATGACATTGAAAAAGCACTAGATTTGGTGGATCGAGAAGTTCTTATTAAACTGTTAGGCATTGAACAGGAAATTTGTTCTCAGTGCAGAGTCATTTGGAAAAAGATGCAAAGAAGGAGATTGGGGCGGGGATAATAATATAATTTATCTTAAGATAGGAGCTGATTAGGTGAAAATTGCATTTGTTGAAATTCAGAATTTTAGGAAACTGCAATCTTGCAGAATTGAATTCGGGCCAGAATCAACTGTTTTTGTAGGTGCAAACAATAGTGGCAAAACAAGTGCGATGACGGCTCTTAAGAAATTTTTGAAAAAGCGGCAACTAGTGTTAAATGATTTTACGATGACCAATTTTATAGGTATTAATAATATTGGTCACCGTATTATAGAACCGCAGGAAGATAATCCAATTTTACAAGAAGAGTGGCGTCCGCTATTACCAGCAATGGATGTTTGGCTAGATGTTCGGTCGGACGAACTTAGATATGTCGCAGAAATTATTCCGACTTTAGACTGGACAGAAGGTAAAATAGGGATTCGCTTAATTTATGAACCGAAAGATTATGAAAAACTCTACGGCGATTTTGCAGAATCATTCAAAAAAGCTCATGAAGGAAAAGATGGTTTAAAATTATGGCCCAATGACTTCTGCGACTTCTTAGGTACAAAAATGCAGGCGTTGTTTACAATGAATGCCTATATTTTAAATCCTGAGAATATTCAAGACGTTGATATTGGTGATATTGCACGACCGCAGACTATACCAACTGGTGCGGCTCCATTAGAATTTGATCCATTTAAGAATTTGGTTAGAGTAGATATTATATCTGCACAGCGTGGTCTTGACGACAGTGATGATGCGGATGAGAGTCCGATGGAGAGTAGTTTGCTATCAGATCAGCTCAGGTCGTATTATGATAGGCAATTAGATCCAGAGCATGAACCATCTGCATCGGATTTGAAAGCATTGAAAGAGTTGCAGGGAGCGAGTGAAGTTTTTAACCAGCAAATCTCAAAGAAGTTTCACAAGGCGATGAAAGAGCTTTCGCAGTTTGGTTATCCTGGAAGGTATAATCCTAGCATTATCGTTGAAGCAAAAACTAAAGCGGGTGATATTCTTTCACACAATACAACTGTTCGATATCCTCTTTTTTCCGATACAGAAATTCCGTATACGTTGCCAGAAAAATATAACGGTTTAGGCTATCAAAATTTAATTTCTATGTCCTTTAAGCTAATGAGCTTCCGAGACTCTTGGGTGAATGGAAACAGGAGAAATCAAGATGATGGGGATCAAGAAACCAAAGTGATTCCTCCGATTCATTTGGTTTTGATCGAAGAACCGGAAGCTCATTTACATACACAAGTACAGCAACTGTTCATTAAAAACGCATATAAAATTTTGCGAAACCATTCTAAGTTGAGAAGCAAGAAGGTGTATACTACCCAGTTGCTTGTAACAACTCATTCAAGTTACATTGCGCTTGAAAGTAAGTTTGAAAATTTGAGGTATTTTAGAAGGACAAAGAATTCCTCGAAGCTCCCTACGACTGTAGTTATTAACTTAAATACTGTTTTTGGATCAAAAACTGATACTGCAAAATTTGTTACACGCTATTTAAAAACTACTCATTGTGATTTGTTTTTCGCAGATGCTGTAATTATGGTTGAAGGCGCTGCTGAGCGAATGCTGCTGCCTCACTTTATTGAACATTGCTTTGAACAGTTGAATCAGACATATATTTCTATATTGGAGATTAATGGACGGCATGCACATAGATTGCGTGAATTAATTGAAACATTAGGGATATTCTGTCTTATCATAACAGATATTGACACTGTAGATCCCCAAAATAAAAAGAGTGTTATGCCACAACGGAACAAAGGGCAAATATCTACTAATGAAACCATCATTAACTGGGTGCCGATGCAAAGTTCTGCCGATAAACTGTGGGAGGCTTCTCCTGAGGAAAAGCAAGTCCAATATGCGAATAATCCAGATGCCTTCATTAGAGTTGCATACCAAATTCCAGTCAAGATTAAGTTTTCCGATGGCACAGAACACGAATTGATTCCTACTACATTTGAAGATGCATTGGCGTATGAAAACTATTATATGTTTAAAACTTTGAAAGGCCTTGGCGCAATAAAGAAATTAAGAGCTATTTTTAAGGACGAGGACCCTGCTAAAATATCTAAAGGTGTATATGATCTGATTTATGGAGTAAAAGATAAAGATGGCAGAAGAAAAAAAGGTATTGATAAAGCAGAGTTTGCTCTTCAATTGTTGTATAACAAAGATCCTCAGAAAATTGCGCCTCCTTCATATATTGCAGAAGCACTGCAGTGGCTGGAAGATTCTCTGATTCAGCGGGAAGATGAAGATTTTGCCTCAGAAGGAGAGGTGTAAAGGATGCAACCGAATAATGTTGTAGATGATGATCATCGCGATGATATTGTTGATCAAATAATCAGAAATTGTTTGGATCAAGATAATCCAAGGAGTTTTTTTCTTTTCGCTGGAGCAGGCAGTGGCAAGACAAAGAGCCTTATTGATGCATTGAACTTTTTTTTAGATAAATACGGGCATCAATTTATGGAACTAAGGAGAAATATTGCAGTCATTACATATACAAATGCGGCTTGTGATGAAATTAAAAGAAGAGTGCAATATAATCCTTTGTTTCAAATATCGACTCTTCATAGTTTCGCTTGGACTCTTATTCAACCATATACGAAAGATATAAAAGACTTTTTATTTACAGATTTATCTCAGCGAATTGAAGAATATGAGCAGAAACAAGCGACTGGTCGAAAAAATAGCCAGGCTTATCGGGATAGGGCACACAAAATTACTGCGTATCGCGAGCGGAGAGAGAAACTAAAGGATATCAAAAAATTCATTTATAACCCAGATGGATTAAATACGGAAAAGAATTCTTTAGATCATGATGAAGTGCTTCGTATATGCGCTGCTTTTTTGACCACCAAACAGACTTTTCAGGATATTGTGGTGGATCGTTTCCCCGTTCTATTGATTGATGAGAGTCAAGATACCAAGAAGGTGCTAATGGACGCTTTTTTGACCTTGGAGGAAAATCACAGGGGCAAGTTTTGCTTGGGACTATTAGGCGATGTTATGCAGCGCATATATCTTGATGGAAAAGAAAGGATACAGGATTGCATACCGACTGAGTGGGCTAAACCCTGTAAAAAGATGAACCATAGAAGCCGAAAAAGAATTGTAACTTTATGCAATGATATTCGGCGCCCAATTGATGGAATTGAACAAATTGCTCGCCAAGATAAGCCGGATGGTATCGTTCGGCTGTTTATTGTAGATCGGAACGCTGATCGTATATTGACAGAACAATCTATTCAAGAAAAAATGAGCACATGTACTGGAGACCATAAATGGCTGGATTCAAGCAAGAATAAGTATTTAACGCTTGAACATCATATGGCAGCAAAACGTCTAGGCTTCGATGATTTTTTTGCGCCACTATACAAAGTATCTTCGTATAAGCAGGGTGTAGGAGATGGGTCATTATCAATTGTTTCGGTGCTGTCAAAAATTATTATTCCCTTATTTATAGCCCATAAAGAAAATAATCGCTTTGCAGTTATGCAGCTCATTAAACAGTATTCACCTTTGTTGCGTGAAAGCGCAAAGCGACATAGCTTTAGTGATGTAAAATTAAAGCAATTACATGAAAGTACAGGAAAACTTCTGGAATTGTGGAATAATGAAAACGACCCATCATGCATAGAAATATTGAGAATTGTTCATAAGGAAAAACTGTTTGAGTTGCCTAGTGACATTGAAATATTGATCACACAGACAGAGGAAGAGGAACAAGAGTGTACAGAAGATCAACTTGAAAAGATTGATGCATTAGAGAAAGCAATGAATGTACCTTTTTCACATTTTATAAAATATTATGAATATGTATCAGGGAATGAAGGATTTGATACTCATCAAGGCGTCAAAGGATTACAATTTGAGCGTGTTATGACAATCATTGATGATAATGAATCCCAGGGGACGACATTTAACTATGAGAAGCTATTTGGGATTACAGAAATGTCGAATAGAGACTTTACAAATCAGCAACAGGGCAAAGAAACGACTATTGATCGCACTAGAAGGTTGCTATATGTAACGTGCAGTCGTGCAATTGATAGCTTGGCAATAGTTCTTTATGTGGATCAAGTTGATTTGGCCTATGAAAAAGTTCAAGCCTGCGGGTGGTTTAAGTCAGACGAAATTGAGAAAGTTATTTAATTTGAGAATGCTTATGACAATTGTGTTATAATTTTATTGAATCACGCGGGAAAAGTTTCTCTCCAAGTGGAAAATTCCCCTCATATATGTTATAATACTCCTAAACCACCCAATCGCTCATCTCAAGCAAAACCCCTGATAGGATGGCTCGGATAGATTTTTGATAGCAAAAGTCCGAATAGACCTTAGGATAAGGATAATCTGCATCAAATAAAACCACGACGAATTAAATTCCCTATACAAAAAAGTTTAGAAGTGGATTTAACTCGGCGAGTGGGAATAAATTGAAAAACTCTGAAAACCCAGTAATAATGCGGGTTTGCAGGATTCCAAAACCCTCGTTGATAAGATTTTGATAAGATTACACTTGAACCCCTTTATCGGATGTATCAAGTGGTTTGTGGGTAAAGAGTAATTTCTGAAGGCTCACAAAAAACACCATATTAACATTAAACCCCGTACTGACGGAATAAAGTCAGTACGGGGTTTTTGTCGTTTGCAGGGTTATTTCAGTTTGTCCTTAAAGGCTTCTACAAGGGCATCGCTGAGTTCCTGTGACGGAACTTTCGCCCAATGCTGCGTGGTATCTTTTTCGGGATAAGTATAGCGCCACTCATCGTATTGCTCTTTGGAAATCTCGCCGCTTCTGTATTTTTCAGCCTGTTCTGCCCAAGCGGCAAGCATTTGGAAAACAGAGCGGTCAACATTCGGTTTATTACCGTCAAAGACGATATGTACTTCGTTTTCATTCTTCTCCACTCTTACACCGTGCAAATCCTCAATAGCAAAAAGAGTATGTATAAAGCCAAGCTCACTGTCAATATCGGGAATTCTGAGCGCCAAAGGCGAAACCTCAAGTACGCCTGCAAGAGCATTTACTAAATCTTCTTTCGGCGTTCTTGATCCTGATTCATACTGTGCCATACGAATGTCAGCAGTTTTTTGCGGAAAGCCCACAGCCTGACCGAGCCATTTTTGAGTCATACCCCTTAAATTCCTAAAGAAACGGATTCTTTCACCGATTGCCATTGCGTTTCCTCCTAACGATCTATTGATAATATACATTATACAGATACGCTTAGTGTATGTCAAGACTACAAAAACAAAAAAGTTTAACATTTTCTCGAAAACCACTTGACTTTACGGAATTTGCTTAGTATAATAAAGATACGCACTTAAACTAATAGCGTTAAGTTTTTTGGAAAGTTGAATAACCGTCGTACACCACGGTAATGGCGTACCCGCCCGGGCAAATCGGAAGGCGGTCAGAAAAGTATTCCGACACAAAATAAAGAATTACAATATAAACCAGTTGAAAGGGGGCGATTTTATGGCAGATAAAACTTTTATGCGAGTAGATGAAGTTGCAGAGGAACTTGATGTATCAAAGGCTTATGCCTACAAGATTATCCGACAGCTCAATGACGAACTGGGTGCAAAGGGATTTATTACAGTTGCAGGGCGTGTCAGCCGACAGTATTTTAGTGAAAGAATTTACGGAGCAGAAAGGAGAGATGATTAATGCCCGTTTACAAGAATAAGGACAACGGCACTTGGTATGTGATGACGCAGTATACCGACTGGAAAGGCGAGCGCAAACCAAAGTGCAAGCGTGGCTTTGCCACAAAACGAGAAGCACAGGATTGGGAACAGAAATTTCAGCAGCAAAGTTCAGGAGATTTGGATATGCCCTTTTCTGCCTTCGTTGAAATTTATTGCAGAGAACAGCAGCCACGATTAAAGGAAAGCACTTGGCAGACCAAAGAGAATATTATTCAGCAGAAAATTCTGCCGTACTTTAAAGACCGCAAAATCAACGAGATTACCACCAAAGATGTGAGAGCGTGGCAAAATGAAATGCTTGCTTACCGCAACGAGGAAAACAAGCCCTATTCATCGTCCTACCTCAAGACATTGCACAATCAGCTTTCAGCCATCTTTAACTATGCAGTCAGATTTTATGATTTGCGCAGCAATCCCTCCTCAAAAGCAGGAAATATGGGCAGTGAGGAACGAAAGGAAATGCTGTTTTGGACGAAGGAAGAGTATCAAAAGTTTTCCGAAGTGATGATGGATAAACCGCTTTCCTACTATGCATTTCAAATGCTTTATTGGACAGGTATCCGTGAGGGTGAATTGCTTGCTCTTACTCCTGCTGATTTTGATTTTGAAAAAGGAACGGTAAAAATCAGCAAGACTTATCAGCGACTCAAAGGTCAGGATGTAATCACCTCACCGAAAACAAAGAAAAGCAACCGTACTGTGCAAATGCCTGATTTTCTCTGTACCGAAATGCAGGAATTTTTCAGTATGCAGTACGGGCTGAAAAAGAAAGACCGTGTTTTTACCGTTACAAAAGTCTGAAAAACAGTCTAAACAGCGTGATAAACGCTCAAAAAATAAAGATTTTGAAAGGTAGGAACACACGATGGAAAAGAGAATTTATGATGAACAGAACGGTTTGTGGTATGAGCTGCAGGGAGATTATTATCTCCCTTGCCTCTCACTTCCCGAAGAAGAACAGAAATCAGTAGGCGTGTGGGGACAGCGACACATAAGGTATCTTAAACAATATCATAAGGTATTCTATATGAACTTGCTAACAAGCGGAAAGCTGAACAATTACCTTGCCGATATTGATAATCAGGCAGAGGAAATGTTTTCCCGGCTGGTAAAACAACTGGCGGAAAAAGAAAATGTAACGGAAAAGCTCAAGGCTGAAAACCAAATGATGTGGGTGCAGAAGATGAACATTATCCGCAGCAGAGTGATAGAGGTTGTGAATACATATCTTATTTACAACACATAATTTTTTAGTATCAAAGAGTATGCTTGCTCTCTAACATCGTCGCTTTCAGTAAATTGATTGAAAAATGCATATTTTTATGTTATTATAAAATATAAATATACATTTAAATATACCTTTTTGGAGTGAAAAATATGGCAGATTGGAACTCTACACAATACTTAAAATTTAAAAACGAACGCACACAGCCTGCCGTTGACTTGGCTATGCGTATCAAAAACAATCCAAAAACTATAGTTGACATCGGATGTGGTCCCGGTAACAGCACAAAGGTGCTACGGGACATTTTCACCGATGCCAACATTCTCGGTATAGATAACTCCCCGAATATGATAGAAAAAGCTAAAAGTGAGCATTCCGACATTGATTTTGACCTTTGCGATGCTTTGTCGCTTGACGGAAAATACGACCTGCTGTTTTCTAACGCTTGCCTACAATGGATACCCAACCACGATACTCTCATTCCGTCACTTATGGAAAAATTAAATGACGGCGGTATTCTAGCTGTGCAAGTGCCAATGAATGGTGAAGAGCCATTGTTCCGTCTGATCCGTGAAGTGGCAAATGAGTCCAAATGGGAATTGTCGGGCGTTAAGCTTCAGCCAAACGAGACGCTGACACCTTCCGAATATTATAATATCCTTTCGAAATATTCTTCTGCCTTTGATATGTGGGAGGTCAAGTATTACCACACAATGTCCGACCACAAGGCACTTGTGGATTGGGTGAAAGGCACGCGTCTTCGCCCGTATCTCGACTATCTCGGAGTAGAAAAGGGTGCAGAATTTGAAGCAGAAATCATAGAACGCTCAAAAGAACTGTATCCGATTACGCATAACGGCAATGTTGTTCTTGGGTTCCGTAGATTTTTCTTTATGGCAGTAAAATAAAAAAGTATAATTTTTTGAAAAGCTTAACCTTTTATGCTATAATACTCTACAATAAAGCACAACCGCTTGCAACTATTCTTTCTTTGCAACCATCGGTTTTATCGCACCTCATAAGATATTGATAAATTCTCGTCGTATAGGCAGTATAATATGGATTATCAGAATGATACGAAAACTACGACACACAATTTATAAACAAAAAGCGTTAAGTTACGGTTCTCGGCAACGAGTGGGAATAATACCGCAAATTTTATAACCCTTTATTCATTTGACTTTTATAAATTTTAAGGTTAATTTGATAGCAAAATGATAGCAGGCTGAAAATTCAGATTATTTTTGAGTTTTAAATGGCTTGCGGGTAAAACACAATATCTTAAAATTAAAAGGCATTACTGACTTTTGCAGTCGGTAATGTCCTTCTTATTTTATGCACAAGATATAAATATGGCACATTCATTAACTCTATGCCGTTGAGGGCAAAGGCAATTATTAGTTAGAGAGTTTTGTATAAGGTATGTAAAAAGGAGTTTTACACTAATCTTATGATGTACGGCAAGCAGGTAGAAAATTTTTTGTTAGCTGGTAAAATAACTTGTAAAAAGAAAAAATATAACAGAAAAGTTTAAAACTTAAAAATATATTTTAGATATAGTAATTATTTATTTTACTTATATTTATATTGAGAATAATTATACTTTTAAAATTTTAATTCTTAATTTTGACAAAACTATTGCAAAAGTTCGCAGAAACGAATACAATATTGCTGTTATAATAGTGGAGGTAAAGATATGTGCGAACTTATTAGCGTTCAAACGGCAGCAAAAAAATGGAATATTACTCCTCGTCGAGTTCAGATTTTATGCAATGACGGACGCATAGAAGGTGCTGTAAAAGAAAGCGGTATATGGCTAATCCCAGCAACAGCTTCTAAACCAGCTCGCCAAACAAAGTTGTCAAAAAACGCAATTAGAAAATCAAACCTAAATGTTTTATCTCTGTTTTCAGGATGTGGTGGAATGGATTTAGGAATAGAAGGTGACTTTGAGGTCTTATCTGTTTCTATCAATAAAAAAATACATCCAAATTGGGATATAACACCTATTGACGATAACTGGGTAAAACTTCCTAAAAATAGATTTCACACGGTTTTTGCTAATGATATAAGAGAGGATGCAAGAGCTGCGTGGATAAATTATTTTGGTAAAAAAGGAATTTGTGACTCAACATATTGTTTGGATAGTATTGTTGACCTTGTAAAATTACACAAAGAAAATGGTATTCCTGTATTTCCGAAAAACATAGATGTAGTTACAGGAGGTTTTCCGTGTCAGGATTTTTCGATTGCAGGAAAAAGATTAGGGTTTGAATCTGATAAAAGTCATAATGGTAAAAAAATCATTGACGATAGTACGCCAAGTATTGAAGGTCGCGGAAAGCTGTATATGTGGATGCGTGAAGTAGTTTCTATAACACAGCCTAAAATGTTTATTGCAGAAAATGTCAAAGGTCTTGTAAATCTTGGCGATGTTAAAGAAATCATCGAGCACGATTTTAGTACTATTTCAAAAAATGGGTATCTTGTTGTTCCGGCGAGAGTGTTACATGCTGCTGATTATGGTGTTCCTCAATCGAGGGAGAGAGTGATTTTCTTTGGCTTTAAAAAATCCGCTCTAAGCAAAAATGCGTTTGAAGCACTTTCAATGTCAACAATCCCTTCGGAATATGACCCATATCCACCTGTAACGCATGAATACAATGTCACTGGAAAAGATTTGTTACCACCTGTCACTTTACGACAAGCTTTTGTTGGATTATGTGAACCTGATAAAGCGATTGATACATCTCAGCAAAAATACTCTAAAGCGAAATATATGGGAAAGCATTGTCAGGGACAAACAGAAATCAAATTGGATAGTATAGGACCTACGATAAGGTCGGAACATCACGGTAATATAGAGTTTCGTCGTTTGAGTGCTGAACACGGTGGAAAATATATTGATGAGTTACAAAATGGAAAAGTAGAAAGACGCTTGACAATTCGTGAATGTGCACGCATTCAAACATTTCCTGATAGTTATAATTTCGTTTTTAAAAATAGCAATAAAAATCTTTCAGTATCTGCTTCACAAGCATATAAACTTATCGGAAATGCAGTTCCACCTCTTTTAGGATTTCACATTGCTAAGCGTATAGAAACTCTTTGGGATATATATTTTGGAGGTGAAAGAAGTGATAATTTCTGAAAATAATAAACCAACTTTAGATGAGTTTAGACAGTTGATGATTAAAACAGACTCTATGCTTAATCAAGAAGCGATTGGTAGAGAAGATTATTATAAAGGTCGCAATGGAACGAAGTTGGAGGAGGATGTGTACGATGCACTTATAAGATGTGCTATGTACACCCCGTTTGAAGGCACAATACAATTAGTTTCAGGTGCTACATTTCCTGACATAGTTGCAAATAAATTTTATGGAGTAGAAGTTAAAAGTACGAATAAAAATCATTGGAAATCTATAGGAAGTAGTATATTGGAATCAACCCGTGACCAAAATGTCGAGCGTATTTTTCTCACTTTTGGAAAGCTAGGTTCCCCCGTTGCTTTTAAAAGCAGACCATACGAGGAATGTCTTTCTGGAATATCGGTAACTCACTATCCACGTTATCAAATCGATATGGAACTTGGTGTTGGAGAAACTATTTTTGATAAAATTGGGGTTTCATATGACGAGTTGCGAAAAATGGATAATCCTGTTGTTCCTGTTTCTCGTTATTACAAACAACAACTTAAACCTGGTGAAAGCCTTTGGTGGGCGGATAGTGATGTAGAGGAAACAGTTGCTCCACCGACGGTTAAATTGTGGAGTGCGTTATCTCCAGAAGAAAAGAATTTTTATACAGTACAAGGATATGCGTTGTTTCCAGAAATATTAGGGCATAGTAGTACGAAAAAATATCAACGATATGCTTTGTGGTTGGCAACTAATTGCGGTATAATTAATACTAATATTCGAGATCAATTTTCAGCGGGCGGAAGAGTAGATATTGTTACACCAAAAGGTGTTTTTGAAAGAGTGCCAGCTGTTTATGGTCGTATAGATAGATACCAGGAGCTGATAGTTGAAACCTTACTGTCAAGCAATGAAGCGGTTCTAAAAGAATATTGGCAGCACCTCACCATTAGTGAGAATAGGTTAGCACATTGGTGTCAACTTGCAGCAACAGCTGCTGGAACAAGTAAAGAAGAATGTGCGCAAATTTATAATTTGTTAAAGGCTATCTTTAATATATAAAAACTTGTTATTATGGCGCCGAAATGAAAAAATAGAAAAGCCTTGTACGTATGTGCTATAAATACATTTTACAGAAGGAATCTGGTTGCGTTTATTCTTTCCTTGCAACCATCGGTTTTATCGCACCTCATAAGATATTGATAAATTCTCGTCCTACAGGCAGTATAATATGGATTATCAGAATAATACGAAAACTACGACACACAATTTATAAACAAAAAGCGTTAAGTTGCGGTTCTCGGCAACGAGTGGGAATAATATCATAATGTACAAATCCCGAAATCCTTGTATTTTCAAGAGGTTTCGGGATTTTTTAATTTTGCTGGTTAAATAATAAAATTATGTTTTGAACGGTAAGAAAAGCATTATTTTTATATATAGCAGATTGTTCCATCATTGAGAAATTTTTCATTTTTTCGTAAGTTAAAGCAGTAGGAAAAATTAGTAAATTATAATATACTATTAATATATTTATAGCATTTTCTCACTTTGCGAGACTGATTTTTGGTATGCGGGCTGTTGTTATTAATACCATTTTTGTAGAATGAAGTTGAAATAAACTTGATAGGGGGCTTTTGCTATGGCGAAAAATTCAATAGGACAATTTATTGCCGCTTTAAGAAAGGCAAATGGAATGACGCAGCAGAATGTAGCGGATCGCTTAAATGTATCAAACAAAGCAGTAAGTCGTTGGGAACGGGATGAATGTGCTCCGGATTTGTCTGTTATTCCGGCTCTTGCGGAGATGTTTGGAGTGACCTGCGATGAATTGCTCAAAGGAGAGCGAAACAGAGAAAGTGATGCTGACGGAAAAAAAGATATAAAATTCAAGAAGCAGGTAGAAAATCTTATTAACAGCACTCTGTCAAGATTTAAAACAATGATATGGGTATCTTTATTGATTTCATTTGCCGGATTAATCTGTATGTTTGGTATATCCTATGGGTTTTACCGCAACATTATAGGTTTTACTATATTGCTATTATTTGAAGCTTGTGCAGCGGTAATTGCTATTGTAGCCGTAAGTAGGGCAAAAGATATTAAAACAGATAATGAATTATTTGAAATGGCTGATGCCGCACAGATAACACGCTTTAACAATGTATTAGGCTCATTTTCTTTTTGGGCATTTTACACTGTGTTTTCGGTATTGCTTATTTCTTTGCCATTTGTTTTAAACAGTTTTAATTTTGTGGGTTTTGTTATCCCGATATATTCATATTCTATTGTATTTCTCAGTGTGGATGTAATGATAATAATACTTGTTTATTTGAAATGCAGAAATCCTTACATGAACTGGATTGCAAACGGTTGTTTCCCGTATAACAGTAAAAATATAATTTCTGTTTTCAGTAATAAATTGACTTTGGTGCAGATTGCATTAACTGTTTTTGCGGTTTTTGCCTTTTTGATAGCACCTTATTTTAAAGTAGCTGGTGGATTTATCTCTTTTCTTTATGAAGCGCTAAATGTGTTTGGAATAGCTTTGATGGTGGCGAGCGTTGTGTTTTTCTTTGTATTTATTTTAAAGCATAAACAAGAACGCAGCAGATATCTTCTTTCAGGAATAAGGAACATTTTTCTCCTGCCTTCAGCGCTGCTTGCTTCTGTCAGTCACACAACCGAGTGGAGGCTGGCCGAACACTTGGAGCTCTATGACGTTTGGCGAAAAGAATATCTTTTATATGCTGTCGTGTATTTTGCAGTGGTGTTTATATTGTTTTCACTTATTGATGCTTTTGTTAATTACAAACGCAGTGAAAAGCAAAATTGATTTTTGGAGCGATTTATTTAAGCATATTTTACTACATATAAAAGCAGACGAATGGAAATACAAAACATATATGTGATGGCAGTTTAAGAGCTAATGAAAACGTGTATTTATCAAATTCCGACATCTAAGCTAAAGCGAACTTCAGATTATATGCTTTTTAATAGGTTGTTTTTTAAAATCATCTTTATTGGAATTAGTGTTATTATGGATTTCTTCATTTATCCATTTTGCGCTAATTCCTTTATTAATTCCTATATCATGGTGTCGTAATTATCATACTAAGTAAAATTAGCCGGAAGTGTGTTCTGAAATTTCGTCAACTTAATTTTATTACATTTTAAAATCTTGAAATTGTAATTGCACCCATTGTTTCATTATGTTAACATATTGCCATAAGTAAAAGTAAAGCAGGTGACGTTATGGTATTATCAGATAAATTCATATCGGCTGGAGAAAAATACAGCACCTTTTTAAAGCGAGTTCCTGCACCCATATTCAGGAAGAATATATCCCTGTCCGATAAAGTTCTAAAGGCGGAAATTACGGTTTGCGGCCTCGGTTTCTATGAGCTGTATCTCAACGGAAAAAATATTACCAAAGGTAGACTCTGTCCCTATATCACCAATAGCGAACAAGTTATTTATTATGATAATTACGATATTACCAATTTAGTTAAGGATGACAACTGCTTTGAATTTATCCTGGGAAACGGTATGCAGAATGCATTCGGAGGCTTCATCTGGGATTTTGATAAGATAAAATTTCGTTCTTCTCCGAAGCTTGCCTTTGCGGTGAAAATTACCTATTTAAACGGGAAAACGGAGATTATCGAAGCCGACGAGACGGTTTTAGTTTCACAGTCTAATATTTTGTCTGATGATTTGCGGCTCGGTGAGATCTATGATGCCAATAAAAACGATAGAACGTGGAAAAATGCGGTTATCACAAGGACACCCGCAGGGGAAAGGTATCTATCTGTGGCAAAGCCCATTACAGTAAGAGAAGAGCTCAAACCTGTTAAAATATTTAAAGAGGGTAAGGCGTATATCTACGATTTCGGAGTCAATACTTCCGGCTTATGCAGGTTGAGGGTCAACGGCCGAAAGGGACAGAAAATCAAACTTACCTACTGCGAAATACTGAAAAACGGAAAGTTTTTTGTAGGTACAACTACCTTTAACCACTCGAAGAAGAAATATTATCAAAGAGATACCTATATATGCCGGGAAGGTTTTAATGAATGGACGCCTACCTTTACCTATCATGGATTCCGTTATGTTAAGGTTGAGGGTATAAAGGAGGAACAGGCGACAAAAGAACTGCTGACTTTTTTAGTTTTCAATACAGATTTAGGCAAAAAGGGAGAATTTATCTGCGATAACGATACGGTCAATAGGCTGCACAAAATGTCGCTGAATTCAACTCTTTCAAACTTTCATCATTTCCCCACTGACTGTCCCCACAGGGAGAAAAACGGATGGACAGCTGATGCCGCTCTTTCTGCATCCCATACGCTGCTGTACTTTGAACCCACGGAAAACTATAAGCAATGGCTTATCAGCATCTGCAAAGCTCAGGACAGCCGAGGTGCCCTTCCCGGAATCGTGCCCACATGGGGCTGGGGATTTGAGTGGGGCAACGGTCCTGCATGGGACTGGGTATTAGTAGAGCTTCCCTATCAGATATGGCAGAAGAGAAACGACCTTTCGGCTTTTGAAATCTGCAAGGAGAGCATCATCAAATATATTCGTTATCTTGAGACAAGAAAAAATGATAAGGGATTAATGGAAATAGGTCTGGGGGATTGGTGTGCTCCGGATAATCCCAGAAAAGCTCCGCTGGTTCTTACTGACAGTATCATGTCCTTTGATATTGCAGATAAATCAGCTAAAATGTTCGATGCTATTGGGGAAACAGAAAACGCAAGCTTTTGCGCTGATTTTGCCAAGGACATCAGGGGAAAAATCAGAGAGCATCTATTTAATAAGGAAACCTGTATTTTTGAGGGCGGCTCACAGACCTCTCAGGCTATGGGTATTTACTATTCGATTATTGAGGAAAGTGAAAAGAAAAGAGCCTTCGAAGCTCTGCTCAGGGTCATTGAGCTTGACGGGTATCATATAGGTACGGGAGTGCTTGGCGGCAGAGTTCTGTTTCATGTTCTTGCGGAAAACGGCGAAGTGGATACGGCCATGAAAATACTAACAAATCCGACTCCGCCCTCCTATAATCAGTGGTTACTTGCAGGGGATACGGCGCTGTGTGAGTCTTTTGCGGAATACGACGACGGTCTGGCGTCACACAATCATCATTTCTGGGGAAATATCAGTGCTTTTTTTATGGAGGAAATTTGTGGCATAAAGGTCTGTGCAGATGCTGTCAATATTGAACCACATTTCCCGGCGGATATGAATAGTGCGTCAGCAGCCTTTGACAGCGTATTTGGCAAGGTATCCGTTTCATGGATTCGGGAGAACGGAAAAATAAAATTTGATTTGGAATATCCGAAAGGTGCAAAGGGCAATTTCAGGTATAAGGATTTAAGTTGTCCTGCAAATCAGCTTAAAACGCCCCTGTATATAGATATAGAGTAAATTTTCAATTTGATTTAAATTTACAAGGGAAAAGAAGCGAAACACAATATTTTAAAGCAAAAAGGCGCTGCCGACTGTTGAAAGCTGGCAACGCCTTTTTAATTTGTTCTATTTTAACTATTGGATTTAAACTGTGCCGAAATAGCACATTGTAAAATTGGGCATTGTTAAAACACCGTCTTTACTGTATTTATCAAACAATTTTTCCAGTTCATTAACATAATAGGTGTAATTTACATCATTTTCCTTTAAAGCGTATGATGCGGAAAGATTGCGTCCGACAAAGTTCTTTTTTGAATACGTTAACGGATTTTGGAATGTTTTAACGGTGTATTCGCCGCTGAAAAAATCTGAAAAATCGTCTTCTGAGGCCGCATCTTTCATACCGCCTGAAAAGCCTTTGAAATTGGAGCAATATTTGCGATTTATTGAATCGTTTTCTATAATCAGCTCGCTTTTGCTGTCGCGGGAATTCCAAATTAAAATAACTTTACCGGAAGGCTTTAATATTCTTTGACATTCCTTTTTAAATTTTTGTCTGTCGAACCAGTGAAAAGCCTGTGCAACAGTTATGATATCAATACTGTTATCGGAAAGTGCAGTGTTTTCGGCTGTACCCTTTACAGGTATAAATTTTGAAAATACTTTTAAGTTATTTTCAGCCACTTTCCGCATATCGTCATTTGGTTCCACTGCATAAACTGTGGCGTCTTTTTCGAGCAGCTGTTTTGTCAAAATACCTGTTCCTGCTCCAACGTCTGCAAAAACACAGTTTTTCGGTAAATTAAGGTCTGTGAAAAGGAAGTCAATAAAATCTTTAGGATAATTTGGACGAAACTTAGCGTAAATATTTCCCATTCCATCAAATTTGTTCTCGTTCAATTATACAACCTCCTTGAATTTATATAATGATTTTTTTACTTTATTTTCAATCCACTCGTTATTTATGCCGGTCTGATTCCAAAATAGCATAGTAGAATTTATCAGTAAACTTATTTTATGTGTATTATATAATTTTTACGATACTTAAAGCAAGTTTAATTTAAAATCAGACTCAAATGAACGGTATTCACATTCAATACCCATAATACATTTCATTCAAATTGAACCAAAAGTTACATTTTGAACTCTTAAAGTTTAAATTGAACTTTATGTTTAAAAGTGATATAATTTTACTCACAAATTGAACTTTAACTGAAAACTGAACTTTTGGAGGAAGAAAGATGTCAAAAGAGAGTTTTGCAGAAAGACTTAAAGCTGCTATGGAAAAACAGGGAAAAAAGCAGGTTGATTTAATAAATGCCGCCGCTTTGCAGGGCGTCAAGCTTGGCAAAAGCCATATTAGCCAGTATGTGAGCGGAAAAACCGTTCCCCGCAGTGACATTCTTCACTTTTTGGCCAGTGAGCTTAACGTGGAAGAAGAGTGGCTCAAAGGTGCTGAAACTGAAACACAGCAAAGAGAAATTGAACCTGAATTTAATAAAACTGAACTTTTGGAGGCAAATACCATGCGTACTTTTAAAAAATCATCAAAGCTTGACAATGTTTTATATGATGTAAGAGGTCCTGTTGTAGATGAAGCCGCAAGAATGGAGGAAGCGGGAACAAGAATTTTAAAGCTTAATATCGGAAATCCTGCTCCCTTTGGTTTCCATACTCCTGATGAGGTTATTTACGATATGCGCCGTCAGCTTACTGAGTGCGAGGGATATTCTCCTGCTCAGGGACTTTTTTCTGCAAGAAAAGCCATTATGCAGTATGCCCAGCTTAAAAAGATCCCTAATGTTTCCATGGAGGATATCTATACAGGCAACGGCGTCAGCGAGCTTATTAATCTGAGTATGTCAGCGCTCCTTGACGACGGCGATGAGATTTTGATTCCTTCTCCGGACTATCCTCTTTGGACTGCCTGCGCCACTCTTGCAGGAGGTAAAGCTGTTCACTACATCTGTGACGAGCAGTCGGACTGGTATCCGGATATGGATGACATTAAAAGAAAGATTACAAATAGGACAAAGGCTATTGTAATTATAAATCCCAATAACCCCACCGGAGCTTTGTATCCCAAAGAGGTGTTACAGCAGATCGTAGATATTGCAAGAGAGCATCAGCTTATAATTTTCTCCGATGAAATATATGACAGACTTGTTATGGACGGAGAACAGCATATTTCAATTGCATCTCTTGCCCATGATTTGTTCTGCGTAACCTATAGCGGACTTTCAAAATCACACATGATTGCGGGATTCAGAATAGGCTGGATGATTTTAAGCGGTAACAAAAATGTCGCAAGGGACTATATTGAGGGCCTGAGAATGCTTTCAAATATGCGTCTTTGTTCCAATGTTCCGGCACAGTCCATAGTTCAGACTGCTTTAGGTGGACATCAGAGTGTTGAAAGCTATATTCTGCCAGGAGGCAGAGTATATGAGCAGAGGGAGTTTATTTATAAAGCCCTTACTGATATACCGGGTATAACCGCAGTAAAGCCCAAGGCTGCTTTTTACATTTTCCCCAAAATTGATATTAAAAAGTTCAATATCACCGACGATGAAAAATTTGCTCTCGATCTGCTTCGTGATAAAAAGATTCTTCTTATACACGGCGGCGGCTTTAACTGGGAGAAACCGGACCATTTCCGAGTGGTATATCTGCCGAGAATTGAAGTATTAAAGGAATCCGTAGAGAAAATAGCCGATTTCTTCAGCTACTATCACCAGTAATTTTCTTTTGCTTTTTCGGAGAATAAATTCGGAGGATTTATAAAATATGGTAAAAGAGTCAGTACGCACTGTTAATTTCGGTTCAGCTGAAATACAGTATATTTTAGAGCGTAAGAAAGTTAAAAATATAAATCTCCGCATTAAAAGAGATGGCACAGTAAAGGTTTCGGCGGCCTCATTTGTACCTGCAAAAAGAATCGACGAATTTGTTTTGAGTAAAGGTGAATTTATCCTTTCAGCCCTTGAGAAGTTTTCCCAAAGGGCGGAGTTTTCCGAAAGCTCAAGAAAGTATGAGGACGGCGACAGTGTTTATATAATGGGTATGCGTCTGTACTTAAAGGTTTTACCGGGAAAACCGGCGGTGGAAGCCGACGGGGGATATATTTACCTTACCTTAAAGGATACAGATGATATAGAAAAAAAGAAAAGGCTTATGGAAAAGTTCTGGAATGAGCAGTGCACTTTGAATTTTGAGAAAATCCTCGATGAAATATATCCGATTTTCAGTAAAATGGGGATAGATAAGCCGGAGCTGCGCATAAGAAAAATGGAAAGCAGATGGGGTTCCTGTGCATACAGAAAAGGCATAATTACCCTGAATAAACGTCTTTTGGCAGCTCCCAGAGAATGCATAGAATATGTAATAGTACATGAAATGTGCCACTTTATTCATCCAGACCATTCAAAGCAGTTTCATAATCTTGTTGCGTCCATAATGCCCGACTGGAAAGAGAGAAAGAACATTCTTGAAAAGACGCCTCAGTGCTGGTACTGATGAATAGTTTACACATAAATAAAGCAAAAACAGCATCGGAGAAGATTTGGCTTCTTCGGCGCTGTTCTTTTTTGAGATGTTATGAATTTACGAACCAAGTTTATTTTTCCGTAAGGGTAAAGCCCGCTTCGCTGTCTCCAGTAAGAGAAAAACGATAGCTCAGTCCGTACTGTACGGGGAATTTTTTACCCTCACATATCGTATATTCTTTTCCCTCAGTGTCGGTGACTCTTAAATCGAAAGAGAACTGCTGAAGTTTATATCCCTGGGTCTTAAAGGGAAAATCTGCTGGAGTAAATCTAAATTCAAGAGAAGAATCCTTTGCAACTTCCCAGCCGTTTGCGTTTTGGGCAGCCTGAGTGGCAAGAGGCTCACCGTCAAGGTAATAGTCTATTGCAATGTTTTTGATATTTATATCGGTGTTGTTTTCAATGTTCATGAAAAATACCTCTTCTGTGAGGAAAGCCATTTTTTTGCCGTATTTATTCATATTGAGTTTATTCAAGAGATTTTGCACCTCTGAGGCAGATGAAGAAAAATCCTTTATATTTTTGCCTGTAAAATTAGAGGCGTGTTCTGCTGTTACGGTGTATTCCTTGTGTTCTCCCTCCGCTGTGTATTCCCATGTTACATAGTCAAGATTTTCGATTAAAGCAATCAGAACGCAGGAATCACGCAGCATGATTTTCTGAACTTCTTCTTCATTGTATGAAGAAGAAGCATCATCAAGAATCAGCATCCAGCCGTAAGGCTCTGCGGCAGTATGGAGTTGGCTTGAATATCCTCCAAAGTGGTTTGGGACACCTAAAGCGCCGGCTATTTTGGTATCTGCAACAATATCACCCACATACGGATTTTTTAGCGAGTAAAGCTCTGCTGCTGGTTCGCTTATTAAAGTGTTGTTTTCCCAACGGATAAGACCGTTTACACGTACTTCTTTTATGTTGCCTTTAGTCTTGTATTCACTGTCGAAAGTCATGCTGTTAATAAAACATTTAGGCGCCGAATAGACGGTTATATCAACTACGCCGTCATTTTCGGAAAACGCAACTCTGGCAGCTCCGCTTCCGCTTATTCCGAAATCACCGCTTATTTTTACGGTGTTGTCTGTGACTGATAAATCACTGTAAAAGTCTTCAGTATACGCTTTTTCTCCTATATACAGGATTCTGAACGTTGCCGCAGCCAAAACAAGAATGATTATTACAGCGCATACTATAAATCCCTTTTGCAGGGAGCGGCGGCGGATTTTTTTAAGATAGTTTACCTCCGTCTTAGGTTCGCTTCCGGTTTTTTCCGGTTCTTTCATTCGCTGTAAGACTTCGGTGCATTCGGTACATTCCTTTAAATGTTCGTTTACGGCTTCATTGGTAGTTTTGCTTGTAAGACCATCGACATACGATGGGAGCAAATCCCGTACAATATCACAGTTAAGCTTTGTACTCATCTGCTTCCAGCTCCTTTTTGATTTTTTCTTTGCCTCGATAGTAGTTGACCCTTGCCCAGTTTTCCGTCTGCGACATTATGTCGCCTATCTCACGGAATGACAGTCCTCCAAGGAGTCTAAGGTACATGACCTCGCGCATTTCGTTGTTTAGCGAATGCATCCTTTTCATCAATTCCAGCTGACCCATGTTTGAAAAAATTTCATTTTCCGGCGATGGGGAAGAAGCGGTATGTTCTTCAAGAATATCGGCAGAAGGATGTTTACGGGAATAGCTTAAAAATACATTTTTTGCTATTGCGCAAAGCCATGTGGTAATTTTGCAGCTTCCGTCAAATTTCTTTGCCGATTTTACCGCCTGATAAAAGGTTTCCTGAGTCAGCTCCTCAGCGGTGTCTGCATTTCGGGTAAGGGAAAGAAGATAGCCATAGACCGTCTGCGAATGTTCGCGGTAGATTTCTTCCATTGACAGCATCGAGTTATCTCCTTTCAGTTTATTTGTCTATTAATGCCGGAAACGGCCGAAACGTTACAGATAAAAGAAAAATTTTTACAGCTTAAAAGTTATTATATAATATCACATTTTGAGTTTTCCACAATTTTTGTTTTTAATGTTAAAAAGAGCCGGCCGCTTTCGTGAAGTGGTATAAAGATAGGAGACACAAAAAAACGTGTCTCCTATCTTTTGTTGTATAATGAAGAAAAGGCGGTGAAAAAATGCGAAAAGAATATACA